>NZ_JBHSRJ010000004.1:0-1636765 GCF_042658885.1 Nocardioides hankookensis | reverse complement strand
GTTAAGCCTTTCAGCGCCGATGGTACTGCAACCGAGAGGTTGTGGGAGAGTAGGACGCCGCCGGACATTCTTTCGAACAGGGCCACCCCTTCTGGGGTGGCCCTGTTTCGCATTTCGGGCCAGTTTTCGTGCACAGGCCGGCCCGTGACGGGGCTTTCCACCGATGCTCCCCAGATCTGGCGCCGTTGTCGGTGCCGCTCGGGATCGTCGTCGGTGGAGGTGATGTGCATGCCAGCACAGCAGAAGAACGAAGCCGCGATCGATGCCGCGGTGAACGAGGTCCGGCTGGTCGGACGGGTCTCACAGGCACCGGAGGAACGGGTGCTGCCCAGTGGCGACGTCCTGTGGACCTTCCGGGTCGTCGTCCAGCGGGCGGGCGCCTCGGGTCGGACCTCGGTCGACGCGCTCGAGTGCGCGGCGTGGAGCGCTCGGGCCCGCCGCTCGGTGGCGTCGTGGCAGGCCGGCGACGTGGTCGAGGTGTCAGGCGCGATGCGCCGTCGGTTCTTCCGGACCGGCGGTGGTGCGGCGTCCCGGGTGGAGGTCGAGGTCAGCCGCGGTCGGTTGGTTCGTCGCGCAGGGAGCGGATGAGCACTCCGACGCTCGGCTTCGGCTGGAAGGAGGTCGCCTTCTCGGGGAGCAGGCGTCCGTGCTCGGCGGCATGCAGGACATCGACGACGTCGGGGACCGGCATCAGGATCGCGAGTCCTCGGCGCCGGGCGACCGCGCTCAGTGCCTCGTCGACCGAGTGTGCATAGCGCGGCTCGTGTCCCGCGGTCGGGAGCACCGGCAGCACGTCCTGGTGCAGGACCTCGACCGTGAGCCGGTCGTCGGTGCGCGGCAGCGAGATGGTCGCCCAGTGGTGACCGTCCGTCGCCACGACCGTGGTGGGGGCCAGGGCCGCGACCGCTTCCTGGGGTCCTGCCACCGGTCGCACGGCATCGCCGAGCGGCTCGAGGTCACGCAGGGAGACACCGTGGAGCACGCGGTGGATCGCGCCGAGGAAGAGTGGCGTATCCTCCAGGTCGACGAGCATCGCGAGCCCGGCATCGGTGGCCGGCGCGAGCTCGAGGTGGTCGGCCCGAAGCCGGCCGTACGCGGCGTAGCGGTGGTGGCCGTCAGCGATCAGTGCGCGGGTCTCGATGAGCCCCGCCTCGATCGCGGCGAGCGCGTCGGCGTCACGGATCGCCCAGATCCGGTGGTACTGCCCGGACCGGTCGGTGAACTGGTGGTCGGAAGGTCGCTGGCGGAGCTCGCGGAGGCGGGTCCGCAGGTCCGGCGACGCCCGGTGCGTGAGGAGGATCGGTGCGGGGTTCATGGCCATCTCGGCCATCCGGTCGGCCAGCTCGGCGGCCTGGGCGGTGTGGACGCCCTCGTGCGGGAAGACGGCCACCTCGTCGCGGGTCCGCGCCTCCCGGGTCAGGTCGAGTGCACCGACCAGCCCGCGAATGGTGATCCCTGAGGTCGTGTACTCGTGGAGGTAGAGGGCGGGCGCGGTGTCCTGCGAGACCTGCCCGGACCGCCGCCAGGCGGCGAAGCGGGCCGCGACATCGCTGTACGGGCGGGCGAACGAACGGGCCGAGGCCTGCGCCCCGATCCGGTTGGGCGCGAGCATCAGGGCCCGGAACGGTTCCAGGCGGAGCGGCCGGGTCACCAGGGTGGGGGTGGCCACGACGCCGGAGTCCATCGAAGCATCGTAGGGTGCGGCCACACCCGCGACCCGGAGGAGGCACCGTGCTCGGCACGTCGGAGGAGCCGCTGTGTCGTGGCTACGACCTCGCGATGCTGGACCTGGACGGCGTGGTCTACATCAGTGGGGACGCCGTCCCTGGTGCAGCCGAGCACCTGGCGTCGGCGCGCGCGGAGGGGATGCGGCTCGCGTTCATCACCAACAACGCCGCGCGCCCACCCGAGACCGTGGCCTCCCACCTGCGCGAGCTCGGGGTCGAGGCCCAGGTCGAGGACGTCGTGACGTCGGCGCAGGCGGCGGCGCGGCTGCTGCTGGACCGCTTCGGGGCCGGCGCCCGGGTGGTGTGCCTCGGCGCCGACGGGCTCGAGGAGGCCCTGCGGTCCGAGGGCCTGGACCCGGTGGGTGTCGAGGACGAGGCGGTGGCGGTCGCGACGGGCTACGGGCCCGAGGTGCGATGGAACGCGATCATGCGGGCCGCGGTGCGGATCCGCGACGGGCTGCCGTGGGTCGCGAGCAACACCGACCACACCATCCCGACCGCGTTCGGGGTGGCCCCAGGGCACGGGGTGCAGGTCGCGATGCTGCGTGACTTCACCGGCGTCGAGCCCCTGGTGGCCGGGAAGCCCGAGCGTCCGCTGCTGGACGAGACGATCCGGCGGGTGGGCGGCCAGAGACCGCTGATGGTGGGCGACCGGCTCGACACCGACATCGAGGGCGCACGGCGCGCGGACCTCGACTCGCTGCTCGTGCTGACAGGCGTGACCGGGTTGGCGGAGCTGGTGGCGGCGCAGGAGGAGGTGCGTCCGACGTACGTCGCACCCGACCTCGCCGGCCTGCTGGAAGCTCAGGAAGCCCCGACCACCGAGCACGGCGAGCAGCGCCTGGGCGGCTGGCGGGGGACCGTGGCGGACGGGCGGCTCCAGGTGGACGGGGACGGCCCCGTCGGCGACTGGTGGCGGGTGGTCGCGGCGACCGCGTGGCAGCACCTCGACGACACCGGTGAACCGGTGGACCTGGGGGCCGTCACCCCGCCTTCCGCGGGGTAGCCTCGGGCGCATGAGTGAGACCGACCAGCCGGAGCCCGAGCGCGTACGCACCGGGGTCGACGGCGTCGACGACGTGATCCGGGCCGTCGAGGAGCTCGAGGAGCGTCCGCTCGAGGAGCACGTCGGCGTGTTCGAGGCGGCGCACACCGAGCTGCGCCGGGCGCTCGACAACACCGACGCCCCGACCGACCCCGCCTGACCGTGCCCCCGCGACGTCTCCGCCTGGACGCCGAGCTGGTACGCCGCGGCCTCGCCCGCTCGCGTGAGCACGCGAGCGAGCTGATCGCCCAGGGGCGGGTGAAGGTGGGCGGTGCGCCGGCCGCGAAGCCGGCGACCGGGGTGACCACCGACGTCGCGATCGTGGTGAGCGATGACCCTGACCGTCCCGACTACGCGTCGCGCGGCGGTCACAAGCTGGCGGGCGCGTTGGCGGCGTTCGAGCCGCAGGGGTTCGTGGTGACCGGGCGCCGCTGCCTGGACGCCGGCGCCTCGACGGGCGGGTTCACGGACGTGTTGCTGCTGCACGGTGCGGCCCAGGTGGTCGCGGTGGACGTCGGCTACGGCCAGCTGGTCTGGCGCCTCCAGCAGGACGAGCGCGTCGTCGTGCACGACCGCACCAACGTCCGCGAGCTCACGCCGGAGCTGATCGGCGGCCCGGTGGACGTGGTCGTGGGGGACCTGTCCTTCATCTCGCTGGAGCTGGTGCTGGACGCGCTGCTCGGGGTGTGTGCGCCCGACGCGGACCTCGCGCTGATGGTGAAGCCGCAGTTCGAGATCGGCAAGGAGCGGCTCGGCAAGGGCGGCGTGGTGCGCGACCCGGAGCAGCGCGCCGAGACGGTCGTGGCGGTCGCCGCGGGGGCCGCTCGCCGCGGGTGGGGTGCGCGGAGCGTGGCGACCAGCCCGCTGCCCGGGCCGTCCGGGAACGTCGAGTTCTTCCTGTGGCTCCGGCGTGGATCACCGGAGCTCTCCGACGACGACATCCACAGCGCCGTGGTGGGAGCCGACCCTCTGGGGGTCGCGGGTGAGAAGGTGGATCCGTGACCACGAGCAGCGAAGCGACGAAGGGCGCGGCGGACGACCGCCGGGTCCTGCTCGTCGCGCACACCGGGCGCGACGACGCCCGGGAGGTCGCGCGTGCCTTCACCAAGGCGCTGAGCACCCACGGCATCGTGGTGCGCCTGCTCGCCTCGGAGGCCAAGGACCTCGGCCTCGAGCCGGGTGGTGAGGGCGTCGAGCTCGCGCCCACGACCGATCCCAGTGGCGACTGCGAGCTGGTGCTGGTGATCGGTGGCGACGGCACGATCCTGCGAGCCGCCGAGCTGGTCCACGGCACGCTCACCCCGGTGCTCGGCGTCAACCTCGGCCACGTGGGATTCCTGGCGGAGGCGGAGTACGACGACCTCGAGTCGACGATCGACGCGGTCGTCCACCGGCGCTACACGGCCGAGGAGCGGCTGACGCTCGACGTGTCGGTGCACCGCGACGGCGAGGTGATCGCCCGGACGTTCGCGCTCAACGAGGCGAGCGTCGAGAAGGCGGCGCGCGAGCGGATGCTCGAGGTGGTCGTCGAGATCGACGGCCGGCCGCTCTCGCGGTGGGGCTGCGACGGCGTGGTCTGCGCGACGCCGACCGGCTCCACGGCGTACAACTTCAGCGCGGGCGGGCCGATCGTCTGGCCGGGCGTCGAGGCGCTGCTGATGGTGCCGATCAGCGCCCACGCCCTCTTCGCGCGCCCGCTGGTGGCGGCGCCTACCTCGGTGCTGGCCGTCGAGGTCCTGGCGCGCACCGACGGCGCCGGGGTGCTGTGGGCCGACGGGCGTCGCGCGTTCGACCTGCCGCCGGGCGCCCGGATCGAGGTGCGACGAGGTGCGATGCCGGTGCGGCTCGTCCGGCTGCACGAGGCGCCGTTCACCGACCGGCTGGTCGCCAAGTTCGGGCTGCCGGTCGAGGGCTGGCGTGGCTCGACCGAACGACGCCACCGGCTGGCCCAGGACGGGGCGAGCGATGCTTGAGGAGATCCGGATCTCCTCGCTCGGGGTGATCGAGTCGTCCACGCTCGAGCTCGGACCCGGCCTCACCGTGATCACCGGTGAGACCGGCGCCGGCAAGACCATGATCGTGACGGCGCTCGGGCTCCTGCTCGGCGGGCGTGCCGACACGGGCGCGGTGCGGACCGGTGCCAAGACCGCCCGCGTCGAGGGAGTCGTGCGCGTCGACGGGCTGGCCGCCTTCGGCGCGGCCGTCGAGGAGGTCGGCGGCGAGGTCGAGGACGACCGCGTCGTCCTGGCGCGCAACGTGTCGGCCGAGGGGCGGTCCCGAGCCTTCGTCGGCGGCGCCTCGGTCCCGGTGACGGCGCTCGCGCAGGTGGCGGAGCCGCTGGTCGCTGTGCACGGCCAGTCCGATCAGCACCGGCTGCTCCAGGCCCGGGCCCAGCGCGAGGCGCTCGACAGCTTCGGCGGCGCGCCGCTGGCCGGGCTGCTCGCGACGTACGCCGACCTGCACCGCAGGCTCGAGGCGACCGAGGCCGAGCTGGCGGAGGTCGTCGCCACCGCGCGGGAGCGGGCCCAGGAGGCGGACCTGCTGCGCTTCGGGCTGGGCGAGATCGAGGCGGTCTCGCCGGAGCCGGGGGAGGACGCCACCCTGGCTGCCGACGAGACCCGGCTGGGCTTCGCCGACACCCTGCGCACGGCGGCAGAGTCCGCGCGTGAGGCGCTGTCGAGCGAGGACGGCCACCCCGACGCCCTCACCACGGCGTACGCCGCGCGTTCGGCGCTCGACGGCGTGCGCGAGCACGACCCCGAGGCCGGCGAGCTCGCGGACCGGCTCGCCGAGCTGACCTACCTGCTCTCCGACCTCGCGGCCGACGTCGCGTCGTACGCGACCCGGATCGAGACCGATCCGGCCCGGTTGGCTGCGGTGTCCGAGCGACGGGCGGCGCTGACGGCGCTGACCCGCAAGTACGGCGACACCGTCGACGAGGTGCTGGCCTGGGCCGAGCGGTCCGCGACCAGGCTGCTGAGCCTCGACAACACCGACGAGCGGATCGAGGAGCTGCGGGCGGCGAGCGAGGTGCTGCACCGCGAGCGCGCCGAGGCTGCCGCGGCCCTGTCCGCGGCCCGCGCCGAGGCCGCCGGCAGGCTCGGCGAGGAAGTGACCGCCGAGCTCGCCCTGCTGGCGATGCCGCACGCCCGGTTCACCGTGGACGTGCGCCCGGCCGACCGGTTCACCTCGACCGGCGCGGACGAGATCGAGCTGATGCTCGCCGCCAACACCGGCTCCGACCCCCGCCCGCTCAACAAGGGTGCGTCCGGGGGCGAGCTCTCGCGGGTGATGCTCGCGATCGAGGTCGCGCTGGCAGGCACCAGCCCGGTCCCGACCTTCGTCTTCGACGAGGTGGACGCCGGCGTCGGTGGCGCCGCCGCCGTCGAGGTCGGGCGCCGGCTCGCGCAGCTGGCCCGTACCGCCCAGGTCCTGGTGGTGACGCACCTCCCGCAGGTCGCGGCGTACGCCGACCGTCACGTCGTGGTCGAGAAGGCGTCCGACGGCTCGATCACCAGCTCCGGCCTCACCGTCCTCGACGACAGCGAGCGCGAGCGGGAGCTCTCCCGGATGCTGGCGGGCATGGCGGAGTCCGACACCGGGCTGGCACACGCCCGCGAGCTGCTCGAGGTGGCACAGGAGGCGCGCCGAGCCTGAACGGGTGCCGAGATCGGCCCCCGTGGTTTGGCACCATGGCCGGGTCATGCGGTCATCTGTTCAGAAGCGTCCTGTTGAGGCACCACCCGGGACGATCGGGACCGCGCGGGTCGAACGGCGCAGCCGCGACCTGGTCGCGCGCCTGCGCCCGGGGGACATCGCGGTGGTCGACCACCTCGACATGGACCGGCACACCGCGCAGGCGCTGGTGGATGCGGGCGTCGTTGCGGTCGTCGACGCGGTCGCGATCATCTCGGGTCGCTATCCGAACCTCGGCCCGCAGCTCCTCGCGGACGCGGGCGTCGAGATCGTCGACGGTGTCGGTCCGGCTGCCCTCGGCGCCATCTCCGACGGTGCGGCGATCCGGCTCCACGACGGCGTCGTCCTCGTCGACGACGTCGAGGTGGCCCGGGGCCGGGTACTCGACGCCGAGTCGGTGGCCGCGGAGATGGAGCGCGCCCGCGCCGGGCTGGCGACCCAGCTCGCCGGGTTGACGCACAACAGCACGGAGCTCCTGCGTCGCGAGCAGGACGTGCTGCTGCACGGGATCGGGGTGCCCCGCCTCGCGACCCGGATCGCCGGCCGACCGGTCGTGGTGGTCGCGGGCGACTATGACCAAGACCATGAGCTGGCTGGGGTCCGGGTGTTCCTGCGCGAGCAGCGGCCCGTCGTCATCGCCGTGGGTACGGCGGCGGACGCGCTGCGGCGGACCGGCGTACGCGTCGACGTCGTCGTGCTGGACGCCGACGACGAGCTGCCGTCCGCAGCGTCGCTGCGTGCCGCGCGTGACGTCGTGGTCCGCCTCGATCGGGGGAGCTCGCCCGCGATTCTCGGGCAGCTGGACCGTCTGGGGGTCCGGCCCGTCCTGATCGAGTCGGCTGTCGCCGCCGCCGACGCGGCCCTGGTCGTCGCCGATGCCGCCGACCCGTCCGTCATCGTCGCCGTCGGCCTGCGCGGCACGCTCGCCGAGCTGCTCGACAGCCAACGCACGGGCGTGGCCAGCGCCTTCCTGACGCGGCTGAAGGTGGGGCCGCGCCTGGTCGACGGCGCCGCCGTACCGCTCCTCTACTCGGGCCGGGTGCGGCCCTGGCACCTGCTGGTGGTGATGGTCGCCGGCCTGGTCGCCCTCGCGGCCGCCATCTCCGTGACCCCGGTCGGCCACGACTGGGCCTCCGACCTCTACGACATCGCTACAGGACTGTTCTCGTGATCTCCTACCGACACCACATCGTGTCGCTCGTCGCCGTCTTCCTCGCCCTCGCCGTGGGCGTCGTGCTCGGCGGCGGGCCGCTCAGCGACCTCGGCCGCGACGACCGCGCGGCGGCCGCGACCACCGAGCCCGTCCAGGAGGCGCAGCGCAGTGCCGACTTCGGCGACGAGTTCGCGACGGCGTCCGCGGCCACGCTGTACGGCGGGCGCCTGGCCGACCACCCCGTCACCGTCGTGACGATGCCCGGCGCCGATGCGGACACCACGGCGGCGCTCACGGCCCAGGTCGGGGCGGCCGGTGGCGCGGTCGCGGCGACGTACGCCGTCCAGCCGGCGCTCACCGAGCCCGGGCAGAAGTCGCTCGTGGACACGCTGGGCAGCCAGCTGATGACGCAGCTGAAGGACGTGGCCGACACCGACGCCCCGACGTACCAGCGGCTCGGCGAGCTGCTCGCCCTCGCGGCGACCGGGGAGGGGACCGACGCCGCCACCGTGCGGGAGAGCCTCGCGGGCGCGGACCTGGTCGACGCGTCCAAGCAGGCGGCGCCTGGCGCCGTGGTGCTCGTCGTCCTCGGCGACCACGTCGACCCGGCCATCCTCCAGGGGGTGACGACCGGCCTCGCCGCCAAGGCGACGGGCGTGGTGGTCGCCGGCGACACCGACGCGGGAGCCTCCGGGGGCGACCTGGTCGCGCTGCGCGCCGACCCTGCGGCCGAGGCCGTCGGGACCGTCGACGGGGCCGACACGGCCCTGGGCCAGGTGACGGCGACGCTGGCCCTGATCCGGTCGCTGACCAATCCGGGCGGCTCCTTCGGTGCGTCGGGTTCGGCGGGAGCGGTCCCCCTGACGTAGCATGGAGTTCCGTGAACAACGGGACGCCCACGAAGCATGTTTTTGTCACCGGAGGCGTCGCCTCCTCCCTCGGGAAGGGCCTGACGGCGTCCAGCCTCGGCCGGCTTCTCCGCTCGCGCGGTCTGCGCGTGACGATGCAGAAGCTCGACCCCTACCTCAACGTCGACCCGGGGACGATGAACCCGTTCCAGCACGGCGAGGTCTTCGTGACCAACGACGGCGCCGAGACCGACCTGGACATCGGCCACTACGAGCGGTTCCTCGACACCGACCTCGGCCAGATCGCCAACGTCACCACGGGGCAGGTCTACTCCAGCGTGATCGCCAAGGAGCGCCGCGGCGACTACCTCGGCGACACCGTCCAGGTGATCCCGCACATCACCAACGAGATCAAGGACCGCATCCTGGCCATGGGCGGCCCCGACGTGGACGTGGTCATCACCGAGGTCGGCGGCACCGTCGGCGACATCGAGTCGCTGCCGTTCCTCGAGGCCGCGCGCCAGGTGCGCCACGACATCGGCCGCGGGAACGTCTTCTTCCTGCACGTCTCGCTGGTGCCCTACATCGGGCCGTCGGGGGAGCTGAAGACCAAGCCCACGCAGCACTCCGTCGCCGCCCTGCGCCAGGTCGGCATCCAGCCGGACGCCGTCGTCTGCCGCGCCGACCGCGAGCTCCCGGAGTCGATCAAGCGCAAGATCTCGCTGATGTGCGACGTCGACCAGGAGGCCGTCGTCACCGCCGCGGACGCCCCGTCGATCTACGACATCCCGAAGGTGCTGCACCGCGAGGGCCTGGACGCCTACGTCGTACGCCGCCTGGACCTGCCCTTCCGCGACGTCGACTGGACGGTCTGGGACGACCTGCTCCGCCGCGTGCACCACCCCAAGGAGGAGGTCACCGTCGCGCTGGTCGGCAAGTACATCGACCTGCCGGACGCCTACCTCTCGGTCGGCGAGGCGCTGCGTGCCGGCGGCTTCGCCCACGAGGCCAAGGTCAACATCCGCTGGATCGCCTCCGACGAGTGCGAGACGCCCCAGGGCGCGGCGCGGCACCTGCACGACGTCGACGCGATCTGCGTGCCCGGCGGCTTCGGCATCCGCGGCCTCGAGGGCAAGCTCGGCGCGCTGACCTACGCGCGCACCCACGGCATCCCCACGCTGGGCCTGTGCCTGGGGCTCCAGTGCATGGTGATCGAGTACGCCCGCACCGAGCTCGGCCTGGAGAAGGCCGGCTCGACCGAGTTCGACCCGGACACCCCGGAGCCGGTGATCGCGACGATGGCCGAGCAGCTCGACTTCGTCGAGGGCGCGGGCGACCTGGGCGGCACGATGCGTCTCGGTCTCTACCCGGCCGCCCTCAAGGAGGGCACGATCGCGCGGGAGGTGTACGGCGACGCGCTGATCGAGGAGCGGCACCGGCACCGCTACGAGGTCAACAACAGCTACCGCGACCAGCTCGAGGAGGCCGGCCTGGTCTTCTCCGGCACCTCGCCGGACGACAACCTGGTCGAGTTCGTCGAGCTGCCCCGCGAGGTGCACCCGTACTACGTGTCCACCCAGGCGCACCCCGAGCTGCGCTCGCGCCCGACCCGTCCGCACCCGCTCTTCAAGGGGCTGGTCGGCGCGGCCATCGCGCGGCAGAAGGAGCTCAGGTTCCCGATCGACGAGAGCCTGCTGCACCGCGCGGACGAGGACTGAGCGCCGACGTGCCCGAGCTCGCCGACCGGGACGAGGAGTGGCCGGTCGTCCGGTCGGAGGACCTCCACCGCGACGACTGGGTGGTGGCGCTCCGCGCCGACTGGCTGCAGCGACCCGGGCACCCCGACGACCAGCCGTTCAAGCGGTTGGTCCTGGAGCACCCCGGCGCGGTCGTGATCGTCGCCGTCGACGACCAGCAACGGGTGTTCTGTCTGTGGCAGTACCGGCACCCGGCGGGCCGCCGGTTCGTGGAGCTGCCTGCGGGGCTGCTCGACGTCGCGGGGGAAGACCCGCTGGAGGCGGCGCGCCGCGAGCTGCGCGAGGAGGCCGGACTCGAGGCGAGTGACTGGACGGCGCTGACGACGACGTACTCCTCGCCGGGCATCTCCGGCGAGTTGCTGCACTACTTCGTCGCGCGCGGGCTCTCGGCCGCGGACCGCGACGACTTCGTCGCCGAGCACGAGGAGGCGGAGATGCAGACCGGGTGGGTGCCGGCCGCGGACCTGCTCGCCGCCGCCGTCGACGGTGCCCTCGGGGACGCGCACACCGTGATCGCGCTGCTGATGGCGCAGGCTCGGGGTCTTCTGGAAGTGTGAGGGCTCGGAGTCCGGGCCTGAGATGTCGCCACCCCTTGACATCTCCTACGGATTCCGTGGCAATAATGTCGTTGCAGTACGGAATGAGTGTCCGGATCGGACACAGACAACGGTTTCGATGACAGGAGCGAGTCGGTGAAGGTCGGCGTCCCGAAGGAAGTCAAGAACCACGAGTACCGGGTGGCGATCACCCCGATCGGCGTGCACGAGCTGGTCGCCCACGGCCACGAGGTGTTCATCCAGCAGGACGCCGGCGTGGGCTCGTCGATCCCGGACGAGGAGTACGTCGCCGCCGGCGCGACGATGGTGCCCGACGCCGACGCCGCCTGGGGAGCCGACGGCAGCATCGACATGGTGCTCAAGGTCAAGGAGCCGGTCGCCGAGGAGTACCACCGGATGCGCGAGGGGCTGACCCTCTTCACCTACCTCCACCTGGCGGCCGACAAGCCGCTCACCGAGGAGCTGCTGGCCCGCAAGGTCACCGGCATCGCCTACGAGACCGTGCAGCTGCCCTCGGGCGGCCTGCCGCTGCTCTACCCGATGTCCGAGGTGGCGGGCTGCCTCGCGCCGCAGGTCGGCGCCTACTCGCTGCTCAAGGCCCAGGGCGGCCGCGGTGTGCTCATGGGCGGCGTCGGCGGTGTCGCCAACGCCAAGGTCGTCATCATCGGCGCCGGCGTCTCGGGCCAGAACGCCGCGAACATCGCGCTCGGCATGGGTGCCGACGTCACGCTGCTCGACACCGACCTGGACAAGCTGCGGATGTCCTTCTGGCGCTACAACAACCGCGTGCACGGGCTCGCGTCGTCCAAGCTCGCGCTGGAGCAGCAGGTGCGCGAGGCCGACATGGTGATCGGCGCGGTGCTCATCCCGGGCGCGGCCGCGCCGAAGCTGGTCTCCAACCAGCTCGTCTCCGAGATGAAGCCGGGCTCGGTGCTCGTCGACATCGCGGTCGACCAGGGCGGCTGCTTCGAGGACACCCACGCGACCACGCACGCGGACCCGACGTACCAGGTGCACAACTCGACGTTCTACTGCGTGGCCAACATGCCGGGCGCGGTGCCGAACACGTCGACGTACGCCCTGACCAACGCCACACTGCCGTACGCCGTGGCGCTCGCCGACAAGGGCTGGGCGCAGGCCTGCCGCGACGACCGGTCGCTGGCGCTGGGCCTGAACACGCACGCCGGACAGCTCACCAACGGGCCGGTCGGTGCGGCTGTGGGGATCGAGGCCGTCAGCCTCGAAGGTGCCATTGGCTGACGTCGTCCGCGCCGTTCGGACCTACCTCGACCATCTCTCGGTCGAGCGCGGCCTCGCGGCCAACACCCTGACGTCGTACCGCCGCGACCTGCGGCGCTACGTCGCGTTCCTGGGGGAGCGCCAGGTCGACGACCTCGACCAGGTCACCGAGGTGACGGTGACGGACTTCCTCGTGCGGTTGCGCGAGGGCGACGCCGACCACCCGGCGCTGAGCTCGACGTCGGCGGCGCGGACCGTGGTGGCCGTGCGCGGCTTCCACAAGTTCGCCGTCGCGGACGGGCTCGCCGTGAGCGACCCGGCCAGCGGGGTGAAGCCGCCGGCCCCGGCGAAGCGGCTGCCCAAGGCGCTGCCGCTCGCCGACGTCGAGGCGATCCTCGAGGTCGCGGGTGCGCCGGGGACGACGCTGGCGCTGCGGGACCGGGCGCTGCTGGAGCTGCTCTACGGCACGGGTGCGCGGATCTCGGAGGCGGTCGGCCTCGACGTCGACGACCTCGACGCCGTCGAGGGCACCGTGCTGCTGCGCGGCAAGGGCAGCAAGGAGAGGATCGTGCCGGTCGGGTCGTTCGCGCGGGACGCGATCGACGCCTACCTGGTGCGGGCCAGACCGGAGCTCGCCGGGGTCTCGACCGGCTCGACCAACGGGGGCGCGCTCTTCCTCAACGCCCGGGGCGGCCGGCTCTCGCGGCAGTCGGCGTGGTCGGTGCTGGTCAAGGCCGCCGACCGGGCCGGCGTGACGAAGGACGTCTCGCCGCACACCCTGCGGCACTCGTTCGCGACGCACCTGCTCGACGGCGGCGCCGACGTACGCGTGGTGCAGGAGCTCCTGGGGCACGCGTCGGTGACGACCACCCAGGTGTACACACTGGTGACCGTGGACAACCTGCGCGAGGTCTTCGCGACGGCGCATCCGAGGGCCCGTGACTGACCTCCTCGACGACATCACGCAGGCGGCGGCCGACCGCGGACTCACGCTCTACGAGCACCAGGAGGAGGCGATCCTGGCCCTGCTCGCGGGGGACAACGTGGTGCTCGCGACGCCCACCGGCTCGGGCAAGTCGCTGGTCGCCGAGGCGGCGCACCGGGCGGCGCTGGCCGAGGACCGGGTCTCGTTCTACACCGCGCCGATCAAGGCGCTGGTGAGCGAGAAGTTCTTCGCCCTCTGCGAGGTCTTCGGCGCCGACGACGTCGGGATGCTGACGGGCGACGCCTCGGTCAACCCGGACGCGCCGATCATCTGCTGCACCGCCGAGGTGCTCGCCAACATCGCGCTGCGCGAGGGCCGGCACGCCGATGTCGGGCTCGTGGTCATGGACGAGTTCCACTTCTACGCCGAGCCGGACCGGGGCTGGGCGTGGCAGGTGCCGCTGCTCGAGCTGCCGCAGGCCCAGTTCCTCCTGATGTCGGCCACGCTCGGCGACGTCAGCGAGCTCGCCGCCGACGTCTCCCGGCGCAACGGGCGCGAGACGACGGTCGTCGACGACGCCGTACGACCGGTGCCGCTGAGCTTCTCGTGGCAGCTCACCCCGCTCGCGGAGACGCTGGAGGAGCTGGTCACGACCGGACAGGCGCCGGTGTACGTCGTGCACTTCACGCAGAAGGACGCCGTCGAGCACGCGACCTCGCTGCTCAACGCCGGCTGGGCAGCGGCCGACCGCGAGCAGCGCGACGAGATCGGCGAGCGGCTGGCCGGCTTCCGGTTCGGCGCGGGCTTCGGCAAGACCCTCTCCAAGCTCCTGCGGCGCGGCATCGGCGTCCACCACGCCGGGATGCTGCCGCGCTACCGCCGGGTCGTCGAGCAGCTCGCCCAGGCGGGCCTGCTGCGGGTCATCTCCGGCACGGACACGCTCGGGGTGGGCATCAACGTGCCGATCCGGACGGTGCTCTTCACCGGCCTCGCGAAGTTCGACGGCAGCCGCTCACGGATCCTGCGCACCCGGGAGTTCCTGCAGATCGCGGGCCGCGCGGGGCGCGCCGGCTTCGACACGGCCGGGTACGTCGTCGTGCAGGCGCCCGAGCACGTCATCGAGAACGAGAAGGCCAAGGCGAAGATCGCCGAGCGCCAGGCGGCCGGGCGCAAGAACTCCAAGGTGCAGCTCAAGAAGCCGCCCGAGGGGACCGTCGTGTGGACCGAGCAGACCTACGACAAGCTCGTCGAGGGGCAGCCCGAGCCGCTGGTGTCGCGGATGAAGGTCGACAACGCGATGCTGATCAACGTCCTCGCCCGCGACGAGGACGCGTTCACCGTCATGCGCCGGCTGCTGACCGACAACCACGAGGACCGCCGTCAGCAGCTGCGGCTGGCCCGACGGGCGCTGCGGCTGGCCCGGTCGCTGGTCCGGTCGGGCGTGCTGACCCGCCTCGACGAGGTCGACGAGCTCGGTCGCCGCTACGTGCTGACCGTCGACCTGCCGGTGGACTTCGCGCTCAACCAGCCGCTGGCGCACTTCGCGCTGGCGGCGCTCGACGTGCTCGACCCGGAGGCCGAGACCTACACGCTCGACATCGTGTCGGTCATCGAGGCGGTGCTCGAGGGGCCGCGGCAGATCCTCTTCCAGCAGCAGCACGTCGCGCGCGGCGAGGCGGTCGCGGAGATGAAGGCCGACGGGCTGGAGTACGAGGAGCGGATGCAGATGCTCGAGGAGGTCACCTGGCCGAAGCCGCTGGCCGAGCTGCTGGGCGCGACGTACGAGATCTACCGCGAGCGGCACCCGTGGCTCCGGGAGGACGCGCTCGACCCGAAGTCGGTCGTGCGGGAGATGTACGAGCAGGGGATGAGCTTCACCGACTTCGTGAGCCGCTACCAGCTCGCCAGGTCGGAGGGCCTGGTGCTGCGCTACCTCACGGACGCCTACCGGACGCTGCGGCAGACCGTGCCCGAGGCGCACCGCACGCCCGAGCTCGACGACCTGGTCGAGTGGCTCGGGGAGACGGTGCGGCAGACCGACTCGTCGCTGCTCGACGAGTGGGAGGCGCTCAACGACCCGGACCACGTGCGGAGCGACGTCGCCCACCACGAGCCGCCGCCCTCGCCGCGGGCGATCTCCAAGCAGACCCGCGCCTTCCGGGTGATGATCCGCAACGCGATGTGGCGTCGCGTCGAGCTGGTCGCGCGCGACGACCTCGACGGGTTGATGCGGCTCGAGCGCTCGGCCGCGGACCGCACCGACCCGCCGGCCGAGGTCGTGATGACCCGGTCTGCCTGGGACGAGGCGATCGAGGAGTACTACGCCGAGCACGACGAGGTGCTGACGGACGCCGACGCCCACGGCCCGGCGCTGCTGGTGGTCACCGAGTCGGGGACGTCGTGGCAGGTGCGCCAGACGATCCACGACCCCGAGGGCCACCACGACTGGGTGATCGACGGGGTCGTGGACGTCGAGGCGTCCGACGAGACCGGGGAGCTGGTGCTCTCGACCGTGGCGATGCATCGCCTCGGCGGTTAGCCGCGCTCGTCGAGCCAGTCGTCGCGAGCGGCGACGGCGGCGTCCGGGTAGTCGGCGAAGAGCCCGTCGACGCCGGCGTCGAGGAAGGCCGTGATCTCCGCGTGGATGTCACCGTCGGCGTTCGGGTCGGTGCCGATCCGGAAGTTGGTCGCCATGAACTGGTTCTCGTTGCGGAGCGTGAACACGACGACCTTCAGGCCGACCCGGTGGGCGTCGTCGACGAGGTCGCTCGGCTCGCCGGTGGCACCGGTGGCCGGGTCGCGGGGGAGCACCAGGTCCTTGTTGGGACCGACCCAGTCGGCGTACCGCGAGATGGACCGCAGGCCGCTCGGCGTCACCATCGCGGCGTACGTCGTGCCCGGCTGGTCGAACGGGCCGCCGGCGGCGTCGACGAGCTGCTCGAGGGGCAGGTCGGTCTGCCGGTCGAGCTGGCGCAGGTTGCCGACCTCGAAGGACTGGATGACGACCTTGTCGCGCTTCGAGTCGAGCCCGAAGCGGTCCAGCGTGCGCAGCATCGGCTCCTCCAGGGAGAGGCCGATCGAGTCGAAGTACGACGGGTGCTTGGTCTCCGGCGCGACGCCGATGGTGCGGCCGGTGCGGCGCTCCTCGCGTTGCACGAGGCGGAGCACCTCGGCGAACGTCGGGACCTCGAAGCGGCCGTCGTACGCCGTGTTCTCGGGACGCACCTGGGGGAGCCGCTCCTTGGCGCGGAGGGTCTTCAGCTCGGCGAGGGTGAAGTCCTCGGTGAACCAACCGGTGACCGGGCGGCCGTCGATGACCTTGGTCGCCTTGCGGTCGGCGAACTCCGGGTGGTCGGCGACGTCGGTGGTGCCGCTGATCTCGTTCTCGTGGCGGGCGACCAGGACGCCGTCCTTGGTGGAGACCAGGTCGGGCTCGACGTAGTCGGCGCCGAGCTCGATCGCGAGGCGGTAGGAGGCGAGCGTGTGTTCGGGCCGGTAGCCGGACGCGCCGCGGTGGCCGAAGACCTGCGGGACCGCGTGGTGGCCGTGACCGTGGCGCGTGCCGTGGTCGTGGTGGTCGTGCGCCTGGGCGGGCGCGACCGTGAGCAGGGGCAGGGTGAGGACGGCGCCGACGGCGCCGAGCATGATCCGAGAAGTCATGCCTCGATCGAAACGGGGCCAGGTGACGTCGGGGCGAGGACGCGGTGAACAGGGTCAGTCGACGGAGCAGAACCCGCTGCGGCACGAGTCGAGCCAGGACCGGCCGTGCGTCAGCGAGGACAGCTGCTTGACGCCGGTGCCGTCGTCGAACCAGAACATCGACCACATCGGCGGGTTCGCGAGGCTCCGCGCGGCGCGGGTGACGGCTGCCGGGTCCCAGGACGCGTCGTGGGTCTCGTAGGGGCCGACCTCGGTGAACGTCATCCGGCGGACCTTCGCGGCGACCGCGGCGTACCCCGTCGTCGGCAGTGCCTCGCCCGGCCGGCTGTAGCTGTCCATGCCGGCGAGGTCGACGCGCGTCGGCAGCAGCCCGACCGGTGCCGTCGTGTTGGTCCCGGTGTCGGCGTTGAAGCTGTAGGCCCAGAGCACGTTGTGCACGCCGAGGCCCGCTGCGCGGGCCTGCATCGCCGACCAGAGCGCGCGGTAGGTCGCGGCCTCCGGGTGCCCCCACCAGAACCAGTCGCCGTTGGCCTCGTGCAGCGGCCGGAAGACGACGGCGACACCCTGGTCCTGGAGCGCCTCGAACAGCTGCATGCCGGCGTCGAAGTCGGCCCAGAACGCCGTCGCGGCGGGGGTGTCGGCCAAGAGCTGGTCGAGGTTCGCAGGACGAGGGTCGTTGTAGGGCCCGGCCGTCCAGGGGTTGTCCGGGTGCCAGGAGACGCTCAGCACCGCGCCCTCCTGGGCCAGCCCGCTGAGGTAGTCGAGAGGGCGTACGGCGAAGCCGTAGCCCTCGCTGTCGACGAGCTCCCTGAGGTCGAGACCGACGACGTGGACCGGCCGGGCGCCGAGTGCTGTCAGCGGGGCGGCGTACTCGCTGTTGGAGACGTTGAGCTGCTGGCCGGCACCCATGGCGGACGCCGACTGCCAGCGGTCCAGGCGGGCGGCCAGGCAGCGCGCCCCGTCCGTTGCCTGCTGGTCGACGAGGGCGACCCGGGGCGTGCAGCTGGACGTGGTCACGACGGTGACGGTAACCGGCCGCGAGACCGCTCGCAGTGCGGGACGCGGGGAGCCGCGCAGCACCCGGAGCTGCTGCACGCCGACGGTCGCGGTGGAGAGGCGCACGGCGACGCGCCCGGCGGCGTCGGTCCGGGGACGGGCCAGGGTCACCCACCGTCCGGTGGCGCGACGCTGGACCAGCAGGCGCACGCCCTTCTGCGCCGGGCGGAGCCGGGCCGAGAGCGTCGCCGGCTCGCCGACCGGCACCGTGGCCGGACCGACCTCGGCCGTGACGCTCACGCGGTGCGGCTGGTGCGAGCGCGCGTCGACAGGGGTCACCCCGGACGCGATCAAGCCCCCCGTGAGCAACCCCGATAGCACGAGCCGAACGGCCCCCCACCGTTGCACCCCGCAAGTCTAGGTGGCCGCGCGGCGGAAGTCGCAGTTTCACGCAACTGGCAGCGACGCCTGCCGATCGATGGCAGCGTGACCCTCATGTTCTCCGTCCGGCGCGCCCTCGTCGCGGTGGCCGCCCTGGCCCCCGTCGTGACGCTGCTGGGCTCGACCCCGTCGGCGCCCGCCGCCGACCCGACCTCCGGGCAGGACGCCGTCCAGCTCCGGAAGGCGTCGCCGATCGTCGTCAGCGCGCCCAAGACGGCCAGGACGGGGACCGCGATCCGGTTCGCCGGCGACGTCGTCGTGGCAAAGAAGCCGCGCGCGGTGCAGCTGGCCGAGAAGCGCAGCGGTCGCTGGAAGGTGGTCGCCCGGACCAGGTCGGCGCGCACCGGCAGCTTCGCGTTCCGGCTGCCGGCCGGCACGACGGCGGCCACCCGCGTCTTCCGGGCCCAGGCGCCGGCGGCGGGCGGTCTCCGCGGGCTCGTCACCGGCAGCCTCAAGGTCAAGGTCACCAAGACCTCTGGCAGCTCCGGCGGCACCGGCGGCACCGGGCCGACGGTCCCGGGCACCGACGACTACGACGCCGCCGAGGCGCTGCCCAACGGGTACGACGCCGCCGGGTCCAAGAACGACTGGTCCTCGCTGTTCGGCAAGGACAGCGTCCGGTGGGACCCCTGCACCGTGATCACGTGGCGGTACAACCCCGACGGCGAGGCCTACGACGCGCGCGCCGACGTGACCCGGGCGATCGCGAAGATCTCCGGTGTCTCCGGGCTGAAGTTCAAGTACGTCGGGACCAGCTCCTTCAGCTACCGCGGGCAGAACCACCCGACCTTCCCGGACGACGCCGACCTCTTCGTGTCGTGGGCGAGCGCGGCCCAGTACGACGACCTCCAGGGATCGACCGTCGGGGTGGGCGGTGGCTACGCCACCAGCCAGGGGGCGGCCGCCCTCGACGTCGACTGGCGGATGGCCAACGGCTACCTGACGCTGGACAAGGGCGCCTCCCAGGTCGCGTCCGGCTTCGACGGGTCCGGCTGGGGCCAGATCATGATGCACGAGACGCTGCACGCCATGGGCCTGGGCCACGCGGCGTCCGACCCGGGCAGCCGCGAGGTGATGGCCCCGGTCGCCACGTCGCTCAACTACCGGTTCGGCGCCGGCGACATCACCGGCATGCACAACATCGGCGAGCGTCCGGGCGACGGCTGCACCTGGTGACCCGCCCGTAGGCTGGGCCCATGGCCGACGTCGAGACCTCCCACAACCCCGCCGAGCACCGCTACGAGGCGCACCTGGACGGGGAGCTGGCCGGTTTCGCGGCGTACGACCTGACCGACCGGCTGGTGATCTTCACGCACACCGAGGTGGACCCGAAGTTCGAGGGCCACGGCGTCGGCTCGGCGCTGGCCCGCTACGCGCTCGACGACGTGCGCGCGACCGGCACACACGAGGTGCTGGCGCTGTGTCCCTTCATCAAGAGCTGGATCGGCAAGCACCCCGAGTACGAGGATCTCCTCCACAGGTAAGTGCACAGGCGACACCTGCCCTGTGCACCCACGCGGGCCCGAGTGCACAGATTTCCCAGTCTGCTTGGGGGTTTCCGCCCCACTGTTGTCGCTGTCGGAGGGCGGTCCTAGGCTCGCCGGAAGTCGACCACAAGTCGCCGTGTCGACAAGTCGGGGAGGAGCGTCGGATGAGCTCAGGTGGGACCTTCGGAGGACCGTCCGCTGCCGGCGAGATGCCGCCCCAGATCCGCACGCCCCACCTTCCCGACAGCCTGCCTTCCCCCGATCCGCGAGATGAGCTGCCCGTGTCCGACCCCCTGCCCTTCGAGCGCCCCGCGGGTGCCGAGCCGAAGCTCGGACCCACCGGGCGTCCGATGCCCGACCTGCCCGAGCCAGGACCGGTGGCCACCCACGGCCGCGCCCGCGTGGTGTCGATGTGCAACCAGAAGGGGGGCGTCGGCAAGACCACGACGACGATCAACCTCGGGGCCTCGCTCGCCGAGTACGGCCGCAAGGTGCTGCTGGTCGACTTCGACCCGCAGGGCTCGCTGTCGGTCGGGCTGGGGCTCAACCCCCACGAGATGGACCTCAGCATCTACAACCTGCTGATGGACCGCGACGTCACCCTCGACGAGGTCGTCGTGAAGACCGGCATCGACGGCATGGACCTGCTGCCGTCCAACATCGACCTGTCCGCCGCCGAGGTGCAGCTCGTGCACGAGGTGGCCCGGGAGCAGACCCTGCAGCGGGTGCTCGAGCCCGCGCTCGCGACGTACGACGTCATCCTCATCGACTGCCAGCCCTCCCTCGGCCTGCTGACGGTCAACGCGCTGACGGCCTCCGACGGCGTCATCGTCCCGCTGGAGTGCGAGTACTTCGCGCTGCGCGGCGTGGCCCTGCTCAAGACGACCATCGACAAGGTCCGCGAGCGGCTCAACCCCAAGCTCGAGATCTACGGCGTGCTCGGCACGATGTACGACGGCCGCACCCTGCACAGCCGCGAGGTCATGGAGCGGCTGGTCCAGGCATGGGGCGACACGGTCTTCCACACCGTGATCCGGCGGACCGTGAAGTTCTCCGACGCGACCGTGGCGGGCGAGCCGATCACGGCGTACGCCTCCAGCTCCGCCGGCGCTGACTCCTACCGTCAGCTGGCCAAGGAGGTGCTGGCTCGTTGGCCCGACGAGTGAGCCTGCCCGCGGCCGACGACCTCTTCCGCCGTACGGCGCAGGGCGCGGAGCCGTCCTCCGTCGAGGCCGCGCCCGCCGACCCGGCGCCCGCGGCTGCGGAGGAGGAGACCTCCGCGCCGAAGAAGCCGAGCGGACGGGTGCGGCACGACGAGAAGATGACGGTCTACGTGACGTCCGACGAGCTGCTCGACATCGAGCACGCCCGGCTCGGCCTGCGCCGCTCGCACGGCCTGGCCGTCGACCGGGGACGCCTGGTGCGCGAGGCGATCGCGATGGTGCTCGCCGACTTCGAGGCCAACGGTGACGACAGCGCCCTCGTCCGTCGATTGACCGAGGGATGACCGCCGACATCCAGGAGCCCGGCGCCACCGTCGTGGCGGGGGAGACCACGCCGGTCTCCGCCCCCGAGTTCGCCCTGCACCTGGACAACTTCGAGGGTCCCTTCGACCTGCTGCTCAACCTGATCGCCAAGCACAAGCTCGACATCACCGAGGTCGCGCTGTCGAAGGTGACCGACGAGTTCATCGCCCACGTGAAGGCCGGTGGGCCGGTCTGGGACCTCGAGCAGACGACGTCGTTCCTGCTGGTGGCGTCGACGCTGCTCGACCTCAAGGCGGCGCGGCTGCTGCCGTCGGGCGACGTCGAGGACGAGGAGGACCTCGCGCTGCTCGAGGCGCGCGACCTGCTCTTCGCCCGGCTGATGCAGTACAAGGCGTTCAAGCAGGTCGCGTCCGTGCTCGAGCAGCGACTCGCGGCCGAGTCCAAGCGGCACCCGCGCGCGGTCGGCCTCGAGGAGAGGTACGCCGGGCTGCTGCCCGAGGTGCTGATCGGGATCGGGCTCGACCAGTTCGCGCAGCTCGCCGCGAAGGCCCTGGAGCCCAAGCCGGTGCTCGAGCTGTCGCTGCACCACATCCACGCGGCCAAGGTGAGCGTGCGCGAGCAGGCGGCCCTGGTCGTCGAGCGGCTGCGGCGCAGCGGGTCGATGACGTTCCGCGCGCTGTGCGGCGACTCGCCCGGCCGGCTGACCACGGTCGCCCGGTTCCTCTCGCTGCTGGAGCTGTTCCGCGAGGGCGCGGTCGGCTTCGAGCAGGTGACCCCGCTCGGCGAGCTGACCGTACGGTGGACCGGGGACGACGACACCGACGTGGACGAGCTGGTCACCGACGAGTTCGACGGAGCACCGCCCGAGGCCCAGACCGAGGTGGCCGACGTACGAGAAGCGCTGGAGCAGGAGAACGACGATGACTGAGACGGAGACCGAGTCGCAGGTGACGACCGAGGCCGACGAGACGATCGCGGTGCCGCTCGCCGCGCTCCGGCCCTCGCTGGAGGCGCTGCTGATGGTGGCCGACCAGCCGATGGAGACGGTCAGCCTGGCCACGGCGGTGGGCTACCCGGTCGCCGAGGTCACCGAGGCCCTGGGCGCGCTCGCCGCCGAGTACGACGAGCAGGTGCGCGGCTTCGAGCTGCGCAACGTCGGCGGCGGCTGGCGCTACTACACGCGCGAGGAGTTCGCCGCGGTCGTGGAGGGCTACATCCTCGACGGCCAGCAGGCCCGGCTGACCCAGGCGGCGCTCGAGACGCTGTCGGTCGTGGCCTACAAGCAGCCCGTCTCCCGGGCCCGGGTCTCCGCGATCCGTGGCGTGAACGTCGACGGCGTGATGCGCACGTTGCTCAACCGGGGCCTGGTCGAAGAAGCAGGCCAGGACCACGAGACCGGCTCGAACCTCTACCGCACGACCGGCTACTTCCTGGAGCGGATCGGTGTCTCCTCGCTCGACGAGCTGCCCGAGCTCGCGCCGTACCTGCCCGACATGGCCGACCTCGAGGACGAGCTCGCCGAGATGGTCGCGCCGGCCCCGGTGCTGAGCGAGCCGGCTCCCGAGGGGCACCCCTCGCCGCACAGCGGCGACGGCACCGAGCCCGACGGTGGGACCGAGCCCACGTGAGCGAGATCCAGACCGACGACGACGGGCTGATCCGGCTCCAGAAGCTGCTCGCGATGTCGAACGTCGCGTCCCGCCGCAAGTGCGAGGAGCTGATGCTCGACGGCAAGGTCGAGGTCGACGGCGAGGTCGTCACCCGGCTCGGCACCAAGGTGGACCCGCGCACGGCGGTGATCCGTGTCGACGGCAAGCGGCTGCCGCCGGTCTCCGAGAAGGTCTACCTGGTGCTGAACAAGCCCCGGGGCGTGGTCTCGACGATGTCCGACCCGGAGGGCCGGCGCTCGCTCGGCGACCTGGTCGCGGACCGTCCCGAGCGGCTCTTCCACGTCGGCCGGCTCGACACCGACACGGCCGGGCTGATCATCCTCACCAACGACGGCGACTTCGCGCAGCGGCTGGCGCACCCGTCGTACGAGGTGGACAAGACGTACGTCGCCGAGGTCGAGGGCGAGATCTACCGGCGCACCCTCAAGCAGCTGCTCGAGGGCGTGACGCTCGACGACGGCCCGGTCACGGTGAGCAAGGCGCGGATCATCGAGGCCGGCAAGGAGAAGTCGATCGTCGAGATCGTCATCCACGAGGGCCGCAACCGGATCGTGCGGCGGCTGATGGACCACATCGGCTACCCGGTGCGCCGTCTCACCCGCACCCAGCTCGGCCCGGTCGTGCTGCGCGGGCTGCTGTCGGGGGAGATGCGCGACCTCACGCTCGACGAGCTCGGCGAGCTGCTCGACAGCACCCAGCTCTAGGGCACGGCTCCTTATCCGGGAGCGCCTGCTACGCAGGCTTTCGCATCCGATCTGGCCGCGTTGTCGGCGACTCGACGGGACTCCGTCCCGCCTTCGCACCTCCGCCTTGCCAGATACGGCGCGAAATCCTGCTCGCGACGGCGCCGGATAAGGAGACGCACCCTAGCCCGCGAGGGCCTCGTCGACGGACGCCCGGAGCTCGAAGACCCGGTCGAGCGCGGTCGCGGCGAACACCCGGGTCGCGGCCTCGCTGGGCACCAGCACCAGCGACCCCTTGAGCACCCGCGCCCGCTTGTGCGCGCCGATCAGCGCGCCCAGGCCCAGCGAGTCGATGAAGGTGACCCCGGTCAGGTCGATCACCAGGTGCGGCGGGCCGTCGACCTGGAGCCGGCTGACCCGGTCGCGGAGCTGGGGCACGGTGGCGAGGTCGATCTCGCCGGCGCAGCGGACGACGCGGGTCGCGCCGACCAGCTCGTCGCTGACGGCGAGGATCGGGGGGTCGTCGATCGTGGTCACCCCAGATGTCTACAGGATTGGTGGCGTTCGCGGCTCACCCCTGCGGGCACCTCGTCGTAGCGTGGGTCACATGGCCCCGGTCGCGCCCGCGCTGGCGCCGTACGTCGCCTCCCTGACGGCGTACGACGTGGACCTCGGTGCGCCCGGCGTGCACCGGGGGCTGCCGTCGACGACGCTCACCCTCGTGCTCCCGGTCGGGGACCCGCTCGACGTGGGCTGGCGCGGCGTGCCCTCCAGCCGGGAGACGCGGTGGTCGAGCGTGTCCGGCCTGCACGCCCGGCCCGCCGAGATCCACCATGACGGACACCAGCGCGGGGTCCAGCTGGGTCTGACCCCGATCGGCGCCCGGGCGCTCCTCGGCCTGCCGGCCGCCGAGCTGTCCGGGGAGATGCTCGAGCTCGCCGAGGTGGCGCCCCGGCTGAGGCACCTGCCCGAGCGCCTGGCGGAGTGCCCGGCCGACCTGCGCGCGACCCTCGTCGCGCGGGCGCTCCTCGCCGAGCTCGCCCACCGCGGCGCGCCGGCCGCCCGGGCCGAGGTCGGCCGGGCGCTGGCCGGCCTGACGCGCGGCGCGACGGTGCAGCAGGTCGCCGACGACGTCGGCTACAGCCGCCGGCACCTCGCGACCCTGGTCCGGCGCGAGTGCGGGCTGACGCCGCAGGAGGTCCGCCGGGTCGGGCGCTTCGAGCGCTCGCGCGCCCAGCTGGGGCGCCGCCCGCTGGCGGCGGTCGCCCACGACTGCGGGTACGCCGACCAGGCGCACCTCAGCCGGGAGTGGGTCGATCTGGCCGGCTGCCCGCCGACGACCTGGCTGCGCGAGGAGTTCCCGTTCCTTCAAGACCTGGGCCGCGCCGAGCCGTGACGATGAGGGCATGAGCAACGCAGCGGACATCCGCCTCTGGCACACCATGACCTTCCGCGACGCGGACCGGATGATCGCGTGGTTGAGCGTGATCGGCTTCGTCGAGCACGCGACCTACCGCGACGAGACCGACCCGGGCACCGTCGTCCACGCCGAGTGGCTCTGGCCGGACGGGGGAGGCGGCCTGATGTTCGGCAGCGAGCGCCCCGACGGTGCGGTCGGCAACGCCGGCGGCTCCGCGGCGTACCTCGTCATGGACGACCCGGACGGCGTGTTCGACCGCGCCGTCGCGGCCGGCGCGACGGTCGTGCGGGAGATGGTCGACCAGGACTACGGCGGCCGCGGCGGGAGCGTCGAGGATCCAGAGGGCAACCACTGGTCCTTCGGGAGCTACCAGCCTCGATAGTGTTGCCCGCGTGGCAGTCAGGGCAGTGCGAGGAGCGACCCAGCTCGACGAGGACGTGCGTGACCACATGCTCGAGCGTGTGGCGGAGATGGTCACCGACGTCATGGAGTCCAACGGGCTCGAGGTCGACGACTTCATCTCGGTGATCTTCACTGCGACCTCCGACCTGCACTCGGAGTTCCCGGCGTACGCCGCGCGGCGGCTCGGCTTCGGCGACGTGCCGCTGATCTGCGCGCGCGAGCTGGAGATCGAGGGCTCGATGCCGCGCGTCGTGCGGATGATGGCGCACGTCGAGACCGACCTCCCGCGCGCCGACATCACGCACGTCTACCTGCACGGAGCCGCAGCGCTGCGCCGCGACCTGACCCGGGTGCGAGCGGTGCCCGACGATGAGTGACGGCCTGGTCGGACCTGTCGAGGTCGTCGGTGTCGGCCTGCTCGGCACCTCGGTCGCGCTCGCGTGCCGCCGGGCCGGGCTCGACGTGCTGCTGACCGACGTCTCGGCCGACCACGTGCGCACCGCCTCCGCGCTCGGCGCCGGGCGGCCCCGGGTCGAGGGCGACCGGCCCCAGCTCGTCGTCGTCGCGGTGCCGCCCGACCACCTCGGCGCGGCCATCGCCCAGGCGCTGCGTGACAGCGACGCCGTCGTGACCGACGTCGGCAGCGTCAAGACCGGCCCGCTCGCGGCCGTGGCCGGCGAACCGGGGGTACGCCGCTACGTCGGGGGGCACCCGATGGCCGGCAGCGAGCGCTCCGGCCCGCTGGCTGCGACCGCCGACCTGTTCGAGGGCCGCCCGTGGGCCGTGGCGCCGCACCCGGACGCCGACCCCGACGGGGTCGCGCTCGTGGAGCAGCTCGCCGAGCTGTGCGCCGCCGTGGTGGTGCGGCTCAGCCCGGAGGACCACGACCGCGCCGTCGCCCGGACCTCGCACGTGCCGCACCTGCTGGCGTCGCTGGCCGCGGGACGGCTCGCCGACGCGCCCGCCGACTACCTGAAGCTGTCGGGCCAGGGCGTGCGCGACGTGACGCGGGTGGCGGGTGGGAGCCCGGAGCTCTACGGGCAGATCGTGGCCGCCAACTCGGCGGCGGTCGTCGAGCTGCTCGCCGAGGTGCGGGTCGGGCTCGACGCCATGATCAGCGCCCTCACCGACGCCGACCGGGCCCGGCTCTGGGAGCTGCTGGAGCGCGGCGTCGACGGCACCCGGGCGATCCCGGGCAAGCACGGCGGGCCGGTGCGACCGACCGCCTCGGTGTTCGTCTCCGTGCCCGACGAGCCCGGCGTCCTGGCCCGGCTCTTCGCCGCGGCGGGGGAGAGCGACGTCAACATCGAGGACGTGCACATCGACCACGACCTGGGCCGCGAGGTCGGTCTCGTGGAGCTGCTCGTCGACGAGACCCGGGCGGAGCACCTGCTCGCGTCGCTCGAATCCCGCGGTTGGGTGACACACCGGTAGGCTGCGGCCCCGTGAACAGCTCTGCGCGCTCGGTTGCCCCTGGTCTTGTCGTCGCCGTGGACGGCACCTCCGGATCGGGCAAGTCGAGCACCTCGCGCGGCGTCGCCGACCGGCTCGGGATGCGCTACCTCGACACGGGTGCGATGTTCCGCGCGATGACGTGGTGGCTGCTGCGCGCGGGCGTCGACGTCCACGACCCGACAGCGGTCGCCGCTCGCTGCGCCGAGCCCGCGATCGTCTCCGGCACCGACCCGCTGGCGCCGACGATCACCGTCGACGGCGTCGACGTGGCGACCGCGATCCGCAGCGACGAGGTCAACGCGGCCGTGTCGCCGGTGAGCGCCGTCCCCGAGGTCCGCTCCCGTCTCCTCGAGCTCCAGCGCGCCGTCATCGCGGCCGAGTCCGCCGAGAGCGGCATCGTCGTCGAGGGCCGCGACATCGGGTCGGTCGTCGTCCCCGACGCTCCCGTGAAGCTCTACATCAGCGCCGACGCCGCCGCCCGCGCCGTCCGCCGGGCCGCCGAGCAGGGTGGCGCCGACGTCGCCGCGACGCAGGAGTCGCTGCTCGCCCGCGACAAGATCGACTCCGGCCGGGCGACGGCCCCGCTGACCATGGCCGACGGCGCGGTGCACATCGACACCACGCCGTACACCCTCGACGAGGTCATCGGCCTGGTCGTGGCCCTCGTCGAGGACGTGGGGGCACACCCGTGACCGACCCGCACCTCGAGCGACCCCGCAGCGACCAGGTCAAGGGCGCCCCGCGCTTCCTGCTCCACACGCTGCGGCCGCTCGCGCGCTGGGTCATCCGTCGGCGGTACGACGTGCAGGTGCACGACGCCGCCCACGTGCCGGCCACCGGGCCGGTGATCTTCGCCTCCAACCACGTCGGCGTCATCGACGGTCCGCTGCTCGCGATCTTCGCGCCCCGTCCCGCTCACGTGCTGACCAAGATCGAGATGTTCCGGGGCTTCATGGGGCGGTTCCTGTGGGCGTCGGGGCAGGTCCCGCTGGACCGGTTCAACACCGACCCGCGCGCGGTGAAGACCTGTCTCAAGGCGCTGCGCGACGGCCGGGTGGTGGGCATCTACCCCGAGGGCAGCCGCGGCGCCGGGGACCTCGAGCGGTTCCACCGCGGTGCGGCCTACCTCGCGCTGGTCTCCGGAGCCCCCGTCGTACCCGTGACGACGCTCGGCAGCCGCGAGCCCGGCGGCACCAGCGGCTCGCTGCCGAAGCGGGGGGCGGTCGTCGACGTCGTCTTCGGCGAGGCCTACCGGCTCGAGGCCGTGCCCTGGCCCCGGACCCGGGAACAAGTGGAGAAGGCCTCGTTGTTGCTCCGAGAGCACATGCTGGTCCAGCTGGACCGGGCGCGCGCGTCGACCGGCCGGGAGCTCCCGGGTCCGCTGCCGCCCACTGACGTAGATCCAGACCCCGCCACCGGGGTCACCGATGAAGGAGCACCATGACCGAGCACGACCCGGCCCCCCTCGATGCAGCGGAGGGCGTGGCTGAGGACACCGGGCCGGTCCCGATCCTCGCCGTCGTCGGTCGGCCCAACGTCGGCAAGTCGACCCTCGTCAACCGGATCATCGGTCGGCGCGAGGCCGTCGTCGAGGACATCCCGGGCGTGACCCGGGACCGGGTGTCCTACGACGCCAACTGGAGCGGGCGCGCCTTCACCGTCGTCGACACCGGCGGCTGGGACCCGGACGCCCGCGGCCTCGCCGCCTCGATCGCCGCGCAGGCCGAGATCGCCGTACGCCTCGCCGACGCCGTGCTCTTCGTCGTCGACGCCACGGTCGGGATCACCGATCACGACGAGGCGGTCGTGCGGATCCTGCGCGCCTCCGGCAAGCCCGTCGTGCTCGCCGCCAACAAGGTCGACGACCAGCGCACCGAGGCGGAGACCTACGGGCTGTGGAACCTCGGGCTCGGTGAGCCGTTCCCGGTGTCGGCGCTGCACGGCCGCGGATCGGGCGACATGCTCGACGCCGTGCTGGCCGCCCTGCCCGAGCCCCCGCCCGAGCGGCTGGGCGAGGTCGGCGGACCGCGTCGCGTCGCGATCGTCGGCAAGCCCAACGTCGGCAAGTCGTCGCTGCTCAACCAGCTCGCGGGGGAGCAGCGCGTCGTCGTCGACAACGTCGCCGGCACGACCGTCGACCCCGTCGACGAGCTGATCGAGCTCGGTGGCGAGGTCTGGCGCTTCATCGACACCGCCGGCCTGCGCAAGCGGGTCAAGGAGGCGTCGGGCCACGAGTACTACGCGTCGCTGCGGACCTCGACCGCGATCGACCGCGCCGAGGTCGCCGTCCTCGTGCTCGACGCCGAGCAGTCGATCTCCGAGCAGGACGTCCGCATCCTCCAGACCGTCCGCGAGGCCGGCCGCGCCCTGGTGATCGCCTTCAACAAGTGGGACCTCGTCGACGAGGAGCGCCGCTACTACCTCGAGCGCGAGATCGAGCGTGAGCTCGTGCAGGTGCAGTGGGCGCCGCGGATCAACTTCACGGCCCGCACCGGCTGGCACATCGACCGGCTGGTGCCCGCGCTGGACAAGGCGCTCGCCGGGTGGGAGACCCGGATCTCGACCGGTGCCCTCAACGGCTTCCTCGGTCGCCTGGTCGCCGAGCACCCGCACCCGGTCCGCAGCGGCAAGCAGCCGCGGATCCTCTTCGGCACCCAGGCCTCGACCGCGCCGCCGACGTTCGTCCTCTTCACGAGCGGCAAGCTCGACGCGTCGTACGAGCGGTTCATCGAGCGCCGCCTGCGCGAGGAGTTCGGCTTCGTCGGGACCCCGATCGTGCTGCAGCAGCGGCCGCGGGAGAAGCGCAAGCGGTAGTACCGTCGTCGGATGCGACGACTGATCGTCCTCCTGCTGGTGAGCACTGCGCTGGTGGTGGTCCCGAACGCAGCCGCGCAACCGGCGCCGGTGGAGCGCGCCGTGGGCGGTTGCCGGGTCTTCCCGGTGGACAACTGGTGGAACGCCGACGTCAGCGGACTGCCCGTCCACGCCCGCAGCCGGCAGTGGCTCTCGCACATGTCCACCGACCGCGACCTGCACCCCGACTTCGGGCCGTCGTACGGGGACGGGCCCGCCTACGGCATCCCGGTCACGGTCGTGAAGCCGTCGCACGCGAAGGTGCGGGTGCGCTTCGACTACGCCGACGAGAGCGATCGGGTGCGCTACCCGCTCGGCAAGGACACCCGGGTCGAGGGCGGCCGCGGCTCGGACGGCGACAAGCACACGGTCGTCGTCGACCGAGGTGCCTGCAAGCTCTACGAGACCTGGAACACCCGGACCAGCGGAGGTCGCTGGGTGGCGGGCTCCGGGGCGGTGTGGTCGCTGCGCTCCAACGCGCTGCGCCCCGACGGCTGGACCTCAGCCGATGCCGCCGGGCTGCCGATCCTGCCGGGGCTGCTGCGCTGGGCCGAGGTGAAGGCGGGCCGGGTCGACCACGCGATCCGGTTCACCACCGACGTGACCAGCCGGCACCACCTCTGGCCGGCCCGGCACGACGCCGGCTCGCGCGCCAGCCAGGCCTTCCCGCCGATGGGTGCCCGGTTCCGGCTGAAGGCCGGCTTCTCGACCGCGGGCCTCTCGCCGGCGACCGTCGCGGTGGTGCGGGCGATGAAGACCTACGGCCTCGTGCTCGCCGACAACGGGTCGCCGTGGTTCTTCCAGGGCGAGCAGAACCGGCACTGGCCGGAGCGGCTGATCGAGGAGCTCAAAGGCATCCCCGCGTCGGCGTTCGTCGCGGTCGACACCTCCTCGTTGCGGGTCTCGAAGAACTCCGCCCAGGTCGCCTCTCATTGAGGACAGATCCTGACCTGTTGCGTTCCTAGAGTCGTGGCATGACCACAGAACGCGACGACCTCCTCGACCTCCTGACCAAGCACCGCGACCTCTTCCGGTTCACCGTGCGCGACCTGACCGACGAGCAGGCAGCGGCCACCCCGACCGCCAGCGCGCTCTGCCTCGGCGGCCTCGTGAAGCACGTGACGCTCGTCGAGAAGACCTGGGCCGACTTCATCGTCGAGGGCCCGGCCGAGCAGCCCGACATCGACTGGGAGAGCATCGACTGGAGCAACCCCCCGGCCTCGGTCCAGGAGTACACCGACGGGTTCCGGATGCTCGAGGGGGAGACCCTGCCGAGCCTGCTCGCGACGTACGACGAGGTCGCCGAGGCGACCGACGCGCTGCTCGCCAACCCGGAGCTCGACCTCGACTCGCGCCAGCCGCTCCCGGCGCAGCCGTGGTTCGAGCCGGGCGCCAGCTGGTCGGCGCGCCGGGTGTTCGCCCACATCGTGGCCGAGACCGCCCAGCACGCCGGCCATGCCGACATCATCCGCGAGACCATCGACGGCCAGAAGTCGATGGGCTGAGGACCCTCCCGAGCTCAGTCCACCCGGATCGCCGAGACGTGCGAGACGGCCTGGAACTTGCCGCTGTCGGCCGAGCCCTGGTTGTCGGCGTACCCGAACGCGTAGACCAGGATCTCGGTCGGCGCGGCGAGGTCGATCACCCGGGTCGTCTGGCAGCTCGACTCGCGGTCTGCGAGCGGACTCGTGGAGTCGGTGAAGCAGGTGCCCACGTCCACGCCCCAGTCGGTGCCGTCGTCGATCCGCAACGCCAGCTGGAGCCTGGTGAGGCCCGAGACCACCGCCGTCGAGTGGAAGAACCCGTCGGCGCTGAGCTGGTAGGTGCCGGCCGGCAGCGTGAACGAGTCGAGCTCGGTCGCGCGCACCGTCGCGGTGAACTTCCCGAACGTGCCGCCGATGTTGGCGACCGTGGTGGCCGCGCTGCTCGCGTCGGCGGCCAGGGCGCCGAGCTGGTCGGACGCCGCCGGGCCGGGCGGTCCCTGGATGCCCTGGATGCCCTGGACCCCCTGGGCCCCGTTCGTGCCGTCCGCGCCGTCCGACCCGGCTTGGCCTGCGGGGCCTCGGGGCCCCGCCTGCTTGAGCTGGCGCACGACCGCCGGGCTGAGGTCCACGGTCTGGATCGTGCCGTTCTTGATCTGCGCGCTGGTCACGAGCTGTACCCCGACGGCGCCGCCGGTCGCTCCGACCACCAGGGCGACGGCAGCGCCGACGCCGATCATCACCTTGCTGCTGCGGTTCATGGTGGTGCCTCCCTCTTCCCCCGGAGCCAGAAACGTCTAGAACGTACGACTAGACCAGGCTGCGTGTGACGGGAATCACATAAGCGACGGAGGCGGTCCGAGACAGGCGTGAAAGCGGCACCCGATGCCGGTCGAACGCCCGGGCTGCGGTAGTGTTCACGCCGGTTCGCTGCTCACGAGGCGGCGGCCGTTCGGGCTGTAGCGCAGCTTGGTAGCGCACTTGACTGGGGGTCAAGGGGTCGCAGGTTCAAATCCTGTCAGCCCGACCGGAGAAACTGCAGGTCAGAGGCCGCTTCCCGCACTCGCGGGAGGCGGCCTCTGCTGCGTCTCCAGGCGCTCAGTAGAGCGGTCGCGAGGGCTTGGCCACGCGGTCCTGGACCAGGCCCTGGGCGATGTAGAGGACCCCGAGCTTGATGCTGGAGGGCTGGCCGAGCTTGGAGTACGGGATCGTCATCAGGACGTTGCGCTTGTCCTTGTTCAGCTTGAGTCCGCAGACGCGGCACACGCGCTCGTTGCCGTGCGGTGCGCGCGGCCACAGGGCGAGGACGTAGTGACCGCGATCGTTTGCGTCGTAGACGTGGACCTGGGTGCGGTTGGCGTCGAAGGAGAGCTGGTCGAGCCGGTTCCACCGCACGTCCTTGCGGAGCTGGACCAGCACCCGCAAGGTGGCGTCCTTGCCGGTGCCGACGTGCTGGTACGTCGTGCGGATGACGTCGGGGAAGTGGTAGTCGGGTTCGTAGCCGGTGTCGTTCTTGCGGTCCTTGATCACGATCGTGTCGTACGCCGTGGCGTGGGCCGGGGCCGTGTCGACAAGCGCGAGCGAGCCGCCGAGAGTGAGCGCCGCCGCGGTGGTGAGCAGGCGTCGGGCGATGGATCGGGGCGAGCTGGTCATGACGTCCTCCACGGCGGGGCGGGTTGCTGGGTTGACAGGTTCTGCCCGTCGGGAGTCACAGCCAAACGGGCCGCTCAGGTCGGCTTCTGCGCGACCGATCAGGTAGCCATGTCCGAAGGAGCAGCGTGGCGTCCGGAGGTGCTCGAGGGCGGTCGCGCCCGTGACGAGCACGACCCGCGGGTGCAGGCGGTCCTCGAGGTGCTCGGCGGGCGCAGCACCGGCGAGGTGGCGGCGCGCTGGTCGGTCGACCCGGCGCTGGTGCACCGGTGGGTGGCGGCGTTCGTCGAGGCCGGCGCGGCGCAGGTGACCAACACGCCCGACCCGGAGGCGGCGAACCAGCGGGACCGGTTCCTGGCGGCGTTCGCGCACGAGCTGCGTACGCCGTTGACCGTCGCCCGGGGCTGGGTCGCGATGCTCGAGGAGGACGACCTGCCTCCGAAGATGGTGGCCAGCTCGCTCGCCAAGCTCGCGGACGCGCTGGCGCGCCTCGCGGACCGGATCATCGACGTGGAGCTGCTCGCCGCGTCCTCGCTCGGACTGACGCGGCTCGAGCCGACGTACGTCACGATCGGCGAGCTCGCGGCCGACCTGGAGGGGCTCGGGGAGATCGCGGGCCTCGGCGGCGACGTGGGCGTCACGGTCGACCCGGACCACTTCCGTCGGGTGCTCCGTGACCTCTGGCTGGCCGGTCGCTCGATCCCGGTGCCGCGCTCGCTGCGGCTCGAGGTCGCCGAGATCGGGCCCTGGTTGGAGCTGCGCGTGGTGCGCGAGGCGGACCCCATCGACACCGAGGTGCTGCAGGCGCTCTTCGAGCCCTTCGACCTCAACGACGACGGCACGGGCGTGACGATCGGGCTCTACCTCGCGCGGGCGCTCGTTGTTGCTCATGGCGGGACGCTGGGTGCCGATCAGGACCAGGACGGCGCCGTGCTCTGGGTGCGGATCCCACGCCGCTGACCCTGAGTGGAAGGACAACGATGTTCAAGCTTGCCTGTGGAGACGTGATGCCGGGCTGCGCCGCCCGGTTCGAGAACTCCGACCGGGGCGCGATGCTCGGCCAGGTCGCCGCCCACGCCGCGAGCGCGCACGGGATCACGGAGATCACCCCGGAGGTCCTCGCCGCGGTCGAGAGCCAGATCAGCTTCGCCGCCTGAGCGTCGCTGACGGGTAGGTTGCGGGCGTGCTCTGCCACGCCTGCTACGCCGAGCCGGCGTCGATGCCGGACTGCGCGGCGTGCCGGGGGACCGGTCGCGCGTCGTCGATGCCGCTCTGTGTCGACCCGTGGAACGAGGTGGTTCCCGGGCTCTTCCAGGGCGGCCACGACGTCCTGTCGCAGTCCGGCTCGGCGTGCGTCGTCGGCGACGAGTTCGACCTGGTCGTGAGTCTCGCGACCCGTCCGGGCTACGGCCCGAGCGAGGGCGTCGAGCACGTGGTGCTCCGCCTCGCCGACGCTGCGATCGACCCGGCGACCGGCGCCCGGGTCGACGAGGTGGCGGCGCAGGTCGCGGACGCCGTACGCGACGGACGGCGGGTGCTGGTGCGCTGCTCGGGAGGGCTGAACCGCTCCGGGCTGGTCGTCGCGAGCGCGCTGGTGCGGCTCGGGAGCACGCCGGACGCAGCGATCGACGCCGTCCGCGCGGCGCGCGGGCCGTGGGCGCTGACGAACCCGGGATTCGTGGCGTACCTGCGCGCCTGATTCGCGTGACAGCCGCCACACGAGGGGCTAGTTTGCAGGGACAAGAACGCGTTCTACTTTCCGCGCTTACTTTCCCGAGGAGCCAGCATGAAGACCCGCGCCGCCATCTTGTGGGAGCCGCACACCGACTGGAGCGTCGAGGACATCGAGCTCGACCCGCCCAAGAAGGGCGAGATCCTGGTCAAGCTCGCCGCCTCCGGCCTGTGCCACTCGGACGAGCACATGGTCACCGGTGACATGGTCCTCGACCCGGAACTCGCGGAGGCGTTCGGCCTCAAGCAGTTCCCGGTGATCGGCGGCCACGAGGGCGCCGGCGTCGTCCAAGAGGTCGGCGAGGGCACGGTCGGCTTCGAGGTCGGCGACCACGTCGTCTTCAGCTTCATCCCGTCCTGCGGCAAGTGCCCGTCCTGCTCGACGGGCCACCAGCACCTCTGCGACCTGGGCGCGTTCCTGCTCAGCGGCATGCAGCTCTCGGACTTCTCCTACCGCCACCACGCCAAGGACGGCCGCGACCTCGGCATCATGGTCGGGCTCGGCACGTTCTCGCCGTACACGGTCGTGAACGTCGACAGCGCGGTGAAGATCCGCAAGGACGTCCCGCTCGAGAAGGCCGCGCTCGTCGGCTGCGGCGTGACGACCGGCTGGGGCTCCTCGACGTACGCCGCGGACGTGCAGTCCGGCGAGACCGTGGCCGTGATGGGCCTCGGCGGCATCGGCATGAGCGCCGTCCAGGGTGCGGCGATGGCCGGTGCCCGGTTCGTCATCGCGATCGACCCGGTCGACTGGAAGCGCGAGAAGGCCCTGACCCTCGGCGCCACGCACACCGCAGCCTCGATGGCCGACGCGCAGCCGCTGATCAACGAGATCACCCAGGGCGCGATGGCCGACAAGGCGATCCTCGCGGTCGGCCTCGCCACCGGCGACCTGATCGCGCCGATGATGAGCCTGGTCAAGAAGGCCGGTCGCGGTGTCGTCACCTCGGTCGCCAACATGATGGCCGACGACGTGAAGCTGAACCTCTTCGAGATGTCGATGATGCGCAAGGAGCTCGTCGGCTGCATCTTCGGCAACGCCAACCCGCGCTACGACATCCCGCGCCTGCTCGACCTCTACATGGACGGCAAGCTCAAGCTGGACGAGATGGTCACCCAGGAGTACTCGCTCGACGAGATCAACCAGGGCTACCAGGACATGCGCGATGGCAAGAACATCCGCGGGGTCATCCGCTACGACCAGTAGTGCCCTGGCGGGCGGTCAGGCGACGTCGGCGTCCATCGCCGCCACGTAGTCACGCTTGACCGCACGCCAGGCCTCGTCGGTCATCGTGCGGCGCCAGTACGGCGAGCACGACATGTCGGCGCGCGCGACCCCACGGTCGCTGATGAGGTGCTTGCGGATCGCGCGGATCTCGTCGGCCTCGCCGTGCACGAACGCGTGGACCCGTCCGGCGGGGAAGTCGACGTCGGCCACCGCGTCGGGGAGCAGGTCCACGTCGTCGACGGCACCGGTGCGGTGCAGCCAGACCAGGTCGAGGTCACCGGCGCAGGGCAGCGCGACCTCGTGGTCGGGCCCGTCGCAGACCAGCCGCACGACCGCGCGGGTGCCGGCCGGGATGGTGGCGAGGGACGCCGCGATCGCGGGGAGGGCGGACTCGTCGCCGACGAGCAGGTGCCAGTCCGCTGACGGGTCCGGCGCGTAGCCGCTGCCGGGCCCCTCGAACACCAGCACGTCGCCCGGGCGGGCGTTCGCGGCCCACGGCCCGGCCGCGCCCTCGTCGCCGTGCACCACGAAGTCGAGCGTGAGCAGCCCGGCGGCGTCGTCCCAGTCGCGGACGGTGTAGCGGCGGCGGGCCGGCCAGGTCTCCTTGGGGTGGGTCTCGCGGACCTCGGCGGGGCTGAACACCGCGTCGTACGGCGCACCCGCGGGCGGGATCGCGAGGTTGACGTAGGTGTCGGTCGCCTCGGGCACCGAGAACCCGGTGAGCCCCTCACCGCCGAGCACCACTCGGACCAGGGTGGGGGTGAGTCGCTCCGTGCTCTCGACCTGTCCGTGCCAGGTGGCCACGCGTGGGTTCCTCTCGTCGACGTCTTAAGGTAAGGGTACCCTTACCACGAAAGCAGGCCGCATGCCCGTTCCACCGGCGACTCCGGGTGGGCTCGTCCGACGCACCATCACCCGCCAGCGTAGGCGACTGACCGGCGCGGTCGGCCTGCTCATGGTCTGGCAGGTGTGCGAGGCCGCCGTACCGGTCCTGATCGGTGTCGTGATCGACCGGGCGGTGGCGACCAGCGACGCAGAGCAGATGGTGCTGTGGGGTCTGGTGCTCGGAGTGCACTTCGCGGTGCTGAGCACGGCCTACCGGCTGGGCTCGCGGGTCGGCTTCCGCGCGCTCCAAGAGGAGAGCCACGCGCTGCGCACGGAGGTGTCCGCGCTGGTGCTCTCGCCGCGGGGCGCCCGGACCGACCGGCTGCCCGGCGACGTGCTGTCGATCGCGACCGGCGACGCCGACGCGGTCGCGACGGTGCTCCGGCACCTGACCTTCACCGTCGTCGGGCTGGTCGGCCTGGTGGTGAGCGCGGTCGTGCTCGCCACCATCGACCTGCTGGTCGCGACGGTCGTCTTCGTCGGCGTGCCGCTGGTGCTGCTGACGACCCAGGTGCTCGCGCCTCGGCTCGCGCACCGCGCCCACGTGCGTCAGGAGGCGGTCGGCCGGGCCAACGGCCTCGCCACCGACCTGGTCCGCGGCCTGCGTCCGCTCAAGGGGATCGGCGCCGAGCGGGTCGCCCACCGGCGCTACCGGACCCAGAGCCGTGACGCGATGGGCGCGAGCATCTCGGCCGCGCGCTGGGAGGGACTGCTGTACGGCGTGACCGACGGCCTCGGGATCGCCTTCCTCGCGGCCGTCGCGCTGCTGGCCGGGCAGCGGGCCCTGTCGGGAGACATGTCGATCGGCGAGCTGGTCGCGGTGGTCGGACTCGCGCAGTTCGTGGCCGAACCGATGGGGATGGTCGCCTACCTGGTCGCCGCGATCGCTCGCTCCCGGGCGTCGGCCCGGCGGATCGTCGAGCTGCTCGGTGCGGCCCCGCTGGTGCACGTGGGCGACCAGTGGGCTGCTCCCGGGGCGGGTGGGCTGGCGCTCGACGACGTCACGCACGGCACCTTGAGCGAGGTGTCCGTGGACGTCGCGCCCGGCGAGCTCGTCGCCGTGGTCGCCGAGGAGCCGGCCGACGCGGCCGCGCTGATGGACCTGCTCCGCGCCGAGTCGGCGCCGACCGCCGGCGCGGTCCGGCTGGCCGGCGTACCCCTGACCCAGCTGCGGATCGAGGAGATCCGCCGGCTGCTGGCGGTGGCGGAGCACCACGTCGACCTCTTCGAGGGCAGCCTGCGCTCGAACGTCGACCCGGGGGAGGCCGTCCCCGATGAGCGGCTCGCCGCCGTGCTCGCGGCCTCGGCCGCCGAGGACCTGCCCGACGAGCCGGTCACCGTCAACGGCACCACGCTCTCGGGCGGGCAGCGGCAGCGCCTCGGCCTGGCCCGGGCGCTGGCGGCCGACCCGCCGGTGCTGGTGCTGCACGACCCGACGACCGCGGTCGACGCGGTGACCGAGGAGCGCATCGCCGCACGCCTGGACGGCGTACGGCGGACCGACGGCGCCACCCTGCTGCTCACCAGCAGCCCCGCCCTGCTCGCGCGCGCCGACCGGGTGGTGCACCTGGTCGCTGGCCGCGTCGTCGCGGTCGGCAGCCACGCTGAGCTCGTCCGCGACGAGGCCTACCGGACGGCGGTGCTGCGATGAGCCTGCTGCCCGTCTCCACGCCGCGCGAGGCCGCTGCCTTCTCCTGGCGGCTGGTCCGGTCGCACCCCTGGCCGCTGCTGCTCTGCTCGCTCGCGTTCGTGGTCGCCGGACTGGCGGGGCTGGTCGGGCCCTGGCAGCTCGGCCGGATCGTCGACGTGGTCGACACCGGTGGCGACAGTGGTGACATCGTGCGCGCCGCGCTGTGGATCTTCGCGGCCGCCGTGGTCGGAGGCCTCGCGACCGCCCTGTCGATCGCCCTGATGGCGCGGACGGCGGAGCCCGCCCTGGCCGAGCTCCGAGAGACCGTCGTCGAGCGCGCCCTGGACCTGGAGGCGAGCGAGATCGAGGCCTCCGGCTCGGGCGACCTGCTCTCGCGGATCAGCGACGACGTACGCCTGGTCACCGAGTCGTTCACCGAGGTCGTCCCGATCCTGGTCACCTCGGCGATCGCGGTCGTCTTCACCTCCGCCGGCCTCTTCGCGCTCGACTGGCGGCTCGGCCTGGCCGGGCTGGGAGCGGTGCCGTTCTACGTGCTCGGGCTGCGCTGGTACCTGCCGCGGTCAGGCCCCTACTACCGCCGGGAGCGCGAGGCCAACGGTGCCCGGGCCGAGGCGCTGCTGACGGGCGTGCACGCGAGCCGGACGCTGCGCGGCTTCGGCCTGGCGGACCGGCACCAGGCGGTCACCGCCGAGGCGTCCTGGCGCTCCGCGCAGATCTCGATCGACGTCTACTGGATGCTCACCCGCTTCTACGCCCGCAACAACCGCGCCGAGCTGGCCGGGCTGCTGCTGATCCTCGGCACCGGCTGGGTCCTGGTCCGCGACGACGCCATCACCGTCGGTGCCGTCACGGCGGCGGCACTGCTCTTCCACCGGCTCTTCAACCCGATCGGCGCGCTGATCGGTCTCTTCGACGAGGCCCAGTCGGTCGGCGCGTCGATGGTCCGGCTGGTCGGGCTCGCCCAGCTCCCGGCACCGGTGCCCGTGCACGACCCGCGACGCCCGGAGGACGCGCACCTCGTCGTACGCGGGCTGCACCACGAGTACGTCGAGGGGCGGCCCGCCGTCGACGAGGTGTCGCTCGACGTGGCGCCCGGTCGGCGGGTCGCCGTGGTCGGTGCGTCGGGGGCGGGCAAGACGACCCTCGGCGCGGCGATCGCCGGTCGGCTCGCGCCCACCCGCGGCGAGGTGACCCTGGGATCGGTGCCGCTGCGGCGCGTGGACGGCGACGGCCGGCCCGCGGTGGCGATCGTGAGCCAGGAGGTGCACGTCTTCGCGGGCAGCGTCCGCGACAACCTGACCCTCGCCGCCCCGGACGCGTCCGACGACGAGCTGGAGTCGACGCTCACCGCGGTGGGTGCGTGGGCGTCGGTGCAGGCGTTGCCCGACGGCCTGTCCACGACGGTCGGGGACGGCGCCGTCACGCTGACGCCCGCCCTGGCGCAGCAGGTCGCCCTGGCCCGGGTGCTGCTCGCAGACCCGCTCGTGGTGGTCCTCGACGAGGCCACCGCCGAGGCGGGGTCGGCCGGCGCTCGCGCCCTCGAGCTGGCGGCGCTGGCCGTCACCGCGGACCGCACGTCGGTCACGATCGCGCACCGGCTGACCCAGGCCGTCACCGCCGACGAGGTCGTGGTCATGGATGCGGGTCGGGTCGTCGAGCGCGGCAGCCACGACGAGCTGGTCGCCGCCGGAGGGCGGTACGCCGAGCTGTGGGCGGCCTGGTCCGGGAGCCCGCTAGGCTGACGACACACGTCTCGTGGAGCAGGAACCCGGTGCGAGTCCGGGGCGGTTCCGCCACTGTGAAGCGTTCGCGCTGAAGCCAGACACTGGCCACGGGACCTCCGTCGAACAGGGGCGAGAACCCCGGGAGAAACCATGAAGCTCGCGCTGCTGTCCACCTCGGACACCGACCTCCTCTCGGCCAGGGCGTCCGGCGCCGGCTGGGTCTGGGCCAACCCGGCACGTTCGCTGCCCGACCTCGACGGCGTCGCGCTCGTCGTGGTGCGGCTGCTCGGCTCCCCGCACGACCTCGAGCCGTGGCGTGACCAGCTCTTCGCCGACGGCCGGCCCGTCGTCGTGCTCGGAGGAGAGGCACAGCCCAGCGCCGAGCTGATGGAGCTCTCCACCGTGCCGATCGGGGTCGCCGCGGAGGCACACCGCTACCTGGCCGAGGGCGGCCCCGCCAACCTCGGCCAGCTGCACGCGTTCCTCTCCGACACGGTGCTGCTGACCGGTGAGGGGTTCGAGCCGCCGGTCGTCGTGCCGCAGTGGGGCATCGCGGAGCGCGAGGGCGAGGGGCCCCGGGTCGGGGTGCTCTACTACCGCGCCCATGAGATCAGCGGCAACGACGCCTTCGCGCACGCCCTGGTCGACGCGACCGACGCGACCGGCCGGGCCGTCGGCGTACCGGTGTTCGCCGGCAGCCTGCGCTCCGCGCCCGACGAGCTGTACGACGCGCTCGGCAGCCTGGACGCCCTGGTGGTCACCGTGCTCGCGGCCGGTGGCAGCAAGCCGGCCGGCGCGAGCGCCGGGGGAGACGACGAGGCCTGGGACGTCGAGCGGCTGCGCGCCCTCGACATCCCGATCCTCCAGGGGCTGTGCCTGACGAGCAGCCGCGCGGAGTGGGAGGCGTCCGACGACGGCGTCACGCCGCTCGACTCGGCGACCCAGATCGCGATCCCGGAGTTCGACGGCCGCATCATCACCGCGCCGTTCTCGTTCAAGGAGGTCGACGCCGACGGGCTGCCGCGCTACGTCGCCGACCCCGAGCGCTGCGCGCGGGTCGCGGGGATCGCGGTCAACCACGCCCGTCTGCGCCACATCCCGAACGCGGAGAAGCGGATCGCGCTGATGCTCTCGGCGTACCCCACCAAGCACTCACGCGTCGGCAACGCCGTCGGCCTCGACACCCCGGTCAGCGCCGTCCGGCTGCTGCGCCGGATGCGCGAGGAGGGCTACGACGTCGGGCACATCCCTGCGCTCGACCTCGCCGATGACACCGAGGCGGGCGACGCGCTCATCCACGCCCTGATCGCGGCCGGCGGCCAGGACGAGGAGTGGCTGACCAACGCTCAGCTCACCGACGCACACGTGCGGATCACCCAGCAGCAGTACGACGCGTGGACCTCCGACGTGCCGCGCGCGCTGATGGACGACATCGTCGAGGCCTGGGGCGAGTCGCCCGGACGGCTCTTCACCAACGATGCCGGCGAGATCGTGCTGGCCACGATCCAGGCGGGCAACGTGGTGCTGCTGATCCAGCCGCCGCGCGGCTTCGGCGAGAACCCGGTCGCGATCTACCACGACCCCGACCTCGCGCCGTCGCACCACTACCTGGCGGCGTACCGCTGGGTCGAGCACGGGTTCGGCGCCCACGCCGTCGTCCACCTCGGCAAGCACGGCTCGATGGAGTGGCTGCCCGGCAAGAACGCCGCACTGTCGGCCGAGTGCGCCACCGACGCCGCGATCGGCAACCTGCCGCTGGTCTACCCGTTCCTGGTCAACGACCCGGGCGAGGGTGCGCAGGCGAAGCGCCGCGCGCACGCGACGATCATCGACCACCTGGTGCCGCCGATGGCGCGGGCGGAGTCGTACGGCGACATCGCGCGCCTCGAGCAGCTCCTTGACGAGCACGCCAACATCGCCGCGATGGACCCGGCCAAGCTGCCGGCCGTCCGCGGCGAGATCTGGCAGCTGATGCACGCCGCCGAGATGCACCGCGACCTGGGGCTGGACGAGCGGCCCGACGACGAGGAGTTCGACGACTTCATCCTCCATGTCGACGGTTGGCTCTGCGAGATCAAGGACGCCCAGATCCGCGACGGCCTGCACGTCCTCGGCCAGGCGCCCGAGGGCGAGGCGCGGGTCAACCTGGTGCTCGCGATCCTGCGCGCGGCGCAGGTCTGGGGCGGCGCCGCGAACGCCGTGCCCGGGCTGCGGATGGCGCTCGGCCTCAAGGAGGGCGAGTCGGTCACGGCCGTGGACTCGATCGAGCAGCAGGCGCGCGACCTCGTGCAGCGGATGGAGGATGCGTCCTGGGACCCTGCCGCCGCGACCGGCCTTCACGACGACCCGGAGGTGCAGCGGGTGCTGACCTTCGCCGCCGAGCAGGTGGTGCCGCGGCTGCGGCGTACGACGGACGAGCTGGACGCGCTGCTGCACGCGCTCGACGGCGGCTTCGTGCCGGCCGGCCCGTCGGGCTCGCCGCTGCGCGGGCTGGTCAACGTGCTGCCGACCGGGCGCAACTTCTACACGGTCGACCCGCGCGCGGTGCCGTCGCGGCTCGCCTGGCAGACCGGCGTCGCCATGGCCGACTCGCTGCTCCAGCGCCACCTCGACGACACCGGCGACTACCCGGCATCCGTGGGGCTCTCGATCTGGGGCACGTCGGCGATGCGCACCTCGGGCGACGACGTGGCCGAGGTGCTGGCGCTGCTCGGCGTACGGCCGGAGTGGGACGAGGCGTCGCGGCGGGTGAGCGACCTGGTCGTGGTGCCGTCGGCCGAGCTGGGCCGCCCGCGCATCGACGTGACGGTGCGGATCTCGGGCTTCTTCCGCGATGCGTTCCCGCACGTGGTGGCGATGCTCGACGACGCCGTACGGCTGGTCGCGGGCCTCGACGAGCCCGACGACGCCAACTACGTGCGGGCGCACGCCCGTGCCGACCTGGCCGAGCACGGTGACGAGCGCCGGGCGACGACCCGGATCTTCGGCAGCAAGCCGGGATCGTACGGCGCCGGGATCCTGCAGGTGATCGAGTCGGGCAGCTGGCGCGACGACGCGGACCTGGCGGAGGTCTACACGGCGTGGGGCGGCTTCGCCTACGGGCGCGACCTCGACGGGGCGCCGGCCGCGGACGACATGCGCGCCAACTACCGGCGGATCAAGGTCGCGGCCAAGAACGTCGACACCCGCGAGCACGACATCGCCGACAGCGACGACTACTTCCAGTACCACGGCGGCATGGTCGCCACCGTGCGTGCGCTGACCGGCACCGCACCGCAGGCGTACGTCGGCGACTCGACCAGCCCCGACGCCGTACGCACGCGCACGCTGCAGGAGGAGACCAACCGCGTCTTCCGGGCCCGGGTGGTCAACCCGCGCTGGATCTCGGCGATGCAGCGGCACGGCTACAAGGGCGCGTTCGAGCTCGCGGCGACCGTGGACTACCTCTTCGGGTTCGACGCGACCGCCGGCGTCGTGCACGACTGGATGTACGAGTCGCTGGCGCAGGAGTACGTGCTCGACGAGACCAACCGCGCGTTCATGACGAAGAGCAACCCGTGGGCGCTGCGCGGCATCGTCGAGCGGCTGCACGAGGCGACGGACCGCGGGTTGTGGGAGTCACCCGACCCGGCCACGCTGGCTGCCATGCAGCAGGTCTACCTGGACCTCGAGGGCGACCTGGAGGACCGCGGATGACGAAGCGGGTCCGCATCATCGGCGTCGGTCCGGGCGATCCCGACCAGGTGACCCTGGAGGCCGTGCAGGCCCTGCGCGACGTCGACTACTTCGTCGTCACCGACAAGTCCGGGCGCGGCGGCATGCCCGATCCGCTGGTCAACGCCCGGGAGCGGCTCCTCGACCGGCACCTCGACACGTCGCCGGTGATCGTGCGCGTCGACGACCCTGAACGGGAGCGTCGCCCGGACCGCACCGCCACGCAGGAGGAGTACGACGCGGCCGTGGCGCGCTGGCACGAGGAGCGGCAGACGGCGTACGAGGAGGCGCTGCTGTCGCGGGAGGGCGACGCGGGCTTCCTGGTGTGGGGCGACCCGGCGTTCTACGACTCGACGATCCGGATCCTCCAGTCGCTCCAGGAGCGAGGCCGCCTCGACCTCGAGCTCGACGTGCTCCCGGGGATCTCCAGCATCCAGCTGCTCGCGGCCCGGCACCGGATCGTGCTGCACGAGGTCGGCCACGCCCTGCACGTGACCAGCGGCCGTCGGCTGCGCGAGGCGATCGACCAGGGTCAGGACAACGTCGTGGTGATGCTCAACCGGGTGATCGAGCTCGAGGGGCTGGAGAGCTGGTCGATCTGGTGGGGCGCCAACCTCGGCACGCCGTCGGAGGAGCTCGTCGCCGGCCGGGTCGGCGACGTGCTGCCCGAGATCGACGCGGCTCGTGAGCGGGTGCGGGCTGCTGCCGGCTGGGTGATGGACATCTTCCTGATCCGTCGCGAGGCGTGATGGCGCATACCGTCCTGGTCGTCCCGGTGCCGGAGCTGGAGCCGTTCGTGCTCGGCCGGACGCGGCACTACGACGCGTCGTTCGTCTCCGCGGACCCGACGTTCGTGCACGCCCACATCTCGGCACTCGGGCCCTTCCTCGACGAGCCGGGCGACGCCGACCTCGCGCTGGTGGGGGAGATCGCCGCGGCCACACCGGCGTTCGACTACACGCTGGACCGGATCGGCGAGCTGGCGCACGGGATCCTGTCCCTGCTGCCCGACCCGGATGGACCGTTCCGCGAGCTGACCCGGCGGCTGGTCGCGGCGTTCCCGCAGTGCCCGCCGTACGGCGGCGCCTACCCGGAGCCGACGCCGCACCTGACCCTCGACCAGCGGGCCGACGGGATCGACGAGCGATCGGTGCGGACGGCGCTGGGTGGTGCCGTGCCCGCGCGCTGCCGGGCCGACCGGCTGGTGCTGGCCCGCTACGCCAACCACGACTGCCGAGTCCTCGCCGAGTGGAAGCTCGCCGCATGACCGGGCTCCTGGTCGCGGGCACCACCTCCGACGCCGGCAAGAGCATCGTCACCTCGGGGCTGTGCCGAGCGTTCGTGCGCCGCGGGGTGAAGGTGGCGCCGTTCAAGTCGCAGAACATGTCCAACAACTCGATGGTCGTCACCGCGCCGACCGGGACCGGCGAGATCGGGCGGGCCCAGTGGGTGCAGGCGCTCGCGGCGAAGGTCGAGCCCGAGGTCGCGATGAACCCGGTGCTGCTCAAGCCCGGCAGCGACCAGCGCAGCCACGTCGTGGTGCTCGGCCAGCCGGCGGGCGAGGTCTCGTCGCGCGATTTCGTGGACGGGCGGCGGCACCTGGCGGCCGCGGCGTACGACGCGTTCGACGACCTCGCCGCGCGCTTCGAGGTCGTCGTCGCCGAGGGTGCCGGCAGCCCGACCGAGATCAACCTGCGCGCGAGCGACTACGTGAACATGGGCCTTGCGCAGCACGGTGGCCTGGCGACGGTCCTGGTCGGCGACATCGACCGGGGCGGGGTCTTCGCCTCGCTCTTCGGGAGCGTGGCGCTGCTCGCGCCCGAGGACCAGCGGCTGGTGGCGGGCTTCGTGGTCAACCGGTTCCGCGGCGACGAGTCGTTGCTCGGGCCCGGGCTGACCGAGCTCGAGGAGCTGACCGGTCGCCGGGTGTACGGCGTGCTGCCGTTCAGCTCCGACGTCTGGCTCGACAGCGAGGACACCCTGGACGTCGGCGACCGGCGGGTGGTCGACGGCCCGGCGCCGCTGCGGGTGGCCGTCGTGCGGTCGCCGCGGATCAGCAACTTCACCGACATCGACGCGCTGGGCCTCGAGCCCGGGGTCGACGTCATCTACGCCTCCGACGGCCGCTCGCTCGCGGACGCCGACCTGATCGTGCTGCCCGGGTCGCGGGCCACGCTGGCCGACCTGGAGTGGATGCGCTCGCGCGGCCTCGACCGGGCGGTGCTCGACCACGCGGCGGCGGGTCGACCGGTGCTCGGCATCTGCGGTGGGTTCCAGATGCTCGGCCGCACCGTGCGCGACCCCGACGGCGTCGAGGGTCCTCCGGGTGCGTCCGACAGCGGGCTCGGGCTGCTCGACGCCGACACGGTGTTCGGCGCGGAGAAGGTGCTCCGGCTGCCCCGCGGTACGGCGCTCGGCGCGCCCGTCGACGGCTACGAGATCCACCACGGCCGGGTCAGCGTCGGTGCGGGCGAGGAGTTCCTCGGTGGTGCCCGCGCCGGTCACGTCTTCGGCACCATGTGGCACGGCTGCCTGGAGAGCGACGCCTTCCGGGGCGCCTTCCTGACCGAGGTCGCCCGCCTGACCGGGCACGTCTGGACGCCGTCCGGGGTGAGCTTCGGCGCCGCCCGCGAGCGCCGGCTCGACCTGCTCGGCGACCTGGTCGAGCACCACCTCGACGTCGAGGCGCTGCTCGACCTGGCCACCACCGGCGCGCCCGGCGGCCTGCGGGTGCTGCCTCCGGGCGACGGTCGATGAGGGTGCTCGTGCTCGGCGGCACGGCGGAGGCCCGGGCACTCGCCGCCGCCCTGGTCGACGGCGGTTGCGAGGTCGTCTCGTCCCTCGCCGGTCGGGTCGCCGACCCGCGGCTGCCGGTCGGTGAGGTGCGGATCGGCGGGTTCGGCGGCGCGGCCGCGCTGGCGGCGTACGCCGAGGACTTCGACGCGGTCGTCGACGCCACCCATCCCTACGCCGCGCAGATCTCGCGGCACGCGACCGCCGTGCGCGTGCCGCTGCTGCGGCTGGCCCGCCCGGGGTGGGACGGCCCGTGGACCTGGGTCGACGACCACGACGAGGCGGCATCGGTCGCGGCGACGCTGGGGGAGCGACCGTTCCTGACGATCGGACGCCAGCGGCTGGGTGCGTTCGTCGGTCCGCTGCGCGACCGCGCGGTGCTCGCGCGGGTCGTGGACGCCCCCGAGGTCGACCTCCCGGCGCCCTGGGAGCTGCTCCGCGACCGCGGGCCCTACACCCGCGACGGCGAGCTGGCGCTGATGGAGCGGCACGGCACCGACGTGCTCGTCACCAAGGACTCGGGCGGGAGCCACACGCGGCCCAAGCTGGACGCCGCCGCCGCGCTCGGCGTCCCCGTGGTCGTCGTACGCCGACCTCCGGCGTCCGCGGGCGTGGAGACGGTCAGCGACGTCGACGCAGCAGCGCGATGGGTACGACGGCAGCCAGCGCGCCCAGGCCGACCTGTCTCGCCAGCCGGCGAGCGCGGGTGATGTCGTGCTGACCCGGGGCCTGGCCGTCGCCGAGCACCTGACGGTCCTCGACCCGGTCGCCGTACGTGTTGATGCCGCCGAGCCGGATCCCCAGTGCGCCCGCGAACGCCGCCTCCACCGGGCCCGCGTTCGGGCTGGGGTGCCCGCCGGCGTCGCGGCGCCAGGCGCGCCAGGCTCCGGCGTGGTCGTCGCCGAGCGCGACCGCGAGCAGCGCGGTGAGGCGCGAGCCGGGGAGGTTGAGCAGGTCGTCGAGGCGGGCCGCCGACCAGCCGAAGCGCTCGTAGCGGGCGTTGCGGTGCCCGACCATCGCGTCGAGCGTGTTGGCGGCGCGGTAGGCCAGGAGCCCTGGTGCTCCCGAGACCGCGCCCCAGACCAGGGGAGCGACCACGGCGTCCGAGGTGTTCTCGGCCAGCGACTCGATCACGGCCCGGGCGACCTCGGCCTCGTCGAGCGTGCTGGTGTCGCGGCCGACCAGGTGGGTGAGCCGTCGGCGGGCGCCCGGCAGGTCACCGGCCGCCAGCAACGCCTCCACGGCCGCGGCCTCGCGGTCCAGCGAGCGACCGCCGAGGACGGCCCAGGTCGCGAGCGCGACCGGCACGACCCGGCCCAGCGCTGCCGAGCCGCACACCAGCACGGCCACGTGCACGGCGCCGGGACCGCGGCGGTCGGCGTACGTGACCTGCTCGAGGGCCGTCGCCGCGCGACCGAAGCCGGCCACCGGGTGCCACCGAGCCGGGTCGCCGAGCAAGCGGTCGGCGGCGAAGCCGAGCACGAGCCCGAGGGGAGCGTTCATCGATGAGGGTCCTGGTCACCGGCGGGGTGCGGTCCGGCAAGTCGCGGCACGCCGAGTCGCTGCTCGACGGCGAGCCCGCGGTTCGGTACGTCGCACCCGGGCCGGCTCGCGACGACGACGACTGGCAGGCGCGGGTCGCGACACACCAGGCCCGCCGCCCGGCGCACTGGGCGACCGTCGAGACCGGTGACCTCGTGGCGGCGCTGACGACCGAGGACGCGGTGATCGTCGACTGCCTCGGCACCTGGCTGACCCGGCTGGTCGACGACGCGGGCCTGTGGGACGCGTCGGTGCCGGACCTCGCTGCGTACGTCGACGAGGCCGTCGACCGCGCGGTGTCGGTGCTCGGTGGCACGGTGGTCCTCGTGACCAACGAGGTCGGGATGGGGGTGGTGCCGGAGCACCGTTCGGGACGGGTCTTCCGCGACCTGCTCGGCTCGGTCAACCAGCGGTTCGGGGCCGCGTGCGACGAGGTGCACCTCGTGGTGGCGGGACGCGTGCTGAGGCTCTGAGCCGGTCACAGCCAGGCCCAGGTGAGCAGCGTGGTCGCGAGCGCGAGCTCGATGGCCGCGCCGAAGACGTCCCCGGTGACGCCGCCGAAGCGCCGCGTCGTCCGGCGGACCAGCGCGACGACCGCAAGCCCGCCGGTGACCGACAGCAGCATGCCGCCGAGAGCGGCGAGCGGGAGCGGGACCGTGCGGGTGTAGGTGCTGCCGAGGCCATCGGGCCGGGCGGCCGGCACGCGCGTGCAGCAGGTGATCCAGAGCGCGCACCGGGAGAGGCAGACCAGCGCGCCCGCCAGCACGGCGAGATGCGCGGAGCCGACGTACGCCGTCAGCGCGGCGGCCTGGACGCCGGCGACCACGACGGTCGCGACCACGCCGGCGGGGCCGCTGGTGCCGGTCTTCATGACGGCCAGGGAGCGCTCGCGGTCGTAGGACGCCGTCAGCCCGTCGGCGACGTCGGAGAGCCCGTCCCAGTGCAGCGCCCGGGTCCCGGCGGCGAGCGCACCCACGGCCACGAAGGCGACGGCAAGCGGTGGCAGGTCGGCGAGCCCGCCGAGCCACAGCACGGCCGCGACCAGAGCACCGAGCGGGAGCACCGCGAGCGGTGCCAGCAGCATGGCGCCGCGCGCGGTGTCGCGGGTGACCTGGCGCGGGGGAGCGACGGGCAGTGCCGTGAGCGTCCCGACCGCCAGCCGCCAGGCGTCACCCACCCGGGAGGATCTCCGACAGCAGCGCGACGTCCCGCAACAGGGCGACCGCGCTGCGCAGCACCGGCACCGCGGCGACCGCACCGCTGCCCTCGCCGAGCCGGAGCCCGAGGTCGAGCACCGGCTCGAGCCCGAGCTTCGCGAGCGCCAGCGACTGGGCGGGCTCGGTGGAGCGGTGCCCGGCGGCGTACCAGGCGGCGGCGCCCGGCTCGATCCGATCGGCGGTGAGCGCGCACGCGACGGCCATCAGGCCGTCGAGCAGCACCGGGACGCCGAGCCGGGCGGCCTCGAGGAGGTAGCCGGTGCTGGCGGCCAGGTCGGCGCTGCCGAGGGCGGTCAGGCAGTCGACGGGGTCCGCGACCCGGCTGCCGGCCCGGTCGAGTGCCTGCTGGACGACCTGCTCCTTGTGACGCAGGGCGGTGTCGTCGATGCCGGTACCGCGGCCGGTGACCTCCGAGGCGGGCAGCCCGAGCCCGGCGGCCACGAGGGCGGCGGCGGGGGTGGTGTTGCCGATGCCCATGTCGCCGCTGAGCAGCAGCTGTGCCCCGGCCGCGACCTCCTCGCGCGCCACGGACGCGCCGACCTCGAGGGCCCGGCGCGTCTCGTCGGCGGTGAGGGCGTCCTCGAGGTGGATCGCGCCCGAGGAACGCCGCACCTTGTGCCGCCGTACGCCGTCCGGCACCCCCTCCAGGTCGTCGTCGACCCCGAGGTCGAGCACGCGCACGCTGACGTCGTGCGCCTTCGCCAGGGCTGAGACGCCGGCTCGTCCGGTGAGGAAGGTGCGGACCATGGCGGCGGTGATCTCGGGCGGGTACGCCGAGACGCCGTGCCGGGCCACACCGTGGTCGCCGGCGAAGATCACCAGCCCGACGTTGGTCAGCTCGCGCGGCGGGCAGACGCCCTGGGTCGCGGCCATCCAGACGGCCAGGTTACCCAGCCGGCCCAACGCCCCCGGAGGGGTCGCCAGGCCGGCCAGGCGCTCGGTCGCGGCGGCGGCGACGGCCGCCGACGGAGCCGCGATCACAGGCTGGCGGCGAGCTCGCGCCGCTGGACCGTGGCCGTCTCGCGGCGGTAGAGGCGCCCGACCAGGCCGGTCAGCCCGACCCCGATGACGCCCCACATCGTCGCGAGCGTGATCAGGGACGCGCGGCGGAAGTACCAGAGCACGTCGGCCGGGAAGTCGCCGATCTCGTTGACGGTCGGCATCAGCTGGCCGGCGACGACCACGGCGACGACGTAGACGCCGACGCCCGCGAGGACCGCGCCGTACGTGCCGATCTCGTCGGCGAGCCGGATCGCGAGCAGCGAGGAGAAGGCGGCGAACGCGACGGAGATCAGCATGAAGCCGAAGAACCAGCTCGTGCGGTCACCGATCGTGTCGGCGTTGCCGACCGCGGGTGGCGTGGCGGGGTACTTCAGGAACGGAACCAGTGCCACCGAGACGAAGCCGATCAGGCTCACGAGTGCCGTCGACTGACCGGGGGTCAGGCTGCCGATGCGGCCGACGACGGAGGCCGCGACCAGCGCGACGATGCCACCGATGGCGAGGCCCACGGCGAGGCTGCCGGTGAGCAGCCCCCAGGTCCGCTGGTCGTGACGGGAGACCGTGGTGCCCTCGTCCTCGTGGTCGTGTGCCGCCGGGTCGGCTGGTTCGGCCGCGGCGGCGGCCTCCTCGAGAGCGATCGCGGTCTCGACGTGTGGCTCACCGACCTGGTGCGCGACCAGGAACGTGGCGAAGCCGGCGAGGAGGCCGACGAGCAGCCCCCGGACGAGAAATGCCCGTGCTGTCATGGCGTCGACCCCCGCTCAGTGGCAGGGGTAGCCGAGCAGGTGCCGGCCGTCGTGGACCCACTCGTGGATCGCGTTGCCCGACGGCACCGAGATGGCGCCCTGGTCGGCGCTGATGAAGAACAGGATGATCAGGCCGAGCAGGCCGAAGAAGAGCGCCCACGGGGCGATCTCGCGGAAGGGGATCGACGGGATCTCGACCGCGGAGCCGGAGATGGGTGCGGCAGACGACTGCGACATGGTGCCTCCTCAGGGATACGTGCGTCCCTGTTCGAATGGATGGAAGCGGACCTTCGGGTCTGACTCCACCGCTCGGAGGCGGTGTCACAGTAGCGCGACTGTGCCGGATTCTCACCGGCTTCCTCGTGCCCGCGGCGTCAGCCTAGGGCATCGGAGCGCGCCACGGACAGAGCGTCCAGGAGTGATCTGGTTCGCTCCGGCGGACGGACGGCGATCCGCACCCACTGCGGGCCGAGACCGGGGAACGTGTCGGCCCGTCGTACGGCGACGCCGGCGGCGCGCAGCGCCTCGTGCACACCAGCGCCGACGTCGGCGAGCACGAAGCTCGCGCGCGACGAGATGTGGCGGATCCCCGTGGTTGACAGGGATTCCTCGAGGTTGCGGCGCCACCCGTCGATCTGGGCGGCGCGACGACGGCTCTCGTCGGCTGCGTCCTCGGTGCAGCAGGCGAGCATCGCGGCGATGGCGGTACTCGACACCGACCAGGGCACCTGGCCGCGGCGTAGGTCGGCCACGACGGCGGGGTCGCCGAGCAGGTAGCCGGCGCGCACGCCGGGGATGCCCCAGTGCTTGGTGAGGCTGCGGGTCACCACCAGCCCGGGGTGCCGGTGGCCGGCGAGGGTCTCGGGCTCGCCGGGCACGGCGTCCATGAACGCCTCGTCGACGACGACCAGGCGGCCGGGGCGCAGCAGGGCGGTGATCGAGGCCCGTGGGTGCAGGACGCCGGTGGGGTTGGTCGGGTTGCCGACGACGACCAGGTCGGCGTCGTCGGGCACCGCCGCCGGGTCGAGCGCGAACGGCTCATCGAGCACGACCGGCGTGACGTCGTGGCCGGCCTGCAGCAACGCGCCGTGCGGCTCGGTGAACTGCGGGTGCACGACGACCGGCCGCCGCCACGGGCACAGGCGGGCCAGCAGGGAAAACGCCTCGGCGGCACCCGCCGTCGCGAGGACCTCGTCCGGGTCGCGACCGTGATGGGTGGCGACGGCGTGTTCGGCCACGGTCGCCGATGGGTAGCTGCCGGCAGCGTCGAGGCCCGCGCGCAGGGCGGCGTCGAGCCACCGTGGTCGCGGACCGTCGTACACGTTGACGGCGAAGTCGAGCAGGCCGCCGCGGGCCTCGACGTCGCCGTGGTGCCGGAGGGGCTCATCCACGCGCGTGCACCGCGTCCGCGAAGCGCTGCGCCAGCTGCGGGTGGCCGGCCCAGTGCGTGTGGAGGTACGACGCGTAGAGGGTCGGCCCGAGGAAGCCGAGCCGGCCACCGGGTGGCGTCACCTGGGTGCGGTGGAACTCGTGGCCGGTCAGGGTCTCGCCCGCGCGGGTCAGCAGGCTGTCGGTGGTCGCCGTCATCGTGGGGTACCTCAACGTCAGCCGCTCGGTCATCGCGGCCTCCGCCGCGATCGCGCCGACCATGGGGGAGGAGTCCAGTGACGAGCACAGGTAGAGCAGCCCGGCGCACTCGGCGACGGTCGGGATGCCGTCCGCGACCGCCGCCCTCAGCTCCCGGCGCAGGGGTGCGTTGCCGGTGAGCTCGCGGGCGTGCACCTCGGGGAAGCCTCCGCCGAGGTAGACGCCCGCCGTGCCGTCCGGCAGGTGCGCGTGGTGCATCGGGTCGAAGGTCACGACCTGGCACCCGGCGGCCCGGAGGAGCTCCTCGGTCTCGGCGTAGCGGAAGGTGAACGCGCGACCGCCGGCCATGGCGACGACGGGTTGTGCGGTGCCAGCGGGGCCGACCTCCGCGGTCGGGTCCCAGGGGGCGGCGTCCAGGTCGGGTGCGGTGCGCGCCACGGCGAGGACGGCGTCGAGGTCGACCTGCTCGGCGATCCGGTCGGCCAGTGCATCGAGGGCGTGGGCGGCCTCGTCGCGCTCGGCCGCGGGCACCAGGCCCAGGTGGCGTGACGGTACGGCGAGGTCGGGGTCGCGCCCGAGGGTGCCGAGCACCGGCAGCGCGATCGAGTCCGCGACCTCGGCGGCGTGCCGGGGCGAGCCGGCCTGGTTGAGGATGACGCCCGCGAGCCGTACCGACGGGTCGTAGGTCGCCATGCCGTGCACGACCGCGCCGACCGAGCGGGACGACCGCGAGATGTCGACGACCAGCACGATCGGCGAGCCGGTCAGGGCCGCCACGTGCGCGGTCGACGAGAACCCTCGGGTGCCGACCTTGCCGTCGTAGAGCCCCATCACGCCCTCGACGACCGCGACGTCGGCGTCCCGGGCACCGTGCAGCAGCAGCGGCGCGACGCGGTGCTCGCCGACCAGGTGCGGGTCCAGGTTGCGGCCGGGTCGCCCGCACGCGAGGGCGTGGTAGCCGGGGTCGATGTAGTCAGGCCCGACCTTGTGCCCGCTGACGTCGAGCCCGGTCCGGCGCAGCGCGGCCATCAGGCCCACCGACACGGTTGTCTTGCCCTGGCCCGTGGCCGGGGCGGCGACGACCACGCGCGGCAGGGCCGTCGGCGGGACGGTCACCACTCGATGCCCTTCTGGCCCTTCTGGCCGCGGTCCATCTGGTGCTTGACCTTGGTCATCTCGGTGACCAGGTCGGCGGCGTCGACGAGGCGGGGGTGCGCGCGACGGCCGGTGACGACGACGTACTGCCGTCCGGGCCGGGCGACCAGGGTCTCGACGACGTCGTGGACGTCGACCCAGCCCCACTCCATCGGGTAGGTGAACTCGTCGAGCACGTAGAGGTCGTGGGTCTCCGCGGCCAGGCGGCGCTTGATCTCGGCCCACCCGGCCGCGGCGTCGGCGGCGTGGTCCTCCGCCTCGCCGACCTTGCGCGACCAGGACCAGCCGGCGCCCATCTTGTGCCACTCGACCGGTCCGCCCTCACCGGTCTGGTCGTGGAGCTCGCCGAGCCGCTCGAGCACGGTCTGCTCGCCGATGCGCCACTTGGCGGACTTCACGAACTGGAAGACCCCGACGTCCCAGCCCTGGTTCCAGGCGCGGATCGCGAGGCCGAAGGCCGCGGTCGACTTCCCCTTGCCGTCGCCGGTGTTGACCATCAGCAGCGGCTGGTTGCGGCGCTGGGCGGTGGTGAGCCCGTCGTCGGGGACGGTGTCCGGCTTGCCCTGCGGCATCAGGCGGCCCGCCCGCGCACGGCTGTGGTCAGCGCCTCGGCGCTCACCTCCGCGATCGGGACGTGCTCGGCACCGAGGTGCTCGGCCAGCACGGAGGCGAGACCGAGCCGCATCGCGCCGCTCTCGCAGTCGACGACCAGGCTCGCGACGCCGGCCCGGGCCAGCAGCCCGGCGGCCTGGCGGGACCTCTCGACCGCGGACGCGCCGCTGGTCGCCCGGCCGTCGGTGACGACGACGAGCAGCGGCCGCCGCCGGGGGTCACGGACGCGCTCGAGCTCGAGCACCCGGGCGGCCTCGAGGAGCCCCTCGGCGAGCGGCGTCCGACCGCCCGCAGGCAGCACCTCCAGCCGCGCCGCCGCGATGTCGACCGAGTACGTCGGCGGCAGCGCCAGGTCGGCATCGCTGCCCCGGAAGGTCACCAGGCCCACCTTGTCGCGGCGCTGGTAGGCGTCGAGCAGCAGCGACAGGATCGCGGCCTTCACCTGCTCCATCCGCCGGCGCGCGGCCATCGAGCCGGACGCGTCGACGCAGAAGAGCACCAGGTTGGACTCCTGTCCCTCGCGGGTCGCCACGCGCAGGTCCTCGGCGCGCAGCAGGAGGCGGCCCGCCGTACGCCCGCGCAGCCGCTGGTACGGCGCGGCCGCGCGCACCGTCTCGGTCAGGTGCAGGGCGCCGCTGGTGCCGGCGCGCGAGCCGATCCGGCGGCCGTTCTCGGTGACCGCTCGGCTGCGCCGGCCCGCCTCGCCGGCGCCCACGCCGCGGACGGTGAACAGCTGGGGTCGGTAGGTTGCGCCGGGCTTGTCGGTCGTCGAGGAAGGCGCGCCAGCGCTGTCGTTCCCGGTGGTTGAGGAAGGCGCGCTAGCGCCTGTCTCGAAACCCCCGTCGCCTTCGGAGTCGGCCTGCACTCCGCCCGGCGGCTCGGGATCCGGGTCCGGCTCGGGCTCGTCCTCGCCGAGCACGTCGTCCAGGAGCGACTCGTCGAGCCCGGGGGCGTCGAACGGGTTCCGGCGGCGCCGGTGCGGGAGCGCGAGGAGGGCCGCGGCCCGGATGTCCTCGGTGGTGACCGCGGTCCGGCCGTGCCAGGCGGCGTGTGCGACGGCGGTGCGCGCGGTGACGATGTCGGCCCGCATGCCGTCGACCTCGCAAGCGGCGCACAGCTCGGCGATCCGGAGCAGCATCTCCTCGGAGAGCTCGACCTCGGCGACCCGCGCCTGGGCGGCCTCGATGCGCGCGGTGAGCGCCCGCTCGTCGGCGGCGTACGACGCGGCGAACCCGTCGGGGTCGGCGTCGTAGGCCATCCGGCGGCGCACCACCTCGACCCGCTGCGCGGGGTCGCGCGGTGCCGCGACCTCGACGGTCAGCCCGAAGCGGTCGAGCAGCTGCGGGCGGAGCTCGCCCTCCTCGGGGTTCATGGTCCCGACCAGGACGAACCGGGCGGCGTGCTCGACCGAGACGCCGTCGCGCTCCACGGTCGAGCGACCCATCGCGGCCGCGTCGAGGAGCAGGTCGACCAGGTGGTCGTGGAGCAGGTTGACCTCGTCGACGTAGAGGATCCCGCGGTGCGCCCGGGCGAGCAGTCCGGGCTCGTACTCCGCCTTGCCCTCCGACAGCGCCCGCTCGAGGTGCAGGGACCCGAGCACCCGGTCCTCGGTCGCGCCGACCGGCAGCTCGACCAGGCGTACGGCGCGGGTCTCGGTCGCCGCGTCAGCCCCGAACGGCCCGTCGGGCGAGAGCGGAGCCGGGTCGCGCGGGTCGCTGGAGAACCGGTCGCCGGCCACCACGTCGATCGGCGGCAGGACGGCGGCGAGGGCGCGGACGATCGTCGACTTCGCGGTGCCCTTCTCGCCGCGGACCAGGACGCCGCCGATCTCGGGGGAGACCGTGGTGAGGATGAGGGCCAGGGCCATGCCGTCGGGATCGTCCGAGCCGACGACGGCGCTGAAGGGGTACTGCTGTGGCATGAGAGGCTCCCGCTCGCTCGCCAACGGACATCGGATGATGCGTGGCGCGAGGCCGGTCTTCGGACTTCCCAGCTCTGTTCCTGAGTCACCGCAGCGGGCCTGTGCCGGACTCTCACCGGCTTCCCAGATTCTCCCCTCGGCCGTTGCAGCGTCGGGGCACCTCGTGCCGTCGGTCAGGCTAGCGGCTCGACGACGTCGTGCACCCAGCGGTCCACGTCGCGCGTGCTGCGCAGCCGCACGATCGGCAGCTCGGGCCGCTCGGCGGCGACGACCGGCACCCGCTCGTCGTAGAGGTTCCGGGTGCTGATCGCCCAGCGCACGATGTGCTCGTCGTCGGTGAAGAAGTGCCAGAGCGGGCCTTCCTGGTTGCCGTTCCAGAGCTCCTCGCGACGCAGCCGCCGTCGCAGGGTCCGGCGTACGACGCGGCTCAGGGTGAGCGGGAACGGCAGGTCCACCCAGACCATCAGGTCGGCATGCCGGGTGAGCAGCGGGCGGGCGTAGTCGTACTGCCACTCGCACACCCAGGAGTCCGCGGCCACGACCGCGTCGACGTCGGCCTCGAACTCCGGACGCTTGGTCCAGCCCGGCCCGTGGTGCAGCCCGTCCATCTCGGTGTGCGGCAGGCCGAGGAGCTCGCCGATCCGGGCGGCGAGGGTGCTCTTGCCGGATCCGCTGACCCCGGCGACCGCCACCCGTCGTGGCCGGTAGGGCAGCGGGTCGGTCGCGGTGAGCACCGCGGCATCATGCCCTAAGGTCTGGCGCGTGTCCGATCTGCCACGCATCACCGTCCTGGGCGTGGGAGCGGACGGACTCCCGGATCTGGCGGTGCGGCGGCTCCGGGCCGCGGAGGTCGTCGTCGGCGGCGCCCGCCACCTCGCGATGGTGCCCGACGACGTGTCGGCGGAGCGGGTGCCGTGGCCCTCGCCGCTGCGCGCGGGCCTGCCCGCCCTGCTGGAGCGGTACGCCGGACGCGACGTGGTCGCCCTCGCCTCCGGCGACCCGATGATGTCCGGGATCGGCACGACGCTCGTCGAGCTGCTCGGCGCCGACGCGGTGCGGATCGAGCCGGCGGTGTCGTCGGTCGCCCTGGCGCGCGCCCGGATGGGCTGGTCGTCCGAGTCCTCAGCGGTCGTCACCGTCGTCGGCCGCGACCCGCACGCGGTGCTCCGCGAGCTCGCCCCCGGCCGGCGGGTCCTGGTGCTGTCGTCCGACGCCGACACCCCGGCGACGCTGGCGGGGCTCCTGGTCGAGCAGGGGTACGCCGACAGTGCGATGGCCGTGCTCGGCGACCTCGGCGCCGCAGGCGAGTCGCGGGTCGACGCGACGGCGGCGAACTGGGTCGGTCCAGCGTCGGCCCTGAACGTGGTCGCCCTCGACCTGCGCGGCCCGGTCGTCGGCTCCTGGGTCGCCGGGCTGCCTGACGACGTGTTCGAGCACGACGGCCAGCTCACCAAGCGCGACCTCCGCGCCAGCGCGCTCGCCCGCCTTGCCCCTCAGCCCGGCCAGCTGCTCTGGGACGTGGGCGCCGGCGCCGGCTCGGTCGGCGTCGAGTGGCTGCGCGCGCACCCCACCTGCGAAGCCCTCGCCGTCGAGCAGGACCAGGAGCGCGCCGACCGGGTCGGCCGCAACGCGGCCCGGCTCGGTGTCCCGCACCTGCAGGTCGTCCGGGGTCGTGCACCCGACGCACTCGCCGACCTCGCCGCTCCGGACGCCGTCTTCGTCGGAGGCGGCGCCACCGCCCCCGGTCTGCTCGACCTCTGCCGCGACCGGCTGCGACCCGGCGGTCGCCTGGTCGTGCACGGGGTGACGCTCGAGACCGAGGCGCTGCTTGCGGCGGCGTACGCCGAGCACGGCGGCGAGCTCACGCGCCTGGCGGTCGAGCAGGCGGCGCCGATCGGCTCGTTCACCGGGTGGAGCCCCGCCCGGACCGTGACCCAGTGGACCTGGAGCAAGCCATGACCGTGCACTTCGTCGGCGCCGGACCCGGCGCGGCCGACCTGCTGACCCTGCGCGCGGCGGCGCTGCTCGCGGCGGCCGACCTCGTCCTCTACCCGGGCACCTACCTCGACCACGCCGTGCTCGCGCACTGCCGCGAGGGAGCACGGCTCGTCGACACCCAGGACCTCGACCTCGACGCGATCCTGGCCGAGCTGGTGGCGGCCCACGAGGCAGGGCAGGACGCCGTACGCCTCACGTCGGGCGACCCGTCGGTCTACTCCGCCATCGCCGAGCAGACCCGCCGGCTCGACGACGTCGGTGTGCCGTGGGACGTGACGCCCGGGGTGCCGGCGTACGCCGCAGCCGCCGCGCTGGTGGGCCGCGAGCTGACCGTGCCGCTCGTGTCGCAGTCGGTCGTCCTCACCCGCACCCAGGCGCGCTCGACCGCGATGCCGGAGACCGAGTCGCTGGCGGCGTTCGCGGCCACCCGCGCGACGCTGGTGCTGCACCTGGCGATCACCCGGACCCGGGAGCTGATGGCCGAGATCGCGGGCGAGTACGGCGAGGACTGCCCGGTCGTCGTCGTGCACCGCGCGTCGCAGCCCGGTGAGCTGGTGCTCACCGGCACCGTCGGGGACATCGCCGACCAGGTGGAGGCAGCGGGCCTGCGTCAGGCGGCGGTCATCCTGGTCGGCCGGGCGCTGGCTCGTGACGGTGGGGAGTCGTGGCTGTACTCGACCGAGAGGTCCACACCGCGCCGCGCGTGACCCGGGTGCCCGACGAGCCGACGATCAGCAGGCACTTCATGTCGATCGTGTCGGCCTCGAGCTCCGCGAGCGTCGTGACGGTGAGCGACTCCTCGGCCCGCCCGACGTCGCGGCCGACGACGACCACGGTGTCGGGCGATCGGTGCTCGAGCAGCACCTTCTGCATCTCCACGACCTGGTGGGTGCGCGAGCGCGAGGCGGGGTTGTAGACGGCGAGCACCAGGTCGGCCTGCGCGATCCCGCGCAGCCGCTGCTCGATCAGCGGCCACGGCTTGAGCCGGTCGGAGAGGCTCACCACGGCGAAGTCGCCGCCGATCGGCGCCCCCGCCCGGGCCGCCACCGCCTGCACCGCACTGACGCCGGGCAGCACCCGCACGGCCACGTCGGCGTACCGCTCGTCCTCGGCCGCCTCGTAGACCGCGGACGCCATGCCGAAGACGCCCGCGTCGCCGCCGGACACCACCGCGACCCGCTCGCCGGCGAGCGCCAGGTCGAGCGCGAACCGCGCCCGGTCCAGCTCGACGCTGTTGCCGGAGGCGTGCCGGGTGAGGCCGGCCCGCTGCGCGACGCGGTTCACGTACGGCGCGTAGCCCACCACGTGGTCGACCTCCGCCAGGGCCGCCGTGACCTCGGGCGTCACCCAGGCCTCCGGGCCGGGTCCGAGGCCGATCACGAGCAGCTCGCCGACCTGTCGTTGGTGACCAAACGAAGGCTGGGAGCGCTCTCTTTCTGTCGTTGGTGACCAAACGTCGGGCCGCCGGCCCGCGCCGTGCCGCGAGTCGCCGGCGACCAGGACGAGCGAGAAGTAGGGGACCGAGTCGGGGTCGACGTCGGCGACGGGCAGCCAGCGCTCGTCCACCATGGACGCACGCTCGACGTAGACCGCGTGCTCGAGACGGCCGGCGGCGGCCAGGGCGCGGCGTACGGCGGGGAAGGTCCGGCCGAGCTTCATGATCACGGCGGCGTCGGTGTCGGCGAGCCGTCGCGCGAGCTCGGGCTCGGGCAGGGTGCCGGGCAGCACGGTGAGCACGTCGGTCTGGCGGGCGAGAGGAGAGGCGGCGACGGCGGTGGCGGCCGAGAAGGCGGGTACCCCCGGGACGATGACGGTCTCGAACCGCTCGGACAGGGCGTCGTGCATGTACATGAACGAGCCGTAGAACAGCGGGTCGCCCTCGGCCAGCAGCACCACGTCGCGACCGGCCGACAGGTGGGCGGCGAGCCGGCCGGAGGCCTCCTCATAGAAGGCGGCCATCGCGCCGGCGTACCCACCCGGGTGCTCGGTCGCGCCGGTCGTGACCGGGTAGCGGAGCTCCTCCTCGATCACCCCGTCGGGGATCAGCGAGGCGGCGATGCGCCGCGCGTTCGACGACTTGCGGACGCCGGCGTGGTAGGCGACGACGTCGGCCGACGCGATCAGCCGCGCCGCCTTGAGCGTGACCAGCTCCGGGTCGCCGGGCCCGACGCCGACGCCCCAGAAACGTCCGGGTATCGCGGTCACTCCGCCTCCTGGGCCAGCGCGTTGATCGCGGACGACGCCATCGCGGAGCCGCCGCGGCGGCCACGGACGGTGACGAACGGGAGGTCGATGCCGTGGTCGGTGCCGAACGACGCCAGCGCCTCCTTCGACTCGGCCGCGCCGATGAACCCGACCGGGCAGCCGACGACCGCGGCCGGGCGGGGTCCGCCGTCGAGGATCATCTCCAGCAGGTGGAAGAGCGCCGTGGGGGCGTTGCCGATCGCGACCACGGCCCCGTCGAGCAGGGGTTCCCACAACGAGACGGCCGCCGCCGTACGCGTGGTGCCCCACGTCGTCGCCAGGTCGGGGACCTGCGGGTCGGTGAGGAAGCAGTGCACCGGGTTGTCGGCGGGCAGCCGTCCGGCGGTGATGCCCATGGCCACCATCCGCGCGTCGGTGAGGATCGGCGCGCCGAGCATCAGCGCAGTGCGAGCCGCCGAGACCAGCTCCGGGTGGATGACCAGGTCGTCGACGAGGTCGACCTGGCCGGATCCGTGGATCATCCGGACGGCGAGCTTCTCGGCGTCGGTCGGTACGCCGTCCAGCCGGGCCTCGCGGCGGATCGTCGCGAACGAGTCGACGTAGATCGCAGGCCCGTCGTCGACGTAGGTGTACGCCTTCCGCGGCCGCCTCATGCCGGCACCAGGACACCGCGCCACGGGGTGACGACGAGGTCGGTGTCGAGGTCGGCGAGCGTCGGGTCGACGACGCCGTCGACCGCGGGGACGTGACGGCCGCCCGGGACCTCGCCGTACGCCAGTGGTCGGGAGGGCAGCGGGACCAGGCGGTCGGGTGGCCGCACGGGCACCAGCGGCTCGGGCAGCTCGACCGGGTGCCACTCGGCCGTCCGTGCCGCCAGGAACGCGCCCGCCAGCGAGACCAGCGCCACGGGTGCGTCCGCGATCGGGACGACCTCGCTCCACCGGCCGCCCACCAGGAGCTGAGCCGTGAGGTCGTCGAGCGCGACGAGCCCGAGGTCGACGGGTCGGTCCAGCAGGTCGCCGCGTCCGTCGTCGAGCACGAAGAGGAAGCGCCCGGGCAGGTCGGCGAGCACCGGGTCCGCGCACAGCAGCCGGTCGAGCTCCGCCACCACGGGCCGCAGGTCGGCCCGGCCGTCGGCGAGTCCGGACTGCGGCGACACCATCAGGTTGCGCACGAGCTCGTGGCTGCGCGACGGCAGCAGACCCGTCCCCTCGATCGCCGCCACCACGTCGTCGGTGACCTCACCGAACCCGCGGACCTGGAGGTTGGCGCGACCGGTGACGTGGACGTCCCCGTCGCCGTACGCCGCCGCCACGTCGAGCAGCGCCCGCAGGGCGCCGGCCGGGACGCGGCCACCGGCGAGGCGGAGCCGCACCAGGTTGCCGTCGTCGGCGGGCCAGGGGCGGAAGACGCCCGGGCACCGGTCGCGTCGGGGACGAGTGCTGGTCACGGTGGGGCCTCCGCGGTCAGGGGCTCGTGCGCGGAGCCCGCGGGGTTCCTCGCGGCAGGTGCCGTGAGGGCCAGCAGGTCTTCGGACTCGGGATCCACCGGTGCGGGACGCCTTCCCAGGTCCACCCCGTCGACCGAGGAGGAGCCCAGTGGCCTTGCATGTCCCGCCCGTCACCCATACCGCTGCGCGTCAGTCCCGGACTCTCACCGGGTTCCCTGACCACCGAGGTGGCACGACTGGCGGACCAGACGCTACCGGACCCGCATCAGCCGATGAAGGCGACCAGCCGCCGCGCGACCTCCGGACCCTGGTCCTCCTGCAGGAAGTGGCCGCCGCCCACGATCGTCGTGTGCGGCTGGCCGGCGGCGCCGGGGACGTGCTCCTGGAACCAGCGCTCACCACCACCGGTGATCGGGTCGCTGTCGGAGAAGAGCGTGACGAACGGCTTCTCCCAGCCGGCGAGCACCTCGCGGGCGGCGACGTTCGCGGCGCTCGCCGGGTCGTCGGGGGAGGTCGGCACCAGGGTCGGGAAGATCCGGGCGCCGGCCTTGTAGGAGTCGTCCGGGAACGGCGCGTTGTACGCCGCCACGACGTCGGCCGCCGGCGGCGTCACGACGCCCATGCTCACGATCGCGCCGAGGTCGAAGTCCGGTGTCGTCTGGGAGAACTGCTGCCAGGCCAGGAACGCCTCGCTCATCGGCTCGTGCCCGGTCGGCAGACCGGTGTTGCCGATCGCAACCCGCGCGAACCGGTCCGGGTGCTCGGCGACCACGCGCAGGCCGACCAGACCACCCCAGTCCTGGCCGAAGAAGGTGACTGCACGCAGGTCGAGCTCGTCGAGCAGCAGCGTCCGGACCCACTCGACGTGCCGCGCGTAGCTGTAGTCGTCGCGCTCGGTGGGCTTGTCGGAGCGACCGAAGCCGACCAGGTCGGGGGCGATGCAGCGCAGCCCCGCGTCCACGAGCACCGGGATCATCGTGCGGTAGAGGTAGCACCACGACGGCTCGCCGTGCATGAGGAGCACGACCGGCCCGTCGGCCGGTCCCTCGTCAAGGTAGTGCATCCGCAGGGTGCCACCGTCGCCGTCGGGCACGTCGGCGTAGTGGGGCGCGAAGTCGAAGCCGGGCAGGCCCTCGAAGCGGTCGTCGGGGGTGCGCAGGACCTTCACGGCGTGACTCCTTCGGAGAAGCGGGGCAGTCGGGCGGCCGGCATCCACTGCGGGCCGGCGGTCTCGTCGATGCGGGTCACCAGGCGCCCGCCGTACGGCGCGAGCAGGTCGATCAGCGCCTCGGTGCGCTCGAGCCCGAGCAGCCGCCAGGGCCGCTCGCTGAGCCGGTCCGTGCGCATCTCGATGTCGGCGCGGAGCGCCAGGCCGGCGGTGTTGACCCGACCGTTGGTCGCGAGGCCGCGCGCCTCGAGGTCGGTCATCGCCGCCTCGAGCGCCGCGTCGTCGGAGCCGCGGCTGCGCGGGATCCAGTCGGGCGGGTAGTCCATCATCGCGTTGTGCAGGACGCCGACCTGGGTCGAGCTCAGGTCCTCGGCCGTCAGGATCGCGAAGTGGGTGTCGCCGCGCCACTCGCGCAGGCAGTTGACGGCCAGCCACGCCGACAGCAGCGGGTCGTCGGGGCGCGGCCGCTCGCGGTGCGCCGCGAAGAGCACCCGGCCCGAGCCGGGCAGGGCGTCGGCCGCCTCCCAGAGCGGGCCGGCCAGGTCGGCCAGGCCGTCGCAGACCTCGGGCACGTACTCCCGCAGCCCCCGCACGACCGCGCGGTCGCGGACCGCAGCGATGGCGTCGTACGACGTCCGCTCGCGGGCCAGCGCGAGCGAGAGCTCGATGTAGGCCGGGCTGATCGAGTAGAACGCGGCCGCCACCGCCTGGTGGCCGGCCGGCGCGAGCGGCGCTGCCCGACTGACGATGTAGTAGGTGCCGGGGACGTCGAGACCGAGCTCGGCGCTCTCCGCCTCGGCGGTCGGGTCCCAGAAGATCCAGCCGACCAACCGGTGCGACTCGAAGGCGGCGCGGGCGCTGAGGTCGGTCCAGTCGGTCACCGTGCGTCCTCCCGGGCCAGCACCAGCCTGACCATCTCGCGCGCGACCATCGGGGCGGCGTTCTGGTTCTGCCCGGTGACCAGGTCGCCGTCGACCACCCAGTGGTTGGCGAAGGGGTCGCGGAACCGCGTCGCGGACTCGAAGACGGCGCCGGCCTTGCGCAGCTCGGTCTCCGGGTGCCTCGGCGTCGAGGTGATCCGCAGCTCGCGCACCTGCTTGTCGGTGACCGCCGAGACCTTCCGGCCCTCCACCAAGGGTCGTCCGTCGGGCGCCTTCGCGTTCACCAGGCCGAGCGGGCCGTGGCAGACACCGCCGATCACCAGGCCGGCCGCGGCGGCCGCCGTCATCTGCTCGGCGAGCGGCTCCGAGTCGCCGAGGTCGAAGGCGGCGCCCCAGCCGCCGGCCAGGTAGACCAGGTCGTAGTCGCCGACCTCGACGTCGGCGATCGCCGGGGAGTCCTGGAGCTTGGAGGCCAGGATGTCGTCGCCGAGGTAGCGGTCGTCGGCCGTGGTGCGGAGCACCGGCTTGAGCGACATCGGGTCGACCGGGATCACGCCACCCAGCGGGCTCGCGACGTCGACGTACATCCCGGCGTCCTCGAAGTAGTAGTAGGGGACCGTGAGCTCCGAGGCGAAGACACCGGTCGGCGTGCCGTCGCCGAGGCGGTCGTGGTTGGTGGCGATCACCAGCGCCCGACGACCAGCAGCCTCCTGCGGTACGGCGTCCGCGTCGTCCGGGTGCATGCCGAGGCGCTGCGCGAGCCGACGCAGCGCACGGGCCGGCTTCGGCGGGCGCACCAGGTCGGGCTCGCCCTGGCGGCGCGCGACGTAGGGCCACGGGTGGTTGCGCTCCGGGACGCAGCGGCGCTGCTCCTCCTTGAGCCGGTCGCGCAGGTGGTCGAAGGCGGCCTGAGCGGTCGGGTCGTCCCACCGGTTCAGGGCCTCGACCGGGTCAGCCGTCAGGTCGTAGAGCTCCCACTGGTCGGGCACGGGAACCGTCCGGTACTCCGGGCCGGCCGCGCCGTTGGCGGCCAGGTGCCGTCGGCCGGGCTCGGTCCAGGTCGCCGGGTCGTCGAAGGTGCGCACCAGCTTCCAGAGATGACCATCGACCCGCGCGACGACGCCCTCGAAGTTCGCGCCGACGTGGGCGGCGACCTGGATCCGCAGGGGAGCGGGCGGGTCGGCCCTGCGGCCGAGCTGGCGGGCCAGGCCGGAGAGCCCGGTGTCGCCCTCGAGCATGTTGTCGCGGGTGATCAGGTAGACGGCACGGTCCGCGTCGGCGAGCGCCGGGTCGGAGACGACCGGCATCAGGTCGCGGCCGGGCAGCGGGTGCACCTCGCTGAAGTCCCGCCGGAGCTCGGCGGCCACCGCGTCGGCGTCGATGCCGGCGGCCGCGAGCAGGGTCGGGACCAGGTCGACGTGGGACGTCGGGTCGGCGACGGTCGCCGCGCTCGTCGGAGCAGCGCCGGTCCGGGCCACGATGAACGGCACCCGGGTGGCCTCCTCGTAGAGGTTGAACCACTTCTGGTGCAGCCCGCCGTGCGCGCCCAGCAGGTCGCCGTGGTCGGAGGTCCGCACCAGCACGGCATCGCTCGAGCCGGCGGTGACGGCACGTCGTACCCGGTCGAGCGGAGCGTCGGCCTCGGCGTGCAGTCGGTAGTACAGGTCGCGGTAGGCCTGCGCCTTCGACCGGTAGATGCGGCCGATCGCCGACGGTGGTCCGTACGCCGACGGGTAGGACTCGCGGAAGGCGATCTGCGCGGCCGGCTTGAGGGCCAGGTCCTCGTTGGCCGTCGGCGGCTCGGTGACGTGCGGCGGGTCGAGGGGGCTCGGCGCGATCGGCATCCGGCGCACCCACTTGGGGAAGAGCACGATGTCGTGCGGGTTCACGAAGCTCGCGACCAGCAGGAACGGCCGCAGCGCGTCCGCGTCGCCGGCCCGTCGCCGCGCGTAGCGGTCCTGGAGCCAGGCGACCAGCCGGTCGGCGATCAGCGGGTCGCGGCGCAGGCCGCTGTCGGACAGGCTCGCGCCGTGCGGCTCGGGCCCGACCCAGCCCGAGAAGCCGTACGGCGCCAGGGGATCCGCGTCGACGTACTGCTGCACCGCGTCGGGGATGACGTCGCCCGCGGGTGTGTTCGTCTCGACGCGGCGCCCGTCCGGCGTGTGCAGGTCGGCGTGGCTGATGTGCCACTTGCCGTCGTAGTGGGTGTCATAGCCCGCGGCCCGGAACCAGTTGCCCAGCGTCGGCACCTCGCCGCGCGGCAGCCAGCGCATCCGGCTGTCGTCGGCGGCCTTGCCGAGCCCGTCGGTCTGGGTGACGCCGTGGACGTCCGGGTAGTGCCCGGTGAAGATCGTGGGGCGCGACGGCACGCACGCCAGCGAGCCCGTGTAGTGCCGCTCGAAGGAGACGCCGTGCTCACGGAACCACCGGGTGCCGGCGAGTGTGCGCTCCCGCCAGGCCGTGAGCTCCGGCCCTTCGTACGGCGGGGCCGCGCGCTCCTCGTCGGTCATCAGGATGACCACGTCGGGCCTCTGCTCGGCAGGGCTGGTCATGGCTGGCTCCTCAGGTAGGTCCCGAGGCTCTGTGTCAGCTGGTCGCCGGCCTTGCCGACCTGACGCGCCACCAACCGGTCCAGCAGCGGGCCGCCGCGGGTCGCGACCGTGCCGGTGAGGGTCACGGCGGTGCCGGTGCCGTCGGGCGCGAGCGTCCAGGTGTTGCTGGCCGCGGTGACGATCGCCGGCAGCCCGGCGATGTCGTAGGCGAGCTCGCGCCCCGGCTCCCAGACGGTGATCGTCTCGCGGAGCGCGGCCCGGCCGACCTGCACCCGGCGTACCGTCCCCGGTCCGGGAGGGCCCGCGGTCAGCAGGCTGCTCTGCGAGACGTTGCTCGCCCAGCGGCTGATGTCGGCGAAGCCGGCCAGCAGGTCCCAGACCACGTCGACGGGGACTGCCACCGACACGTGCGACGCCGTGGTCGTCATGCGTCGAGTTCTATCATTTGGCACAACTGTTGCCAATAGTTGCTAGCGTCAGCCCATGATCGGACGCACGTTCGCCGAGTCGACGCCGTCGTTCCCCGCACCGGTGCGAGCCCGCGAGGGAGCCCCCAACGTCGTCTACGTCCTGTACGACGACCTGGGCTGGTCCGACCTGGGTTGCTTCGGGTCCGAGATCTCGACCCCGACCGCGGACCGGCTGGCCGCCGAGGGGCTGCGCTACACCAACTTCCACGTCACGCCGCTGTGCTCTCCGACCCGCGCCTGCCTGCTCACCGGGCGCAACCACCACGCGACCGGCATGGGCCTGCTGCCGAACTTCGCGATGGGCTACCCCGGCTACCGCGGCGAGCTCCACCACTCCACCGCGACCATCGGCGAGATGGCGCAGTCGCAGAGCTACACGACCCTCGGGGTCGGCAAGTGGCACCTGACGCCGATGAACCAGTTCACCGGCGCCGGCCCCTTCGCGCAGTGGCCGCTGCAGCGTGGCTTCGACCGCTACTACGGCACCCCCGACGGGATGACGAACCAGTGGCGCCCCGACCTGATCGAGGACAACCACTGGACCGAGCAGCCCGACGACCCGGACTACCACTTCACCGCCGACATCGTGGACAAGGCGATCGGCTACGTGCACGACCACCGCAACGGTGACGCCACGAAGCCGTTCTTCCTGTACGTCGCGTTCTGTGCGCCGCACTTCCCGCACCACGTGCCGAAGGAGTACGTCGACAAGTACGTGCCGGTCTTCGAGAAGGGCTGGGACGCGACCCGGTCCGACCGCCTGGAGCGGCAGAAGGAGCTGGGCCTGGTCGGCGCCGACACCGAGCTGCCGCCGCGCAACCCCGGCGTACGCGCCTGGTCGGACTACGCCCCGGAGGACCAGGCGGCGATGGTGCGCCTGCAGGCGGCGTACGCCGGGATGGTCGAGCACACCGACGAGCACCTGGGCCGGCTGGTCGCGGCGCTGGAGGAGATGGGCGAGCTCGACAGCACGCTCTTCGTGCTGATGAGCGACAACGGCGCCAGCCAGGAGGGCGGCGAGGTCGGCTCGATGAACGCGGTGAAGTTCTTCACCGGCTACGACGCGCCCGAGCAGGAGCTGGCCGCCGTCCGCGAGCACCTCGACGAGATCGGCGAGGAGCAGTGGGTCAACACCTACTCGATCGGCTGGTCGATGGCGGGCAACACCCCGCTCAAGCTCTGGAAGCAGGACACCCACGGCGGCGGCGTGCGGTCCCCGCTGATCGTGCGTTGGCCTACGGAGATCGCCGACCCCGGCGGCATCCGGACCCAGTTCCACCACGCCATCGACCTGACCCCGACCGCCCTCGAGGTGACCGGTCTCGTCGCGCCGGCGTCCGTCAAGGGTGTCGAGCAGCGACCGCTCGACGGCGAGAGCCTGCGCTACACGTTCGCGGCGCCCGGCGCGCCGACCCGGCGGACCGTGCAGTACTTCGAGATGAACGGCCAGCGCGCCCTGTGGCAGGACGGCTGGAAGGCCGTCGCCCACCACGAGCCGATGCTCAGCCCGGTCCTGGTGCTGACCGGCCAGGCCGAGGCCGTCACCGACTTCGACGCCGACCGGTGGGAGCTCTACCACCTCGACACCGATTGGAACGAGCTCCACGACCTCGCGGCCGAGGAGCCCGAGCGGCTCGCCGCGATGGTCGAGCTCTGGTGGAAGGAGGCCGAGCGCAACGACGCGCTGCCGCTCGGCGCGATCATCGGCGGCATGAACGGCCCGATCATCACGGGACGTTACGACCGATGACCACCTCCTGGAGGCTGTACCCCGGGCCGGGACGCGTGCCCGACGCCGCGGCGCCCGACGTACGCGGTCGCTCGCACGCGATCTCGGCGTCGGTCCTGCTCCCGGGACCGGACGACGGGGGAGTGCTGGTCGCCCACGGCGACCGGATGGCCGGGTACGCCGTACGCGTCGCCGCCGGGCGACTGGTCCACCACTACGTGCACGGCGGTGGGCTCACCACCACCGTGTCGAACCGGACGGTCCCGTGGGGGCGGACCGTCCACCTGGAGGTGCGCGTCGACCGCCCACGCGAGGGGCAGGGCGACGGGGGGACCGTCACGCTGCTGGTCGACGGAGCCGACGCCGGCTCCGGCACCCTGCCGGTCCTGGCTCGGGCCAGGACCGGCTACACCGGCGTCGACGTCGGCTGCGACCGCGGGCTCACCGTCGGCGGCTACCCGTCACCCTCGCGCTTCACCGGCCGGCTCGGCTCGGTGCTGGTCTCCGCCGAGGACGACCAGGTGCTCGACGAGGCGCTGATGTGGGAGATCGCCGACGCGGCTGGGTGAGAGGGCGACCCCAGGACGTCCACCGTTCTCCAGACGAGCGCGGTACGCCGGGCTAACCTGCGCCGAAACGCGCTCGACGCAGTCACGCGAGTGCGGCTCGAACGGCACGGGGGTGCAGCAAATGGGCGAAGAGTCGTGGCATGAGGCGCGCTTGATCCCGACCTCAGGGATCAACGGCGCAGAGGAGCAGGAACGACGGGCGACGTCCGCGTTGCTTGCTGTGCTGGGAGCGGTGAAGGAGTTCGGGAGGAACTTCGTGAAGCCGTTCGGCGCGCCCGCCGGCAACATGGAGTGCTTCATCGAGGTGCCGTTCACCCTCGGCGAGAGACGGCTCTACCCGGACGGTCTCATCAGGGTCTCGCGGGGCGCGAAGTCGTGGACAGCCCTCGTCGAGGTGAAGACCGGGCCCAACCTGCTCGGCACCGAACAGCTCGAGGCGTACCTCGACATCGCACGGGAGAACGCATTCGACGCGGTGATCACCATCTCGAACGAGATTCCTGCCGTCGCCGGCAGTCATCCGACGAGGATCGACAAGCGAAAGCTGCGCAAGGTCGAGCTGCATCACGTCTCCTGGTCCCAGGTGCTGGCCGACGCAGTGATGCAGAAGGAGTTCAGGGGTGTCGCCGACCCAGACCAGGCGTGGATCCTGGGAGAGCTCATTCGCTACCTGGAGCACCGCAAGTCGGGCGCCCTGGAGTTCGACGACATGGGCGAGGCGTGGGTCGGAGTCCGCGATGCCGTCGCCGCCGGCACGCTGCGGCCCGCCGACAAGGGTGTGCCGGAAGTGATCGCTCGGTTCGACGCGATGCTGCGGTTCGCGAGCCTTCAGCTCGGACGTCAGCTGGGCACCGAGGTCATTCCAGTTGTGACACGGCGCGAGATGGCAGAGCCGGCGACTCGGGTCCAGGCGCTGACGACGATGCTCTGCCAGACCGGAGTCCTCACTGGAGCCATCCGGATCCCCGACACCGTCGGAAACCTCGTGATCACGGCGGACCTGCGCGCCTCCAAGGTTACCTGCCACATCGACGTCGACGCGCCACGCGAAGGCCGTCCGACCACACGCGTCAACTGGTTGGTGCGACAGCTGAAGGCGGCGCCCGACGCGACTCGCGTGGAGTCGTTCGTGGCGCACGGTCGAGGATCAGCGATGGCGGAGCTGCTCGGGAAGGTGCGAGAGGATCCACAGCTTCTCGTGGACGACTCCGGCAAGGAGATTCGCACGTTCCGGGTCGCGACGACGGCCACGATGGGCACCAAGCGAGGTCGAGGCAGGGGCTCGTTCATCGACTCCGTGTTGAGCGCGATCGACGGGTTCTACGCCGATGTCCTGGGTTCGCTCCGACCATGGTCTGCGGCGCCGCCGAAGCTCCGACCTGCCGACGCGGCAGCCAAGGGCATCGACGAGGACGTGTCGTCGTCGCTTTCGTCGACTGACTACTCGTCGCAGGATGATCCGCCCGTCTCCATCTCCGAGACGTTCGGTGAGGCAGCAGCCCACAGTGGCGATGAGCAACCGGGAGATCGGGACGAGCAGAGCGCTGACGAAGAAGCCGACCGCGATGCTGAGGTCGGCATTCGGGGACTTGACGAGTCGGGAGTGAGCGCGTAGAATCGAACACATGTTCGACCACTCGGGAGTCGACGATGCCGCCGTTCACGGCTGGGCCGTCGACCTCGCGTGCGCCGACCTGCCCTCCGACGACGGTGTGATGATCGACGAGATCCGCGCACTCGAGGAGCTGGTCTGCGCGGCCCAGGCGCGACAGGCGCGCCTCGCCGCTGCGTTCGACCGATCGCAGCGGGCTGCGCTGGCCGATCGGGGTGTGCCGGCCGAGCGGCAGGGCCGCGGCGTCGCGGAGCAGGTCGCTCTCGCCCGCCGCGAGTCACCGCACCGGGGTCGCCTGCACCTCGGGCTCGCGAAGGTCCTCGACACCGAGCTCCCACACACCCGCGCCGCGTTCGACGCGGGTCGGATCACCGAGTGGCGCGCCACCGTGATCGCCCGCGAGACCGCCTGCCTGACCCTGGAGGACCGCCGCGCGGTGGACCGTGCGATCGCCGGCGACCCCGACGCGCTGGAGTCCTACTCCGACCGCGTCGTCCTCGCTGAGCTCCACAAGCTCGCCGCCCGCCTCGACCCCGCCTCGGTCGCCGAGCGCCGCCGCCGCGCCGAGACCGAACGCCGGGTCAGCATCCGACCCGCACCCGACACGATGGCCCACCTGACCGTCCTGCTGCCGGTCGCCCAGGCCGTCGCGGTGTACGCCGTCCTGTCGGCCGCAGCCGACCGCGACACCGCCGCCGGCGACCCCCGCACCCGCGGCCAGCTGATGGCCGACACCCTGGTCGCACGCGTCACCGGCGCCCCCACCATCGACGGGCGACCCGTCCCGCCGGTCTCCCTCGGGGTCGTGATGACCGACCACGCCCTGCTCGGCGGCGCCCACGACACCGCCCACCTCGACGGCTACGGCACCATCCCGGCCGGCCTGGCCCGCGAGCTGCTGGCCGACCACCTCGACACCGGCTCCCAGGCCTGGTTACGCCGCCTCTACGCCGATCCCGACACCGGCGAGCTCGTGGCCATGGACTCACGCCAGCGCCTCTTCCGAGGCCGCCTGCGCGAGGCGATCGACCTGCGTGACCAGTCCTGCCGCACGCCATGGTGCAACGCCCCCATCCGGCACCGCGACCACATCACCGGCATCGCCGACGGAGGCCACACCACCGTCCTCGACGGCCAAGGCCTCTGCGAGCAGTGCAACCACGCCAAGCAGGCACCCGGCTGGCGCGCCCGACCACGACCCTCACCAGGCCACCAGGTCGAGACCACCACCCCGACCGGGCACACCTACACCTCACCCGCGCCACCCCTCGTCGCGCTCCGCCACCCCGCCTTCAAGCAGGTCGACCCCGGACGCTGGGTGCTGGTCGGCTGAGCCCGGTCGAGCGATGATGCCCTCGTGGAAGCTGCAGGCGGGACTCGTGTGCGCCGTGTCGAGCCAGCCGCGGTGATCGGCGCGTTGGCCGGTGGGGAGCCCGACTACGCGTCGGCATTCCAGGCCGAGTTCCCTGACGCCGACGACCGGTCGGCCGAGCAGTGGTCGCGACGCATCCTGGAGGATCCGCCGCTGTCTGCAATGGTTCGTGGTCGTCGGGTGGCGGTTCGTGCTGCGTCTACGGCTGGCGCCACGGGGGAGCGACGACGCGGTCGCAGGGTGGGCGGTTCCTCTGGTCCGCCCTGGCGCCGGTGCACCACCGCGTCGAGCCGTTGCTCATCAAGCTGGGCTCGTCTCGGCACACGCGGCGCTGAGCCCCGCTACTCAGGCGAGGCACCCCCGGGCCGACCAAGGTGGGTACATGGAATCCGCAGCGCTCGCCGAACGCCGGACCCGCCCCCGTCGCCCGTGGCGGTGGTGGGCCTGGACCGGACTGGCGGTCCTGACCGTCGTCCACACGCTCGTCATGGCGTTCGCCGCCGTCGTCGAGGCTTACGCGACGAAGGGCAGCTGCAACGACCCGGCCAGCCTTGCGGCGCTGCACGAGGCGCGCGTCTACCTGTGGGTGATCGTCGCGATCTCGGTCCTCCCGTGGCTGACGGCAGCACTGGTCGCCGCCCGGACCCACCGGCCCTGGGTGCGGTGGCTGCTGCCGGCCCCGGTCGTCGCCGTCGTGCCCGTCCTCGTCCTCGGGTCCGCGCTTCAGGCGACGCCGGCGGAGTGGACCGGCGGCTTCTGCTTCTGAGGGCCGGCTTCTGCGCTAGCGTCCGGCCGTGACCAGCACCGTGCCGCTCGACCTGGCGGCGTCGCCGCGCGACAACCTCTACGCGTTCGGCAAGACCTGGGGCACGTTCGGCGAGGAGCCGCTGGTCTCGACGTTCCACGGCGCGATGTACGCCTCGATCGGGACCCAGCGCCTGCAGCCGCTCTTCGGGTACGCCGGCACCGGCATCACCAAGGTCCGGTTCGTCGGCGAGGGCCCGGCCGAGCGCCTCCAGATGCGCGGCAAGGAGACCGGCTTCTTCTACGACCTCCGCTCCGGCGAGGTCATCGAGACGTGGGACAACCCGTTCACCGGGGAGACGGTCGAGGTCTTCCCGTTCCTCAACGACAGGATCGGCGGCGAGCTCACCCTCGAGATGCCGAACCTGTACGTCGGCGACGCCGAGGAGCACGGCGTCGCGATGAACGAGAACGTCGACGCCAACGCCGACGGCTCGCTGCCGTTCATCCTCCCGTGGGCCGTGTACGGCGACGAGGTGCTGCTCGAGTGGGACTACGCGCACGAGTACCCCAACCCGGTCACGCCCTCGGGCTGGCCGCGGTCCTCGACCGGCGCGACGATCAACCCCTCGGAGCACTTCGTCATCTACACCTCGAAGCGGGAGCTCGAGGACCGCGACCTCGCCTCGGCGCACTTCCGGGCCGGCTTCTCCCGCGTCTCGCCGTTCTGGCCGTGGATGCGGATGGGCGGCTCGGGCCTCGAGGGCGGCGTGATGACCGGCCGGCTGCACAGCCGCAAGACGATCCGCGGGCTCGACGACGTGCCGCCGAAGATCCGGGCCTACACCGAGCAGCACCACCCGGGCTACTTCGAGGCCCCGGCCGACTGGGACGTCTCCGGCCCGATCCTGTCGTCGTGGGAGGCCTACGCCCGCGCGGTGGCGCCGGAGGCCTGAGCCTTCGGCCGGGCACGGACGTGCATCCGCTCGCCCTGGCGGCCCAGGACGGAGAGCACCTCGACCGGTGCCTCCCCGGTGCTGCCGAACCAGTGCGGCACGCGGGTGTCGAACTCGGCGACCTCGCCCGGGCCGAGGACGAGGTCGTGCTCGCCGATGACGATGCGCAGCTGGCCGGCGATGACGTACATCCACTCGTAGCCCTCGTGGGTCTTCATCTCGACCGTGCTCTTCGAGGTCGGGATGACGATCTTCCACACCTGGACCCCGCCGGGCTGGCGGGTCAGCGGGATCACGGTGCGGCCGTGGACCTGGTGCGGCCTCAGGTGCACGCGGGGATCGCCGACCTCGGGTGCACCGACCAGCTCGTCCAGCGGTACGCCGTACGCCTCGGCGAGCGGTAGCAGCAGCTCCAGGCTCGGGCGTCGCTGACCGGTCTCCAACCGGGACAGCGTGCTCTTCGAGATCCCGGTGCGCTCGGACAGCTCGGCCAGGCTGGTCGAGCGCAGGGAGCGCAGCCGCTTCAGGCGCGGCCCGACCTGGTCGAGGGCGGTGGCGATGCGGGAGCTCGGGTCGTCCATGGAGCCATGGAAGCGCGTGCGTCCCGGGTTCGGCAACGATCGTTGCCGAGACGGGGACGGGGGCCGCACGCTCCCAGCATGGACAACAACACCCGGCCCATCGGCCCCCCGACCAAGCACCAGCTCGCCCTGATGATCTGGCTGTGCGTGTTCCCGACCCTGACCGTAATCAACCTGACGCTCGCGGACTGGCTGCGCCCCATGTCCCCGGTGCTGCGAACGTTCGTGCTCGCCACCATCGCCGTCCCAGTCGTCATCTACGGACTCATGCCCCAGCTGCACAGGGCGCGGGTCCGGATCCTCACCTCCAGGAGCACCTCATGAACGCGCGCCGCACCGCCCTGCTCGGCGGTCTCGCCTACCTCGCCACGTTCGTCTTCTCGATGCCGGCGGTCCTGCTCCTCCACCCCGCCACCGACGACCCCACGGGCTTCGTCCAGGGCGCTGGCAACGAGTCCCAGGTGGTCCTGGGCGGGGCCTTCGAGCTGATCACCGCGCTGGCCTGCGTCGCCACGGCGATCGCGCTCTACCCGGTGACCCGGCGGGTCAGCCGGACCGCCGCCCTCGGGTTCGTTGCCTCCCGCACCGTCGAGGCCGGCCTCATCCTGGTCGGCGTCGTCAGCATCCTGGCGGTCGTCACGCTGCGCCAGGACTTCGCCGGTACGGCGGACGCACCAGCCGGGCTCGCCGCCGTCGCCCACGGGCTGGTCGACGTACGTGGCTGGACCTTCCTCTTCGGTCCCGGCGTCATGCCGGCGATCAACGCGCTCTTCCTCGCGACCGTCCTGCACCGGGCCGGGCTCGTGCCGCGGATCCTGCCGGTCCTCGGCCTCATCGGCGCACCGCTGCTGGTCGCCAAGACGATGGTCGTCACGTTCGGCGGTCTTGACGACCTCACGGTCGTCGCCGGGCTGTGCGCCCTGCCCATCGCCGCGTGGGAGCTGGGCCTCGGGCTGTGGCTCACCTTCCGGGGTTTCCGGCCGTCGCCGGTCCTGGCCTAGCCGATCCGGACGGCGTGCAGGTCGTCGCCGAGCTCGATCCGGCCGGCGAAGTGGGCGGCCGCGACCGCCCGCCACTCGTCCTCGGCGCCCGGGACCGGGGCAGGGACGTAGTGGGTGAGGACCAACGTGCCCACGCCGGCGCGGGTCGCGGTCCTGGCGGCGTCCTCGACGGACGAGTGGTAGTCGAGGATGTCCTGCAGCCGGGGGAGCGGGACCGGCTCGAGCAGGTCGCGCCGGATCGCGGTGATCACGAGGGCGTCGGCGCCGGCACAGAGGGCGTCGAGGCTCGCGCAGGGGACGGTGTCGCCCGCGACGACGACCGCGGCTCCGTCGTGCTCGATCCGGAAGGCGAGCGTCGGCTCGACGGGACGGTGGTCGGTGGCGCCGACCCGGACGATCACGTCGTCGGCGTCCCACACCACGCCGGTCGAGACCTCCTGCACGTGCACCGGCGGGGGACCGTCGAGGTCCGCGTGGTGGGTGGTGCGGTAGCCGACGTCCGGCGCGAGCGACTCCAGGACGGCCGCCGTCACCGCCTTCGTGCCGGGCGGCCCGACCACGATCAGCGGCGAAGGCTCGAACGTCGTGATCCAGCGGGTGGTGACCAGGTCGCCGAGGTCGGTGACGTGGTCGCTGTGGAGGTGCGTGAGCAGTACGGCGGTGAGCTGGTTCGGCCCCGAGCCCGCCCCGGCCGCGCGCATCACGACGCCGCGGCCCGCGTCGACCAAGAACGTCGCGGACCCGGCGCGCACCAGGGTCGCCGGCCCGGCCCGGTGCGGGTCCGGGAGCGGGCTCCCGGTGCCCAGCAGGGTGACCTCGATCATCGGAGCTCCTCCTCGGCGGCCCGCCGGCGGCGACGACGTCGCGCGACGGAGAGCACGATCACGACGACCAGAAGCAGCCCGAGGAGTGGCGCCACGCGCTCGAGGACGGTGTTGACGGTGTCGATGTTGTTGCCGGCCTGGCGGCCGACGATCGTGCAGACGCCGACCCAGAGCGCGGCGCCGACCATGTTGGCGACCAGGAACCGGTGCCAGCTCATCTCGGTGAGACCGGCCACGAGCCCGTTGGCGCGACGCAGCAGCGGGACGAAGCGGCCGACGACCACGGTGGCGGTGCCGCGCCGGGCGTAGAACGCCTCGACCCGGTCGAGCAGGTCGTGGGTCACCCCGAAGCGACGCCCGAGGCGGATCGCGAGCGGACGGCCGCCGTACCGACCGATGGCGAAGGCGGCGCACTCGCCGAGCACCGCTGCCGTCCAGGCGACGACGAGCACGGGCACGAGACCGAGATCGCCCGAGACCGTGTAGATCGACGCCACGATCAGCGTGGCGTCCCCCGGCACCGGGATGCAGAGGTTCGCGAGGAAGACCATCCCGGCGACGGCGAGGTAGCCGTAGTCATCGATGTAGGGAGCGACGCTCCCGAACACCCCCGGCAGGTCGGTCATGACTCGGGATCATGCCGTACGACGGGCCGGTGTCAACGACCATTTGGCACCAGATTGCCAAAAGATGTTGCTCTGCGGCGTCGCCGCAAGGCCGCGGACGACGTACCCTCACGCACATGCCCAAGGACGTGGACGGTCGTACGGCGCGGCGGGGTCGCAACAGCGACGCCGTGCTGGACACGGTCCACGAGATGTTCGTCGAGGGGAACTTCTCGCCCTCCGTCGAGGAGGTCGCCGCCCGGTCGGGCGTGTCGCTGCGCTCGGTCTACCGCTACTTCGAGGACACCGAGGCCCTGCTGCACCTCGCGATCGAGCGACGGATCGCGCTGGTCGGCGAGCTCTACGGGCTCGGCGAGCTCGGCGAGGGCACGCAGGAGGAGCGGGTCCTGGCCCTGGTCAACCAGCGGCTGGTGCTGCACAGCAAGCTCGCGCCGTCGATCCGCGCGGCGATGCTCCGCGCGCCGTTCTCGCCGCAGATCGCCGACCAGGTGCAGGCGCGCCGGGACCTGCTCAGCGAGCAGGTCGCCGCCCAGTTCGCCGCCGAGACGCGCGGCCTGGGCAAGGCCCGCAGCGAGGAGCTCCTGGTGAGCATCGACGCGCTGTGCTCCTTCGAGTCCATCGAGGCGATGCGCGTCCGCCACGGCCTGTCGATCAGCCGGACCCGCCGGGCGCTGGTGGGCGGTGTGACGGCACTGCTCGCGGCCCCAAACTAATGACACGCTGACTGCCAATAGTTACACTCCGAGCGTGCCTGCACACACCGAGGAGTCGCGGTACGGCGTGCTGGACCACGCCTACGTCGCCCGGCTGCAGTCGCTCCCGGCAGAGCAGGACGCGCCGTTCCTGATGCTCAACCTGATGCGCTACCGCGAGCTGGCCGACTACCCGGCCGGCCACCCGGACGCCGGCGTGGGCCGCACGGGCCGCGAGGCCGACGACCTCTACGCCCCGCTGGCGATCCTGCACGACCTCGGGGCCGAGGTCGTCCTGTACGGCGACGTCGCCGCGAGCGAGCACTGGGACCGCGTCGCGGTGGTGCGCTATCCCTCCGTGCGGTCCTTCGTCGACATGCAGGAGCGTCCGGACTTCATCGAGCGCCACGTCCACAAGGACGCGGGCATGCTGTCGACGATCATCGCCGTCTGCCGCCCCGTCGGGGGTTCCGTAGCGGGGCAGCAGCGGGTGCTGGTCGAGCTGCTCGACGCGGGCGACGTGCCCGAGCCGGGCCCGGGGCGCCTGGTCCTCGAGGTCGACGGCGTCCCCGTCGGCGACGGCCGCACCTGGACCTCGGTCGTGATCACCGCGGCGTCCCCGTCCGCCACCGGATCGGCCACCACGGTGGTCGTCGACACCCTCATCCAGGAGCTGCCATGAACGCCCAGGCGAGCATCATCGACGTCGCCGACGACCTCTGGACCGGCAGGCGCCGGATCGAGGACACGCACCCGTTCTCGCTGTCCGGCGAGGCCGAGGAGATCACCGACGGCGTCGCCTTCGTGCCGGCCTTCGCCAACGTCTCGGCGTTCGCGACCGACGACGGTCTGACGCTCGTCGACACCGGCAGCGCGCCGTTCGCCCAGCACATCCACGACACGCTGCGGCGCTGGAACACCACCCGCCTGAACACCGCCGTCTTCTCCCACGGTCACATCGACCACGTCTTCGGCGTCGCGCCGTTCGAGGAGGAGGCCCGCGAGAACGGCTGGGCCGCGCCGCGCGTCGTCGCCCATGAGCGGATGCCGGCTCGCTTCGACCGCTACGTCCTCACCGCCGGCTACAACGAGGTCATCAACCAGCGTCAGTTCGGGCTGCCCGACCTGCGCTGGCCGCGCGAGTACCGCTACCCCGACGAGACGTACGCCGACCGCACGTCCCTCACCGTCGGCGGCCTCGGCCTCGAGCTCACGCACTGCAAGGGCGAGACCGACGACCACACCTACACCTGGGTCCCCGAGCGCAAGGTGCTCTGCAGCGGCGACCTCTTCATCTGGGCCTCGCCCAACGCGGGCAACCCGCAGAAGGTGCAGCGCTACCCGCGCGAGTGGGCGGCCGGCCTGCGCACGATGGCCGACCTCGGCGCGGAGGTCCTGCTGCCCGGTCACGGCGTGCCCGTCATCGGCGCCGACCGGATCCGCCAGGCGCTCACCGACAGCGCCGACCTGCTCGACCACCTGCACGACGAGACCGTGGCGATGATGAACGCCGGCGCCCGGCTCGACGAGATCGTGCACACCGTCCGCGGACCGCAGCACCTGCTGGAGCGGCCCTACCTGCGGCCGGTGTACGACGAGCCGGAGTTCGTCGTGCGCAACGTCTGGCGCTTGTACGGCGGCTGGTGGGACGGCGACCCGGCGCACCTCAAGCCGGCGCCCGCGGCCGCGCTCGCGACGGAGCTGGCCGACCTCGCCGGCGGACCGACGCGGCTCGCGGACCGGGCGCTCGCCGTCCTGGAGGCGGGCGACGACCGGCTCGCCGGTCACCTGGCGGAGCTGGCCTCGCAGGCCGCGCCGGACGACCCGGCGATCGCCGCGGTCCGGGCCCGGGTCTTCTCCACGCGCGCCGCGCACGAGGCCTCGACGATGTCGCAGGGGGTCTTCGGCTGGGCGGCTCGGGAGTCCGAGGCCGCCGCTCAGTCGATGTAGTCCTGCTTGCGCAGCCAGCGCAGTGCCCACACGCCGTACACCGGCGGGAGGTAGGACGTCGCGATCCGTTGCGTGACCGCGACCGCGAACGCCGGACCGCTGTCCATGCCGAGCCCGACCAGGCACGCGGAGATCGCCGCCTCGGCGACCCCGACGTTGCCGGGCACCGGGATGATCGCGGCGAACGCTGCGGCAGCCGCGGTCACGAAGAGCGCGGTGCCGTAGGAGATGGACGGCTGCAGGCCCTGGACCATGCACGCCAGCGCGACCGCCGTGATCATCAGCGACACGAGGTTGGTGCCGAAGAGGCCGAGTGCCCGTCCGGGGCTCTCGGTGACCACGCGGAGCGAGTCCCAGGCGCTGCGCGCCGCGGTGACGGCGGCCTGCCGCAGCTTGGGCACCAGGGCCACGGCGATGACGGAGAGCACGACGGCGACGGCGATGTAGAGGAGGATCCGGTCGAGGTTGTCCGGGCCGGAGAGATCGAGGTCCGGCGTGTTCGAGGCGACCACCAGCGCGACCAGGACGACGACCACGTTGGCGACGGTGCCGGCCAACGAGTCCAGCGCCGTTGCGGTGACGGCCGTGGCCGGCCCCTCGCCGAAGCGGCGCAGGAAGGTGGTGTAGAGCGCGACCCGGCCGAGGGTGGCGGAGATCGCCAGCCCGATCGTCTTGACGCCGTACTGGAGCTGCACGAGCGGGCCGAGGGGCAGTCGGGTGCGCACCGTCGACATGGCGGTGCCGGCGTCGGCGACCGAGGTGAGCTGGGCGACCACGAGCCCGATCAGGACCCAGCTCCACGTGGCGTTGCGCCAGGTGTCGATGACGGTCACCCAGTCCAGCTCGATCAGCATGCTGAGCAGTCCGTACGCCGCCAGCAGGATCAGGCCCGTCGTCAGGATGTTGCGCCACTTGATCCGGACGATCTCGGCGGGCTCGGGGGCCGGCACGCCGGTGCGGTCCGAGACCAGCTCGCCGATCCGGGCCAGCGTCGTCTTCAGGTCGGCGCCGGGCATCGACCGGGGCATGGCGGCGCGCTGGAGGTAGGGCAGGGCGGCGGCCACGCCGTCGGCACCGAGGCCGGCCGCGGCCGCGTCGACCGCGCGCTCCGGTCCGACCGCGAGCGACTGGCTGGCCAGCAGGACGGCGACGTCCCGCGCCCGTTGGGCGTCCGTGGCGGCGACGGTGCCCGACGCCCACTCCGAGAACACCGGCCCCCGGACGGTGGCCGCGATCCGCGCCAGGGTGAGCTCGCCGTGCGTGATGCCGGCTGCGTGCATCCGGGAGACGGCCGCCCACACCTCGTGCAGCGTGTCGTCGCCGATCGTCTCGGCGTCGGCCAGCGCCGGCGCCGGCCCGCCCAGGACGAGCACCGCGTCGCCGTCGGTCTCGGCGGCGGCGACCACGTCGTCGACGAGGACGCCGGCCCGTTCGGCCAGGATCGTCAGCAGCGCCTCGTGCTCGACGAGCTGCAGCCGGGTCGCGCCGGGCTCGGTCTGGTCGCGGTAGAGGAGGATCCGCCACCACCGTGAGGCCCGGTGCGCGTCGGTGGCGTCGCGGCCGTAGACCTTGACCAGCAGCGGCTCGCCGGCGGTCGAGTCCGCGTAGAGGATCCGGGCTCCCCACGGCTGCCGGTCGGCGAACCGGAGGCCGCTCACGTCGAGCCCGAGCCTGCGGAGGCTGCCCGCGACCCGCTGGAGATCGGGGTGGCCCGCGGGCGACCCGAGGAGCACGAGCGCCGTACCTGCGCCGACGATGCCGAGCGCCAGCGCGCCCATCACGTCGGTCGGGCCGGCGATGCCGATCGCCCAGGCCGCGAAGCACTGGAGCACGACGACCAGGATGTGGAGGCGCCGGTAGGTGAGCACCACCCACGGCCGCAGGACGAGCAGCAACGAGGTGACGACCGCGACCCGCACGGTCGGGAAGCCGTGGGCCGAGCCGGACCGCACCGGCGCCGGGTCGAGGTCCGGCCAGCCGGCTCCGGCCAGCCACGACGCGACGAACGTGCCGGCGACCGCGACGCCGACGGCGACGACCAAGGTGATCGGGAGGACGCCCCGGCGGGGGATCGTGACGACCACGGCGACCACGACGACCACGACGTACGCCGCGCCGAGGGTGTACGTCGCGTCGAAGAGCGCCGTCACCCAGCGTGGGAGGTCGTCGGCGACGTGGCGGACGGCATCGTCGAGGACGCCGCGGTGCTCGGCGGCGCGCACGCACGCGAGCGCCACCAGGACCCCGACCACGAGCAGGATCGCGTCGATCGGACGACGGCTCAGGTTCCTGCCCTTGACGAAGAAGCGGGCGGACACCCTCGACTCAGCCATGGACGTCCTCCTGCGCCAGCGCGGCGCGGTGCCCGACCTGCTCCAGCCAACCGACCAGCACGCGGTGCAGCGCGTCCGCTCCCACGACCATCTCCTCGGGCATCTCGAAGTCGACCGGGTGCACGACCATGCCCCGGTCCTGCCAGCCACCGAGTCCACCGTGGCACGCCACCAGTCCCTCGAACGCCGCGACCTCGCCGAGGTCGTCGATCAGGCTGTTGACGTAGATGTCGGGCGCCTCCGGCATGGTGGCGGCGCGGAGCACGAACTCGGGCGCGTGCGGGCCGAACCTCGCCAGCGGGTCCACCCCGGTGACGGCCCCGTCGCGCACTCGGTGCTCGCCACCGGGTCCCAGCGCGACCGGTCCGTGCTCGTCCGTGTGCACGACCACGAACCCGACACCGGGGTGCGAGACCAGGCCGGGCACCAGCGCGGGGTAGCGCTCGGCGAGGTCGTCGATCGTGAGCCGGTGCTGCTCGCCGGTCACGTAGACCAGCCCGAGGTTGCCGGAGCCGAAGACGAGGAACTCCTCGGCCTTCGTGGGGCTCCGGGTCTCGAACGTCTGCGACTGGATCTGCTCCTCGGCCCGGTCCGACGCCCGCCGCAGGGCCCGCCCGAGCACCGTGTCGTCGCCCGCGCCGCCCGCGACCATCGACTGCAGCGAGCCGCGCCCCTCGGCGTTCCCGGTTGACGCGATCGCCGCGCTGTCGGAGAGGCGCGACACCAGCGCGGCGAGGTCCTCGCCGTACCTGTCCGCGAACACCTCGCCCTGCGACTGTCCGTGGTCGGAGAGCACGACGATGTGGTACTTCCGGGGCGCGACGGCGGCGACCGCCTCGATCTGGGCGAGCACGGCGTCGATGCCGGCGAGGGCGTCCAGGGACTCGGGCTGCAGGATCCCGGCGTGGTGCGCGACGGCGTCGTAGTCCACGTAGTCGACGTAGACGCTGCGCCGGCCCTTGAGCATCGCGTCGGCGACCATCGCGGTGTTGAGGTCGCGGATGACGCCGCTGAGCCCGGCCCGCTCGCCGGCGAAGGCCCAGCCGCGGTGGACGCGCGGCCGGATGTCGCGGCGTACGGCGCGGGTGGCCTGGAACCGCTCGCGCGCGATCTCGCTGACGGCCCGCGACATGCTGCGCGCGAAGCCGTTCGGCCGGCTCAGGAACTCCGAGATGGCCCGCCGGGACTCCCGGCTCTCGTTGGCGCGGCCGATCGCGCTCATGGTCGCGTACGCCGTGGTCGCGTCGCCGGTGAAGAGGTTGCTCACCGAGACCCCGTCGTCGGCGAGCAGGCCGCGTCCGTCGGAGTGGGAGGCCTCGATCAGCGCGGCGTCGGCGGGCCGGTTGGCGACGTAGACCTTGCCGCTCGGGCGGTCGAGCCACCGGAACGCGGGGATGCCCTCGATGGTGCCGTGCAGGATCCCCATCTGGCTCGCCGGCGTCGTGGCCGGGAGCTTCGGGCGCCACTCGACCGAGCGGTGCGAGCCGGACCGGACCCAGCGCGAGAGCGTCGGCAGCGTGCCGGCCCGGACGCACCAGTCGAGCACCGGGAACGGCACGCCGTCGGCCTGGACGAAGACGATGCCCGGCAGGCCGGGGTCGTCGACCGTCACCTTCTGGCGGTGGGCACGGCGGATCAGGGACGCGGTGACCGCGTCGTCGGTGCCCGCCGTACCGACCCAGACGAACAGGGTCGAGACCCCGGCGATGATCCAGGAGGCGAGCAACGCCCAGCCGAGGTCGGCCGCGCTGCCGCCGCGCGGGGCGTAGACGACGAGCCAGACGACGATGGCCTGGCCGAAGAGTCCGAGCAGGAGGGCGCCGACCCAGCCGAGGAGCACCGCGCCGCGGACCAGGACGAACCGCAGGGCGACACCGAAGACCGCGATCAGGACCGCGGTGAGCAGCGCGCCCTCCCAGCCACCGACGTCGAAGCTCGGGATCAGCCACGAGGCCACGAGCAGGCCGACCGTCGCGCCGACGAGGGCGAGCAGCGCACGGCCGAAGTCGCCCAGGCGGAGCCGTCCCATGGCGCGAACCTAGCGGTTCACCGCCGCCCCGGGGGTCACCCGCTGCGGGCGAGGCGTGGCACGCTGCGGACGTGGACGAAGCGGAGATCGTGACGGGAGACCGACCCGGCTCGTTCGTGCTCCGGATGTCCGGGATGGACCAGTCCCACGTGGACCTCGACGACCCCACCCGGATCGTCTTCGACTACGTGCGCCGGCTGGCCGACGTCGTCGACGCGGTCGCCCCCGCCGGGGTGCCGCTGCGGGTGGTGCACGTCGGCGGGGCGGCGATGACGCTGCCCCGCTACGTCGCGGCCACCCGGCCACGCTCCGCCCAGGTGGTGCTCGAGCCCGCGGCGTCGGTGACCGAGCTGGTGCGGCGCGACCTGCCGCTGCCGCGGACCAGCGGCATCAGGGTGCGCGACGTGGACGGGCGCTCCGGGCTCGCGGCACTCCGCGACGGGTTCGCGGACCTGGTGGTCGTGGACGCGTTCGCGGACGCTCGCGTGCCGGGCGAGCTGGTCACGACGTCCTGTGCGGCGGAGCTGCTCCGGGTGGTCGGTCCGTCCGGCGTCGTCGCCCTCAACCTGACCGACCGCGCACCCTTCGGGTGGACCCGACGGGCGGTCGCCGCCCTCCGGACGGTCTTCCCGTCGGTCCTGCTCACCGCCGAGCCGGCCACCCTGCGGGCCAAGCGCCTCGGCAACCTGGTCGTGGTCGCCTCGGACGGCGCCGTGCCGCTCGACGCCCTCCGCCGTCGCGCGGCCAGCTCGCCCACGCCGTACCGCGTGCTCGACGGCGCCGCGGTCTCCGACTCCTTCGGTGGCGGGACGCCGTTCACCGACGAGGACAACGAGCCGTCGCCGCCGCCCTCACGCTGAGTACGACGTGCCGCGCGCCTCGCGGGTCCACAGGACGCCGTCCCCGGCGACCGGGCCCTCCGCGGCGAGCTCGCGCTTGAGCACCTTGTTGGTGGCCGTCCGCGGCAGCGTCGACACGACCCGGACGAAGCGGGGCCGGGCCTTGGGGGAGAGGTCGGCCTGCTCGTCGAGGAACGCCTCGAACCCGACCGGTTCGAGCGAGCCGCGGACCACGAGCGCGGCCATCACCTGGTCGCCGACCGACTCGTCCGGCACGGCGTACACCGCGGCCTCGTCGACGGCGGGGTGGCGCAGCAGGATCCGCTCGATCGTGGCGGCGCCGAGGTTCTCGCCGTCGACGCGTAGCCAGTCGGCGGTGCGCCCGGCGAAGTAGACGAAGCCGTCGGCGTCGCGGTAGGCGAGGTCGCCGGACCAGTACATGCCACCGCGCATCCGCTCGGCCTCGGCGTCCGGGTCCTTGTAGTAGCCCGCGAACGCCCCGGCGCCCGCGGTGTTGACGAGCTCCCCGGTCGCGGCCTCGGCGTTGAGCAGCTCGCCCGCCGGGCCGAACTCCGCGTCCGGCGCCTCGGCCATCGTCTCCGGGTCCAGCACCTTGACGCCGTCGACGGGACGGCCGAGCGAGCCCGGTGGCATCTCGGGCACCCGCTGGACGATCACGGCGTTCTCGGTCGAGGAGTAGGAGTCGACGACGACGCAGCCGAAGCGAGCGCCGAAGCCGGCGATGTCGCGGTCGTTGGCCTCGTTGCCGAAGACCAGCCGCAGCGGGTTGTCGGCGTCGTCGGGCTGCTCGGGCGTCGCCATGATGTAGGTCAGCGGCTTGCCGACGTAGTTGGCGTACGTCGCACCGTGCCGGCGTACGTCGGGCAGGAAGCCGGAGGCGGAGAATCGCCGGGCCAGCGCGACCGTCGCGCCGGCGGCGAGCGCCGGGCCCCAGCCGGCCATGATCGCGTTGGAGTGGAACATCGGCATCGACAGGTAGGCGACGTCCGCCGGACCGAGCCCGAACCGCTCGGAGAGGAACTGCCCCGGGTAGGCGACCTTCGCCTGCGTCACGTTGACGGCCTTCGGATCACCGGAGGTGCCCGACGTGAAGATCAGCATCATCAGGTCGTCCGGCCCGACGTCCGCCGCCGGGAGCTCCGCCGACGCGTGTTCCTCGAGCAGCGCCGTCCAGTCCGGCGACTCGACCGGCAGCACCGGCACGTCGACGTCGGCGAGCAGGTCCGCGTGCGCGGCGTCGGTGACGACGACCTGCACGTCGGCGCGCCGTACGTCGGCCGCGAGCGCAGCCCCGCGGCGAGTGGGGTTCAGGCCCACGACCACCTGACCGCTCAGGGCGGCCCCGCCGAGCACGAACGCGAACTCGGGGACGTTCTCCAGCAGCACGCCGACGTGCGGCGGCTCGCCGGCCGGCAGCAGGCTCGACAGCACGGCGGCGCGCACGCTCGACTCGCGGACCACCTCGGCCCAGGTCCAGGACTCGTCCTCGAAGAGCAGGCCGGTCGAGTCGTCCTCCGCGCGCGCCAGCAGCTGGTCGCGCACCGTGGGCATGGTGGTTTCGAGGCTCAGGCCTGGCGGCCTTCGCACCTCAACCACCGTGCACCGGTGGTTGAGGTGCGAGCGAAGCGATCCTCGAAACCACCATCACGGTCACGCCGGCTCGGCCGCCAGGATCCGGCCGACGTTGAGGGCCTGCTCGGTGGCGCCGCCGTGCAGGAACTCGAAGCGCTTGGCCGAGGTGAAGTAGCGGTGCGTCTCGCCGTCCAGGTCGATGCCCACGCCGCCGTGCACGTGGACCGCGGTGTGCGCGAGGCGGTGGCCCGCGTCGGCCGCCCACAGCTTCGCGATCGCGACCTCGCTGTCGGCGGGCAGCCCCTCGTCGAGCCGCCACGCGGCCTGCCAGAGCGTGAGCCGCTGGCCGAGGACGTCGATGTAGCCGTCGGCCAGCCGCTGCGAGACGGCCTGGAAGGTGCCGATCGGGCGGCCGAACTGCTCGCGCGTCTTCGCGTACGCCGAGGTCAGCGCCAGCGCCCCCTCGGTGATGCCGAGCTGCTCGGCCGAGCCGGCGAGGAGCAGCAGCTGCCGGAGGCGCTGGTCGGCCGCGCCGTCCGCGGCGCCCACCAGGCGGTCCGCCGCGAGCACGGCACCGTCGAGGTCGAGGCGGGCGACACCGTCGCCGTCGGAGAACGTCTGGGCGACCACGGTGACGCCCTGGTCGCCGGGCTCGACGAGGAAGACGCCGACGCCGCTGGGCGTCTCGGCCGGCACCAGGAACGCGTCGGCGTACGGACCGGCCGGGACGATCGCCTTGCTGCCGGTGAGCACGTACGACGTGCCGTCCGGCGTGGCGACCGTCGTCGGCCGGGCGGGGGAGTAGGCGCGCTCCTCGGCCACCGCGGCGGTCAGCACGTTGGCACCGGAGGCGGCGCCCGGCAGCCACTGCTGCCGCTGCGCGTCGGAGCCGAGCTCGGCGACCAGGCGCGAGGCCGGACCGTGCGCGGCCAGCGGGACCGGCGCGACGGCGCGGCCGACCTCGACCAGCACGCGGGCCAGCTCGACGAGGCCGAGCCCGGCGCCGTCGTACGCCTCGGGGAGCGCGAGCCCGAGCAGGCCCGCCTCGCCCAGGGCGGCCCAGAGCTCGCGGTCGAACCGGTCGCCCTGCGCCTCGACGGCCTTGAGCCGCTCGTTGGTGGCGCGGTCCTTGAGGATGCTGGCGGCCAGCTCGGCCGCCTCGTCCTGCTCCTGCGTGAAACGGAAGTCCATGTCAGTCAGTTCCTCTTCGCTGCGGGGAGGCCGAGGCCGACGTACCCGATGATGTCGCGCTGGATCTCGTTGGTGCCGCCGCCGAAGGTCATCACGAGCGCGGAGCGGTAGAAGCGCTCAAGCCGGCCGGCCAGGACCGCGCCCTCGGACGCGCCGGTGATGCCGGCGTTCGGGCCGACGATCTCCATCAGGACCCGGTAGACCTCGGTGGCGAGCTCGGAGCCGTAGATCTTGGTGGCCGACGCCTCGGCCGGGGAGAGCTGGACGCCGGCGTCCGCGTCGGCGGCGAGCTTCCAGTTGATCAGGCGCAGCGCCTCGGTGCGGGCGTGCGCGCGGCCGAGGGCGATCTGGACCCACTCGGAGTCGATCACCCGCTGGCCGTCGGGGTTCTTGGTCTCCTGCGCCCAGCGCCGGACCATGTCGATCGAGTAGGTCAGCGGCGCGGCCGAGGTGAGCGCGACGCGCTCGTGGTTGAGCTGGTTGGTCATCAGCGCCCAACCGCCGTTGAGCTCGCCGACCAGGTTGCTCGCCGGGACGCGCACGTCCTCGTAGTACGTCGCGCTGGTGCTGACGCCCGCGACCGTGTGCACCGGGGTGTAGGAGAAGCCGGCGGAGTCGGCGGGCACCAGGATCATCGACAGGCCCTTGTGGCGGGGCAGGTCGGGGTCGGTGCGGCAGGCGAGCCAGAGCCAGTCGGCGTACTGGATCAGCGACGTCCACATCTTCTGCCCGTTGATCACCCACTCGTCGCCCTCGCGGACCGCCCGGGTCTTGAGCGAGGCCAGGTCGGTGCCGGAGCCGGGCTCGGAGTAGCCGATCGAGAAGTGCAGGTCGCCCTGGAGGATGCGGGGGAGGAAGTACTCCTTCTGCTCGTCGGTGCCGTAGCGCATGATCGTCGGCCCGACCGTGTTGAGCGTCAGGTAGGGGATCGGTACGCCGGCGACCGCCGCCGCGTCGGTGAAGATCAGCTGGTCGACCATCGAGCGGGCCTGCCCGCCGTACTCCGTCGGCCAGCCGATGCCGAGCCAGCCGTCGGTGCCGAGCTGGCGGATGACCTGCTTGTAGACCGCGTCGTCCCCGAACTCACCGGTCGCCGACGCGAGACCCGCCTTCACCTCCGGCGTGACGAGCGCGGCGAAGTACTCACGCAGCTCCTCACGGAGATTTTCCTGCTCGGGCGTCAGGGCGATGTGCATCAGATCTCCCGGTGGGAAGGTGGGGTGCGCTGGAATCCGCGACCCAAAAACTATAACCTGTTCTCGTTTTGGTCCACATGTCTGGAGGCTTGCCATGACCGACGCTGCAGCCAGTGTCCGCGCTCTCGACCACGGCACCCCGCCCGAGCGCTTCGCGCGTGGGTGGCACTGCATCGGTCTGGCCGACTCGTTCCGCGACGGCAAGCCACACCGGGTCGGCGCGTTCGGCGGCCAGCTGGTCGTCTGGCAGGACACGAAGGGCGAGCTCAACGTCCTCGACGGCTACTGCCGGCACATGGGCGGCGACCTCACCCAGGGCGAGGTGAAGGGCGACGAGATCGCCTGCCCCTTCCACGACTGGCGCTGGGGCGGGGACGGCAAGTGCAAGGCGATCCCCTACGCGCGCCGCGTGCCGCTGCGGGCCCGCACCCAGAAGTACGAGACCGCGATCGTCAACGACCAGCTGCTGATCTGGCACGACACCGAGGGCTCCAAGGCCGACTACGACATCCTGCCCCCGCAGCTCGCCGGCCTCGCCGAGGGCGAGTACACCGACTGGGTCTGGGTCGCGGAGGAGATCGAGGGCTCGCACTGCCGCGAGCTGATCGACAACGTCGTGGACATGGCGCACTTCTACTACGTGCACTTCGCGTTCCCGACGAGCTTCCGCAACGTCTTCGAGGGCACCCTCGCGACGCAGTTCATGGAGTCCAAGGGCCGGCCCGACAAGACCGAGGGGTACGGCGACGCCGAGCTCTTCCTCAAGTCCGAGGCCACCTACTACGGACCGTCGTACATGATCAACTGGCTCGACACCGACTACAAGGGCTTCAACACCGAGGTCGTGCTGGTCAACTGCCACGTGCCGACCGGCCCGAACTCGTTCCGGCTCCAGTACGGCATCGTCGTCAAGAAGCCCGAGGGGCTCGACGAGAAGACCACCGACTTCATCGCCAACAAGTACGCCGAGATGTTCGGCAGCGGCTTCCTCCAGGACGTGCACATCTGGAAGAACAAGGTGCCGGTGCAGAACCCGCTGCTCTGCGAGGAGGACGGGCCCGTCTACCAGCTGCGCCGGTGGTACGAGCAGTTCTACGTCGACCAGGACGACATCCAGCCGGAGATGGTGGACCGTTTCGAGTTCGAGGTCGACACCACCAAGGCCAACGAGTACTGGCAGGACGAGGTCGCCGAGAACCTGCGCAAGAAGGCGGCCGAGGACGAGTCGGTCGACGACTCCGCCGACGACTCGGCCGAGATCCCGCAGATGATGTCGGGCACCTGAGCCATGGCCTCCTTCGTCCCCACCAGCGCCGACACCATCGAGGACCAGCGCCTCTACACGGCTGCGCGTCTGGTCGAGGTCGAGTGCCTGGACTGCCTGGCGCGGGTCGGCGTGAAGAAGAACAGCGACCACCACACGTCGATCCAGTGGACGACCGAGGCGCGCGGGCACTGCACCGCGCTGGCCCGGCGTACCGGCGCACGTGACGTGAAGGACAGCTGCCCGCGACTCGTGTCCAGCATCGAGGCTGCGGCACGGGACGGGCAGATCCCCATCGGAGCCGAGGACGGTTACTAGACCCATGTCGGACGACGCCTTCGAGCTGAAGGTCGTGGACGTGGTCGAGGAGACCGCCGACGCGCACTCCATCTCCTTCGAGGTCCCCGCGGGTGCCGAGGAGCAGTTCGCCTACAAACCGGGACAGTTCCTGACCCTGGCCGTGCCGAGCGACCGGACCGGCGTCGCGGCGCGCTGCTACTCCCTGTCCAGCAGCCCGGTCGGCGGAGGGCCGCTCACGATCACCGTGAAGCGGACCGCGGAGGGCTACGCGTCCAACTGGGTCTGCGACAACCTCCGCGAGGGCGACACGATGCACGTGCTGCCCCCGAGCGGCATCTTCACCCCGGCGTCGCTGAGCGCCGACCTGCTGCTCTTCGCCGGCGGCAGCGGCATCACGCCGGTCATCTCGATCACCCGGACGGCGCTGGAGCAGGGCACCGGGCGGATCGTGCTGTTCTACGCCAACCGTGACGAGTCGTCGGTGATCTTCGCCCGCGAGCTGACCGAGCTCGCGGCCGCGCACCCGGACCGGCTCCAGGTCGTGCACTGGCTGGAGTCCGTCCAGGGCCTGCCCAGCGAGGAGCAGATGCGCGCCTTCGCCTCGGCGTACCTCTCGTACGACGCGTTCGTCTGCGGGCCGGCGCCGTTCATGAAGCTGACGATCGCGGCGCTCAAGGAGCTGGAGTTCCCGCGCGAGCGGCGGCACCAGGAGAAGTTCATCTCCCTCGGCGGCAACCCGTTCGGCGACCTGCACGACAAGGAGGTCGCGGAGCACGAGATCGAGGACGCGGAGAGCGACCCCGACGACGTGACCGAGGCCGAGCCCACCGACCCCGGCCCCGAGGGACCCGTGCGGCTCGAGGTCGAGCTCGACGGCGAGAACTACTCCTTCGACGACTGGGCGCCCGGCACCAAGCTGCTCGACCACCTGGAGGCGAAGGGCGTCAAGGCGCCGTACTCGTGCCGCGAGGGGGAGTGCTCGGCCTGTGCCATCCGGCTGCTCGAGGGCGAGGTCAAGATGCTGCACAACGACGTCCTCGACGAGGACGACCTCGAGGAGGGGATCCGGCTGGGCTGCCAGTCGGTCCCGGTGACCGACACGGTCAAGGTCACCTACCACTGACCGAGCGGGGCTCGGGAACCTCAGGTTTCCTGCAAGAATTTCTGGTCTAGTCACCCAGATCTTTTGGTACGTCGAGGCGTAAGGCTGACCTCCTCAGGGAAGTTCTGGCAGCAACGGACACTCACTGACCACTTGAGGAATCGCCATGTATCTCGGACTGTGCTTGATCGGTGTGATCGCCGCGGTGTGGGCGATCACGGCTCTCCCTACCCGTCCTCACACCGAGACGGTGCGGCCGCGCGACCTGGAGCGCCGCGACGCGCAGCTCCGCGCCTGCCCCGACCGGGTGACCAAGCTGGACGTGGAGCGCGCCCTCGCCGCCCACCCGCTCCCCGAGGCGACGATCGCCCGGGTCCTCGGCACTGCCGCCGAGCGCGGCATCACCGCCCGCACGATGTGGGTCTGGGTCGACCGCTTCGGCGCCGACAAGCTGGTGCTCGCGATCGACGCCGACGTCGCCGAGCGCCGCCTGCGCCGGCACCTCGACGCCGGCACCGCCCCCGACTGGGCTGCGATGATGGTCTTCGCCGACCTCAACAACGAGACCGGCCCCGGCGCGATGCCGATCGCCGAGTTCCTCGACCTGGACGCCGTGCCGCACGCCGACGAGCTCCAGTTCGACCTCGCCGAGTGGGAGACGCCCGAGACGCCGGTCATCGCCGACGTCGACCTGAGCCAGTTCAGCCACCTGCCGCCCATCTACAACCCGGGCCTCCCCGTCACCCGCACCGCCGCCCCGCCCGTCGACCAGGCGCCGCGCACCGAGGGTGGCTGGCCGCAGGTCGCCTGACCCGGTGGTTGAGGAGGGCCGCCAGGCCCGTCTCGTCTGCGGTTCGCTCACCGATCCCTGGGCGCCGGGGGCGCGGCGGTGGTTGAACCTAGTCGCCGACGGATGAGCTATCTGATCTTCGCCGACCTGAGGTTCTCGTACGGCCAGTGAGTGGGTCGTCACCAGCCTCGCGAGCGCCACTCCGGCAAGGACGCTCGCTCGGCGCCGAGCGTGGAGTCGTTGCCGTGGCCGGGGTAGAACCAGGTGTCGTCGGGGAGCGTGCCGAAGACCTTGGCCTCGACCTCGTCGATGAGCTGGGCGAAGGCCGCCTTGTCGCCGAACGTGTTGCCGACGCCGCCCGGGAAGAGGCTGTCCCCGGTGAAGAGGTGCGGGCTCCCGGACGGGTCGCGGTAGACCAGCGCCACCGAGCCGGGCGTGTGGCCGGCGATCGCGATCACCTCGAGCGTGCAGGTGCCGACGGGGACCGTGTCGCCGTGGGCGAGCTCGCGGGTGACGGGTACGTCGGTCTGCTCGGTGACCGCGGCGGCGTCCGGTGCGCCGACCAGGACGTCGGCGCCGGTCGCGGCGACCACGTCGGCGAGCGCGCGGTGGTGGTCCCAGTGCTGGTGGGTCGTCACGACGGAGGTCAGCCCGGCGTCGCCGATCAGCGGCAGCAGCACCTCGGGGGAGGCGGCTGCGTCGATCAGCACCTGCTCGCCGGTGTCGTGGCAGCGCAGGAGGTAGCAGTTGTTCGACATCTTCTCGTCGACCGCGACCTTCGTGATGGTCAGGCCGGACAGCTCGCGGACGTCCGCGTCGCCGCCGGGGCTCACCTCGCCGGTGTACGTCATGGTCACCATGCTCCGATCTGCGGCAGGGCGCCGCTGTCGCTGGTCAGTCCCTCGCCGGTGCCCCGGCCGGTCAGCCACCAGCCGAGCGCGGCTCCCGTGCCGGTGACGGTCGGGCCGCCGTCGCCGAAGGCCCAGGTGCGGCCCAGGTCGCTCGCGCGGACCTGGAAGGCGTCGGCGGTCTCGTCGCGCGGCTGCATCCCGTCGAGCAGGAGCGTCGCGAACGCGGGTGTCCAGCCGGCGTACGAGTAGTCGGACGCGAGGTCCGCGTGGTGGATCTCGACCTCCTGGAGCCGCATCCGCGGTACGTCGCCCGCGGCGTTCGTCCGGCCGCCAGGGGTGCGGTCGAAGGTCGTGTCCCACTGGTCGTCCGGCAGCGCGTCGAGCGTGTCGGCCAGGTCGGTCGTGGCGTCGAGCAGCCGGGTGCGGATCTCGGTCGGGCCCGCGGCCGCGAGCTCCTCGATGTCGCCGTCGCGGGCCTCCGGGGAGGCGTACATGGTCGTCCGGGTGCCCTCGAGGATCCCGCGGAGCGCCCCGGCCAGGCCCTCGGCGTTCAGGGCGAGGTGCGCGAGCACGTGCCCGCGGGACCAGCCGGGGAGCCCGCTCGGTGCGGCGTACTCCTCGTCATCGAGGGCGTCGGCGGTCCTGATCAGCTGGCGGGTGGCCTCCGGGAGGAGCTCCTCGACGATGGCCTGGCGCTGGGGGTCGGGCATGGCCCCATCCTGCCCGACGACCGGGCCGCGGAGGACTGTCGGTGCCGCGTGAGATCGTGGGAACACGGGCGCGTCACGGGTGGTTGTGCCTTGCCTGTGCCGGTTAGGATAGCGAACACGTGTTCGAAGACGAGGGGAAGTCAGTGATCGATCAGCTCATCATCCGAGGAGCTCGCGAGCACAACCTGAAGGACGTGTCGATCGATCTTCCCCGCGACTCCCTGATCGTGTTCACGGGCCTCTCCGGCTCGGGCAAGTCGTCGCTGGCGTTCGACACGATCTTCGCCGAGGGGCAGCGGCGCTACGTCGAGTCGCTCTCGGCGTACGCGCGCCAGTTCCTGGGCCAGATGGACAAGCCCGACGTCGACTTCATCGAGGGCCTGTCGCCGGCCGTCTCGATCGACCAGAAGTCGACGTCGAAGAACCCGCGCTCGACCGTCGGCACGATCACCGAGGTCTACGACTACCTCCGGCTGCTCTACGCGCGCGCCGGCCGCCCGCACTGCCCGACCTGCGGCGCCCCGATCGAGCGGCAGACGCCGCAGCAGATCGTCGACAAGATCCTCTCCCTGGAGGACGGCCGCCGGTTCCAGGTGCTCGCCCCGGTCATCCGTGGCCGCAAGGGCGAGTACGTCGAGCTGTTCAAGCAGCTCCAGACGCAGGGCTTCTCGCGAGCCCGGGTCAACGGCGAGACCTACGCGCTCGACGAGCCGCCCAAGCTGGACAAGCAGAAGAAGCACACCATCGAGGTCGTCGTCGACCGGCTGGCGGTCAAGGACTCGTCGAAGCGACGGCTCACCGACTCCGTCGAGACGGCGCTCCAGCTCGCCGGCGGCCTGGTGCTCTTCGACTTCGTCGACCTCGATGCCAAGGACCCCGGTCGCGAGCTGCGCTTCAGCGAGAAGATGGCCTGCCCCAACGAGCACCCGATCGACACCGACGAGCTCGAGCCGCGGTCCTTCTCCTTCAACTCGCCCTTCGGTGCGTGCCCGCAGTGCTCGGGTCTCGGCACCCGGATGGAGGTCGACCCCGAGCTGGTCGTCCCCGACGCGACCGCGACGCTGGGAGAGGGCGCGATCCAGCCGTGGAGCCAGGCGCACGTCGCCGACTACTTCCTGCGGCTGATGGGCGCGCTGGGCGAGGAGCTCGGCTTCGATCTCAACACCCCGTGGCAGGACCTCACCGCCAAGCAGCAGAAGTCGGTCCTCGACGGTCACTCGACCAAGGTGCACGTCGTCACCCGCAACCGCTACGGCCGCCAGCGCGCCTACTACGCCGAGTTCGAGGGCGTCCGGCCCTACATCGAGCGCCGGCACCGGGAGGCCGAGTCCGACACGAGCCGCGAGCGGTTCGAGGGCTTCATGCGCGAGGTCCCGTGCCCGGCCTGCGGCGGCAGCCGGCTCAAGCCGGTGTCGATGTCGGTGACCCTCGGCGGCTCGCTCCAGGACGGCGGCAAGAACATCGCCGAGGTCTGCGCGATGCCGATCAACGAGACCGCCGACTACCTGCGCACCCTCGACCTGACCGCCCGCGAGCGGCAGATCGGCGAGCGGGTGCTCAAGGAGATCCAGGAGCGCCTCAACTTCCTGCTCGACGTCGGCCTCGACTACCTCTCCCTCAACCGGCCCTCCGGCTCCCTGTCGGGCGGCGAGGCGCAGCGGATCCGGCTCGCCACCCAGATCGGCGCCGGCCTCGTCGGCGTCCTCTACGTCCTGGACGAGCCGTCCATCGGCCTGCACCAGCGCGACAACCACCGCCTCATCGAGACGCTGGTCCGGCTCAAGGACCTGGGCAACACCCTGATCGTCGTCGAGCACGACGAGGACACGATCCGGGTGGCCGACTGGGTCGTCGACATCGGCCCGGGCGCCGGCGAGCACGGCGGCCAGGTCGTGCACAGCGGCAGCGTCGCCGACCTGCTCACCCACCCGGACTCGATGACCGGTCAGTACCTCTCCGGACGCCGCGAGATCCCGGTGCCCGCCGTACGCCGGCCGCGCACGAAGGGCCGCGAGCTCACCGTGCACGGCGCCCGCGAGCACAACCTGCAGAACGTCGACGTCGCGTTCCCGCTCGGGCTGTTCGTGGCGGTCACCGGCGTGTCCGGGTCCGGCAAGTCGACGCTGGTCAACGACATCCTCTACACGTCGCTGGCCAAGCAGATCTACAACGCCCGTGCCGTGCCCGGCCGGCACCAGAAGATCACCGGGCTCGAGCACGTCGACAAGGTGATCCACGTCGACCAGTCGCCGATCGGGCGCACGCCGCGCTCCAACCCGGCGACGTACACGGGCGTCTTCGACCACATCCGCAAGCTCTTCGCCTCGACGCCCGAGGCGAAGATGCGCGGCTACCTCCAGGGCCGGTTCTCGTTCAACGTCAAGGGTGGTCGCTGCGAGGCGTGCGCCGGCGACGGCACGATCAAGATCGAGATGAACTTCCTGCCGGACGTCTACGTCCCGTGCGAGGTGTGCCACGGCGCGCGCTACAACCGCGAGACGCTCGAGGTGCACTACAAGGGCAAGACCATCGCCGAGGTCCTCGACATGCCGATCGAGGAGGCCGCCGACTTCTTCGCCGCGGTGCCCGCCATCGCCCGGCACATGAAGACACTGGTCGAGGTGGGCCTCGGCTACGTGCGCCTGGGTCAGCCGGCGACCACGCTGTCCGGTGGTGAGGCGCAGCGGGTCAAGCTCTCCTCGGAGCTCCAGAAGCGCTCGACCGGTCGCACGGTCTACGTGCTCGACGAGCCCACGACCGGCCTGCACTTCGAGGACATCCGCAAGCTGCTGCTGGTGCTCGGCCGCCTGGTCGACCAGGGCAACACGGTGCTGGTGATCGAGCACAACCTCGACGTCATCAAGACCGCCGACTGGCTGGTCGACATGGGGCCCGAGGGTGGCTCGCGCGGTGGCACCGTGGTCGCCGAGGGCACGCCCGAGGCGGTGGCCGCGACCCCCGAGAGCTACACGGGACAGTTCCTCGCCCCGCTGCTCGAGGGTCGCGAGGCCAAGCAGCCCACCCGGCGGGTGGCCGCCACGAAGGCGCCGGCCGCGAAGGCGCCGGCCAAGAAGGCACCGGCAAAGAAGGCACCGGCGAAGAAGACCGTGGCCAAGAAGGCGCCGGCGAAGCGGAAGGCCAGCTAGTTCTCACAGAACTCTCATCGCCAGGTCACAGCCCCAGCCGGTCTCGCTGGCTAGGGTGAAACTTCAACGACGGCCTGCCGAGAGGATCACTGTGAGCACCGACGGGATCACCCGCCGCAAGACGTTGACCGGAGCCGCCGCCCTGGGCGTCGGGGCACCGCTGCTCGCCGCCTGTGCCGGCAGCGACTCCGGTGACACCGCGACCGAGGCCCCAGCCGCCGGTGAGGAGCTCGGCGCGACCTCGGAGGTACCGGTCGGCGGCGGCAAGGTCTTCGCCGACCAGAAGATCGTCGTCACCCAGCCGACCGAGGGCGACTTCAAGGCGTTCTCCGCCGTCTGCACCCACCAGTCCTGCCTGGTCTCCCAGGTCACCGACGGCACCATCGACTGCCTCTGCCACGGCAGCAAGTTCTCCGACTCCGACGGCTCGGTCGTCAACGGGCCCGCGACCTCCGGGCTGTCGGAGGTCACGATCAAGGTCGCCGGCGACACGATCTCGACGGCCTGACGCTCAGCTGACGCGCGCCGCCGTCGGGACGGTGGCCCGGCGCCACTGCCGGTCGCGGGGCGACTCGCGGCGGTCGAGCCGGGCATCCAGCAGGACCCGGGCCTCGTCGAGCCGGCCGCAGCGCAGCAGCGCCGAGATCCGTGCCTCCTCGACGATCTCGCGCTGCGCGTCGGAGCCGCCCAGCCGCCAGGTGCGGGTGCTCAGGGCCGCGAGCTGGTCGGCGGCGGCGTCGCACCGGCCGTTCGCCATCACGTGCAGGGCGCGTGCCAGCGGCGCCACGACCTCGCGCTGCGTCGGGTGCTGGTGGGCCGACGCCCACGCCTCGAGGTCACCGAGCGCGGCCGCGTCGTCGAGCGCCAGGTGGAGGACCGCGGTGTGCATCGCGAGGAACGGCGTGGCCGGCCGGCTGAGCGTCGCGTCCGGGGTGGCGGTCCGGACGGCGTTCAGGTCGGGGACGTCGTGGGCACCCGGCGTCAATGCCCACCGGAAGAGCAGCGAGCCGGTGTCGACCAGTGCGCGGCAGCCGAGCGCACCTCCCGGCCGGAGCTGGGTCTCGTAGCGACGGCGTACGGCGTCCAGGTCGCCGAGCGAGAGCTCGTGCAGGGCCGCGTGCCACGAGAAGTGGCTGAGGCTGTCGGTGTCCGCGCCGTCGCCGAGCACCCAGTCGTCCATCCAGGCCAGGCCGGCGTCGTGGTCTCCGGTCTCGTAGTGCGCGTGCGCCCGGGCGTGCGCGGAGTGGCCGGCGGTGGGCTCGACCCGCAGCGAGCGGCAGGAGAGGTCCATCGCCTCGTCGAAGCGTCCCTGCTCCTGGCGGACGAACGCGAGCAGCCCGGTGAACCACCAGTCGTCGCCGTACGCCGGGGCCGCGCGTTCCACGATCTCCCATGCCTCTGCCGGCACCTCGGTGACGCCTGCGAACGCGATCGTCGGGACCGCGGTGGAGAGCAGCACCGCGTCGCGGGGGTGGGCCTTGAGGTGGGCGACGAGCGGTCGCGAGTCGCCCTCCAGGTGTGCCGCGACGGCGTGCACGTGGCTGCGTTCGCGCTCGGTCGCGCGCGGTGCGAGGGCGACGGCGTCGTCGATGCGGGCGCGCACGTCGACGGCCGCGCACATCTCGTGGCCGAGCAGCGCCAGGGTCGCGTGACCCAGGGCGAAGGTCGGGTCGAGCGTGATGGCGGCCGCGACGGCGCGCTCGGCCCCGCTCCGCAGGCGCAGCAGGTCCTCGACGCCGCGCTGGTAGCTGCGGGCTGCCTCGGGGGAGGAGGTGAGCTCGTACCCGTACCGGTCGCGACATCGCATGTAAGTAGAGTAAGCCACGCGACAAAGAAGTTGTCGGTGCCGGACCGTAGGGTTGCGACGTGCGATCGCCTGCGTCCTACCGCCCCGAACCCGGGTCGATCCCGACGCTCCCGGGCGTCTACCGGTTCCGGGACCCGAAGGGCAGGGTCATCTACGTCGGCAAGGCGAAGAGCCTGCGCCCGCGGCTGTCGTCGTACTTCCAGGACGTCGGCAACCTGCACCCGCGCACCGCCACGATGGTGACCACCGCCGCGAGCGTCGAGTGGACGACGGTGAAGACCGAGGTCGAGGCGCTGCAGCTGGAGTACTCCTGGATCAAGGAGTTCGACCCGCGCTTCAACGTGAAGTACCGCGACGACAAGTCCTACCCGTGGCTGGCGGTGACGGTCGGCGAGGAGTTCCCGCGGGTCATGGTCGGCCGTGGTGCGAAGCGCAAGGGCACCCGCTACTTCGGGCCCTACGGTCACGCCTGGGCGATCCGCGAGACCGTCGACCTGCTGCTGCGGGTGTTCCCGATGCGCTCGTGCAGCAACGGGGTCTTCAAGCGCTCCAGCCAGATCGGCCGGCCGTGCCTCCTCGGCTACATCGACAAGTGCGCCGCCCCGTGCGTCGGCAACGTCAGCGCGGCGGAGCACCGCGAGATCGTCGACGACTTCTGCGACTTCATGGGCGGCCAGACCACGGCGTTCGTGAGGCGCGTCGAGAAGGAGATGTACGCCGCCTCGGACGCGCTCGACTTCGAGAAGGCGGCCCGGCTGCGTGACGACCTCGGCGCCCTGCACAAGGCACTCGAGAAGCAGGCGGTCGTGCTCGGCGACGGCACCGACGCCGACGTGATCGCGTTCGCCGAGGACCCCCTCGAGGTCGCGGTGCAGATCTTCTACGTGCGCGGAGGTCGGATCCGCGGGCAGCGCGGCTGGGTCGCCGACCGCGTCGACGAGGGCGGCACCGACAAGCTGGTCGACGACTTCCTGCTCCAGCTGTACGCCGGAGCCACCGCCGACGAGATCCCGCGCGAGATCCTGGTGCCGGCGCTGCCGCCGGACGCCGCGACGTACGAGACCCTGCTGAGCGACCTGCGCGGCTCCAAGGTCGCGATCCGCGTGCCCCAGCGCGGCGACAAGCGCGCCCTCCAGGAGACGGTCGCGCAGAACGCGTCCCAGGCGCTGGTCCTCCACAAGACCAAGCGGGCGAGCGACCTGACGACCCGCAACCGGGCCCTGGAGGAGATCCAGGAGTCGCTCGGCCTCGACGAGGTGCCGCTGCGGATCGAGTGCTACGACATCTCCCACCTCCAGGGGTCCGAGATCGTCGCGTCGATGGTCGTCTTCGAGGACGGCCTGGCGCGCAAGGGCGAGTACCGCCGCTTCGTCATCAGGGGTCAGGATGGCTCCGACGACGTGAAGGCCATGCACGAGGTCATCACGCGCCGCTTCCGCCGGCTCCTCGACGAGCAGGCGACGAGCACGGAGAAGCTGACCGACAACGGCCCGATGCTCGTCGACCCGGAGACCGGCAGGCCGCGCAAGTTCGCCTATGCCCCGGGCCTCGTCGTGGTCGACGGCGGAGCGCCGCAGGTCGCGGCCGCCCAACGGGCGCTCTCCGAGCTGGGCATCGTCGACATCCCCGTGTGCGGCCTCGCCAAGCGGCTCGAGGAGGTGTGGCTGCCCGAGCAGGAGGACCCGGTGATCCTGGCCCGCTCCAGCGAGGGCCTCTACCTGCTCCAGCGGATCCGCGACGAGGCGCACCGCTTCGCGATCACCCACCACCGCTCGCGTCGTTCGAAGTCGATGGTGGAGAGCGTGCTCGATGACGTCCCCGGGCTCGGGGAGGTGCGCCGCAAGACCCTGCTCAAGCACTTCGGGTCGCTGAAGAAGCTCCGGGAGGCGGAGGTCGACGCGATCGCGCAGGTGCCGGGGATCGGGCCGCGCACCGCTTCGTCGATCAAGGATGCAGTCGACCGGGCGAGCCGCAAGACTGGCGTCAGCGTCAACACCGCGACCGGCGAGATCGAGGAGGGCTAGGCGATGACCGCTGCCGACCCGCACGGCCACGAGCAGCACGGCGAGCTCGTCGTCGTCACCGGCATGACCGGCGCCGGCCGCAGCACCGCGGCCAAGGAGCTCGAGGACCTGGGCTACTACGTGGTCGACAACATGCCGCCGAGCCTGCTGCGCGACGTGGTGCGCCTCGTCGACGAGAGCCGCGGCATCCAGCAGCCGGTGGCGGTCGTGGTCGACGTCCGCTCCGGCTCGTTCTTCGAGACGCTCCAGGCCAACCTCGCCCAGCGCGGCACCGGCCGGCACGCGACGCTCGTCTTCCTCGAGGCCACCGACGACGTGCTCGTACGCCGCCAGGAGGCCGCGCGCCGTCCGCACCCGCTCCAGGGGACGGGGCGCCTGCTCGACGGCCTGCACCGCGAGCGCGAGGTGCTGGCCGAGCTGCGCAGCGACGCCGACCTGGTCATCGACACCACGGCACTCAACGTGCACCAGCTCACCGACCGGATCGCCGACGCGTTCGGCACGCCGGACACCAGGCGGCTCAAGGTGACCGTCACCAGCTTCGGGTTCAAGTACGGCATCCCGGTCGACGCCGACTTCGTCGCCGACATGCGCTTCCTGCCCAACCCGTTCTGGATCCCGGAGCTGCGCAACGGCACGGGCAAGGACGTCGAGGTGTCCGACTACGTCATGTCCCAGCCGGGTGCCGCCGAGTTCCTCGACGGCTACGTGCCGGTGCTCGAGGGCGTGGCGGCCGGCTACCTGCGCGAGGGCAAGCGGTTCATGACCGTCGCGATCGGGTGCACCGGGGGCAAGCACCGCAGCGTGGCCATGACCGAGGAGATCGTCCGGCGCCTCGGCGCCACCGGCTTCGAGGCGCGCGCGACGCACCGCGACCTCGGTCGGGAGTGACGGCGCGAGTGATGTCTGCGAGTGATCGGGCGCAGTCCGTCGTCGCCTTCGGTGGCGGCCACGGGCTCTCGGCCTCCCTGCACGCGCTGCGGCTGCTGGTCGCCGACCTGGTGATCGACGACCTGACCGCCGTGGTGACCATCGCCGACAACGGCGGGTCCTCGGGCCGGCTCCGCGACGAGTTCGGCGTGCTGCCGCCCGGTGACCTGCGGATGGCGCTGGCCGCGCTGTGCGGCGACCACCAGTGGGGTGACACCTGGGCGCGGGTGCTCCAGCACCGGTTCGCCGGGCACGGCGAGATGAACGGCCACGTGATCGGCAACCTGCTCATCGTCGGGCTCTGGGAGCAGCTGGGCGACCCGGTGGCCGCCCTGGACTGGGTCGGCCGCCTGCTCGGCACCACCGGCCGGGTGCTGCCGATGGCCCTCACCCCGCTCGACATCGCGGCGCACGTGCGCGGCCTCGACACCGCCGACCCGGCGGCCACCACGACGATCCGGGGCCAGGTCGAGGTCGCGACGACCGCGGGGGAGATCGTCTCGATCGCCCTCGAGCCGTCCGACCCGGAGCCGTGCCCCGAGACGCTCGCCGCGGTGGGCGCCGCCGACTGGGTCGTGCTCGGTCCGGGCTCGTGGTTCACCTCGGTGATGCCGCACCTGATGGTGCCGCAGCTCCGTGACGCGCTGGTGCGCACCGATGCCCGGGTGGTCGTCGTGCTCAACCTCGTCGACGAGGCCGGCGAGACCGACGGTTTCGGTCCGATCGACCACCTGGCGGCCCTCGTCGAGCACGCTCCCGACCTCCGGATCCACACCGTGCTCGCCGACCTCGAGAGCGTCGGCGACGACGCCGGTGACCTGCACGCCGCGGTCGCGTCGTACGGCGCGGCGCTGCACCTGGCCGACGTCGCCGTCCACGACGGGAGCTCCCACCACGACCCGCAGCGACTGGCTGCGGCGTACACCGCGATCATGACCGGTCGTTGACCTGCCGCCTCGTGTCGAGGGTCGTTGACTCGCGTGGCAGGATCGGGCCATGGCGATGACGGCACAGGTGAAAGCAGAGCTGTCGAGCACCCCGGTCACCAAGACCTGCTGCCGCAAGGCCGAGGTCGCCTCGATGCTCCGGTTCGCGGGCGGCCTGCACATCGTCAGCGGTCGGATCGTCGTCGAGGCGGAGTTCGACACCGGCGCCGCGGCCCGGCGGCTGCGCACCAACATCGCCGAGGTCTACGGTCACCAGTCCGACGTCGTGATGGTGCAGGGCAACGGCATCCGCAAGGGCAGCCGCTACATCGTGCGCGTCGTCCGCGACGGTGAGGCGCTCGCCCGCCAGACCGGACTGCTCGACCAGCGAGGCCGCCCCGTTCGCGGTCTCCCGCCGGCCGTGGTGTCGGGTGGCGGGTGCGACGCGGTGGCGGCCTGGCGTGGCGCGTTCCTGGCCCACGGCTCGCTGACCGAGCCCGGACGGTCCTCCGCCCTCGAGGTCACCTGCCCCGGCCCCGAGGCCGCCCTCGCGCTGGTCGGCGTCGCCCGGCGCCTCGGCATCCACGCCAAGGCCCGCGAGGTGCGCGGCGTCGACCGCGTCGTGATCCGCGACGGCGACGCGATCGGGCAGCTGCTCACCCGCCTCGGCGCCCACGAGTCGCTGATGGCCTGGGAGGAGCGCCGGATGCGCCGCGAGGTGCGTGCGACCGCCAACCGGCTCGCGAACTTCGACGACGCCAACCTGCGCCGCTCCGCCCGGGCCGCGGTCGCCGCCGGCGCTCGTGTCGACCGCGCGATGGAGATCCTCGGCGAGGACGTCCCCGACCACCTCAAGCTAGCCGGGCAGCTCCGGCTCGAGCACAAGCAGGCCTCCCTCGAGGAGCTCGGCCAACTGCACGACCCGGTGCTGACCAAGGACGCGATCGCCGGCCGGATCCGACGGCTGCTGGCCATGGCCGACAAGCGCGCCGAGGAGCTCGGGATCCCCGACACCGAGGCGTCCCTGACGCCGGAGATGCTGGCGGACGAGGGCTGACCCGGCTCGCGTCCGACCGCCTCGCGGTTACCGGTCCGTACGTCGGCCGCCCCGTCCGATCCGGGTTCCGCACCCGATAGGGTCGATGTCGGTCACCAAAGGCCACAGCTCGCCCACGGGGTCACCAAAGGCCCCCATTCACAGGAGGCATCTGCATGACTGTTCGGGTAGGTATCAACGGGTTCGGCCGGATCGGCCGCAACTTCTTCCGCGCCGTCCGGGCCTCCGGCCTGGACATCGAGATCGTCGCCGTCAACGACCTGACGGCCACCTCGTCCCTCGCGCCGCTCCTGAAGTTCGACTCGATCCTGGGTCGCCTGGACGCGGACGTCAGCGCCGCCGACGGCCAGATCACGGTCGGCGACCAGGTCATCACGGCGTTCGCCGAGCGTGACCCCGCCGCCATCAAGTGGGGCGACCACGGCGTCGACGTCGTCGTCGAGTCGACCGGCTTCTTCACCGACGCCACCAAGGCCCGCGCGCACGTCGACAACGGCGGCGCCAAGAAGGTCATCATCTCCGCGCCGGCCTCCAACGAGGACGTCACCATCGTGATGGGCGTCAACCACGACACGTACGACGCGGCCGCGCACACCGTCATCTCCAACGCCTCGTGCACGACCAACTGCCTGGCCCCGATGGCCAAGGCGCTGCACGACGGCCTGGGCATCAACAAGGGCCTGATGACGACCATCCACGCCTACACCGCGGACCAGAACCTCCAGGACAACATCCACAAGGACCCGCGCCGCGCCCGCGCCGCCGCCCTCAACATGGTCCCCACCTCGACCGGCGCCGCGAAGGCGATCGGCCTGGTGCTCCCGGAGCTCAAGGGCAAGCTCGACGGCTACGCCATGCGCGTCCCGGTCCCGACCGGCTCGGCCACCGACCTCACCTTCGAGGCGTCGCGCGAGACGTCGGTCGACGAGGTCAACGAGATCGTCAAGGCCGCGGCCGACGGCAAGTTCCTGCGCTACTCGACCGACCCGCTGGTCTCGACCGACATCGTCACCGACCCGGCGTCCTGCATCTTCGACGCGCCGCTCACCAAGGTGATCGGCAACCAGGTCAAGGTGCTCGGCTGGTACGACAACGAGTGGGGCTACTCCAACCGCCTCGCGGACCTGATCGCGTACGTCGGCGAGACCCTCTGACCGTGGGTTCGTACTCCTCGCTGGGCGACGTCAGCGGCAAGCGTGTCCTGGTCCGCTCGGACCTCAACGTCCCGCTCGACGGGACGACGATCACCGACGACGGTCGCATCCGCGCGAGCGTGCCGACCATCCGGGAGCTGGCCGAGGCCGGCGCCCGGGTGGTCGTCACCGCCCACCTCGGGCGGCCGAAGGGGGCTCCGGAGGACCGGTACTCTCTGCGTCCCGTCGCGGCCCGCCTCGGCGAGCTGCTCGGCCAGGACGTCGCCTTCGCGACGGACACGGTGGGGGAGAGCGCGCAGGCCACGGTCGCCGGCCTCGCCGACGGCCAGGTGGCCGTGCTGGAGAACGTCCGCTTCAACCCGGGCGAGACCAGCAAGGACGACGCCGAGCGGGCCGAGTTCGCCGACCAGCTCGCCGCGCTCGCCGACGCCTTCGTCTCCGACGGCTTCGGCGTCGTGCACCGCAAGCAGGCCTCGGTCTACGACGTCGCTCAGCGGCTGCCACACGCCATGGGCCAGCTCGTCAGCACCGAGATCGGCGTGCTGCGCCGGCTCACCGAGGAGCCCGAGCGCCCGTACGTCGTGGTGCTCGGCGGCTCGAAGGTCTCCGACAAGCTCGGCGTCATCGACAACCTGTTGGGCAAGGCGGACAAGCTGCTGATCGGCGGCGGCATGGTCTTCACCTTCCTCAAGGCCCAGGGTCACGAGGTCGGCAAGAGCCTGCTCGAGGACGACCAGCTCGACGTCTGCCGCGCCTACCTGGAGCGGGCGCAGCAGACCGGGGTGGAGATCCTGCTCCCGACCGACATCGTGGTCGACACGGCGTTCCCGTCGGGGGACCGCGAGCCCGAGCCCCGGGTCGTCCCCGCCGGTGAGATCCCGGCGGACGCCCTCGGCCTCGACATCGGCCCCGAGTCCGGCACCGCCTTCGCGGCCGCGCTGGCCGACGCCCGCACGGTCTTCTGGAACGGGCCGATGGGCGTCTTCGAGGTCGACGCGTTCGCGGCAGGCACGCGTGCCGTCGCGGAGGCGCTGACGAAGGTCGACGGCCTCTCGGTGGTCGGCGGCGGCGACTCCGCGGCCGCCGTACGCACGCTCGGCTTCGACGAGGCCGCGTTCGGACACATCTCCACCGGTGGTGGCGCCAGCCTCGAGTACCTCGAGGGCAAGACGCTGCCCGGCATCCAGGTCCTGGAGGACTGATGGCAGCGAAGCGCACCCCGCTGATGGCGGGGAACTGGAAGATGAACCTCAACCACCAGGAGGCCATCGTCCTGGTGCAGAAGCTGGCGGTCACGCTGGCCGACAAGAAGCACGACTACAGCCGTGCCGAGGTCGTCGTGGTGCCGCCGTTCACCGACCTGCGGTCGGTGCAGACGCTCGTCGACGGTGACCGCCTGCAGATCAGGTACGGCGCCCAGGACGTCTCCACCCACGACTCGGGCGCCTACACCGGTGAGATCTCGGCGGCGATGCTGGCCAAGCTCGGCTGCTCGTACGTCGTGGTGGGCCACAGCGAGCGGCGGCAGTACCACGCCGAGTCGGACGCGGTCGTCAACGCCAAGGCCCACAAGGCGCTGGCCGCGGGGATGGTGCCGATCGTGTGCGTGGGCGAGGGCCTCGACGTCCGTCAGGCCGGCGAGCACGTCCCGCACTGCCTCGCGCAGGTGGACGGCTCGCTCGAGGGCTTCTCGGCCGAGCAGGTCGCCGGGCTGGTCGTCGCCTACGAGCCGGTGTGGGCGATCGGGACCGGCGAGGTCGCCACTCCCGAGGACGCCCAGGAGGTCTGCGCGGCGATCCGGGCCCGGATCCGCGAGGTCCACGGCGACGGTGCCGCCGACGGCGTCCGGGTGCTGTACGGCGGCTCGGTCAAGGCCTCGAACGTCGGCGGGATCATGGTCCAGACCGACGTCGACGGCTGCCTGGTCGGCGGGGCGAGCCTCCAGACCGACGAGTTCGGCGGCATCTGCCGCTTCTACGACATGCCGGTCCTCTGATCGCGCCCGACCTGACGTAGGCTCTGCGACTGTGGAACTTCTCTTCACCATCGTGCTCATGATCTCCAGCGCCCTGATGATCCTCCTCGTCCTGCTGCACAAGGGTCGCGGAGGCGGTATGTCCGACATGTTCGGTGGCGGCGTCTCCAGCTCTCTCGGCGGCTCGTCCGTCGCGGAGCGGAACCTCGACCGCCTGACGATCGGCATCGGCGTCATCTGGTTCGCCTGTGTCGTGGCACTGGGGCTCCTGCTCGCCTACTGAGCCCGCACAGGCTCGCTTGCTGACTCACTTGTTCTGACGTCTCGGAGACTCGAAAGGGATTACACCGGTGGCTGGTGGAGGAAACGCGATTCGCGGAAGTCGGGTCGGGGCTGGCCCCATGGGCGAGGCGGAGCGCGGCGAGGCCGCACCGCGCCAGACCGTGACGTACTTCTGCGCCCGTGAGCACCGTTCGGTCGTGACGTTCTCGACCGAGGCGCAGGTCCCCGACTCGTGGGACTGCCCCAAGTGCGGTCTGCCGGCGAGCCTGGACTCGGACAACCCGCCCCCGGCGCCGAAGATCGAGCCCTACAAGACGCACCTGGCCTACGTGAAGGAGCGGCGCTCCGACAAGGAGGCCGAGGACATCCTCGACGAGGCCCTCACCCTGCTGCGCACCCGCCGCAAGTCCGGCGACATTATCTTTTAGGTGCCGTTGTCTCCCAGCGGAGCTGGGAGACAACGAATCTGCACCAAGGTCGATACGCTCGCTGGCGCTCGCTACTCGACCAACGATCAAGCGGGCCGCTTCACGTGCAGCCGCACGTGGGTCCCGGTCGCATCCGTGCCGACGTCGACCGCCGTGCAGAGCTGCCGGGCCAGCCACAGCCCGTAGCCGTGGTCCGCGGGCTCCGAGGGCGGCAGCATGCCCGCGAGCGGGTCGGCCAGCCCGCGGCCGCTGCCGTGCACGTGGCAGACCCACGTCGGGCCGTCGTCGTACACGTGCAGCCGGGCCGGCGGCCGGCCGTGGCGCAGGGCGTTGGTCAGCACCTCGGTGACCGCCAGCGCGACGTCGTCGACGAGCTCGGGTCCGAGCCCGGCCGCCGCGCCGCGCGCGTGCACCAGGCGGCGGGCGTGCGCGACCTCGGAGGGTGACGAGCAGTCGAGCGTGGTGGCACCGCGGGGCGGCGCCTCGACCTTCGCCAGCTCGGTGAGCAGCCCCATCGGGTCCTCGGCCCACAGGCTGTGGGCGACCGGACCGGTGCCCAGCGTCGCGTCGTGGGTGTCGTGCCCGATCTCGAGAAGGTCCGCCGGGAGCGTGGCGTCGTAGGGACACAGCACGTCGACCGGGGTGTCCGCGAACAGCACGTTGATCGCGGCCTCGATGCGGCGGTAGTCGACGAGCTCGGCCGGGACCCGGTCCCTCAGGTTCTGCTCCGAGACGACGCGCGCGGTTGCCCTGCTGCCGGGAGATGAAGTCGAGCTGCACCCGGTAGGCGTTCCACTGCGGGGCGTAGACCTCGGCCTCGTCGACGTAGATGACCCGGTCGGCGTCGGCACCCAGCGCGGTGCGCACCAGGTCGACCTGTCGCGGGGGTGCGATGAGGAGGGTGCCTTGACCCTGCTCGATGCCGTCGCGGAGGAAGCTGCTGACGGAGTCGGCGTAGTCGCGCTCGCCGTCGTAGAAGAGGGCACCCGTCCTCGGGCAGCGCAGCCGCGACCGCGCGCAGCTGGGAGAGCGAGCCGACGTCGGCGAAGGACAGCCCGCGGAGGTCGAGGTGGAGCCGAGGTGTCAGCTCCGCACGCGCCAGGAGCGCCCGGCGCAGCAGGTGCCTGTTGGAGATGTCGACCTCACCGCTGATCCGGAGGCCGGCGGGCTCGTCGACCGCGAGGAAGCTGGCGCGCGGCGGCTCGGCATGCTCGGGAGCAGGACCCGCGTGTGCATCGGTCAGCATCTACACCTGGGTTTCGTCGAGCCGCGCGGCGCCGTAGAGGCACACCGAGGTGACACCGAGCTCGTGCTGCAGGGCCGTCGACATCCGCTCCCAGCGGGCGACCTCCTCGACCGAGCCCAGGAACGGGGCGAGCTCGTCCATCTGTGCGGCTACCCGCAGGCCGGCGAAGCCGTCCTTGCGCGACTGCGCAGCGGCCGTCCGGAATCCGTCGGCGATGGTGGAGAGGTCGTCGGGGCGGCTGGTCCCGTAGGCGTCGGCGAAGGTGCGGACCAGGAGCTGTCCGGACGCGAGGACGTGGCTCGTGTCCACGTGGGAGTCGAGGCCGGCGAGCAGGGCCTCGGCCTGGGTGTCGGTCGCGACGTACAGCAGCTGGTCGCCGGCGCTGAGCCCGTGTCCGACGAACGTGCTGGCTATCCGGGCCAGCTGGTCGTCGTCGCGGTGGAACGCGCAGAGGTGCGTGCCCGGCTCGAGTGAGCCGAGGTCGACGGGTGGAGCCACGCGCTCACTGTAGAGCGCGATCTACAGTGACGAGGCCGCTTCCCGGTCGAGGAACCAGATCGTTTCCTCGCGGCCGCTGACACCCGCGGCCGGGATGTCGTGGAGGTCGGCACCACCGAGGGCCGACGCGACCGCGGACGCCTTGCCGCCGCCGCTGACCAGGAACCACACCGACCGGGCCCGGTTGAGCGCCGCGAAGGTGAGGCTGACCCGCTCCGGCGGGGGCTTCGGCGAGCCGGTCACCCCGACCGCGATGCCGTCGGAGTCGAGCTGGGGGAAGCCCGGGAAGAGCGAGGCGATGTGGCCGTCGGGGCCGATGCCCAGCATCACGATGTCGAACTCGCCGCTGCCGTGCTCCCGCAGGGTCGCGGTGTACGCCGTGGCACCGGCGTCGACGTCCGAGGCGTCGGCCGTCGACGGCATCGGGTGCACCCGCGCCGGGTCGGCCCCGACGGCGTCGAGGAACGCGGCCTGCGCCTGGCCGCTGTTGCGGTCGGGCGAGTCGGGCGCGACGAAGCGCTCGTCGCCCCACCAGACGACGACCTGCGACCAGTCGACCTCGGAGCCGGGGGAGAGGCGGGCGATCTCGCGGTGGATGTCCTCGGCGATGGTGCCGCCGGTCAGCGCGATCTGCGGGACCCCGCCGGCCGCTTGGGCGTCGGCGAGCCGGCTGAGCAGCTCGCCGGCGACCGCGGTCGCGAGGGTGGCGGGGTCCTCGTGGACCTCGATGCGTGGTTCGGTGGTCACGAGCCCTTGCTCCCCATCTTCAGCAGCCGCTTGGCTGTCTCGGCGTACACGTCGTCCTCGTCGAGCCGGCGCAGCTCCTCGGCCAGCAGCTCGGGCAGCTCACGCCGCTTGAGGGCGACCGGGCGGTCCGGGCGGTCGGGCGAGGAGAAGGTCGCCAGCTTCCCGTCCGTGCGGCTGATCCGGATCGGACCCTCCTTGGTCTCCATCACCACCTCGGTGATGCCGGGCCCGGCGGAGTTCTTGCGGTCCACCTCGATCTTGAGCCGGTCGGCCAGCCACGCGGCCAGCAGGTCGGCGCTGGGGCTGATCCGCTCGGCGGTGACCGAGGCGCGGGTCACCTTCAGCGGCTGCTGGTCCAGCGCCGCCGCGAGCAGCGCCCGCCACAGCGTGATCCGGGTCCAGGCGAGGTCGGTGTTGCCCTTCGTGTACGCCGAGCACTGCTGGTGGATCGCCTTGGTCTTGCCGCGCGACGCGGCGGCGGCGTCGGTCACCCGGCGCTGCGCCAGCTGGCCGAGCGGGTCCGAGGCCGGGTCGTCCGGCGGGTGGTTGGGCCACCAGACGGCGACGGGGGAGTCGGGCAGCAGCAGCGGGAGCACCACGGACTCGGGGTGCTTCACGACCTCGCCGCTCAGCCGGATCAGTGCGGTCTCGCCGGTCCAGCCGGAGCCGGTGCCGACCTGGGCGTTGACCTGGCCGGTGCCGCGCCCGTTGCCGAGGATCACGCCGAGGACCCGCGCGGGGTGCTCGTGCGAGGCGGCGCGAGCGGCCTTCATGGCGCCCTCGGCGTCGTCCTCGTCGACGACGATGACCAGGGTCATCACCATCCCCATGGCCGGGCTGCCGGCGCGGGTGCGGGCACGGAGGAACTCGGACGCGATCTCCGCCGAGTTGGTGTCGATGAGCTCTATCACTTCAGGGCCTCCTCCAGACGCGGCCGTCGCGGGCCAGCATCGCGTTCGCCGACTCCGGCCCCCAGCCGCCCGACTCGTACTGGTCCGGCTTGCCCTTGCCGGACGCGTCCTGCTTGGCCCAGTGCTCGAGGATCGGGTCCAGGATCTTCCAGGACAGCTCGACCTCCTCGTGGCGGGGGAAGAGCGGCGGGTCGCCCAGCAGGACGTCGAGGATCAGCCGCTCGTACGCCTCGGGCGAGGACTCGGTGAACGCGCCGCCGTAGACGAAGTCCATGTTGACGTCGCGGATCTCCATCTGGGTGCCGGGCACCTTGGAGCCGAACCGCAGCGTGATGCCCTCGTCGGGCTGCACGCGGATCACCAGGGCGTTCTTGCCGAGCTCCTCGGTGGCCGACTCGGCGAACGGCAGGTGCGGCGCCTTCTTGAAGACGACCGCGACCTCGGTGACCCGGCGGCCGAGGCGCTTGCCGGTGCGGAGGTAGAACGGCACGCCCGCCCAGCGCCGGTTCTCGACGTTGAGGGTGACCGCCGCGAAGGTCTCGGTGGTGGAGGTCTGCTTGATGCCCTCCTCCTCGAGGAAGCCGGCGACCTTCTCGCCGCCGGCCCACCCGGCGGCGTACTGGCCGCGCGCCGTCGTCAGGTCCAGCCGGCGGGGGAGCGTGATGCTCGAGAGCACCTTCTCCTTCTCGATGCGGAGGTTGTCGGCCGAGAAGCTCGTCGGCTCCTCCATCGCGACCAGGCTCATCAGCTGGAGCAGGTGGTTCTGGATGACGTCGCGGGCGGCGCCGATGCCGTCGTAGTAGCCGGCCCGGCCGCCGATCCCGATGTCCTCGGCCATCGTGATCTGGACGTGGTCGACGTAGTTGGAGTTCCAGATCGGCTCGAACATCTCGTTGGCGAAGCGCATCGCCAGGATGTTCTGGACCGTCTCCTTGCCCAGGTAGTGGTCGATCCGGAAGATCGAGCCCGACGGGAAGACGTTCGCCAGGGTGGCGTTGAGCTCGCGGGCCGACTCGAGGTCGTGGCCGAACGGCTTCTCCACGACGACCCGACGCCACGACCCCTCCTTCGGAGTCGACAGCCCGTGCTCCTGGAGCTGGCCGACGACGGTGCCGAAGAACCCGGGCGGGATCGCCAGGTAGAAGGCGTGGTTGCCGCCGGTGCCACGGACGTCGTCGAGCTCCTCGATCGTCCGGCGCAGCTGGTCGAAGGCGTGGTCGTCGTCGAAGTCGCCCGGCACGAAGCGGAAGCCCTCGGCCAGCTGCTTCCAGACCTCCTCGCGGAACTCGGTGCGAGCGTGCGCCTTCACCGAGTCGTGCACGATCTGGGCGAAGTCCTGGTCGGCCCAGTCGCGCCGGGCGAAACCGGTGAGGCTGAAGCCCGGGGGCAGCAGACCGCGGTTGGCCAGGTCGTAGATCGCGGGCATGACCTTCTTGCGCGACAGGTCGCCGGTGACCCCGAAGAGCACCATGCCGCTGGGGCCCGCGATGCGCGGCAGCCGGCGGTCGCGGGGATCGCGTAGCGGGTTCTCGTACGTCATCGGCGACGGTGCTCCTGGTAGTAGGCGATGAGGGCCTGGGTCGAGGCGTCCTGGGCGGCGAGCGCGTCGGCGTCGCCGGTGATCGCCGGCCCGACCTCCTGGGCGAGCTTCTTGCCGAGCTCGACGCCCCACTGGTCGAAGCTGTCGATGCCCCACACGACGCCCTGGGTGAACGTGAGGTGCTCGTAGAGGGCGACCAGCTGACCGAGCACGGACGGCGTGAGCGCCGGTGCCATGATCGAGGTGGTCGGCCGGTTGCCGGTGAAGACCCGTGCGGGGACCACGGCCTCGGCCGTGCCCTCCGCGCGGACCTCGTCGGCGGTCTTGCCGAAGGCCAGCGCCCGGGTCTGCGCCAGGAAGTTCGCCAGGAACAGCTCGTGGACGTCGGTGCCGCCGTCCTCCAGCGGGTACGGCGGGTTCGCGACCGCGATGAAGTCGGCCGGGATCAGCCGGGTGCCCTGGTGGATCAGCTGGTAGAACGCGTGCTGCCCGTTGGTGCCGGGCTCGCCCCAGAAGATCTCACCGGTCTCGGTCGACACGGGACTGCCGTCCCAGCGGACACCCTTGCCGTTGGACTCCATGGTCAGCTGCTGCAGGTACGCCGGGAAGCGGTGCAGCAGCTGGGTGTACGGCAGCACCGCGTGGCTCTCGGCGCCGAGGAAGTTGGTGTACCAGACGTTGAGCAGGCCCATCAGCAGCGGCACGTTCTGCGCGGGCTCGGCCGTGCGGAAGTGCTCGTCCATCGTGTGGAACCCGCCCAACAGCTCGGCGAACCGCTCCGGCCCGATCGCGACCACCAGCGACGTACCGATCGCCGAGTCGACGGAGTAGCGTCCGCCGACCCAGTCCCAGAAGCCGAACGCGTTGGCCGGGTCGATGCCGAAGTCAGCCACCTTGTCGAGCGCCGTCGAGACCGCGACGAAGTGCTTCGCGACCGACTCGGCCTCGTCGTGACCGGCGAGCCCGTGGAGCAGCCAGGCCTTGCAGAGCCGGGCGTTCGTCAGCGTCTCGAGCGTGCCGAACGTCTTGCTGGAGACGATGAAGAGCGTCGTCGCCGGGTCCAGTCCGGCCAGCGTCGTGGCGGCGTCGGTCGGGTCGATGTTGCTGATGAAGCGGCACTCGAGGCCTTCCTGGCGGTACGCCGCCAGTGCCTCGTAGGCCATGACCGGTCCGAGGTCGGACCCCCCGATGCCGATGTTGACGACGGTGCGGATCCGCTCGCCGGTCACGCCGGTCCACGCGCCGCTGCGCACGCGCTCGGCGAAGTCGTAGACCCGGCCGAGCACCTCGTGCACGTCGGCGACGACGTCCTGCCCGTCGACGGTGAGCGAATCGTCCGCCGGGAGCCGCAGTGCGGTGTGCAGCACGGCGCGGTCCTCGGTGACGTTGATGTGCTCGCCCCGGAGCATCGCGTCGCGGCGGGCGGCCACGCCGACCTCCTCGGCGAGTGCGAGGAGGTCGGCGAGGACCGCGTCGTCGAGCAGCGCCTTGGAGAGGTCGACGTGCAGGTCACCGGCGACGTACGTGAGCCGCTCGACCCGGCCGGGGTCCTCGTCGAACCACCGGCGCAGGTCGGGCTCGAAGCCCGCAGCCAGCGCCGTCAGCCGCGACCAGGCCGGTGTCGAGGTCGGGTCCACCGGCGCGTCGGTCACTTGGCCGCCTTCTCCATCTGGCCCTGGACGGTCTCGGTCAGCTCGGTCCACGACTTCTTGAACTTGTCGACGCCCTCGGTCTCGAGGACCACGAGGACGTCCTCGAAGTCGATGCCGACGGCAGCCAGTCGGTCGAAGACCTCCTGGGCCTCGGCGACCTTGCCGGTCACCTGGTCGCCGTCGAGCTCGCCGTGGTCGGCGAAGGCGTCCATGGTCTTCTCCGGCATCGTGTTGACGGTGTCGGCGACCACGAGGTCGGTGACGTAGAGGGTGTCGGAGTAGTCGGGGTTCTTGACGCCGGTCGACGCCCACAGCGGCCGCTGCGGGTTGGCGCCGGCGTCGGCGAGCACCTTCCACCGGTCGCTGGCGATGACGTCCTCGTACGCCGCGTACGCGATCCGGGCGTTGGCGACGGCGGCCTTGCCCTTGAGCGCGCTGGCCTCGTCGGAGCCGATCTCGTCGAGACGCGCGTCGACCTCGGTGTCCACCCGGGACACGAAGAACGACGCGACCGACTGGATGCGGCCCAGGTCGAGCCCGGCGTCCCGCGCGGCCTCCAGACCGGACAGGTAGGCGTCCATGACCTCCTGGTAGCGGACCTTGCCGAAGATCAGCGTCACGTTGACGCTGATGCCCTCGGCGATGGCCGCGGTGATGGCCGGGAGGCCCTCCTTGGTGGCCGGGATCTTGATCAGCACGTTGGACCGGTCGACGGCCGACCAGAGCGCCCGCGCGGACGCGATGGTGCCCTCGGTGTCGTTGGCCAGGGTCGGCTCGACCTCGATCGACACGCGGCCGTCCGCGCTGTCCTCGCCGGCGAGCGGGGCCAGGACGTCGCACGCGTTGCGCACGTCCTCGGTGGTGAGCTCGAAGATCACCCGGTCCACCGCCTCGCCCTTGTCGACGAGCTGGGCGACCTGCTCGTCGTAGCGCTCACCGTTGGCGATGGCCGCGGCGAAGATCGTCGGGTTGGTGGTGACACCGACCACCGACTTCTCCTCGACCAGGCTGGCCAGGTTGCCGGTCTCGATGCGCTCGCGCGAGAGGTCGTCGAGCCAGATCGACACCCCCGCGTCGGACAGAGCCTTCAGACGATCACTCATGTGCTTTTCCTCTCTGGTTCACAGACGGTGGGGGCGGTCGCGGCTAGCTGGTGGCCGCCGCGATCGAGTCGTGGGCTGCGGCGACGACGGCCTCGGCCGTGATGCCGAACTCCTGGTAGATCCGGGCGTAGTCGGCGGACGCGCCGTAGTGGTCGATCGAGACGATCCGGCCGTGGTCGCCGACGTACTCGCGCCAGCCCTGCTTGACGCCGGCCTCGACGGAGACCCGCGCCTTGACGATCGGGGGGATCACCGTGTCGCGGTAGGACTGGTCCTGGGCCTCGAACCACTCCATGCACGGCATCGAGACGACCCGCGCCCGGACGCCGGCCTCGGCCAGCTGGGTGCGCGCCTCGACGGCGAGCTGCACCTCGGAGCCGGTCGCGATCAGGACGACGTCCGGTGCGCCGCCCTCGGCGTCGACGAGGACGTAGCCGCCCTTGGCGACGCCCTCGGTCCCGGTGAAGCCATCGACCCCGCGCGGGAAGACCGGCACGTTCTGGCGGGTCAGCGCCAGCGCGGCGGGCCGGTTGGTGTGGCCCAGGATCGTGAACCACGCGGCGGCGGTCTCGTTGGCGTCCGCCGGGCGTACGACGTCCAGGCCCGGCATGGCGCGGAGCGCGGCCAGGTGCTCGATCGGCTGGTGCGTCGGGCCGTCCTCGCCGAGGCCGATCGAGTCGTGGGTCCACACGTAGGTGACCGGCAGCTGGCTGAGCGCCGCGACCCGGACCGCACCGCGCATGTAGTCGGAGAACGTCAGGAACGTGCCACCGAAGACCCGGGTCAGGTCGTCCGCGGCGATGCCGTTCATGATCGCGCCCATGCCGTGCTCGCGGATGCCGAAGTGCAGCACGCGGCCCTGGTAGGGGTCGGCCTTCCACTCCTCGACGGACCGGTTCTCGGGCAGGAACGACGGCGCCGACTTGATGGTGGTGTTGTTGGACCCGGCCAGGTCGGCCGAGCCGCCCCAGAGCTCGGGCATCAGCGGGGCCACCGCGTTGATGACGTCGCTCGACGCCACGCGGGTGGCGACGCCCTTCTCGCTCGCCTCGAAGGTCGGCAGGGCCGCCTCGATGCCCTCGGGGAGGGTGCGGGCCTTGAGCCGGTGCAGCAGCGTGGCCTTCTCGGGGTTCGCCTCCGCCCAGATGGCGTACTGCTCGTCCCAGGCGGCACCTGCGGCGGCGCCGCGCTCGCTCAGCTGACGGGTGTGCGCGATGACCTCGTCGGGCACCTGGAAGGTCTTCTCCGGGTCCCAGCCCAGGACCTCCTTGGTGGCCGCGACCTCGGCGTCGCCGAGGGCGCTGCCGTGGGCCTTCTCGGTGCCCTGGGCGTTGGGGGCGGGCCACGCGATGATCGTGTCGAGCACGATCAGCGACGGCTTGTCCTTCACCTTGCCGGCTGCGGTGATCGCGTCGTAGAGCGCGGGCACGTCCTCGACGTACTTCTTGCCGCCGTTGGTCCAGTCGACGACCTGCACGTGCCAGCCGTAGGCCTCGTAGCGCGCGGCGACGTCCTCGGTGAAGGCGATGTCGGTGTTGCCCTCGATCGAGATGCGGTTGCGGTCGTAGATGACCGTCAGGTTGCCGAGCTCCTGGGTGCCGGCGATCGAGCTGGCCTCGCCGCTGACGCCCTCCTGCAGGTCGCCGTCGGAGCAGAGGGCGTAGACGTGGTGGTCGAAGACGCTCTTGCCGGGGGCGGCGTCGGGGTCGAGCAGGCCGTGGACGCGACGGGCCGACATGGCCATGCCGACGGCATTGGCGACGCCCTGGCCCAGCGGGCCGGTCGTGACCTCGACACCGGCGGTGTGGTGCAGCTCCGGGTGACCGGGCGTCTTGGAGCCCCAGGTGCGCAGCGCCTGGAGGTCCTCGAGCTCGAGGCCGAAGCCGCCGAGGTAGAGCTGCGTGTAGAGCGTGATGCTCGAGTGGCCGCACGAGAGCACGAAGCGGTCTCGGGCGATCCACCGTGGGTCGGCGGGGTCGTGCCGCATCACCTTCTGGAAGAGGAGGTACGCCGCGGGGGCGAGGCTCATGGCGGTGCCGGGGTGGCCGTTGCCGACCTTCTGCACCGAGTCCATGGCGAGGACCCGGGCGGTGTCCACCGCCTTCTGGTCGAGGTCGGTCCAGTCGAGGGCAGGGGGGTTGCTCACAAGGTTCCTTTCGGGGGTTCGGCCAATGCCGAGCCTACTCACGTCGAGCGTTAGACTCCCACTCGTCCAAGCACCGTCCCGGTGCCCACATTCCCGCTCGAGGATCCCTGTGACGTACGTCGGCCAGTCGGCCTCTGCTGCCCAGCAGCCAGCGGCCGAGCGGGCGACCGTCAAGGACGTCGTCGCGGCGTACGTCGGGCTCACCAAGCCGCGCGTCATCGAGCTCCTGCTGCTGACCACCGTTCCGGTGATGTTCTACGCGGCCCGGGGCGTCCCGGACCTCGGGCTCGTGGTGGCCACCGTCGTCGGCGGCACGTTCTCGGCCGGCTCGGCGTCGGTCTTCAACTGCGTCTACGACCGCGACATCGACGAGCAGATGCGCCGCACCCGTCGCCGGGCGCTGCCGCGACACATCGTGTCGCCGCGGGCCGCGCTGGTCTTCGGCTTCGTGCTCGGGATCCTGTCGACCGTGGTGCTCTACGTGTGGGTCAACCCGCTCTCGGCGCTGCTGTCGGTCACCGCGATCGCGTTCTACGTCTTCGGCTACACGATGATCCTGAAGCGGCGCACGACGCAGAACATCGTGTGGGGCGGGATCGCCGGCTGCTTCCCGACGCTGATCGGCTGGACCGCGGTCACCGGCTCGCTGTCGTGGATCCCGGTCGTGCTCTTCATGGTCGTCTTCTTCTGGACGCCGCCGCACACCTGGGCGCTGGCGCTGCGCTACCGCGAGGACTACGCCAACGTCGACGTGCCGATGCTGCCGGTGGTCAAGCCCGCCGCGGAGGTCGGGCGCCAGATCGTGATCTACAGCTGGGTGATGGTGGCGACCTCGCTGCTGCTGTGGCCGGTCGCCGACACGAGCCTCTTCTACCCGGTCGCGGCCGCGGTGCTCGGTGGGGTCTTCCTGGTGCAGGCGCACCGGATGTGGGGCCGCACGAAGGGCACCGAGAACCTCGCGGTGATCCAGCCGATGCAGCTCTTCCACACCTCGAACCTCTACCTGTCGCTGCTCTTCGTCGCGGTCGCGATCGACCCACTGCTCGCGCGGTAGCCGGACCGTTCGTCGCAGGTTCGGGACCGCTCGTCGCGAGGCCGGCGGTGAGCACGCAACCGATCGGCGACCCGTCGCGTCTGAGGGGATGGACGGTGGCCGTCGCGTCGCGGGGGTACACGGCGGCCGCCCGTCCGCCAACGTCACTCGCTCTCGCGCACCTCGAGCAGCGCCTGGGTGACGGTCGCGGAGATGATCGCCGCGCCGAGCATGTGGAAGCCGACGAGCACGACCGGCAGGTCGGTGAAGTACTGCACGAACCCGATCAGGCCCTGCGCCAGCTCCACGACGAGGAGCACGACGACCGCGCGGCGGGTCGCCGCGGAGCGCTGGGTGGCGACCACCGCGAGCAGCAGCCCGATGGTGAGGCCGACCAGCAGGAAGACCAGGTCGGCGTGCACCTGGCTCATCTGGAGCGGGTCGAGGCCGTTGCGCTTGGCGTCCACGTCGCCGGCGTGCGGCCCGGAGCCGGTGACCACGGTGCCGACGTACAGGACCGCCCAGGCGGCGGCGAACGTCGACCAGGCGAGCGTGAGCACCGCGCCGCGGGGGCGTACGGCGGGGGCGGGACGGTCGAGCCGCCAGCGGAAGAGCACGGCGACGCCGATGATCGCCATCGAGCAGAGCAGGTGGAACGAGACGATCCACGGGTTGAGGTCGGTGAGCACCGTGATGCCGCCGATCACCGCCTGGGCCGGGATGCCGAGCGCGATGACCAGGGCGAGGCGGCGCAGGTCGCGACGCCCGGACTGCCAGGCCGCGACGAAGGTGCCGACCGCGACCGCGACCAGCACGTAGGTCAGCATCCGGTTGCCGAACTCGATCGCCGAGTGCACGTTGTAGGCGCCGTGCGGCGTCAGCGACTCGTCGGTGCAGCGCGGCCAGGTCGGGCAGCCGAGCCCGGAGCCGGTCAGCCGGACCACGCCGCCGGTGACGACGATGCCGATGTTGGCGACGATCGACGCCCAGGCCCAGCCGCGCAGCCAGTCGTCGAGGTGCCTCAGCCGGTAGTTGAGACGCTCCATCACTCCCACTTGAAGGTCTTGGCGGTGAGGACGGTCCCGAGGACCGCCCAGACGAGCAGCACGGCCAGGTCCTTCCAGGCCACGCCGCCGTCGATGAACCCGGTGCGCATCGCCTCGCCGAGCGCGGCGGACGGCAGCCACTGCAGGAACGGCCGCGCGTCGCCGTACGCCGTCAGCGGCAGCACGACGCCGCCGCCGGTCATCAGCAGCAGGTAGATGAGGTTGGCGGCCGCGAGGGTGGCCTCGGCGCGCAGGGCGCCGGCCACGAAGAGGCCGAGCGAGGCGAACGCCGCGGTGCCGAGGAGGATCGCGAGGGCGACCCCGAGCACGCCGGGCTCCGGGGTCCAGCCGAGCAGCTGCCCGACGCCGCCGATGATGACCACCTGGAGCAGCTGGACCAGGAGCAGCGCGCCGATCTTGCCGGCGAGCAGCCCGGAGCGGGGGAGCGGCGAGCTGCCGAGCCGCTTGATGACGCCGTACCGGCGCTCGAAGCCCGTGGCGATCGCCAGCGAGGTGAACGACGTCGACATCACCGCCAGCGCGATCACGCCCGGCGTGAAGATGTCGACCAGCGGGCGCGACGACGGTAGGTCGAGGTTGAGGTGCTCGCCGGCGGTGACCGCGCCGAAGAGCACGAGCACCGGGATGACCACGGCGAGCAGCAGCTGCTCGCCGTTGCGCAGCATCAGCCGCGCCTCCATCCGGGACTGGGCGAGCACCTGGCGGTGCAGCGGGGCGGCGCCGGGGCGCGGCGCGAAGTCGAGCCCGTGTCGAGCGTCAGCCATGGTCGATGTCCCTCCCGGTGAGCTCCAGGAAGACGTCCTCGAGGGTGCGGGAGCCGAAGCTGATCGACCGGACGCCCACCCCGTGCTCGGCGCTCCACGTGTCGATCGAGGCACGCAGCCCGGCCTCGGCCGCCTGCGGGAGCTCCTTGTCGACCACCAGCCGGACGGTCGCGGACGACCCGCGGGTCAGCTCCTCCGGCGTGCCCGAGGCGATCAGCCTCCCGCGGTCGATGATGTGCACCTGGTCGGCGAGCTGCTCGGCCTCCTCCAGGTAGTGCGTGGTGAGCACAACGGTGACGCCCGACTGGCGCAGCTCGTCGAGCAGCTCCCACGTCGTACGCCGCGCCTGCGGGTCCATGCCCGCCGTCGGCTCGTCGACGAAGACGATCTCGGGGCGGCCCACGATCGCCATCGCCAGCCCGAGGCGCTGCTGCTGGCCGCCGGAGAGCCGGCGGTACGGCGTCCGCCCGCAGTCCCCGAGGCCGAGGCGTTCGGCGAGCACCGCGGTGTCGAGGGGGTGGGCGTGCAGCCGGGCCACGTGGTCGAGCATCTCCATCGCGCGGACGCCGCTCCACGCGCCGCCGCCCTGCAGCATCACGCCGATCCGCGGCAGCAGGTCGCGGCGCTGGCGCACCGGGTCGAGGCCGAGCACCCGCACGGTGCCCTCCTGCGGGCGCCGGTAGCCCTCGCAGGTCTCGAGCGTCGTCGTCTTCCCGGCGCCGTTGGGGCCCAGCACGGCGGTGATCGTGTTGCGCTCGACGGTCAGCGAGAGGCCGTCGACGGCGACCTTGTCGCCGTACCTCATCACCAGGCCGTCGACAGACACGGCAGGGGAGGCGTCGGGCACGCCCGTCAGTGTAGGGAGCGGCGGTGTGTGGCCCGGCTCACGGTCGCCTCCAGGTAAGGGGAGCCTTCCTTGAAGAGGTCAAAACAATAAAGGCACACTGGCGTTGTGGAATTCACCGAGGTGCACGACCAGCCGACGCGTCAGCGCGTCGCACGGTCGATCCTCGACAACGGGCCGTCGACCGCTGCGGCGCTCGCCGAGCGGCTCGACCTCACCCCGGCCGCCGTACGCCGGCACCTCGACCAGCTGGTCGAGGAGGGCCTCGTCGAGGCCCGTGAGCCGCGCAGCCAGGCCGCCCGCGGCCGGGGTCGCCCGGCCAAGGCGTTCGCGCTGACCGAGTCGGGTCGCGACGGCTTCGACCAGCAGTACGACGACCTCGCGGCCCAGGCGCTCCGGTTCCTCGCGGAGACCGGCGGCGACGAGGCCGTCCGGGAATTCGCGACCCGCCGGGTGGCGTTCATCCGGGAGAGGTTCGAGGGGATCCGGGCGGAGCACCCCGAGCTGGGGCCCGCAGAGGTCCTTGCCCAGGTGTTCACCGACGAGGGATATGCCGCGACGGTTCGCGACAGCCCGGTCGGGGAGCAGCTGTGCCAGCAGCACTGCCCGGTCGCCCACGTCGCTCACGAGTTCCCGCAGCTGTGCGAGGCCGAGACCGAGGCGATCAGCCTGGTGCTCGGCAGCCACGTCCAGCGGCTGGCCACGATCGCCCACGGCGACGGGGTCTGCACCACCTGCATCCCCAGCAGCACGAAGAGCACACCCATCGACACGAAGGAGCGGGTCAGCTGATGACCACCATCGACGAGCGCAACCCCGAGCTCGAGGGCATCGGGCGCTACGACTTCGGATGGGTCGACTCCGACGAGGCCGGCGCGGCCGCCAAGCGCGGCCTCAACGAGGACGTCGTCCGCGACATCTCCAGCAAGAAGAGCGAGCCGCAGTGGATGCTCGACCTGCGCCTGAAGGGCCTCAAGCTCTTCGGCCGCAAGCCGATGCCGAACTGGGGCTCGGACCTGTCGGGCATCGACTTCGACAACATCAAGTACTTCGTGCGCTCCTCGGAGAAGCAGGCCGCCTCCTGGGAGGACCTGCCCGAGGACATCAAGAACACCTACGACAAGCTCGGCATCCCGGAGGCGGAGAAGCAGCGCCTGGTCGCCGGCGTTGCCGCGCAGTACGAGTCCGAGGTCGTCTACCACTCGATCCGTGAGGACCTCGAGGCCCAGGGCGTCCTCTTCCTGGACACCGACACGGCGCTCAAGGAGCAGCCGGAGCTCTTCCAGGAGTACTTCGGCACGGTGATCCCGGTCGGCGACAACAAGTTCGCCGCGCTGAACACCGCCGTCTGGTCGGGTGGTTCGTTCATCTACGTCCCGCCGGGCGTGCACGTGGACATCCCGCTGCAGGCCTACTTCCGGATCAACACCGAGAACATGGGCCAGTTCGAGCGGACGCTGATCATCGTCGACGAGGGCGCCTACGTGCACTACGTCGAGGGCTGCACCGCGCCGATCTACTCGTCCGACTCGCTGCACTCCGCGGTCGTCGAGATCATCGTCAAGAAGGGCGGCCGCTGCCGCTACACGACCATCCAGAACTGGTCCAACAACGTCTACAACCTCGTCACCAAGCGCGCGACCTGCGAGGCCGGCGCGACGATGGAGTGGGTCGACGGCAACATCGGCTCCAAGGTGACGATGAAGTACCCCGCCGTCTACCTGATGGGCGAGCACGCCAAGGGCGAGACGCTCTCCATCGCGTTCGCGGGCGAGGGCCAGCACCAGGACGCCGGCGCCAAGATGGTGCACGCCGCGCCGAACACCTCGTCGTCGATCCTGTCGAAGTCGGTGGCGCGCGGCGGTGGCCGGACGTCGTACCGCGGCCTGATCCAGGTCAACGAGGGCGCGCACGGCTCGAAGTCCAACGTGCTGTGCGACGCGCTGCTGGTCGACCAGGTCAGCCGCTCCGACACCTACCCCTACGTCGACATCCGCGAGGACGACGTGTCGATGGGTCACGAGGCCTCGGTCTCCAAGGTCTCCGACGACCAGCTCTTCTACCTGATGTCGCGCGGCATGGAGCAGGACGAGGCCATGGCCATGATCGTCCGCGGCTTCATCGAGCCGATCGCCAAGGAGCTGCCGATGGAGTACGCCCTCGAGCTCAACCGGCTCATCGAGCTCCAGATGGAGGGCGCGGTCGGCTGATCGCCGGCACCGCCCACCGCACCCGCACCTAGAAAGCAACGATCTGTGACTGTGACCGACGCTGCGCGCGAGAGCGTGGAGTCCGCCCTGGAGCAGGGGCCGCTCTTCAGCCACCTGAACCCGCCCCCGTCGTACGACCTGGCCGACCACCCGGTGCCCACCGGGCGCGAGGAGATCTGGCGCTTCACGCCGCTCAAGCGGCTGCTGGGGATCCTCGACGGCGAGGCGTCCGACGCGCACCTGACCTGGGACACGACGCTGCCCGACGGCGTGAGCCTCACGGAGATCAGCGCCGAGGAGGCGCGTGAGATCGGCGAGCTCGCGCCCAACGACCGGCCCTCCGCACTGGCCGCCGCCAACGCCGGTGGTGCCCTCCTGCTCGACGTCCCGGCCGAGGCCGAGATCACCGAGCCGGTCGTGCTGCGCCTGCACGGCGAGTCGGTCGACGACCTGGTCTGGGGTCGGCTGGTGGTCCGTGTCGGCCGCCACGCCCAGGCCACCGTCGCCGTCGTGCACACCGGCTCGGCGCGCTACTCGGCGATCACCACCGTGCTCGCCGGCGACGCGTCCAACGTCAACGTGCTGTCCCTCCAGGACTGGGACGACGACGCGGTGCACCTCGGCCGCGACGCCATCCAGGTCGGCCGCGATGCCACGGTCAAGCACACGTCGATCTCCTTCGGCGGCGACCTGGTGCGGATGCACGCCAACGTCGAGTACGCCGGTCCCGGCGGCTCGGCCGAGCTGCTCGGCCTCTACTTCGCCGACGAGGGCCAGCACCTGGAGCACCGGCTCTTCGCCGACCACACGGCGCCGAAGACCAAGAGCCACGTGCTCTACAAGGGTGCGCTCCAGGGCCAGGGGGCGCACACGGTCTGGATCGGCAACGTGCTGATCCGCAAGGTCGCCGAGGGTATCGAGACCTACGAGGAGAACCGCAACCTGGTCCTCTCCGACGGCTGCCAGGCCGACTCGGTGCCCAACCTGGAGATCGAGACCGGCGAGATCGAGGGTGCGGGGCACGCGTCGGCGACGGCCCGCTTCGACGACGAGCAGCTCTTCTACCTGCGCTCGCGCGGCGTCTCGGAGAAGGAGTCGCGCCGCCTGGTCGTGCACGGCTTCTTCAACGACCTGATCCGCAAGGTCGGCATCCCCTCGATCGAGGACAAGCTGCTCGAGACGGTCGAGGCCGAGCTCGCGAAGAACGTACTTCGAGACGCCTCCTTCGTCGGCTCCTCAGTAACCGGATCTGAGGACTCGTGACCTTCGAGCGGGCCTGCGCGCTGGCCGACGTACCCACCGACGAGGCGCTCGGCGTCACGGTCGGTGCGTACGACGTGGCCATCGCGCGCGACGGCGAGGAGATCTTCGCCATCCAGGACCTCTGCTCCCACGCGGCCGTCGCCCTCAGTGAGGGCGAGGTCGCCGACTGCACGGTCGAGTGCTGGCTGCACGGCTCGCGCTTCGACCTGCGCACCGGGAAGCCCACCGGGCTGCCCGCCACCGAACCCGTCGCGACCTTCCCCGTCGAGGTGCGCGACAACGAGATCTACGTGGACACCACCACCACCCTGAACGGAGTCACCCCCTCATGAGCGAGCTGATCATCAAGGACCTGCAGGTGTCCGTGGACACCGAGGACGGTCCCAAGGAGATCCTCAAGGGCGTCACGCTGACCATCAAGGACGGCGAGACCCACGCGATCATGGGGCCGAACGGGTCGGGCAAGTCGACCCTGGCGTACTCGATCGCCGGCCACCCCAAGTACACGATCACCGGCGGCACCGTCACCCTCGACGGCGACGACGTGCTGGCGATGACCGTCGACGAGCGGGCGCGCGCCGGGCTGTTCCTGGCCATGCAGTACCCCGTCGAGGTCCCCGGCGTCTCGGTGTCGAACTTCCTGCGTACGGCGAAGACCGCGCTCGATGGCGAGGCCCCGAAGCTGCGCACCTGGGTCAAGGACGTCAACGCGGCGCTCGAGCAGCTCAACCTGGACCCGACGTTCGGCACCCGCTCGGTCAACGAGGGCTTCTCCGGCGGTGAGAAGAAGCGCCACGAGATCGCCCAGCTGGAGCTGCTGAACCCGAAGGTCGCGATCCTCGACGAGACCGACTCCGGCCTCGACATCGACGCGCTCAAGGTGGTCTCCGAGGGCGTCAACCGGTTCCGTGCCCAGGAGGGCAAGGGCGTCCTGCTGATCACGCACTACACGCGGATCCTGCGCTACATCGAGCCCGACTTCGTGCACGTCTTCGTCGACGGCAAGGTCGCCGAGTCCGGTGGCGCCGAGCTCGCGGAAGAGCTCGAGGCCAACGGCTACGAGAAGTACCTCTCGGCGGCGGTCTGACATGACCACGACGCAGCTGGCCGGCCTCCTCCGCGAGCTGGAGGTGATCCGCGCCGACTTCCCGATCCTGGGCCGCACCGTCGCGGGCGGCCTGCCGCTGGTCTACCTCGACAGCGCCAACACCTCGCAGAAGCCGCAGGTGGTGATCGACACGATGGTCGACCACCTGGAGCGGCACAACGCCAACGTCGCCCGCGCCATGCACACGCTGGGCGCGGAGTCGACGGAGGCGTTCGAGGGCGCGCGCGACAAGGTGGCGGCCTTCCTCAACGCGCCGTCGCGCAACGAGGTCGTCTTCACCAAGAACGCCACCGAGGCGCTCAACCTGCTGGCGCGCACGATCGACCTCGGCCCCGGCGACAACGTCGTGATCACCGAGATGGAGCACCACTCCAACATCGTGTCGTGGCAGCTGGCCTGCGAGCGCTCCGGCGCCGAGCTGCGCTGGTTCGGGCTGACGGACGACGGTCACCTCGACCTGTCGAACGCCGACCAGCTCATCGACGAGCACACCAAGGTGGTGGCCTTCACCTGGGTCTCCAACATGCTCGGCACGATCAACCCGGTGACCGACCTGGTGGCGCGTGCGAAGGCGTTCGGTGCCTACTCGGTCATCGACGCCTCCCAGGCCGCGCCCCAGCTGCCGGTCGACGTGGCCGCCACCGGCTGCGACTTCCTGGTCTTCACCGGCCACAAGGTCGTCGGCCCGACGGGCATCGGCGTGCTGTGGGGCCGGGAGGAGCTGCTCAACGCGCTCCCGCCGTTCCACGGCGGCGGCGAGATGATCGAGACGGTCCGCATGGAGCGCTCGACGTACGCCGCGGCGCCCCACCGCTTCGAGGCCGGCACCCCGCCGATCGTCGAGGCGGTCGGTCTCGGCGCCGCGGTCGAGTACCTCTCGCACGTCGGCATGGACGCGATCCACCGCCACGAGCAGACGGTCACGGCGTACGCCCTCGAGGGCTTGGCCACCGTGCCCGGCCTGACCGTGCTCGGCCCGCTCGACGCGGCCCAGCGCGGGGGAGCGATCTCCTTCGAGCTCGACGGCGTGCACCCGCACGACGTCGCGCAGGTGCTGGACTCGCGGGGCATCGCCGTGCGCGCCGGCCACCACTGCGCGAAGCCCGCGCACGCCCGGTTCGGCGTGCAGAGCTCGACCCGGATGTCGTCGTACCTCTACACGACGCCGGCCGAGATCGACGCGCTGGTCGAGGGCCTGGAATACACCCGCTCGTACTTCAAGTTGGGTTGATAGATGAGCACTGAACTCGACAGCCTCTACCAGGACATCATCCTCGACCACGCGAAGCGCCGGTTGAACGCCGGCCTGCGCGAGCCGTTCGAGGCCGAGGTCCACCACGTGAACCCCACCTGCGGCGACGAGGTCACCCTCCGCCTGCACCTCGATGGTGACGTCGTGCGCGACATCTCCTACGACAACCAGGGCTGCTCGATCTCCTCGGCGTCCGCGTCGGTGATGAGCGACCTGCTGATCGGCAAGACCGTCGCCGAGACCGAGCCGATCCACGAGGCCTTCCTCGAGATGATGCGCGGCAAGGGCCAGGTGGAGCCCGACGAGGACGTCCTCGAGGACGCCATCGCCTTCGCCGGCGCCGCCAAGCTGACCGCGCGCATCAAGTGCGCACTCCTGTCCTGGATGGCCTTCCAGGACGCCCTCGTCCGAGCCCAGGAGGACTCTGATGGCTGACCACTCCGACCTGCCCGACGTGCCCGAGGCGACCGGCGGCGTCGGCACCTCGACGGTGTCGATCGACGACGTCACCGAGGCGATGAAGGACGTCGTCGACCCCGAGCTCGGCATCAACGTCGTCGACCTCGGCCTGGTCTACGGTGTGCACATCGACGAGGGCACCAACGTCGTCCTCGACATGACGCTCACCTCGGCGGCCTGCCCGCTGACCGACGTGATCCAGGACCAGACCAACGGCGCCCTCGAGGGCCTCGTCAACGACGTCCTGATCAACTGGGTCTGGATGCCGCCGTGGGGTCCCGACAAGATCACGCCCGACGGCCGCGAGCAGCTGCGGGCGCTCGGGTTCAATGTCTGAGGTCTGACCGCGAAGCGGGCAGAAGCCGAAGAGGTTGAGGGAGCCCCGCGCCTGAGCTCGCGAGGGCGCGACAGGCGGCTCGAAACCTCAGTCGTAGTCTCAGAGCGTGCCCACGGTCCTGGTTCCTCCCGAGCGCATCGACCGCTGGATCGAGAACTTCGAACGCGGTCACGGCTCGACAGCGCTGAGTGTTGCTGACGCCTCCCTCACCGGACTCGCCGAGGACGGCAGCACCTTCACCGCCCGGCTCCCGTTCGACGCCGCGTACGACGGGCCTGCGGACCCCGCGCCGTTCGTCGAGGCAATGAGCGTCCCGGACGACTGGGGCGTGCTGCTGGTCCGCAAGGGCGGCTTCGCCGTGGCTCGGCTGCACGGCACCACCACCAGCGACAGCAAGGTCGGCCAGCGGCACGTGCAGGGCCGGACCAAGGCGGGCGGGCAGAGCCAGCAGCGGTTCGCCCGGCGTCGCGACAACCAGGCCCGGCAGGCCTACGAGGCCGCGGCCGAGCACGCTGCCCGCATCCTCGGTGGCCTGAGGGGACCGGTCGTCGTAGGCGGTGACCGGGGCGCGGTCGACGAGGTGCTGGCCGACCCGCGTCTGCGCGGCCTCGTCACGGTCGACCCGTGGCTCGCCGTACCGGACCCGCGGCGCGGGGTGCTGGAGCAGGCCGTTGCCGACGCGCGCTGCGCGCAGGTCGAGGTCGTGAACGCGACCTAGCCGCAGTAGGTGGCGTCCTGGGTGCCTGAGATGCCGTGCCAGGCCCGCTCCATCGGCGTCTCCCAGCGCTGGGTCACCGTCGTGAAGGCGCGCGGCGTCCGGATCGGATCGCCCGGCGGGTTGGTCGAGTGGGCGTGCACGACCGTGATCGGCAGTGTCGCCCGGTCCGACCCGGTGCCGGCCCAGCAGGCTGAGGCCTTGCGCTTGCTGCGGGCGATCGCGTTGGTGATGTCGCTGCCGACCCGTTCGCCGGCGTACCGGAACGCCACGGTGGGGACGTAGCCCGCGCCGCCGTCCCACGGGGCCAGCACGGTGATGCTGAGGCCGTGGGTGCGGCTGGTGGGGATGTTCCACGACACCGAGCCGTCCCGGACCGTACGACCCTTGGCCTGCCAGACCGTCCGACGGCCGTTCAGCGCCTGGGTGAGCCCGATCTGGCAGCCCTCGCACCCGGTGACCTGCAGGGTCAGGTGGGTGCGCGGCGCCGTCGGCCGGGCGGCGTCCGCGGCGGAGATGCTCGCGGACGACCCGCCGAGCAGAGCGGCAGCCAGTCCGACGGTCAGTGCGGCGGTGAGTACCCGAGAGGTCATGTCCCGTCCTTCATCGATGCGTGGCCCGGCGGTTCCGGGCTGTCACGGAGGAGACGCGCGCCGGTCGCGAGAAGTTGCCCTAGATTCGGACCGTGACCGGCACGAACGTCATCGACATCCGCGGCCTGGTGAAGAGGTTCGGGAGCTTCCGGGCGCTCGACGGCCTGGACCTGGCGGTCGGTCCGGGGGAGGTGCACGGCTTCCTCGGCCCCAACGGCGCGGGCAAGTCGACCACGATCCGGGTGCTGCTCGGCCTCCTGCGCAAGGACGGTGGCGAGGCGCTGCTCTTCGGCGGCGACCCGTGGCGCGAGGCGGCCACGCTGCACCGCCGGCTGGCGTACGTGCCCGGCGACGTGAACCTGTGGCCCAACCTGACCGGCGGCGAGGTCATCGACGTGCTCGGCCGGCTCCGCGGCGGGATCGACGAGGCTCGGCGGGCCGAGCTGGTCGAGGCGTTCGAGCTGGACCCGACGAAGAAGGGTCGCGCCTACTCCAAGGGCAACCGGCAGAAGGTCGCCCTGGTGGCCGCACTCGCCTCGGACGTCGACCTGCTGGTGCTCGACGAGCCGACGTCGGGCCTCGATCCGCTGATGGAGTCGGTCTTCCAGCGCTACGTCGACGCCTTCCGCGAGCGTGGCCACGCCGTGCTGCTGAGCAGCCACATCCTGGCCGAGGTGGAGCAGCTCTGCGACCGGGTGAGCATCATCCGCAGCGGCCGGGTCGTCGAGGCCGGGTCGCTGGCCGACCTGCGGCACCTGACCCGCACCTCCGTCTCCGCCGAGCTCGACCGGCAGCCGGAGGGGCTCGGCGCCCTCGAGGGCGTGCACGGGCTGGTCGTCGAGGGCACGCGGGTGCGGTTCCAGGTCGACACCGCGCGCCTCGAGCCCGCGCTCCAGGCGCTGGTCGGCGCGGGCGTCCGGTCGCTGACGAGCCAGCCGCCCACGCTGGAGGAGCTCTTCCTCCGCCACTACGGCGACGAGATATGACCGGCACCGGCACCTTCTTGCTGACGTTCCTCAGGCGGGACCGGTGGATGCTGCTGTGGTGGGTGCTGGGCGGGGTCTCTCTCTACCTCGCGACGGTCTACAGCGTCGACCAGCTCTACACGACCCAGGCGGAGTACGACGCGGCCGCCGCCAGCACCGAGTCCAACGCGGCGTTCATCGCCATGGCCGGGCCCGCCCGCGCGCTGGACACCCTCGGCGGTCAGACGGCGTGGCAGACCACGGCGTTCGGGGCGATCCTCGCCGGCCTGATGAGCATGTTCCTGGTCGGCCGGCACACCCGCGCCGAGGAGGAGAACGGGCGTGACGAGCTGCTGAGAGCCGCGGCCGTCGGGCGGCATGCCCCGATGACGGCCGCAGCGCTGGTGGCCGGCATCGCCACCCTGGTGCTCGGGCTCCTGGTCTCGGTCGGGCTGACGGCGTACGGCCTGGCGGCGGCCGACTCCTTCGGGCTCGGTCTCGGGGTCACCGCCTGCGGCTGGGTCTTCACCGGCACCGCCCTCATCGCGGTGCAGCTCACGGCCAGCACCCGGGCGGCGTACGGGCTGGCGGGCGGCTTCATCGCGGTGGCCTACGTGCTGCGGGCGATCGGCGACGTCGGCAACGGTGTGCTCAGCTGGCTCTCGCCGATCGGCTGGTACCAGGCGATGCACCAGTTCTCCGGCCTGCGGTGGTGGCCGATGCTGCTGATGCTCGTCGCCGCGGGGGCAGCGGTGGTGGCCGCGTACGCGCTCTTCGAGCGCCGTGACTACGGCTCCGGCGTCTTCGCGGCCCGGCCGGGCCCGGAGCGCGCACCGCGCGGGCTGCTCAGCGGCGGGGGACTGGCGTGGCGCCTCCAGCGCGGCGCCGTGCTCGGCTGGGCGGGCGGCCTGTTCTTCGCCGGCCTGGCGTACGGCGCCATCGGCGACGACGTGCAGTCGCTGCTCGGTGACTCGGACGTCTCGCAGGAGCTCTTCGTGCAGGCCGGGACCGACATCGTCAGCGGCTTCTACGGCACGTCGATCCTGATGCTGGCCGTGATCGGCAGCGGCTTCGCGATCTCGTCGGCGCTGCGGCCGCGGACCGAGGAGGAGAACGGCCACCTGGAGGTGCTGCTGGCGACGGCGCTGGCGCGCACCAGGTGGCTGCTCGGGCACGTGCTCGTGACGGTCGGCGGGACGGCGCTGGTGCTGGTCGCGTCGGGCCTCGGGCTGGGCGCGGGCTACCTGATGGTGACGGGGGACTCCGACGCGGCGTGGGACATCACCTGGCCGGTCGTGCAGTACGTCGCACCGGTGCTCGTGCTCAGCGGTCTCGGCCGGGTCCTGTACGGCGTCGCGCCGCGCTGGACGGTGCTGGCCTGGGCGCCGCTGGCCTACGCCGCGGTCGTGATGCTCTTCGGCGACCTCTTCCGGCTCCCGCAGTGGCTCCAGGACGTGTCGCCGTTCGAGCACGTGGCGATGGTGCCGGCCGAGGACGTCACCTGGGGGCCGGTGCTCGTGCTGGCCGTGGTGGCGCTGGCCCTGAGTGTCGCGGGCCAGCTGGCCTTCCGCAGGCGTGACATCCACTAGTTTGCTGAGCATGTGGCAGCCCGAACCCGGGTGGCACCCGCTCCCCGGTGGCAGCGGTGCCTCGACGGTTGGCGTCTGGAGGACGGTCCTCGGCGACCAGCCCGTGGTGGTCAAGCGGCTGGCCCGCCCCGCCCTCGACGACCCCGCGGAGCTGACCAACCCCCGGCACTTCGCCTACTGGCGCCGCGCCGCCGACGTGATCACGGCCGCGACCGTGGTCGACACCCCGGGACTGCGTGCGGCCGGCCTCGGCGCGGTCGAGGAGGACGAGGACGGCATCACGATCACCCAGGAGTGGGTCGAGGACGCGTCCGTCAGCGGCCTCTTCTGCGCGCACGCGATGGGTCGCTTCGCGGGCTCGCACCTCGCCGCCGCGCCCTGGCTCTCCCGCAACCAGCTCCGCGACCGGATCACCCGCGTCGAGCGGTACGGCGGGTGGCCGACCCTCGCGCGCACGACCGTCGCCGACGTCGCCGACCACCTCTGGCGACGCCGGGTCGAGCTGCTCGCCGCCGTCGACGCCCTCGTCCAGGTGCCGCAGCACGGCGACGCCGTACCCGCCAACCTGCTGGGGCGCAGCGGCGACGACGTGGTCGCGATCGACTGGTCCACGCTCGGCACCGGCCCGGTCGGCGCCGACCTCGGCTACTTCGCGCTGAGCGCCCGTGAGGAGCTCGAGCCGCTCGTCGATGCCTACCTGATGGGCCTGCCCGACGGCCTGGCCACCCGCGACGAGGTCACCCTCGGCGCCCGGGTGACCACCGTCTACACGGTCCTCAACCGCGCCGAGTGGGCGCTCGCCCGCGCCGCGCCCGGCGAAGGTGCGCTCGCCGGCAAGTTCCGGCACCCCGCCGTCGCCCCGCACCTGCGCGCCCTCCAGCGGCAGTTCCCGCACATCGAGGCGCTCGTCGAGGGGTGAGCCGTCAGTCGTCGCGCCGCCGGACGATCACCAGCACCACGACGGGCACCACGAAGATCAGCACCAGGGCGACGACGACCCACACGAGGTCAGAGTGCCCCGGGGGCGAAGGTGTCGCAGGTGTCGAGGGTGCCGTTCTCGTCACCAGTCATGAACCACTTGACTCGTGACTTCGCCGAGCCGTGCGTCCACGACTCGGGGTCGACGTCGCCGCCGGACGACTGCTGGATCCGGTCGTCGCCGACGGCGGTGGCCGCGTCGATCGCCTCCTGGATGTCGGCGTCGGTCAGGCCCTCGATCAGCACGTTGCCGTCGACGTCCTGGGTCGTGGTCGCGGCCTTGGCCCACATGCCGGCGTAGCAGTCGGCCTGCAGCTCGAGGCGTACGGCGTCGCTCTTCGCGCCCTGCTGGGTCTTCACCTTGCCCATGGTCCCGAGGAGATTCTGGATGTGGTGGCCGTACTCGTGGGCGAGCACGTAGGCCTCGACGAAGCCGCCGTCGGGCCCGCCGAGCTGGCGCTCCAGCACCTCGTCGTAGAACGTCGTGTCGAGGTAGATCGTCTTGTCGACCGGACAGTAGAAGGGGCCGACGTCCGCGGACGCGGCGCCGCAGCCGGTCGAGATGCCGTCCGTGAAGGTCTCGATCTTCCGCTCCGGCTCGAACGCCGTGCCGGACTGGGCGGGAAGGGCGTCGGACCAGTAGTCGGTGAGCGAGTTCTCGATCGCGACCCGCGCGCAGTCAGCGGACTTGTTGGCGTCCACCACGCCCTCGCACTGCGCGTAGCGCCCGGTCTCGGTGGCCTGGCCACCGCCGTCGGAGCCACCGCCGAGCAGCATGCTGGCCGCGACGACGATCACGATGATGATCAGGGTGCCGATGCCGCCACCGGCCGCTCCGCCGGGGATCGGGATGCCCCCGCGACCACCACCGCCCGACCGGGCGCCGGAGCGCCCGGCGTCGCCCATCCGGCTGGCGTCCAGCCGGGCCTTCGGGTTGAACCGCATGCACCGCTCCCACGTGATCGGGGACACCGTCGTCGATGCCCGGTTGGACCGTACCCACAACTACGCTTGAGACCTCATGATCACCGCCCACAAGCTCGAGGTCCGCGCCGGAGCACGCCTGCTCATGGAGGACGTCAGCTTCCGGGTCGCCGCCGGCGACAAGGTCGGCCTCGTCGGCCGCAACGGCGCCGGCAAGACGACCCTCACCAAGATCCTCGCCGGCGAGGCGCTGCCGGCCGCCGGCACCGTCCAGGCGACCGGCGAGGTGGGCTACCTCCCGCAGGACCCGCGCATCGGCGACCCCGAGGTCCTGGCCCGCGACCGGATCCTCTCGGCCCGCGGCCTCGACGACGTGGTACGACGGTTGCGGAAGGCCGAGGCCGACATGGGCAGCGACGACCCGGCCGTCCGCGACAAGGCGATGCGCCAGTACGAGCGGGCCGACTCCGAGCTCCACGCAGGTGGTGGGTACGCCGCCGAGTCCGAGGCCGCCACGATCGCCAGCAGCCTGGGCATCGAGGAGCGGATCCTCACCCAGCAGCTGAAGACCCTGTCCGGTGGGCAGCGCCGCCGCGTCGAGCTCGCCCGGATCCTCTTCTCCGGCGCCGAGACGCTGCTCCTCGACGAGCCGACCAACCACCTCGACGCCGACTCGATCGTCTGGCTGCGCGAGTTCCTCAAGGCGCACAAGGGCGGGCTGATCGTGATCAGCCACGACAACGCGCTGCTGGAGCAGACCGTCAACAAGGTGCTGCACCTGGACGCCAACCGCGGCGAGATCGACGTCTACAACATGGGCTGGAAGGCCTACCTGACGCAGCGCGAGACGGACGAGAAGCGCCGCAAGCGCGAGCGCGCGAACGCCGAGACCAAGGCGAAGACGCTCACCGACCAGGCCAACAAGATGCGCGCGAAGGCCAGCAAGGCCACCGCCGCGCAGTCGATGCTCAAGCGCGCCGAGAAGATGATGGCCGGGCTCGAGGGCGAGCGGGCCGCCGACAAGGTCGCCCGGATCAAGTTCCCCGCCCCGGCGCCGTGCGGCAAGACCCCACTCACCGCGGAGGAGCTGTCCAAGTCGTACGGCTCGCTCGAGGTCTTCATCGACGTCGACCTCGCGATCGACAAGGGCTCGCGCGTGGTCATCCTGGGCCTCAACGGCGCGGGCAAGACGACGATGCTCCGGATCCTGGCCGGTGTCGACCAGCCGGACACCGGCTCCGTCGTACCCGGCCACGGCCTCAAGATCGGCTACTACGCCCAGGAGCACGAGACACTGGACGTCAACCGCACGGTGCTCGAGAACATGCAGAGCGCCGCGCCACAGCTCACCGACACCGAGGCCCGCTCCGTGCTCGGCTCGTTCCTCTTCTCCGGCGAGGACGCGCACAAGCCCGCCAAGGTGCTCTCCGGCGGCGAGAAGACCCGCCTGGCGCTCGCCAGCCTGGTCGTCTCCAGCGCCAACGTGCTGCTCCTCGACGAGCCGACCAACAACCTGGACCCCGCCTCCCGCGAGGAGGTGCTGGCCGCGATCCGCACCTACGAGGGCGCGATCATCCTCGTCACGCACGACGAGGGCGCCGTCCGCGCGCTCGAGCCGGACCGGGTGCTGCTGCTGCCGGACGGTGACGAGGACCTCTGGAACGAGGACTACGCCGACCTGGTGTCCCTGGCCTGACGGTGGCCCCCTCTAGTGTTCGGGTCATGGACCCGAAGACGCTCGAGGACGCCGGACTGCTGTACGACGTGACCGGTCCGGTCGCCACCATCACCCTGCACCGACCCGAGGTGCGCAACGCCCAGACCCCGGCCATGTGGCACGCGCTGGCCGCGATCGGGGACGAGCTGCCCGACGACGTACGCGTCGTGGTCGTGAAGGGCTCGGGCGCGGCGTTCTCGGCCGGCCTCGACCGCAGCATGCTCGACCCGAGCACCGCCGGCGAGGGCTCGGTGGTGGCCTTGATGAGCCAGTCCGACGACGAGGTGTCGGCCGCGATCGACGGCTTCCAGCGCGGCTTCACCTTCCTGCGCGACCCGCGGTTCGTGTCCATCGCGGCCGTGCACGGCTACGCCATCGGCGCCGGCTTCCAGCTGGCGCTCTCCTGCGACCTGCGGGTCGTGGCCGACGACGTGCAGTTCTGCATGAAGGAGTCGGCGCTCGGCCTGGTGCCCGACCTGACCGGAACAAAGCCGCTCGTGGAGAGCGTTGGCTATGCCAGGGCGCTGGAGATCTGTGCCACGGCGCGGATGGTCGGCGCGGCGGAGTCGGTGGACATCGGGCTGGCGCTCGCCGCCGTACCGCCCGCCGAGCTGGACGCGACCGTGGCCGACCTCGCGGCCGCCCTGACCGCGCCGATGGTCGGCGCGGTGCGTGAGACGAAGGCGCTGCTCCAGGGTGCTGCCGAGCGCAGCCTCGACGACCAGCGCCGCCTGGAGCGCGAGGCGCAGACGCGGCGGTTCCGGGAGCTCGTCGCACTGCTCGGCTAGGCAGGACAGGGGAGAAGCGATGTCGGGGATGCAGGGATCGGCCGCCGCGTGGCGGCACCTGCGGTCGGACCGCAGCATCGTCCACAACCGGATCGAGCGCGGGACCGTACGCCGCGTCTTCGGCTTCGCCCGTCCGCACCGCCGGCTGATCACGGTGTTCCTGCTGCTGACGGTCGTCGACAGCTGCCTGGTCGTCGTCTCCCCGCTGCTGGCCAAGCACATCATCGACGACGGCATCGTGGGCGGCGACGCGCAGCTCGTGACGCTGCTGGCGCTGGCGATGGCCGGGGTGGCGATCCTGGGCGCCTTCCTCTCCGTCGGTGAGGGCTGGCTGTCCTCGCGGATCGGCGAGGGCCTGATCTACGACCTCCGCACCCGGGTCTTCGGGCACGTCCAGCGGCAGTCGCTGGCGTTCTTCACGCGCACCCAGACCGGGGCCCTCGTCTCGCGGCTCAACAACGACGTCATCGGCGCCCAGCGGGCCTTCACCTCGACGCTGTCGAGCACCGTGGCGAGCACGATCTCGGTCGTCGTGGTCGGCATCGCGATGCTCGCGCTGAGCTGGAAGGTCACCCTGCTCTGCCTGGCGATCTTCCCGCTGATGCTGCTCGTCTCGCGGTGGGTCAGCGGCCGGCTCGCCGGCCTGACCCGCGAGCAGATGGACGGCAACGCCGACATGGGCAACGCCATGACCGAGCGGTTCAACGTCGGCGGCGCGATGCTGCTCAAGCTCTTCGGCCGGCGCGACGAGGAGGACCAGGTGTTCGCCCGCAAGGCCGCCACCGTCCGCGACCTCGGCATCCGCATCTCGCTGCTCACCCGGATCTTCGCCGCCTCGATGATGGCGGTCCCGGCCCTCGCGACGGCCCTCGTGTACGGCGTGGGCGGGCACCTCGCCGTCGACGACGCGCTGACCGTCGGCACCCTGATCGCGCTCGCGACCCTGCTGCTGCGGCTGCTCGGACCACTGCAGAGCCTGTCCAACGTGCGCATCGACGTGATGACGGCGCTGGTCAGCTTCGAGCGGGTCTTCGAGGTGCTCGACCTGCCCGCGCTGATCGAGGAGAAGCCGGACGCGGTCGCGCTCCCGCGCACGGCGGCCCGGCTGGAGTTCGACCACGTCGCGTTCGGCTACCCGCGTCCCGACGACGTCTCGCTCGCGTCGCTGGAGACGGTGGCCCGCAAGGAGTCGCGCGAGGGCGGCCCGGTGCTGACCGACATCGGGTTCGTGGCCGAGCCCGGGCAGATGGTGGCGCTCGTCGGCCCGTCCGGCGCGGGCAAGACCACGATCACCCACCTGGTCGCCCGGCTCTACGACGCCGACGAGGGCGTCGTACGCGTCGGCGGGCAGGACGTCCGCGACGTCACGCTCGAGTCGCTGGAGGACGTGGTCGGCTACGTCACCCAGGACGCCCACATGTTCCACGACACGATCCGCGCCAACCTGCTCTACGCACGGCCCGGCGCCACCGACGCCGAGGTGTGGGCGGCGCTGGAGGCAGGCCAGATCGCGACCCTGGTCCGTGGCCTGCCCGACGGGCTCGACACGGTGGTGGGGGACCGCGGCTACCGGCTCTCCGGCGGCGAGCGGCAGCGGCTCGCGATCGCCCGGCTGCTGCTCAAGGCGCCGTCGATCGTCGTGCTCGACGAGGCCACGGCCCACCTGGACAGCGAGTCGGAGGTCGCCGTGCAGCGCGCCCTCGACGCCGCGCTCGAGGGCCGGACCTCGCTCGTCATCGCCCACCGGCTCTCGACGGTCCGCGAAGCCGACCAGATCCTGGTCGTCGAGGGCGGCCGGATCGTGCAGCGGGGCACGCACGCCTCCCTGCTCGCCGAGGGCGGCCTCTATGCCGACCTCTACCGCACGCAGTTCGTCGCCGACCTGCCGCCGGCCACCGTCTAGCCTGCTGCGCATGGACCTCGAGCTCGCCGACCGCGTCTACATCGTCACCGGCGGGGCTCGCGGCCTGGGTCGTGCGACTGCCGACGCGCTGGTGGCCGAGGGCGCTCGTGTCGTCCTCTCCGGGCGCAGCGCGGGGAGCCTCGACGCGGCGCGGACCGTGCTGGGCGACGCGGCCGAGACGGTCGTCGCCGACAACGCCGACCCGGCCACGCCGGCGCGGCTGGTCGCGGCCGCCACGGAGCGGTGGGGCCGGCTCGACGGCGCCCTGATCAGCGTCGGTGGCCCGCCCCAGGGACCGGTCACCGGGGTCACCGACGACCAGTGGACCGCGGCGTTCGAGTCGGTCTTCCTGGGGGCCGTGCGCCTCGGCCGGGAGATCGGCGCGGCGCTGCCGCACGGCGGCTCCCTCGCCTTCGTGCTGTCGTCGAGCGTGCGCGCCCCGCTGGCGGACATGGCCGTCTCCAACGGTCTGCGTCCCGGGCTCGCGATGGTCGCCAAGACCCTGGCCGACGAGCTCGGCCCCGCCGGCGTCCGCGTCAACGGGCTCCTGCCCGGCCGGGTGGCCACGGAGCGGGTCTCCGAGCTGGACGCCGCGAGCGGGGACGCCGAGGCCGCTCGCACGGCTGCGGTCGCGTCGATCCCGCTGCGCCGCTACGGGGAGCCGGAGGAGTTCGGCCGGGTCGCGGCCTTCGTGCTGTCGCCGGCCGCGTCGTTCGTGTCGGGCGTGATGCTGCCCGTCGACGGCGGCATGCTGCGCGCCCTCTGAGCCTCGCGGTGCGCCTCGCGCGCGGCGCGCTCCTCGGCGTACGCCTTCTGGTACGCCGCCTTCACGGCCTGCTTGTGGGCGTTCTTGGCCGCCTGCTTCGTCTTGCGCGCGGAGATCGCACCCTCGCGCGCCGACGGCTCGTCGCGGCGCTGGGAGCGCCACTCGTCCCAGGCCAGGTAGCCGAAGCCGAAGAGCGCGAGCAGCCCGAAGAACCACCACTGGAGCCCGTAGAAGAAGTGCGGGCCGTTGTCGAGCTCGGGGAGCTCGACCGGCTCGAGCCCGTCGGCGGCCTGGCCGTTCTCGGTGTCGAGGACGACGAAGCCGCCGTACACCTCGTGGTCGATGGCCGTGCCGATGGCCTCGCTCGAGATCGCGCGGGTCGAGTGGTCGCTGACCTTGGTGCTGTCGCCGTCGGCGTCGGCACGCACCCAGCCCTCGACGGTGGTCTCGCCGTCCGGCGGTGCCGGCACGTCGTCGGGGCTGGTGCCCTCGTTGTCAGAGGCCAGCCATCCCCGGTCGACGAGCAGCGTGGCCCCGTCGTCGGTGACCAGCGGGACGACGACGTCGATGCCGGACGCGCCGTCGCGGGTGCGGTAGCGCACGATGACGGTGTTGTCGGTGTCGTAGGTGCCGGTCGCGGTGACCTGGCGCCACTCGTCGTCGTCCTGGACCGGACGTCCGGGGGCCAGCACGTCGCCCACCGGGGACGGTGCGCGGTCCTCGTTGGCGCGCACGACGGCGTTGCTGGCCTTGCGGTCGTGGAGGCGGTGGAACTGCCACTGGCCGAGCCACCAGGCGGCGTAGCAGAGCAGCACGACGACCACGGCGAAGAGCAGCCACCGCCGACTGAGGAGGAACCGCCACGACCGCACGGGTCGAGGCTAGTCGGCGCCCGGGCGCGCTGCGGGTCCGCCCTCAGGAGTCGTCACTAGACTGTGGTGATGACGACACAGCGCCTCGAGGACCGCTTCGGCCGAGTGGCGACGGACCTGCGGGTCTCGCTGACCGACCGGTGCAACCTGCGCTGCAGCTACTGCATGCCGGCGGAGGGCCTCGACTGGCTGCCGGACGAGTCCGTGCTCACCGAGGACGAGATCGTCCGGCTGGTCCGGATCGGGGTCGAGCAGCTCGGCATCCGCGAGGTCCGGTTCACCGGCGGTGAGCCGCTGGTACGCCGCGGCCTGGTCGACATCGTCCGGCGTACCCACGAGCTGGGCGTCGAGACCTCGCTGACGACCAACGCGCTCGGCCTCGCGCGGATGGCCGACGCCCTTGCCGGCGCGGGCCTGGACCGGGTCAACGTCAGCCTCGACAGCATCCGCCGCGAGAGCTTCCACGAGATCACCCGGCGCGACCGGCTCCACGACGTGCTGGCAGGCCTGCGCGCCGCCCAGGCCGCTGGTCTCGGTCCGGTGAAGGTGAACGCCGTGCTGATGCGCGGCGTCAACGACGACCAGGCGCCCGAGCTGCTGCACTGGGCGCTCGACGAGGGCTACGAGCTGCGCTTCATCGAGCAGATGCCGCTGGACGCCCAGCACGGCTGGTCGCGCGAGGGCATGGTGACCGCCGAGGAGATCCTGATGGCGCTCGAGGCCGAGTTCGTCCTCAAGCCCGCCGAGGAGCCGCGCGGCAGCGCCCCGGCCGAGCTGTTCCGGGTCGACGGCGGCCCCGGCACCGTCGGCGTGATCGCGTCGGTGACCCGGCCCTTCTGCGGTGACTGCGACCGGGTCCGGCTCACCGCCGACGGCCAGATCCGCAACTGCCTGTTCGCCCGGGAGGAGTCCGACCTGCGCGGGGCGCTGCGGTCCGGTGCCTCCGACGACGACATCGCGGAGCGTTGGGTGGTGGCCATGCGCGGCAAGCGCGCCGGTCACGGCATCGACGACCCCACGTTCCTCCAGCCCGACCGCCCGATGTCCGCCATCGGCGGTTGAGAGCGGTCAGTGGGGGACGACGTCCTTCAGGAACTGACGGGCGCCGAGGAAGTCGCTGAGCGACTGCTTGTGGTCGTCGCAGGCCAACCAGGTCTTGCGCCGGTCGGGGGTGTGCAGCTTGGGGTTGTTCCAGAGCAGCTCCCAGGTAGCCGGCTGCTGGCAGCCCTTGGCCGAGCAGATGTCGACGTCCGTCATGGCGTCCTCCTCCCAGGTGGGCCCGAGATGTCTTCCCGAAATGTGGAGTGGTGCCAGACAGCCACGGGGGAAGCCGTCCGGCACCACAGTGAGCCAGGACGGGGGAGACCCGGCTCGCGGTGGATTCTGTCACCCAGTCGGGTGAAGTCAAGGATGAGGGGTGCCCTCACCCGACGTGTCGTCGCTCCGGTGCCGGTCGGCACCCGCGCCGAGCTCGGGGACGTACCGGCCGTCGAGCAGGTCCACCCCGTCGTTCTTGGTCATCACGGCGTTCGCCATCACGACGGCGATGTACGGGAGGATCAGCGCCCCGGCGATCAGGATCGGCCACAGCCAGCCGATGCCGGCCAGCGCGGCGATGATCGCCCCGACGAAGCAGAGCGAGCGCAGCGTCATCGAGATGAGGTAGCGCTTCTGGCGGGTCGCGATGTCGTCGCTGCGGTTCGACGCGGCCGTGGTGATGCGGACCGCCTCGTCCTGCCGTCTGCGCAGGTCCCGGGCCATGTCTGCAACTGTACGTCGCTAGTCTCGGTCTCCCCGGCCTACCCCCGGGCCAGCATCGGAGGCTCACCATGACGAACCGCACCTACCGCGTCACCGAGATCGTCGGCACCTCGCCCGACGGCATCGACGCCGCCATCCGCAACGCCGTCGACCGGGCGGGCAGGACGCTGCGCCACCTCGACTGGTTCGAGATGACCCAGGTCCGCGGCCAGATCAAGGACGGCCAGGTCGAGCACTTCCAGGTCGGCCTGAAGGTCGGCTTCCGCCTCGAGGACGAGTGATCTGCTGCCTCGGTCTGAGCTTGCGAAGGCCGAGATCCAGCAGCGAGGTTGAGGAGCCGCGCGACCGACGCAGGAGGTCGCGACCGGCGTCTCGAAACCCATCCGACGACCGGACTGTTTCGGACTACTGAGTGGTAATCGATAACGTCGCCGACGTGAGCGACTCTGAAGCGAGATCCGTCCTGGTCACCGGCGGCAACCGCGGCATCGGCCGCGCGATCGCCGAGGCCTTCGTGGCGAACGGCGACCGGGTCGCCGTCACCACGCGCAGCGGGGGAGCACCCGAGGGCGCGCTCGACGTACGGTGCGACATCACCGACGCGGGCCAGGTCGACGCGGCCTTCGCGCAGATCGAGGAGGCGCACGGCCCCGTCGAGGTGCTGGTCGCGAACGCGGGCATCACGGCCGACACCCTGCTGCTGCGGATGTCCGACGACGACTGGTCGTCGGTGATCGACACCAACCTGACCGGCTCGTTCCGGCTGGCGAAGCGTGCCTCCAAGGGCATGCTGCGCCTGCGGCGTGGCCGGATCGTCTTCATCTCCTCGGTCGTCGGTCTGACCGGGTCGGCGGGCCAGGTCAACTACGCGGCGTCGAAGTCCGGCCTGGTCGGCATGGCCCGCTCGATCGCGCGGGAGCTCGGCTCCCGGTCGATCACCGCGAACGTGGTCGCCCCCGGCTTCATCGAGACCGACATGACCGGGGTGCTCACCGACGAGCAGAAGGCCGCGATCCTCGCGCAGGTGCCGCTGGGGCGGTACGGCGCGGTCGACGAGATCGCGGAGACGGTGCTGTGGCTGACCGGCCCCGGCGCGGCGTACGTCACCGGGGCAGTGATCCCGGTCGACGGTGGACTCGGAATGGGGCACTGACATGGCAGGCATCCTGGACGGCAAGCGGATCCTCGTCGCCGGCGTGACGATGGACAGCTCGATCGGCTTCGCCACCGCGAAGGTCGCGCAGGAGCAGGGCGCGACCGTGCTGATCTCCAACTTCGGGCGTGCCCTCGGCATCACCCGCCGGATCGCGAAGCGGCTGCCGGTCGAGCCGCCCGTGCTCGAGCTGGACGTCACCGACGAGGACCACCTCGCCGGGCTCGAGGCGCAGGTGCGCGAGCACGTCGACGGGCTCGACGGCGTCGTGCACTCCATCGCCTTCGGCAACCCGGAGACGCTCCTCGGCGGCAAGTTCCTCACCGGGCCCTGGCCCGACGTGGCGCAGGCGGTGCAGGTCTCGGCGTACTCGCTGAAGTCGCTCGCCGAGGCGACCCGCCCGCTGATGGGACCGGGCGGCTCGATCGTCGGGCTGACCTTCGACGCGACCGTCGCGTGGCCGGCGTACGACTGGATGGGCGTCGCCAAGGCAGCGCTCGAGTCCACGTCGCGCTACCTCGCGCGCGACCTCGGGCCGCACGGCATCCGCTCCAACCTGGTCTCGGCCGGACCGCTCAAGACGCTCGCGGCGAAGGCGATCCCCGGGTTCGAGGACCTCGAGTCGATGTGGAGCGACCGCGCGCCGCTCGGCTGGGACAACACCGACCAGGACCCGACGGCGCGGGCGGTCTGCGCGCTGCTGTCCGACTTCTTCCCGGCCACGACCGGCGAGATCATCCACGTGGACGGCGGTCTGCACGCCATGGGTGCCTGAGGTGTCCCGCCAGCTGGTGGTGATGCGGCACGCGAAGGCCGAGCAGGCCGGGCCGACCGACTTCGACCGGCCGCTCGCCGAGCGCGGCCGTCTCGACGGTGCCGCCGCCGGAGCCTGGCTGGCCGGCGAGGGCATCACCCCCGACCACGCGCTCGTCTCCGCCGCGCTGCGGACCCAGGAGACCTGGGCCGCGGTCGCGTCCGGCGCCGGCTGGTCGCTGTCGCCGGAGCTGGACCGCGGGCTGTACGCCGCCGGCCCGGAGACCGCGCTCGACCTGGTCCGCCTGGTCGACGACCGGGTCGAGCGGCTCGTGGTCATCGGCCACAACCCGACGATGGCCGTGCTCGCCCAGGTGCTGGACGACGGCACCGGGGACGCCGACGTCGCGGCGTCGATGGCCGGCGACTTCCCGACCAGCGCGGTCGCTGTGTTCTCCTACGACGGCGCCTGGGCCGACCTCGGTGAGGGCACCGCCCGGCTCGAGGCGTTCCACGTCGGGCGGGCCTGACCTCCGGCCCTCGGATCTGCGGTTGGTGACCAAACGACGTCAGACCGGCGGAGCCGGCGTCACGATCCCGGCCTCGGCGTCGGCGGCGACGATCTCCTCGCGGGAGATGCCGAGCAGGTACATGATCGTGTCGAGGTAGGGCACGTTGACCGAGGTGTCAGCGGCGTCGCGGACCATCGGCTTGGCGTTGTAGGCGATGCCGAGGCCGGCCGCGTTGAGCATGTCGAGGTCGTTGGCGCCGTCGCCGATGGCGATCGTCGCGGCCTCGGAGACGCCGATCTCGGCGGCGAACTCACGCAGCGCGGCCGCCTTGCCGGCCCGGTCCACGACGGGCCCGACGATCCGGCCGGTGAGCACCCCGTCGACGATCTCGAGCTCGTTGGCGCGCGAGAAGTGGATGCCGAGGTCGTCGGCGAGCCGGTCGACGAGCTGGCTGAAGCCGCCCGAGACGAGCGCGAAGCGGTATCCCAGGCGGCGCAGGGTGCGCACCAGGGTGCGGGCGCCGGGGGCGAGCACGATGGCGTCGTACACCTCGTCGAGCGCGCTGGCGGGTACGCCGGCGAGCAGCGCCACGCGGGAGCGCAGCGACTCCTCGAAGTCGAGCTCACCTCCCATCGCCGCGGCGGTGACGGCGGCGACCTCGGCCTCGTAGCCGGCGTGCGCGGCGAGCATCTCGATCACCTCGCCCTGGATCAGGGTCGAGTCGACGTCCATCACGATCAGCCGGGTGCCTCGGCGGAGCAGGTTGGCGCGCTGGACGGCGATGTCGATGCCGTGGCTGGCGGCCTCGCCGGCGAGCACGGTGCGCAGCGCGTCGGTGTCGGCGCCGGAGACGTGCAGGTCGATCGCGGTGACGGGGTAGCGCGCCATTCGCTCGATCCGGTCGATGTTGGCGCCGGCGTCCGCGATCCGCCCGGCGACGGCCGCCATCGCCGAGGCCCGCAGCGGCGAGCCGATGATCGTCACGTGCGAACGACCCTCGGCCCGGGCCTTGTTGTCGCCGACGCCGCGGTCGACGTCGACGCTCATGCCGAGCGACTCGGCGGTCTCGTCGACGGCGGCGCGCACCTTCTTGGCGTTGCGCGGCGCGGTCACCAGGATGCCCAGGATCAACCGCCCGCGGAGCACGATCTGCTCGAGGTCGAGCACCTCGACACCGGCGCCGGAGAGGGCGGTGAACACCGAGGAGGTCACGCCCGGTCGGTCCTTGCCCGACAGCGTGATGAGCAGGGTCTCCGGCTTCTCGCCCGGGTGCACGTCAGTCATCAGTCGGCAACGCTATCGCTGGTCGGCCGAGTGTCGGTGGCCCGTCCTACATTCGGCGCATGACCAACATCCATCACACGATCGACTACGTCGAGCTGAGTGTCGGTCGCTCGATGGCCGAGACCCGCGCCTTCTACGAGCAGGCGTTCGGCTGGGCCTTCAACGACTACGGACCTGAGTACGCCGGCATCCGCGGTGGCGACGACGGGGGAGAGGTCGGCGGACTGAGCTCAGCGACGCACGCCGCCGTCGGAGGTCCGCTGGTCCTCCTCTACTCCGAGGACCTCGACGCCACCGTCGCGGCCGTGCGCGCGGCCGGGGGCACGGTGGTCGAGGAGCCCTACGAGTTCCCCGGCGGACGCCGCTTCCACTTCGCCGATCCGGCCGGCAACGAGCTGGGCGTCTGGTCCTCGGCGTGACGGGTCGGTGCTAGTCGGGCCAGACCTCGGGCGAGCAGGCGGCCACCAGCGCCCGGCGTCCTGCCCGGGCGAGGGGACGCAGCGCCGCCTCCCGGGCCGCGATCTCGGAGGCACTGACGGCGCCGCCGTCGTCCTGGAGCGCGAGCTCGGCGATGCCGAGCGCCTGGAGCGCGCGGGCGGCGAGGTCGACGCAGCGTGCCGGCGTCCCGGCCGGCGCGACGACCGACGCGCGGTGTCGCAGGTTGAGCAGCTCGTCGGCGACCTCGGGGCGCCAGCGGGCGACGTCGAGGCGGGCCAGCTCGTTGGCTGACTCGACGAGGGCGGTGCGGAGCGCGCGGTCGGCCTCACCCACGTCGGGCAGCTGACGTCGGGCCGCCGGATGCACCGTCCAGGTGGTCGCCGCGCCCGCGCGCGAGGGGACCAGCCCCAGCTCGGCGCCTGCGACGACGACGGCCTCGCCGGCCTCGAGCGCGTCCGCGTTGAACGCCCCGGGACCCCCCAGCCCGACCGGGTCGCCCTCGGCCGGGAACGCCGCGCCGAGCGAGGTCGCGCCGGCCGCGCGGAGCCGGCCCAGCGCGGCGACCAGCGTCTGCGTGCCCTCGGCGCCCGGCAGGCCGGCGACGGCGTGCGTCGCGTCGTCACCCAGCACGGCGTCGACCACCAGGTCGGTGACGACATGACCGCGCAGCCACGCCGTACCCCACCAGGCGAGTCGTGCGGAGGCGGGCAGCTCAGTGGTCACGGCGGGTGAGGATACGCCGGAAAGCCCTCACCCAGCACTCGCTAAGGTGTGCCGCATGACAGCAGTCCTGGACTTCGCCGAGGTGACCATCCGGCGGGGACAGGCCACGTTGCTCAACCGGATCTCGTGGGAGGTCCACGACGACGAGCGGTGGGTCATCCTCGGCCCCAACGGTGCCGGCAAGACGACGCTGCTCCAGGTCGCGGGTGCCCAGATCCACCCGACCGAGGGCCGGGCCACGATCCTCGACGAGGCCCTCGGGTCGGTCGACGTCTTCGAGCTGCGGCCGCGGATCGGGATCACCAGCGCCGCGATCGCCGAGCGGATCCCGCGGGCCGAGCGCGTCCACGACGTCGTCGTCTCGGCGTCGTACGGCGTGGTGGGCCGCTGGCGCGAGGCGTACGACGACCTCGACCACCGCCGCGCGACCGACCTGCTCACCGAGGTGGGCGTCATCCACCTCGTCGACCGCACCTTCGGCACCCTGAGCGAGGGGGAGCGCAAGCGGGTCCAGATCGCGCGCGCCCTGATGGCGGACCCCGAGCTGCTGCTGCTCGACGAGCCCGCGGCCGGCCTCGATCTCGGCGGGCGCGAGGACCTGGTGTCGACGCTGTCGGTGCTCGCGGCCGACCCGGACTCGCCCGCGACGGTGCTCGTGTCGCACCACGTCGAGGAGATCCCGCCGGGCTTCACGCACGCCCTCCTGCTCCGTCGGGGCGAGGTGGTCTCGGCCGGTCCGATCGAGGAGGTCGTGACCGCGGCCAACCTCTCCTCGACGTTCGGGATGCCCCTCGTGCTCAACCACGAGGACGGGCGCTGGAACGCTCGGCGCCAGACGCGACACCGGTAGGGTCGAAGCATGGACTGGCTGAGCGAGCACGCGTGGGCGGTCTGGCTCGGGATCGCGGCGTTCCTCGGCATCGCCGAGCTGATGAGCCTCGACCTGGTCCTGATCATGCTCGCCGTCGGCGCCGGTGCCGGAGCCGTCTCGGCAGCGCTCGGCGCCGGGGTCGCCGTGCAGATCATCGTCGCGGCAGCCACGGCGATCGCGATGCTCGCGCTGGTCCGGCCGTCGCTGGTCGCCCGTCTCCACCAGGGCCCCGACCTCGTCCTCGGCACCAACAAGCTGGTCGGCCAGCGCGGCACCGTCACCCAGCGGATGACCGGTCTCGTGGTCGGCCAGATGAGGCTCGCCGGCGAGACGTGGAGCGCCGCGCCGTACGACGAGAACGTCGTGATCGAGGTCGGTGAGACCGTGGAGGTCTTCGAGATCCGCGGCGCGACGGCGTACGTCCACCCGATCCCCAGCCTCGACATCTAGTCCGCCACAACCAAGGAGTCCGTCTTGCCACTCGCCATCCTGATCCTGCTGGCGCTGCTGCTGCTCTTCGTGGTGGTGCTGCTGGCCAAGACCGTGCGGATCATCCCGCAGGCACGGGCGGGCGTGGTCGAGCGCTTCGGCAAGTACCTCAAGACGCTGCCCGCCGGCCTCAACATCGTCGTGCCGTTCATCGACAAGGTGCGCTACGTCATCGACCTGCGCGAGCAGGTCGTCAGCTTCCCGCCGCAGCCGGTCATCACCGAGGACAACCTGGTGGTGTCGATTGACACCGTCATCTGGTTCCAGGTCACCGACCCCATCGCCGCGACGTACGAGATCGCCAACTACATCCAGGCCGTCGAGCAGCTCACGATGACCACTCTGCGCAACATCGTCGGCGGCATGGACCTCGAGCAGACGCTGACCAGCCGCGAGGAGATCAACACCGGACTGCGCGGCGTGCTCGACGAGGCGACCGGCAAGTGGGGCATCCGCGTCAACCGCGTGGAGATCAAGGGCATCGACCCGCCGCCGTCCATCAAGGACGCGATGGAGAAGCAGATGCGTGCCGACCGCGACAAGCGTGCGTCCATCCTCACCGCCGAGGGCCAGCGCCAGTCCGCGATCCTCACCGCCGAGGGCAACAAGCAGTCCGCGATCCTGAACGCCGAGGGCGACCGGGAGTCGCAGATCCTGCGCGCCCAGGCCGACCGGGAGTCGTCGATCCTGCGGGCGCAGGGTGAGGGCCAGGCCATCCAGACCGTCTTCCAGGCGATTCACGACGGCAACCCGGACCAGTCGCTGCTGGCCTACCAGTACCTCCAGATGATGCCGAAGATCGCGGAGGGCGGCGCCAACAAGCTCTGGATCGTCCCGAGCGAGATCGGCAAGGCGCTCGAGGGCCTGGGGTCGACGATGACCGACCTCGCCGGCATCCCGCAGCACTCGTCCGGCTCCAGGACCCGGGTCGACCTGGGCAGCACCGAGCGCGCCGAGGTCGGCGGCAGCGGCGCCCTCCACGACTCCGAGCTCAAGAAGGCCAACGCCGCCGTCGAGGCGGCGATCGCGGAGGCGGCCCAGGCCGCGAACCCCCGTGCCGCCGCGCAGCCCACGGAGACCGACCCCGCCGTCGACCCCGGTGAGGTGCCCCCGACGCCTCCGGAGGAGCCGCCCGCTTCGTGAGTCTCTTCGAGGTCGTCGCGGTCCTGCTCGCCGGGATCGCGGCCGGGACCATCAACACGGTCGTGGGCTCCGGCACCCTGATCACCTTCCCGACCCTGCTCGCCTTCGGCGTACCCCCGGTCACCGCCAACGTCTCCAACACCATCGGCCTGGTGCCGGGCTCGGTCTCGGGGGCGATCGGCTACCGGCGCGAGCTCGCCGGGCAGCGCTCCCGGGTGCTGCGGCTGAGCGTCGCCTCGCTGCTGGGCGGTACGGCGGGGGCGGTGCTGCTGCTCGTGCTCCCGGCGGACGCGTTCACGGCCATCGTGCCGGTGCTGATCGTGCTCGGGCTGGTGCTCGTGGTCTGCCAGCCCCGGATCTCCGCCTGGGTCGCGCGCCGCCACGAGGCGACCGGTGGCATGCCCTACCACGGCACCTGGTGGGTCTGGCCGGGCGTGCTGACGACCGGTGTCTACGGCGGCTACTTCGGGGCCGCCCAGGGCGTGCTGCTGATGGCGGTGCTCGGCACCGGCGTCGACGAGTCGCTCCAACGCCTCAACGGCATCAAGAACGTCCTCGCCGCCGTCGTGAACGCGATCGCCGGGCTGATCTTCGCCGTCGTCGCCGACGTCGACTGGGCGATCGTGCTCATCATCGGCATCGGTTCCGTCATCGGCGGGCAGATCGGTGCCACCGTCGGCCGGCGGCTGCCGCCCGTCGGGCTGCGGGTCGCCATCGTGGTGGTCGGCACCGTGGCGCTCGGCGTCTTCCTGCTCACCTGACGCCGGCGCGCGTAGCATCGCGGTGTGACCTGGGCACCGGACCGAGCGACGCGGCTGCTCGTGCTGCTCGCCTCGATCTCCGCCGGATTGCTCGGGAACGCCGTGTCCGCCTCGCCGACGGTCGGCACGGCCGCGCTGCTCGCGGCGCTCACCGCACTGGTGCTGCACACGCTGCGCCAGGTCTGTGTCGCCGGCTACGCGCAGCCCGTCGCCCTCGTCGAGTCTGACGCGCGGACGCCGCTGCTGGCGGGTCGCGTGACGGACCCCACGCACCACCCGCTCCGACCGCGCGCTCCTGGACTCGGCTGAAGCTCGCGCCTCGCGCGAGCCCCGGCCCGTCCACCTCTCGTCGTTCCAGGAGCTCCGTCATGTCTGTCCTCGATCCGTTGTCCCATGCCCTCGCCACCGTCATCGCCGCCGCCCACACCGGCCTGACCGCCCTCGGTGCCGACCCGACGGGAGGCGCCACCTGGGTGCTCTGCGTCGCGGCCGTCGTCGTCGTGGTCCGGCTGGCACTGCTGCCCGTCACCGTCCACGGGGTCCGCCAGGCCCACGCCGCCGCCCGCGCCCGGCCCCAGCTCCAGGCGCGACCGTCCTGGGCATCCCGCTCGCCGAACGCGGCTACCTCGGCGGTGGCCTGACCCACCTCGCCGTGGTCGCGGCCCTGGCCGGTGGCGCGGCCGCGCTGTCGTACGTCACGCAGCGCTACCTGGTCGCACCCAACACCGTCCTCGCGGACGCCCCGGCCGCGGTCGCGCGGGTCCAGCAGCTGATGCCGGCGATCTCGGCCGTCGGGCTGCTGGTCGTCGCCGGCGCCGTGCCCGTGGCGCTCCTCGTCTACTGGGTCTGCAACGCGACGTGGACCTTGGGGCAGTCGGCCGTCGTGTGGCGGTGGTTCCCGACACCCGGGTCGCCGGCGGCGGCCCGGCGCGAGGTCAGCGCCTGAGCAGGCCGAGCAGACCGGAGCCGACCGCGCCGACGGCGGGCGCGATCAGGGTCATCGCGGTCTTGCGGGAGACCGAGCCGTCCTGCATGGCGAGGTAGCCGGTGCCCGCGTCCGCGGCGTCGACCAGGATGCCGAGTCCGATGAGGCCCTTCTGGGCCTTGCCGCGGGTCAGCAACGTCGCCAGGCCGAGGGCGACCTCGCGGGAGCCGAAGAGCCGGGTCACGTAAGGGACCTGGGGGTTCGAGACCGGGTCGAGCTGGAAGATCCGCGCCGCGGCCTGCGGGTTGGCGAGCGCCGCGGTGCCGACCGCGATCCGTCCGAGGGAGAGGCCGATCACAGGGTTCATGGCCTGCACGCTAGCGGTCGCCCGGTGACCGCGCGCGTGACAGGCTCGACCCATGGACCTGTACGACGTGATGCGCACGACCCCGGCAGTCCGCGAGTTCACCGACGACCCGCTGCCCGACCAGACACTGCACCGGATCCTCGACCATGCGCGGTTCGCGCCGAGCGGCGGCAACCGGCAGGGCGTGCGGATCATCGTCGTGCGCGACGAGCAGACCCGGGAGCGGCTGGCCGAGCTGAACAAGCCCGCCGTCCGTCGCTACGTCGCGCAGATCAAGGCCGGCCAGAGCCCGTGGAACAGCCTGGAGCCGCCCGTCCCCACGGAGGACGAGATCGCCGCGACCGACGTACCGGAGCAGTTCACGAAGTCGGTCCTCACCGCCGGCGCCGTGCTCGTCGTCTGCGTCGACCTCGGTGTCGTCGCCTCGACCGACCAGGACCTCGACCGGGTCGGCGTGATCAGCGGCGCCTCGGTCTACCCGATGGTCTGGAACATCCTGCTCGCCGCCCGCAACGAGGGCTTCGGCGGCACCATCACCACGATGGCTGCCGCGGAGGAGCCGGCCGTGCGCGGCCTGCTCGGCATCCCGGACGAGTACGCCGTCGCCGCGGTGCTCCCGATCGGCAAGCCGGTCAAGGAGCTGACCAGGCTGCGCCGCAACGAGGTCGAGGAGTTCGTGACCCGCGAGACCTTCGACGGTCAGCCGTTCAGCTGACGCCGAGTCAGTCGACGTACGTCGACATCCAGCGGTCGATCTCGGCGTACGCCGCGGCGCGGGGGCCGGGGAGCGACAGCACGACGTCGTGGCGGGCACCCTCGATCGCGATGTAGGTCACGTGGCGGCCGATGGCAGTCGACCACTTGCGGATCTGGGGCACCTCGAGGACGACGTCGAAGTTGTGGACGTCGTCGCCCATCTCCTTCGGCCACCGGGTCCCGCCCGAGGACAGGACGAGCACCGGGCAGCCGACCTCCAGACCGGCCTGGAGCTCGGCGTGACCGCGCCGGATGGCGCTCAACCAGCCGAAGGAGACCGGGAACGAGTCGAGCGGCTTCCAGTCCGTGTTGAACGGCCACTCGCCGGCGTGGTCCACGTGCAGGCTGCGGCCGTAGTGGCCGCCGACCGTGCGGGGGATCAGCCGGCTGGGCTGACGGGCGCCGATCTGCTTGACGACCGAGGTGCCGAGGCCCTGCATCAGGCGGCCGCCCTGCATGTCGAGCCAGGGCGAGTTGAGCACCATGCCGGCAGCCGCGGGCTGCCGCTCGTTGGCCCAGAGCGACATGATCAGCCCGCCGGTCGAGTGGGCGGTGAGCACGACGTGGTCGTGGCCGTCGCGCTCGGCGACCCGGTGGAAGGCCGCGTCCAGCTCGCCGAAGTGGTCGCGCAGGTCGGTCACGTAGTTGGGGGTCTGGTGCGGGCGCAGCGAGCGGCCGTACTTGCGCAGGTCGAGCGCGTAGAAGTCGTAGCCGCGCTCGTTCCACCACTCGGCGTACGCCGTCTGGAAGAAGTAGTCGCAGAACCCGTGGACGTAGAGGACCGCCTTGGTGGTCGGTTCGGCGGCCCGTCGTACGACGAGCGTCGCGACGACGGGTCCCTCCTCGTCGGGCGGGAGCGAGATGGTCTCGGCCAGGTAGGGCTCGCCCAGGACGTCGGGGACGAGCTCGTCGAAGACACCGGTCGTCATGGCTGCATTCTTCCAGGGCTGCGCAGGCGCAGAGCTACCTCGGGTCGGTTGGTGGTCACCATCCACGCGCGCCCCGGCTTGAGCCAGTAGCGCAGGGAGTCCTCGGTGTCGACCGTCCACACCAGGAGCGGGAACCCGCGGTGGCGGGCGTAGCTGCGGACGTGCAGGCGCGCGAGCGTGTGGTGCGCGACCGCGAGATTCGCCCCGGAGAGGCGGTAGCGGACCGCCGGGAACAGCTCGGTGAGCCGCACCCGGATCGCGTGCAGGACGGGGATGTCGCGCAGGCCGCGCCCCAGCGACAGCCCGACCAGCAGGCCGTGCCCCTCGGCGTCGGACCAGTCGCGGACGGCGCGCACCCCGTCGTCCGCGAGGGTGGTCACGAGCAGGGAGTCCGCACCCAGCCGCGCCACCGCCTGGGCGACGATCGGCACCTCACCGCCCTCAACCTTGAGGTCGAGGTGCAGCTTGGCGCGACCGGCGAGCAGGTCGAGCGCCTCGGCGTACCCGAGCGTCCCGGGCGGTGCGACGTCGGCCGGGTCGTGCAGCAGGACCAGCGAGCCGTCGGCGCACCGTTGGACGTCGAACTCGACGTAGTCGGCGCCCAACGCGATCGCCGCCTCGATGTCGTCACGGGTGAGGCACCGGTGGGCACTGACGAGGGTCATCGCTCCGCAGCGTACGCCGCGGCGGCGCGCACCAGTCCGGCGAGCAGCCCGACGTCGGCGGCCGTCTCCGGGTGCCACTGCACGCCGACGCAGAAGCGATCGCCCGCCCCAGGCTGACTGAGCTCCATCGCCTCCAGGGTGCCGTCGGGTGCGTGCGCGACGGCGTCGTAGCCGGGGTGGGTCCGCACGGACTGGTGGTGGTGGCAGTTCACGCTGAGCCGCTCGCCCACGAGCCCCGCGACCCGGGTGCCCGGCGTGGTCACCACGTCGACAGCGCCGAACGCGTCGCCGCCGGGGGAGTGCCCCTCGTGGCCGACCAGGTCCGGCACGTGCTGGTCGAGGGAGCCGCCGGCGCGCACGGCCATCACCTGCATCCCGCGGCAGACACCGAGCACCGGCAGCCCGACCGCCTCGGCGGCGTCGAGGAGAGCGACCTCCCACGCGTCCCGGTCGGGCCGCCATCCCGCGGTGCGGGGGTGCGCCGCGTCGGCGTACCGCTCCGGGTCGACGTCGGCGCCGCCACTGATCACCAGACCGTCGAGGCGGGCGACGACCGCGTCGGCCGCACCGGTCTGCGCGACAGGTGCGAGCAGCACCGGTACGCCGCCCGTCGCCTCGACGGCGGCGGCGTACTGCGTCGGCAGCAGGTCGGCGCGCTGCTGCCAGACCCCCCAGGCCGCGTCCTCGCGGTAGGTGGTCAGCCCGATGACGGGTGCGGCCATCAGAGGGGAGTGACGTAGGCCCCGGAGATGCCGCCGTCGACCAGGAACGTGTTGGCGGTCATGAACGAGGAGTCGTCGGAGGCCAGGAAGAGCACCGCGGACGCCATCTCCTCGGGCTCGCCGAAGCGGCCCATCGGGACGTGCACGAGCCGACGGGCGGCGCGCTCCGCGTCCTTGGCGAAGAGCTCCTGGAGGAGCGGGGTGTTGACCGGCCCGGGGCACAGCGCGTTGACCCGCACGCCCTGGCGCGCGAACTGCACGCCGAGCTCGCGCGTCATCGACAGCACCCCGCCCTTGGAGGCGGAGTAGGAGATCTGCGACGTCGCCGCGCCCATCACCGCCACGAACGACGCCGTGTTGATGATCGAGCCCTTGCCCTGCTCGAGCATGTAGGGCAGCGCCGCCTTGCAGCAGAGGTAGACGCTCGTCAGGTTGACCTCCTGGACCTTGCGCCAGGCGTCGAGGTCGGTGTCCAGGATCGAGTCGTCCTCCGGCGGGCTGATCCCGGCGTTGTTGAAGGCGATGTCGACCGAGCCGTAGGTGTCCTTCGCCGTCTTGAACAGCGCATCGACCTCCTCCTTGGAGGTGACGTCGACGTGCACGTACGTCGCGATGTCGGCCCCGCCGAGCTGGCCCACGAGCTCGTGCCCGCGCTGGTCGTCGATGTCGCCGATGACGACCTTCGCGCCCTCCTCGACGAAGCGCTGGACCGTCGCCAGGCCGATGCCCGAGCAACCGCCGGTGACGACCGCGACCCGGCCCTGGATGCGTCCTGCCATGTGTGTTCGTGCTCCTGTCGATGCAGTGGATCAGTGGGCGATGAAGACGTTCTTCTCCTCGGTGAACGCCATCGGGGCGTCCGGACCGAGCTCCCGGCCGAGGCCGGACTGCTTGTAGCCACCGAACGGCGTCCAGTAGCGGACCGACGAGTGCGAGTTGACGCTGAGGTTGCCCGCCTCGACGCCGCGCGCGACCCGCAGCCCGCGACCGAGGTCGCTGCTGAAGATGGAGCCGGACAGGCCGTACTCGGTGTCGTTGGCCTTCGCGACCGCGTCAGCCTCGTCGTCGAACGGCATCACCGCGACGACCGGCCCGAAGACCTCCTCGCGCCAGATCCGCGCGGCGGGGTCGTCGACGGTCACGACCGACGGCGGCACCCAGAAGCCGTCGCCGCCGGGCGTCGAGCCGGCGAAGGCGACCGAGACCTCGTCGAGGTAGCCGGTGACCGTCGCCTTCTGCTGCGCGGAGATCAGCGGACCCATCTCCGACGACTCGTCGGACGGGTCGAGCACGCGCATTCCGAGGACGGCGGGCTCGAGGCGGGACAGGAACTCGTCGTACGCCGACCGCTCGACCAGGATCCGCGAACGGGCGCAGCAGTCCTGGCCCGCGTTGTCGAAGACGGCGTACGGCGCGCTGGCGGCCGCGGCCGCGATGTCGGCGTCGGCGAAGACGATGTTGGCGCTCTTGCCTCCGAGCTCGAGCGTCACCCGCTTCACCTGGTCGGCGCAGCCGCGCATGATGCCCTTGCCGACCTCGGTGGAGCCGGTGAAGCAGACCTTGCGGACCAGCTCGTGCGTCACGAAGCGCGCCCCGACGACCGAGCCCTTGCCCGGGATGACGGTCAGCACATCGGCGGGCAGCCCCGCCTCGAGCGCCAGCTCGCCGAGCCGGATCGCGGTGAGCGGCGTGAGCTCCGCCGGCTTGAGCACGACGGTGTTGCCCGCCGCCAGTGCGGGGGCGAAGCCCCAGCCGGCGATGGGCATCGGGAAGTTCCAGGGCACGATGATGCCGACCACGCCGAGCGGCTCGTGGAAGGTGACGTCCACCCCGCCCGCGACCGGGATCTGCCGGCCGAAGAGACGCTCCGGTGCGCCCGCGTAGTAGTTGAGGCAGTCGCGGACGTTGCCGGCCTCCCACCGCGCGTTGCCCCAGGTGTGGCCGGCGTTGCGCACCTCGAGCTCGGCGAGCTCGTCGATGTGTGCATCGACGACCGCGGCGAACCGACGCAGCAGCGCGGCCCGCTCGCCGGGCGCCATCGCCTTCCAGGCAGGGAACGCCGCGTGCGCGCGCTCGATCGCGTAGTCCGCGTCGGCCAGCGACGCGAGCGGGACGTCGATCACCGGCTTGGCGGTCGCCGGGTTGATGACGGTGTGCAGGTCGCTCACTTACAGCCTCTCGAATCCGCGGAACAGCTCCCAGTCGGTGACGGCGGCGTTGAAGGCCGCCAGCTCGACGTCGGCCATGTTGGCGTAGTGATTGACGACGTCGTCGCCGAGGGTGGCGCGGGCGATCTCGGAGGTCGCGAACGCCTCCCGAGCGGCGGCCAGCGTCGCCGGGACCTTGGGCCGCCCCGAGGTGTACGCGTTGCCGACGAGCTCGTCCTCGAGGGTCAGCTCGTGCTCGATGCCGTAGAGCCCGCCGGCCAGCATCGCAGCCAGCGCGAGGTAGGGGTTCGCGTCCGCACCGGGCACCCGGTTCTCCATCCGCGCTCCCGCGCCGTGACCGACGAGGCGTACGGCGCAGGTGCGGTTGTCGAGACCCCACGCGATCGTGGTGGGGGCGAACGAGCCGTCGGCGAACCGCTTGTAGGAGTTGACGTTCGGCGCGAAGAGCAGCGTGAAGTCGGCGATGGTCGCGAGCACGCCGGCGATGAAGTGGTCGTAGAGCGGCGTCCGCGCGCCGTCCTTCCAGAACACCAGGTCGCCGTCCGCGCCGCGCAGCGAGAGGTGGATGTGGCAGGAGCTGCCCTCGCGCTCGTTGTACTTCGCCATGAACGTGATCGCCTTGCCCTGCTGGGCTGCGAGCTCCTTCGCGACGGTCTTGTAGACGACGTGGTTGTCGGCGGTGGTCAGTGCGTCGGCGTACAGGAAGCCGATCTCGTGCTGGCCGAAGTTGCACTCACCCTTGGCGCCCTCCACGTCGAGACCCGCGTCGTACATGGTGTTGCGGATCGACCGCAGCAGCGGCTCGACCCGGGTGGTGCCGAGGATCGAGTAGTCGACGTTGTACTGGTTGACCGGCGTCAGCTCACGGTAGGCCGAGTCGTGCGCCGCCTCGTAGGTCGTGTCGAAGGCGATGAACTCCAGCTCCGTGCCGGCGAGGGCCACCCAGCCCTGCTCGGCGCAGCGGTCGAGCTGCTTCTGGAGGATCGCGCGGGGCGACTGCACGACAGGGGAGTGGTCGGGCCACACCAGGTCGCACTGCACCATCGCCGTCGCCGGGAGGTGCGTGAGCAGCCGGATGGTGCGGTCGTCGAGGACGAACTCCATGTCGCCGTAGCCCTTCTCCCACGAGGAGATGGCGTAGCCGCCGACCGTGTTCATGTCGACGTCGACGGCGAGCAGGTAGTTGCAGCCTTCGGTGCCGTGCGGGACGACGACGTCGGCGAAGTAGCGCGCGTGCAGCCGCTTGCCCTGGAGCCGGCCCTGCATGTCGGTGAAGGCGACGACGACGGTGTCGATCTCGCCCTCCTGGATCCGGGTGAGCAGCTGCTCCATCGAGAGATGGCGGCTGTTCCGCGGTGTCGATGCCAAGGGGAGGGCTCCTATCCGACCAGGCCGCGCAGCAGCGCGGCCGTGTCGTCGCAGTGTTCTTCCATGACCCGGCGGGCCCGGTCGGCGTCGCCGCCGAGGATCGCCTTGACCAGCGCGGCGTGCTGGCGGTCCGAGTGCCCGATGTTGGCCTCGAGCACCGGGATCGCCAGCAGCATCTCGTGCAGCGTCGACTGCACGGACGTGACCGCCTCGATCACCCGGGGCGAGTCCGCGAGGGAGGCGACGGTCAGGTGGAAGCGCGAGTCGGCCTGCCGGTGCGCGGCCGGCCGCGTGGCCGCGGCGACGTCGGCGTGGGCGCGCTCCAGCTCCTCGCGGCGCATGACGGAGAGGTCGGCGCGCGCGGCGAGCCAGGCGGCGCCCGGCTCGACGATCCGTCGGTAGTCGAGCGCGTCGAGCCAGTCGCGACGTCGGTCCTGGTCAAGGCGGGCGGCGGCGCGGGCGCTGGGTGATGTCGGCTTGAGGGTGACGACGGTGCCGCCGCCGCGGCCGCGCCTGGTCTCGACCAGTCCCGCCTCCCGCAGGGCGGCCATCGCCTCGCGCAGCGTGGCCCGGGAGACCTCGAGCCGGGCGGCCAGGTCGCGCTCGGCGGGGAGCGTCGTGCCGAGCGGGTAGACACCGAGCCGGATCGCCCGACCGAGCTGCTCCACGCAGGCCTCGAAGGCGTGGTGCCCGCGCACCGGCCGCAGCACCGCCTGGGGGAGGGGGTGCTCCGACGGGGTCGGCGCGGGCGCGGTCATGGGCTCAATCCTTGGATCGTGGCGACGCGGGTGTCAATGAGCTCAATGGTCTGAGTTCATACCAATTTTACGGAAGCCTATGGACACCCCGAACGGCGCGGGTCTAGCGTCCGGTTCACATTCGCACGATCACCCCCGGAAGGTGCCCGATGCCCGAAGCACACGAGCCGATCCCGGAGCTGAGCGAGGACGAGAAGCACCTCGCGAAGCTCGGCTACAAGCAGGAGCTGAACCGGTCGTGGTCCGGCTTCTCCAACTTCGCCATCTCGTTCTCCATCATCTCGATCCTCGCCGGCTGCTTCACGACGTTCGGCCAGGGCTGGAGCAACGGTGGACCGATCGCCATCTCGTGGGGCTGGCCGATCATCTCGATCTTCATCCTGATCATCGGCTTCACCATGTCGGAGCTCGTCTCGGCGTACCCGACCTCGGGCGGCATCTACTGGTGGGCCTCGAAGCTCGGCGGTCCCGCCGCCGGCTTCTTCACCGGCTGGCTGAACCTGATCGGCCTGATCGCCGTCACCGCCTCCGTGGCGTACGGCGCCGCGACGTTCCTCGACATCACCCTCAGCACGATGAGCGACGGGTGGGCCGAGGACTACAGCCTCAAGCGGGTCTTCGTCCTCTTCGTGCTCATCATGATCATGGCCGTGCTGCTGAACGCGTTCGGCGCGCACCTGCTGGCGATGATCAACAACGTCTCCGTGTGGTGGCACGTCGCCGGCGCGGCCGCCGTCATCCTGATCCTGATCCTCGTCCCCGAGCAGCACGCGAGCTCGTCCTTCGTCTGGACCGACCGCATCAACAACTCCGGGTACGCCGACGGCTCGACGAGTGGCACGACGTTCTGGTTCCTGGTGCTCCCGCTGGGATTCCTGCTGACGCAGTACACGATCACCGGGTTCGACGCTTCCGCCCACCTCTCGGAGGAGACCAACGCGGCCAGCACCGGCGCAGCCAAGGGCATCTGGCGCTCGATCTTCTACTCGGCGGTCGGTGGCTGGGTCCTGCTGCTCGCGTTCCTGTACGCCGTGCAGGACCCGGACGGCGTCACCGCGGGCATCAACTCCGGCCTCAACGGTGCCGACGTGATCTTCGGTCAGGCGCTCCCGGAGCGATGGCACATCACGATCCTCGTCATCTCCACCGCTGGTCAGCTCTTCTGCGCGACCGCCTGCCTCACGAGTGCCTCCCGGATGACCTTCGCCTTCAGCCGCGACGGCGCGATCCCCGGCTCCCGCATGTGGTCGAAGGTCGCCGCCAACAGGGTGCCGATCAACGCGGTCATCGCGGTCGCGATCGTCGGCGTGCTGATCACGCTGCCCGCCCTGATCGAGGTCAACATCGGCACCCCGGACGCCCCGATCATCGTGCCCACGGCGTTCTACGCAGTGGTGTCGGTGGCCGTCATCGGCCTCTACCTGGCGTTCGCGATCCCGATCTTCCTGCGCTGGAAGATGGGCGATGCGTTCGAGCCCGGGACGTGGAACAACGGCTCGAAGTACAAGTGGATGAACCTGGTCGCGGTCGCCGAGATCGTGGTCATCTCGATCTACTTCATCCTGCCGTTCACGCCGCTCGCCGTGCCGTGGAACGACGACTTCTCGTGGAAGTTCGTCAACTACGCGCCGATCCTCACGATCGGTGCGCTGATCCTGCTCACCATCTGGTGGCACGCCTCCGCGAAGCGGTGGTTCACCGGGCCGAAGCACACGATCGACCAGGCGGTCATCGACTCCTTCGGTGAGTGACCTGACTGCGTGACTGGTGCTCCTCCGCTGGACCGCCTCGCCTGCCTGGCGGGGCGGTCCTGGCACGTCCGGGACCTGCCCGGCGGCCTGACCAACACGAACTTCCACGTCACCGACGACGCCGGCCTCGACGTCGTCGTGCGCTGGTCGCAGGGTGATGCGTCGCTGCTCGGGATCGACCGGGACGCCGAGGCGTTCAACACCGGTGCGGCCGCCGCGGCGGGTGTCGGTGCCGAGGTGGTCGAGTACCGCCCGGACCTGTCGATGCTGGTGATCTCGTTCCTCACGGGTCGGGCGCTCGAGGACGCGGACTTCGACGACGCCGGGGTGCTGGCCCGGGCCGCCGAGGCCACCCGTCGCCTCCACGGGGGGCCGCGCTTCCGCGGGGACTTCGACATGTTCGCGCGGCAGGCGGCCTACCTCGCGACCGTCCGGGAGCGCGGCTACGCCCTGCCGCCGACGTACGACGACCACGCCGACGCGTGGGACGACGTACGGCGTGCGCTCGCCGTCCGTCAGGGGCCGACCGTGCCGTGCAACAACGACCTGCTGGCGGCCAACTTCATCGACGACGGCGAGGCCTGCCACCTGATCGACTACGAGTACTCCGGCAACAACGACCCGTACTTCGAGCTCGGCAACACCGCGACGGAGTGCAACCTGACGCCCGAGCAGGTGGAGGCCTACACGGAGGCGTACGTCGGCAGTCCGACCCGCGCCGACCTGGCCCGGGTGCGGCTGCAGATGCTGTGCAGCGAGTACGGCTGGTCGCTGTGGGGCTTCATCCAGGCCGCGGCGAGCCCGATCGACTACGACTTCCACGGCTGGGGCACGGACCGCTTCGAGAAGGCGGTCGCCACCTTCCGCGGCCCCGACCTCCCGCGGCTCCTGGAGGAGGTGGCTGGTGGTTTCGAGGCTCGTCGCTAGCGCTCCTCGCACCTCAACCACCGGCGCGGTGGTTGAGGTGCGAAGGCCGCCAGGCCTGAGCGTCGAAACCACCACCGGCGCGGTGGTTGAGGTGCGAAGGCCGCCAGGCCTGAGCCTCGAAACCACCACCAGGCAGGATGACCACCCGTGACTGACCTTCCGTCCCGCGCCCAGGTGGTCATCGTGGGCGGCGGCGTCATCGGCACGTCTGTCGCCTACCACCTGACGAAGCTCGGCTGGACCGACGTGCTGCTGCTCGAGCAGGGCACCCTCTCGTGCGGCACGACCTGGCACGCGGCCGGCCTGGTCGGGCCGCTGCGCGCGTCGGAGAGCGGCACCCGGCTGGTGCAGTACTCCGCCGAGCTCTACGAGTCTCTGGAGGCGGAGACCGGGTTGGCGACGGGCTACCGCAACGTCGGCGGCGTGATCGTGGCCCGCACCGAGGACCGGATGGTCCAGCTGCGGCGTACGGCGGCGAACGCGGTCGCCTACGACATGGACTGCGAGCTGATCTCGCCGGCGCGCGCCCAGGAGCTCTGGCCGGCGATGCGCGTCGACGACCTGCTGGGCGCGATCTGGCTGCCGGGTGACGGCAAGGTCAACCCGGCCGACGTGACCCAGTCGCTGGCCAAGGCTGCCCGGATGCGGGGTGCCCGGATCGTCGAGCGGGTCCGGGTGACCGGCTTCGACGTCGCGGACGGCCGCGTCGCGGGGGTGCGGACCGACCAGGGCGACGTCGAGGCCGAGGTCGTCGTCAACTGCGCCGGCCAGTGGGCCAAGGCCCTCGGCGACCTGGTCGGCGTGCCGGTCCCGCTGCACTCCGCCGAGCACTTCTACGTCGTCACCGAGCCGATCGAGGGCGTGCACCCCGACCTGCCGATCATGCGCGACCCGGACGGGTGGACCTACTTCAAGGAGGAGACCGGCGGCCTCGTCGTCGGCGGCTTCGAGCCCGAGGCGAAGCCGTGGCGCTCGCCCGACGACCTGCCCTACCCGTTCGAGTTCCAGCTCCTGCCCGAGGACTGGGAGCACTTCTCGGTGCTGATGGACGAGGCGCTGCTGCGGATCCCCGCGCTCGAGGAGACCGGGATCCGCAAGTTCTACAACGGTCCCGAGTCCTTCACGCCCGACAACCAGTTCCTGCTCGGCGAGGCCCCGGGGCTGCGCGGCTTCTTCGTCGGCGCCGGCTTCAACTCGGTCGGGATCGCCTCGGCGGGTGGAGCCGGGCGCGCGCTCGCGGAGTGGATCGTGGCGGGGGAGCCGCAGGACGACCTGGTGTCCGTCGACGTACGCCGGTTCGCGCCGCTGCACGCCGACAACGGGTGGCTGCGCTCGCGGGTCGCCGAGGTGCTCGGGCTGCACTACGCCGTGCCGTGGCCCAACCGCGAGCTCGAGTCGGCGCGACCGCAGCGCACCGCGCCGGTGCACGACCGGGTCGCCGCGGCCGGCGCGCTCTTCGGCACCCGGATGGGCTGGGAGCGACCCAACGTCTTCGGGCCGCCGGTCCTGGACTACGCGTGGGGCAAGCCCGCGTGGCTCGCCTGGTCGGCGGCGGAGCAGCGCGCGACCCGGGAGGACGTGGCGGTCTTCGACCAGACGTCGTTCTCGAAGTACGTCGTCGCCGGCCCGGACGCGCTGGCCGGGCTGCAGTGGGTGTGCGCCGCCGACGTCGACGTGCCGGTCGGACGTTGCGTCTACACGCCGTTCCTCAACGCCCGCGGCACCTACGAGGCCGACCTGACCGTCACCCGCACCGGCACGGACTCGTTCCTGCTGGTCTCCAGCTCGGCCACGACCGTGCGCGACCTGGACTGGCTCGCGCGCCACGGCGTACCGGCGCAGGACGTGACCGAGGCGTACGCCGTGCTCGGCGTGATGGGGCCGCGCTCGCGCGCGCTGCTCTCCACGATGTCGGACGACGACTGGTCGGAGGGCGGCTTCCCGTTCGCGACCTCGCGCGAGGTGCAGGTCGCCGGGCTGGCGGTTCGTGCGACCCGGATGACCTACGTCGGCGAGCTCGGTTGGGAGCTGATGGTGCCGGTCGCCGACGCCGGCACCGTGTACGACGCCGTCAAGGCGGGCGGCGCCCGCGACGCCGGCTACTACGCGATCGAGTCGCTGCGGCTGGAGAAGGGCTACCGCGCCTTCGGCCGCGAGCTCACCCCCGACTACGGTCCGGTCGAGGCCGGACTGGTCTTCGCGACAGCGCTCTCGGGGGCGAAGGACTTCCTGGGCCGCGCCGCGCTCGAGGAGCACCGTATGGAGCTCGCCGCCGGGGGCGCCCGCCGCAGGTTGGTGTCACTGGTGGTCGACTCGCCCGAGCCGATGCTGTGGGGTGGCGAGCTGCTGCTGCGCGACGGCTCACCCGCCGGGCAGGTCACCAGCGCCGCGTGGGGGGAGACCGTCGGGTCCTGCGTCGGCCTCGGCTACGTCCGCCACGACGGCCCGGTCACGTCCGACTGGCTCGCGTCGGGGTCGTTCGAGGTGGACGTGGCGGGGGAGCGGTACGCCGTACGCCCGACCCTGAGGGCGCCGCTCTCCTAGATTGGTGCCATGCACCGGATCTTCACGACCAGCGTCGCCTCGGTCTACCCGCACTACGTGGCCAAGGTCGAGCGCAAGGGGCGCACGCAGGCCGAGCTCGACGAGGTCATCGAGTGGCTGACGGGCTTCGACGAGGAGGCGCTGCGGCGTCACCTGGACGCCGGCACGACGTTCGAGGAGTTCTTCGCCGACGCGAGTCTCAACCCGAACGTCTCGCTCATCACCGGGGTCGTGTGCGGCATCCGGGTCGAGGAGATCGAGGATCCGCTGATGCAGCAGATCCGCTACCTCGACAAGCTCGTCGACGAGCTGGCCCGCGGCAAGGCGATGGAGAAGGTGCTGCGGGCGTAGCCACCCTGCTGGTGGGCGCGGAGGTCTGGGCAGGGCGTCCGGTGGGTACGAGGGCCCCATGGATCTCACCTTCTCCTCCCTGCACCGCTCGACCCGGCTCGGGATCGGCGCCGTCGCCGTCGCCGCCTGCGCGCTGGCTGGTGCGCCCGCCTCGCCGGCGTCCGCCGTCGCCTCGCCCTCGGCCCCGCACGCCGTTCCGAGCGACGGCAGCCCGCGGGACGCCCGGCTGACCATCCGGGCCGTCGGCATCCACCGGCTGCCGGTGATCGCCTACCGCGGGAAGACCGACGACGCCCCGGGCACCCGGATCCAGAACCGTGGGATCGCCGCGGCGTCGAACGGGCCGCAGGGCGGCACCGGTCCGGGCGGGATCGGCAACTACCAGGTCGCGGCGCACCGGACCTCGCACGGTGGCGTCTTCCGCCACACCCCCTCGCTGCACCGCGGCGACAAGGTGATCGTCGACGTGCACCGCTGGCGCTACGTGTACGTCGTCAAGAAGACCCGCTGGGTCTCGTTCCGGTCCGCGAAGTCGCTGCGCGCCCAGCGCGCCGCGGTCCCCGGCCACCCGGGCCAGAAGGCGACCCGCGCCTACATCACCATCTCCACCTGCGCGACGCCCGAGGACCACGCCCGCGGCAACTACTGGACCGACAGCCTCGGCAACCCCGAGCACCGCATCGACAAGGTCGGCGTCCTCGTGGCCCGGCTGCGCAACCCCTTCTGGAAGCCGAAGCAGGGCTGAACCTCGGGGTCCCCAGCCGAGCCGACCGTCAGCCGGAGGACCCGACCCGGTAGGTCGCGCTGGCCGCACCGTTGTCGAAGGCTCGGCACTTCTTGTCCTCCACTCGCGTACAGGTGTCCTTCGGCACGGAGAGGTCGATGCGGAAGCGCGGCTTCTTGCCGGCGAGCACCTTGACCGCGCGATCGACGGCGAGGTGGCGGGTGCTGCCGATGCCCGTGAGCACCCAGTTGCCGGCTGAAAGGGACTTGAGGCTGGCCTCGTCGTCGCACCAGGTGACGGTCCCGAGGTCGGTGGAGGCGCTGATGACCGGCCAGGGCGTCTGGAAGCCGATCTTCACCTCGTCGCAGCTGCCCTTGCTGGCGCTCAGGGACTTGGTGTCGATGTGGTCGACCACCTTCGGTCCGATGCTCGTGACGCTGATGCCGACGCCACCCATCCGCCAGGTGCCATAACGGTCGGCCGTCACCATGTCGACGTCCAGGAGGTAGTAGTCGTACTTCTTGATGCCGTCCTTGATCTTGTAGACCGACAGCTTGGTCTGGAGCTTGCCGCGGGCCACCGGACGGCCGTAGACCTCGCAGACGCCGGTCTTCGGCCCGCAGTGCGAGCCGCGGTCGGGGCCGTAGTCGTTGTAGGCGATGCTGTAGCGACCCGCAACGGGCATGTCGCCGACCAGCTTGGCCTGCTGGCTGACGCCGACATCGGCCTGGGACGGCGCGATCGGGCTGAGCGTCGCAGCCAGCAGGGCGACCGTGAGGGCGAGCGCGGTGGACGTACGACGCACGATGGTCCTCCTGCCCGTCAGCCGGCCGAGCCGACGGAGTACGTCGCGCTGCTGGCGCCGTTGTCGTACTCGATGCACTTGTGCTGCAGCGCCCGCGTGCAGGTGTCCTTGGGGACGGAGAGCGTCACCTTGAAGCGGGGCTTCTTGCCGGCCTTGACCTTCACCGCACGGTCGACGGCGAGGTGCCGGGTGCTCCCGATGCCCTTGAGCACCCAGTTGCCGGCCGACGGGGCCGACAGGCTGGCCTCGTCGTCGCACCAGGTGACGGAGCCGAGGTCGGCGGAGGCGCTGATCACCGGCCAGGGCGTCTGGAAGCCGATGTTCACCGAGTGGCAGTCGCCCTTGGTGGCGCTGAGCGACTTCGTGTCGATCACGTCGACGAGCCGGGGGCCGATGCTCGTGACGCTGATGCCGACCCCGCCCATCTTCCAGGTGCCGTACCTGTCGGCCGTGACCATGTCGACGTCGAGCAGGTAGTAGTCGTACTTCTTCATGCCGTCCTTGATCTTGTAGACGGACAGCTTGGTCTGGAGCTTGCCCCGGGCGACCGGGCGACCGTGGACGACGCACTGCGGCGCTCGCGGCGGGCAGTAGGTGCCGCGGTCCGGTCCGTAGTCGTTGAAGGCGATGCTGTAGCGGCCGCTGACGGGCTTCTCACCCACGAGCTTGGCCTGCTGGCTGACGCCGACGTCGGCCTGGGACGGCCCGACGGCGCTCAGGCCCGCGACGAGCAACGAGGCGGTGGCGGCGAGCGCCAGGACGGTACGACGCATGGTGGATCCCCCGAACACGAGACGATGACACCGTGCGTGTCCCCTGTGACCGAGGCTGGCAAACCTCGTCACGTCAGCCCTTCACGGCCCCTTCCAGACCGCCGCGCAGGAAGAGCCGCTGGAAGACCAGGAAGAAGACGATCGGCAGGGCACAGGAGATCAGCAGGGCGGCCAGCACGACGTCGAGCTCGGTGACTGCGGCGAGCCGGGGGAGCCGCACCGAGAGCGGCTGCTTGGCCGGGTCGGGCAGGACGACCAGCGGCCAGACGAAGTCCTTCCAGGCGGCCAGCACGGCGAACACCGAGACCACGCCGAGCACCGGCCGCGACATCGGCAGCACGATGTGGAAGAAGAGCCGGAAGTCGCCGCACCCGTCGACCCGGGCCGCGTCGATCACCTCGCGGGGGAGGTTGTCGAAGAAGCGCTTCACCAGGGCGACGTTGAACGCGCTCGCGCCGGCGGGCAGGAAGGCGCCCCAGTAGGTGTTGACCAGGTTCCAGTGCGTGAACGGCAGGTCCAGCACCGTGAGGTAGAGCGGGACCAGCAGCACGACGGCCGGCACGAACATCGTCGCGAGCACCAGGCTGTAGAGGATCCGGCTGCCGCGCGGCCGCAGGATCGACAGCGCGTAGCCGCCGGTGACCCCGACGAGCATCTGGACGGCCCACGAGCCGAGCGCGATGACGACCGTGTTCCAGAAGTAGAGCTTCAGGTCGATCTCGACCCACGCCGTGCGCAGGTTCTCCCAGTCCGTGCCGTGGGGCCACAGCGCGAGCGGGGAGCGCAGCGTGTCCTGGGTCGGGGTGATCGCGGACTTGGCGAGCCACAGGATCGGGCCGAGGCAGGCGATCAGCAGGAAGACCAGGAGCCCGCCGTTGAGCAGGGTGCGGCCGATCCGGACGCCGGGCCGGCGGCGCTCGAAGGCCGAGGTGATCGTGCGGGTCTCGCCCGCGGCGGACCGTCGTCGCCGCCGGCGCCGGGGCGCCGGGCCGGAGAGCTCCGGCTCGGGCTCGGGCTGTACGTCGGGGGTGTGCTGCACGAGCGTGCTCACTCGGACCAGCTCCTCGTCACGCGGAAGTAGACGATCGACATCACGGCGAGCGCGGCCGCCAGCATCAGGCTGAGCGCGGTCGCCTTCCCGTAGTCGCCGCCGGTGGTGTTGGCGAAGGCGTAGTTGTAGACGAGCAGCAGCACCGTGAGGGTCGCGTTGTCGGGGCCGCCGTCGGTGAAGAGGTAGGGCTCCAGGAAGACCTGCGAGGTGCCGATGATCTGGAGGATCAGGGTGATCAGCATGATGCTGCGCAGGTGCGGGAGCGTCACGTGCCAGACCTTGGCGAGGATGCCGGCGCCGTCCGCCTCGGCCGCGTCGTAGAGCTCGGGCGGCACGGAGACCAGCGCCGCGAGGTAGATGATCACGGTGCCGCCGGCCGCCGCCCAGGTGGCCTCGAGGACCAGCGACGGCATCGCCCAGCTGGGATCCTCGAGCCAGGGCACCGGGCCCAGCCCGAACCAGCCCAGGATGCTGTTGAAGACGCCGGTCGGCTCGGCGTCGTAGAAGAATCGCCACAGCAGCACGGCGACGGCGGGCGGGACCACGACGGGCAGGTAGGCGAGGAGCGAGTAGAGGCCGCGGGCCCGCCGTACGTCACTCATGACGACCGCGAGGACCAACGGCACCGGGTACCCGATCACCAGTGCGAGTACGGCGAACCAGGCCGTGTTCTGCACGGCCGTGGTCAGCAGCGGGTCGTCGAGCACGGCGCGGAAGTTGTCGAGGCCGACGTACGTCGCCGGTGTGACCAGGTTGGTCTGCTGCACGCTCATCACGAACGAGCGGACGATCGGCCACCAGGAGAAGAGGCCGAAGACGAGCAGCATCGGCAGCAGGAAGACGATGGGGCCGACGGGGAGCCGGCGGGGCAGTCGGGCGAGCAGCGCGGTCATGATCGCTTTCCAAGAGGCTGGTCCGGGTCTGGTGAGGACTGGGGCCAGGCCGGCCGGCACCGTCGAGGAGGGGTGCCGGCCGGCCGGACCGGTCAGCCGAGCAGGCCCTGGGCCTGGTCGTTGGCGTCGGCGAGCAGCGCGTCGATGTCCGCGTTCTCGTCGGTCAGCACCTTCTGGACGACCGAGTCGAGGATCCCGTAGACCTCCTGCGTGTGGGCCGGCGGCTCGGGGACCAGGGTCTGGTCGAAGACGCCGTCGGTGAAGGACGTCATCTGGGCCAGCGGCACGTTCACGTAGGGCTTGATCGCGTCCTGGACCGACTGCCACGTGGTCTCGTCGAAGATCGGCAGCGTCGGCGTGCCGATCGGCTGGTCGGACGCCTTGAGGACCTCGGCGTCGGCCACGGCCCGGTCGGGGTCGTAGTTCTTCGCCTCGCGGTAGAAGTCGTTCCACTGCACCGCGGCCTCCTGCTCGGCCGGGCTGGCCTTGGCGGAGACGGCGGCGACCGACCCGCCGCCGAGGATGCCGGCGTCGGGGGAGTCGGACAGCGGGAGCACGGCCAGGCCGTAGCTGTCCGGGTCGATCTGGTTGGTCGTCACCAATGCGTTGTAGACGTCGGAGCCGGACATGTACATGCCGATCTTGCCGGCCGCGAACGCCTCGTTGATGGGCGCCCACTCGTAGTTCGTGTTCTTGCCCATCGAGTCGTCGGTCCAGCGCATGTCGTGCAGCATCTGGAGGCCCTCGGCGGTGGCGTCGTTGTCGACGGTCGCCGTGGTGCCGTCGTCGGACTCCATCCGGCCGCCGAGCGCGTAGGTGAGCGTGGTCAGCATCCAGCCGCCGGTGTTGTTGGTGCTCATCTGCACGTAGCCGGCCTTGCCGGTCTTGTCGGCGATGGCCTTGGCGTCGGTGCGGACCTCGTCCCAGGTGGTCGGGGGCGAGTCGGGGTCGAGGCCGGCCTGCTCGAAGAGGTCGCGGTTGTAGTGCAGGCCGACGCCGTACACGTCGGTCGGGAGGCCGTAGATCTTGCCGTCCGTGCCCTGGGCGGCCGCGAGGACGCTCGGGTTGAAGTCCTCGGCGTACGGCAGCGCGTTGACGTAGTCCGTCACGTCGGCGATCTGCTTGCGCTCGGCGAGGCCTTTGGTGTCGGTGAACGGGACCCGGAAGGTCGTCGGCAGCTGGTCGCCCGCGAGCTGGGTCGAGAACGTCTCGGCGTTCCACTCCCACTCGATCGGCTTCACGACGATGTCGGGGTGGTCCTTCATGAAGGCCTCGGCCTGCTTGTTGACCGCGTCGATGGTGCCCTGCTCGTCGCCGGGCCGCCAGCCCTCGACCGTGATCGTGACCTTGCCGTCGCTCTTGCTGTCCTCGTCGCTGCCACAGGCGGCGGCGAGGAGGGAGACGCTCGCGAGGGAGGCGATGGTCGCCAGCGCGGTCAGGCCGCGCCGTCGGTGGTTCCTCATGGGAGAACTCCTTGATGGTGGTGGTGGAGCGGTGGTGGTGGTGCGGTGGTGGAGGGTCTGGCTCACCCGAGATCGAGCCAGACCGTGGCGTCGGTGGGCAGGCGTCCTCCTTCCACCGGCACGCTGGCGAGCCAGGTCTGCACGGACGCGGGCAGGTCGACCGGACCGCCCGAGAAGTTGGTGACCGAGGCGAAGCGGTCGCCCCGGCGGAAGGCGATCACCTCGGGGCCGAGGCCCAGCCAGGTCAGGCGCCTCGTCCCCAGGTCGGGGTCGTCGTGGCGGATCCGCAGCGCGGCTCGGTAGAGCGCGAGCATGGAGTCCGGGTCGTCGGCCTGGGCCGCGGCGGTCAGCCCGGCCCAGGTGTCCGGCTGCGGGAGCCAGGGCTCCGCGGCGACGTCACTGAAGCCGTACGGCGCCGCCGACCCCGACCACGGGAACGGCACGCGACAGCCGTCCCGGCCGGGGTCGACGCCACCCGAGCGGGCGTGCATCGGGTCGTCGATGCGGTCCAGCGGGATGTCCTCGACCTCGGGGAGCCCGAGCTCCTCGCCCTGGAAGAGGTAGAAGGCACCCGGGAGCGCCATCGCGAGCAGGGCCGCGGCCCGCGCCCGCCGGTGGCCGAGCGCGAGGTCGGTGGGCGTGCCGAACCGCTTCGCCTCGAACGCGAACGACGTGTCGGCGCGGCCGTAGCGGGTCACCGGCCGGGTGACGTCGTGGTTGGAGAGCACCCAGGTGGGCGGGGCACCCACCCCGTCGTGGACGGCGAGGGTCTGCTCGATGGAGCGACGCAGCGCCGCGGCCTCCCACGGCGAGGCCAGGTAGTCGAAGTTGAACGCCGAGTGCAGGACGCCGGGGCGCAGGTAGCGCGCGAACCGCTCCGCGTCGGGCAGCCAGATCTCGCCGATCAGCACCCGGTCGGGGCCGTAGGACTCGGCGATCCGGCGCCAGGCGCGGTAGATGCCCTGGAGGTCCTCGCGGTCGACGTACGGGTGCTCGCCGGGGTCGAGGTCGGCACGCACCTCCGGCAGCGAGGAGTCCTTGGCGAGCAGCGCGGCCGAGTCGATCCGGATGCCGGCGACGCCGCGGTCGAACCAGAACCGGAGGATCTCCTCGTGCTCGCGCACGACGTCGGGGTGACCCCAGTTCAGGTCGGGCTGACCGGGGGCGAAGAGGTGCAGGTACCACTGCTCCGGGGTGCCGTCGGGGGCGGTGAGCCGCGTCCAGGCGGGTCCGCCGAACTCGGACACCCAGCTGTTGGGGAGCAGCTCTCCGTCCGCACCGAGGCCGTCGCGGAACCAGAACCGCTCGCGTTCCGGCGATCCCGGGCCGGCGGCGACCGCTGCCTGGAACCAGGTGTGCTGGTCGGAGACGTGGTTGGGGACCACGTCGATGATCGTGCGGATGCCGAGCGCGAGGGCGTCCCGGATCAGCCCCTCGGCCTCCTCGAGGTCACCGAACGACGGGTCGATGGCGCGGTAGTCGGCGACGTCGTACCCGCCGTCGGCCATCGGCGAGGGGTACCAGGGCGTGAACCAGATCGCGTCGACGCCGAGATCGGCGAGGTACGGCAGGCGGCTCCGGACGCCGGCCAGGTCGCCGGTGCCGTCGCCGTTCGCGTCGGCGAAGCTGCGCGGGTAGACCTGGTAGATCGCCGCGGTCCGCCACCAGTCGGTGCCGGGGGCCCGAGGATCGGACGCCGCGGTGGTGGGGCGCAGGTCGGTGCTCACGCGTCAGGTCCTCGTTCCGGTTAGTGGCGGTCGTCACAGGGGTGACGGCGCCGGGAACGCTAGGAGCGCTTGCAGAGCACTGCAAGAACCTGACAGTACGTAATTAGTTTTCAGATCTTGCAGCGGCGACGGCGCTGCTTGCAGGCCGGGTCGACCGGCGGACCACGAGCTCGGGCTCGAAGAACAGCTCGTCCGCGGGTGCCTCCTCGCCCCGGAGCTGGGTCAGCAGTGCCGCGACGGCGGCCCGGCCCATCGCCTCGATCGGCTGGCGCACGGTGGTCAGCGGCGGCTCGACCGACGACATGAACGCCGAGTCGTCGTACCCGATCACCGAGACGTCCTCGGGCACCCGCAGGCCCGCGCGCCGCACGGCGCGGATGGCGCCGAGCGCGAGGGGGTCGCTCGCGCAGACGAGTGCGGTGACGCCGCGGCCGACCAGGGTGGTCGCAGTCGCCTGGCCGCTCTGGAGCGAGAACTGGCTGTGCCCGACCAGCTCGTCCGGGACTGACACCATCGCCCGTGCGGCGGCGAGCTTGCGCAGCGACGGCTCGTGGTCACGCGGGCCCAGGACCAGGCCGATCCGCTCGTGGCCGAGGGAGCGCAGGTGCTCCAGGGACTGCTCGACCGCGCTGGCGTCGTCGCACACGATGCTCGGGAAAGGCAGCCGCTCGATCCCCGCGTTGATCAGCACGACCGGGAGCTTGCGCCGCGCCAGCCGGTCGTAGTGCTCATGGTCGGCCTCGGCCTGGCTGTAGAGGCCGCCGGCGAAGATGATCCCCGCGACCTGCTGCTGCTCGAGCAGCATGTCGACGTACCCGGCCTCCGCGCCGGCCTCGTTGATCTGGGTGCAGAGCACCGGGGTCAGCCCGTTCTGCGAGAGCAGCGCCCCCACCACCTCCGCCAGTGCCGGGAAGATCGGGTTGGAGAGCTCGGGCAGCACCAGCCCGACCAGCCGGGCGCGCTCGCCGCGCAGCTTGGTGGGCCGCTCGTAGCCGAGGACGTCGAGCGCGGTCAGCACCGTCTCGCGGGTGGCCTCGGAGACGCCCGGCTTGCTGTTCAGCACCCGGCTGACCGTCGCCTCGCTGACTCCGGCACGGGCGGCCACCTCGGCCAGTCGTCGCTTCATGTCCGCAATGTAGCGCGCCGGGCGCTGCAAGAACCCGACAACCGATTGCAGGAACCCGTCAGGAACGTCGCAAGCGGACGGGCAGAGGGTGCCGCGCCGTTACCGAACCGTGTCCGATTCCCGGAGCCCGCGTGCGACCAGCAGACCGGCGCAGAGGGCGCCCAGGGTGCCGAGCACCTCGTCGCCGAGGGTGTCCTCGTACGCCGTGTCGATCTCGGTGCCGTGCCGGATGAACGTGTACCACTCGCCGAGCTCCCAGCCGATGGCCAGGACGGCACCGAGCCCGACGATCATCAGCACCCGGGCCCAGCCGGGGCGCACCGGGCCGGCGATGAGGAGCCCGATGCCGCTGAGCAGGAAGAACCAGTTCACGAAGTGGTTCATGTCGTCCCACCAGGTCACGGAGTCGTAGAGGTCGAGGCTGTTGCCGGTGACGTCGACCAGGAAGCCGAGCATGACCAGCGAGAACGCGCCGTACGGCGGGGGCGCGTCGGGTCGGCGACGCTTCACCACGAGCCACCAGATCGCCGGGACCAGCAGCATCATCGCCGGGTAGGCCAGCAGCCGGGCGCCGAACGCCTTGTCGGCGAACCGGTCGATCCCCGGCACCCACTCGGCGACCGCGAGCTGCCCGACGGTGAGCGCCAGGATGAGGACCGGGACCCACCAGCGGACTCTGTTCACGCGAGGATGGTGGCAGGAATACCCGGGTGGTGCCCGTGGTTGACCGAGTAGTTCGGAATTCAACCACCTAGTTCTCAGGAGTGAGCGGACATGCAGTTCGGCATCTTCACCGTCGGCGACGTCACGGCGGACCCCACCACGGGCCGGACGCCGAGCGAGCACGAGCGGATCAAGGCGACCGTCGAGATCGCGAAGAAGGCCGAGGAGGTCGGGCTGGACGTCTTCGCCACCGGCGAGCACCACAACCCGCCGTTCATCGCGTCGAACCCGACCGCGACCCTGGCCTACATCGGCGCCAAGACCGACAACATCATCCTGTCGACGGCGACCACGCTGATCACGACGACGGACCCCGTGCTGATCGCGGAGGACTACGCGAAGATCCAGCACCTCACCGACGGTCGCGTCGACCTGATGATGGGCCGCGGCAACACCGGCCCGGTCTACCCCTGGTTCGGCAAGGACATCCGTGACGGCATCAACCTCGCCGTCGAGAACTACGCGCTGCTGCGCCGGCTCTGGGACGAGGACGTCGTGAGCTGGGAGGGCCGCTTCCGGACGCCGCTGCAGGGCTACACGTCGACCCCGCGCCCGCTCGACGGGGTGGCTCCGTTCGTCTGGCACGGCTCGATCCGCAGCCCCGAGATCGCCGAGCAGGCGGCCTACTACGGCGACGGCTTCTTCCACAACCACATCTTCTGGCCGGCCGGGCACACGAAGCAGATGGTCGACCTCTACCGCCGCCGGTTCGAACACTACGGCCACGGCAGCGCCGACCAGGCCATCGTCGGCCTCGGCGGACAGTTCTTCATGCGGAAGAACAGCCAGGACGCCGTGAACGAGTTCCGGCCGTACTTCGACAACGCGCCGGTCTACGGCCACGGCCCGTCGCTGGAGGACTTCACCGAGGCGACGCCGCTGACCGTCGGCTCGCCCCAGCAGGTGCTGGAGCGCACGCTCGGCTTCCGCGACTACGTCGGCCACTACCAGCGCCAGCTCTTCCTGGTGGACCACGCCGGCCTGCCGCTCAAGACGGTCCTGGAGCAGCTCGACCTGCTCGGCGAGATCCTCCCGGACCTGCGCGCGGGCATGGCCGAGGGCCGTCCGGCCCACGTCCCGGACGCGCCGACCCACGCGTCGCGGGTCGCCGCCGCCGGCGGCGCCCACGACTCGACCGTGCACGCGGTCGACGACGTCACGGGGGTGTCGGTATGACCAGGCTCGTCGTGATCAGCGCGGGGCTCAGCGTCCCGTCCTCGACCCGGCTGCTCGCCGACCGGCTCACCGCCGCGACGGTCGAGGCGTTGGAGGACGTCGAGGTCACGTACGTCGAGCTGCGCGACCTCGCGCACCAGGTCACCGACCAGCTGCTGACCGGGTTCCCCGGTGCCGAGCTGGCAGCCGCCCAGGACTCCGTACGCGCGGCGGACGGGCTGGTCGTGGTGACGCCGGTCTTCTCCGCGTCGTACTCGGGGCTCTTCAAGTCCTTCTTCGACGTGCTGGAGACGGGTGCTCTCGACGGCAAGCCGGTCCTGGTCGCCGCGACCGCAGGCACCGCCCGGCACTCGCTGGTGCTCGAGCACGCACTGCGGCCGCTCTTCGCCTACCTGCACGCCGTGGTCGTGCCGACCGGCGTCTTCGCCGCGAGCGAGGACTTCGCCGGCACCGACCTGGACCTGCGGGTCAGCAGGGCAGCAGGCGAGCTGGCACTGCTGATGGGCAAGGTCAGCGCGGTCGACGGCGCCGCGACCCGCCGCCGCACGGTGGAGGACGAGCTCGCCGAGCCGACGCCGTTCGACCAGCTGCTCCGCCAGGCCTCCGGCCGCTGACCACGCCCGTCCGGCTCAGCCGTCCCCGACGGTGAGCCGGACGGTGGCGCCGGCCCGGACCACCCGGCCAGCCGCCGGCGCTGTGCCGGTGACGTAGTGCGGGAAGTCGACCTGCGGCGCGCGGCCGACCAGCCCGGCTTCCTCGATGAGGCCCAGTGCCTGCTGGACAGCCGTGCCGGCGCCGATCGCGGGGACCGTCGTGAGCCCCGCGGGCAGCAGGGTCACCGAGCGCATCAGCCTCGTGACGAAGGCCATCGGGTGCGGACCGACGTAGAAGACCTGGAACGACGCGTCCCGACCCGGCACGGCGAACTCGAGGGAGCACGGGCCGCTCGCACTGGCCCGACACCTGACCCCGCTGTGGCGCACCCGGAGACCGCGGACGATCGTCCGGTGCCGCATCGGCCCGAGCGTGGTCTCCCCGACCTGCAGGCCCGACCCGGGGGCGCGGACCGCCGGGCACGGCACCGTCCCGGTGGTGGAGCCGGTCATCCACACGCTGTCGGCGACCGGGCGACAGGGGTCCGTCGAGGTCGACCAGGTCCGCGGCACGGCGACCACGACCCCGTTGACGCCCTGCCACCGGGTGCCTGCGGGCGGTCGAGCGGTCGAAGCCACCGCGGTCGAACCCTGCACGGTGGACCGTGCCGGCGACGGAGGCGGCGCCGGCTCATCCGTGCAGGCCGACAGCAGGCTCACGACCAGCAGCAGCACCAGCAGCGCGCTCCGTCCACGACCTGTCACAGCGGTAGGACGCGCGGTGCGGCCTCCGGGTTCCGGTCGAGGGCGTAGACCCGGCGGGCGTTGCCCGAGGCGACCAGGTCCACGATGCGCATCGCGTCGTCGACCGAGCAGTCACCCCGCTCGACCCAGCCACCGAGGACCGTCACCATGGCTCGGCGCCACAGGCGCGCACCGAGGTAGTGGAGCTCGGGGAGGCCGTAGGCGTCCGAGGAGTACAGCTGCTTGCCGAAGGGCGCGAGCTCGAGCGACTCGGCGACCAGCTCGACCGAGCGCGCTCCGAGGTGGTTGATCGCCAGCCCGACGTCGAAGGAGACGTGGTCGAAGGCCTGGGCGAGGTAGCCGGCCTGGCGGTGGAACGGGTAGCAGTGCAGCAGCAGGACCGGCGACTCGATGCTGCGGATGAGCGGGAGCAGGTGCAGCGGGTCGGCACGGTGCAGGTCGAGGTCGCGGTCCCCGAGCCCGGTGTGCACCTGGATCGGCAGCCCCCGGGCGGCCGCCTCGTGCACGCCGAACGCGACCAGCACCGGGTCGGCGACGCGCGCCGGCGACCGGCGGGCGGCCTCGGCCACGGCAGCGTCGGTGGGCCGGCTCCAGTCGATGTCGAGTCCGCACCGGTAGGCCGCGATCGTCTTGGTGCCGACGGCCCGCCGCGCGGCGTCGTCGAGGCGCGCACGGAAGGCACCGGGTACGTCGGACTCGTCGCGCACCTCCTCCAGCAGCAGCTCCAGCCGGACGATCTCGGAGCGTGGGTCGGGGAGGGCGAGCAGGTCCGGGGTCAGGCCCGTGTCGACCACCCAGTGCTCGACGCCGGCCGCCTCGAGGAACGTCGCCACCAGCACGTCGTACGGCGTCGCCGAGCGGGCAGCCCAGTAGTCCTCGGCGGAGGCGTGCGGCTCGAGGCCCAGCAGCGGCGCACACCAGCGGCGTACGGCGAGGCCGACCGGCAGGTCGAGACCGGCCATCGGGCTGCCCGAGCCCTCGTTGAGCGCGCCGGCGAACGCGGTGAGGTCGCCCGGCTCCGTGAACCACCCGTGCACGTGGTGGTCGACGAGCCGGACCGCCTCGACGTGCTCGGTCAGCAGGTCCATGCCAGCCGCAGCGCCTCGGCCACGTCCGGGTTGGCGGGGTCCGGGTAGGTCGCGACCTCGTGCCGGCGCACCGACACGATGCCCTCGACGATCGGGGCGCCCAGGATCTCGGCGGCAGCGGCGGACGACTCCAGCGCGTCGATGGCGGCGGCCTGGTCGGACGGCAGGGGCGTCAGGTCGAGGTCCATCTCCGCCGGGTTGGCGGACGCCTCCGGCGGCAGCGGGAGCGCGGCGTCGATGCCGCGCAGCGCGCTGCCGAGGAACGCGGCGACGGCGAGGTAGGGGTTGGCGCTGGGGTCGACGACCTTGAGCTCGATGTTGGCGCCGTGGGCGCTGGCGCGCCCGCCGAGGACGAGACGGACGGCGGCCTCCCTGTTCTCCAGGCCCCAGCAGGCCGCGGCGCCGGCCCAGTTGCCGGGGACCAGGCGCAACGACGAGAGCGCGGAGCCGGCGTACACGCCGAGGAGCTCCGGGAGCGTGTCCAGGACGCCCGCGATCGCGCTGCCGCCGGCGGGTGTCAGGCCGTGGGGGCCGGAGCCGCCGGCGAGCAGCGGGCCGTCGTTGGTCGCGAGCGACAGGTGCAGGTGGGCGCCGTTGCCGGCCTCGCCGGTGAACGGCACCGGTGAGAACGAGACCGCCATGCCGTGCTTCGCCGCCGTACGACCGAGGAGGGTCCGGGCGAGCACGACGTCGTCGGCCGCCGCGACCGGGTCGCCCGGCGCGAGGGAGATCTCGAGCTGGTCGTGGCCGTACTCGGTGTGGACCTGGTCGATCACGAGCCCGGCCCGGTCGGCGGCGGTCATCAGGTCGACGAGGAACGCCGCGAGCTCGAGCGAGGTGCGCAGGCCGTACGGCGACCAGGGTGCCGTCGTGGCGTGCCCGCCATCGGCGGACAGCAGGGTGCACTCGAGCTCGGCGCCGACGGCGGGGCTGAGTCCGGCTGCCCGGGCCCGGTCGACGACGTCCGACAACCGCGAACGTGCGCACATCGGGGACGGGTGGCCGTCCTGCAGCCACAGGTCGCCGGGCGCCCAGGCGATGCCGTCCTCGACGACCCGGAGGTCGCCCGGGTCGATCCTGATCCGCAGGTCGCCCACGACGCCGAGGCTCGGCGTGAACGCGATCGACCCGTCCACGCAGAAGACGCTCCACGACGGCGAGGCGCCCATGCCGACGGTCTGGAAGGCGGTGAGCCGGGAGGTCGGCACGTACTTCGCGCGGCTCACGCCCGCCATGTCGACGATCGAGCCGCCGATCAGGCGGACGCCGTCCAGGTCCGGCATGTCAGTGCTGGTACGTGCCATGGACGAGGGCGCGACCCGCGGTCTTGAACGCCAGGTTGAAGGACACGACGGCGGGCGACGCGTCGGAGTCCACGCCGAGCGACTCCTCCTTCACCGCGTGCACGACGAAGAAGTAGCGGTGCACCTGGTCTCCCGGCGGGGGAGCGGCGCCCATGAACGCCTTCGAGCCTCCGTCGTTGCGGCACATGAACGCGTTGCCGGGCAGGTCGGCACCCTCCGCGCCGGCACCGGTGTCGAGGGAGGTGACGTCGGCGGGCAGGTCGACCAGCACCCAGTGCCAGAAGCCGCTCGGGGTCGGCGCGTCCGGGTCGAAGCAGGTGACGGTGTAGCTCTTGGTGCCCTCCGGGGCGCCCTCCCACGAGAGCTGCGGGGAGGTGTTGCCCGCGTCGGCGACCTGGTCGTCCTTCAGCGGCGCGCCGTCGGAGACGTCGGTGCTCGTCACGGTGAAGGACCGGACGGCCGGAAGCAGGTCGTAGGGGTTCGGGGTGACCGGTCGGTCGAGAGTCATGGTGCTCCTCACGGATCGGGACGGAACGAGCCCAACGTAGTCCGGTGGATGAACCCACGTCATCGGTCGACCGCGGCGTGCCGGGATGATGGTGCGATGGACGACTTCCCCCTCTACCCCTCCGGACTGCGGCTGACCGGGCGTCGTGTCGTCGTCGTGGGCGGCGGGCACGTGGCCCAGCGGCGGGTGCCGCAGCTGATCGCGGTCGGGGCTGACGTCCACGTCGTGTCGCCGGAGGTGACGCCGGCGATCGAGGGCATGGTCGGCGCCGGGGAGCTCACCTGGCACCAGCGTGGCTTCACCGCCAGCGACCTCGACGAGAGCTGGTACGTGATCGCCGCGACCGCCGACCACGACGTCAACGAGGAGGTGTCGGCCGCGGCCGAGGTACGCCGGATCTTCTGCGTGCGTTCCGACGACGCGACCCGGGCGACCGCCTGGACGCCGGCCGTCGGCCGCCACGCGGGGGTCACCGTCGCGGTGCTGGGTCAGCGCGAGCCGCGCCGCTCCGCCGCCGTACGCGACGAGATCCTGGAGGGCCTGCGGGAGGGCACGATCGTCGCGCGGCACGAGCGGGACCGCACACCGGGCGTGGTCCTGGTCGGCGGCGGTCCCGGCGACCCGGAGCTGATCTCCGTCGCCGGCCGCAAGGCGCTGATGGAGGCGGACCTGGTCGTCGCCGACCGGCTGGCGCCCCGCGAGCTGCTCGGCGAGCTGCCTGCCGACGTCGAGCTGGTCGACGTCGCCAAGCTGCCGCGCGGTCGCTCCGCGCAGCAGGCCGAGATCAACCGGCTGCTCGTCGAGGGCGCGCTGGCGGGCAAGCGGGTCGTGCGCTTCAAGGGCGGTGACAACTTCGTCTTCGGTCGCGGCTACGAGGAGGTCATCGCCTGCCGCGACGCTGGCGTGCCGGTCACCGTCATCCCGGGCTTGTCGAGCTCGGTCTCCGTCCCGGCCGTCGCCGGCATCCCGGTGACGCACCGCGGCATCACCCACGAGTTCACCGTGGTCTCGGGTCACCTGCCGCCGGGGCACCCCGAGTCGCTGGTCAGCTGGCCGGCGCTCGGGCAGCTGACCGGCACGGTCGTGCTGATGATGGCCGTCGAGAACGCACCCGCGATCGCCGCAGCGCTGGTCTCCGGCGGCCGCCCCGACACCACCCCGGTCGCCGTCGTGTGCGACGGCACCATGCCGGGGGAGCGCACCGTCCTCGCGACGCTGGGCACGCTCGAGGCCGAGCTCGTCGCGCACGACGTACGCCCGCCCGCGATCATCGTCGTCGGCGAGGTCGTCGCGGTCGCGCACCCCGAGGAGTTCGGGGACTGATGGCCACGATCGTCGAGGTCGACGACCCGGCCGACCCTCGGCTGGGGGACTACCGCGACCTGCGCGACGTCGAGCTCCGCAAGCACGTCGAGGCGGAGCACGGCCTGTTCCTGGCCGAGGGCGAGAAGGTGGTCCGGCGCTCGGTGGAGGCCGGCTTCGCGCCGCGGTCCTTCCTGATGGCGCCGCGCTGGGTGGACGGCCTCGCCGACGTGCTGGCGACGACCGACGCTCCTTGCTACGTGCTCGAGGAGTCGCTGGCGGAGCAGGTCACCGGCTTCCACGTGCACCGCGGAGCGTTGGCGTCGTTCGCCCGCAACCCGTTGCCGTCCGTCGACGACGTGCTCGCCGGCGCGCGGTCGGTGCTGGTCCTGGAGGACCTCGTCGACCACACCAACGTCGGCGCGATCTTCCGCTCCGGCGCTGCGTTCGGCTTCGACGCGGTCCTGCTCGCGCCCCGCTGCGCCGACCCGCTCTACCGGCGTGCCATCAAGGTCGGCATGGGCGCGGTCTTCAGCACCCCGTGGACGCGGCTGCCGGACTGGTACGACGCGCTGCCCACGCTCTCCGCCGCTGGCTTCACCACCGTCGCCCTCACCCTCGCCGACGACGCCACGCCGATCGAGGACGCCGTCGCCGGCGTCGACCGCGTGGCGCTGGTCCTCGGCTCCGAGGGGCACGGCCTCTCGCCGCGCTGGGAGCGGTCCGCAGACCGCCGCGCCATCATCCCGATGCGCGAGGGCATCGACTCCCTCAACGTCGCTGCCGCCACCGCCGTCGCCTGCTACGTGACGTCGCGCCGGTAGGCCTTATCGGTGGTTGAGGAAGGCGCGCTAGCGCCTGTCTCGAAACCCCCGCACCCCAACGGCGTCGTCGGCTTGCGGGGGTCTCGAGACGCCGGGCGCGACTCCGTCGCTCCCGACGTGGGCGCTCAGATCCAGCGGCGCAGCTTGAAGACCGCCCAGAGCGTGACGCTGACCAGGAACATCATCACGAGGGCGACGGGGTAGCCGTAGGCCCAGTGCAGCTCGGGCATGTGGTCGAAGTTCATGCCGTAGACCGTGCCGACCAGGGTGGGGGCGAAGAGGATGGCCGCCCAGGCGGAAATCCGCTTCACGTCGTCGTTCTGGTCGATGCTGGCCTCGGACAGGGCGCGCATCTCCTCGTTCTGCCGCTGGGCGACCAGGGTGGCGTTCACGGTCAGGATGTCGCGGAGCAGCTGGCGGAAGCCGTCGACCTGCTCGATCACCTGGATGAGGTGGTCCTCGACGTCGCGCAGGTAGCGCTGCAGCTCGGGGTCGGTGTGGTACTTCTCGAAGCCCGCCGTCAGGTTCGTCAGCACGGCGAGCAGCGGCCGGGTGGCGCGCTGGAACTCGATCACCTCGCGGGACAGCTCGTAGATGCGCCGCGACACCTGCGGGTCGCTGCCGAACACCTCGGTCTCGATCTCGTCGATGTCGTTGCCGAGACCGGCGACGACCGGCGCGTAGCCGTCGACGATGCGGTCGAGGATCGCGTAGAGGATCGCCTCCGGCCCCAGGGCCAGCAGGTCGGGGTTGCTCTCGAGCCGCCGGCGCACGGCGGAGAGGTCCGGCGACTCGCTGTGCCGGACGGTGATCACGAAGTCGGCGCCGATGAAGACGTGCACCTCGCCGAAGTCGACCTGCTCGCGGCCGTCGTCGTAGTGGGCGGCCCGCAGCACCACGAAGAGCGTCTCGTCGTAACGCTCCAGCTTGGGCCGCTGGTGCGCGACGATCGCGTCCTCGATGGCCAGCTCGTGCAGGCCGAACTCGGTCGCGATCGACCCGAGCTCGTGGTGGTCGGGCCGGTAGAGGCCGATCCAGGCGACGGCGTCCTCGTGCTCGCGCAGGGAGCGGTAGGAGTCGGCGAGCGTGGTGGGCGAGGAGATCCGGTCGCCGGCGACGTAGACGGCGCTGTCGACCATGCTGTCGCGGTTGCCGATGCGCTCGACGGCCAACGAGGCGCCGGGCGCGGCCGGGGTACGTCGTACGCCGGGGCGCCGGACGCGGTCGGTCAGCGAGCGGATCGGCTTGAAGCTGCGGTCGGACATGGCAGGACCTCGGTGTGAGTTCGGGGGAGGGCGAGTGATCGGCAACTGTCGCTGTGCACTGCACACACCTCCTCCGGCTGGTCCTGCTCCGACGCCGAGAAGCGTACGCCGGGGTTCAGCCGGCCGGCCACTCGGGCGGGAAGTCCGCCGCCACCTTGTCGTGGGCCTTCTGGAGCTTCTTGCGGAGCTTGGTCGGGATCCGGTCGCCGAAGACGGTGCCGAGCGTGTGGTCGGTCTCGTGCTGGAGGCACCGGGCCAGCAGGCCGTCGCCGGAGAACTCCACGAGCTCGCCGTCCAGGCCGGTGCCGCTGACCGAGGCGAAGTCGGGCCGGGCGCACTCGATGAACGCACCCGGGAACGACAGGCAGCCCTCGTCGTCGGCGTCGAGGTTGCGGTCCTTGCCCTCGGGGAGGGTGAGCACCGGGTTGCAGACGACGCCGACGGTGCGGACGCCCTCGGCATCGGGGCAGTCGAAGACGAACATCGCGACGTCCTCGCCGACCTGGCAGGCCGCCAGGCCGACGCCGTCCGCGGCGTACATCGTGGCGACCATGTCGGCGGCCAGGGCGCGCAGCGCGTCGTCGTACGACCGGACCTGCGCCTGGGCGCGGTGCATCACCGGTGTGCCCCACCGGGTCATCGGGCGGACCGTGCCTCCGGTCGGGAGCGGGCCGTGGGGCGCGAGGGGCTGCTCGGACATGGGGAGGAGCGTAGCCAGCGTGTGACCCGACCCACGGACCGCGTCGTAGCGCAATGTGTAACTCGGAGTTACATTTGGTCCATGTCCCTCCTCTCCAGCCTCCGCCCGGGCGGCCGGCACGGCATCGCCGAGTCGGAGACGCGCGACCCCATCGGGTACGCCGTCGCCGCGCTGAGCCGCCTCGCGCAGAGCGACGTGCTCGACCGCCTCGGGCTCCGCAAGCAGACCGAGACCGCCGTCTACACGGCCACCCGGGGCGGCTTCCGGACCATCACCAAGGCCGGTCGCACCTTCTCCAGGTCCGGCTCCAGCAGCAGCGCCGGCTCGAGGCCCGCGGACGCGGCCCGCCCCGGCGTCTTCGACCTGACGCCGAGCGAGGACGAGCAGATGCTCGTCGACGTCGTCACCGAGCTGGCCGCCGAGGTGCTGCGCCCTGCTGCCGCCGAGGCCGACGAGACCTGCATCGCACCTGAGGCCGTGCTCAAGGCCGGTCTCGAGGTCGGTCTGCCGATCCTCGGCCTGCCCGAGGAGCTCGGCGGGATCACCGAGGAGCGCTCGGCCGTGGCGGGCGTCCTGGTCGCCGAGGCCCTCGCGCACGGCGACCTCGGCCTGGCCGTGGCGTCCCTCGCACCCGGTGCGGTCGCGACCGCGATCGGGCTGTGGGGGACCGAGGCCCAGCAGCAGACCTACCTGCCCGCCTTCACCTCCGACGACGTGCCCGCGGCGGCGCTCGCGCTCACCGAGCCGACGGTGCTCTTCGACGTGCTCTCGCCCGCCACGACCGCGGTCCGCACCGACGACGGGTTCGTGCTCAGCGGACTCAAGTCGGCGGTGCCGCGCGGCGCGGACGGCGAGCTCTTCGTCGTCGGTGCCTCGCTCGACGGTGCTCCTGTGCTCTTCCTGGTCGAGGCGGGCACCGCCGGCCTCGAGGTCGAGGCCGACCCGGCGATGGGCGTGCGCGGCGCGGGACTCGCCCGCCTGCACCTGCGCGACGTCGCCGTCCCGGCCGACGCGGTGCTCGGGACGACGGACGGCACGACGTACGCCGAGTGCGTGCGGCTCTCCCGCCTCGCGTGGTGCGCCCTCGGCGTCGGCGTCGGCCAGGCGGTGCTCGACTACGTGACGCCGTACGTGAAGGAGCGCGAGGCGTTCGGCGAGCCCGTCGCCCACCGGCAGTCCGTGGCCTTCATGGTCGCCAACATCGCCATCGAGCTCCAGGCGATGCGGCTGCTGACCTGGAAGGCCGCGTCGCGCGCGGCAGCGGGCAAGGACGTCGCCCGCGACGTCGCGCTCGCCCGCCAGCTGTGCGCCGACAAGGGCATGCAGATCGGGCTGGACGGGGTCCAGCTGCTCGGTGGCCACGGCTTCGTCAAGGAGCACCCGGTGGAGCGGTGGTACCGCGACCTCCGGTCCATCGGCGTCATGGAAGGCACGGTGCTGGTCTGATGGCCATCAACTTGGACGACCCGAAGCGGTTCCGGCCCCTGGTCGGGCAGGCCCACCAGGTCGCGATGAACATGCTGCGTCCGATCTCGCGCAAGTACGACAAGGCGGAGCACGAGTACCCCCAGGAGCTCGACATGCTCGCCGCGATGATCGACGGGCTCTCGGAGTCCGGCGCGAGCGAGGGAGCCGGCGCGGCTGGCGTGAAGCGCGACGAGAAGGCTGACGACGACGGTGGCGTGAAGAACGGCACCAACCTGGCGTCGGTGATGTCGATCGCCGAGATGTGCTGGGGCGACGTCGGCCTGCTCCTGTCGATGCCGCGCCAGGGCCTGGGCAACTCGGCCATCGCGTCGGTGGCCGACGCCGAGCAGCAGGCCCGGTTCGAGGGCGTGTGGGCCGGTATGGCGATCACCGAGCCCGGCACCGGATCCGACTCCGCCAACATCTCGACGACCGCCGTGCTCGACGGTGATCACTACGTCATCAACGGCGAGAAGATCTTCGTGACCTCCGGCGACCGGGCCGACGCGATCGTCGTCTGGGCGACCCTCGACAAGTCGCTGGGCCGGGCTGCGATCAAGTCGTTCGTGGTGCCCAAGGGCACCCCGGGCATGAACGTCGAGCGGCTCGAGCACAAGCTCGGCATCAAGGCCTCCGACACGGCCACCATCCGCTTCGAGGACTGCCGGGTGCCGGCCGAGAACCTGCTCGGTTCGCCCGAGATCGACACCAAGCAGGGCTTCGCCGGAGCGATGGCGACCTTCGACAACACCCGGCCGCTGGTCGCCTCGATGGCGGTCGGCTGTGCTCGGGCCTCGCTGGACCTCACCCGCGAGCTGCTGTCCCAGGCCGGCGTCGAGGTCGACTACGACCGACCGGCTCTGACGCAGTCGGCGGCCGCCGCCAAGTTCCTCCAGATGGAGGCGGACTGGGAGGCGGCGTACCTGCTGATGCTCCAGGCGGCCTGGATGGCCGACAACCGGCAGCCGAACTCGCTGGAGGCCTCGATGGCCAAGGCCAAGGCCGGGCGGGTCGGCTCCGACATCACGCTGTCGTGCGTGCAGCTCGCCGGGTCGCTGGGCTACAGCGAGTCCGAGCTGCTCGAGAAGTGGGCGCGCGACTCGAAGATCCTCGACATCTTCGAGGGCACCCAGCAGATCCAGCAGCTCATCGTCGCCCGGAGGGTGCTCGGCCTGACCAGCGCCGACCTGAAGTAGCCCGCACCACCGGCTCAGACCACCAGGGGAGCGAGGCGTTCCACGTCGTCGGGGCCGTCCAGGTCGCCGACGGCGAGGAACACCGTGTCGACACCCCGGTCGGCCAGCGCCCCGTAGCGGACGCGCTGCTCGGCCGGGGTGCCGGCGTACGTGCGCTCGGCGTACGCCGTCGCCTTGGTGCTGCCCCGCAGCCGCTCGACGCGCGCCCAGGTGTCGTCGCGGTCGCGGCCGATCGTGGGGAGGTCGAGCACCGTGATGCGGACGTCGCTGCCCTCGAGCGCGGCGCGCGCTCTCTCGAGCTCGCTGGTGCGGACGTTGACGGCGTCGGCGTGCGCCCTGGCGATCCGCAACGTGCGGTCGCCGGACCCGCCGACGATCACCGGGATCTCGTGCGCGGGGCGGGGGTAGCAGGTCGTCTCGGGCAGTCCGCCCGCTGACTTGGTGCCGGGCGCCCACAGTGCCCGCATGGTCGTGATCGCGTGCTCGAGGTCGGCGAGCCGCTCGCGCGCGGGCGGGAACGGTAGTCCGTACGCCGCGTGCTCCCGCTCCCACCAGCCGGCGCCGAGGCCCACGAACGCGCGGCCGCCGGTCAGCGCGTCGAGGGTGGCCGCCGCCTTGGCGGTGATCCCGGGCGGGCGGAACGTGACGGGGGTGACGAGGGTGCCGAGCTCGAGACCGGTGTCGAGACCGGCGAGCAGCCCGAGGGTCACCCACGGCTCCGGGATCGGCTCCCAGGCCCGGCCGACCTGCGGGATCTGGATGAGGTGGTCCAGGAGCGCCAGCCCGGCGAAACCGGCCCGGTCGGCGGCGAGGGCGACCTCGGCCAGCCAGGTCGCCGGGTCCTCGCCCCAGGGGAACCGGCCGACCTGGAGCACGAACCGCAGGCCCTGGCTGGTGCGACGCTCGGCTGTTGTCGAGGTCGTGCTGCCCAGCGGGCGCTCGGGCGCGCTCTCAGCGGCACCACCCGTCTCGTCGGTGCGGTGGACCTCGTCCCAGCCCTCCAGGTCGAGGGTGGTGGCGATGCTGCCCGCCTTCCGGATCTGGCCGGTGATCACCTGGGCGGGGACCGGGCGGTCGCGCCCGCGGTTGCGCTCGCGGCAGAGCTCCGGGGGAGTCGTCAGGAGGACGACCACCGCGGGCAGGCCGGCCGCCCGGGCCAGGGCGAGCCACGCCGTACGACGCGCGTCGTCGAGGCCGAGCGTGTCGACGACCGTCGTCAGCCCGCGTCCGAGCCGGGCGGCGACGATGCGCTCCAGCAGGTCGAAGGCGTCTGAGGACGCGTCGAGGTCGTGCGGACCGCTGCCGACCACGCCGCGGAGGGCATCGGAGGAGACCACCTCGTCGGCGCGGTAGCGGGCCGCGGCCCAGGTGGACTTCCCGGCTCCGGACGGCCCGACCAGCACCACCAGCGCCGGGTCGGGCAGGCGCGGGTCCGTCAGGCCTCCGTCGCGGGCGGCGGGGTCGGGGCCTTCTTCGGCGGCAGCTTGGCGCTCGGCGTCGCGGCCTTCTTAGCCGGTGCCTTCTTCGCGGGTGCCTTCGTGGCCGGTGCCTTCTTCGCGGGCGGCTTGGCGACCTTGGCGACGTCGGCCGGCGTGGGTGCCTGCGGCTTCCGTGGCATGATCGCCGGTCCGGGGGCCGACGGCGCCGACGGGGCCGACGGGGCCGACGGGGCCGACGGCGGCTGCTCCGGCGACCGCATCAGCCGCTCGGCCACCGTCTGCGCGGCCTGCCCCACCGCCAGGAACCCGAGCGCGACCACGCCCCGGGCCTGCTCGGCGGCCTTCACCGCCGCACCGGACGGGTCGGCGATCGCGCCGCGGACTGCTTCCTGGACCTTGTCGAGCGGTGACTTGTCAGCCATGCGTGGGATTCAAGCACGCCCGCCGGGCGCGCCGCGCCCCACGTTTGGTCACCAACCGCAGATCGGAGCGCTCCCACTCTGCGGTTGGTGACCAAACGGTGGACTCAGGCCACGACCTCGGCGGCGCCGCTCGGCTCGGCGACCAGGTGCTGGGGAGACCGGAACCCGGCGGCGGCGAAGGCGATGTCGACGGCCCGGACGACGGCGTCGAGGCGCTCGGTGGGCACCAGGGCGACGGCGGAGCCGCCGAAGCCCCCGCCCGTCATCCGGGCGCCGATCGCGCCGGCCTCGACGGCGGTGGCCACGGTCAGGTCGAGCTCGGGGCAGGAGATCTCGAAGTCGTCGCGCATCGAGGCGTGGGATGCCGCGAACACGCGCCCGACGGCCGCCCAGTCACCGGCGGTGACCGCGTCCACGACCTCGCTGACCCGGGCGATCTCGGTGACGATGTGCGTGGCCCGCCGGCGGACCCGCTCGTCGGAGAGTCCGGCGACCGACTCCAGCGTCGCCGAGCGCAGGGTGGGTACGCCGAGGGCATCGGCCGCCGCCTCGCAGTCGGCACGCCGGGCGGCGTACCCGCCGTCGACCAGCGCGTGCTCCACACGGGTGTCCGTGACGAGCAACGTCAGTCCTGCGGACGACAGGTGCAGCGGCACCGGGCCCGAGCTGTCGTCGTCGAAGTCGATCAGCAGCGCCGCGTCGGCCACCGCGAGCAGCGAGATCGACTGGTCCATCCCGCCGGTCGGCGCGCCCGCGACCTGGGTCTCCGCGCGGATGCACGCCGCGACCAGCCGGTGTCGCAGGTCGTCGTCGACGGGCAGCCCCACGAGCCCGCACGCCGCCAGCGCCACGGAGCACTCGAGGGCGGCCGAGCTCGACAGGCCGGCACCCAGCGGGACGGTGCCGTGCACGACGACGTCCATGCCCGGCAGCTCGATCCCGTCCTCACGCAGCGCCCACAGCACGCCGCCGACGTACGCCGCCCACCCGTCCACCGCTCCGGGCCCGACGTCGTCGATCGTCCCGGTCCAGGGCTCGCCGTCGTCGCCGCTGGCGATCCGCAGCACCCGGTCGTCACGTGCAGCGACGGCCGCGTACGTCGCGTGCGGCAGCGCCACCGGCAGCACCAGCCCGCCGTTGTAGTCGGTGTGCTCGCCGATCAGGTTCACCCGTCCGGGCGCCCGTGCGATCGCGACCGCGTCGCCGTCGTACACCTCGCGGAAGAGACGACGCGTCTCCTCGGTCAGCTCCGACGGTCGACCAGGCTCCACGAACGGCATGGGGATCACCCTAGAGAGCGCCGTAGACTGCACCGACGTGCGGTTCCTCGATGACACAGCCCCCGGCCACGACCTGACGTACGACGACGTGTTCATGGTGCCGCGGCACTCCTCCGTCGCCAGCCGGTACGACGTCGACCTGGCCACCACCGACGGCACCGGAGCGACGCTCCCGCTGGTCGTCGCGAACATGACCGCGATCGCGGGTAAGCGGATGGCCGAGACGATCGCCCGGCGCGGCGGGCTCGCGGTGATCCCGCAGGACATCCCGACCTCGGTGGTCGCCGACGTCGTCGCGTTCGTGAAGAGCCGCGACCTGGTCTTCGACACCCCGATCGAGCTGACCCGGAGCCAGACCGTCGCCGAGGCGCTGTCGCTGATCCCCAAGCGTGCGCACCGCGCCGCCGTCGTCGTCGAGGACGGCCGTCCCGTCGGCATCGTCTCCGAGGCCGACTGTGTCGAGGTCGACCGGTTCGCCCAGGTGCAGCACGTGATGCAGCCGATCTCGGTGCGGCTCGCAGCGGACGCCGACCCGCGCGCGGCCTTCGACGCCCTGCACGCCGCGCACGCGCCGATGGCGGTCGCCGTCGACGACGACGGCGCCCTGGTCGGCGTGCTGACCCGCACCGGCGCGCTGCGCGCCACCCTCTACAACCCTGCCGTCGACGCGTCCGGTGGCCTCCGGATCGCCGCTGCGGTCGGCGTGAACGGCGACGTCGCGCTCAAGGCCAAGGAGCTGCTCGAGGCGGGCGTCGACTGCCTCGTGGTCGACACCGCGCACGGCCACCAGGACCGGATGCTCGAGGCGCTGGCCGCCGTACGCGCGCTCGACCCGCAGGTCCCGGTCGTGGCCGGCAACGTCGTCGACGCCGACGGCACCCGGGCGCTGATCGGAGCGGGTGCCGACATCGTCAAGGTCGGGGTCGGTCCGGGCGCGATGTGCACCACCCGGATGATGACCGGCGTCGGGCGCCCGCAGTTCTCGGCGGTCCTCGAGTGCGCGGCCGCCGCCCGCGACCTGGGCAAGCACGTCTGGGCCGACGGCGGGGTGCGGCACCCGCGCGACGTCGCTCTCGCGCTCGCCGCCGGCGCGTCGGCCGTGATGGTCGGCTCCTGGTTCGCCGGCACCCACGAGTCGCCGGGCGACCTGATGCACGACGCCGACGGCCGCGCCTTCAAGGTCTCCTTCGGCATGGCCTCGGCCCGCGCGGTCGCCAACCGCACCAGCACGGAGTCGGCGTACGACCGGGCGCGCAAGGGCCTCTACGAGGAGGGCATCTCCTCGTCGCGGATGTACCTCGACCCCGCGCGCCCCGGCGTGGAGGACCTCATCGACGAGATCTGCTCGGGGGTGCGCTCCGCCTGCACGTACGCCGGCGCGGCCTCGCTCGCGGAGCTCCACGAGCGGGCCGTCGTCGGCGTTCAGAGCACCGCGGGCTTCACCGAGGGTCGTCCGCTGTCGACGAGCTGGTAGCGCTCGACCAGTCGGCAGAGTTCTCCGGGTCGTTCTCGACGGCGATCACGAAGTCGTCGCCGTGCGCGGTGACGCCGGTGACGACCGCCTGCTCGACCGCCTCGGCGGCGTACTTGCGGCGCACCATCAGCGGGTCGCTGCGCAGGTCCTTCATCAGCGACACGCACAGCGCGAGCATCACGACCACGAACGGCAGCGCCGCGACGATCGTGATCGACTGCAGGCCGTTGAGTGCGTTCGACCCTCCGACCAGCAGCATCACGGCCGCGACCGAGCCGGTGGCGATGCCCCAGAAGACGACGGTACGGCGCCGCGGCTCCTGGCTGCCGCGCTCGGAGAGCGTGCCCATCACGATGGACGCAGCGTCGGCGCCGGACACGAAGAAGATCGCGACCAGGACCATCACGATGATGGTCGTCACGGTGGCGAGCGGGTAGGCGTCGAGCGTGTTGAACAGCTGCGACTCGATCTTGCCGCCGCCGGCACCGGCGATGTCGGTGCCGGTCTGCTGGAGCTTGATCGCGGCCCCGCCGAAGATGCAGAACCAGACGAGGCTCACGACGCTCGGCACCAGCAGGACGCCGGTCACGAACTGGCGGATCGTGCGGCCGCGCGAGATGCGCGCGATGAACATGCCGACGAACGGCGTCCAGGACACCCACCAGGCCCAGTAGAAGATCGTCCAGGACTCGAGCCAGGCGTTCACGTCGTCGCCCTCGGCCGCCGTACGCGCCGACATCATCGGCAGGTCGGCGAAGTAGCTGCCCAGCGAGGTGGGCACCAGGTTGAGCATGAAGACCGTCGGCCCGCCGATGAAGATGAAGAGGGCGAGGGCCAGGGCGAGCACCATGTTGATGTTCGAGAGCCACTGGATGCCGCGGGCGACGCCCGAGACGGCCGACAGGATGAACGCCACCGTCAGGACGGCGATGATGGCGATCAGGACGGCGTTGCCGACGGTGCCGATCGAGGTGACGATCGTCAGGCCGGTGCCGATCTGCAGGGCACCGAGGCCGAGCGACGCGGCGGAGCCGAAGAGGGTGGCGAAGATGGCCAGCATGTCGATGACGCGGCCCCAGCCGCCGTTCGCCCGCTTGCCGAGCAGCGGCTCGAACGCCGCCGAGATGAGCTGGACCCGGCCCTTGCGGTAGGTGCCGTAGGCGATCGCGAGTCCGACGACGGCGTAGATGGCCCAGGGATGCAGGGTCCAGTGGAAGAGCGTGGTGGCCATCGCGGTCTGCACCGAGCCGGCGTCGCCGGTGCCGGGGGGTGCGGTCGTGAAGTGGCTGATCGGCTCGCCCACGCCGTAGAACATCAGCCCGATGCCCATGCCGGCGCTGAACATCATCGCGACCCAGGAGACGGTCCGGAACTCAGGCTCCTCGTCGTCGCGGCCGAGCGGGATGTCGCCGTACCTGCTCGCAGCCAGCCAGATCACGAAGACGACGATCGCGCTCGCGGTGAGCACGAAGAGCCAGCCGGTGTCCTCCATGACCCAGGTGAGGGCGCTGTCGGAGGCGCTCGCCAGGCTGCTGGTGCTGACGAAGCCCCACACGAGGAACGCGATCGCGATCGCCGCGGTGACACCGAAGACGACGCGGTCGAGGCCGCCGGGTCGGGCGGCCGCCTCCTCGACGGGTTGGTCGAGCGCGGGGTGCTGCTGGGTCGGTTCGGAGGGTGGGGACGGACGGCGTTGCAGAGTGGTCACCAGGTACGCCTACCCACCTGACGCTGGGGGACACCCGTGAGGAGACTCACCCCCGCGAGCTGCGCTCCGACCTGCCGCGGACGATCCCGATGAAGCGCTGGACCCAGGGGTCCTCGTTGTCGATCAGCCAGGCCAGCCCGACCTTGGTGCTCGGCAGGTCGGAGACGACCCGGTAGGTCACGTCCTTGCGGTGGTGCAGCCGCGCGATCGACATCGGTACGACGAGCACGCCGGTGCCGGACGCGACGACCTCGACCGCGTCCTTGACCTCGATCGGCGGCCACGCGAGCTGCTCGGCGCCGGGGGTCCAGCCGGACCGCTCCGGCGCGACCAGCTGCTCGTCCGCGAGGTCCGCCGTGGTGACCTCGTCGGCGAGGGTGAGCAGGTGCTCGGCGCCCATCACGGCGACGGGCAGCTCGTCGTAGAGCGGGATGCAGTGCAACCCGTCGCGGTCGACCGGCAGGCGCACCAGGGTCATGTCGAGGGTGCCCTCGCGGAGCCGGTCCTCCTGCTCCTCCTCGGAGACCGGCACCAGCTCGAGCGGGTCGCGAGCGAAGCGCTCACGCCAGGTGCGCGCCCACTTGTCGGGCGTGGCACCGGTGACGAAGCCGACGCGAAAGTGCCCGAAGGCCTCGCTCACGGGAGAGGTCTCAGGCGGTCTTGCGGCCGGCGTACCAGCGCCAGCCTGCGGTGATGATGAGCGCGCCGACCAGGGAGCCGATGATGCCGCTGGCCCGCAGCTCGATCCCGTCCCCGGCGAGCAGGCTGATCAGCAGGCCACCGACGAAGGAGCCGACCAGGCCGGCCACGATCGCCATCGTCCAGTCGATGCTGCCGCCGTCGCGGCCGAGGATGAGCTGAGCGCCGGCGCCGATGAGCATGCCGAAGAGGATGATTCCCAGGATGAGCATGGGTTGATCCTAGGGTCAGCCGGTCTCGCCGAACTGCTCGACCCGGATCGTGTCGCTCGCGAGTCCTGCGTCCTCCAGCAGCCGCGTGGCGTACGACGCGAACCCGACCGATCCGCAGATGTAGCCGCGCTCGGCGCCGGCCACCAGGTCGACGAGCTCGTCCGGGTACGGCGGGGCCGCGACCCGGCCGTCGTGGTTCTCCCGGGTCAGCGCGATGAAGGCGCCGTACCGCTGCAGCTCCTCGGCGTACGGGAGGTCCTCCCAGGTGCGCGCCACGACGACCACCCGGAGCTTGTCCTGCAGGCCGAGCCGCCGGGCGTAGCGCGTCATCGCCACGACCGGCACCACGCCGGACCCGCCGGCCACGCAGATCGCCGGCACGTCGCCCTCCCACACGAACCAGCCGCCGATCGGGCCGCGCAGCTCCAGGACGTCGCCGACCTCGGCGACGTCGTGCAGGAAGCCCGAGACCTCACCGTCGGGCAGGCACTCGACCATGAGCTCGAGCAGCGGGTCGTCGGGGTCGGAGGCGATCGAGTAGGAGCGCTGCGCGGTGTAGTCGTCGGGAGCGCGCAGGCGGACGACGTAGTGCTGCCCGGGCAGGTGGTCGACGCGGTCCTCGACGTGGAAGCGGAGGCGGACCAGGCGGTCGGTCGGGTGGTCGAGCTCGATGATCGTGCCGGTCGTCCAGTCCCCGGCGGGCGCGCTCCCCGGTGAAGGACTGGCGGTCACGGATCGCCCTGGTAGCGCTGCTCCAGCCACGGGTCGCCGCGGTCGTGGTAGCCGTTCTGCTCCCAGAAGCCCGGCCGGTCGCGGTCCATCAGCTCGAGGCGGGTCACCCACTTGGCGGACTTCCAGAAGTAGAGGTGCGGCACCAGGAGCCGCACCGGCCCGCCGTGGCCGCGGGGGAGCGGCTTGCCGTCGTAGTCCCACACGACCCAGGCCTTGCCGCCGGTCAGGTCCGCGAGGGGGAGGTTGGTCGTGTAGCCGGTCGTCGAGTGCGCCATCACGTACGCCGCCTCGGGCAGCGGGCCGGCGGCCTCGAGCAGGGTGTCGACGCTGACGCCCGCGAACGTCACGTCGAACTTCGACCAGGTCGTCACGCAGTGGATGTCACCGAAGTACGTCGAGCCCGGGAGTGCGTGCAGCTCGCGCCACGACCAGGTGCGGGGCGTCTCGACCAGGCCGTCGACCGACATCGTCCACTTCTCGACGTCGAGGTTCGGCGTGGCCTCCGCCGTCAGGGTGGGCCAGGAGCTGCCGGTGTCGTACTGCCCCGGGGGCAGCCGGTCGGCGCGATCGGGACCACGGCGCTTGCCGAGGAAGCCGCGGGTGATGGGCACGAACCCAGGATAGGCGTCAGAGGACGGTGATCGGGATCGACTTGCGAGGCTCGAACTCAAAAGATGCGCCGGTGCTGAAGCGCGTCACCGCGACCTCACCCAGCTCGGCGGCCGGCTCCGCGCGGCGGACCAGGGTCGCGACCCAGTCGCCGGCACTCCCGACCACCTCGACGTCGAGGTGCGGGTCGACGGCCCGGACGGCGGCCTGGAGGGGCCGCGGCTCGCCCGGTCCGCAGAGCGCGATCCAGGCGCCGTCGGCCGTCGCGTCCGAGGGCCGCACGGTGAGCGAGCCGCCGTCGACCGACGCCTCGACGTACGCCGCCGGGTTGAGCAACGGGTGCAGCTCGAGGGTGCGCAATGCGCCCGCGGCGGTGTCCGGCAGGCCGAGCGCGCGGTGGATCCGCTCGCTCGCGATGCCGGCGATGCCGATCAGCTGCTTGGTGGCGATGTCGGTCGCCTGGGCCTCGTCGGTCGAACGCGCTCGCACGGCGTGCACGAAGGAGAGGTTGAGCAGGTGCATCTGGAGGCAGACCTCGTCGGCGATCCGGACCAGCGCCGAGTGCGAGAACGTCCCGAAGTCGACGTCGGCGACCAGGTCGCCGGAGTAGTCCGCGGCACCCTCGTCGGCCGGGTCGATCGGGTCGAGCTCGACAACCGCGGCCCGGGTCCGCTCGATGACGTAGTACGGCGCCAGCGGAGAGACAGGTGGGTGCGACTCGTCGATGATCACCGTCCACGCGCAGTGCGGGCGCCGGTCGCGGGCCAGCTCATCGGCACTGCGCGGCGGGCGGTGCACGGGCCGCACCTGCGCCTTCGGGTTGGTCGCGACCGCGGTGGCGTCGAAGGTGGGGTCCTCGATGTCGTGGCACATCGAGCGCACGTAGGACTCGCCCATCGGCTCGACGTCCATGAGCGCACCGCAGTGGTCGAGGTGGAACGTCCCGTGCCAGCGGTCCTGCACGTCGTACCGGAAGTCCATGAACTGCGGGGGAGCGCCGATGTCGAGCTGGAGGCCCTTGAAGATCGTGATGATGTCCGTGCCCTCGTAGCGCAGCGCCCGCTGCATCCGCCGGGTGTAGATCGGGCTCGAGCCGGCCCACTCCTCGATGGCGACCTGCGCCATCTCCTCGCGGCCCCAGGCGGAGATGCACCACGCCATCCCGGAGCGGTCGATCAGCTGGCCGATGAGCAGCAGCTCCGGCACCAGGGTCGCGAGCTCGTCGCGGGAGAGGCTGGCGTAGCGGCTCGTCATCTGGTCCCCTGGTGTGTGATCGCAGTTACTAGAACGCGTTGCAGTTTAGGCCGACACCGCCTAGTTTGACACGTGTCAATTGACGGTGGGCCCAGGGAGAGGGAGGCGACGTGGCCGAGACGGTCCAGCAGCTGCTGCGCGAGCGCGCGGAGGACGACAACACGGCGGTGCGGTACGGCGAGGAGAGCTGGACCTGGCGCGAGCACGTCGCCGAGGCGTCCGCCGTCGCGGCCGCCCTGCTCGGCGCTGCCGACGCCGAGCGGCCGATGCACATCGCCAGCCTGCTGGGGAACACCCCCGACATGCTGCGGATGATGGCCGCGGCCGGGCTCGGTGGGTACACGCTGTGCGGGATCAACAACACCCGCCGCGGCGAGGGGCTGCTCAAGGACATCCGGCGCGCCGACTGCCAGGTGCTGGTGACCGACGCGGAGCACCGGCCGCTGCTGGACGGCCTCGACCTGAGCGGGGTCCGCGTGCTCGACACCTCGACGCCGGAGTGGGACTCGCTGCTGGCCGCGGCCGGACCGCTGACGCCGTACCGCGAGGTCGAGGCGATGGACACGTTCATGATGATCTTCACCTCCGGGACCAGCGGTGACCCCAAGGCCGTGCAGGTCAACCACCTCATGGTGCTCTTCTCCGGCCTGAACCTGCAGGGCCGCTTCGAGCTCGGCATCGACGACGTCTGCTACGTCGCCATGCCGCTCTTCCACTCGAACGCGGTCGTGGCCGGCTGGAGCCCCGCGGTGTGCGCCGGTGCCACGATCGTGCCGGCGAAGTTCAGCGCGTCCCGGTTCGTCGAGGACGTGCGCCGGTACGGCGTGACGTACATGAACTACGTCGGCAAGCCGCTCGCCTACGTGCTCGCCACGCCCGAGCTGCCCGACGACGCCGACAACACCCTGAGGGTGGCCTTCGGCAACGAGGCCAGCGACCGCGACATCGACGAGTTCAGCCGGCGCTTCGGCTGCGACGTCTGGGACGGGTTCGGCTCGACCGAGCTCGCGGTGATCATCACCCGCGAGCCCGGCACCCCGCTCGGGTCGATCGGCAAGGGCTTCGACGGCGTCGCGATCTACAACTCCGAGACGGTCACGGAGTGCGCGGTGGCCGTCTTCGACGAGCACGGCGCTCTCGCCAACGCCGACGAGGCGACGGGGGAGCTGGTCAACACCCAGGGCGCCGGCTACTTCAACGGCTACTACAACGACCAAAGTGCCAACGACGAGCGGATGCGCCACGGCATGTACTGGTCCGGCGACCTCGCCTACCGCGACGCCGACGGCTGGATCTACCTCGCCGGCCGGACCGCCGACTGGATGCGGGTGGACGGGGAGAACCTCGCCGCCGCGCCCATCGAGCGGATCTTCCTCCGGCTGCCCTCGGTCAACCGGGTCGCGGTCTACGCCGTGCCCGACGAGCGGGTCGGCGACCAGGTGATGGCCGCGATCGTCCTCCAGGACGACGCGACGCTGACGCCCGCCGAGCTCGAGGAGTTCCTGGGCGAGCAGCCCGACCTCTCGGCGAAGGCCTGGCCCCGCTACGTGCGGATCGCCACCGACCTGCCCAGCACGGCCACCAACAAGGTGCTCAAGCGCGAGCTCGCCGCCGAGGGCGCCAGCGCGGGCAGCGGGGTGCTCTGGACGCGGGAGCCGCGCGGCACGTCGTACGCCGTCGCCGGAGGCGTGCCGGTCTGAGTCGGTGATGCGGGAACGCTCCCGCGCGTTGGTATCTTGCTCTCCGGGAGACGACCGGAGGGGTGCGCATGGCGGTGACCGTGGGACCTCCCATGCCCATGCCCACCGAGGGGCCCACCGAGGGGCCCACCGACCGTTCCGGCAAGCACCGCGCCGCGCGCGAGCGTGAGTTCCGCCGGGCGAAGACCCTCGGGGGCGCCCTGGGCATCACCGTGCTCGGCGCCGCGCTCCCCGGGGCCGGCTACCTCTGGACCGGCCGCCGGCTCGGGTACGCCGTCCTGCTGCCGTTCCTGGCCGGCATCGCCCTCGCGGCGTACTACTTCGGCGACCTGCACCGGGCCGCCGACCTGGCGTTCGACCCCGCGCGGCTCCAGGTCGCGCAGGTGGGCTTCATCGCGCTGCTGGCGGCCTGGATCTTCGTCGTGGCGACGACCTACCTCATGGTCCGGCCGATCCCGATGGGCATGATCGAGAAGGGTCTGGGCGTCATCGTCGTGGCCCTGCTCTGCGTCCTGGGCAGCATCCCGGCCGTGCAGGCCGTCCGGATCGCGCACAGCCAGGCAGACCTGGTGAACAGCGTCTTCGACGGCGAGAACACGGCGACCGCACCTGACGACGTCACCAAGGAGGACCCGTGGGGCGGCCGGCAGCAGGTCAACGTGCTGCTGCTCGGCGGCGACGGGGGAGTCGGCCGCACCGGCATCCGCACCGACTCGGTGATCCTGCTGAGCATGAACACCCAGACCGGCAAGTCCGTGATGTTCAGCCTGCCCCGCAACATGATGAACGCGCAGTTCCCGGAGGACAGCCCGCTGCACGCGGTCTTCCCCGACGGCTTCCGCAACGCGGACGGCTCGGACCCCGGCAACTGGATGCTCAACGCGGTCTACAGCCAGGTGCCCGCGCTCTACCCGCACATCCTCGGCAAGTCCGAGAACGAGGGCGCCGACGCGGTGAAGCAGGCGGTCGCGGGCAGCCTCGGCACCCACGTCGACTACTACGTGCTGATCAACCTGCTCGGCTTCCAGCAGCTCGTGGACGCGATAGGCGGCGTGACCGTCAACATCAACGAGCCGATCGCGATCAACGGCAACACCGACGCAGGCATCCCGCCGACCGGCTACCTCGAGCCCGGCCCGGACCAGCACCTCGACGGCTTCCACGCGCTCTGGTACTCCCGCGGCCGGTGGGGCTCCGACGACTACAAGCGGATGCTGCGTCAGCGCTGCATGGTCGACGCGCTCGTCGAGGCCGCGGACCCGCTGACCGTGCTGCGGCGCTACCAGGCGCTGGCCGCGGCCGGCAAGGAGATCCTGCGCACCGACGTGCCCCGCGAGCTGATGCCCGCGTTCGTCGACCTGGCCATGAAGGTCAAGGAGCGCCCGATGAAGTCCATGGCGTTCGTGTCCTCGGACAAGTTCTTCTCGGGCGACCCCGACTACGAATGGATGCACTCGGTCGTCGACAAGGCGCTGGCGCCGAAGAAGAAGCACGCTGCCGCACCCGACGCGGACGGCACGCCGGTCAAGACCAAGGACGCCTGCGGCTACGACCCGGTCTCCTGACCGGACTCAGGGCCCGGGAGTCCGCACGATGCCCTTGCGGGCGACCGCCGCGACCGTCCGGTTGCCGCGGTAGCTCAGGCTCAGCGCCCGCTTGGCTTTCGGCATGCCGACGATCCGGACCCGGGCGACCCCGTGGCGGAGCTGGACCACCTTGCGGAACCCGCCCTGCACCCGGACGACGACGGTGCCGTCGACCGGGGAGACGTACGGCGCAGTGACGCGGATCGTGAGCCGCACCGCGTGCTTGCCGCGGAGCTGCTGGACCCGGATGCGTGGGGTGACGCGGACCGGTGCGGTGTGGGGGGTGGTGAGCGTCATGGCGGTGAAGCCGGCCCGGCTCACCGTGACGCTCGCGGAGATCTGGGCGCCGAGGTCCACAGCAGTGACTTGGTAGGTCGGGCCGGTGGCGTTGAGGACCGGCTGGCCGTCGCGCAGCCACTGGACCGTCGTCGTCGCGTCCGTGGGACGGTAGGCGCCCGGGTCGACGGTGAGGACCTGGCCGGGCTTGGCCGTGCCGGAGACGGCCGGAGCGCGCGTCGTCCTCAGCGTGCCGGGCGCGACGGCCGCGGTGGTGGGCGCCCAGACGGTGATCGGGTCGTAGTAGGCACGGTTCGCGACGACGGCCGCCGAGATGGCGCGACCGGCCAGGTCCGGCGTCAGGCGCAGCTTGGTGACGGTGGCACCGGCGATGGGCTGGCCGTCGACGTACCACTGGACGGAGGTGGAGTCGGGGGCGACGTTCCACGCACCGGTCTCGAGGGAGAGGACGTGCTGCACCTGGAGGGTGCCGCTGATGACGGGAGCCCGGGTGCTGGACAGGACGCCGGGCAGCACGGCGCTGGTGGCGGCCGAGGTCGCTGCCTTGGCGGCGTAGCCGGCCTTGGCCGCGGTGGTGCGCACCTTGATGACGTCACCGAGGAGGCTGCCGCTGAGCGCCAGCGTCGACTTCGTGGCGCTGGGGATGGCCACGCCGTTCGCGAACCACTGGTAGCTGACCTTGGCGTCGGTCGGGTTCCAGGTGCCGGGGGAGGCCGTCAGGGTCGCGCCGACCTTGGCGACGCCGGAGACGACCGGGGCCGCCTTGTTGACGAGCTTGAGGTCGTTGAAGTGGATGAAGCCGCTCGGCCAGTTGCCGCTCGCCTTGGTGACGACGGCCCAGGAGAAGTCCCCACCCCAGCTGTCCTGGGAGATGATGATCTCGTCGCTGTCGACGACCTTCTCGACGTACGCGACGTGCCCGGCGGAGCCAGCGGGGCCGGTGTTGGCCTTCCACCAGGCCACGGCGCCGACGGCGGGCGTGCGGTCCGTGATCGTCGGGACCGAGGTGCCCCAGTACGTCGCGTTGCCGCCACCGGACCACGGACGCTGGTTGGGCAGGCCGCTGTGCACCATCCGGTAGGCCGCGTAGTTGGTGCAGTTGTGGCCGGAGTACATCCGCCAGTACATCTTGTCGCTGACCGCGGCGTACCCGCCCGAGCCCATGCCGGCCTGGCCGCACGCCTTGTAGCCGACGCACAGGTAGGAGCTGCGGGCGAAGACGGCCCGCGACCTGGTCAGCCCGTCGGCGGCCGCCCGGTTCTCGCGGGCGAGCATCGCGGCCTTGCCGCTCGGCCGGTCGCCCTTCGGGGCTGCGGCCGGGGCGGCCGATGCGGTCGCGGCGGGAGCCGGTGCGAACGCCAGCAGGCCGCCGACCAGGGCTGCCGAAGCAGCAGCGATCAGCGGCGCACGCAGGCGGGACCGGAGCGACACGGGTGGGAGTCTAGGGACAAAAGAGCCCTCGTGGGAACGGTGTGACTCAAAAAGTCAAGCGACACGCCCGAGTGCGTTGGTTAAATGACAGCCGTGTGATTCGCGCTTCACGTGCCCCGAAATGAAGAAAAGACCCCGTGGAGCCGGGGCCTTTCCAGTGTCCGAGGGGGGACTTGAACCCCCACGCCCTAATACGGGCACTAGCACCTCAAGCTAGCGCGTCTGCCAATTCCGCCACCCGGACGAGTGCGGTGGAACATTAGCAAAGGGTCGGCCGAACCTCCGCATCGGCACCGTCTTCGCGCCGATGACATGCTGGGCCCATGACGGACACGCATGTGGACCCTGCCGACGAGGTCGTCGAGCTGTGCCGGGAGCTGATCCGGATCGACACCTCGAACTACGGCAGCGACGAGGGTCCGGGTGAGCGAAAGGCCGCCGAGTACGTCGCCACGCTGCTCGACGAGGTCGGGATCGATTCGCGGCTCTACGAGTCGGACGCGGGCCGGACCTCGGTCGTCGCGCAGTGGGGAGGCTCCTCCTCCGGGACCGCCGCGGAGCGGGGCGGACTGCTGCTGCACGGCCACCTCGACGTCGTACCGGCGGCCGCCGAGGACTGGCAGGTGGACCCCTTCTCCGGTGAGGTCCAGGACGGGTACGTCTGGGGTCGCGGCGCCGTCGACATGAAGGACTTCGACGCGATGCTGCTCTCCGTCGTCCGGGCGCGACAGCGGGCCGGGCGGGTGCCCGAGCGGCCGATCACGCTCTGCTTCACCGCCGACGAGGAGGCCGGCGGCCACCTCGGTGCGCAGGTCCTCGTCGAGCAGCACGCCGAGGAGCTCGAGGGCTGCACGGAGGCCGTCGGCGAGGTCGGCGGCTTCAGCGCGACCGTCCGGGGCCGTCGGGTCTACCTCATCGAGGCGGCCGAGAAGGGCATGGCCTGGATGCGGCTCACCGCCCGCGGTAGGGCCGGTCACGGCTCGATGATCAACGGCGAGAACGCCGTCACCTCGCTGGCGTCCGCCGCGGCCCGGATCGGCGCCTACGACTGGCCGGTGCGGCTCACCCCGGCGATGCGGACCCTGCTGGCCTCCATCGGCGAGCTGGCCGGCACCGAGGCGACCCCGGAGAACGCCGAGGCGCTCGTCCAGGAGTTCGGGGGAGCGGCCCGGATGATGGGCGCGGTCATCCGCAACACCTGCAACCCGACGATGCTCGGCGCCGGCTACAAGGTCAACGTGATCCCCACCGAGGCCACCGCGCACGTCGACGGGCGCTTCCTGCCGGGCTTCGAGGACGAGTTCTTCGCGACCCTCGCCGAGCTGGTCGGCGACGACATCTCGATCGACTACGTGTCCAACCAGCCGCCCTGGGAGACGCCGTACGACGGCGACCTGGTCGACGCGATGACCCGCTCGATCCTCGCGGAGGACGACGAGGCGATCGTCGCGCCGTACCTGATGAGCGGCGGCACCGACGCCAAGCACTTCCGCAAGCTCGGCATGCGGTCCTACGGCTTCGCGCCGCTGCGCCTGCCCGCCGACCTGGACTTCACCGCGCTCTTCCACGGCGTCGACGAGCGGGTTCCCGTCGATGCGCTCGAGTTCGGTGCACGCGTCTTCGACCGGTTCCTGGACGACGTCTGAGGGTGGCTGCGGGCTGGCCGGGCGCGACGGCGAGCGTCAGATGTAGAAGAAGTCCGGCCGGGTCTGGCGGATGATCTTGCGCCGCAGCACGACCCGGCGGGTGCCGTCGGGCCCGATCCGGACCCGGTCGAGCTCCCAGCCGCCGTGCTCGGCGCGCTCGACGAGCAGCTTGCGGACGACGTTGCGCGAGTACTCCCGCGAGAACGTCACCTTGTCGAACTCCCACTCCACCCCCGGAGCGGGCGGTCGGCGCAACGCACGGCTCATCGATGGGACTCCCCTCAGTCGGCGGACACGTCGTCCAGGGCGGCGATGATCTCGGGCGGCAGGGTCAGCTCCTCGACACCGAGTGCGCCCCGCAGCTGTGCGGCCGTCCGGGCGCCGACGATCGGCGCGGTGACACCCGGCCGGTCGCGCACCCAGGTGAGCGCCACCTCGAGCGCCGAGAGTCCCAGCCCGTCGGCGGCGCGGGCCACGGCCTCGACGATCCCGGAGCCGCGCTCGTCGAGGTAGGGGCCGACGAAGTTCGCGAAGTGGGTCGATGCCGCGCGCGAGTCCGACGGCGTACCGGTGCGGTACTTCCCCGTCAGCACCCCGCGCCCTAGCGGCGACCACGGCAGCACACCGAGGCCGAGCGCAGCCGCTGCTGGCAGCACCTCGTGCTCGACGGCCCGGTTGAGGAGGGAGTACTCGACCTGGGTGCTCGCGAGCGGCGTACGCCCGGGGACCGCCCGCTGCCAGGTCGCGGCCTGAGCGGTCTGCCAGCCGGTGTAGTTCGAGACACCGACGTACGACGCCCGCCCGCTGGTCACCGCCTGGTCGAGGGCGGCCAGCGTCTCCTCGAGCGGGGTGTCGTCGGACCAGATGTGCACCTGCCAGAGGTCGACGTGCTCGACCCCGAGCCGGCGCAGCGACTCGTCCAGCGTGGAGAGCAGGTGGCCGCGCGAGGTGTTGTAGGAGCGGCCGCCGTGCCGGGCGCTGATCCCGGCCTTGGTGGCCAGCACGACCTCGTCGCGTGCCACGACGTCGCCGATCAGCGACCCGACCAGCTCCTCGGAGGCGCCGTTCCCGTAGCCGGCGGCCGTGTCGACGAGCGTGCCGCCCGCCTCGGCGAAGGCGATCAGCTGGTCGCGCGCCTCGTGCTCGTCGGTGTCGCGTCCCCAGGTCATCGTGCCCAGGCCGAGCCGGGACACTGTCAGGCCGGTCGCGCCGACTCGCCGCTGCTGCATGCGGACAAATTAGTCGGAGCACCCACGCGGGGCGGCCCCGGCACGCCACACGGACGCCCGTAGGATTCCGCGACGTGGTGGACTATCTGCAGGCAGTGGTGCTCGGCATCATCCAGGGTCTGACCGAGTTCCTGCCGATCTCGAGCAGCGCCCACCTCCGGATCCTCCCCGAGGTCTTCGGCTGGGGCGACCCGGGCGCGGCGTTCACCGCCGTCATCCAGATCGGCACCGAGCTGGCCGTGCTCATCTTCTTCTGGCGCGACATCTGGCGGATCGCGGTCACCTGGGTGAAGTCGCTCTTCCGGCCGGAGTACCGCGGCCAGCTGGACGCTCGGATGGGTTGGTTCATCATCCTCGGCTCGTTGCCCATCGTCGTCCTCGGCATCGCGCTCAAGGACGTCATCGAGAGCGACTTCCGCAGCCTCTGGCTCATCGGCACCACGCTGATCGTCGGCGGCATCGTCCTCGGGATCGCCGACCGCGTGGGCGGCACCGAGAAGACGCTCAAGCAGCTCGGGCTGCGCGACGCCGTGCTGATGGGCCTCGCCCAGGCGCTGGCCCTGATCCCGGGCGTCTCCCGGTCGGGCGCGACGCTGTCGATGGGGCGCTTCCTCGGCTACGAGCGGGAGACCGCGACCCGCTACGCGTTCCTGCTCGCCATCCCCGCCGTGATCGGCGCCGGCGTCTTCGAGCTCAAGGACGTGCCCGACGGCGACAACCTCTACGGCTGGGGCCCGACCATCCTCGCGACGGTCGTCTCCTTCGTCGTCGGGTACGCCGCGATCGCGTGGCTGCTGCGCTTCGTGAGCACGCACTCGTTCACGCCGTTCGTCATCTACCGCATCGCGCTCGGCGCCGGCACCCTGATCCTGGTCGCGACCGGCGCCATCGCAGCCTGAGCGCTAGAGCCAGCCGGAGCGCTTGAACAGCACCCAGAGCCCGCCCGCCGCCGCGGCCATGAGCAGCAGCGCGAACGGGTAGCCGAAGGACCAGTCGAGCTCCGGCATGTGGCGGAAGTTCATGCCGTAGATGCCGGCGATCAGGGTCGGGACCACGATCAGCGCGGCACCGGCGGAGATCTTGCGCATGTCGTCGTTCTGCTGCACCGAGATCTGGGCCAGGTGGGCGTCGAACGCGGTCGACAGGAGCGCGTCCAACGAGTCGACGGTCTCCGCCGCCCGGGCGAGGTGGTCCGCGACGTCGCGGAAGAACGGCGTCGCCTCCTCCGGCACCGCTGCGATGTCCCCACTGGCCAGCCGGGCGACGGGCTCGCGGAGGGGCAGCACCGCACGTCGTACCTCCGCGATCTCGCGCTTGAGCACGTAGATCCGGGCCGAGTCGTTGGTGCGGTCGGCCGAGAAGACCGAGGTCTCGATCTCGTCGACGTCGATGACCAGCTCGTCCGTGACGTCGAGGTACTCGTCGACCACCCGGTCGATCACGGCGTACAGCACCCCGCCCGGCCCGTGGTCGAGCACCTGGCGGCTGTGCTCGAGTGCCGAGCGCGCCGTGTGCAGCTCGTTGCCCTGGCCGTGGCGCACGGTCACGACGAAGTCCTTGCCCACGAACATCGCGATCTCGCCGGTCTCGACGGCGTCCTCGGCGTCGACGTACCAGAGCGTCTTGATGACGAGGAAGACCATCTCCCCGAACCGCTCGAGCTTCGGGCGCTGGTGTGGCTCCCCGGCGTCCTCGACGGCCAGCCGGTGCAGGCCGAACGCCTCCGCCACGTCGTGCATCTCCTCGGGCGTCGGGTCGTGGAGCCCGATCCAGACGAAGTCGTCGTCCCCGGTCGCCTTGGCCTTCAGCTCGCGCCAGTGCGAGTCGTCGTCGGTGCGACTGCCGTCGCGGTAGAGGGCGCAGTCGACGATCATGCGCTCACGCTAGCCCCACTAGTCTCGCGACCATGGCAACGGTGATCCTGGTCCGACACGGTCGTACGACGGCGAACGCGTCCGGCGTGCTGGCCGGGCGCACGCCGGGGGTGCGACTCGACGAGACCGGGACGACCCAGGCCGAGCGCACCGGCGAGCGCCTCGCCGTCGTGCCGCTGGTCGCCGCGGTGACCAGCCCCCTCGAGCGGTGCAAGCAGACGACCAAGGCCATCGTCGCCGCTCAGTCGGCGCCGCTGCGGCCCGTCACGGAGCGCGGACTCACCGAGGCCGACTACGGCGACTGGCAGGGCAGGTCCCTCAAGGAGCTCTCGAAGGAGAAGCTCTGGGCGACGGTGCAGTCGCAGCCGTCGGCCGTGACCTTCCCGGGCGGTGAGTCGATGGTCGAGATGCAAGCGCGCGCGGTGTCCGCCGTACGCCGGCGCGACGCGGCCGTCGAGGCGGAGCACGGCGCCGGCGCGGTGTGGGTCGCGGTCAGCCACGGCGACCTGATCAAGTCGATCCTGGCGGACGCGCTCGGCATGCACCTGGACCTCTTCCAGCGGCTCAACGTCGACCCGGCCTCGGTCTCGATCATCCGCTACACCGCGGCGCGGCCCTACGTGCTGGCCACGAACACCCACTCCGGCGACCTGTCCTGGCTGGCCCCGAAGCCGGCTGCCAAGAAGGGTCGGAGCAGGCGGAGCGACGACGCAGCGGTCGGCGGGGGCGCAGGCCCTTCGGCCACCGCCTAGGGTGATCGCATGGCTCCACTCGTCCACGGATTCGACCCGCCCGAGCGCTTCGTGGCCGGCACCGTCGGCCCGCCGGGACAGCGCACGTTCTTCCTGCAGGCGCGCTCCGGCGCGCGGCTGGTGAGCGTCGCGCTCGAGAAGCAGCAGGTGCAGGCCCTGGCGGAGCGGATCGACGAGCTGCTCGACGAGGTGCTCACCAGCACGCACGGCGACGCTTCCATCCCCGCGATGGCGCCGCTGGGCCTCGACGACTCCGACCCGCTGGAGCAGCCGATCGAGGAGGAGTTCCGGGCGGGCACCATGACGCTGTCGTGGGACTCCTCCGACGAGCGGCTGGTCATCGAGGTCTTCCCGTACAGCGAGGCCGCCGTCATCACCCCCGAGCAGGTCGCCGACCTCGACGAGGAGGACTTCGAGGAGCCCGAGCCCGACGAGGTGTTCCTGGTCCGGATCCCGGCGGGCACCGCCCGGGCGTTCGTGAAGCGCGCGGAGCAGGTGCTGGGCGCCGGGCGACCGGACTGCCCGTTCTGCGGCGGCCCGGTCGACCCCGAGGGACACCTGTGCGTGCGCGCGAACGGCTTCCGGCGACGGGACCCGTGAGGCCGGCGTGACGGCGGAGCCGGTGCCCGACCTGGTCGGCGGGGAGCTCGAGCTGCGCGGCCGGATCATGCCCGCGTCCAACGCGACCTTCCTCGGCGACATCGACGGCGTCCAGGTCGTCTACAAGCCGGTCTCGGGCGAGCGACCTCTGTGGGACTTCCCGGACGGCACCCTCGCGGACCGGGAGCGCGCGGCGTACCTGCTCTCCGAGGCAACCGGCTGGAACGTCGTGCCCGAGACCTGGCTGCGCGACGGGCCGCACGGTCCGGGCATGGTGCAGCGCTGGCAGGAGCCCGACCAGGAGCAGGTCGCGGTCACGCTGGTGCGCGAGGGCGACGTCCCGGACGGGTGGCGGCACGTCTTCGACGGCATCGACGGGCAGGACCAGCCGGTCTCGCTGATCCACGAGGACACCGAGCCGCTGCGCCGGATGGCTGTCTTCGACATCCTCGTCAACAACGCGGACCGCAAGGGCGGCCACGTCCTGGAGATGAGCGACGGGCACCGGTACGGCGTCGACCACGGCGTGACCTTCCATGCCGAGCACAAGCTGCGGACCGTCCTGTGGGGCTGGCTGGGGGAGCCGCTGTCGACCGAGGAGCTCGCCGGGGTCGAGCGGGTGCGTCTCGCGATCGCCGGTCCTCTGGGCGACGCCCTGGCGCAGCACCTCACGGACTTCGAGATCGACGCGCTGCACCGGCGTACGGCGCGACTGGCCGAGCGGGCCGTGCTCCCGGCGCCGCGCGGCGAGTGGCCGGCGATCCCGTGGCCGCCCTTCTGACCTCGACTCGATAGGCTGCGGGACATGCGAGCCTGGCCCTCACCCGACGTCCCGACGCTGCCGGTGGCAGGCCCGCCGGTGGCCGTGCACGACACCCCGTCGGGTGGGCTGGTCACGACCACCCCGGACGGCGCCGCGCGCATGTACGTCTGCGGCATCACGCCGTACGACGCGACGCACCTGGGACACGCGAACACCTACGTCGCGTTCGACCTGCTCAACCGGGCCTGGCGCAACGCCGGCCACGAGGTCACCTACGTCCAGAACGTCACCGACGTCGACGACCCGCTCCTCGAGCGGGCCACCAAGGTGCACGTCGACTGGGTCGAGCTCGCCGAGCGCGAGACCGAGCTCTTCCGCCAGGACATGACGGCGCTGCGGGTGCTGCCGCCGGCGCACTACATCGGCGCGGTCGAGTCGATCCCACTCGTGATCGAGCTGATCAAGCGCCTCGAGGAGGCCGGCTCGGTCTACCGCGTCGAGGACGACCTCTACTTCTCCGTGACCGCCGACCCGGCCTTCGGCGCCGAGTCCGGATGGACCCGCGAGACGATGCTCGAGATCTTCCCGGAGCGCGGCGGGGACCCGGACCGGCCTGGCAAGAAGGACCCGCTCGACTGCGTCGTCTGGCGCGGCGAGCGCGAGGGCGAGCCGTCGTGGGACAGCCCGTGGGGCCCCGGCCGGCCGGGCTGGCACGTCGAGTGCACCGCGATCGCGCAGGAGCACCTCGGCGGCGCCTTCGACGTGCAGGGCGGCGGCAGCGACCTGGTCTTCCCGCACCACGAGATGTGCGCGGGGCACGCACAGGTCGCCGTACCGGGCACCGCGTTCGCGCAGATCTACAGCCACGGCGGGATGGTCGGGTACGACGGCGAGAAGATGTCGAAGTCGCGCGGCAACCTGGTCTTCGTGTCGGCGCTGCGCAACAGCGACGTCGACCCGATGGCGATCCGGCTCGCGCTGATGCGGCACCACTACCGCGCCGACTGGGAGTGGGTCGACGACGAGCTCTGGACCGCGGTCGACGACCTCGACCGCTGGCGGCGGGCGCTCTCGCTGGGCGCAGGCGCACCTGCCGCGCCGGTCGTCACCGAGGTCCTCGCAGCCCTGGCGAACGACCTCGACGCTCCGACGGCGGTGGCCGCGATCGATCGCTGGGTCGCCTCGACGCTGGGGACCGACGGTCTCGCCGACACCTCCGACCCGGACGCCGCGGTCCAGGTCCTGGCGGTGCTCGACGCCGCGCTCGGCCTGGCCGTCTGACCCGTTCCGAGCTCCGCGACGTCGGGCACTGACCTCCGAGCAATCCGGACGGTCGCCGTCCGTTCCACGGCAGGGCCGTCAGTCGTCGTCCTGCCGCCGCTTGAGGTAGCGCTCGAACTCGCGGGCGATCGCCTCGCCGGACGCCTCGGGAAGCTCGGTGGTGTCGCGCGTCTCCTCGAGGGAGCGCACGTAGTCGGCGACGTCCTCGTCCTCCTCGGCCAGCTCGTCGACGCCGCGCTCCCACGCTCGGGCGTCCTCGGGCAGGTCCTCGAGCGGGATGCTCGCCTCGAGCAGGTCCTCCAGCTGGCCGAGCAGGGCCAGCGTCGCCTTGGGGCAGGGTGGCTGCGCGACGTAGTGGGGGACCGCCGCCCAGTAGGACACCGCCGGGATGTCCAGCTGCACGCAGGCGTCCTGGAAGACGCCGACGATGCCGGTCGGGCCCTCGTACGTCGACTCCTCGAGCTTGAGCCGGTCGACCAGCTCGGCCTCGGTGGCCGTGCCGGTGACCGGGATCGGGCGGGTGTGCGGGGTGTCGGCGAGCAGCGCACCGAGGGTGACCACCAGCTCGGCGCCCAGGTCGTCGCACGCGGCGAGCAGCTCGGCGCAGAAGCGCCGCCAGCGCATGTTCGGCTCGATGCCACGCACCAGGATGATGTCGCGGTCGAGCGTCGGCGGCGATGCGATCGCGATCTGGGTGCTCGGCCACGTGACCCGACGGTGGCCGTTGTCGTCGACACCGACCGTCGGACGGTTGACCTGGAAGTCGTAGTAGTCCTCCGGGTCGATCGCCCCGACGACGCGGGCGTGCCACACCTTCATCAGGTGGTCGACGGTGGAGGAGGCGGCGTCGGCAGCGTCGTTCCAGCCCTCGAACGCCGCGATGACGATCGGATTCACCAGGCCCGACACGTCCTCGAGTTCGATCACTCCTCCAGCGTAGTCCGGGGTGAGGATTTCCGAGGGCCGGACGCTCGGTGTCACGATCTGGGAATCCGGTCCAGGGTGTGGACCGGGTTCCTAGGCTTGACCCGTGGGCCGCAGCGCGCGGTCCGAGAGGAGATCCCGTGCCGTCTGGGCAGTCCCCGTCGCCCGACCTGCGACCCGATGCCACCGCAGAGCTCACGCGCGCGCTCGGCTCCCGGATCATGGTGCTCGACGGAGCGATGGGTACGGCGATCCAGCGCGACCGCCCCGACGAGGCGGGCTACCGCGGCGAGCGGTTCGCGGACTGGCCGAGCGACCTGATCGGCAACAACGACCTCCTCACCCTCACCCAGCCCGACATCATCGCCGGCATCCACCGCGAGTACCTCGAAGCCGGCGCCGAGATCATCGAGACGAACACCTTCAACGCGAACGCCGTCTCGCTCGCCGACTACGGCCTCGAGGAGCTCGCCTACGAGCTCAACCTCGAGTCCGCGCGGCTCGCCCGCCGCGAGGCCGACGCCGTGGCGACCGACGACCGGCCGCGGTACGTCGCCGGCGCCCTGGGGCCGACCACGCGCACCGCCTCGATCTCGCCCGACGTCAACGATCCGGGTGCCCGCAACGTCACCTACGACGACCTGGTGTCGGCGTACCTCGAGGCCGCCCGCGGCCTGGTCGACGGCGGCGCCGACCTGCTCATGATCGAGACGATCTTCGACACCCTCAACGCGAAGGCCGCGATCTTCGCGGTCGAGACGCTCTTCGAGGAGCACGGGCGCCGCTGGCCGGTGATCATCTCCGGCACCATCACCGATGCGTCCGGCCGGACCCTGTCGGGCCAGGTCACCGAGGCGTTCTGGGACTCCGTGCGACACGTCCAGCCGCTCGCGGTCGGCCTCAACTGCGCGCTCGGTGCCAAGGAGATGCGGCCCTACATCGCCGAGCTCTCGCGGCTCGCCGACACGTTCGTCTCCTGCTACCCGAACGCCGGGCTGCCCAACGCCTTCGGCGAGTACGACGAGGCGCCGGAGGAGACGTCCGCGATCGTCGCGGAGTTCGCCGACAGCGGCTTCGTGAACATCGTCGGTGGCTGCTGCGGCACCACCCCCGCGCACATCGCCGCGATCGCGCGCGCGGTGGACGGCAAGGAGCGCCGTACGCCGGCCGAGTCCACGCCCGGCATGCACCTCTCCGGGCTCGAGCCGTTCACGATCAACGACGACAGCCTCTTCGTGAACGTCGGCGAGCGCACGAACATCACCGGCTCCGCGAAGTTCCGCAACCTGATCAAGGCCGGCGACTACGACACCGGGCTCACGATCGCCGCGCAGCAGGTCGAGAACGGCGCGCAGGTCATCGACGTCAACATGGACGAGGGCATGATCGACGGCGTCGCGGCCATGGACCGCTTCACCCGGCTGATCGCCAGCGAGCCCGACATCAGTCGGGTCCCGGTCATGATCGACTCCTCCAAGTTCGAGGTGATCGAGGCCGGCCTCAAGAACGTCCAGGGCAAGGCGATCGTCAACTCGATCTCCATGAAGGAGGGCGAGGAGAAGTTCCTCGAGCAGGCCCGCCTGGTGCGCAAGTACGGCGCCGCCGCGGTCGTGATGGCCTTCGACGAGGACGGCCAGGCCGACAACCTCGAGCGCCGCAAGGCGATCTGCGAGCGGGCCTACCGGCTGCTGGTCGACGAGGTCGGCTTCCCGCCCGAGGACATCATCTTCGACCCGAACGTGTTCGCGGTCGCCACCGGCATCGAGGAGCACGCGTCGTACGGCCTCGACTTCATCGAGGCGACCCGCTGGATCAAGCAGAACCTGCCCGGCGCCAAGGTCAGCGGCGGCATCTCCAACGTCAGCTTCTCGTTCCGGGGCAACAACCCGGTGCGCGAGGCGATCCACGCGGTCTTCCTCTTCCACGCGATCGAGGCCGGCCTCGACATGGGCATCGTCAACGCGGGTGCGCTCGTCCCGTACTCCGAGGTCGAGCCCGAGCTGCGCGAGCGGATCGAGGACGTCGTCCTCAATCGGCGCCCCGACGCCGCCGAGCGCCTGCTCGAGATCGCCGAGGCCCACAACAAGGCGGGCGAGGTCGTCGAGGCGGCCGCGGAGGAGTGGCGCTCGCTGCCCGTGGGGGAGCGGATCACGCACGCGCTGGTCAAGGGGCTCGACGCGCACGTCGAGGCCGACACCGAGGAGCTCCGCCAGGAGATCGCGGATCGAGGTGGCCGTCCGATCGAGGTGATCGAGGGCCCGCTGATGTCCGGGATGGACGTCGTCGGCGATCTCTTCGGCGCCGGCAAGATGTTCCTGCCGCAGGTGGTGAAGTCGGCGCGGGTGATGAAGAAGGCCGTCGCCTACCTCATCCCCTTCATCGAGCAGGAGAAGCTCGACAACCCCGAGCTCGCCACCGCCAAGGAGACCAACGGCACGATCGTGATGGCCACGGTCAAGGGCGACGTCCACGACATCGGCAAGAACATCGTGGGCGTCGTGCTCCAGTGCAACAACTACGAGGTCATCGACCTCGGGGTCATGGTGCCGGCGCAGAAGATCCTCGACGCCGCCCAGGAGCACTCCGCCGACATCATCGGGCTCTCCGGCCTGATCACGCCCTCGCTCGACGAGATGGTCAACCTGGCCACCGAGATGCAGCGCCAGGGCCTGACGATCCCGCTGCTGATCGGCGGCGCCACCACCTCGCGCGCCCACACCGCCGTCAAGGTCGACCCCAAGTACGACGGCCCCGTCGTCTGGGTGAAGGACGCCTCTCGCTCGGTGCCGACCGCGGCCGCGCTGCTGCACGACGAGCGCCGGGCCAAGCTGATGGCGGACGTCAAGGAGGACTACGACTCCCTCCGCACCCGCCACGCGGCCAAGAGCGACCGCAAGCTGATCTCGTACGACGAGGCGCGGCAGCGGGCGACGGAGGTCGACTGGACGTCGTACGTGCCGCCGGTCCCGCGGGAGCCGGGCGTGCACGTCCTCGACGGCTACCCGATCGCCGAGCTGCGGGAGTACATCGACTGGCAGCCGTTCTTCAACGCGTGGGAGATGAAGGGCAAGTTCCCCGACATCCTGAACAACCCGTCCAGCGGCGAGGCGGCGCGCAAGCTCTACGACGACGCGCAGGTGATGCTCGACCGGATCATCGGGGAGGACTGGCTGACCGCGCGTGCCGTCTACGGGTTCTTCCCGGCGGCCGGCGACGGCGACGACACCGTGCTCTACACGTCCGACGACCGCGCCGAGGTGCGGACCGTGCTCCACCACCTGCGCCAGCAGGGCGAGCACCGGGAGGGCGTGCCGAACCGGTCGCTGGCCGACTACGTCGCGCCGGCGTCGAGCGGTCTCTCCGACCACGTCGGTGCGTTCGCGGTGACGGCCGGCATCGGACTGCCGGAGCTGGTGCAGAAGTTCAAGGACGACCTCGACGACTACAACGCGATCCTGGTCGAGTCGCTCGCGGACCGGTTGGCCGAGGCGTTCGCCGAGCGGCTGCACCAGCGGGTGCGCACGGAGTTCTGGGGCCACGTCGAGGCCGAGCAGCTCTCGAACGAGGACCTGATCGCGGAGAAGTACTCGGGCATCCGACCGGCTCCCGGCTATCCCGCGTGCCCCGACCACACCGAGAAGGCGACCTTGTGGGAGCTGCTCGACGTCGAGGCCGCCACCGGCATCACCCTCACCGAGTCGATGGCGATGTGGCCCGGCGCGTCGGTCTCCGGGTGGTACTTCAGCCACCCGCAGTCGCAGTACTTCGTGGTCGGGCGGATCGGGCGCGACCAGGTCGCGGCGTACGCCGAGCGCAAGGGCTGGAGCCTGGCCGAGGCCGAGAAGTGGCTCTCCCCGAACCTGGGCTACGACCCCGATGACTGATCCCGCCTCGGGGCTCTCGTCGCCGCGGGCGGTGCTGTGGGACATGGACGGCACCCTGGTCGACACCGAGCCGTACTGGATCGACACCGAGTTCGAGATCGCCGAGCGGCACGGCGGCACCTGGAGCCACGCGCACGCCCTCAACCTGGTCGGCAACGACCTGCTCGAGTCCGGGCGCTACATCCGCGAGCACATGGGCATCGAGCCGTCCGCGGAGCAGATCGTCGAGGAGCTCCTCGACGGGGTCGTGGCACGGGTGGAGCAGGACGTCCCGTGGCGCCCCGGCGCCCGGGACATGCTCGAGCAGCTGTCGGCGGTAGGTACGCCGTGCGCCCTGGTGACGATGTCCTACCAGCGGTTCGTCGCGCCGATCCTGGCCCAGCTCCCGCCGGAGACCTTCCGGGTCATCGTCACCGGCGACGTCGTCGAGTTCGGCAAGCCGCACCCGGAGCCCTACCTGACCGCCGCCGCCGCGCTCGGCCTGGCTCCGGCCGACTGCCTCGCCGTCGAGGACTCGAACACCGGCGCCAAGTCCGCCGAGAGCGCCGGCTGCCTGGTGCTCGTCGTCGAGAACCACGTGCCCGTCCTCGCGGGTGAGCGCCGGGTCTTCGCAGAGTCGCTGGCCGGCCTCGACCTGGGCGAGGTCTGGGCGGCGTACCACCGCTGATCTCGGCGCTCCGTGCCTGTCGTTTGTGACCAAACGTCGCGTGGGAGCGATCCCGGCCTGTCGTTGGTGACCAAACGACGTGCGGCGTGCCTCAGTCGGGCAGGTCCGGGCCCTCGAGGTCGACCGGCTCGGGACGTTCCGGGAGCGGCGGGGGAGTGCCGCCCCAGGCCGGGCAGATCGCCTGGTGCGCACACCAGGAGCACAGCCGACTCTTGTTCGGCCGCCAGTCGCGGGACTCCTCGGCCAGGCGGATGGCCTGCCAGACGGCCTCCACCTTGCGCTGGGTGGCGAGCAGGTCCCGCTCGTCGGGGACGTAGCGGAGGATCTGGGCGTTGCCGAGGTAGACGAGCTGGAGCATCGCCGGGATCACGCCCCGGGTCCGCCAGATCACCAGCGCGTAGAACTTCATCTGGAAGAGCGCCTTGGCCTCGAACATCTCCGACGGCGCATTGCCCGACTTGTAGTCGACCACCCGGATCGCGCCGTCCGGTGCGACGTCGATGCGGTCGACGAACCCGCGCAGCAGCAGCTTGGAGTCGAGCAGCGCCTCGACGTACAGCTCGCGCTCGGCCGGTTCGAGCCGGCTCGGGTCCTCGAGCGAGAAGTAGCGGGCCAGGACGGTGCGGCAGTTCGCGAGCCAGGCCGCGATCTCCGGTCCGTCGTCGGCACCGAGCATCTCGCCCAGGTCGGGCTCCTGCTCGACGAGCGCGTCCCACGCCGGCACCAACATCTCGTCGGCCCGCTCCGGCGTACGTTCTCCGGCGGGCAGGTCGAAGAGATCCTCGAGGACCTTGTGGATCACGGTGCCGCGGACGGCGTCGGGCGAGAAGGGCTCCGGCAGCTTGTCGATCGTGCGGAACCGGTAGAGCAGCGGGCAGCTCATGAAGTCACCTGCCCGGCTCGGCGACAGGGCGCCGAGGACGTCGACGCCGTCGACGGGCGTCGACACCCGCACCGCCGGCGACTCCTGCTCCACACCCACGCCGTCACCCTAGGCGAGCCCACCGACGTACCCTCGGCTAGCCTCGCAGCGTGCCCGACTCGCCCGCCCGTCCCCGGCCGTCGGGCACCTTCAAGATCGGCACCATCGCGGGCAGCGACGTCCTCGTCTCGTCGTCCTGGTTCGTCGTCGCCGGACTGATCGCGATCATCGTCTCGCCCCGCATCGAGGCATCCTCGCCCGGGATCGGCGCCTGGAAGTACGTCGCCGGCTTCGCGTTCGCGGTCATCCTCTACCTCTCCGTCCTGCTCCACGAGGCGTCCCACGCCCTGATGGCGCGGCGCCTGGGCTTCCCGGTCGGCGACATCACGCTGCACTTCCTCGGTGGCATGACCTCGATCGAGGGCGAGGCCCGCAAGCCACGCCAGGAGTTCCTGATCGCCGTCGTCGGGCCGCTCACCTCGCTCGCCGTCGGCCTGGTCGCGCTGGGCCTCTGGTTCGTCACGCCGGAGGGCCTGCTGCTGGTCGCCGTCGAGGGTCTCGCCGGCGCCAACCTGCTCGTCGGGCTGCTCAACCTGGTGCCCGGCCTGCCGCTCGACGGCGGACGCGTGCTCAAGTCGGCCGTCTGGAAGGTCTCCGGCAACGTGCACCGCGGCACGATCGTCGCGGGCTGGGGCGGACGAGTCACCGCGGTCGCGGCCGTGGGCTATCCCTTGGTGCAGTCCCGGCTCACGGGGGTGGAGCCGACCATCCTCGACTTCGGCCTCGCGGTCATCGTCGCCGCGTTCCTGTGGTCCGGCGCCACCGCCGCGATGGCCTCCGCCCGGATCCGCAGCCGCCTGCCGCACCTGGTCGCGCGCACGCTGGCGCGGCGTACCCTCGCCGTCCCCGGGGACCTGCCGCTCGCCGAGGCGGTACGCCGCGCGCAGGAGGCTCAGGCGGGGAGCCTGATCACCGTCACTTCCGCCGGCGAGCCGGTCGGCATCGTCAGCGAGGCGGCTCTCGACGCGACGCCGGAGGAGCGCCGGCCCTGGATCCCGACGTCGACGGTCGCCCGCTCGCTCGACGAGGGCCTGCGGCTGCCCGCCGGGATCGCCGGGGAGGACCTGGTCACCGCGATCACCCGCTACCCGGCCGCCGAGTACCTCCTGGTCGAGGAGGACGGCTCGGTCCTCGGGGTGCTCACCACCGCCGATGTCGATAGGGCCTTCCAGCAGGGCGGCCACTAGTGTTTCGGGGTGCCTGACAGCCCAGAGACTCCCGACGCCTCCGCTCCCGACGTAGCCACCCAGGCGTGGTCCGGGGTGCACCGCGGACCGCTGCGTGCCGGCGAGTGGGTGCGGCTGCTGGACGGCAAGGGTCGTCGGCACAACATCTGCCTCGAGCCCGGCAAGACCTTCCACACCAACCGCGGCGGGATGTCGCACGACGACCTGATCGGCCGCGAAGAGGGCTTCACGATCACGTCGACGTCCGGCGGCGAGTACCTCGTCTTCCGCCCGCTGCTCTCCGAGTTCGTGGTCTCGATGCCGCGCGGCGCGGCCGTCGTCTACCCGAAGGACGCCGCCCAGATCGTCGCGTTCGCCGACATCTTCCCGGGCGCGCACGTGGTCGAGGCCGGGGTCGGTTCCGGCGCCCTGACCTGCTCGCTGCTCCGCGCGGTCGGCCCGTTCGGCCGGGTGTCGTCGTACGAGCGCCGCGAGGAGTTCGCCGACGTCGCCCGCCGCAACGTCGAGCAGTTCTTCGGCGCGCCGGAGGGCGAGACGCACCCGGCGTGGCAGCTCACCGTCGGCGACCTGGCCGAGGCGCTCCCGGCCTCCGGCGAGCGCGCGGACCGGATCATCCTGGACATGCTCGCGCCGTGGGAATGCCTCGACGCGGCCGCGGACGCCCTGTGGCCTGGCGGCATCGTCTGCGCGTACGTCGCGACGACCACCCAGCTGTCCCGCTTCGTGGAGACCGTCCGCGTGCACGGCGGGTTCACCGAGCCGCAGGCCTGGGAGTCGCTGGTGCGGGACTGGCACGTCGAGGGTCTCGCCGTTCGTCCTGGCCACAAGATGATCGGCCACACCGCGTTCCTGGTCACCGCGCGACGGATGGCTCCGGGGGAGAAGGCACCCATGAAGAAGCGTCGTCCCGCTCCCGGTGCGTACGGCGTCGACTACAACGGCCCGCGCCCTTCCGGCGTACCGGTCGAGCCCGGCGAGTAGGTCGTCGGCTCCCGCCACCACCCAGTCGCGTCCAAATCGTGACCAACTCCCCGAAATGACTACGCCGGACGGCCGTTGCCGCGGGTAGGGTCGAAGGCACAGGAGGTGGCGCTGATGTCGACATCCGAAGGCGTTTCCAGCGCGGGGGGTCGCACCCCCGCGGAGCTCGTCGAGCAGGTCCGGTTCCTCGAGGCCGAGGTCTCCGACCTGCGCCTGCGACTGAGCGAGAGCCCATCGGGCTCGCGCGGTCTCGAGCTGCGGCTCGCGGACGCGCAGCGCTCGCTGGCCGGGTTGACGTCCCAGAACGAGCGGCTCGCCCAGACCCTGCGCGAGGCGCGGGACCAGATCATGAAGCTCAAGGAGGAGGTCGACCGCCTGGCGCAGCCGCCGGCGGGCTTCGGCACCTTCTTGAGCCGCAACGAGGACGACTCGATCGACGTGTTCACCGGCGGCCGCAAGCTGCGCGTCAACGTGAGCCCGAGCGTCGACCTCGACAGCCTGCAGCGTGGTCAGGAGGTCATGCTCAACGAGGCCCTCAACGTCGTCGCCGCCCTCGAGTTCGAGAAGGTCGGCGAGGTCGTCATGTTCAAGGAGCTGCTCGCCGACGGCGACCGCGTCCTGGTCATCGCCAACGCCGACGAGGAGCGCGTCGTTCGCCTCGCCGAGCCGCTGCGCACCCAGACGATCCGGGCCGGCGACTCGCTGCTGCTCGACACGCGTTCCGGCTACGTCTACGAGAAGGTCCCGAAGTCGGAGGTCGAGGAGCTCGTCCTCGAAGAAGTCCCCGACATCGCCTACGAGTCGATCGGCGGCCTGTTCGGCCAGATCGAGCAGATCCGCGACGCGGTCGAGCTGCCCTACCTGCACCCCGAGCTGTTCAAGGAGCACGAGCTCAAGCCCCCGAAGGGCGTGCTGCTCTACGGCCCTCCCGGCTGCGGCAAGACGCTGATCGCCAAGGCGGTCGCCAACTCGCTGGCCAAGAAGGTCGCCGCCAAGACCGGCCAGGAGGGCAAGTCCTACTTCCTGAACATCAAGGGCCCCGAGCTCCTCAACAAGTACGTCGGCGAGACCGAGCGCCACATCCGCTTGGTCTTCCAGCGCGCCCGTGAGAAGGCCAGCGAGGGTACGCCGGTCATCGTGTTCTTCGACGAGATGGACTCGCTCTTCCGCACCCGCGGCTCGGGCGTCTCCTCCGACGTCGAGAACACCATCGTCCCGCAGCTGCTGAGCGAGATCGACGGCGTCGAGCTGCTGGAGAACGTGCTGGTCATCGGCGCCTCCAACCGCGAGGACATGATCGACCCCGCGATCCTGCGGCCCGGCCGCCTCGACGTGAAGATCAAGATCGAGCGTCCCGACGCCGAGTCGGCGCGCGACATCTTCAGCAAGTACCTCACCGCGACCCTGCCGCTGCACGCCGACGACCTCGCCGAGTTCGGCGGCGACAAGGACGCCTGTGTCGCGGGCATGATCCGGGCAACGGTCGAGCGGATGTACACCGAGACCGAGGAGAACCGATTCCTCGAGGTCACCTACGCCAACGGCGACAAGGAGGTCCTGTACTTCAAGGACTTCAACTCGGGGGCGATGATCCAGAACATCGTCGACCGCGCCAAGAAGATGGCGATCAAGGACCTCCTCGACCACGACCAGCGCGGCCTGCGGGTCTCCCACCTCCTCCAGGCCTGCGTCGACGAGTTCAAGGAGAACGAGGACCTCCCGAACACCACCAACCCGGACGACTGGGCCCGCATCTCCGGCAAGAAGGGCGAGCGGATCGTCTTCATCCGCACGCTCATCACCGGCAAGCAGGGCACCGAGCCGGGCCGGTCCATCGACACGGTGTCCAACACGGGTCAGTATCTGTAGCAGGAACCGACCTCGGGGAGGCACACCATGATGTTCTGGCTGATCGTCGGCGCGGTCGCGCTGGTCCTGTTCGGGCTGGCGTGGTGGTCGAGCGGGCGGGCCAAGGGCAGGGCCGGACGGCCCGACCCCGCCGCCGAGACCGACCGTGGCTGGGCGACCACGCAGGCGCTGATCAACCGCGACACCACCGCTGGTGGCGGCAACGGCATGTGACCGCCTCCGGCGTTTACCTGGCGTTTACCCGGCCCGCTCGCGGGCAGGGTCTGCTCATGCTGTGGATGATGGTGCTGCTGATCGGGCTGCTCGCCGCCTCGGTGAGCTGGCGGGTGACCCGCCGCTCGTACGACGACTCCCGCTACTGAGGCCTACGCAGGCTCGGTGACGTCGGCGATCGTCGCGTCGAGCGCGCCCAGCAGCGCGTCGGCGTCGACCGTGATCGCGACGCCGGGTGCCCCGCCCCCGATGCTGACGGTCCCGGCCACCGCCGCGTCCGCGACCACCGGCAGGGGAGTGGCGCTGCCCAGCGGGGTGATCGTGCCGCGGACGTAGCCGGTCACGTCGTACGCCGTCTCCGCGCTCGGCATCGAGATCCGGTTGACCCCGAGCAGCGACCGCAGCTTCGGCCAGGCGATCTCCCGGTCGCCCGGCACCAGCACGAACCGGAAGTCCCCGTCGCTGACGCGCACCACCATCGTCTTCACGATCTGACGCGGCTCGACACCGCGGGCCGCCGCGGCCTCGGCCAGGGACCGCACCGGCCCGTGCTCGGTGACGGCGTACGTCAGTCCCAGCTCGTCCGCGGCCGCGGTCGCCCGGTCGGAGCCGTCGGTGCCGGTCACGACGCCACCCCGACGAACCCGTACCCCCACGGCTTCGCGATCCCCGGCCCGGGCAGGTACGCCGCCTCGACGGACCTGACCTCCAGCACCGCCGAGACCAGCCCCGGGATGTCCCGGCTCAGGTGGCACCCGCCGGCGACCCGGCCCTGCAGCGGGTCGAGCCGCCGCTGCCACCGTGCGACGCCGGCGTCGGGGGAGAGCCCGTGCTCGAGGAAGTGGAGGCGGCCACCGGGCCGCAGCACCCGGCGTACCTCCGCCAGCGCGCGCTCCACGTCGGGGATCGTGCACAGCGTGAACGTCGACAGGACCGCGTCGTACGTCGCGTCCTCGGCCTCGACGCGCTGTCCGTCCAGGCCCACCCGGGCGATCGGGAGCTGCGTCGTGCCCCGGCGGGCGGCGGACAGCTCCCACCCCACCTCGGACGGCTCGACCGCGTCGACGCTGGTCACCCCGGCCGGGTACAGGCTGACGTTGAGACCGCTGCCGAACCCGATCTCGAGGACCCGGCCCTCCAGCCCGGAGCAGGCGGCAGCGCGCAGCCTCATCACGTCCTTCGTCGACAACGACCGGTCGACGAGGTGCGGAACGACACGATCGGTCCACCAGCCCACGACCCGAGGCTACGGCCTGCACGGCTCGCGTACGCTCGACACATGAGCGTGCGACGCGTCATGGGCAACGAGGTCGAGTACGGCATCGCCGTGCAGGGCCAGCCCCTGGCCAACCCGATGGTCGCGTCCTCGCAGGTGGTCAACGCCTACGCGTCGGCGACGGTGCGCGCGCGCCGCGCGCGCTGGGACTTCGAGGAGGAGTCGCCGCTGCGCGACGCCCGCGGGTTCGACATGTCGCGCCAGGTCGCGGACCCGACCCAGCTCACCGACGAGGACCTGGGACTCGCCAACGTCATCCTGACCAACGGCGCGCGGCTCTACGTCGACCACGCGCACCCGGAGTACTCCAGCCCCGAGGTGACCACACCCCTCGACGCGGTGCGGTGGGACAAGGCGGGCGAGCTGGTGATGCTCGACGCCGCCCGTCGCGCGGGCCAGCTGCCCGGTGGCACGCCGATCGTGCTGTACAAGAACAACACCGACAACAAGGGCGCGTCGTACGGCGCGCACGAGAACTACCTGATGCGGCGCACCACGCCGTTCGGCGACATCGTGCGCCACCTGACGCCGTTCTTCGTGAGCCGCCAGGTCGTGACCGGCGCGGGTCGGGTCGGCATCGGCCAGGACGGCCGGGAGCACGGCTTCCAGCTGAGCCAGCGTGCCGACTTCTTCGAGGTCGAGGTCGGCCTCGAGACGACGTTGAAGCGGCCGATCATCAACACCCGCGACGAGCCGCACGCCGACCCGGAGAAGTACCGGCGCCTGCACGTGATCATCGGTGACGCCAACCTGTCGGAGATCTCGACGTACCTGAAGGTGGGGACGACGTCCCTGGTGCTCGCGATGATCGAGGACCGGTTCATCTCGACCGACCTGACGGTCGACGGGCCGGTCGCGGGGCTGCGCGCCATCTCGCACGACCCGTCGCTCCAGCACCGGGTGCGGCTGACCGACGGCCGCGAGCTGACCGGGATCCAGCTCCAGCTCGAGTACCTCGACCTGGCGCGGAAGTACGTCGAGGACCGGTACGGCGCCGACGCCGACGAGCAGACCGTCGACGTGCTGGCTCGCTGGGAGTCGGTCCTCGACCGGCTCGAGAACGACCCGATGTCGCTGTCGCGCGAGCTCGACTGGGTGGCGAAGCTGAACCTGCTCGAGCAGTACCGCCAGCGCGACGGGCTCGACTGGAGCGACGCGAAGCTCCAGCTCATCGACCTCCAGTACTCCGACATCCGCCCGGAGAAGGGGCTCTACCACCGGCTCGTCGCCGGGGGCCGGATCGAGCGGCTGCTCACCGATGCCGCGGTCGAGGACGCGATGCACGACCCGCCGGAGGACACCCGCGCGTACTTCCGCGGCCGCTGCCTGGAGAAGTACGCCGAGCACGTCGCCGCCGCGTCGTGGGACTCGGTGATCTTCGACCTTCCCGGCCGGGAGTCGTTGCAGCGCGTCCCGACGATCGACCCGCTGCGCGGCAGCAAGGCCCACGTCGGTGAGCTGCTGGACCGAAGTGAGACGGCGGAGGCCTTGTTCACCGCTCTCACCCGCTGAGTGGATAGGGTCGAGACATGGCACAGGAGCAGAAGCAGCCGCGGAAGTCCTCCGAGACCGAGGAGGCGGTCGAGACCGCCCCCGAGACCGATGTCGCGGAGCGCAAGGAGGCCCTCGACAGCGACGTGGACGACCTCCTCGACGAGATCGACGACGTGCTCGAGACCAACGCCGAGGACTTCGTGAAGTCGTTCATCCAGAAGGGCGGCGAATGAGCGACCCGCGACTCCCGGCGGCGTACCTGCAGCCGGGCACCTCGTCCTTCGCCGACTTCCTCGCCAGCCAGGCCCCCGACCTGCTCCCGGGGCGGCGCGCCGTACCGCAGGGCCACGCCGCCGACCTCGCGCCGCACGGCACGACGATCGTCGCGGCGACGTTCCCCGGCGGCGTCGTGATGGCCGGTGACCGGCGCGCGACGATGGGCAACATCATCGCCCAGCGGGACATCCAGAAGGTCTTCCCCGCCGACGAGTTCTCGGCCGTCGGGATCGCCGGCACCGCAGGTCTCGCCGTCGAGATGGTGCGGCTCTTCCAGACCGAGCTCGAGCACTACGAGAAGATCGAGGGCAGCACGCTGTCCATGGACGGCAAGGCCAACCGGCTCGCCGCGCTGATCCGCTCGAACCTCGCGATGGCGATGCAGGGGCTCTCCGTCGTACCCCTCTTCGCCGGCTACGACATCGCGGCCGACCAGGGCCGGATCTTCAGCTACGACGTGACGGGCGGGCGCTACGAGGAGACCGCGTTCCACTCGGTCGGCTCCGGCTCGCTCTTCGCCCGCGGCGCGCTCAAGAAGCTCTACCGCGACGACCTGACCGCCGAGCAGACGGTGGAGGCGCTGGTCGAGGCGCTGTACGACGCTGCCGACGACGACTCCGCCACGGGCGGCCCCGACGTCACCCGCCGGATCTTCCCGGTCGTCCAGGTGATGACGGCCGACGGTGGCCGCCGGATGTCGGACGAGGAGGTGGCCGCGATCGCGGACCGGGTGATCGCCGGCCGGATGGCGCGACCGGACGGTCCGCCCGCACCGCTGAACGGGGGTGGCCTGCGATGAGCATGCCCTTCTACGTCTCGCCCGAGCAGCTGATGAAGGACCGCGCCGACTTCGCGCGCAAGGGCATCGGCCGGGGTCGCTCCGTCGTCGCGGTGCAGTACGCCGACGGCGTGCTCTTCGCGACCGAGAACCCCTCGCAGGCGCTGCACAAGGTCTCCGAGATCTACGACCGGATCGCCTTCGCCGCGGTCGGTCGCTACAACGAGTTCGAGAACCTGCGCATCGCCGGCGTACGCCTCGCCGACATGCGTGGCTACTCCTACGACCGGCGCGACGTGACCGGCCGCGGCCTGGCCAACGCCTACGCGCAGACGCTGGGCACGATCTTCTCCAGCGGCGGTGAGAAGCCCTACGAGGTCGAGCTCTTCGTCGCCGAGATCGGCGACACGGCTGCCGACGACCAGCTCTACCGGCTGACCTACGACGGTCAGGTGGCCGACGAGCACGGCTACGCGGTGATGGGCGGGGCCGCCGACGTCGTAGGCGCCTACCTCCAGGAGCGGTACGCCGATGCCGGCTCCCTCGCCGACGCCCTCCGGCTCGCCGTCGCGGCCCTGGGCCACACCGACGCCGAGGACCGGGTGATCGCGACCGACGACCTCGAGGTGGCCATCCTCGACCGCACCCGCACCCAACCCCGCAAGTTCGTCCGGCTGCGCCCGGCACGGCTCGAGGAGCTCCTCGGCGACCGCGGCCCGGCCACCCCCGCCGGGACCGATCCCGCGCCGGCAGCAGACGACTCCGGTCCCGACGCTCCGGTGGCCCCGCCTGCCTGAGCCCACCTGACCCCACGTTTGGTCACCAACGACACGTCGGGAACGCTCCCACCATGTCGTTGGTGACCAAACGTGGGGCAGGCCCGAAATCGACCTCGACGGGTCCCGCGAACGGTCATCCACAGGCCAGCCATGACCGGGTTTCTCAAGCGGTCAGATGACGCAAGTCTGTTCGCATGACGGATCCCAAGGAACCGCCCAAGCCCGTCCGGGGCCGTATCCGGCTGGTCAGCCAGCGCCGCGTCAGCCATGGCCTGGGCGTCGAGAAGGTCGGCGGGCTCAGCGACGACGAGGAGTTCCGTCGTGATCTGGGGGCCTACCTGCTCGTCCTTCCTCCCGACGCGGTGTTCACGCACCTCACCGCCGCGAGGCTCCTCGGCTGGCAGCTCCCGCGTCTGCCCGAGCAGGTGCCCGTTTTCGTCGCAGTTGGCTTGAAGTCGCGCCGGCCACGTCGACCGGGGCTGATCTGCTCGCGGCTTGTGCGTCCCGCGGAGCCCGGCACCCGGTTCAAGCTGCCGATCGACCGTCCCGAGGAGATCTTGCTCCGTGCGTCGCGCGATCTCGGCCTCCTCGACGTGCTGATCCTGCTGGAGTCGGCACTCGCGTTGGGGCACGTCGACGCAGAGCGGATGGAGGCCGTCCTGGCGTCCGGTCGCCCCGGAGTGCGACTGCTGCGCGAGGCCTGGATCCGCTGCACCGGACGATCCGAGTCGGCCGGCGAGACCGTCCTCCAGCAGTTCCATCGCGCGATGGAGATCCCGTTCGAGCCGCAGGTCGAACTCGTCGACGCTGACGGTGTGGTCCTGGGCCGGGCCGACATCCTCGTGACAGGGACAACGTTCCTGCACGAGTACGACGGCGAACACCACCGCAGCAAGCGACAGCAGAGCATCGACCTGCGACGAGACCGCGGACTCATGGCCGCCTACGTCCGGAAGGGCTTCACGCTCGACGACCTGGTGAACCATCCCGCCGTCGTCATGCACGAGATCGACGCCGCGCTCGACCGGACGCACGACTTGACCCGCCTGCGGCGCTGGAAGGGCATCGTCGCCAACTCGATGTACTCCGCCGATGCCCGCGATCGTGTGATGAATCGTTGGCGACGCCTGAGCGGCCTCGTCGACTGGACCGGATCGGCGTAGGGGGCGCCCGGACGTCGTTGGTGACCAATCGACGGTCACGAATGTGCGTCACATCCCGGCGAATGCCCAGGCGGCGCCTAGGCTGACCACGTGGACCGGCGGATCTTCGGGATCGAGAACGAGTACGGCGTGACGTGCACGTTCAAGGGCCAGCGCCGCCTGAGCCCGGACGAGGTGGCCCGCTACCTCTTCCGCAAGGTGGTCAGCTGGGGCCGCAGCAGCAACGTCTTCCTGCGCAACGGCGCCCGGCTCTACCTCGACGTCGGCAGTCACCCCGAGTACGCCACCCCGGAGTGCGACGACATCGTCGAGCTGGTGACCCACGACAAGGCGGGGGAGCGGGTTCTCGAGGGACTGCTCCTGGACGCCGAGCAGCGCCTGCACGACGAGGGCATCGCTGGCGAGATCTACCTCTTCAAGAACAACACGGACTCCGCTGGGAACTCCTACGGCTGCCACGAGAACTACTTGGTCAGCCGAGCCGGGGAGTTCTCCCGGCTCGCCGACGTACTCATCCCGTTCCTGGTGACGCGCCAGATCATCGTCGGTGCCGGCAAGATCACGCAGACTCCGCGGGGCGCGAACTTCAGCGTGTCGCAGCGCGCCGAGCACATCTGGGAGGGGGTCAGCAGCGCCACGACCCGGAGCCGGCCCATCATTAACACGCGCGACGAGCCGCACGCGGACGCCGAGAAGTACCGCCGTCTGCACGTCATCGTCGGTGACTCGAACATGAGCGAGGCCACCACGATGCTCAAGGTCGCGAGCTGCGACCTGGTCCTCCGGATGATCGAGGAGGGCGTGGTCATGCGCGACCTCACGATGGAGAACCCGATCCGGGCGATCCGGGAGATCTCGCACGACGTGACCGGTCGCCGCAAGGTACGGCTGGCCAACGGCCGCGAGGCGAGCGCCCTCGACATCCAGCAGGAGTACCTCTCCAAGGCCCGCGATTTCGTCGACCGGCGCGAGATCAGCACCCCGGTCATCGAGGCCGCCCTGGACCTCTGGGAACGAGGTCTCAAGGCGGTCGAGTCCGACGACCTCGGCCTCGTCGACCGCGAGATCGACTGGGTCATCAAGTGGAAGCTGATCGAGCAGTACCGCTCGCGGCACGGGCTCCCGCTCGCGCACCCCCGGGTCGCGCAGCTCGACCTCGCCTACCACGACATCCACCGCAACCGCGGCCTGTACTACCTGCTCGAGAAGCGTGGGCTGGTCGCCCGGGTGACCACCGACCTCAAGATCTTCGAGGCGAAGTCGGTCCCGCCGCAGACCACCCGCGCACGGCTGCGCGGTGAGTTCATCCGTCGTGCCCAGGAGCGGCGCCGTGACTTCACGGTCGACTGGGTGCACCTGAAGCTCAACGACCAGGCCCAGCGGACCGTCCTGTGCAAGGACCCGTTCCGCGCGTACGACGAGAGGGTCCAGCGCCTCATCGACGGCATGTGAGGCTTCTGTCCCGTCGTTTAGTCACAGACGACGGAGGCGAGAACGGCACCAGCGGCCGTCGTTAGTGACCGAACGTCGGACCACGGGGACCGGCCACAGGCTCCCCTCAGGGTCGACGGCTACTGTGTCCCGGGCTGCTCGGAGCACGCTCCCCAGCCCACCCTGCACCCGAACCGAAGGTTGAACCTGTGTCACGACGTCTCCGACGCCTCCCGGTCCTGCTCCTCCCGATCGTCCTGGGGGCCTCGCTCGTCGCCTGCGGCTCCGACAGCGGCTCCGACGGCTCCGACAGCGACTCGAGCTCCGGCGACGCGCTGCACGGCATCACGATCACCGGCGACGTGGGCAAGGCGCCGAAGGTCGACTGGAACGGAAAGCTCGACGTCAGCAAGACCGACAGCGAGGTCGTCACCAAGGGCGACGGCGACAAGATCGCCGAGGGCGACCAGGTCGTCACCCACATCTGGATCGGCAACGGTGCGACGCAGAAGCAGGCGTACAGCACCTACGACGAGGGCCAGACCCAGACCATCCCGGCGAGCAGCGACCTCAACCCGGTCTTCAAGGACGCCGTCCTCGACCAGACCGTCGGCTCGCGCGTCGCGGTCACGGCCACCGCCGCGGACGCGTTCGGCGAGAGCGGCAACCCCGACATGGGCATCGGCAACAAGGACAGCGTCCTGATCATCGTGGACCTCATCGACAGCACCAAGGTCCTCGACGCCCCGCAGGGCAAGGAGCAGCCGGCGCCGTCCTGGGCCCCGGGACTCACCACCGACGGTGACAAGGTGACCGGCCTGGACTTCTCGAAGGCGCCGAAGCCCAACGGCAAGCTGCTCTCCGCGGCCCTGATCGAGGGTGACGGCGACGTGGTCAAGAAGGGCCAGACGATCACCGTCAACTACCTCGGCCAGGTCTACAAGGGTGCCAAGCCCTTCGACGAGAGCTACAGCAAGTCGCCCGCGTCGTTCGCGATCGGCGCCGGAGCGGTGATCCCCGGCTGGGACAAGACGCTGGTCGGCGCCAAGGTCGGCAGCCGGATGATCCTCGCGATCCCGCCCGCCGAGGGCTACGGCGACCAGGGCAACGCCCAGGCCGGCATCAAGGGGACCGACACGCTCTACTTCGTGGTCGACATCCTGGCTGCATCCTGATCCATCGGGAAGGATCAGCAGCATGAGCAGCACGACGAGCAGGAAGAGCGAGCGCCTGCTGAACCTGCTGATCATGCTGCTGGTCCAGCGCCACTACGTCAGCAAGGACCGGATCCGCGAGTTCCTCTACCCGGACGCCTCCACCGAGGCCTTCGAGAAGATGTTCGAGCGGGACAAGGAGGAGCTGCGCAGCCTCGGCGTCCCCATCGAGGTCGGCAACATGGACGCCTACTTCGACGACGAGCCCGGCTACCGGGTCCGCGCCGACCGGCTGTCCCTCCCCGACATCGCACTGACGCCCGACGAGGCGGCCGTGATCGGCCTCGCGACCCGGGTCTGGCAGCACGCCCGCCTCGCCGACGCCACCACGGAGGCGGTGCGCAAGCTCACCGCCCTCGGGGTCGAGGTCGACGAGTCGGCGCTCGACATCGCCGAGCCGCGGCTCTCGGCCGACGAGCCGTCGTTCGACGTGTTCTGGGAGGCCACGCAGGAGCGCACCCCGGTCGAGTTCGACTACCGCCGACCCGGGGCACCCCGCACCACCACGCGGCACCTCCAGCCGTGGGGCGTCGTCCGCTACTCCGGACGCTGGTACGTCGTCGGCCTGGACACCGACCGCGGTGAGGAGCGGGTCTTCCGGCTCTCCCGCGTCGAGGGCGAGGCCCGCAAGAAGGGCACGCCCGGCTCGTACGACGTGCCCCCCGGCACCGACGTCCGCGCGACCGCCGTACGACTGGCGCCTGCGCCGTCGACGGGGGAGGCGGTCGTCCTGGTCCGCCGGGACGCCGGGATCGCGCTCCGGTCCGACGCTGAGTCGGTTGAGCCGGACGTGACCGGCCCGGACACGCGTACGCCGTGGGACCGGGTCCGCATCAACCGCGGCACCGGCGTCGCCGACGAGCTGCTCGGGTACGGCGCGGCCGTCTTCGTCGAGTCGCCCGAGGAGCTGCGCGCCGAGGTCGTCGGCCGGCTGCGGGCGATCGTGGCCGGGGCGGAGGTGGCGTCGTGAGCATCCAGCCGACGGGCGCCAAGGACCAGGTCGCGCGCCTGCTCACCCTGGTGCCGTTCCTGCACGCACGCGGCGCCGTACGCCTCGAGGACGCCGCGGTCGCCCTCGGCGTACCCGCCGAGCAGGTGCTCGCCGACCTCAACGTGCTGCTCATGTGCGGCCTGCCGGGCGGCTACCCCGACGACCTCATCGACGTCGACCTCGACGCCCTGGAGGAGCCGGGCGGCGACGGCGTCATCCGGGTGACCAACGCCGACTACCTGGCCCGCCCGCTGCGGCTCACTCCCACCGAGGCGACCGCGATCATCGTCGCCCTCCGCGCCCTGCGCGGCAGCGCCGGCGAGGAGACCCGGGAGATCGTGGACCGTGCGCTCGCCAAGCTCGAGGCGGCGGCCGCCCACGGCACCGGCACCGTGCAGATCGACCCGGGCGACACCCCGGGCGGACCTGACCTGGTCCGGCTGGAGGCCGACCTCCGTCAGGCGACCGCGCAGCACCGGCAGGTGCGGCTGAGCTACTACGTGCCGTCGCGCGACGAGCAGTCCGAACGGGTCGTCGACCCGCGGGGGATCGTCTCCGCGCACGGCTTCACCTACCTCGACGCCTGGTGCCACAGCGCGGAGGCACCTCGCCTGTTCCGTCTGGACCGGATCGCGGAGGCCAGGGTCCTCGACAGCCGTATCGAGTCCGACCCCGAGCCCCCGCGCGACCTGGGCAAGGACGGGTTCTTCCCGCAGTCCTCGGAGACCACCCTGGTCACCCTCGAGCTCGACCCGGCGGCGCGCTGGATCGTCGAGTACTACCCCGTCCACGCCGTACGCCGTCGGCGTGCCGGCCGGCTCGAGGTCGACCTCGTGGTGGCCAACGAGCGTTGGCTCCAGCGGCTCCTGCTCCGCCTGGCACCGCACGCGCGGGTGCTCACTCCCGAGGCGTACGCGACGTCGTACGCCGCCGCCGCGCGAGAGGCCCTCAACCTCTACCCGTGACGGCCGATCAGATCCACCGAGGGCGTAGCATGGAACGCGCCTGCAACCAACAGATGAGGTCACGATGCTCAACCCCATGATCGGACTGCCCCAGGGAGCCGAGTGGCTCGTCATCCTGGCGATCGTCATCCTCGTCTTCGGTGCTGCGAAGCTGCCGGACCTGGCCCGCGGGACCGGTCAGGCGCTGCGCATCTTCAAGGCCGAGACCAAGGGCCTGCGCGACGACGATGACGACGAGAAGTCGCCCCCGCCCGCGCCGCCGGCCGCCACCGAGCTGCCGCCGACGCCGCCCGCCGCGCCGGTCGAGAACCCCGTCGAGGACCGCCAGGCCGACAAGAACAACGGCTGAGGCCGGAGACCCCGCACGCCCGTGGCGCTACGAGGTATCTTTCGGCTCTTCTCCGGCAAGCCCGTCCACCCGGTGGGCGACGACGGCCGGATGGCTCTCTCGGACCACTTCCGAGAGCTCCGTGCTCGCGTCCTGAAGGTCGCGCTGACCTTCCTCGTCGTCTTCGGCTTGTCGCTGTTCTTCTTCCACCAGCTGTTCGACTTCGTCTACGGCCCGTATGAAGAGGCACTGAACAACCTGCCGCCAGAGCAGAAGAGCCTCGGGATCACCGAAGGCGCCGGCGGCGGCCTGATGCTCTGGCTCAAGATCTGTGGCTTCACCGCGCTGCTCGTCACTTGCCCGGTCTGGCTCTACCAGATTTGGGCGTTCATCATGCCGGGCCTGCACCCCAACGAGAAGCGCTGGACCCGGATCTTCGTGGCAATCGCCGTTCCTCTCTTCCTGGTCGGAGTACTTCTTGGTTGGTTGACGCTCCCCAAGGGTCTCGAGGTCCTGATCGGCTTCAACCCCGAGGTCCTCACCAACCTCATCGAGTTCAACGACTACCTGCAGTTCCTCACCCGGACGCTCTTCGTCTTCGGTCTCGCCTTCGAGATCCCGGTCTTCGTGGTGATGCTCAACCGGGCCGGCGTGGTCAAGGGCAAGACGCTCGCCAGCTACCGGCCCTGGATCATCGTCGGCATCTTCGTCTTCGCGGCCATCGCCACCCCATCCACGGACCCGTTCACCATGACGATCATGGCCGTGCCCATGGTCATCCTCTACGGCATCTCCGAGTTCCTGGCCCGAGCGCACGACCGCCGCAAGGAGGAGGGCCGCCCCAACGCCGGCCTCTCACCCGACGAGGCCTCGCCGCTGTGACGGAGGTCCTCACCGCCGTCGACCCCTTCGACCTGCCGGAGTGGCTCGGCGTCGCCGACGTGACCTGGTCCGCGCAGGCCGGCCTGCGCACCGGGTACGCCGTGCGCGGCGAGCTGGTCAGCGACGGCGTCGACCCGATCGCCTGCGACCTGCTCGCGGTCGACGAGGCACACCCGGTGCCGATCGCGGCGGACGACGTACGCACCCGCGCCCACCAGGCCTGGCGCAACGGCGAGGTCCACCTGGTGCGACGCGATGGGCGCCTCGCCCTGGCCGTCCCGGGCACGTTCTTCACCGCCGACTTGGTCCTCGACGCCTTCGCGCGACTGGCCCGCGCCGTCGGTGCCTCCGCCGAGCGGTACGCCGTCCTGCTGCGCATCGGCGATTCCGGACGCTGATCGTCGGTAGGACGTTTGGTCACCAACGACGTGCTCGGAGCGCTCCCACCATGTCGTCTGTGACCAAACGTCGCCCGGGAGGCCCGCCGATGGCTACTGTTCGCCCGTGACCGGCACCACGGGCGAGATCGCCCTGCTGACCAACCCGACGTCCGGCAAGGGCAGGGGAGCGAAGGCGCGCGACGCGGCACTGGCCCGGTTCGCCGAGGCAGGCATCACGCCGCGCAGCCTCGCCGGCCGCGACGCCGACGAGGCGCTCGACCTGGCGCGCCAGTGCGTCGCCGACGGCGTCGAGACGCTGGTCATCGTCGGGGGAGACGGCATGGTGCACCTCGGGGTCCAGGCACTCGCCGGCACGACGACCGCGCTGGGCATCGTCCCCGCCGGCACCGGCAACGACGTCGCCCGCTACTTCGACCTCCCGCGCAAGGACCCCCGCGCCGCGGTCGAACGGATCCTCGCCGGCCGCACCCGCACCGTGGACCTGGCCCGCAGCGGTGCGAAGTACTTCACCACCGTGCTGTGCGCCGGGTTCGACGCCGTCGTCAACGAGCGCGCCAACACGATGACCTGGCCGAAGGGCCAGATGCGCTACAACATCGCCACCCTGGCCGAGCTGCGCACGTTCGAGCCGCTGCCCTACACGCTCGACCTGGACGGCACGCCGCTGTCGCTCGAGGCGATGATGGTCTCGGTCGGCAACGGCCCGTCGTTCGGCGGCGGCCTGCGGATCACCGAGGGCGCGATCCTCGACGACGGCATGCTCGACGTGGTGATCATCAAGCCGATGACCAAGCCGGCGCTGGTGCGCACCTACCCGAAGCTCTTCAAGGGCACCCACACCACGCACCCGGCCTACGAGCACCACCGCGTGCGGTCGGTGACGGTCGCCGCGCCCGGCATCGTGTCGTACGCCGACGGCGAGCGCTTCGGCGCGCTGCCGCTGACGGTCGAGTGCGCGCCGCGCGCCCTCACCGTGCTGCACTGACCCCGCCGCCTAGGCTGGGTGCATGAGCACCGCGGACGACCAGGACCTCTCCCCGTCCGAGCGGTACTCCAGCTACCGCAAGCAGCGCCAGCACCCGGTGACCCGGGACTTCACGGGGCTCTACGACTTCCCGCTCGACGAGTTCCAGCTCCGCGGTTGCGAGGCGATCGAGGAGGGTCGCAGTGTCCTGGTCGCAGCACCGACCGGCTCCGGCAAGACCATCGTCGGCGAGTTCGCGGTGCACCTCGCGCTCGAGACCGGCCGCAAGTGTTTCTTCACCACCCCGATCAAGGCGCTCTCCAACCAGAAGTACGCCGACCTCGTGGCCCGCTACGGCTCCGACCAGGTCGGCCTGCTGACCGGCGACAACGTCGTCAACGGCGAGGCGCCGATCGTGGTGATGACGACCGAGGTGCTACGCAACATGCTGTACGCCGGCTCGCGCACCCTGCTGGGTCTGGGCTTCGTCGTGATGGACGAGGTGCACTACCTCGCCGACCGGGCCCGCGGCGCCGTCTGGGAGGAGGTGATCATCCACCTCCCGGAGTCGGTCGCCCTCGTCTCCCTGTCGGCCACGGTCTCCAACGCCGAGGAGTTCGGCGAGTGGCTCGAGACCGTCCGCGGCGACACCACGGTGATCGTCGAGGAGAGGCGCCCGGTCCCGCTCTACCAGCACGTGATGGTCGGCAAGCGCCTCCTGGACCTCTTCGCCTCCTCGGACGTCGACGCCGCCGCCGGCTTCGTCAAGGAGGGCGCCCCGGTCAACGACGAGCTGCTCAAGGTCGCCCGTGACGACTGGGCCAGCAGCCGCATCAAGGACCGTCGTACGCCGCGAGGCCGCTCCAAGCCCGGGCAGCGGCAGGTCGGCAACGGTCGCCGGGTCTGGATCCCGAGCCGGGTCGACGTGATCGACCGTCTCGACCGCGAGGGCCTGCTGCCCGCGATCGTGTTCGTCTTCAGCCGGGTCGGTTGCGACGCCGCCGTCACTCAGTGCCTCAACGCCGGGATCCGGCTGACCAAGCCCGAGGAGCGCGACGAGATCTTCGCGTTCGTGGAAGCCTCTTGCCGGCACCTCCCGGCCGAGGACCTCCAGGTGCTCGGCTACCACGACTTCCTCGACGGGCTCACGCGCGGCGTCGCGGCCCACCACGCGGGCATGCTGCCAGCGTTCAAGCAGTGCGTGGAGGAGCTCTACGTCCGCGGCCTGTGCAAGGTGGTCTTCGCGACCGAGACGCTCGCACTCGGCATCAACATGCCCGCCCGCACGGTGGTGATCGAGAAGCTCGACAAGTGGAACGGCGAGACGCACGCGGCGATCACGCCGGGGGAGTACACCCAGCTCACGGGCCGCGCCGGTCGTCGCGGCCTCGACGTCGAGGGGCACGGCGTCGTGCTCTGGCAGCCGGGCATGAGCCCGCGCGAGCTCGCCGGTCTCGCCTCCACCCGCACCTACCCGCTGCGCTCGTCGTTCCGGCCGTCGTACAACATGGCCGTCAACCTGGTGCACCAGTTCGGCCGGACCCGGTCGCGGGAGCTGCTGGAGCAGTCCTTCGCACAGTTCCAGGCCGACAAGGCCGTCGTCGGGCTGGCCCGCCAGCTGCGCAAGGCCGAGGACGCCCTCGACGGCTACCGCGAGGCGGCGGCGTGCGACCGTGGCGACTTCATGGAGTACGCCGGCCTCCGCCAGCGGATCAGCGACCTCGAGAAGGGTGCGAGCAAAGCGAGGAAGGCGGACCTTCGTGAGGAGGCTGCCGCGTCGTTGAAGGAGCTGAAGCCGGGCGACGTGATCATGGTGCCGACCGGGAAGTTCGCCGGCTGGGCCGTCGTCGTCGACCCGGGGTGGTCGCCCGAGGGACCGCGGCCGTACGTCGTGACCTCCGACCGTCAGGCCCGGCGGCTCGCGATGATCGACTTCCCGGCGCCGGTGGAGGCGATGGGCAAGGTCAAGATCCCCAAGAACTTCAACGGCCGCAACCCGCAGATGCGCCGCGACCTGGCCTCGGCCCTCCGGTCACGCACCCACGACCTGGCGCCGCCGCGGTTGACCAAGCAGCGCGGCCGCGACCAGACCCGCACCCACGCCGACGACGAGATCGGCCGACTGCGCGACCAGCTGCGGGCGCACCCCTGCCACGACTGTCCCGACCGCGAGGACCATGCCCGCTGGGCCGAGCGCTGGGTGAAGCTCGACCGGGACGCCCAGACGCTGCGGCGCAGGGTGGAGCAGCGCACCAACACGGTGGCACGGCAGTTCGACCGCGTGTGCGACGTCCTCACGGCCCTGGACTACCTCGAGGGCGACACGATCACCGACCGCGGGCGGCACCTGATGCGGCTCTACTCCGACATGGACCTGGTGGCGGCCGAGTCGATCCGGCTGGGGCTGTGGGACGGTCTGTCGCCGTCCGAGCTCGCGTCGGCACTGTCGGTGCTCGTCTTCGAGGCGCGGCGTCCCGACGACGCGTCCTCCCCGCGACTGCCCGGCGGCCGCGTGCGCGAGGTGATCGGGGAGATGGTGAAGCTCTGGGGCAGCCTCGACGCCCTCGAGCGCGACCACAAGCTGGACTTCCTGCGCTCGCCCGACCTCGGCTTCGCGTGGGTCTCCTACCGGTGGGCCGAGGGTGACGACCTCGACGACGTCCTGGTCGCGAGCGACCTCGCCGCCGGCGACTTCGTGCGCTGGATGAAGCAGCTCATCGACCTGGCGGGCCAGGTGGCCGGTGCCGCCGGCGACAGCCCCCTGCGGGACACGGCCCGCAAGACCATCGCCGCGCTGCGGCGCGGTGTCGTGGCCTACGACTCGCTCGCCGAGGACGAGTCCTAGGAGAGCGCGTCGGCGATCGGGGTGGCGCCGTTCGTCAGCGCCCACTGCTGCCCGATGGTGCTGTCGGTGTCGAGCGCCGCGGCGACCACGGCCGCGACGTCGGCCCGGGTGACGTCACCGCGCTGGACGTCGGGTCCCAGGCTGACCAGACCGGTCGCGGGGTCGTCGGTGAGCCGGCCGGGTCGCAGGATCGTCCAGTCCAGGTCGCTGGCCCGCAGGGCTGCGTCCGCGTCGCGCTTCGCCTCGACGTACGCCCGCCAGACGTCGCCGGTGTCGGCAGGCAGCGGGTCGTCCACGCCGATCGCGGAGATCTGGACGAACCGGCGGATGCCTGCCTGCCGGGCGCCCTCGATCGACTTCAGCGAGCCCTCGAGGTCGACGGTGCGCTTGCGCTCGATGTTGCCGTCCGGCCCGCCGCCGGCGGCGAACACCACGGCGTCGCAGCCCGCGAACGCCGTGGCGAAGGCAGCCGCCTCCTGCTGCTCGATGTCGAGCAGCCTGACCTCGGCGCCCTTGGCCTCCAGCTCGTCCCGGTAGGCCTCGGTGCGCACGAGCGCCACCGCGTCGTGGTCCGAACGACGCAGGTCGTGGATGAGGTGCTGGGCCACCTGTCCGTGGCCCCCGACGATCGCTATGCGGGTCATGCCCTCCACCGTACGGGCGCCGGAAAGCCACGTCGTTTGTGACCAAACGACGTCACGAGCTCGCGAGCAGCACCTCGGTCAATCGCTGCACCGGGCTCTCGAGGCCCCACGTGGTGCCGAGCTCGGCGACCCGCTGGAGGTCGACCGGCTCGGCCGGGAGCCGGGTGGCGGGGGAGCCGAGGTCGATGTCGCGGGCCACGGCCACCACCTGAGGTGCGACGGCGAGGTAGTCGGCGGCGGCCTTGATCTTGCCGCGCGGCCCGGGGCCCATGTCGCCGTCCGGGTCGTTGGCCGCGGCGACGATGCCGTCGATGTCGCCGAAGCGCTGCAGCAGCGTCGCGGCGGTCTTCTCGCCGACGCCGGCCACGCCGGGCAGGCCGTCGGAGGCGTCGCCGCGCAGGGTGGCGAAGTCGGCGTACTGGTGCGCGTCGATCGCGTACTTGTTGCGCACCCAGTCGTTGGTGACGCGCTCGTGGTTGCCGACGCCGCGCGCGATGTAGAGGACCCGGACGTCGGCGTCGTCGTCGACGAGCTGGAAGAGGTCGCGATCACCGGTGACGATGTCGACCGGTTGGTTCGCCTGGCTGGCGAAGGAGCCGATCACGTCGTCCGCCTCGTAGCCGTCAGCGCCCACGACGCACAGCCCGAAGGCCTCCAGCACCTCGAGGATGATCGGCACTTGGACCTGGAGGGGGTCGGGCACCTCCTCGACGTCGGGGGCGCCCTGCTTCTCGGCCACCACCCGGTGCGCCTTGTACGACGGCAGCAGGTCGACCCGCCACTGCGGGCGCCAGTCGTTGTCCCAGCAGCAGACCAGGTCGGTGGGGCCGTAGTCGCCGACCAGCCGGGAGATGAAGTCGAGGAACCCGCGCACCGCGTTGACCGGCGTACCATCCGGCGCCTTGATCTCCGGAACTCCGAAGAACGCCCGGAAGTACATCGAGGCGCTGTCGAGCAGCATGAGTCGGCCGGGTTGCGAGTCGGTCACGAACGCATCCAATCACGGGATCGCCGCTAGTCTGTGCGCCGTGAGCCAGCCGGAACTCGAAGCAACTGACCGCAAGATCCTCGAGCTCCTCGCCAACGACGGAAGGATGTCCTTCACCGACCTGGGGAAGGCCACCGGACTTTCGACGTCTGCGGTCCATCAGCGCGTCAAGCGGCTCGAGTCCCGCGGGCTGATCCGCGGGTACGGCGCCAGCATCGACCACGAGCAGCTCGGGCTCCCGTTGACCGCCTTCATCTCGATCCGCCCGATCGACCCCTCGCAGCCCGACGACTCCCCGGAGCGGGTGCGCGGGATCCCCGAGATCGAGTCCTGCTGGTCGGTCGCCGGCGACGAGTCCTACATCCTCAAGGTCCGCGTCGCCACGCCCACCGCGCTCGAGGACCTGCTGGCCCGGATCCGGGCCGCGGCCAACGTCTCGACGCGTACCACGATCGTGCTGTCCACGCCGTACGAGAACCGCTCCGTCACCTGATCCGGTGCGGGTCGGGTCGCACCGTTTGGTCACCAACCGCAGAGTCGGCGGCCGAAATCTGCGGCTGGTGACCAAACGGCAGGGCATCAGCCCGGCTCACCAGGCCTGCAGCGCCGCCGTACGACGTGAGGCCTCGGCCACCTCGGCGGCGCGGAGCGCGGAGGCGTCCAGGTCGCCGTGCTCGGCCCACCACGCCTGGCCGGCCTCCGGCAGGGTGTGGATCGGGTCGTAGTACTCGTAGGTCTTGGTGAGGGCGTCCGTGGACGTGGCCTCGATGGAGGTGCGGTAGTTCTTCGTCCAGTACGAGACGCCGCGCTCGGTGTCGTAGTCGGCCAGCTGGTGGACCCACCGCTTGCCGACGAACGGCACGTCACAGACGATCCGCGGCGTCGCGAAGCCCGGCAGGTAGCCCATGATGTGGTGCTGCAGCCGCTGCGCGTCGGCGACCGAGACCCGCCAGTGCTCGGAGTAGGGGATCAGGTCGCACATGTAGAAGTAGTACGGCATGATCTGCGCGCCATCGAGCAGGCGGAAGCACAGGTCGAGCAGCGCGTGCGGGTCGGCGTTGACGCCGTTGAGCAGCACGCCCTGGTTGCGCACGTCGCGCACGCCGGCCTCGAGCATCGCCTTCGACGCTGCGGCGACCATCGGCGTGATCGAGTTGGCGTGGTTGGCGTGCGTGTGGATCGCCAGGGACACGCCGCGTGAGCGGGCGACGGTCGCGACCCGCTCGACGCCGGCCCGGACGTCGTCCTGGAGCCAGTGCTGGGGGAGACCGACCAGGGCCTTGGTGGCGAGGCGGATGTCGCGGATGTTCTCGATCTCGAGCAGCTGGGTGAGGAAGTCCTCGAGGCGCGGCCACGGCATGTTCGCCACGTCGCCCCCTGAAACGACGACGTCGCGGACCTGCGGCGTACGGCGCAGGTAGTCGAGCATCGAGCCCAGCCGGTCGACGGGCTTGCCCACGAACTTCAGCTTGTCGACGGTGGCCGTCGAGTTGCCGACCAGGTCCATCCGGGTGCAGTGGCCGCAGTACTGCGGGCAGGTCGGGAGCAGCTCGGCGAGCACCTTGGTCGGGTAGCGGTGGGTGAGGCCCTCAGCGACCCACATGTCGTGCTCGTGCAGCGAGTCGCGGGTCGCGTGCGGGTGGGACGGCCAGTCGGTGCGCCGGTCGGAGAAGACCGGGATCATGTAGTGCCGGACCGGGTCCGCGTAGAACGCCTCCGTCAGGGAGCCCGGGCCGGTCCCCGTCTCGTGCGGCACCATCGTGTTCATCATCTGCGGCGGCACGAGCATCGACATCGTGGCCCGCTCGGCCTGGTCGCGCTCGAGGTCGGCGTAGAAGCGCTCGTCGACGAGGTCGCCCAGCAGCTCGCGCAGCTGCTTCACGTTCTTGACGCAGTGCGAGCGCTGCCACTGCACCGACGCCCACTCCTCGGGGGTCACGTCGCGCCAGCCCGGGAAGCGGGTCCAGTCGGGCTCGACGAGCTCGACCTGCCGGTAGGGGTAGGGCTGACCGGTCTGGTCCTCGACGAGGGACGCGATCGACGTCTCGATGCTCATGCATGTGAGGGTAGACGGAGATATTGCGGCGCGGCAAACCACACGCCGTACGTTTTCCTGTCAGATCAGATGACTGGCAAGTAACGTCCGGCGCACCGTGGCATCGTCCGCAGGTACGCCGTACCTGCGCAGGTAGACGGTCTCCACCAGGTCGCGCAGCGCAGGCTCCGGCTCGTCGGCCAGCGGGGTGTCCATCAGCAGCAGCTGCGGCGCGTGGCCGTCGTCGTGCGGCGGCAGGTAGTCGCGCACCGGCCGCAGCCGTCCGCCGAGCCGCTCGTAGAAGACGATGCGCCGCCGGTGCTCGTCGACGAGCTCGGAGGAGAGGCCGGCCTCGTCGGGGTCCTCGACGTCCCAGACCAGTCGGGTGCGCCCCTCGGCGGCGAGGCGGTCGGTCAGCAGGCGCCACATCGCCGAGCCGGTGCCGCGGCCGCGGCGTCCGACGGCGTAGTAGCGCAGGAAGGTCCACGGCGTCTCGTCCAGGTCGCGCACCAGCGCGAAGCCGGCCGGGCCGTCCTCGTCCAGCAGCACGAGCATCCGGTCGACGAAGAGGTCGTCGAAGGGCACCTGCAGCTCGTCGGGGAAGGCGTCCTCGTAGATCGCCCGCACCGTGCCGCGCTGCTCGGCGCTCAGCGACGCGGCGTCGACCAGGCTCATCGCTCCCACACCACCTCTCCGGCCAGCACGGTCGACAGCACCTCGATGTCGCGGATCGCCCCGGGCTCCACGGTCGCCGGGTCGTCGGACAGGACGGCGAGGTCGGCGTACTTCCCGACCGCGATCGTGCCGCGGTCGCGCTCCGCGTGGGAGGCGTACGCCGAACCGAGGGTGTACGCCGTGAGGGCCTCGAGCCCGGTGATCGCCTCCTCCGGCCCGCACGGCTGCCCGCCGTCGGTGAGCCGGTTGACCATGTCGTGCATGCCGCGCAGCGGGGCGCCGTCGACGACCGGGCGGTCCGAGCTCCCCGGCGGTGTGATGCCGGCGTCGAGCAGGGACCGGTAGCGGTAGGCCCAGCCGGCCCGGTCCGGTCCGAGGGCGCGCAGCATCCCGTCGCCGATCTCGCCGACGAAACGGCCCTGCGGGACCGGTACGACGCCGAGCTCGGCCGCCTTGGCGACCTGGTCGGGCCGAGAGACGCCGAAGTGCTCGATCCGGTGGCGTACGTCGGGACGCGGCCACCGTCGCTGTGCCTCCTCGACGGCGTCGAGCACGAGGTCGATCGCGGCGTCGCCGATCGCGTGGGCGGCGACCCGCCAGCCGGAGCGGTGCGCCTCGAGGATCCTCGTGCGCAGTGCGTCGGCCGAGTCCTGGAGGAAGCCGCGCTCACCGGGGGTGTCGGCGAAGTCGTCGGTCATCGCACAGGTGTGCCCGATCAGGGAGCCATCGCTGAAGATCTTGGTGGGACCGATCCGGAGCCGGTCGTCGCCCAGCCCGGTCCGGATGCCGAGGTCCAGGCCCAGGACCAGGCCGTCGGTCTCGTGCGCCGAGAGCTCGTGCAGCGCGTCGGCGGCGACCATCAGCTCGACCCGGACCGGCAGCCGGCCGGTGTCGCGCGCCTGCTGGTAGGCCGCGACCTCGACCGGGCTCTTGCCGATCCAGCCGCCGCCCACGCCGGCCTCGACGACGCTGGTGATGCCCTGGCTCAGGTAGACGCGGCCGGCGCGCTCGATCGCGTCGACCAGCGTCCCGACGGGGTAGGGGAGGACCAGCCGGTTCAGCAGCTGCTGCGCCTGCTCCTGGAGCAGGCCGGTGGGACGTCCGGCGTCGTCGGTGACGACCAGGCCACCGGGGACGTCGACGGGTGAGTCGGCGATGCCGAGCTCGGCGAGCAGCGGCCCGTTGACCACGCACATGTGGCCCGACGTGTGCCGCAGCCAGACGTTGCGACCGGGAGCGGCCCGGTCGAGGGCGTCGCGGGTCGGGTGGCCGCCGATCTTGTTCTCGTCGTAGCCGGCGCCGACGACCCACTCGCCGGGCGGCAGCTCGGCGGCACGAGCCGCGACCGCGTCGTACAACGCGTCGAGCGAGGCGACCCGGAGGTCCACCTCGGCGAGTGAGAGGCCGTACCACGCCATGTGGTTGTGGGCGTCGTGGAAGCCAGGGGTCACGACGGCGCCGCCGAGGTCGATCGTGCGCTCGGCCGGCACGTCCTCCAGGGCGACGACGCGGTCGCGCCAGATCGCCACGGCGGGCGCGACCCGGTCGCCGACGACGGTGCGCACCCGGGCGTTGGTCAGCAGCAGGTCAGCCTTCACGCTCTACCTTCTCTCAGGGCGGCCTTCTCGACCCGGTGCGACGCCGTGAGCGGCAGGTCGTCGCGGAACTCCCAGACGCTCGGCACCTTGAAGGACGCCAGCCGGGCCGCGGCCCAGGCGGTGAGGTCGTCGGACGTCGTCCCGGGCGCGACGACGTACGCCTTGACCTCCTCGCCCCGGATCTCGTCGGGAACGCCGACGACCGCCGCGAGCCGGACCGCGGGATGGGTGAGCAGCACGTCCTCGACCTCGCGCGCCGCGATGTTCTCGCCGCTGCGGCGGATCATGTCCTTGAGCCGGCCGGCGAGGTAGACGCGGCCCTGGTCGTCGAGCCGGGCCAGGTCGCCGGTGGGGAACCAGCCGTCGACGAAGGGGTCCGGCTGCCCGAGGTAGCCGGTCATCATCCCGGGCCCGCGCAGCCACATCTGGCCGTCGTCGTCGATACGCACCTCGCGATGCGCCGCCGGGCGACCCAGGCAGCCCGAGCCGACCAGCTCGTCGTGGTCGTCGGGGGAGACCCGGATGTCGGCGCCGGTCTCGGTCATGCCGAACGCCTCGAACCACGGCACGCCCCACCGCGCCTCGAGGTCCGCGTGCAGGGCGGGCGGGATCGCCGAGCACTGCACGGCGCGGACACGGTGGGCGCGGTCCAGGTCGTCGGCCGGCATCTTGAGCAGCAGCGTCGGCATCGCCGCCAGGCAGTAGAAGTAGGTGACGTCGTGGGCACGCACCTGGGACCAGAACGTCGACGGGTGGAACCCGTCGAGCGCGACCAGGTGGGCGCCGGACAGCAGGGCCGAGACGACGTTCCACTGCGGGTCGAGGTAGAAGAACGGCTGCGCGGTCAGCATCACGTCGTCGGCGACCAGGTGGGGGAACTCCTCGACCATCGAGGTGCCCAGCGTCGTCCAGTACCGGTGGGTGAGGACGCAGCCCTTCGGGTGCCCGGTCGTGCCGGAGGTGTACTGCACGTTGACCGGCGCCCCGGGGTCGACCGCCCCCTGCTCCCAGGTCCCGGTCGGCACCAGGTCCGCGACGTCCACGACCTCCAGGAGCGGCTCGAGCAGCCCGGCGTACGACGGAGAGGTGACGGCCAGGCGGGCGCCCGCGTCGGCGACGACGTGACCGGCGTCCGCCGAGCGGTAGCGCACGTTGAGCGGGACCATCGCCGCGCCCAGCCGCATCAGGGCGAGCCAGACGAGCGGGAACTCCGGCTGGTTGTCGAGCATCACCGCGACGCGGTCGCCCGCCCCCACCCCGCGCTCGCGCAGGGCCTGGGCCAGGGACGACGTTTGGTCACCAACCGCAGAAAAGGTGAGCGTCCGCTCGGTCCCGTCGGCGCCGACGAAGGTCCACGCGGGCCGGCCGGGCCAGTGCTCCACCGCCGCGACCAGGTGGTCGACGAGCGACTGCTCAGCCACGGGTGAAGGCCTCCTTGGGTGCCACACCCTCCCCGGACAGGGAGGTCAGGACGGCGTGGTCGACCTCGCGGACCATCGCCTCCTCCAGCGTCGCATCCAACCCGTGGTCGAGCACCTGCTTGGCCAGGCTCAGCGCGAGCGGCGGGCGTTCGACGAACCGCTGGGCCAGCTCCAGGGCCACGGCCTCGTGCTCGCCCGGGGGTACGGCGCGGGCCACCATCCCGAGCTGGGCCGCCTCGGCGCCGGTGACGCGGTCGCCGAGCAGGAGCAGCTCCTTGGCCTTCGCCCAGCCGACCAGCATCGGCAGCAGCCGGGAGATCCCGCCGGTCACGCTCAGGCCCACGCCCACCTCGGGGAAGCCGAACTGCGCGTCCTCGGTCGCGACCACCACGTCGCACGCGAGCGCGAACTCGCAGCCCGCGCCGAGGGCGTAGCCGTGCACCGCCGCGACCACCGGCCCCGGGAAGCGACGCGTCAGGCGGGTGACCTCCTGGATCGCCTCCAGACGCCGTCGGGTCTGCACCGGCGTCTCGACCGGCTCCGGCTCCTTGAGGTCGTGACCCGCGCAGAACGCCCGGCCCCGACCGGCCAGCACCACGACCCGGGCGTCCTCCTCGGCCGCGCGGGCGAGCGCGCCACCGAGCTGGTCGGTGAGCGCGGCGGTGACGGCGTTGAGCCGCTCCGGCCGGTTGAGGTGGATGAACGCGATCTCGCCGGACCGGTCGTACTCGACCTCCACGGGGACTCCTTCATCAGTCGCTCTACCGATCGATCGATCGATCGGGCATCATGGGCGACGGTAGATCGTGGCGGCGAGAGGGGTCAAGCGGTGAGCCAGACGACGGGCGAGACGACGGGGGAGCGGGTCCAGGCCGCGGCTCTCGCGCTCTTCGCCGAGCGTGGTTACCACGGCACCGGCATCCGGCAGCTCGCCGAGGCCGCGGGGCTGTCCTCGGCCTCGCTCTACCACTACATGGGCACCAAGGAGGAGCTGCTGGTCGCGATCATGCGTGCCAGCCTCACCGAGCTGCTCGATGCCGCGGAGGCGACCGCGGACCTGGACGACCCGCAGGACCGGCTGGTCGCGCTCGTGGACCTGCACGTACGCACCCACGCGAGCGCACCGGAGCGCACCCGGGTCGTCGACGACGAGGTGAACGCACTCTCCGCGCCGGCCCGCGCCGAGGTGGTCACGCTCCGCGACCGTTACGAGGCGCTGTGGCAGGCCGCCCTCGACGACGGCGTGGCTCGCGGCGGTTTCCAGGTCCGCTCGGCCTCCGTCGTACGACGTGCGCTGCTGGAGATGTGCAGCGGCGTCGCGCGCTGGTGGACACCCGACGGTGACCTCGACCTCGACGCCCTCGCGGAGGAGTACGCCGCGCTAGCGCTCCGCCTGGTCGGCGTGTCGGCGCGACACGCCGCAGCTCAGTGAAATTTCGGATCGATCTCGGGACGGAGACTCCCCGTCTGACCTGCGTGTTCGCGCGTCTGTGCAGGTCATCGGGCGGTTGACAGCGGGCGAGTTCCACGGCCAAGGTGTGCCGTCCGTTCATGCAGATCGTGGACAGCGGACCGCCGTCCGAGTGGCCGGGTCCGAGGGTGGGGTGCCAACCACGCCTCGGTCCTTGTTCGCGGAGGTCGGTCCGCTCCCATGAGAGCGGACGCGGAAGGGACCCGTGTCCCCTAGACAACAGCCGCGGCCCGGGCAGCCGGTCAGGGTCGGACTGGTCCGAAGGGCGCGGGATCCTTCCGGGGGCGCCTCCCCCTGGCTCGGTATCGTCGGAGTGTGCTGCTCCGGATCCTGATGGCCGTCGCGTGCGGCGTCGGGCTCTCCCTCGCGTTCGAGCCGGTCGCCGTTCCCTTCGTCATCCCGTTCGCGGTCGCCGGCTTCGTCATCGCGACCCGCGGCCTCCGGCTGCGCGCTGCCCTCCTCGTCGGCTGGGCGTTCGGCATCGGCTTCCAGTTCGTCCTGCTCTACTGGATGCGTTCGGTCGGGTACGACGGCTGGCTCGGCCTCTCCTTGTGGCAGTCGCTCTTCTACGCCGTCCTGGGCGCCGCCAGCTGCGCGGTCCAGCGGCACCGGCTGTGGCCGATGTGGGTCGCGGCGCTGTGGGTGACCACCGAGCTCTGGTACAGCGCCTGGCCGTTCAGCGGGATGCCCTGGGGTCGACTGGCGTTCGCCGTCGTCGACACCCCGCTCGCCGACGCGCTGCCGTGGGTCGGCACCGTCGGCGCGAGCTTCGTGCTGGCGCTCAGCGGTGCGCTGCTCGCGTGGACGGTCGTCGCCGCCCGGCGTCGCGAGAAGCTCGTGGCATGGGGCTGCCTCGCGGCCCTCGCCGCCATCGCGCTCGGGGTGCCGGCCGTCGTCCCGCGGACGCCGCACCCGGACGGTCAGGCGACCGTCGCGGTGATCCAGGGCGACGTGCCGGGCAACGGCGACAACATCCTCTACGACTTCCGCCAGGTCACGCAGAACCAGGTCGACCTGACCACCCGGCTCGCCGCCGACGTCGCCGCCGGGCGCGAGCCGAAGCCGGACTTCGTGCTGTGGCCGGAGAACTCCACCGCGGTCGACCCGTTCCGCGACCAGCAGACGAACGCCGGCATCCTGGCGGCCAGCGAGGCCATCGGCGTCCCGATCCTGGTCGGCGCGATCGTCGACGCCGGGCCCCAGCACGTGCTCAACCAAGGCATCGTCTGGGACCCGGTGACCGGCGCGGGGGACCGTTACACCAAGCACCACCCGGTGGTCTTCGGCGAGTACATCCCGTTCCGCTCCTACCTCGACAACCTCCAGATCGGCCGCCTGACGATGGTGGGCCGTGACATGCTCTCCGGCACCCGGCTGGAGCCCCTCCGGATCGCCGGCATCGAGATCGCCGACTCCATCTGCTTCGACGTCGCCTACGACGATGCCATCTACGGCCAGGTCGACCGCGGCGCCGACCTGCTGACCGTGCAGACCAGCAACGCGACCTTCATCCACACCGACCAGATCGACCAGCAGTTCGCGATCACCCGGCTGCGGGCGATCGAGACCGGACGCTGGCTGACCGTGTCGTCCACCAACGGCGTCTCGGGGGTGATCGCGCCCGACGGGCACGTCGTCGCGCAGGCCGAGCCTCGTACCCAGGCCACGCTCGTCGAGACCGTCGGGCTGGACACCGCGATCACCCCGGCCGTGCGGATCGGGCCCTGGTCGGGCCGGTTGTGCGTGCTGCTGGCGGGTCTCGGCCTGGTCCTCGCGGTGGTCCCGTATCGTCGGAACCTCGCGCGGCGGCAGGTCGACGAAGCGACCCTGAGCCCGACCCACTGAGCAGGAACCGATGAGCGCAGCAGATCCCACCCCCGTCGACGGTCTGGGCCGCGTCGTCGTCGTCATCCCGACGTACAACGAGGCCGAGAACCTCGCCTGGATCGTGGGCCGGCTGCGAGCCGCGCAGCCCTCGATCGACGTCCTCGTGGTCGACGACGGGTCGCCCGACGGCACCGGCGACATCGCCGACGAGCTGGCGGCCGCCGACCCCGCCGTGCAGGTGGTGCACCGCACCAGCAAGGACGGCCTGGGCGCGGCGTACCTGCACGGCTTCCGGGTCGCCCTGGACGCCGGCTACGACGTGATCGGTGAGATGGACGCCGACGGGTCGCACCAGCCCGAGCAGCTGGACCGCCTGCTCGCGGCGCTGCGCGACGGCGCCGACCTGGTGATCGGCTCGCGCTGGGTGCCCGGGGGAGCGGTGGTGAATTGGCCGCTGCGCCGCGAGCTGCTGTCGCGCGGCGGCAACCTCTACGTGCGCCTGCTGCTCGGTGTGCGGGTGCGCGACGCGACGGCGGGCTACCGGCTCTTCCGGCGTACGACGCTGGAGAAGATCGACCTGGAGACCGTGCAGTCGACCGGGTACGTGTTCCAGACCGACATGGTCGCCCGCACGCTCGCCGCAGGGCTCGCAGTGCGCGAGGTGCCGATCGAGTTCGTCGAGCGGGTCCGCGGCGACTCGAAGATGAGCGGCTCCGTGGCCACCGAGTCGCTGCGCCGCATCACGGCCTGGGGCGTGCGCGAGCGCACCCAGCGGGTGCGGACCGCGCTGAGGCGACAGCGATGACCCGACAGCGACGGCTGGTCCAGGGCGTGCTCTTCGTCGTCTTCGTCCTGGTGCCGCTGGCCGAGATCTACGTCATCGTGCAGGTCGGTCAGGCGATCGGCGCCGGCTGGACGATCGCCCTGCTCTTCCTCAGCGGCTTCGTCGGCGCCTGGCTGATCCGTCACGAGGGCGCCCGCGCCTGGCGGGCGATGCGCGAGGCCATCGCCGAGGGCCGGATGCCGGCGACCGAGATCGCGGACGGTGCGCTGATCCTGGTGGGCGGGACGTTGATGGTGGCGCCGGGGTTCATCACCGACGCGCTCGGCATCCTGCTGGTCCTGCCCCTGACCCGGCCGCTCTTCCGGCGGCTGCTCGCGGCGCTGGTCGCGCGGCACCTGGTCGTGGGTGCCGTGGCCGTACGACGCCCCGGACCCGGACCCGCTGAGGGGCCCGTCGTCCGGGGCGAGGTCGTCGACGACGACTGAGCGTCAGGCCGAGGCCTTGCGCTTCTTCTGGTTGGCGCGGTGCAGGTGCGCGGGGCCGATCTCGCCGCCGCGGAGCAGCTCGAGACGCTCCTTGAGGATGTCCTCGAGCTCCTTCTCGGAGCGACGCTCCAGCAGCATGTCCCAGTGGGTGCGGGCCGGCTTCTCCGCCTTCACCTCGGGCAGGATGCCGGACACGTTCATCGCCTCGGCGCCGCAGCGCGGGCACTCCCAGACGGCCGGGACGTCGGCCTCGACCGACATCGTGACCTCGAACTCGTGCCCCTGTGCGCAGCGGAAACCGACCTGCTGACGCGCCGCGAACTCGATGCCGCGCTCGTCCTCAAAGCTTTGGCCCCCGAGCCGCGCTCCACGCAGTGTGCGCTCTGCCATGAGCCACCTCCCGAATCTTGTCCCCCGAATGTGCCTGTCCGAGACCAACGAGGGGCATGTACCCCGCTCGTATCGGTCTCAATCTGTTCAACGGTAGGGGTCCGGACAAGATTCCGGGAATCGGGCGTGGTGACCCCACTCACAGGAACTTCTCAGACGACGGTGGGCACCGGGTTGCCGGCCTCCGCGATGCCGCGTCGCGGATCGAGCCGGAGCAAGAAGAACGCGCCGAGGACGAAGAACACGATGAGAGCGAAGATGGCGGGTCGGTACGAGCCCGTGAGCTGGAAGACGACGCCGAACAGGAGCGTGCCGAACCACGACGTGCCGCGCTCGCAGGCGTTGTAGAGCCCGAAGTACTCGCCTTCACGACCGCGCGGGATGAGCAGGCTGAAGAACGAACGAGACAGCGCCTGGGTGCCACCGAGGACGATGCCGATGGCGACGCCGATGATCAGGAAGAGCGCGATGTTCTTCTCCGGCAGGAACATCGCCGCGACGACGATCCCCATCCACGCGAAGGTGCCCCAGAGGATCGAGCGGTAGGAGCCGTAGCGCGCGGCGAGCCGCCCGAAGAAGAGCGCACCGCCGAACGCCACGAACTGGATGAGCAGGATCGTCGCGATCAGGACCGAGTCACCGAACTTCAGCTGCTTGGACCCGTAGGTCGACGAGGCGTAGATCACCGTCTGGATGCCGTCGTTGTAGAAGAGGTAGGCGATCAGGAAGGTGAGCGTCATCGGGAACTGACGCATCTCCTTGAGGGTGACGAAGAGCTGGCCGAAGCTGCGGGCGAGCAGGCCGCCGTCCTCACGGACGACCCCCTCCGGCGCGCGGTTGCGCAGGCGCACGACCGGGATGATCGTGAAGCCCGCCCACCACACCGCCGCGCTGAGCAGCGAGAGTCGGACCGACATGCCCTTCGAGAGCCCGAACGCGTCGTGCCCCAGGACCATCACCAGGTTGAGCAGGAGCAGCAGCCCGCCGCCGAGGTACCCGAACGCCCAGCCGCGGGACGACGCCCGGTCACGTTCGTCCTCGGTCGAGATGTCGACCAGGATCGCGTAGTAGCTGACCAGCGAGCAGCCGCCGAGGATGCTGCTGATGACGATGACCACCGCACCGAGCTGCCACTGATCGTCCTTCATCAGGAACAGCAGTCCCGCGAAGAACGAACCCGCCCAGGCGAAGCCGGCCATGTGCCACTTCTTGTGGCTCGAGCGATCCACGAAGGCGCCGACGACGGGGAGCAGGAACGCGCTCGCGATCGTCGCGAAGCTGGTCAGGTAGAACGGCAACGACCCGGCCGCCAGGTGCAGGCCGAGCACGTTGACGGTCTTGTCGCAGGTGTCGTCGGCGTCCACGCACCCGGCCGCCTTGCCGGCGACGCTGATCATGTACGGCGCGAAGAGGACCGTGAGGACCGTCGTGTAGAAGGCGCTGTTGGCCCAGTCGTACCAGTTCCACGCGTTCTGCTCGCGCAACCGCTCCTGCACGTCGATGTCCGTTGCGGTCATGACGACTCCCTCCACTGGCCACGCTGGACGAGGACCGCCTTGAGTATGTCGGTCCGATCGGTGAAGAGGCCGTCGACGCCCCGGTCCAGCAGGGCGCGCATCTCGTCCGCGTCGTCGATGGTCCAGACATGCACCTGGCGCCCGGCGGCGTGCGCGCGCCGGACCAGCCCGGGCGTGACCACCAGGACCCGCTTGCGACGGTGCGGGATCTGGAGTGCTGCCGCACCGTCGCCAGCCAGACGGGACGCCAGCCAGGCGGACGGGACCAGCCGGAAGGCCGCGATCTGTCCGAGCGTCGCGCTGGTCGGCACCCGGCCGCCGGTGAGCTGCCGGAACTGCGCCGTACGACGTCGCGAGAACGAGCCGACCAGGACCCGGTCCCACGCGTCGCGGGCGGCGATGAAGTCGGCCAGGGCGGGCACGGCGCCGTCGGACTTGAGGTCGATGTTGAAGCGGGCGTCGGGGAACGCGTCGAACAGCTCGGCGAGGGTCGGCACGGACTCGCGGCCGCCGACCCGGGCCTCCCGCACCTCGCTCAGGCTGAGGGCGGCGATCTCGCCGCGGCGGTCGGTGACCCGGTCGAGCACCGAGTCGTGGAAGGCGAGCAGGACGCCGTCGCGGGTGACGTGCACGTCGGTCTCGAGGTAGGAGTAGCCCAGCCCGACCGCGTGCCGGAACGCCGCGAGGGTGTTCTCCAGGCCCTCGATCTCCGGGTGGTAGGCGCCGCCGCGGTGCGCGAAGGCGAGCACCGAGCCCGGGTCCTCGAGCACCCGGTCCAGGTAGGCGAAACCGGTCCGAGGGGTGTTCACCGGCGAGGTCACGACGAGCAGTATCGCCGACCGGCGAGCGTCCGCGCGCACTCACCACCGGAGCGGTAGCGTCGCCCCATGGAGACCTTGACCTGCCCACGGTGCGGCGCGGAGATGGAGACACGCGCCATCAGCTCGTCCCTCGGCGAGGGCGCGGTCAGCGCCTGTCCCGACGGCCACGGGGTCTTCCTCGCCCGCCCCGACCTCGGCGCCCTGATCGAGGCCGAGAGCGACTGGCACCGGCACGTCGGTCAGCACACCGCGCCGATGCCGAGGATCACCCCCGACATGACCGCCCCGCCGGCCACCAAGCCGCCGGCCCGGGCCTGGGTCGAGACGCTGTTCGAGTGACCCGAGCCTGAGCTTGCGAAGGCTCGGACGACGTCACCAGGTCGCGTAGCCGCGCGACCGACGAAGGAGGACGCCACCGGCGTATCGAGACCCTGTTGGGTGAGATCTCGATACGCCCGTCGCGGCTTCGTCCCTCAGTCGCGGGGCTACTCGATCTGGCTGCTGGATCATGGGGTCGCGAGCTTCGCTCGCGACCCCACGGCAGCTCAGATGTCCCGGAACGTCTCGATGTTGGCGCCGAGCTGGTTGAGCCGCTCGGCGAGGTCCTCGTAGCCACGGTGGATGACGTACGTCGAGCGCAGCACGGACGTGCCCTTCGAGGCCAGCATGGCCAGCAGGATCACCACGGCCGGGCGCAGCGCCGGCGGGCAGACCAGCTCGGTGCCGCTGAAGCTGGTCGGGCCCTCGATCATCACCCGGTGCGGGTCGAGCAGCTTGACCCGCGCACCGAGCTTGTTGAGGTCGGTCAGGTAGATCGCGCGGTTCTCGTAGACCCAGTCGTGCAGGAGGGTCTGGCCGTCGGCGACCGCGGCGATGACCGCGAAGAACGGCAGGTTGTCGATGTTGAGGCCGGGGAACGGCATCGGGTGGATCTTGTCGAGCGGCGCGTGCAGCTCGGACGGCTTCGTGGTGATGTCGACCAGGCGGGTGTGGCCGTTGAGGGCGACGTACTCCTCGGAGCGGTCGTACTGCAGGCCCATCTCCTCGAGCAGCGCGAGCTCGATCTCCATGAACTCGATCGGCACCCGGCGGATGGTGATCTGCGACTTGGTCACGATCGCGGCGGCGACCAGCGACATCGCCTCGATCGGGTCCTCGCTGGGCGCATAGTCGACGTCGACGTCGATCTCCGCGAGGCCGGTGACGCGCAGGGTCGTGGTGCCGATGCCCTCGACCGTGACACCCAGGCGCTGCAGGTAGAAGCAGAGGTCCTGGACCATGTAGTTGGACGACGCGTTGCGGATCACGGTCACGCCGGGGTGCAGCGCGGCGGCCATCAGGGCGTTCTCGGTGACGGTGTCGCCGCGCTCGGTGAGCACGATCGGCCGCTCGGGCTCGATCGCCTGGTTGACCTGGGCGTGGTAGCTGCCGTCGGTGGCCTTCACCTCGAGGCCGAACGGCCGCAGCGCCGCCATGTGCGGCTCGACCGTGCGGGTGCCGAGGTCGCAGCCGCCGGCGTACGGCAGCTCGAACGTGTCGACCCGGTGCAGCAGCGGGCCGAGGAACATGATGATCGAGCGCGTACGGCGCGCCGCGGTCTCGTCGATGTTGCCGAGGTCGAGGTCGCGCGGCGGCACGATCTCGAGGTCGTTGTCGTCGTTGAGCCAGCGGGCCTGGACGCCCATGCTGGTCAGCACCTCGAGCAGGCGGTTGACCTCCTCGATGCGCGCGACCTTGCGGAGCGTGGTGCGGCCCCGGTTGAGCAGCGACGCGCACAGCAGCGCGACGCCGGCGTTCTTGGACGTCTTGACGTCGATCTCGCCCGACAGCGTCGTCGGCCCGGTCACCCGCAGGTGGGTCGGCCCGGCGCCGACGGCGACGATCTCGGAGTCGAGTGCCGCGCCGATGCGGGCGAGCATCTCGAGGGAGAGGTTCTGGTGACCCTTCTCGATCCGGTTGACCGCGCTCTGGCTGGTGTTGAGCAGGTCGGCCAGCTGGTGCTGGGTGAGCCCGCGGTGCTTGCGCGCGTCCCGGATCAAGTTGCCGATGCGGTTCTTGTAGCCCTCGGTCGTGGTGGCCTCAGTCATGCCGTCCACGGTAACTCACATATGAGATAACGCAAGAAAGTCCGGGACCCGGGGGTGTCGGGGGAGCGGGCCGCTTCCTGACAGGATGGGCCGCATGCGCGCGACGACGATCCACGGTACCCGAGACATCCGCGTCTCCGACGTTCCCGACCCGACGATCACCGCACCGACCGATGCGATCGTGAAGATCGTGGCGGGGTGCATCTGCGGCTCGGACCTGTGGCCCTACCGCGGCGAGAACGACATCACGCCCGGCGACACGATCGGCCACGAGTGCGTGGGCGTGGTCGAGGAGGTCGGCGCCGACGTCACGTCGTTCCGGCCGGGGGACTTCGTGATCGTGCCGTTCGACCACTGCGACAACACCTGTGCGCACTGCCGGGCCGGCGCCCAGTCCGGCTGCGTGAACCTCGGCTTCACCGAGAGCGGGCAGGCGGAGTACACCCTGGTCACGCAGGCCGAGGGCAGCCTCGTGAAGACCGACGGCATGCCCGACGCCGCGATGGTCCCGTCGCTGCTGACGCTGGCGGACGTCTTCCCGACGGGCTGGCACGCCGCGGTCTCCGCAGGTGTGCGCCCCGGAGGTACGGCGGTGGTGGTCGGCGACGGTGCCGTCGGGCTGTTCGGCGTGCTGGCCGCGTCGCTGCTCGGCGCCGAGCGCGTCGTCGCCATGTCGCGCCACGAGCCGCGGCAGGCGATCGCCCGCGCGTTCGGCGCGACCGACGTCGTCGCCGAGCGCGACCAGGCCGGCGTGGACGCGGTGCTCGAGCTGACAGGCGGGGTCGGCGCCGACTCCGTCCTCGAGTGCGTCGGGACCGACCAGTCGATGCAGACCGCGTTCAAGATCGCCCGGCCCGGCTCGACCGTCGGCTTCGTCGGCGTGCCGCACGGCGTCGAGCTCCCGCTGCGGCGGATGTTCCGCGGCAACATCGGTCTCGCCGGCGGCATGGCCCCGACGCGCAAGTACATCCCCGAGCTGCTCGAGAAGGTGCTGGCCGGAGGGATCGATCCCGGCCTCGTGTTCGACCTGACGGTGCCGCTCGACGACGTGGCCGAGGGCTACCGCGCGATGGACGAGCGGCGCGCGACCAAGGTGCTGGTGCAGCCCTGACGGACGAAGGTCAGTCGCGGCGACCGGAGGTGTAGAGACCGACGCCGACCAGGAGGCCGATGCCGGCCGCCAGCTCGCTGACGAACACGGCCGTGTCGTCGTCGAGGAAGACGGCGAAGAGGATCAGCAGGATGCCGGCCAGGCCGCAGATGCCGAGGAACGGCTTCGGCGGCAGGCTCGTGTTGAGGGCCATCGCGCACAGCACGACCGTCGTACCGATGACGCCGTCGCGGTAGCCGGCCCACATGCCGTCGGCCGTGGTGCCGTAGAGCAGCCAGCTGGCCAGGATCAGGCCGATGCCGGAGACCAGGATCAGCAGCCAGCCGAGGGGCGCCATCACCGGCACCGGGCCGGACGCGACCGGCGCGCCGGTGTGGACAACGGGGGTGCCGGGGGCGGTACGTCGCTCGGGTGTCGCCATGGCGCAAAGCCTAGAGCACTGCCTCGGTGGGTAGAGCCCGGGACATGACCTCGCTGGTACTCGGCCCGTTGCTGCGCTACGTCGACGACACGACGGCCACCGTCTGGGTCGAGACCCGGGACGCCGCTGAGGTGATCGTCGTCGCCGGCGGCCAGCGCGCGAGCGCGCGCACCTTCGCCGTGCACGGCCACCACTACGCGCTCGTCGAGCTCGCCGGGCTCACGCCCGGCAGCCGCACGCCGTACGTCGTGGACGTCGACGACGCGCAGGTCTGGCCATCGACGGACCCGGCCTTCGCGGAGTTCCCGCCGTCCGTGATCAGCACCCTCCAGCCGGGCAAGCCCCTGCGGATGGCCTTCGGCTCCTGCCGCGTCAGCGTCGACCACGACGCGGCGGGCACCGAGCAGTTCGGCGTCGACGCGATGCGCGCCTACGCGCTCTTCATGGCGGGCATCACCGAGAGCGGCTCCGAGGACCCGGGGGAGCGGTGGCCCGACCTCGCGGTCTTCCTCGGTGACCAGGTGTACGCCGACGAGACCAGCGACGAGATGCGCGCCTTCATCGAGCAGCGCCGCGACCCGGAGCAGGCTCCGTGGTTCGAGCTCAAGGACTACGAGGAGTACGCGCACCTCTACCGGCTCGCGTGGTCCGACCCGGCCAACCGCTGGCTCCTGTCGACCCTGCCCACGGCGATGATCTTCGACGACCACGACATCCGCGACGACTGGAACACGAGCTGGACCTGGCGCCAGGACATGGAGTCGACCTCGTGGTGGCACGACCGGATCGTCGGCGGCCTCGCGTCGTACTGGGTGCACCAGCACCTCGGCAACCTCGGCCCCGAGGAGCGGGCGGTCGACGAGCTCTGGAAGCGGATCACGGCGTACGACGGGCCAGAGGAGCTGGACGTCAGCGATGCCGTCGACGCGCTCGCCGACCGTGCGGACCAGCACCCCGAGACCTACCGGTGGAGCTACTCCCGCGACTTCGACACGCAGGCCCGGCTGGTCGTCATCGACTCACGCGCCGCCCGGGTGCTCGAGCCCGAGCGACGCTCGATGCTCGACGACGGCGAGATGATGTGGCTGGACGCCCAGCTGCAGGGCGATCTCGACCACCTGCTGATCGGCACGTCGCTGCCCTACCTGCTCGCGCCGGGGCTGCACCACATCGAGTCGTTCGGCGAGTCGATCGCCGAGGGCGCCTGGGGCGGCCCGGGCCGCCGGCTCGGGGAGTGGGCGCGCAAGCGCGCGGACCTGGAGCACTGGGGCGCGTTCGAACGGGGCTTCCGCGACGTCGCCGGGCTGGTCCTCGAGGTCGCGGCGGGCCGGCGCGGCCGGGCGCCACGCACCATCACGTTCCTGTCCGGCGACGTGCACCACAGCTACGTCGCGGAGGCGTGGCCCCGCGACGGGGTCGTGGCGAGCCGGATCCTGCAGGCGGTCTGCTCGCCGATCCGCAACCCGCTGCCGCGGGGGATGCGCGGGTTCACGGCGCTCGCGGCGAAGCGCGCGACCGGCAAGGTCGGCCGGCTGCTCTCGCTCTCCGGTCGGGTGCCGCGCGAGCCGATCCGCTGGTCGGTCACCGAGGGACCCTGGTACGACAACAACCTCGCGGTCCTCGAGCTGGCGCCCGCGGGCCTGCGGCTGTGGTGGAACGCGGGCGAGGTCGTCGACAACCCGGAGCGGCCGGTGCTGACCCGGGTCGCGACCGTGGACGCGATCGGCTGAGTCAGGCGACGGCGCGGCTCGGCACGCCGGCCGGCACGCAGTCGCAGCTGTCCCCACACGCGAGGTAGGTGTGAGGAGCGTGGCCGCAGTGCGTGCACGGCATGTCGTGCGAGAGGTGCACGGCGTTCGTCTGGACGGTGTCCCACATGGCGCTACCTCCTCCCGTGCTTCTCGGGTCCTGCCCCCCAGCAGGTCTGGCCGTTCACATCGGCCCCGACACTCTCGACGTTAGGCATCCGCAGCCCGTCGTACGGCGGTTCGAGGTCGAATGCCCCGTCCTGAGCAGGCTCGCGTAGCCCGTCCGGGCCAGGCGCGCATGGCAAAATCGTGCGGGTGAGCACCCCCACCGACGAGCAGCGCCGTCGCGACCTGGTGCTGCTGCGCCGGGTCCGGGACCGGATGGACCGGGAGTACGCGCAGCCGCTCGACGTCGAGGCGCTGGCCCGCGGCGTCAACGTGTCGGCGGGGCACCTGAGTCGCGAGTTCAAGCGCGCGTACGGCGAGTCGCCGTACTCCTACCTGATGACGCGGCGCATCGAGCGCGCGATGGCGCTGCTGCAGCGCGGTGACCTGAGCGTCACCGAGGTCTGCTTCGAGGTCGGGTGCCAGTCACTCGGCACGTTCAGCACGCGGTTCAAGGAGCTGGTGGGGATGTCACCGAGCGCCTACCGCGACGCGGCGCACGAGATGAACGGCGTGCCCCCGTGCGTGGTCAAGCAGGTCGCGCGACCGATCCGGGCGCGATCGATCAGGAATGGAGAAGCGCCGGCGGTCGACCCGCACCTAGCGTGATCCGCATGAACCTCACCATCCACACCACCGTCCTCCCGCACGAGGACCCCGACGCCTCCGTGGCGTTCTACCGCGACGTCCTCGGCTTCGAGGTCCGCACGGACGTCGGCTCCGGCACGATGCGCTGGATCACCGTCGGCCCCGTGGGCCAGCCGGGCACCTCGATCCTGCTCGGGCCGCCGGCCGTCGACCCCGGCATCACCGATGCCGAGCGCCAGATGATCGCCGACATGATGGCGAAGGGCACCTACGGCTGGATCCTGCTGGGAACCACCGAGCTCGATGCGACGTTCGACTCGGTGCAGGCCAGCGGTGCCGAGGTGGTGCAGGAGCCGATCGACCAGCCCTACGGACTGCGCGACTGCGCCTTCCGCGACCCCGCGGGCAACCTGGTCCGCATCCGAGAGGTGGCCTGAGATGAGGACGATGACCTGCCAGCAGATGGGTGGTCCCTGCGACCAGGCGTTCCAGGGCGAGAAGGCCGACGACGTCATCAACCAGCAGGACCAGCACCTCAAGGACATGGTCGCGGCCGGCGACGAGGCCCACGTGCCGGCCAACAACGACATGCGTGGCCGCTGGAAGCACCCGATCAAGGGCATGGGCTGGTACAAGGACACCAAGAAGGCGTTCGCCGCCCTGCCGGAAGACTGAGGAGTCACCGCCCGCATGCACGGAGCCGACAGCCACGACCTGATCCGGGTGACGGGCGCGAGGGTCAACAACCTCAAGGACGTCAGCGTCGAGATCCCGAAGCGCCGGCTCACGGCGTTCACCGGGGTCTCGGGCTCCGGAAAGAGCTCCTTGGTCTTCGGGACCATCGCCGCCGAGTCGCGTCGGCTGATCGACGAGACCTACTCGACGTTCGTGCAGGGCTTCATGCCCAGCCTGCCGCGTCCCGACGTCGACGCGCTCGAGGGGCTGACCACCGCCATCCTGGTCGACCAGGAGCGCCTGGGCGCCAACCCGCGCTCCACCCTCGGCACGGTGACCGACGCGAACGCCATGCTGCGCTCGCTCTTCAGCAGGCTCGGTACGCCGTACATCGGCGGCCCGACGGCGTTCTCCTTCAACATCCCGACCACCAGGGCCAGCGGCGTCATGACCGGGCCCAAGGGCGAGAAGAAGATCGTCAAGGACGCGGTCTACCTCGGCGGCATGTGCGCCGAGTGCGAGGGACGCGGGACGATCTCCGACCTCGACCTCTCGGTGATCATCGACGAGTCGAAGTCGCTGGTCGACGGCGCGATCCTGGTGCCGGCCTACACCGCCGACGGGTGGATGGTCGCCACCTACATCGAGTCCGGGTTCGTGGACCCGGACAAGCCGATCAAGGACTACACGGAGAAGGAGCGCAACGACCTCCTCTACAAGCAGACGACGAAGATCAAGGCCAAGGGGATCAACGTCAGCTACGACGGGCTGATCCCGAAGATCCGCAAGTCGATGTTCAGCAAGGACGTCGACTCGCTGCAGCCCCACATCCGGGCGTTCGTCGAGAAGGCTGCCGTCTTCAAGACCTGCCCGGTCTGCGACGGCACCCGCCTCAACGAGTCGGCGCGGTCGTCGAAGATCGGCGGCGTCAGCATCGCGGACGTCTGCGCCATGCAGGTCGTCGACGCCGCCGCGTGGGCGCGCACGATCGACGACGGTGGCGTGGCGCCTCTCGTCGAGGGCCTGCTGCACCTCTTCGACTCGTTCGTCGAGATCGGCCTGGGCTACCTGTCCCTCGACCGACCGTCGGGGACGCTGTCCGGGGGAGAGGCCCAGCGGACCAAGATGGTGCGGGCCCTCGGCTCGTCGCTCACCGACGTCACCTACGTCTTCGACGAGCCGACCGTGGGGCTGCACCCCCACGACATCGCCCGGATGAACAACCTGCTGCTGGAGCTGCGCGACAAGGGCAACACGGTCCTGGTCGTCGAGCACAAGCCCGAGACGATCGCGATCGCCGACCACGTCGTCGACCTCGGACCCGGAGCCGGCACCGGCGGCGGGACCATCTGCTTCGAGGGCACCGTCGAGGAGCTGACGGCCTCCGACACCCTGACCGGTCGCCACCTCCACCACCGGGTACGGCTCAAGGACGACGTACGCACCCCGTCGGGGAAGCTCGAGATCCGGGGCGCCACCGAGCACAACCTGCGCGACGTGGACGTCGACCTGCCGCTGGGCGTCCTCTGCGTCGTCACCGGGGTCGCCGGCTCGGGCAAGTCGTCGCTGATCCACGGGTCGATCCCGGCCGAGGACGACGTGGTGTACGTCGACCAGGGTGCGATCCGCGGGTCGCGACGCTCCAACCCGGCGACGTACACGGGACTGCTCGAGCCGATCCGCAAGGCCTTCGCGAAGGCCAACGGCGTGAAGCCGGCGCTGTTCTCGGCCAACTCCGAGGGCGCGTGCCCGACCTGCAAGGGCAACGGGATGATCTACACCGAGCTCAGCTTCATGGAGACCGTTGCGACGCCGTGCGAGGACTGCGGGGGCAAGCGGTTCCAGGCGGCGGTGCTCGAGCTGCGCTTCGGCGGCCTGAACATCGCCGAGGTGCTCGACCTGCCGGTCGCGGAGGCGCACGCGTTCTTCGCCGAGGGGGAGGCGAAGACCCCTGCCGCCGCAGCGATCCTGGCGCGGCTCGAGGACGTGGGGCTCGGCTACCTCCGGCTCGGCCAGCCCCTGACCGCCCTCTCCGGCGGTGAGCGCCAGCGGCTCAAGCTCGCGATGAGCATGGGGGAGAAGGGTGGGGTCTACGTCCTCGACGAACCGACGACCGGCCTGCACCTCGCCGACGTCGAGAACCTGCTCGGCCTGCTGGACCGACTCGTCGACGGCGGCAAGTCCGTGATCGTCATCGAGCACCACCAGGCCGTGATGGCGCACGCCGACTGGATCATCGACCTCGGGCCGGGCGCCGGCAACGACGGCGGCCGGGTCGTCTTCGAGGGCACGCCCGCCGACCTGGTCGCCGACGGCTCGACGCTCACCGGCCAGCACCTGGCGGAGTACGTCGGGGCCTGAGTCTCACCGACCGTCGTCGAGCCGCTTCACCCGTCGTATGCCGGCGGTGAGGCGGTAGGACGTGTCGACGAGCTCGCGAACCTCGTCCCAGTCGGTGTGGTCGGTGAGGTGGAGCCCGACCCAACCGGCGACACCGAGGTACATCGGGAGGTAGCAGCGCGCCTCCGCCAGGAGCGCCGGCAGCTCGACCGGGTCGGCGAGCACGAGCACCGACGAGCCGTGCCGGACGTACCCGTCGTCCAGCTTCTCGCTGCCGCCGTAGTAGGCGAAGACCTTGGTCGTGTAGAACGCCGGGATGCCGAAGGAGACCTTCTCGGCCGCGTCCGGGAACGTCAGCGTGATCTCGCGGAGGCGCCCGAGCACCGGGTCGTCGTCGTCGAACATCCGCGGGTGGGCCACGGCCGCCACGCTAGTCCGGCGGGGCCGTCGGACCCCACGTTTGGTCACCAACCGCAGATCTGGAGCGCTCCCACCACACGTTTGGTCACCAACCGCAGAACCGGGGCCGGCGGCAGGGGGCCGTTCGTCAGGACCCGACCGGGCGGTAGGAGGCACCGTCGGAGGCGAAGTCGGCGTGACCCAGGCGGGCCAGGATGACGTCCAGCTTGTGCACGAGCCGACGGTCGACGCGGTCGCCGAGCCCGGGCGCGCGCTGAGCAAGCCGGTAGGCGAGTACCTGGCCGCCGACCAGGACGGCCACCCCGACGGCCTGGACCCGGTCGGCGCGGCTCAGCGCGACGCCCATCTCCGCGGCCCGGGCGTCGTCGCCCTCGAGGAAACGCTTGACGAAGAACGCCTTCGAGAAGCTGCGCTCGAAACGGTCGTGCACCCGGCTACGGAGACCGTGGTCCGGCTCCAGGTAGGCCTTCATGGTCGCGCGCAACAGCGCGCCGCAGGTGTCGTCGTCGTACGCCTTGCGCAGCGTCGCCTGGCGGGTCCCGAGCGCGTCGATGATGCCGCGCGGCGTGCCGGGCAGCAGCTCCTCCGGCAGCCCGAGCAGGAAGCACCGGTAGCGCGAGAGCTCGACCCGGGCCTGCTCCTCGCGGGTGAACTCGGTGCGACCCGAGCGGACGACGTTCAGCGCGAGCACGAAGATCGTGAGCAGGCCGGCGGGCATCTGGTCGACCTGGGGGATCGGTACGCCGTACACGCTCGAGTCCCACTTGCCCCGGCGCAGCACGTTGAAGCGGACCATCGAGTGCATCAACCGCACCTTGGCCGCCGCCCTGAAGCCCGGCCCGTGCCGCTCCAGCGCGCCCGGCAGCACGGTGCAGGTGAAGAAGGTGGCGGTCTCCTTGATCCGGTTCGCGGCCATGTCCTCACCGAGCGCGCCGGTCATCGCCATCGGGAGCGCCGCGTAGGCATTCATGAACGTCGCGACGAACGCGCCACGGATGGCGTACGGGCTCACGTGCGCGCTCAGGTTGCGGTCCAGGCGCGCACCGAGCTCGACGAGCTCCATGTCGAGCCACTCCGGGCGGCGCTCCATGTCGGCGATCAGCGCGCGCAGCTCGGGCGGGGCGTCCGCGACGGCCTCGACCCCGTGGTCGCAGGCCTCGTCCAGCATCTCCACGAGCCGCTGGAACCCGATCTCGGGCAGCAGCGCGGCGTACGCGTCCGCCACGGCGTCGCCCAGCATCGTGAACGCCTCGATGACGGCGACCTGATCCGTGTTCTCGAGCAGCCGCTGCCGCTGCGGCTCGAGCGCGGTGCCGAGCTGGGACTCGACCTCGGGGTCGACGGTGAACCGCTCCGGACGGGCGTCGAAGTCGATGCCGCCGTACATCTGCGGCAGTGCGGTGCGCTGGCTGAGCACCTGGTCACGGAGCTCGGCGAGGGAGGGTGTCGGGGTGGCGGACGGCACGCTCGGACACTAAAGTCGACACCAATGTCGAGTCAAGGAGCTGCCCCCGTACGCCGTACTCCCGGCGGTTGGACGCCGGTCGGTACGGCGGCGTCGCGGCGTACCGCGCACGAGTCCAACGGCACCGAGCGTGGCCGGGCCTCGCGGCGCAAGATCGTCGAGGCGGCCCGAACGGTGTTCGAGCGGGACGGCTTCTTCGACGCCCGGATCGAGGACGTCGTGGCGACGGCGGGCGTCGCGCGCGGGACCTTCTACACGTACTTCTCCACCAAGATCGACGTGCTGATGGTGATCGCGGGGGAGATCAACGAGTCCTTCTCCCAGGTCGCCGACGTCGACCACACCGCCATCGGCAGCTACCCGCCCGAGGTCGCCGTGCCGGCGTACGTCGAACGCGTGCTCGACACCTGTCGCGAGAACGCCCGCGTCATGGAGATCATCGACCAGGTCGCCACGACGGACGACACGGTCCGCGCAGCCCGGCGGCACGCGCGCGACCTCCACATCCAGGTGCTCACCGCGGCGATCCTGGACTGGCAACGCGCCGACCAGGTGCCGGCGGACCTGCCGGCGTCGGTCACCGCCGACGCGCTGGTCTCGATGATGGAGGGCTACACGCGGTGGTGGACGCCCGGTGAGCAGCCGTACGACGTCGTCGTGAGCTCGCTGAGCGCGGTCTGCCTCAGATCGCTGGGAGTGGCACTCCGACCCCATTCGTGAGCGTGAATTAGTCGCCGATAACTGACATTATGTCAACATCTCGACGTTGGAGCCGCTCCCGTACCGGGTCAGGACCACTCCTCCGGGGAACCTCCGGGTCTCCACCAGCTGCAGCGGCACCCAGCTCTCCAGGCCCGTGAAGAACGGCGACCCAGCGCCGACGATCACCGGGTGGGTGACGACGGCGTACTCGTCGACCAACCCGGCCCGCATCGCGGCCGCGGCGAGCGTCGCGCCGCCGATGTCCATGCGGCCGCCGTCCTCGGCCTTCAGTCGGATGATCTCGGCGACTGCGTCGCTGCTGACCAGACGCGCGTTCCAGTCGACCGCGCTGATGGTCGAGGAGAACACCACCTTCGACAGGGCGCGCCACCGACGGGCGAACTCGGCGTGCTGCGGTGAGACGTCCGGCTGTTGGTCGGCGGCCGGCCAGTGGGAGCTCATCCCTTCCCAGAGCCGGCGACCGTAGAGCGCCAGGTCGGCGGTCTCCATGCGGTCGCTCCACCACTGGAACAGCTCATCGCTCTGCACGCCCCAGCCGAGGTCGTCGTCGGGTGCGGCGACGTAGCCGTCCAGGCTCACGTTCATGGCGTAGGACAGGTGCCGCATCGAGTCGCCTCATTTCTGGCCCGACAGCCGTGTAGTTCCGCGCCTGCGAGGGCGCTGACCCCTAGGGTGCGCGTGTGACGAACTCGGGGGAAGCAGCCACGCCACGTCCCCAGCGCAAGCACCGCTCCATCCTGATCGAGACGCTCCTGCTGGTCGTCATCGCGCTCGTGGTGGCGGTCGTGCTGAAGACGTTCTTCGTGCAGGCGTTCTACATCCCGTCGCCGTCGATGGTGCCGGGCCTGGTGAAGGACGACCGGATCCTGGTCGAGAAGCCGTCGTACTGGGCCGGCGAGCCGCAGCGCGGTGACGTCGTCGTGTTCGAGGACCCCGGGCACTGGCTCCCGGACGAGGACTCCGGACCGGTGGGCCCGGTGGCGACGCTGCTGTCCAAGATCGGCCTCTACCCCACCGGCGGCCACCTGGTGAAGCGGGTGATCGGGGTCGGGGGCGACACGATCGTCTGCTGCGACGACCAAGGCCGGATCTCCGTCAACGGGCAGCCGCTCGACGAGGACGACTACGTCAACGAGCCGGAGACCTCGCCGTGTCGTGGGCCGCGAGGCCCCGGCGGTGACTGCAGCTGGACCGCCGGTCCGGTGCCGGACGGCGATCTCTTCGTGATGGGCGACAACCGCTACGACTCCGACGACTCGAGCGCGCACATGTGCTCGCCCGACGACACGGCGTGCGTGCCGGGCCAGGAGTTCTTCTCGCAGGACCTGGTGGTCGGGAAGGTCTTCGCCGTGATGCTCCCCCGCGACCACGCCACCTGGTTGCACCGGCCCGACACGTTCGCCGACGTGCCCGACGCGCCGTAGCTCAGCGCTCGGTCATCGCAGGAGGACGGGCGGTCCGTGGTGGTGTGACCGCGCCACCAGGTCGCCGTCGACCGTGGTGCTCGGTCCGTGCTCGGCGATGTCGTAGGAGCCCGCCATCTGCTGGGGAGGCACGCCCTCCATCGCGACGTGCACCAACGGCGTCCGAGCCCTTCCCTCCTCGATCGCCGCGGCGGCTGCCTGCTGCTCCGACGCCGGCCAGTACTGCTCGGTGATCGACTGCCACACCACGGTCAGCACGCCGTCGGCCACGGGCTGCGCGAGCTGCTCGGCCAGCCAGGCCGCGGCCGGGGCGCGGTCCACGGTGACCGGGTGCCGACGTGCGACGTCGAGCGCGGCCGCCAGCCTCGCGTGCCGGGCCAGGTCGAAGGGCCAGACGAACGAGGTCAGGTACGTCGCCCCCTCGGGCGTGCTCGCGTCGACCGGCGAGAGGTCGCAGCCGCGGCGCTCGACGATCGTGAGCTCCTCGGGGCGCACCCCCGGCGCCTGGGTGTCGAGCACCAGCGCGCTGTCGGCCGGCCCCGCGGCCCAGTTGGGCCCGACCATCCGGTAGCGGTCGACCAGCAGGTTGAGGCCCGCCGACGCCCCCGGCTCGAGCAGGCGCACCCGGCTCAGCCCGGTCCGGCGTACCGCCTCGAAGAGGCCGACGGCCAGGCAGGCCGAGCGCCCGACCTCGTTGGTCTGCGGCGCCAGGTCGAGCGCCGTGCGCAGCTCGTCGACGTGCTGCTCGAGCACCGGTCGGACGTGCGGCCAGGCCTGCTCGGGGTCGTCGCGGCCGCCGAGCGACGGGTAGAACGGCTCCAGCTGCGGCGCCTCCCCGCGCAGCACGATCCGGAAGATGCCAGCGAGCAGCCGAAGCTGGATCGCGTCACCGCGCGGCGCGTCGAGGTGGTCCGCGCAGATCGTCGCCGTCGCTCCCCCGGCGTCGAGGTCGTCGGCGAGCTCCGCCAGCAGGACGCCGTACAGGTGCTGACGATGGCCGAAGTGGTCGCGGAACTGGTCCGCGAGCTGCGCTGCTGTCATCCCGTCAACGTACGGCGAGAAGCAGTAGCGTCCTCGGCATGAGCGACCTTGATCTCGATCACATCGCCGCGGAGCGGGAGCGGATCCGCACGACGTACCTCTCCCCCGAGGCCAGCCGCCCGGCGTCCTCGGCGCGCGGGCTGCACCACTTCGCGATCGTCTGCGCGGACGTCGAGCGGACGGTGCGCTTCTACCAGGGTCTGCTGGGGTTCCCGCTGACCGAGATCTTCGAGAACCGCGACTACCCCGGCTCGAACCACTTCTTCTTCGACATCGGCCACGGCAACCTGCTCGCGTTCTTCGACTTCCCCGGCCTGGACGTCGGACCGTACGCCGAGGTGCTCGGCGGCCTGCACCACGTCTGCATCTCCGTCGAGCCGTCACGGTGGGAGCAGCTCAAGGCGAAGCTCGACGACGCCGGTGTCGAGTACGTCGCCGAGTCGGGCAGCTCGATCTACTTCCGCGATCCGGACGGCACTCGTCTGGAACTCATCTCGGACCCGCTCGGCGAGATGTACGGCACCGTCGTCCTCTGACGGCTCCCGGGCCCCGGCCGTGACGCGGAGCGGCCGAGCGGTGCCCGATCAGAGCTCGGCGAGCCGCGGGAGCACACCCTCGCAGACGGCGGTCGTCCAGCCGACGGGGTCGTCGGTGGGCGGCATCAGGGTGACCAACTCGATGCCCAGCGCGGCGTAGCCGGCCATCTCGGCGACGAACGCATCGGGGTCGGCGACCGGGTCGGCGCCGCCGATGCCGTTGACCATCGTCTTCTGGATCTCGTCGTAGTCGCGGCCGACGTCGTCGCAGTGACGACGCAGGACGTCGAGCTTGCGCCCGGTCTCCTCGGTGCCCTCGCGGAAGATGTTGCAGAGGTCGGCGTACTGCGCGACCAGGCGCAGCGTCTTCCGCTCTCCCCCACCACCGATCAGGATCGGCGGGTGCGGCTGCTGGACCGGCGGCGGCACGCAGAAGGTCTCGGCGAGCTGGTAGTGCTCGCCGTCGTAGGCGCCGTTGTCGTCGCTCCACATCTGCTTCACGATCTGCAGCGTCTCCTCCAGGCGCTCGAACCGCTCGCTGGTCGACGGGAAGGGCACCCCGAGGCCGAGGTGCTCGCGGTCGTACCAGGCGGCCCCGATGCCGAGCATCGCGCGACCGCCCGACAGCACGTCGAGGGTGGTGACGATCTTGGCGAGCAAACCCGGGTGGCGGTACGTCGTGCCGGTGACGAGCAGGCTGAGCCTGACGTCGGACGTCACCCCGGCGAGGTAGCCGAGGGTGGTGTAGCCCTCGAGCATCGGCTCCGGCGGGCCGCCGAGCGGCTCCATCTGGAAGTAGTGGTCCATCACCGTGAACATCGCGGCGCCGCCCTGGTCGGCGACCCGGGCGGTCTCCGTCAGCCGCGAGGCCAGGCGCGAGTTCCAGTCGGGGTGGGTGAAGTTGGCGTAGTGGATGCCGATGCGCACGGTCAGAGCCTAGGTCGGGGCCGGTCAGCGGATCCGGATGTAACCGCCGAGGCGGGTGTTGTCGTCACTGGTGATCGCCGGCAGCTCGGTCTTGTCCGACGAGGCCGTGCGGCTTGCCCGGACGTCGGTGAAGAGTCCGTACAGCTCGACCTTCTTCCCTCGCGGCAGGCAGCCGATGTCGATGCTGAGGGTGAAGGTGTCCTCGGTGGTGTTCAGCGCCTGGCGGGTGTGACCGAGGCAGATCGCCGGGCCGTCGCCGGCCGGATCCTTGTACGGGCGCACCCAGGGGGCCTGACGGGTGCCGAACTCTGCGCTGAAGGCGCGCTTCTCGATGTGGAAGTTCGCCCTCAGGTTCTGCCAGTAGTGGTTGTCGGACCTGATCACCCTGCTGAACCCGACGCGCAGGACCAACCGCCGGCCCTGCTTGTACAGGCGGATGGTGTTGACGTCACCGAGGTCGCGGTACTTGGCCGGCGCATCGGCCCACGCGTCCGAGTGCGTGGCGTCGTGGGACGGGTCGACGTAGAACCGGGAGGTCCGTGGCGTTGCGGAGGCCGGGCCGAACGTCGAGGCGACGAGTGCCGTGGACGCGACGACGGCGACGACTGCAACCAGGACGGCACGGATCGAGACAGAGGGGGTCACGCGCTGGCTTGTGCCCGCCGGGTGTGCGGGCGAAACCGGTGGCGTCAGCCGACGAGCCACCGGCCGCCGATCACCAGGCACCCGACGGTGAGCGCGAGCAGCACGACGACCCAGAGCACGCCCGGCACCCCGGTGAGCCGCGCGAGCATGTCGGGGTCGGACGTCCGCGCCTGACCGCGACGGCGGAGCAGCTGCACCTCGACGACCGGTCGGGGCGCCGCGAAGAGCAGGAACCACGTCCCGACGTACGCCGCCGCCGACTGCACCTCCCCGCTCCCCCACCAGCTCACCGCGACGACGGCCGCGCCCGCGAGCGCCACGACGTACAGGCCGAAGAAGTTGCGGATCTGGAGCAGCAGCAGGGCCAGCAGCAGCACCGCCAGCCACAGCACGGCGAGGGCATGCTGGCGCCCGAGCAGGTACGCCGCGCCGAGGCCGAGCAGTGCCGGCCCGGCGTACCCCGCGAACGCCGTCGCGACCATCCCCGGGCCACGCGGCTTGCCGCGCGAGACGGTCAGGCCGGAGGTGTCGGAGTGTAGGCGGATGCCGTGCAGCGAGCGGCCGGTCAGCAGCGCGACCAGCCCGTGCGCACCCTCGTGGGCGATCGTCACCACGTGCCGGCAGACCGGCCACGCCCACGGCGTGATCACCAGCAGCGCCGAGAACGCCGCGGTGGCCAGCACGCCGCCGTCGCTCAGCGGTGGCTGCGTCCCGGTGACGTCGTCCCAGATGGAGGACAGGACGTCGGCGGCGCTCACGTCACCAGCCTGCCGGACGGGCGTGATCCGGGGTCGGCGCGGGTACGCGAACCACATGAGCGGACCCGACCAGGACCACCAGCGACCCGACGGCGTCGACGACGCCACGGTCGAGGCACTCGGCCGGCTCTCCGAGGCGCTCGAGGTCGTCGAGGAGGCACGCGGCCTGCTGTACGCGTTCCACCGGCGGTGCGGCACGGCCGACCTCACCCTCGGCGACGCCGTCGACCAGCTGCGCAAGGCCGGCCACACCGACCTCGCCGACCGCATCGAGCGCGAGCTCGTCGGCCGCAACATCATCGAGGGCCGGTGGAGCTTCCAGGTGGTCGAGGAGTACGACGCGGGCTACTACACGCCCTTCCGCGACCTCGAGCAGGCTGCCCGCGACGAGCTGGTCGCCGGCCGCCGGCATCTCTACGAGGCCGAGATGAAGGAGGACCGGCGCACCGACGGGCTCCCCGGGCATGAGGCGACACCCTGATCGGTACGTTGAGGACATGTCCATCCCGACGTACACGCTCAACGACGGCAGCGCCCTCCCGGCGATCGGCTTCGGCACCTACCCGCTCAAGGACGACGAGGCGGTCGGGACGATCGTCTCGGCGATCGAGGCGGGCTACCGGCTCCTCGACACCGCGGTCAACTACGGCAACGAGCACGAGGTCGGCGAGGGGGTCCGCGCCAGCGGCCTGCCCCGCGAGGAGCTGTACGTCGCCAGCAAGATCCCCGGTCGCGACCACGGGTACGACGACGCCGTCGCGAGCGTGCACGGGTCGCTGGAGCGACTCGGCCTCGAGTACCTCGACCTGCACCTCATCCACTGGCCGAACCCCAGCGTGGACAAGTACGTCGAGGCCTGGCGCGCCCTGGTCGACCTGCGCGAGCAGGGCCTGGTCCGCAGCATCGGCGTCTCCAACTTCACCGCCGCGCACCTGGACCGGATCATCGACGAGACGGGAGTGACTCCGACGGTCAACCAGATCGAGCTACACCCCTACTTCCCGCAGGTGGAGATGCGCGAGGTCAACGAGAGCCGCGGGATCCGCACGGAGTCGTGGAGCCCGCTGGGCAAGCGGCAGGCGCCGTTCGCCGAGCCCGCGGTCGCCGACGCTGCCGCCGCGCACGACGTGACGCCCGGTCAGGTCATCCTGCGCTGGCAGGTGCAGCTCGGCTCGGTGCCGATCCCGAAGTCGGCGACCCCCGAGCGGCAGCGCGCCAACCTCGACGTCTTCGGCTTCGAGCTCTCCGACGCCGAGATGGCCGCGATCACTGCCCTCGGCCGCCCCGACGGCCGCCTCTTCGGCGGCGACCCGGACACGCACGAGGAGATGTGAGCAGGCCCGGTGCGGAGCCGGCGACGCCGTACCTCCGTGTCGACGTCGGGCGGCTGAGACAGAACATCACCACGACCGCCGAGCGCGCTGCGGCCGCCGGTGTCGCCCTGCGGCCGCACGCCAAGACCCACAAGAGTCCCGACGTCGCCCGGCTCCAGCTCGAGGCCGGCGCCGTCGGGCTCACCGTGGCCACCATCGGCGAGGCCGAGGTCTTCGTGGAGCACGGTGTCGAGGACGTCTTCGTCGCCTACCCGCTGTGGCTCTCGGAGCAGGCGGTACGCCGTCTCCGCGACCTGGCCGAGCGGGCAGACCTGACCATCGGGGTCGACTCCGCCGACTCGGCGCAGCGGGCCGGGCGGCTGCTCGCCGGCACCGGCGTCGCCGTGCTGGTCGAGGTGGACTCCGGCCAGCACCGGACCGGCGCCGCGCCCGCCGACGCTGGCCGGGTCGCCGCCGCGGCCGCCGAGGCCGGCCTGACGGTGCGCGGTGTCTTCACGTTCCCCGGTCACGGCTACTCGCCTGACGCCAAGGCGTCCGCTGCCGCCGACGAGGCGACTGCACTGACCGCCGCCGTGGCCGCCTTCCGCGACGCGGGTCTCGAGCCCGACGTCGTGAGCGGCGGCTCGACCCCGACCCTCGCGCACACCCACACCGACGAGCTCACCGAGGTGCGACCGGGGGTCTACCTCTTCGGCGACGCCCAGCAGTGGGAGCTCGGTGTGATGGGCCCTGAGACGATCGCGCTCACCTGCCGGGCCACGGTCGTCAGCCACGCCGGCGGGCACCTCGTCCTCGACAGCGGGAGCAAGGCGCTCGGCGCCGACCGCGCGCCGTACGCGACCGGCTGGGGCCGTCTGCCCGACCACCCCGACGCGCGCGTGGTCCAGCTCTCGGAGCACCACGCCGTCGTCGACCTCGCGGGCGCGGCGCTCCCTGCCCTCGGGTCGCAGGTCGGCGTGGTGCCCAACCACGTGTGCGCGGCGGTCAACCTCGCGGACGACCTCTGGGCCGACGACGGGTCGTCGCTCGTCCGCTGGCCGGTGGCCGCGAGGGGCCGGAACAGCTGACGCCCTACGATCTGGCCATGCGCTCCCGCCACCTCGCCGGCGTCGCCGGCCTCGCGATCGTCGCCGCCCTCACACTCGCCGGCTGCGGCAGCGACTCGGACGGCGACACGGCCTCCGACACCGCCCCCACGACCGGGACCACCTCCTGCACGTACGCCGAGGGCGGCAGCGCCGCCAAGGAGGTCGACCCGCCGTCGGCGCAGGCCAGCGAGTCGGGCCAGGTCGCCGCCACGATCGCGACCAGCGCGGGCGACATCAAGGCCGAGCTGGACGCCGACGCGGCGCCGTGCACCGTCCACTCCTTCGTCTCGCTCGCGAAGCAGGGCTACTTCGACGCGACCAGCTGCCACCGCCTCACCACCGCCGGCATCCTGGTGCTGCAGTGCGGCGACCCGACCGGCACTGGCAGCGGCGGCCCGGGGTACACGTTCGACGACGAGCTCGACGCGATGCCCAAGGCGGACGCCGACGGCACCATCGCCTACCCGGCAGGCACGCTCGCGATGGCGAACGCCGGTCCGAGCACCAACGGCTCGCAGTTCTTCATCGTGTACGGCGACACCAGGCTGCCCCCGGCGTACACGATCTTCGGGCAGGTCGACGACGCCGGCGTCGCCCTCGTCCAGAAGGTCGCCGACGCGGGCACCGACGACGCCAACGGCCCCGGCGACGGGCACCCGACGACGCCCGTCGACATCACCAAGGTCACCGTCGGGTAGCAGGGAGGAGCGGCGATCCGGGCACGACGAGCACCCGCATGCCGGCGGCCTCGTCGAGCTCGGCCTGGCTCACGGACAGCTCCTCGATGCTCGACGGCACACCCAGCTCCAGGCCGGCGTCGCTCGCGCAGGCGCCGAGCCCGCTCCAGCTGACGTCGCGCTCGTCGAGGAACCTCTCCAGCCGGTTGCTGGCCGTCTCCAGGTCTCGCCACGAGTAGGGCCTGGCCACGACACGGACCTCCGCGCCGTCCGGCCGGATGCCGGCGAGCGCGCTGACCTGCCGCGGGACCGGGGCCTTCCACGCGACCACGACCGTCCCCGAGTGCAGCCAGACCGCCTGCAGCCCCCGGCCGGGCAGGTCCTTCAGCTCGCGCAACCGACGCTGCACGTCGCGCAGCGCCCCGTCGAGCAGGCCCATGATGACCACGCTCATCCGCTCCTGCGGGGCGGAGTAGCTGAGCCCGTGCCCGGTCCACGACACGACGCGACGTACGCCGCGCAGCTCGCGCCGCGCCTTGCGGAGGTCGCCGTCCACGAGCGCCACGACCCCGAAGTGGCTGACCGTCGCCCGCTTCACCTGGTACTCGCGGTCGTGGGTGGCCAACGCCCGGCGCACGACGCGCTGCTGCCGCTCGCGGTCGGCGATGGCGCGCCCGGGGCCCCAGTGGTTGCCGGTGCACCACCGTGTCGACGCGGACTCCGCCGAGGCTGGCGACACCGGCACGAGAAGGGACACGGCCAGCGCACCCGCGGCCACCAGCGCCGAGGTCCTCACCACGGGAAGCGCACTCCGGTCATCTCCTCCGACCGCTCCCACAGTCCCCGCGCCAGGTCCGGGTCGACGGCGGCTCGGCTCCGGGCGACACCGGTCGGCCAGCCGCTCATCTCCTTGAAGCCGTCGGGCCCGATGAAGCTGTTGCCCGGGACGTCCATGGTCGCGGCGTAGAGCGAGCTCAGTGCGCCCTTCTCGACCGACATGCCCGCGATCTTGTGCCCCCACGAGCCGACCCAGGTCTTGAACGCGTTCCCGGTGCTGCCGGTGATCGAGGTCGCCGTCGAGCCGGGGTGGGCGGCCACGGAGCGCAGCGTCGAGCCGGCGGCGGTGAGCCGACGCTGCAGCTCCGCGGTGAAGAGCAGGTTCGCGAGCTTCGAGGTCGTGTACGCCGTGAACCCCTTGTAGGGGCGTCGCTCCCAGTTCAGGTCGGTGAGGTCGAGCTTCGCCAGCCGGTGGCTGTCGGAGGAGATCGCGACGACGCGGTCGCTGAGCTGCGGCAGCATCAGGTTGGCCAGGGCGAAGTGGCCGAGGTGGTTGGTCGCCAGCTGCGTCTCGAAGCCGTCGACGGTCAGTGCGTACGGCACCGCGAGCACGCCCGCGTTGTTGATCAGCACGTCGACCGGGCCGATCTCGGCGGCGAACTCGCGCACCGAGGCCAGGTCGGCGACGTCGAGCCGGCGTACCTCGACCGTGCCGGTCAGCGTGGCCGCGGCCGCCTCGCCCTTGGCGACGTTGCGCACGGCGAGCACCACGTCGGCCCCGTTGGCGGCCAGGACGCGGGCGGTCTCGAGCCCGAGCCCACCGCTGCCGCCGGTGACGACGAAGCGGCGCCCGTCCTGGCGCCGGTCCGCGACCCAGCGCTTGTCCGAGCCGCCCATCAGGCCTCGCCGTACGTGATGTCGGTGCCGACCTTGACGGTGCGGCCGACCGTGCAGAGGCGGTCGCGGGTCTTCTCGATCGCGCTGGGCATCACCTCGCGGGCGCGGTCGCCGGCCTCCCCCTCGGGGAACCGGACGTCGAACGTCACCCGCAGGTCGACCAGACGGTTGCCCTGGTCGTCGCGGATCTTGGTGCCTTCGGCGACGACGTCGAACGACGTGGCCTCGGCGCGCTTGCCGGTGATCAGGTCGATGTCGATGGCGCCGCAGCCGGCCAGCGCGGCGAGCAGCAGCTCGACCGGCGTGAAGTCGGGGTCGTCCCCCGAGCCGACCGGCAGCACTCCCCCACGGGCGTTGGTCGCCTTGTAGCGGCCCTCCCCCATCTTGGTCAGGTCGACACGGCGCTCTGCTCCCTCGGGCGTGCTCATGGGGCCAGCGTGCCAGAACGCCGACACGCCGGTGCTGACCTGGGGACTTGTCTCGCGCCCGGGAATCCGGGACGGTGGTCTGGACCAGCAACCGCCATCGGAAAGGCGAGCATGCTCACCCTCACCGAAAACGCCACTGCGATCGTCAACGAGATCACCACCCAGCCGGGACTCAGCGAGGAGGCCGGCCTGCGGATCACGTCCGCACCGACCCCCGAGCCGTCCTTCGAGGTCACCGCGGCCGCCCAGGGTGAACCGGGCGACCAGGTCGTCGAGCAGGGCGGAGCGACCGTCTACCTGGACGAGTCCGCCGCACTGCTGCTCGACGACAAGATCCTCGACGCCGCGGTCGACACCGCCGGCAAGGTCGAGTTCGCCCTGGCCATCCAGGGCTGAGCCCACCGCGGCTCACTGAGTCCACACGGCACACCCCCCAACCGACGGGCCCCGGAACACGGACCGGGGCCCGTCGCCACGTCCGCACCCTGGGAGGATCGAGGCATGACCACCACCGCTCGCGAGATCCACCTGGCCGCCCGACCGCAGGGCTGGCCCACGGCCGACGACTTCCGCACCGTCGACGTCGACCTGCCCGACCCCGGTCCCGGCGAGGTGCTGGTCCGCAACACGTTCATGTCGGTCGACCCCTACATGCGCGGTCGGATGAACGACGTGAAGTCCTACGTCCCGCCGTTCGCCCTCGACGCCGTCATGGACGGCGGCGCGGTCGGCGAGGTCATCGCCTCGGGCGCGGACGGGATCGCCGTCGGCGACACCGTGCTCCACCAGGCCGGCTGGCGCACCCACGCACTGCTCTCGGCCAAGGCCGTCCGCAAGGTCGACGTCTCGCACGTCCCCGCCTCGGCGTACCTGGGCACCCTCGGCATGCCCGGCATGACGGCGTACGTCGGGCTCACCCGGATCGCCCCCGTCGAGGAGGGTGACACCGTCTTCATCTCCGGCGCCGCCGGCGCGGTCGGTTCCGCCGCCGGCCAGATCGCCAAGCAGCTCGGCGCCGCGAAGGTCATCGGCTCCGCTGGCTCGGCCGAGAAGTGCGCGTGGCTGACCGAGCTCGGCTTCGACGTCGCCCTCAACTACAAGGACGCCCCCATCGGCCGCGAGCTGCGCGAGCACGGCGCGGTGAACGTCTACTTCGACAACGTCGGCGGCGAGCACCTCGAGGCGGCCATCTTCGCGATGGCCGACCACGGCCGGATCGCCGAGTGCGGGATGATCGCCGACTACAACGCCGACAACCCACCCGCCGGCCCGCGCAACATGATGATGATGATCAGCAAGCGCCTCACCATGCGCGGCTTCATCGTCACCGACCACGGCGACGCCACCTCGGAGTTCTACCGCCGCGCCGGCGCCTGGGTCGCCGACGGCTCCCTCACCTGGCGCGAGACCCTCGTCGACGGCATCGACAACGCGGTCGACGCGTTCCTGGGCCTCCACCGCGGCGACAACACCGGGAAGATGCTCGTCCAGCTCTGACCGGCGTGCGGCCGTCTGCCTGGGACGTCATCCGAGCTGGCTGCCCGGGCGACCGGTTCGTATGACGTCCGAGCCAGGTGGCGCGAGCCCGCGCTCTACAGGACACGAAGCACGTCGGGGTTCTCGCAGGCGCGGGCGAAGGCGGCGATCCGGGCGCGGATCTCGCGGCCGAGCAGCCAGCGACCGATCGGGTCCGCGAGCGGGCCGAGCCAGCCGGGGCGGCCGGACCAGGTGTACTTCCAGACGGCTCGGGTGCCCGACACCCCGGCGCGGTCCTCGGGGGTGAAGCGCCAACCGCCACCGAAGGTCGCGAAGAACCACGGACCCTTCTCCATCGTCATGCCGACGGAGGTCGGCGGTCGGTAGGAGACGTAGCGGCTGATCATCGTCGGTCCCACGCGCGCCTTGGTCAGGGTGCGGACGTCCTTGCCCGGCCGGTCGGCGTCGATCAGGTGCTGGTGCCGGATGAACGGGTCCCAGCTCAGCCGGACCTCGCCTGTCGTCTGCGAGACGGCGAAGGCCACCTCGGGCGACACCGGGACCCACGCCTCTGCGGTGACCTGGGGCATGCGTCGCAGCATGCCACTGATCCAGGCAGCGGTGAGCCAGCAACCGAATGCCATCCCTCCTCGGCCGCAAACGGTTGCCAGGTCACCGCTGGGTCGGGACGTGGAAGAACGGGCCGGTCCGGTCGTCACTCGCGTCCATGGTCGCCATCCTGCCTCGCGAAGGATCGTATATCGTCTATCTTTGGTCCATGACCAGCGTGACCACCAAGGGCCGCAAGTTCGCCCTGGTCCTCCCCTCGACCAACACGTCGGTGGAGCGCGAGTTCCACCACCTCCGTCCCCAGGACTGCTCCTGGCACACCGGCCGGATCATGATCAAGGCGCCGGCGCTGCACTCGGCGAACGCGTTCCAGGCGTTCCGCGAGTGCCTCAACGAGGCGCTGCCGAGCGCGCTCGAGACCGTGATGACCTGCGAGCCGGACTACATCGTCATGGGCATGTCGGCCGAGACGTTCTGGGGTGGCGTGCCGGGCAACGCGGCGTTCGAGCAGGGCGTGCGCGAGCTGACCGGGCTGGAGGTGACCACCGGCGCGACCGCCGCCGGCGAGGCGCTCAGGGCCTTCGGGGCGAAGCGGATCGGCATCGTCACGCCCTACCAGCCCGTCGGCGACGAGCAGGTCGTCGCCTACTTCACCGAGCTCGGGTACGACGTCGCGGCGATCACCGGGCTCTGCTCGGCGTCGGCCACCTCGATCGCGGACGAGACGCCCGAGACGCTGCGCAACGCCTTCCTTTCCGTCGACGGCCCGGACGTGGATGCGCTGATCCAGTGCGGCACCAACCTGGAGTGCATCGCCGTCGCCGCCGAGCTCGAGAAGGAGCTCGGCAAGCCCGTCATCGCCATCAACCTCGCCACCATGTGGCACGCCTTCCGGACGAACGGCATCGACGACCGGATCGCGGGCCACGGATCCCTCCTGGAGCTGCACTGATGTTCAACCACGTCGGCCACCTGACCCTCTCCCCCGGCACCACCGACGATCAGGTCGAGGCGATCCTCAGCGGCCTGCTCGGGCTGCCCGGTCGGATCGACGGGCTCGTCGAGGCCGAGGTCGTGCGCGACGCCGGCCTCACCGGCGGCAACGCCACCCTGCGCTTCCACATGCGCTTCGAGTCCGAGGACGCGTGGCGCGCGTACGGCAAGAACCCCGCCCACGTCGCCGTCGTGTCGGAGCACATCGTCCCGGTGCTCGGGTCGAAGGCGTTCGTGCAGTACGACGACGCCGCCGTACGACGAGGTTTCGCGACGACGCCGGAGTGACACGCTCCGGGGCATGAAGCGTTCTCTCGCGGCCGCGCTCACCACCGCCCTGGTCGCCCCGCTGGGCGTCGTCCTCCTCAGCGCCGGGCCGGCCTCGGCCCAGGAGCTCACCGTCACCGACGCGCAGGGCGACGTCGGCACCAGGACGCTCGACATCCTGAGCGTCACCGTCCAGAGCCTCGACCGGCAGGTGGTCGCGGAGATCGAGGTCGAGGACGCGACCCGCGACGGCAACCTCACCGTGAGCATCGACCCGCGCGGCGGCACCGGCGTCCGCGTGATCAGCAAGTTCCGCGCGACCGGCGGCACGAAGAACTACCTGCTCCGCAAGGCGTTCACCGACCAGGGCAGCAGCAAGCAGAAGATCCGGTGCCGGGTCCGGCTCGGCCACGGCTGGAGCGAGGCCGGGCACCCGGTCATCAAGCTCCGCTTCCCCAGCCGCTGCCTCGCGGGCGGCAACTACGGCGCGCTGCGGTTCGCCGCGATCTCGTCGCTCGCGCACGAGCGCGACGTGGCGCCCGTCGACAAGCACGGGCAGGTCAGCGTCTCCGACTGGGTGGCGCGGGGCTGACGCGGTCGGTCTTCTGCGTCGGGCGTTCGGTCTCGGTACGCCCGGTCGCGAGCTCCTTCGTCGCTCGCGCGGGCACTCGACCTGCCCTCCTACTCGTCCTCGAGCAAGCTCGAGGACGGGAGGTCAAACCACCGCAGGTGCTCGAAGTCGGCACTGACGTTGCCGGGGTGGCCCGACATGTCGGGACCCGTGGTGGCCTCGAGCAGGGCGATGCCGTCGCGGAGGTGCTCGGCGAGCAGGTCCTCTCCCCCGGTCGCCCGGTTGCTGGGCATCGAGACCCGGCCACCGGCGTACGACACGTCGCGCAGCGACAGCGGCGGGGTGACGACGCCGTCGCGGTGCCGCCAGAGCCCGGACATCGGGTCGAAGCGGTAGTCGCCGAGCAGCTTCCACCCGTCGCGCGCGGTCACCCGGACCGCCTCGATCAGGTAGTCGACGACGGCGTCGGAGACGAAGTAGTTGAAGTTGATGCGCACCCAGCCGGGCTTGATGCCCTCGCAGCCACCGGTGATCTCGCGCTCGAACTCGTGCGAGCGCTCGATGTCGATGCCGAGCAGGCGGTGGCCGTACGGTCCGGCGCACGAGCAGCCGCCGCGCGACTGGATGCCGAAGAGGTCGTTGAGCAGCGCGACCACGTAGTTGTGGTGCAGGTAGCGCCCCGACGGTGAGCGCAGGATGAACGACACGATCGAGAGCCGGTCGGCGTCGAGGTTGCCGAGCAGCTCGATGCCGGGCTCGTCGCGCCAGGCGGACACGGCTCGTCGCAGGTGTCGCTCCTCCTGCTCGCGGATCGTGTCGACCCCGACCGCCTCCTTGAGCTGGAAGACCAGCCCGGCGCGGATCGACTCGATGATCGCCGGCGTCCCGCCCTCCTCACGGTGGGTGACGTCGTCGAGGTAGCGGTGGTCGTCGTCGTTGACGTAGGCGACCGTGCCGCCGCCGGGCACGTCGGGCACGCGGTTGGCGAAGAGCTCGCGCCGGGCGGCGAGCACACCGGGCGTGGACGGGCCGCCGATGAACTTGTGCGTCGAGAGGAAGACCGCGTCCTTGTAGGAGAGCGGCCGGTCGGGGGCGGCGTGCATCTCGATGGAGACGTACGGCGCGGCCGCGGCGAAGTCCCAGAAGCTCAGCGCGCCGTGCTCGTGGAGCAGTGATGCGATGGCGGCCGTGTCCGAGACGATGCCGGTGACGTTGGACGCGGCCGAGAAGGAGCCGATCTTGAGCGGGCGCTCGGCGTACTTCTCGAGCTGCTCGCGCAGGTCGTCCTGGTCGACGCCGCCGTCGGCGTCCTGCCGGATCGTGACGACGTCGGCGATCGACTCGCGCCACGGGATCTCGTTGGAGTGGTGCTCGTAGGGCCCGATGAAGACGACGGGTCGCTGTGCGGGCGGGATGTGCTCGGTGAGGGCGTGGGCGTCGTCGAGCACCGACGGGATGCGCAGGCCGAGGACGCCGATCAGCTTGGCGATCGCGCCGGTGCAGCCCGACCCCGCGAACAGCACGATCGTGTCCTCGTCGCCGCCGACCGCGTCCCGGACGATCTCCCGCGCCTCCTCGCGCAGCCGCGTCGTCTGCAGACCGGTGCCGCTCGACTCGGTGTGCGTGTTGGCATAGCTGGGCAGCACCTGGTCGCGGATGAAGTCCTCGATGAAGCCCAGCGCGCGGCCCGAGGCCGTGTAGTCGGCGTAGGTGACCCTGCGGGCGCCGTACGGCGTCTCCATGACGTGGTCCTCGCCGATCACCGAGTCCCGGATCAGGGCCAGGAGGTCGTCCTTGGGCTCGCCCGATGCCCCGCTCGATGCCTCGCTCATGGGGTCACGATAGGCCCGACATAGGGTGACGGCGTGACCAGCCCGCACCAGAGCCTCCAGCGCACCGAAGCCGTCGCGCGCCGCCAGCTCCTCGACGTCCAGGACTACGACCTGCGGCTCGACCTGGCCGCCGACGACAAGACGTTCGGGTCGGTCACGACCATCAGGTTCAGCAGCCAGGGCGGGCCGACCTTCCTCGACCTCAAGCCGGTGCGGGTCAACGAGATCCGGCTCAACGGCGCGATCGTCGACCCCGACCTCCTCGAGCGCGGTCGGCTGCCGATCGAGACCGTCGCGGGCGACAACGAGCTCGTCGTGGACGCCGTGATGCCGTTCCGCAACGACGGCGAGGGCCTGCACCGGAGCACCGATCCGGCCGACGGCGCGTCGTACGTCTACGGGATGATGTTCATGGACGCCGCGCCCTCGGTCTTCGCGTGCTTCGACCAGCCCGACCTGAAGGCGCCGTACACGCTGCACGTGCACGCGCCGGCCGACTGGACGGTGGTCGCCAACGCCCCGGGCACGAACCCGGAGGCGGGCGTGTGGGAGTTCGAGCGCAGCCAGCCGCTGTCGACGTACTTCGTCACCGTGGTCGCCGGCCCTTACCACCTGATCACCGACCACCACGACGGCATCCCGCTCGGGCTCTCGGTGCGCGCCAGCATGGCGAGCGCGCTGGACGCGGACGCCGACGAGCTCTTCACGATGACCAAGCAGTGCTTCGACGAGTTCCACCGGCTCTTCGGCATCCGCTACCCGTTCGGCAACTACCACCAGGCGTTCGTGCCGGAGTTCAACGCCGGCGCGATGGAGAACCCCGGGTGCGTCACCTTCCGCGACCCGCTCGTCTTCACGAGCCGCGTGACCCGCGGGATGCGGATCCAGCGGGCGACGACGCTCGCGCACGAGATGGCGCACCAGTGGTTCGGCAACATCGTCACGCCGCAGTGGTGGGACGACCTGTGGCTCAACGAGTCGTTCGCCGAGTACATGGGCAACCGGGTCACCGCCGACGTCACGGAGTACGCCGACGCGTGGGTCGACAACGCCTACGCCCGCCGCCAGTGGGGGCTGAGTGCCGACCAGCGGCCGAGCACGCACCCGGTCGCCGGCAACGGGGCCAAGGACGCGAGCGCCGCGCTCCAGGACTTCGACGGCATCTCCTACGCCAAGGGCTCCAGCATCCTCAAGCAGCTCAACGCGACGATGGGCGACGACGTCTTCTTCGCGGGCGTCATCGACCACTTCACGCGGCACCGGTTCGGCAACGCGACCATGCACGACCTCTTCGAGTCGTGGGAGCGCGCCGGGGCGGGTGACCTGTCGGCGTTCACGACCAACTGGCTGCGTACGGCGGGTCCGGACCGGATCGTGCTCGACCGCTCGGCGGGCGTCATCCGGCGTACGCCGCCGGCCGACCACCCGGCCGACCGGTCACACACCTTCCGGGTCGCCGTCGCGACCGACGGTGGGTGGAGCACCGAGTCGGTGACCCTCGAGGCCCCCGAGACGGCGTACGACCTCAAGGGCCAGGCGCTCGTGCTGGACCCGTTCGAGGACACCTGGGCGGTCGTCGAGGCCGACACGTCGAGCGCCGACGCGCTGGCGGAGCTGCTGCCGTCGGTCGAGGACCCGGCGCTGCGGGCCGGGATCTGGAACAACGTGCGCAGCGCCTTCCACAACGCCGCCCTCTCCCCCGCCGCCGTCGTCGACCTCGTGGTCGCCAGCGCGCCGGTCGAGTCGACCGAGGACAGCAAGCGCCGGCTCGCGCCGTGGCTGTACGGCGACGTGCTGCCGCTCGCGCCCGCGGGCTCTCTCGAGCGCGTGCACGCCGCCATGCTCGGCAAGCTGGGCTCGACGGAGGTGGGGTCGGAGTTCCAGCTCTCTGCCCTCCGGATGGCGGTCTCGACGTCGAGCGACCCGGACGAGCTGCGGGGCTGGCTGGCGGCGACGCCCGACGGCATCTCCCTGGACCTGGACCTGCGGTGGCGGGTGCTGGTGCGGCTCGCCGCGCTCGGCGCCACCGACGCCGCGGAGCTCCAGGCCGCGCTCGACGCGGAGCCGACCGGTGAGTCCCGGGTCGCGCACATGCGGGCCGCGGTGTCGCTGCCGACGGCGGAGGCCAAGGCGCTGGCGTGGGACGTCTTCACCGGACGCCTCGACGTCCCCAACTACGAGCTCGAGGCCGCCGGCCTGGGCATGTGGCGCGACGGGCAGGAGGAGCTGACGGCGTCGTACGTCGACCGCTACTTCGACGAGCTCCCCTACACGGTGCAGGTGCGCAGCGGCTGGGTGCTGGCGGACGCGACGGAGTTCTTCTTCCCGGTCACCTCGCTGTCGGAGTCGACGCTGGAGCGTGCGGAGCTGCTCGCGGCGGACGACACGCTCGCCCTGTCGGTACGCCGACGGCTCAGCGACTGCGCCGACGACCTGGCCCGCAAGCTCGCGATCCGCAAGGCCTACCCGACGTCATGACGACCGAGCGTGCACGCCGCCCCGGACCGACCGTCCGGACACGCGTGCACGAGGTCACGCCGTCCGGCGAACGGGCGCGGGAGGACCGCCTCGCCACCGAGGAGCCGCTGGAGATCCGGCTCGCCTGGCCGGGCGCGCCCGCGCGGCGGGTGTGGGTGACGATGCGGACGCCCGGGCACGACTTCGAGCTCGCCGCCGGGTGGCTGGTGCACGAGGGGCTGGCGTCCGGAGCGTCGATCCACGGGGTCGCCTACTGCACCGACGTGACGCTGGAGCCCGAGGAGGAGTTCAACGTCGTCACGGTGACGCTGTCGGCTCCCCCGCTGCGCGACCCCGGCCACCGTCATGTCGGGCAGTCCTCCGGGTCCTCGGCGTGCGGGGTGTGCGGCAAGGACAGCGTCACCGAGGCGCTGGCGGCGCCGGCCGGGTCGCGGTGGACCGGGGCACTGCCGACGACGGACGTCGTACGCCGGCTGCCGGACCTGGTGCGCGAGCGCCAGTCGGTCTTCGACCGGACCGGCGGGGTGCACGCGGCCGCCCTGGCCACGGCTGGCGGCGAGCTCCTGGCCATCCGCGAGGACGTCGGCCGCCACAACGCCGTCGACAAGGTGACCGGCGCGCGGGTGCTGGCCGGGTCGTCGCCCGCCGAGGCGTGCCTGGTCGTCAGCGGCCGGGCCGGCTTCGAGCTGGTGCAGAAGGCGATCGCCGCCGGCGTCGGGTCGCTGGTCGCCGTCGGCGCCCCCACGTCGCTGTCCGTGCGGCTCGCCCAGGAGTCCGGGCTGGTGCTCTACGGGTTCACCCGGCCGGATCGGTGTGTCCGGTACGTCTGAGCGCGGCCTGTGGTTCTGCGGTTGGTGACCAAACGGCGGCTTCCGGGTCTTGAAATCTGCGGTTGGTGACCAAACGACGTGCCTCACACCCTGCCGCCCGGCGTGGGGGCGAGGCACTGTCGGTGCGGCCTCCTAGCGTGGCGTCATGCGCATCCTCCACACGTCCGACTGGCACCTGGGCCGGTCGTTCCACCGCGAGGACATGCTCACGCACCAGGCGGCGTACGTCGACCACCTGCTGGAGGTCGTCGAGCGCGAGCGCGTCGACCTGGTGGTCGTCGCCGGCGACATCTACGACCGCGCGCTCCCGCAGGTCGACGCGGTCCGCTTGGCCGACGAGACGCTCGCCCGCCTGGCGGCCAGCCGTGCCCGGGTGGTGCTCACCAGCGGCAACCACGACTCCGCGCAGCGGCTCGGGTTCAGCTCGCGGCTGATCGACGCGGCCGGGGTCTTCATCCGCACCGACGCGGCCGGCGTCGGCACCCCGGTCCTGCTCGGCGACGAGCACGGCGAGGTGGCCGTCTACGGCATCCCCTACCTCGACCCCGACACGCTCCGCGAGCCGTGGCGGCTGCCCGCCCGCTCCCACGAGGCGGCGCTCGACGAGGCGATGCGCCGGGTCCGCGCCGACCTCGGTCACCGCAAGGGCGCCCGGTCGGTCGTGCTCGCCCACGCCTTCGTCGCCGGCGCCCAGCCCAGCGAGTCCGAGCGCGACATCAGCGTCGGGGGCGTCTCGCTGGTGCCGACCAGCACGTTCACCGGCGTCGACTACACCGCGCTCGGCCACCTCCACGGCCGGCACACGCTCACCGACACGGTCCGCTACTCCGGGTCGCCGCTCGCCTACTCGTTCTCCGAGGCCGACCAGCGCAAGGGTTCCTGGCTGGTCGAGCTCGGCGCCGCCGACATGACGTCGGCCGAGTTCGTCGACGCGCCGGTCCCGCGCAATCTGGCGCGGATCCGCGGCACCCTCGACGAGCTCCTCCAGGAGCCCCGCTTCGGCAAGCACCAGAAGTCCTGGATCCAGGCGACGCTCACCGACGACGTACGCCCCCTCCAGGCGATGGAGCGGCTGCGCGCCCGCTTCCCACACACACTGGTGATCGGGTTCGAGCCCACCGGCGGTACGTCGGCCGCCGTACCTCTCGCGCGCCCGCAGGGGCGCTCCGACCACGACATCGCCCTCGACTTCGTCGCCGAGCTCCGCGGCGCCCCCGCGACCGACGACGAGACGGCGCTGCTCCAGGCGGCGTGCGACGCGTGCTGCGAGGACCCCGAGGTCGACGTGCTCGTCTCCGCGCACGGAGCGGACGGCCTCTGGTGAGGCTCCACCACCTCCAGGCCACCGCGTTCGGGCCGTTCGCCGAGACCATCGACGTCGACTTCGACCACCTGTCCGCGGCCGGGCTCTTCCTGCTGTCCGGGCCCACCGGCGCCGGCAAGACCAGCGTGCTCGACGCCGTCTGCTTCGCGCTGTACGGCGACGTCCCGGGCGACCGCAACACCGCCAAGCGGCTGCGCTCCGACCTCGCCGCCCCCGGCACCCGCCCGCAGGTGGTGCTGGAGGCGACGCTGTCGGGCCGGCGCTTCCGGATCACCCGGTCCCCGTCGTGGGAGCGCGCCAAGAAGCGCGGCGACGGCACCACCACCGAGCAGGCGTCGGTCACCATCGCGGAGCGCGTCAACGGCACCTGGGTCACCCACTCCACGCGCCTCGACGAGACCGGCCACCTGGTCTCGCGGCTGCTGGGCATGAACGTCGCCCAGTTCACCCAGGTCGCGATGCTCCCGCAGGGCCGGTTCCAGGCCTTCCTGCGCGCGCGCTCCGACGAGCGGCACCGCCTGCTCCAGCAGCTGTTCCGCACCGGTCGGTTCGAGGACGTCGAGCGCTGGCTGCGCGACCGCCGGCTCGACCTGCGCAAGCGCGCGGACGCTGCGAGGGAGACCGTCGCCGACCTGGTCAGCCGGGTCAGCGAGACGACCGGGTCCGCGGCTCCCGAGGAGCTGCCGGAGGAGTGGGCCCGGGCCCTGCGACAGACCGAGGAGCGCACCCGCACCGAGACCGCCGCCGCGGCGGCCCGGGCCGCGGACCTCGAGACCACGGCGCGCGCCGACCTCGACGCCGCCAAGGCCCGCCACGAGCGCCAGGCCCGGCGCGCCGCGGCCGTCGCAGAACGCGCGCGCCTGGCAGACCTCGCCCCGGCCCACGTCGGCGCCCAGCAACGCCTGGACTCCGCGCGCCGGGCGGCGGCCGTGGTGCCGCTGCACCAGGTGGCCGTCCGGGCCCAGCGCGCCCGCTCGGCTGCCCGCACCATCGTCGAAGGGCTCGAGGTCACCGACCGCGACGAGCTCCGCTCCGCCCTCCAGGAGGCCGTGGACGGTGCCGCCCGAGCACGCGCCCTGCAGCCCCGCGTCGCCCGGCTGACCGCCCTGCGCGCCGAGGAGCAGACGCTGCACGCACGGCAGACCCGGCTCGCCGCGGCCGCCGAGCAGGCGCTCGCCGACGCACGGGCGCGGGTGGTCACCCTGACCGAACAGGTCGCTGTCGCCCAGGCGGCCCACGCCACGGCGCGGGAGGCGACGCTCCAGGCCCGGTCGCACGCCCTCGACGTACGCGAGGCGCGGCTGCACGGCATGGCCGCCGAGATGGCGGGCGGCCTCGTGGTCGGCGGCTCGTGCCCGGTCTGCGGATCGTGCGAGCACCCCCACAAGGCCGCCGCCGCCGACGGCGCACCCGACGAGCCCGCCGAGCGCGCGGCTCAGAAGCGGGCCGACGACGCCGCGGCCACCGAGCACCTGCGCGACGTCGAGCAGCGCACGCTGGCCGCCGAGCTGGTCACCGCCACCGAGCGCGTCGGCGTCGTCCCGCCGGACATCGCCGCCGAGACCGGTGCCGTCGCGGCCTCGCTGTCCGCGCTCGCCGCCGAGGCCGAGGCACTCGAGGCCGACCTCGCGGGTCACGACGAGACGTTGGCGGCCACGTACGCCGCCCACGAGCAGGCGGCCCGCTCGGCCCTGGCCGCGCTCGACGGGCTGGCGGCCGCCGACGCCGCGCTGGTCGAGGCGGAGCGCGCCGTCGCCACCGCTGCGGCAGAGGCCGGCTTCGACCGGGCCGATGACGCCGTGGGGGCAGCGCTGGAGCGACGTGCCTACGACGACCTCGCCCGCCAGGTCGCCGACCACGAGCGTCGGCTGGCGGCCGTTGCTGCCGTCCTCGACGACGAGGGTGCCGACGACGAGACCACGACACCACTGCCCGACCTCCCCGCCCTGGCCGCCGCCCACGACGAAGCCCTGCGTCGGCTCGGCGACGCGCGGGCACACGAGGCCGCGTCCTCGTCCCGCGCGACCCGGCTGGCCGAGCTGGTCCGGAGCCTCGACCGCGCGGTGGCGGCGTGGCGTCCCCTGCACGACGACCTCGAGACCGTCACCCGGCTCTCCTCCTTCGTCGAGGGCAAGGCTGCCGACAACCGGCTCCAGATGCGGCTCTCGGCCTACGTCCTCGCCTACCGACTGGCCCAGGTCGTGGCCGCCGCCAACGAGCGGCTCGACCGGATGAGCGACCAGCGCTACACCCTGGAGCACACCGGACGACGCGGCGCGGGCGAGACCCGTGGCGGCCTGAGCCTCCTGGTCCGCGACGACTGGTCCGGCGAGGCCCGGGACCCCGCGACCCTGTCCGGAGGCGAGACCTTCGTCGTCTCCCTCGCCCTCGCGCTCGGGCTCGCCGACGTCGTGACCCAGGAGGCCGGCGGTGCCGACCTCGACACGCTCTTCGTCGACGAGGGCTTCGGCGCGCTCGACTCCGACACCCTCGACGACGTCATGGACACCCTCGACTCGCTGCGCGACGGCGGCCGGGTCGTCGGCGTCGTCAGCCACGTCGCCGAGATGCGCGACCGCATCCCCACCCAGCTCCTCGTCACCAAGTCCCGGCACGGCTCGGCCGTCTCGGTCAGCCGATGACCCTCGAGGTCCGCGCCGCCACCCCCGACGACGTCGCGGCGATCCGTGCCGTCGGCGAGCTCACCTGGCCGCCGACGTACTCCTTCGCCGGCCCCGACTTCGTCGCCCACGGGCTAGCGACCTGGTGGTCCGACGAGGCGGTCCTGCGCAGCCTCACGACCACCGCAACGCTCGTCGCCGTCGACGACGGGCGAGTCGTCGGTGTCGGCAACCTCGACCTCGAGCGTGAGCCGCCGACGATCTGGAAGCTGTACGTCGTGCCCACCGCGCAGGGCTCCGGCGCCGGGTCGGCCCTGCTCCAGGCCCTCGTCGCGCTCGCGGGCGGTGCGCGGGTGACGCTCGAGTACGTCGCCGGCAACGACCGCGCCGCTGCGTTCTACACGCGTCACGGCTTCGTCGAGGTGCGTCGACAGGCCGCGGAGGTCGACGGCGGCCCCGAGACGGTGTGGATGGAGCATCCGGCGGCCGAGGGCTAGGTTGCGAGCATGAGCTTCGCCGTCCCGGCCGACGCCTACGCCCGCTTCATGGGCCGCTTCTCCGAGCCACTCGCCGTCGCGTTCGCGGACTTCGCCGGGGTCGAGGCCGGTCAGTCCGTCCTCGACGTCGGCAGTGGCCCCGGCGCCCTCACCACCGTGCTCGTGGACCGGCTCGGTGCCGGAGCGGTGGCGGCAGTCGAGCCGTCGCCGCCGTTCGTCGACGCCCTGACCGCGCGGCTCCCCGACGTCGACGTCCGTGCGGCGTCCGCGGAGGACCTGCCCTTCGCCGACGACACCTTCGACGGCACCCTGGCGGAGCTGGTCGTGCACTTCATGACCGACCCTGTCGCCGGACTGCGTGAGATGGCCCGGGTGACCCGGCCGGGCGGCGTCGTCGCCGCGTGCGTCTGGGACCACGACGGCGGCCGCAGCCCGCTCAGCACCTGCTGGCGGGCCGCGACCGAGATCGCTCCCGACGTGGTCGACGAGGCGGGCCTCCCCGGAGCACGCGAGGGGCACCTCGAGCAGCTCTGCGCCGCCGCCGGCCTCCAGGACGTCGAGTCGACGGTGCTCAGCGTCGAGGTCGTGTTCGACGACTTCGAGGAGTGGTGGCAGCCCTACACCAACGGCGCAGGCCCGCTCGGCGCCTACATCAAGGGCCTCGACGAACCCGCGCGACAGGCCCTGCGCGATCGCTGCGCCGAGCTGCTCCTCCCGGCACCGTTCCCGATCCGAGGCTCGGCCTGGACCGTGCGCGCTCGCGCGTGAACCTCAGACGTCGACCTCACCGTGGTCGGCGTCGTACGTGTCGCCGGTGAGCTTGGTCTTCGCGAAGCTGATCAGCGACGCCACCTTGCCGCCCGGCGTGTCCCAGTACTCCCCGTGCTCGATGTCCACCCGCACCAGGACGGCGTTCGGGTCCTCGGGGCCGCCGGGCAGCCAGGCCTCGGCGAACGTGTTCCACAGCTCCTTCAGCTTCGCGTCGTCGTCCACGACCGCCGCCGTGCCGCTCACCGCCACCCACGCGTCACGCGCCGAGAAGGTCAGCGACACCGACGGATTCTGCTCGATCGCCCGCGTGTGAAGGGTGTCGCGGGCCGAGATGAACCACATCTCGGCCGACGGCTCGACCTCCTGGCGGGCCATCGGCACGCTGCGCGCGCCCTCGGCGCCGTACGTCGTGAGCATGGCGATCGGCATGTCGTCCAGCAGGTCGACGAGCTTCTTCTGGTCTGCGTTGTCGGTCATGTCCGGCCGGTACCCCATCCGATAGGTTCGACGCATGGGCGATCGCGTGGTTGATCCGACGTTCACCTCACTCCCCTACCGCAGCCTCGGAGATGCGGCGCTGGCTCGGGCGGCCGAGCTCGGCGCCACCCATGCCGACTTCCGGTTCGAGCGGGTGCGCTACCAGGAGCTCGCGGTTCGCGACAGCGTCCTCCAGGGGGCCAGCGACACCGAGGACCTCGGGTTCGCGGTCCGCGTCGTCCACCGCGGCGCCTGGGGGTTCGCCGCCGGGGTCCTGCTGAGCGTCGAGGAGGCCGTCCGGGTCGCCGAGACCGCCGTCGCCGTCGCGCAGGTGTCGGCGGGGATGACCAGCCGGCCGGTCGAGCTCGCCCCCGAGCCGACGTACGACGACGTCACCTGGGTCTCCGCCTACGAGACCGACCCGTTCGAGGTCTCCGTGGCCGAGAAGGCCGCCGTCCTCATCGACTGGACCACGCGGCTGCGCACCGGCGCCGCCGTCGACCACGCCTCGGCCCACCTGCTCCAGGTGCACGAGTGCAAGTACTACGCCGACCTCAGCGGCACCCGCACGACCCAGCAGCGGGTCCGGCTGGCCCCGGGGTTCGAGGCGATGGGCGCCGGTGCCGACACCTTCGACTCGATGGCGAGCATCGCCCCGCCGGTGGGCCGCGGCTGGGAGTACCTCGCCGGCGGCCGCGACGCCTGGGACTGGGACGCCGAGATCGACGAGGTCCCCGAGCTGCTCGCCGAGAAGCTCAAGGCCCCCAGCGTCGAGGCCGGCACCTACGACCTGGTGATCCACCCCTCGAACCTCTGGCTCACCATCCACGAGTCGATCGGGCACGCCACCGAGCTCGACCGCGCGCTCGGCTACGAGGCCAACTACGCCGGCACCTCGTTCGCGACCCCCGACAAGCTCGGCACGCTCCAGTACGGCACCCCGGTCATGCACGTCACCGGCGACCGCACCATCGAGCACGGCCTCGCCACGATCGGGTACGACGACGAGGGCGTCGCGACCCAGAGCTGGGACATCGTCAGGGACGGCGTGCTGCGCGGCTACCAGCTGGACCGCTCGATGGGCGTGATGCACCCCGAGCTCGCCGGCCCTGAATTTCCGGAGGGCCGCTCCAACGGCTGCGCGTACGCCGACTCCCCCGGCCACATCCCCATCCAGCGGATGGCCAACGTGTCGCTCCAGGCCGCCGTCGACGGGCCCAGCACCGAGGAGCTGATCGGCCGCGTCGAGCATGGGCTGTACGTCGTGGGCGACAAGTCGTGGAGCATCGACATGCAGCGCTTCAACTTCCAGTTCACCGGGCAGCGCTTCTACACGATCCGCGACGGCGAGCTGGCCGGGCAGGTCCGGGACGCGGCGTACCAGGCGACCACGACCGACTTCTGGGGCTCGATGGAGGCGGTCGGCGGCCCGGAGACCTGGGTCCTCGGCGGCGCTTTCAACTGCGGCAAGGCCCAACCCGGGCAGGTGGCGTCAGTCAGCCACGGCTGCCCGACGTCGCTCTTCCGCGGCGTCCGGATCCTCAACACCGTCGCCGAGGGAGGCAACTGATGACCACCCCGGTGACCCCCCAGTCGTTCGTCGAGCACGCGCTCGCGACCTCGATCGCCGACGACTGCGCCGTGATCGTCCACGACCGGACGAGTGCCAACCTCCGCTGGGCCAACAACACCCTCACGACCAACGGCGTCATGCACGGCCTCGACGTCACGGTGATCGCCTTCGTCCGCGGCGCCGACGGGGTCGCCACCGGCTCGGTCACCGGCACCGCGACCGACCAGGCCGGGGTCACCGCCCTCGTCGAGGCGGCCGACGCCGCGGCCCGCGCCGCCTCCCCCGCCGAGGACGCCGCCGACCTGGTCCGCGACGCGACGTCGCCGGACTGGGACGACGCGCCCGTCCCGACCGACATCCACGTGTACGACGCGCTGGCGCCCGCCCTGGGCGAGGCGTTCGGCCGCGCGGCGGGCGAGGACCGGGTGCTCTACGGCTTCGTCAACCACGAGATGACGACGACGTACCTCGGCTCCACGACCGGCCTCCGGCTGCGGCACGTGCAGCCCACCGGCCACTACGGCTGCACCGGCAAGCCGACCGACCTCTCGACCAGCGCGTGGGTCGGCGGCGCGACCCGCGACTTCACCGACGTCGACCCGCTCGCCTTCGACGCCGAGCTGGCGCGCCGGCTGGGCTGGGCGAAGCGTCGCGTCGACCTGCCCGCCGGGCGCTACGACACCATCCTGCCGCCGAGCGCGGTCGCCGACCTGATGATCGACGCCTACTGGTACGCCGGCGCCCGGGTCGCCCACGAGGGCCAGTCGGTCTACAGCCGTCGCGGCGGTGGCACCCGCGTGGGCGAGCGGATCGCCTCGGCCGGGGTGAACCTCTTCTCCGACCCGGCGTACGACGCTCTGCAGTGCGAGCCGTTCGTCGCTGCCTCGCGCTCCGGCAACGAGTCGTCCGTCTTCGACAACGGCCTCCCGCTGTCCCGCACGGACTGGATCCGGGACGGCGAGCTCACCGCGTTGCTCCAGACCCGGCACTCCGCGGCGATGACCGACCTGCCCGTCACCCCGGGCATCGACAACCTGGTGCTCTCGATCGACAGCGGCACCGGCACCGAGGCGGACCTCGTCGCCGGCACCGAGCGCGGGCTGCTGCTGACCTGCCTCTGGTACATCCGCGAGGTGGACCCGCAGTCGCTCCTGCTCACCGGGCTCACCCGGGACGGCGTCTACCTGGTCGAGGGCGGCGAGATCACCGGCGTCGTGAACAACTTCCGGTTCAACGACAGCCCGGTCGACCTGCTGCGCCGGTTCACGCACGCGTCGGCGACCGTCCCGAGCTTCAGCCGGGAGTGGGGCGACGACTACTTCTCGCGCACCGCGACGCCGGCCCTGCGGGTCCCCGACTTCAACATGTCGAGCGTCTCCCAGGCCCAGTAGCCCAGCCACCGCTGGAGATTCTTCGCTCTCCGATGCAACCGGGCCGGGTGCCCGGGCGTATCCCGGGTGTTCGATCCACCACCCACCACGGAAAGCGAAACGACATGCGTACCCAGCTCCTCACGGGCGCCCTGGCCGTCGCCGCGACCTCTGCCCTCATCGGGCTGGGCACGGCACCGGGCAGCGCCCAGACCCTCGACCCGACCCCCGACCCGATGACCCCGGGCGTCACCCACGAGCGCGGCATCCTGATGGCCTGCACCGGCGACCTCGGCTCCCGGCCGGTCCGGGTCAACCTCTACGAGAACCGCACCTACGGCAACTACCTCGAGGTCCAGCTCGGCGAGGGCGGTGGCGCCGACGAGGTCGGTGTCTCCCGCCAGGTCAAGAAGCCGTTCGTCACCCGCGGTTCGGTCCGCGCGGCGGCCTCCCTCGACGGCACCAAGGTCCGGGTCACCGGCACGGCCGTCGCCACCACGAAGGTCAAGAAGGTGCGCGAGGTCGTCGAGGACGCCGGCCTGCGGATCGTCTCGAAGGGCACCCACACCCGCCTGCGCGACGACCTGGTCCTCACCTACGGGACCCGGTCCGCCGAGCTCGACTGCGGCGACGCGTTCGTCTACCGCCTCACGGTGACGAAGACCTCGATCGTCGACTGATCGAAAACCCCTCGGGCGAGGGCGTTGCTGCCATAGCCTCTCCGCGACCACTCGCATCTCGGGAACGGAGTCCCATGCGCACCAGCGCCCTCGTCCGGTTCACCGGCGGCCTCGCCGCCACCCTCCTCGGCCTCACCCTGCTCGGCGTCGCTCCGTCGTACGCCGACGAGCCGCCGCTCCCGGTCGTCGTCGACGACACGGTCTCGATCTACCCGGGCCAGAGCGCGGAGCTCAACGTGCTCACCAACGACTCGTCGCCGTCCGGCGACGACCTGGCGCTGTGCCGGTTCCCCAGCCTCGACTTCGACGGCCCGAGGATCCCGACGGTGCTCGCGGTCGACAACGGCTCGTCCGGCGCCGGCGAGCCCGGCGACGTGGCGATCATCTCGAGCCCGCGTGCGCACGGGACCCACGTCATCGACTACTACGTCTGCGACCACACCCACCTGGTGCCCGCGCACCTGACGGTCGAGGTCCTCCCGGTCGCTCCCGTCGTGGTGCACAAGGTCGCCGGCAAGCCCGGACGCCTCAGCGTCACCAACAAGAACTCCGCGACCATCCGGTTCTGGTACGGCGACCCGCGTGCGGCCCGTCCGGACGCCCGGGTCGCCGTCCCGGCCGGTGCCACCCGCACCGTGCCGGTCCGCCGCCACAAGATCGTGTGGATCGCCGTGATCGGCAGCGGCGGCGGCAAGGCCTCGCTCCTCGGCTCGCCCGGCATCGCCGACATGGGCGTCGTCCGCGGCATCCACCTGCGCCCCGGCACCGAGCTCCCGCCGCCGCCGAAGCACACGGAGGACTTCCGTACCGGCAGCTGGTACGCCGCGCGCACGCGCTGACCTCCCCGTCACGACCTGACCGACCGACCCCGAAAGACGGAGGAACCCGTGCGCGCCCTCGCCCGCATCACGACCGCCCTGGCCACCGCGTCCGTGGCACTCACCCTGGCCGCCCCCGGCGCCCAGGCGCTCGACCTCGCCACGGACGCACCCGTGGTGACCAACGACTCGATCGAGGTCTACCCCTTCGGCATGGCAGTCATCGACGTGCTCGCCAACGACGTGGACCCCGGGGACCCGGACGGCTCCCAGCTCGCGCTGTGCCGGCTGCCCGCCGTCGACCTCGACTCGATCTCCAACCCGAGCGACCTCCCGCCGGTGGTCGCAGGCGACGCCGCCGGCTTCCTCGGCCCGGAGGACTCGATGATGGTCCTCGCCATGCGCGGCCGGCTGGCTCAGCCGGTGGTCGTCGACTACTACGTCTGCAACACGACCTACCTCACCCCCGCGACCCTGACCGTGACGATGCGGACGACCGAGCCGGTGACCGTGCACAAGGTGCCGGGCAAGCCGGGCCGCCTCCGCGTGACCAACCACAACGACAAGCAGGTCCGCTGGATGTGGTTCGGGCGTCACGGCGGCGGTGGCGGCAGCGTGCCGGCGCACGCCACGCGCACCATGCGGGTGCACACCGCGACCGTGCGGTGGATGGCGATGATCGGCGGCGCGTACAACTCCGGTCTCGCCGACCGCGGAGTCGTCCGCAACGTCAAGATCGACCCGCGCGACGCCAAGCCCGCCAAGCCCGCCAAGGGCGAGCAGCGGCTGCCCGCGTCCGTCCGCGCCCTGCTGCAGCGGCTGGGCTGAGGGCCTCAGCCCGGGTGACCACCCGGGATGGGTGCCTCGGGGTCGTACGGCGTCCGCGTGTAGACGAACGTCGCGATCTCGAGGTGCCCGACGCTGCCGTCCGCACGGCGTACGACGTGCACCTCCTCGCCGGCGTGGTAGCCCGACCGCCCCACGACCCGGCCGTCGACGACCGCGAACCGGTAGAGCTCGACGCCGCCCCGACGGCCGACCAGCTCGGTGGCCTCCATCGTGAAGACGATCGGGGTGTTGCCCCAGTGCCACACGCCGGGCACCCCCGCGAGCTCGGGCGGCAACGGAGCTGACGGCCGCCACGGCGCGTCGACCGTCGGCTCGCAGCGCTCCAGCTCGTCGAGGAGCTCGGTGACGAGGGCCGCCGGCGAGTAGCCGACGGTGGCGTTGGCGAGCACGACGCCGCCGACGCGACGCCCGCGATCGACCAGGCAGGTGGCCAGGAAGCCCGGCATCGAGCCGGTGTGGCCGGCGAGCGTGCCGGAGCCGCCGGGGAAGAGCTGGAAGCCGAGACCGTGCGCGTAGCGCACGCCGTCCTTCGGGTTGCCGGACTGCGGGCCGAACGCCTGCCGCAGCTCGGCGGCGGACAGCACGTCCGGGTGACCGTCGAGCAGGAAGGTCGCATAGCGCGCCAGGTCGGTGATCGTCGCCCAGACCTGACCCGCGGGCGCGAGCGCCCCGGTGTCGGTCGCCGGCTCGGCGACCAGCGTCGACTCGTAGGGATGGACCGACCAGCCCTGCGCGGCCGCCCCCTCGGGGAGGTACGACGTGCGCGTCATGCCCAGCGGGGTCAGGACCCGGGTGGTGACGGCCTCCCACCAGGTGGTGCCGAGCAGCCGGGCCGCCAGCTCGCCGAGGAGCGCGTAGCCCAGGTTGGAGTAGTGGAACTCCTGGTGCGCCGGGAAGACCGCACCGGACCCGTCGTGGGCGGCGACCAGCTCGTCCCAGGAGACACCCTCCGACCGCTCCCACCACGACCCGGCCGGCTCCGACTGCATGCCGGAGCTGTGCGCGAGCAGGGTGCGGACCGACCGGTCTGCGTACCCGACGTCCCCGAGCACGACCGAGGCCGGGTCGTCGAGCGCGATCCGGCCGTCGCGGACCAGCTGGAGCACCAGCACCGCGGTCATGGTCTTGGTGATCGACCCGATCCGGTACTGCACGTCGGAGGTGTCGTGGCCCGGCACCGCCGGGTCGCCGTACGAGTCGAACCAGACCGGCTCCCCGTCGCGGACCAGCCCGGCCACCACCGACGGCAGCCGGCCCGACGACTGGGCATGGGCGAGCCGGGCGCGCAGGCGGCGGGCGGTCAGGTCGGCGACCGGGGTCGCGCTCACTCGGCGAAGGCTTCCAGCGGCGGGCAGGCGCAGACCAGGTTGCGGTCGCCGTACGCCTGGTCGATGCGGGCCACCGGCGGCCAGTACTTGTCAGGGTCGATCCCGGTCGGGAAGACCGCGAGCTCGCGGGAGTAGGCGCGCTTCCACTTGCCGACCAGCGCCCGCGAGGTGTGCGGGGCGCCGCGCAACGGCGACTCCTCGGCCGTCCACTCCCCCGCCGCGACCTGGTCGATCTCGGCGCGGATGGCGATCATCGCGTCGATGAACCGGTCGATCTCGCCGAGGTCCTCGGACTCGGTCGGCTCCACCATCAGCGTGCCGGCCACCGGGAACGACATCGTCGGAGCGTGGAACCCGTAGTCGACCAGCCGCTTCGCGACGTCGTCCACCGTCACGCCGGTGTCCTTCGTCAGCCCGCGCAGGTCGAGGATGCACTCGTGGGCGACCAGCCCGCCGTGGCCGCGGTAGAGCACCGGGTAGGCCTCGCCGAGGCGGGTCGCGATGTAGTTGGCCGACAGCACCGCGACCGCGGTCGCGCGGGTCAGGCCGGCGGCGCCCATCAGCCGGATGTAGGCCCACGAGATCGGCAGGATGCCCGCGGAGCCGTACGGCGCCGCGCTGATCGGTCCGATGCCGTCGCGCTTGTCCTGCTCGGGGTGCATCGCGTGCGAGGGCAGGTACGGCGCGAGGTGTGCGCGCACCGCGACCGGACCGACGCCGGGGCCGCCACCGCCGTGCGGGATGCAGAACGTCTTGTGCAGGTTGAGGTGCGAGACGTCGCCGCCGAACTCACCCGGCTTCGCGTAGCCCAGCAGGGCGTTGAGGTTGGCGCCGTCGACGTACACCTGGCCGCCGTGGTCGTGCACGACCTGGCAGAGCTCGGTGATGGTGTCCTCGTAGGCGCCGTGCGTCGACGGATAGGTCACCATGATCGCGGCCAGGTCGTCGGCGTGCTTCTCGCACTGCGCACGCAGGTCGGCGAGGTCGACCTCGCCGCCGTCGCCGGACTTCACCACGACGACCTTCATGCCGGCCATCACGGCGGACGCGGCGTTGGTGCCGTGCGCCGAGCTCGGGATCAGGCACACGTCGCGGTGCGCGTCGCCGTTGGCGCGGTGGTAACCACGGATCGCGAGCAGGCCCGCGAGCTCGCCCTGCGACCCGGCGTTCGGCTGGATCGAGACCCGGTCGTAGCCGGTCACCTCGGCCAGCCAGCCCTCGAGGTCGTTGACGAGCTGGCGGTAGCCGGCGGCGTCCTCGGCCGGCGCGAAGGGGTGCAGGTCGGCGAAGCCCGGCAGCGACACCGGCTCCATCTCCGTGGTGGCGTTGAGCTTCATCGTGCAGGAGCCGAGCGGGATCATGCCCCGGTCGAGCGCGTAGTCGCGCGCCGAGAGCTTGCGCAGGTAGCGCAGCATCGCGGTCTCGCTGTGGTGGCTGCTGAACACCTCGTGCGTCAGGTACGGCGTGGTGCGGCGGAGCGCCTCGGGCAGCGCGTCGGCCGTGGCGGTGTCGACCGCGTCGAGGTCGACGCCCGAGATGCCGAACGCCTTGAGCACGCTGCTGATCGTCGAGCGGGTGGTGAGCTCGGAGGTCGTGATGCCGACGTGGTCGGCGTCGACCAACCGGAGCTGGAGCCCGTAGGTGCGGGCCGACGCGACGACGTCGGCCGCCTGTCCGGGGACCGCCACGGTCACGGTGTCGAAGAAGCCCTCGTGCCGGACGGTCACCCCGCCCTCGGCGAGCGCGGCCGCGAGCACTGCGGCGTAGCGGTGCGTGCGGGTCGCGATCGAGCGCAGCCCGTCGGGGCCGTGGTAGACGGCGTACATCGACGCCACCACCGCCAGCAGCACCTGCGCGGTGCAGATGTTGGAGGTCGCCTTGTCGCGGCGGATGTGCTGCTCGCGGGTCTGGAGCGCGAGCCGGTACGCCGGCCGCCCCTCCGCGTCGACGGAGACGCCCACGAGCCGGCCCGGGAGGTGCCGCTCGAGCCCGGCGGCGACGGACATGTAGCCGGCGTGCGGGCCGCCGTAGAAGAGCGGGACGCCGAAGCGCTGGCTGGAGCCGACGACGACGTCGGCGCCCAGGGCGCCCGGAGCCTCGAGCACGGTCAGCGCGAGCAGGTCGGCCGCGACCACCGCGAGGGCGTCGCGCTCGTGGGCCTGCTCGATCACCGTGCGCGGGTCGAGCACCCGGCCGGACGCGCCGGGGTACTGCACCAGGACGCCGCACAGCCCGGACTCGAGCACCTCGGCGGGCAACCCGTCGGTGAGGTCGGCGACGACGACCTCGATGCTCATCGCCTCGGCGCGGGTGCGCACCACGTCGATCGTCTGCGGGAGCGCGTCGACATCGACCACGAACGGTCCGGACGCCAGCTTGTTCCCCCGGCGTACGAGCGTCATCGCCTCGGCGGCGGCCGTGCCCTCGTCGAGCAGCGACGCGTTGGCGGTCGGCAGGCCGGTGAGGTCGCCGATCACGGTCTGGAAGTTGAGCAGGGCCTCGAGCCGGCCCTGGGAGATCTCGGGCTGGTACGGCGTGTAGGCGGTGTACCAGCTCGGGTCCTCGAGCACGTTGCGCCGGATCACCGGCGGGGTGATCGTCGCGTGGTAGCCGAGCCCGATCATCGCCTCACCGGGCCGGTTGGCGTGGGCGATCGCCCGCAGCTCGCGGGCCGCGGCCTCCTCGCTCAGCGGCGACGGCAGGTCGAGCGACTCGGCGACCCGGATCGCACCGGGCACGGCGGCGTCCATGAGCGCGTCGAGCGAGTCGAACCCCAGCCGGTCGAGCATCGACGCGACGTCGCCGTCGCGGAGGCCGATGTGGCGTTCGACGAACGGCAGCGCGCCGTCGAGCTCGGTGAGCGAGAGGTGGTCTGACATCTGGTGGGCTCCTCGAAGATCGTTCGGGTGCCTCCCCCTCTGTCGCACCGCCGTTGGTGCTTCAGAGTGCCTGACCCGCACGGTCCGGTGGCCTGAGAGGTTCCGGGGAGGAATTGCCCCTTCGGCGCCCCGTCGCTCGCAGGTGACCACGAGATCCGGGGACTCTCCCGTGCAGGAGTGTCAGCGCTGCCCAATCTACCGGGCACCCGCCCGCAAACACGACATCGGCCCGCCGCCACGAGGGCGACGGGCCGATGTTCGGCGTACGTGGTGGTGCGTCAGCTGATCTTGCGGGCCCGGCGGGCGGCGAGCTCGTCGCCGGCCTGCGGCTCCGGCTCGGCCTCGGCGGTGCGCTCGGACGGCAGCTCGGCGAGGGTGCCCTCGATCTCGTTCCAGACGCCGCCGATGGCGATGCCGAACACGCCCTGGCCGCCCTGGAGGAGGTCGATGATCTCCTCGTTGTTGGTGCACTCGTAGACCGAGACGCCGTCGCTCATCAGGGTGACCCGGGTCAGGTCGTCGGTGCCCCGCTCGCGCAGGTGCTGGACCGCCGTACGGATCTGCTGGAGCGAGATGCCGGCGTCGAGCAGGCGCTTGACGACCTTGAGCAGCAGGATGTCCTGGAAGGAGTAGAGCCGCTGCGAGCCGGAGCCCTTCGCACCGCGCACGGTGGGCTCGATCAGGCCGGTGCGGGCCCAGTAGTCGAGCTGGCGGTAGGTGATGCCGGCGGCGTTGCACGCGGTCGGGCCGCGGTAGCCGGTGTCGCTGGGCAACGGAGAGACGTCGTCGGTGAAGAGCAGACCCTGCTCCTCGGCCTCCTGGGCAGCAAGCGCCGTGTCAGCGTCGTGCTGCTGCTCGTTCTCTTTCACGCGGTCCTCCGAGGGCTACTCCGTCGATCGTAACTCTCCGGGGAAGGTGCCGGTCGGCCTGAAGGAGCGGGCGTCACAGCGGTGGAGTTACAACAGAGACAGTTCAAGGTAGGCCGCGACGGAGCACCCGTCAAAGACGCTGTCGGCGTGTCGGAACTCTCAACCTCAACCTGAGGGTTAGTCAGTGCGCTCAGCCCTGGGGGGACTCGAAGTCCTCGGGCGTCACCTGGTCGAGGAACTCGCGGAACTTCTCGACCTCGTCCTCCTGCTCGGCGGGTACGGCGAGGCCGGCCTCGTCGAGGACGTCGTCCGCGCACACGATGCGGGTGCCGGTGCGCAGCGCGAGTGCGATCGAGTCCGACGGACGGGCGCTCACCTCGGCGCCGGAGCCGAAGACCAGGTTGGCGAAGAAGACGCCGTCCTTGACCTCGGTGATCTGGACCTCGGTCAGCTCGTTGCCGGTCGCCTCGAGCACGTCCTTCATCAGGTCGTGCGTCAGCGGTCGCGGCGGTACGACGCCCTGCTGGGCGAAGGCGATCGCGGTCGCCTCGACGGCGCCGATCCAGATCGGCAGGTAGCGGTCCCCCGACACCTCCCGCAGCAGCACGATCGGCTGGTTGGAGGGCATCTCGACCCTGACTCCCAAGACATCGACTTCGCGCACGCGTTCACCCTACTCCGGGGCGGTGAGCAGGTCGGGGTGCCGCTCAGGAGGTGCGCAGACCGGCCTTGACGAGGGTGGCGTGCAGCCGCACGGAGAGCGCGGCGATCTCGCTGACGGTCTCCTCGGCGCGCGCCTTGGCCGCGGTGTCACGACCGCGCTTGTGGGGCGCCACGACCTGCTCGACGAGGCCGACCTCGCGGTCGGCGGAGGTCTTGAACGCCCGCAGGTGCCGTGGCTCGAAGCCGAAGTCGGCCAGCTCGCGCGCGGTCTGCGCGATGACCAGGGCGTCGGTGTCGTAGTGGCCGGTGCGCGAGGGCGTCACCAGGCCGTACTGCTCGAGCTCGCCCAGCAGCTCCTCGGAGACCTCGGCGATCTTCAGCAGCTCGCGCCGCGAGAGCCGGACGTTGTCGCGGCGCAGGAAGGACTCCGGGCTGGGCATGCCGTCCGCGGCCAGCGCGACCTGCGGGACGGTCGGCACCACCGGCTCGATCGGCGGCGGCTCGAGGCCCCGGTCGATCGCGTCGAGGTGCTCCCCGATCACGCGCAGCGGCAGGTAGTGGTCGCGCTGCATGCGCAGCACGTAGCGCAGCCGCTCGACGTCCTCGACCGAGAACTTCCGGTAGCCGGACGCGGTGCGCTCCGGCTTGATCAGCCCCTTGTCCTCGAGGAACCGGATCTTGGGGATGGTGATGCCCGGGAAGTCCGGGCGGAGCCGGTCGAGGACCTCTCCGATGTTCATCCGGGCCCGCGGCGCCGAGCCCGCCGCAGCGCCAGCGACGGTGCTCACCCGTCCGTGTGCCCCGAGAAGAAGACCAGCCGGAACTTGCCGATCTGCACCTCGTCCCCGTCGTTGAGCCGGACCCGGTCGATCCGGTCCCGGTTGACGTAGGTGCCGTTGAGGCTGCCCACGTCGCTCACCGTGAACGTGTCGCCCTGGCGGTGGAACTCCGCGTGCCGGCGCGAGACCGTCACGTCGTCGAGGAAGATCTCGCTCTCCGGGTGCCGGCCGGCGCTGATGACGTCCTGGTCGAGCAGGAACCGGCTGCCGGAGCCCGGCCCGCGCTGCACGACGAGCAGGGCGTGCCCGGTCGGCAGGGCGTCGACCGCGGCTGCGTCGACCGCGTTGAGCTGGCGGTCGGACGTCTCGGCCTTGTCGGCGGCGGTGATGTTGATGGTCGCCGTGGACTCCCCCGAGGGGTCGCCGTCGCCCTCCGGCGGCGCCGTCGGGAGCCGGTTGCCGCACTGCGCGCAGAAGCGCGCGTCGTCGGGGTTCTGCGTGCCACAGACTGTGCAGAACGGCATCGGTCAGTCCTTCGTCGATGGGCCAACCCTCAAGGGCCGGTTGAGGTTGACGGTTGCCCCGAACCTATCAGCCCGCGCAGCCCGATCAAGGGGACTCGCGGCACTCTGGGGGCGGGCCGGGGCGGTCCGGCTCAGCCGTCGAGCGAGGCCTCGTACGTCGCAGCGTCCATCAGGCCCTCGGGGGCCGCGCCACCGCTCGGCACGACCTCGAAGAGCCAGCCCTCGCCGTACGGGTCGGTGTTGACCAGCTCGGGCGTCGCGTCGAGCGCCTCGTTGCGCGCGACCACCTCGCCGGAGACCGGCGCGTAGATGTCGCTGACCGACTTCGTGGACTCGAGCTCGCCGCAGGTCGAGCCGGACTCGAGGCTCGCCCCGACCTCCGGCAGCGACACGTAGACGATGTCGCCGAGCGCGTCCTGGGCGTACTCGGTGATGCCGATCCGGACCGAACCGGCGTGCTCGCCGGGCTCGCGGACCCACTCGTGCTCACTGGTGTACTTCAGGTCGTCGGGGTACACGGGGTCTCCTCGGTTCGGGTGCGGGTGCGCCAGCGAGAGGTTACTGCGACGCGTCGGGCTGGGCGTAGTCAGGCTTCCGCGGGGTCACCACGGACTCGATGTCGAGCGACCCGAGCTCGTCCACGTCGACGGTCGCACCCTCGTCCTCGAGGTCGGAGCGCGGACCCTGCGGGAAGTCGATGGCACCGTGCAGGGCGTCCGGCGCGCCGATCACGTCGAAGACGTACGGCGAGGTGACCAGCTCTCCCCCGACCTTGATCCCGCCCTCGGCGTCCTCGAAGGCGGTCTGCGCGACCACCCGCACCTCGCCGTTGACCTGCATCGCCTCGGCACCGGCGGAGCGCAGCTCCTGCACCATGTCGACCACCGTGTCGACGTCCACGGGACCGTCGGTCTCCGTGATCGTCACCCGGATGCCCGGACCCGTCACCGGCACCAGGCCGGCCATGATCGCGAGGTTGTCGGCCTGCTGCTGCGCCTGGGCGAGGGCCGCCTCACGGGCGCCCGTGCTGGAGCGCAGGTCGTCGCGGGTGCGCTCGAGGCGCACGATCTCGGACTCCGCGCGCTGGGTCTGGTTGGCCAGGGCGTTGAGGACGTCGATCAGGTCCTGCTCGCGGTAGCCGGCGTAGGTGTCGTCCACGTTGGTGAACCGCACCTGCGTGACCGCGGCGTACCCCACCAGGGCGAGCAGCACCGCGACCACCAGCTGCCCCCGCGAGGGACGCAGCATCGCCCGGCGCAGCCGGTCGCGCCCCGTGGGCGTGGGCTCCTGGGGCTCCTGGGGCTCGTCGACGTCAGGCATGGAAGAGGTGCCGTCGGATCGCGGCGACGTTGGAGAAGATGCGGATGCCGAGGACGACGATGACACCGGTCGAGAGCTGGCCGCCGACGCCGAGCTTGTCGCCCATGAAGACGATCCCGGCGGCGATCACCACGTTGCTGATGAACGAGACGACGAAGACCTTGTCGTCGAAGATCCCGTCCAGGTAGGCGCGCAGGGCGCCGAAGACGGCGTCGAGGGCGGCCACGACGGCGATCGGGAGGTACGGCTCCAGCCAGAGCGGCACGTCCGGCTGGAAGATGACCCCCAGCACGATGCCGACCAGCAACCCGAGTGCTGCGATCACGGCGCGTTCTCCTTCACGTCGGGTCGACGGTTGTCCTCGGCGGTCCCCTTCACCGCGTGCCGCGGCTGCCGCAGCGTCGCCGCGGGCAGGGTGAGGTCGTCGTCGATCTTCATCGTCACCGGGAAGCCCAGCACGTCGGCGGTGTTGCTGAAGGCCAGCCCGGTCGACGTGTCGATCAGGTCCGCCTGGAGGGTCCGGGTGTCGCCGATCGCCGAGACGACGTACGGCGGGGACAGCGGCGGCGGGCCGTTGAGGTTGATGGCGGCGCCCGAGTTCCGCAGCCCGGAGCGGGTCGTGAGTCGTCGCCCGTTGATCGAGATCGCCTCCGCGCCGGCCTCCCACAGCCCGTTGACGAGCAGCGCGAGGTCCTCGTCGCGGACGGCCTCGCCGTCGGGTGCGTCGTCGACGGTGATCACGAGACCGGGGCCGCTGACCGGGCCGAAGCCGGCCTGGCCGGCGAGCCGGTCCGAGCGGCTGGTGGTCGTGCGCTCCTCGTCGTTGACGTTCGCGAGCGAGTCCTGGAGGCCGATGTTGAGCTCACGCAGCAGGAGGATCCGCTTCTGGAGCTCCGCCGCCTGGTCGCGGCGCTGGTCGATCTGGCGCAGCAGCGAGTCGCGGCTGGCACTGGTCACCCCCGAGCGCTCCGACGTCTGCACGGCGGCCACCGTCACGAGCAGCCCGAACACGCCCACGACGGCCGTCGCGACCCACCGCCCCCGGCGCCCGGACCGATCGGACTCCACCGGCTCGCCGGTGGCGCGCGCAGCCGCGCGCTGCTCGGCGACGTGCTGGTAGTCCTGGTCCATCGACTCCTGCGTGATCAGCGTCAGGAGCGGGGTGCGGGTCCGGTCGGTCGTCGACGTCTCAGGCATCGTGGCCCGCCTGCCGTCGCTCGGTGGTGCGCAGCAGCGTGCGGACCTGCCAGGCGTAGAGGATGCCGGCCCACCAGTAGAGGCCGATCCCCCACAGCGCGAACGCCCAGCCGAAGACCTCGGCGAGCGTCGCGACCGTGCCCTCCCCGTCGCCGAGCAGCAGCAGCGGGAAGGCGTAGAGCAGGTTGAACGTCGCCGCCTTGCCGAGGAAGTGCACCGGGAGGGCGCTGTAGCCACGGGTGCGCAGCAGCGGCACCAGGCCCCAGAGGAGCAGGTCGCGCAGCGGCAGCGACAGCGCCGCCCACCACGGGATGATGTCGCGCAGCGCGAGGCCGATGACCACCGCGAGGATGTAGAGGCGGTCGGCGACCGGGTCGAGGACCTGGCCGAGCACCGACGTCTGACCGAGCTTGCGGGCCAGGTAGCCGTCGAGGAAGTCGGTGATCCCTGAGAGCATCAGGACGCCGAGGGCCAGCAGGTCGGCCTCGGGGCCGAGCACCAGCCACAGGAACAGCGGAACGCCCGCCAGCCGCAGCATGCTGAGCAGGTTGGGCAGCGTCCACACGCGGTTGCGCGTCGAGTCGTCTCCCACGTGTGCCTGCGCTTCTCCCCAGGGTGATTGCCGAGCACACCTTAGCCGCCGCGCGGCGGCCGTCCCGATTCGCCACTCGCCCGCGGGGCGGTGGCGCGGTCAGACCGGCTCGTCCAGGTGCGCCGCGTCGCGGATCTCGCCGACCAGCTCCTCGATGACGTCCTCCAGGGTGGCCAGGCCGAGGGTGGCGCCGCTCGCGTCGACGACGCGCGCCATGTGGGCACCGCGGCGCTGCAGCGTCTCCAGCGCGTCGTGGAGCGGCGCCCCGGCAGTGACCGGGGCGAAGGGCCGGATCCACTTGTCCTCGACGGCCCGCGTACGCCGGGCCGGGTCGGGCTCGAGCACGTCCTTGATGTGCAGGTAGCCCACGAGCTCCCCGTCGTCGGCGGCCACCGGGAAGCGGCTGTAGCCGGTCGCGGCGCAGACGGCCTCGACGTCGGCCACCGACGTGCCCCGGCGGACCGTGGTCAGCGACTCGGGAGGCATCAGCACCGCGGCGACGGTCTTCTCGGTGAAGCCCAGCGCCCCGGCCAGCCGGTCGTACTCGTCGGACTCGAGCAGGCCCTCGCCGTGCGACTCCTCGACCAGGGCGGCGACCTCCTCGCGGGTGAAGGTCGAGCTCACCTCGTCGGTCAGCCGGGCCCCGAGCGCGCGGAGCACGACCGAGGCGACGGCGTTGATGACGACGACGATCGGGCGCAGCACGGTGACGATGCCCCAGATGGGCGGACCGAGCACCAGGGCGGCCCGGTCGGGGCCGGCCAGCGCGATGTTCTTGGGGATCATCTCGCCGAGCACGACATGGAGGTAGACGACCACCGTCAGCGCGATCACGAACGAGATCGGGTGCAGGAGGTCCTCCGGCACGTGGACAGCGTGCAGCAGCGGCTCTACGAGGTGGGCGACGGCGGGCTCACCGACGGCACCCAGCACCAGCGAGCACACGGTGATGCCGAGCTGGTTGACGCCGATCACGAGGGAGATGTTCTCCATCGCCTTGATCGTCGTCCTCGCCATCCGGGAGCCGGCCTCGGCGCGGGGCTCGAGCTGGGTACGCCGAGCCGACACCAGCGCGAACTCGGCCGCGACGAAGAAGGCGTTGCCGAGCAGCAGGAAGATCGCCAGGACGACCGCGGTGGCGCTGTTCATCGCTCCACCTCCGCACCCTCGTCGACTGGCGTGTCCAGCACGCGCAGCGAGAGCCGGTCGATCCGCAGCCCGTCCATCCGCTCGACCGTGAGGACGGCGAGCTGGTCGCGCGGCTCGTCCGGGTCGGAGCGGTCGGGCACGGCGACCTCGGCGAGGTCGCCGACCTGCGGCACCCGTCCGAGGAAGCGCATCACCAGGCCGCCGATCGTGTCGTAGTCCTCGTGGTCGGGCAGCTCGATGCCGGTGAGGTCCTCGACCTCGTCGGGCCGCAGCAGGCCCGAGACCGACCAGCCGCCGTCACGCAGCCGGTGCGCGTTGGCGCTGAGCCGGTCGTGCTCGTCGGAGATGTCGCCGACGATCTCCTCGACGACGTCCTCGAGGGTCACGATGCCGGCGAACCCGCCGTACTCGTCCATGACGACGGCGAGCTGGAAGCCATCCTTGCGCAGCAGCGCCAGCAGCGGGTCGAGGCGCAGCGAGTCGGGCACGATGATCGGCTTGGCCATCAGGTGCCGGACCTTGGTCGTCGCGCGCTCCCCCACGGGCAGGGCGACGGCGTGCTTGACGTGCACGGTGCCGACGATGTTCTCGTCGGCGTCGACCACGGGGAAGCGCGAGTGCCCGGTCTGGCGGGTCAGCTCGATGAGGGCGGTCGCGCGGTCGTTGAGGCCGAGGCTCGAGGAGCGCACGCGTGGCGTCATGATCTCGCCGGCGGTGCGTGCACCGAACTCGACCGAGCGCTCCATCAGCTCCGCGGTCTCGACGTCCAGGGTGCCGAGGGTCGCGGAGCGCTGCACGAGCGAGGCGAGCTCGGTCGAGCTGCGCGCCGAGCGGAGCTCCTCCTGCGGCTCGATGCCGATGCGCCGGACGAACGCGTTCGCCGAGCCGTTGAGCACCCGGATCGGGCCTCGCATGACGGCGGTGAAGGTGCGCTGGAAGCGCTGGGTCGCCCGCGCGACCTCCATCGGCTTCGCGAGCGCCAGGTTCTTGGGCACCAGCTCGCCGAAGATCATCGTCAGGATCGTGCCGAGCGCCAGGCCGATGCCGACGGCGACGGGCGTGATGGCGCCGGCCGGCACACCGGCGCTCTCCAGCGGCCCGTCGATCAGGTCCGAGATCGCCGGCTCGGCCAGGTAGCCGATCGCCAGGTTGGTGATCGTGATGCCGACCTGCGCACCTGAGAGCTGCGTCGAGAGCGTGCGCAGCGCCTGCTGGACTCCGCGCGCGCCGGAGTCACCGGCGGCGGCCGCCTGGTCGACCTTGAGGCGGTCGACCGTGACGAAGGAGAACTCGGCCGCGACGAAGACGCCACAGGCGAGGATCAGCAGGAGCGCTGCGAGGAGCAGCAGCCACGCGGTCATGTGTGCTCTCCCCCGCCGGATCGAGACCTGTCAGGTCGAAGGGAGAGCTGGGGACTTTGAGAGCCGTCCATGGGCGGTGCGTCAGGTCCTCACGGGTGATGGGCTGGACCAGCGCATCGTACCGGCGTCGACCCACCGACGACATTCCCCGAAACCACCGACATCGCGCGGCCGAGCCCCTAGCATTGGTCTAGACCGCGGACCACGCTCCTTTCTCGGGAGGGTCCGGTGCCACCGCGACGACGTGGAGACGCCCCGCAGATGTCCGTTCTCAACGGCCGCGACCGCCACCTGGTCGGCCGCTTCTCGTACGGCGTGACCCCCGAGCTCGCCCGCGACGTACGTCGGGCCGGCGGTGGCCGCGAGTGGTTCGAGCGCCAGCTCGCCCCGGGGTCCGTCCCCGACCACGCCGCCGACCGTCTCCGGGGCTGGTGGCCGAGCCTCGACCGCGGCCCGAGCGACCTGTGGCGCCGTCAGGTCAAGGAGATCGAGGGCGGCTGGCAGGTGATGGCCGACTACCAGCGCTGGGTGCTCCTGCGTCGCATGGAGTCGCGCCACCAGCTCCACGAGATGATGACCGAGCTCTGGGAGCACCACTTCAACGTGCCGGCCAACGGCGACGCCCAGTTCACCTGGCGGGTCCGGTACGGCGACACGATCCGCAAGCACGCCCTGGGCCGCTTCGACCAGCTGCTGCCGGCCGTCGTCACGCACCCCGCGATGCTGATCAGCCTCGACAACGTCAGCTCGACCAAGCAGTTCCCCAACGAGAACCTCGGCCGTGAGCTCCTCGAGCTGCACACGGTCGGCCGCGGCGCCTACGACGAGTCCGACGTGAAGGCCTCGGCCCGCATCCTCACCGGGTGGACGGTCGACATGTGGGAGACCTTCGCGGCCGAGTACGACAAGGAGCGCCACGCCCGCGGACCGGTGAAGGTGATGGGCTTCCGGCACGCGAACAAGAGCGCGGACGGCCGCGAGGTCACCCGCGACTACCTCCGCTACCTCGCCCACCACCCCGCGACCGCCCGCCACGTGGCCCGCAAGCTCGCGGTGAAGTTCGTGCGCGACGATCCGTCTCCTGCGCTGATCAGCCGGCTCGCGCGGGTCTACCGCCAGCACGACACCGACATCCGGCCGGTGCTCCGCGCGCTGGTCGGCACCCGCGAGTTCCAACGCGCCGTCGGCGCCAAGGTGCGGGACCCGGGCGAGGACCTGGTCGCGACGTACCGCGCGCTGGGCGTGCGGGTCAGCAGGCCCCCGGCCGGCACGAAGGGCGATGCGTACGCCGCCAACCAGCTGCTGTGGCAGGTCGCCGGCATGGGCGTGACGCCGTTCGCCTGGCCCCGGCCCGACGGCCAGCCGATCGACAACCTGTCCTGGGCGTCGCCCGCCCGCCTGATCGCCTCGATGTCCGTGCACCGCAGCCTCGCCGGCGGCTGGTGGCCCTCGGCCGGCGCGCACTACCGCAAGCCGGCGGCCTGGCTGCCTCGCAAGACGGTCAGGTTCGACGTCCTCGTGGACTCCATGTCGCAGCGGATCCTGCACCGGCGCGCGACGCCGCGGCTCGTGCAGGCGTGCAGCGAGGCGACCGGCTGCAAGCCGCACGAGCGGATCACGCCCGACCACGGGCTCGTGCGATGGGGCATGTTCCGCCTGCTCAGCGTCCTGCTCGACTCCCCCGCCCATCTGACCCGGTGATGACTGACGTGACCTCCCAGACTCCCCTCCCGACCGCGGACGCCTGCTGCGCCGAGTTCGCGGCCGTCTCCCGGCGCGGGCTCTTCTCCGGCGCGGTCGCGCTCGCCGGTGCGACCACGTTCGTCGGCTCGGCGGCGATCACCACGTCCGCCTCCGCCGCTACGTCGGCTCCCGCGGTCCTGGTGGTCGTGTCGCTCCGCGGCGCCGCCGACGGGCTGTCGCTGGTCGTGCCGCACGCCGACCCCGCCTACTACCGGGCGCGGCCCGGGATCGCCGTACCGGCCGAGCGCCTGCTGGCGCGCGACGCCAGCTTCGGCCTGCACCCGGCGCTCGCTCCCCTGCTGCCGCTCTGGGACGCCGGCACCCTGGCCGCGGTGCACGCCACCGGCCTCCCCGCGCCCAACCGCTCCCACTTCGCGGCCATGGAGGCCGTCGAGGACGCCGACCCGGGCTCGGCCGCGCGCAGCGGGTGGCTGAACCGCCTGATCGGCACCACGTCGGGCACCTCTCCGCTCCAGGGCTTCAACCTAGCCGGCGGCGTCACCCCGACCTCCCTCTACGGGCCCGCGCCGACCATGTCGGCAGGCAAGGTCGACGACGTCCGGCTCCCCGGCGAGGAGGACGGCGACGGGGGCCGGCGCCGGCGCTCGCTGCGCACCCTGTGGGACCACGACCGGTCCGTGCTGGCCCGCGGGATGCGGTCGACGTACGCCGCGGTCGACCAGTTCGGCCCCGCCGAGGCGGCCGCCGACCACAGTGCGAGCTACCCCGACACCGACCTCGGCAGGGCACTCGCCGAGGTCGCCCGCGCCATCCGCGGCGACGTCGGGATCGAGGTCGTCACCGTCGACCACGGCGACTGGGACATGCACTCCGGGATGGGTTCGGCCGAGCGCGGCTGGATGGTCAACAACGCGAGCGCGCTGGCCGGCGCGATCGCCGCCTTCTTCGGCGACCTGGGCGACCAGGCCGGGAAGGTCACGCTCGTGACGATCAGCGAGTTCGGGCGCCGGGTCGTCGAGAACGCGAGCGGCGGCCTCGACCACGGCTACGGCAACGTCATGTTCGTCGCCGGCGCCGGGGTGAAGGGCGGGCGCTACTACGGCAGCTGGCCGGGCCTGGGCACCGGTGACGACGCCGACCTGCAGGTGACCACCGACTACCGCAGCGTGCTCGCCGAGATCGTCTCCCAGCGGTTCGGGGCGTCGACGGCGAAGGTCTTCCCGCGCTTCTCCCCCGAGTCCGTCGGCGTGATGACCTCGCTGTAGACAAGTCGATTCTGAGAGTTTTGTCGGCCGGCCGACGATTCTCCTCCCTGGACGACGAAGTTTTGTCGTCCAGGCGTGAGTTTCGTCGGCCGGCCGACGAAACTCACGCTGGCGCCCGTCGGGCGTAGACAAGAACACGTTCTAGTTGCCACAGTGGCGCCGTGCGCGTCATCCAGTGGGCCACCGGCAGCGTCGGCAAGGCCGCCATCGAAGGCATCCTGCTCCACCCGGACCTCGAGCTCGTCGGGTGCTGGGTGCACTCCGACAGCAAGAACGGCGTCGACGTCGGCGAGATCCTCGGGATCGAGCCCCTCGGGATCGCCGCGACCAGCAGCATGGACGAGATCCTCGCGATGGAGGCCGACTGCGTCCTCTACTCGCCGCTGATCCCCAACCGCGACGAGGTCGCCGCGATCCTGCGGTCCGGCAAGAACGTCGTCACGCCGGTCGGCTGGTTCTACCCGACCGAGCGGGACGGCGCCCCGCTGGCCGCGGCCTGCCTCGAGGGCGGCACCACCCTGCACGGGACGGGCATCAACCCCGGTGGCATCACCGAGCTGCACCCGCTGATGTTCTCCGCGCTGTCGTCCGCGGTGACCTACGTGCGCGGCGAGGAGTTCTCCGACATCCGCACCTACAACGCGCCGGACGTCGTACGCCACATCATGATGTTCGGCGGCCAGCCTGACGAGGCGATGGGCGGCCCCATGCTCGGCCTGCTCTCGGGCGGCTTCATCCAGGCGATCCAGATGTGCCTGGACACCCTCGGCTTCTCCGCCGACGCCGAGATCCGCACCTCCCAGGAGGTGGCCGTCGCCACCCAGCCGATCGAGACGCCGATCGGCGTCATCGAGCCCGGCCTGGTCGCCGGTCAGCGCTTCATCTGGCAGGCGTACGTCGGCGAGACGGTCGTCGTGCACATCGCCGTCAACTGGCTGATGGGCGAGGAGCACCTGGAACCCGCCTGGACCTTCGGCCCGGAGGGCGAGCGCTTCGAGGTCGAGGTGCAGGGCGACCCGAGCTGCTTCGTCACCATCAAGGGCTGGCAGCCCGACACGGTCGAGGAGGGCCTCGTGCGCAACCCGGGCGTCACCGCCACGGCGTTCCACTGTGTGAACTCGATCCCGTACGTCGTGGCCGCGGAGCCCGGGATCAAGACCTACCTGGACCTCCCGCTCATCGCCGGCAGGGCGCACCCCGACCTGCGCTGAGGCACACCGGTCAGTGCGACCTCCAGGTCGCGGCCATGTCGAGGTCACCGTGACCGTCGTCGACCGCCCGCCGCAGGTGGTCCCGGATCCCGGGGAGCGCCGCGAGGTCGGTCCCGGCCTCGGCCGCTGCGGCGAGCACCAGCTCGGCGTCCTTCAGCGCACCGGACAGGGCGAACGAGGGCGTCATCTCGTCCGCGAGCATCGCGGACCCCTTGAGCTGGACGTACGGGGCGTCCATGGCTCCGTCGCGCACGGCCTCCAGGAAGAGCGCCGGGTCCAGGCCGAGGTCACGTGCCAGCGCCAGCGCGTCGGCGACGCCCTCGAGCACGGTGAACACCCATCCGTTCGCCACGAGCTTGAGCCGCGTCCCGGCACCGGCGGGACCCACCCACATCGTCCGGCTGCCGATCGCGTCGAAGACCGGTGCGACCACGTCGCGCGCGGAGTCCGGGCCCGAGGCCAAGACGACGAGGGTGCCGTCCTCGGCGGGCTTCTTGGTGCCGAGGACGGGAGCGTCGACGAACACCAGGTCGAGCTCGTCGGCCAGCGCGGCGAGTCGGGTGGTGGCATCCACGCCGACGGTGGCGGCCTGGATCCAGACCGTCCCGGCGCCCAGACCGCCGCGCGCTGCCGCGATCGCCTCCTCGACGGACGGCCCGTCGTACGTCATCGTCACGACGACGTCCGCTCCCGCGACCGCCTCGGCCGCGGTGGAGGCCACGCTGGCGATGTCGGCGAGCGGCGCCGCCCGCTCGGGCGTCCGGTTCCAGACCCGCAGCGGGAGGCCGGCAGCGGCGAGGTTGCGCGCCATGCCGGCGCCCATCGTGCCGGTCCCCAGCAGGGCGACGGTCGGTGCAGTGCTCATGCGTCGACCGTACGACGCGGCTCCTACTTCTCGAGAGAGGTCAGCGCGGCACGATCCGTGATGCGCGTGACGGCGTGGTCGACGTTGCTGACCTGGATCAGCACGCAGAACGCGGCGATCGTGACGACCAGCACCTTCGTGACGCCCTGCAGCAGTCCCTTGAACATCGCGCCACCCCCCTACTCCTACGACGCGAGCACCTTCGATGGTGCCACCGCTGGGGAGTAGATCGGAATCGCGAACGCCGTCTTGAGGGAAGTCAGCAGAACGCTTGCAACGCGCTAGCAGATCGCACGCCCAGCGCGCCGCACGGTGGTTTCGAGGCTCAGGCCTGACGGCCTTCGCACCTCAACCACCGATGCCGGTGGTTGAGGTGCGAGCGAAGCGAGCCTCGAAACCACCACCCGCACTCGGTCTAGCCGCGGATGGCGTTCAGCCGCTCGACCGTCGCCTCGAACTCGGCGACCAGGTCGGCCACCACGTCGGCGACGGGGCGCACCTCGTTCATCCGGCCGACGATCTGCCCAATCGGCATCGAGATGACGTCCGGGTCGTTGGCGGCGCTGATCCGGTTGTGGGCCTCGGCGACGAGCAGGTTCTGGAGCGGCATCGGCAGCGGGGCGGGCGCACCCTCCTCGTTCCAGGCCTCGGTCCACTTCGTCTTGAGCAGGCGCGCCGGCTTGCCCGTGTAGACCCGGGTCCGGACCGTGTCGGACGACGTCGCCCGGGTGAACGCGGTCGTCCACGCCTCGGAGTTGGCGGCACCCATCTGCTGGTACTCGGTGGTGCCGAGCCAGACGGAGCCCATCCAGGCGCCCTGCGAGCCGAGCGCGAGGGAGGCGGCGATCTGCCGGCCGGAGCCGATGCCGCCGGCGCCGAGCACCGGGACGTCCGGCCCGACGGCGTCGACGATGTCGGGCTGGAGCACCATGCTCGCGACCTCGCCGGTGTGGCCGCCAGCCTCGTAGCCCTGGGCGACGATGATGTCCACGCCGTTGCGCACGTGCGAGAGCGCGTGCTTGGCCGCGCCCGCGAGCGCGGCGACCTTGATGCCGTGCTCGTGGCACTTCTCGATGACGTCGACCGGCGGTGAGCCGAGCGCGTTGGCGATCAGCACCGGCCGGTGCTGGAGCGCGACGTCGAGGTGCGACCGGGCGACGGAGTGCAGCCAGCCCAGGACGCCCTCGCGGCCCTCGCCCTCAGGGAGCGGGGGTACGCCGAGCTTGAGCAGCGTCTCGTCGACGAACTTCTTGTGCTCCTCGGGGATCATCGCGCCCAGGTCGACCGAGGTGCCCTCGGTCGGGATCTTCATGGGCATCACGATGTCGACGCCGTACGGCTTGCCGTCGGTGTTCTCGTCGAGCCAGGTCAGGACCCGCTCGAGCTCCTCGGTGTCGTTGAACCGGACGCAGCCGAGCACCCCGAGCCCGCCGGCCCGCGACACCGCCGCGGCGACGTGCTCGGACGGGGTGAACGCGAAGATCGGGTACTCGATCCCGAACTCGTCACACAGCGGCGTGCGCATCAGACGCTCGTCGGGTTGACGGTCGCGGCCTTGGCGGCGAAGCCAGCGAGCGCGAGCTCCTTGGCCGCGGGGTACTGCGCCTTGCCCGCGGCGTTGCGCGGCACCTGGTCGACGATCGTGAGGGTGCGCGGCAGCTTGTAGCCGGAGAGGTGCGCGCGCAGGTAGGTGCGCAGGTCCTCGAGCTCGAGGCTCTCCCCCTCGCGCAGCTCGACCACGGCGGCCACCGCCTGTCCGTACTTCTCGTCGGGGATGCCGACCACGAGCACGTCGTACACGGCCGGGTGCCCCTTGATGGCCATCTCGACCTCCTCGGGGTAGACCTTCTCGCCGCCGGTGTTGACGCAGTTGGACCCGCGGCCCAGGAGCGTGACCCGGCGGCCCTCCTCGATGCGCGCGAAGTCTCCCGGCACCGAGTAGCGCTCGCCGTTGATGACCAGGAAGGTCGCGGCCGACTTGGCCTCGTCCTTGTAGTAGCCCAGCGGCACGGAGCCGCCGCGGCCCAGCCGGCCGACCTTGCCGACGTCCGTGTCGGGGTCGAGCAGCTCGTTGTTCTCGTCGAGCACGACGCCGCTGGAGGCGAGCCCGACGACCGGGCCGTCGGTCGAGATGTTGTTGGCGTCGGCCATGCCCATGCCCTGGAAGCCGGTCTCCGTCGCGCCGACCGAGTCGGTGAAGATCGAATTCGGGAAGGCCGCCATCCAGCGCGCCTTGACCGGCGGGCTGAAGATCGCGGCACTGCTGGAGATCGCGACCAGGTTCGAGGCGTCGTACGGCGTCCCGGTCGCGGCCTTCTCCTCGTAGGCCTCGATGAGCGGGCGCGCCATCGCGTCACCGGTCATGAAGATCAGCTGGATCTTGTCGGCCTCGATGATCTCCCAGGTGCGCACCGGGTCGAACTTCGCCTCGAGGATCGTCAGGTGCCCGGCGAAGAGGTGCATCAGCAGGCCGGACTGCGCGCCGCCGTGCATCAGCGGGCTGAGCGGGAACGTCGCCATCCGCGGGTCGTTGGCCTGGCCGGACTGGGTGAACTCCTCGAGCAGGTCACCGGTGTAGAAGTCGGTGCCGCCGCCGAGCACGCGCCACCAGTCCTCCTGGCGCCACATGACGCCCTTCGGGAAGCCGGTGGTGCCGCCGGTGTAGATGATGTGGACGTCGTCGGCGCTGCGCTCGCCGAAGTCGCGCTCGGCGCTCTGGCCGGCGATCGCGTCGTCGTAGTGGACCCCGCCGTACGACGAGAAGTCGGAGGCGTCCGACGGGTCGAGCGAGTCGTCGACGACGACCGCGACCTTGAGCTTCTCGTGGTTGTCCCAGATGGCCGCGACCAGCGGCGCGTACGAGCGCTCGTGGATGACCGCGACGACGTCGGCGTTCTCGAAGAGGTAGTTGAGCTCGCCCTCGACGTAGCGGTAGTTGACGTTGATCATCACCGCGCGGATCTTGACGATCGCGAGCATCGCGACGACGTGCTCGATGCTGTTCTTGGCGTAGATCGCCACGTGGTCGCCCGGTCCCACCCCCTGTGCCTGGAGGTAGTGCGCGAGCCGGTTGGCGTCGGCCTCCAGCTCGGCGTAGGACACGACCCGGTCGCCGAACTTCAGGGCGGCGTTGTCGGGCGCGGCGTCGACGGCGTGTTCGAAGAGATCAGCGATGTTGTGAGCCACGCCGCGAGACTAGAACACGTTCTTGTTCTTGGCTAGGCTCGCGCTCATGACCTCAGTCGAACCCGGGGCGGCCCCCCACTGCCTCGTCGAGCAGGACGGCCACAAGCTGATCGTCACCATGAACCGCCCGGAGGCGCGCAACGCGCTCTCCGGCGAGATGATGGCGATCATGGAGGACGCCTGGGACCGGGTGAACTCCGACCCGGAGATCCGGGTCTGCATCCTCACCGGGGCGGGCGGCTTCTTCTGCGCGGGCATGGACCTCAAGGCGGCCACCAAGCGCTCGCCCGACGAGAGCTTCCAGTCCGGCTTCGACCCGACGGTGATCAAGGGGCTGCTCAAGGGCTTCCGCCTGACCAAGCCACTGATCGCCGCGGTCGAGGGCCCCGCCGTGGCCGGCGGCACCGAGATCCTCCAGGGCACCGACATCCGGATCGCCGGCGAGTCCGCCCGCTTCGGCGTCGCCGAGGCCAAGTGGAGCCTCTACCCGATGGGCGGCTCCGCCGTACGCCTCCCCCGGCAGATTCCCTACACCGTCGCCCTCGACCTCCTCCTGACCGGCCGTCTGGTCAAGGCGCCCGAGGCCAAGGAGATCGGCCTGATCGGCCACGTCGTCCCCGACGGCGAGGCGCTCGCCAAGGCGCACGAGATCGCCGACCTGATCTGCGCCAACGGCCCGCTGGCCGTCCAGGCGATCCTCAAGACCGTCCGCGACTCCGAGGGCAAGCACGAGGAGGACTGCTGGGCCGACGACGCCACCGTCGGCAAGGCCGTCTTCGCCTCCGAGGACGCCAAGGAGGGCCCCCGCGCGTTCGCCGAGAAGCGGGCGCCGCAGTTCCAGGGCCGCTAGGGTCTCCCGACCTCCCCGGCCGGAGGGCGCCAGTCAGGCCCCGAGCACCGTCGGCAACCAGGCCAGCTGGCGCTGCTGCTGGAAGGCCTCGCCGCCTTCGTGGTCGTTGAACTCGTAGACCTCGATCTCCTTCGGTCCGCCGTACCAGTTGTACGCCGCGAAGACCGTCGACGGCGGGCAGGTGAGGTCCATCAGGGCGACCGACCACAGCGCGGGCGCGGTGGCGAGCCGGCCGAGGACCGCAGCATCGACGTAGGAGAGCGTCGCGAAGGTCTGCTCCACCCGGTCGCGGTGCGCGGCGAGGTAGCGGACCAGCTCGCCGTACGGCTCGGCCGGAGACACGGCGACCGCGCGCCGGAAGTCGCAGAGGAACGGCACGTCGCACAGCACCGCCGCCACGGAGGAGGGAGCCAGGGCGGCGACGGAGGTCGAGATCCCGCCGCCCTGGCTCCCTCCCGCCACGGCCACCCGAGATGGGTCGACCAGGTCGTGACCGCGCAGCACCTCGAGCGCGGCCACGGCGTCGGCGTAGACGCGTCGGTAGTAGTAGGTCTCGGGGTCCTCGACCCCGCGGGTCAGGAACCCCGGCTGCGACGACCCGGAGCCGGCGGGGTCGCCGGTCGCGCCGGTCGTCCAGCCGCTGCCCTGCCCGCGGGTGTCGACCACGAGGTGCGCGTAGCCGGCCAGCGCCCAGAAGACGTGCTCGTGCGGCAGCCCGCGCCCGCCGTTGTAGCCCTGGAGCTGGACGACACCGGGCAGCGGACCGGCGCGGAGCGACGACGCCGGCAGGTGCAGCCACGCCCGGACCGGGTCGCCGTCGAAGCCGGCCAGCGTCACGTCGTACGTCTCCACGGCGACGAGCCCGGAGTCGACCCGGGTGAACGTCGGCGCAGCCGTGCCGATGCGCGCGAGCGTGCGCGCCCAGAACTCCTCCAGGTCATCGGGTACGGCGAGGGGCGGCCGGTAGACCCGCGCCTCGTCGAGCGGCAGGTCGAAGTCCATCAGGTGAGCTCGACGGTGACGACCGGCTCGAGCACCCGGTCCACGCCGACGACCCGGGTCGCGCCGACCAGCTCCAGCGGGAGCACCTCGCGGACGTCCGTGCTGGACGCGCCCACCCACAGCTCCACCTCGCCGGGCTCGACGATGCGGAGCAGGTCGCGGCCGGTGAACGACGTCAGGTCGGCCGACAGCGAGAGGCAGACCTGGGCCTGCTGTCCGGGCGCGAGGTCGACCCGCGCGGCGCCGACCAGCTGCTGCACCGGCCGCACCACCGAGGCCGACCGGTCGTGGAGGTAGACCTGCACCACCTCGGACACGTCCCGGTCGGCCTCGTTCACGAGCCGCACCACCAGCTCGCAGGTGCCGTCGGTCGCCCAGGTGGGCGCCGACGACGTCACGGCGGTCCAGGTCGCCGTGGCGTACGACAGCCCGTGCCCGAAGCCGAAGAGTGGCGTCGGGTCGACCACGCTCACCTCGTTGCGCCGGCCCAGCGCCGGAGCGAGGTACGTCGAGGGCTGGGTCGAGCCGGCTCCCGGGAAGCTGACCGGGAGGCGGCCCGAGGGGTTCACCCGCCCGCTGAGCACGTCGGCGACCGCCTGCGCGCCCTCCTCGCCCGGGAAGAAACCGCAGACCAGTCCGGCGAGCCGGTCCACCTGCCGGCTCAGGTCGTAGGGGCGGCCGACCAGCAGCACCGCGACGACCGGCGTACCGGTCGCGAGCAGCGCCTCGAGCAGCTCCTCCTGACGGCCCGGCAGGTCCAGGTCGGCGACGTCGCAGCCCTCGCCGGAGGTGCCCTTGCCGAAGAGCCCGGCCTGGTCGCCGAGCACGACGACGCAGACCTCGGCGTCGGCGGCGACCGCGACGGCGGCCTCGATGTCCGCCTCCTCGCCGCCCAGCACCGGGCAGCCCAGCGCGTACGTGACGTCAAAGGTCTCGGCCAGCACCTCCCGCACGGTGCGGACCTCCACGCCGGCCTCGGCCTCGGGGTGGTGGACCAGCACGTGCATCGGGAAGGAGTAGCAGCCGAGCATCGCCTCCGGGGTGTCCGCCCGCGGCCCGACGACCGCGACCGTCGCGCCGGCGGCGAGCGGCAGGCTGCCGTCGTTGGCGAGCAGGACGACCGAGCGACGGGCCAGCTCGAGGGCGACGGCGCGGGACTCGCGGTCGTCCAGGTCGACCTCGGCGGGCTCGAGCGGCGCCCAGCCCGGGTCCAGCAGCCCGAGCTCGCACTTCTGGGCCAGCACCCGCGACAGCGCCCGGTCGATGATCTTCTCGTCCACGACCCCGTCGGCGATCGCGGCCAGCAGGGGTGCGCCGTACGCGTTGACCGTCGGCAGCTCGACGTCGATGCCGGCCTCGAGGGCCAGCGACGCCGCCTCGCCCAGCGACCCGGCGACGCCGTGCAGCGACTGGAGGAAGGCGATCGAGAAGTAGTCGGCCGTCACCGTGCCGGCGAAGCCCAGCTGATCGCGCAGCAGCCCCGACAGCAGCCGCGGGTCCGCGGCGACGGGCAGCCCGTCGAGGTCGGTGTAGGAGTTCATCACCGACCGGGCGCCGGCCCGCAGCGCCATCTCGAACGGCGGCAGGATCACGTCGGCCAGCTCGCGCGGACCGATCGAGACCGGCGCGAGGTTGCGGGCGGCGCGCGAGGCAGAGTAGCCGAGGAAGTGCTTGAGGGTGGCGACCGTCCCGCCCTGCTCGAGGCCACGCACGTAGGCGCTGCCGACCAGGCCCACCAGGAACGGGTCCTCCCCCATCGTCTCCTCGACACGACCCCAGCGGTGGTCGCGCACGACGTCCAGCACGGGCGCGAGGCCCTGGTGGATGCCGAGCCGCCGCATGGAGCCGGCGATCTGCGCGGCCATCCGCTCCACGAGCTCCGGGTCGAAGGACGCGGCCCACGAGAGCGGCGCGGGATAGATGGTCGCGCCCCACACGGCCAGCCCGGTCAGCACCTCCTCGTGCGCCTGCGCCGGGATGCCGAACCGGTTGCCGGCCATCACGTCGCGCTGCCGCTGGGCCAGGATCCGCATGCCCTCGAGCGGCTCGAGCGGCGCGGTCCCGAACGTACGGGTCAGCTGGCCGAGCCCGTCGGCGACGACCTCGTCCCACGGCGGCATCGGGCCGACGCTCTCACTGAGCATCGGCGCCATCCCGCCGGCGTCGGGGTCGAGCCACCAGATCGAGCCGAGCTGGGCGACCTTCTCCTCGACGGTCATCCGGTCGACCAGGTCGGCGACCCGCGCCTCCACCGGTGCCGTCGGGTCACGCCACAGCTCGGTCACGATGCATCTCCCAGGGTCGCGGTCGTACGCCGGAGGACCAGCGTGGTGTCGAGGGTCACGTGCGTCTCGTCGAGCTGCTCGCCCGCGATCAGCGCGACGAGCATCGCGATCGCGTCGTGCCCGAGCTGGCGCATCGGCTGCTGGACGGTGGTCAGGGGCGGGTGCGACAGCGCCGACTCGGGAATGTTGTCGAACCCGACGACGGAGAGCTGGCCGGGCACCTCGACGCCGAGCTCGGCGGCGACCTCGAGGGTCGACAGCGCCGAGAGGTCGTTCGCGGCGAAGATCGCGGTCGGCGGCTCGGCCATCCCGAGCAACGTCCGGGCCGCCTCGCGGGCCTGCTCGGGGTCGAAGGCACCGTCGGCGAGGAGCGACTCGTCGACCGGTACGCCGGCGGCCGCGTGCGCCTCGCGGTAGCCGCGCTCTCGGAGCTGGGCGGAGACCAGGTCGGCGCGGCCCGTGACCATGCCGATGCGTCGGTGCCCCAGGCTGAGCAGGTGGTCGACGCCCATCCGGGCGCCCTGGAGGTTGTCGGCGGCGACGGTCGGCAGGCTCGAACGACCGGTGTGCGGGTCGACGGCGACCACGGGGCCGTCGTACTGGACGTCGGTGACCGTCGGGGTGACCAGGACGGCGCCGTCGACCAGCGTCCCCATCACGCGGGAGAGGTAGCGACGCTCCCAGCCGACGTGCTCGTCGAAGCGGCCGCCGGCCGAGTAGGCGACCAGCTCGTAGCCGGTGCCGCGGATCGCGTCGGCCGCTCCCTTGAGCACCTCGGTGCTGAACGGCTCGAAGTCCGCGACCAGCACGCCGATCACGTTGGTCCGGGCGTTGCGCAGGCTGCGCGCGACCAGGCTGGTCTCGTAGCCGAGGCGGTTGATCACCTCGGTGACGTGGTCGAAGGTCTGGCTGGAGACGCCGTACCGGCCGTTCATCACCTTGGAGACCGTCGAGATCGAGACCCCGGCCTCGAGCGCGACCTGCTGCATCGTGACCCGGCCGCCACCACCCAGCGGTGCGCTCGGCCCGGTGCCCTGCTGGGTCACGGTGTTCTCCTCCACGTCGCCCGTCATCCCTTCACCGCGCCCTGGAGACCGCTGACGATGCGCCGCTGCATCGCCAGGAAGAGGATGAGGGCCGGGATCATCGCCAACGTGGTGAACGCGAGCACGCCCGCGGTGTCGGACGAGTGCTCGCTCGAGTAGTCCGCCACGCCGAGCGGCAGCGTACGCATGTCGTCCTGCAGCAGGAGCAGGGGCAGCAGGTAGGCGTTCCAGGACGCGACGAACGCGAGCACGCCGACCGTCACCAGCGCGGGCATCGAGAGCGGCACCACCAGGCGCCAGAAGATCCCGACCCGCGACGCCCCGTCGATCAGTGCGGCCTCCTCCAGCTCGCGCGGGATCGCCATCAGGAACGGTCGCAGGATCACCACGGTGATCGGCAGCGCGAACGCGGCCTGCGGCAGCGCCACGCCCCACCAGGTGTTGGCGAGGTGCAGGTTGCGCGAGACCAGGATGAAGAGCGGGATGATCGCCACCGCGGCCGGGAAGAGCAGCCCCAGCACGAAGACCATGAAGAGAGGCTCGCGGCCCTTGAACTGGTAGCGCGCGAGCGGGTACGCCGCCATCACGCCGAAGAGCACGGCCACGACCGTGGTCACCAGCGCGACGATGGTCGAGTTCAGCGCGTAGCGCCAGAACGTCTCGTTGGTGAGCACTGCGGTGTAGTTGGAGAACACCCACGGGTCCGGCAGCCCCGAGGGGTCGCTGGCCAGCTGCTCGTTGCTGCGGAAGCCGCCGAGCGCGCCGTACACGACGGGCCCGAGGGTGATGATGACGGCGACCAGGGCCAGCAGGTAGACCAGCGGTCCACCAGAGCCGAACGGCCTCGCACGTCGGATCATGGCCGCCTCACCTCTCCACGGTCGTGTCGCGCCTCAGCACGAACACCTGGTAGATCAACGCCATCAGGAAGCCGATCACGAACAGGATCACGGACGCCGCGCCGGCGATGCCGTAGTTGTGCCGGCCGGTCCCCTGGTTGATCAGGTAGGTCGCCATCGTGGTGGTCGCGTTGGCCGGACCGCCGCCGGTCAGGATCCAGACCATGTCGAAGAGCTGGAGCGAGCCGATCATCGACAGGAAGCACCAGGTCCGGATCGTCGGGCCGAGCAGCGGGATCGCGATCCGGCGCTGCACCTGCCACCAGCTGGCGCCGTCGAGCTGCGCCGCCTCGAAGAGGTCGTGGGGCACCCCCTGGAGGCCGGCCAGGAAGAGCAGGATGGCCAGGCCGAGGTACTTCCAGGTGAGCACGACGAACACCGTCGCGAGGGCCAGGTCCGGCGTACCCAGGAAGCCCTGCTCGGGCGGGGTCAGCCCGACCGCCGTGATCAGCCCGTCGACGACGCCGGACTCGGGCTGGAGCAGCTGGTACCAGACGACGCCGGCGATCACCTCGGCCAGCACGTAGGGGACGAAGACGATCGTGCGCAGGATCCCCTGGCCGTGGATGCGGCGGTTGAGCAGCAGGGCCACGGCGAGCCCCAGCGGCAGCTGGATCAGGATCGAGGCGAAGACGATGATGAAGTTGTGCGTCACCGCCCCGGTGAACACGTCGTCGCTGAGCACGTAGCGGTAGTTGTCGATCCCGATGTAGTCGTCCATCGGGCCGAAGCCCTTCCACCGGTAGAACGACATCCGGACGGCCGAGACGATCGGCCAGACGACGAAGACCGCCATCAGCGCCAGCGCGGGCGTGACGAAGAACGCGATCTCCAGTCGCTGTCGCCAGCCCGACCCGAGGGGCCGGGAGGCCACCCGGCGCTGGTCGCGCCGGGTGGCCCCTCCGAGAGGTGTGGACGTCGTGGAGAGTGCGACGTCCTCGTCGGTCACGGTCAGCTCACTGCTCCTGTCGGTGCGGTCCGGGTCACTGCTCGGCGTCGGCGGCCTGCTGCGTCGCGTCGACCACGTCCTGCGGGGACGCGTCGCCGGCGAAGAGCAGTGCGATCTCGTCGTTCATCGCCCCACCGACGGAGGCACCGAAGGCCGTGTCGAAGTAGAGCTGGACGTACGGCGCGTCGTCGCGTGCCTTGAGGACGCCGGCCAGCGCCGGGTCCGAGACCGAGCCGTTCGCGGCCGGGTTGGTCGGCAGACCCATGTCGTTCGACGCGAAGCCCTCCTGGACCTCGTCGGACAGCAGGTACTTCACGAAGTCGACCGCCTCGTCGGGGGCGTCCTCGGAGACCGCCCACGCGTCGCCGCCGCCGAGGGCGTCGGCCGGGTTGCCCTGGCCGTCCTCGACCGCCGGGAAGGGGAACCAGCCGGTCTTGTCGCCCAGGCCCTTGCCGTCGTCGGTCAGGCCCTGCATGACGCCGGGCTCCCAGTGGCCCTGCATCTCCATCGCGACCTTGCCGGTGGCGAGCAGGCCGGACGCGGACGTCGCGCCCTCCTGCGCCTTGGTGGTCAGGAAGCCCTTGTTGAAGGGGTCGGTCGCGAGCAGGTCCTCGACCACCTCGCCGGCCTTCACGAAGCACGGGTCGGAGAAGTCGAGGCTGGTGACCGCGTCCTGGAGGACGTCCTCGGGGCACGAGCGCAGCGCGGTGTAGTACCAGTAGTGCGCGGCGGGCCACTTGTCACCGGCGCCCACGGAGATCGGCGTGATGCCGGCGTCCTTGAGCTTGGCGATGTCGTCGTACCACTCGTCCATCGTGGTCGGCGGCGCGGTGATGCCGGCCTGGTCGAACAGGTCGGCGTTGTACCAGACGCCCACGACGCCGAGCGAGAACGGCAGCGCGTACGTCTTGCCGTCGATCTGCCAGCCGCCGACGGAGCCACCGATCTTGTCGATCTCCTCCGAGGCGTCGTCCGAGATGTCACGGACCATGCCCGCGTCGACGTGGTCGGCCAGCTCGCCGCCGCCGCGCTCCATGTAGATGTCGGGGATGTCCCCGCTCTGGAACGCCGCGTCGAGCTTGTCGACCATGTCCTCGTGGGCCATGGCGCTGATCTCGATCTTCACGCCCGGGTGGTCGGCCTCGTAGTCCTTGGCGACCTGTTCGTAGTAGCCCATGCCGGGCTCGTTGTTGGAGTTGTGCCACCACGTGATGGTGGTGGTGCCACCGCTCCCCTCCGACGAGTCGTCGCTGCCACAGGCAGCGAACGTCAACACGCCGGCGCAGAGCACGGCGAGCGCCGCGCTGCGAGACTTCGACCTCATACGGAAACCCTTCCATTCGGCGTACGCCGGGTGCGACGCACGTCACACATGACCGGAAAGGTGTCACTCGTCACAGGGCGTGTCAATCGTTGTCGATAACGTTTTCCATAGTTTCGCCATTTTCGAAACAAAGGGCAAGGGTCCGGCGGTGAGACCGTGGGGTCGTGCCGCTCCTGACGACGCCCATCACCGCCGACCTCGTGCGCGGTGCCCTCGAGCTCGAGCCGACCGATGCGGGCCTGCTCCCCCACCGCCTGCCGGCCTGGGCGCGGGCGCAGGTGCCGGAGCCGCAGCTGCTGATGGCCGAGAGCCAGCCCTCCGGCGTACGCCTGTGCTTCCGCACGGCCGCCACCACGATCGAGCTCGACACCGTGCCGACCAAGCGGGTGTACGTCGGCGTCCCGCCTCGACCCGACGGGCTCTACGACCTCGTCGTCGACGGCGAGCTCGTCGACCAGGGCAGCGTGCCGGGCGGCGGCGCGATCGTCATCGACATGACGAAGGGGACGTTCAAGGACCGCCCCGGGCCGGCCGGGACGCTGCGTTTCGCCGACCTCTCCCCTGCCGACAAGGACGTCGAGATCTGGCTCCCGCACGGCGAGACGACCGTGCTGGTCGAGCTGCGCACCGACGCACCGGTCGACCCCTCACCCGGCAACGGGCGCCCGGTCTGGCTGCACCACGGCAGCTCGATCAGTGCGGGGTCCGAGGCCGCGGGCCCGACGACCACCTGGCCGGCCCGCGCCGCGACCCTCGGCGGCGTCGAGCTGGTCAACCTGGGACTCGGCGGCAGCGCGCTGCTCGACCCGTTCGTGGCCCGCACCATGCGCGACACCCCCGCGGACCTGATCAGCGTCAAGATGGGGATCAACCTGGTCAACGCCGACCTGATGCGACTGCGGGCCTTCACCGCCGGCGTGCACGGCTTCCTCGACACCATCCGCGACGGCCACCCGACGACGCCGCTGCTGGTCGTCTCACCGATCTGGTGCGGCATCCACGAGGACACCCCCGGACCGTTGATGCCGGCCACCGATGCGGACGGCAACGTCCGGTTCGAGGCGTCGGGCGACCCCGCCGAGACGCTGTTCGGCAGGCTGACCCTGCGCGTGATCCGCCGGGAGCTGGCGCGGATCGTCGCCCAGCGGTCGGACCGCGACCCGCACCTGCACTACCTCGACGGTCTCGCGCTGTACGGCGAGGCGGACGCGGCCCGGCTCCCGCTGCCCGACGACCTGCACCCGGACGCCGCCACGCACCTGCTCATCGGTGAGCGGTTCGCCGACATGATCCTGGGTTCCGGTCACGTCTTCGACATCGCCTGACAGAATCTCCGAGTGCCGTGGCCGACCTGGGATCAAGCAGCGGTCGCTGCCCTGATCAGCGGCCTGGTCTGGCTCGCGGTCCGGCTGCGGCCGAGCCGCCTCACCCCGCACGTCGAGCCGGCCGCCGCCGAGTTCGCCCTGATCGCGTCGCTCTACGCCGTGTGGCGCCTGGCTCGGATGCTCCCGATCACGGCCACCCACGGCGCGATCGCCCGGGCGCACGACATCGCGGCGTTCCAGGACTGGCTGCACCTGCCGTCGGAGCTGTCGCTCCAGAAGTTCGTGCTCGCCCACGAGCACGTCGCCGACCTGACGACCTGGTACTACGCGACGGTGCACGTCCCGGCGCTGATCGCCTTCCTGGTCTGGCTCTTCATCCGGCACCGGGACAAGTACCCGCACTGGCGCAACGGGCTGGCGCTGATCACCGCGTGGTGCCTGGTGATCCGCTTCGTCCGGGTCGCGCCGCCGCGCTTCCTCCCCGACCTCGGGTACGTCGACATGGGCCGCCAGTTCGGGATGTCCGTGTACGCCGTCGACCCGACCACCGGGGTCTCGGACCAGTACGCCGCGATGCCCTCGATCCACGTGGCCTGGGCCGCGGTGGTGTCCTTCGGCATCATCGCGGCGAGCACGAGCCGCTGGCGGTGGTTCTTCCTGCTGCACGTGATCCTGACGATGCTGGTCGTCTCGGCGACCGGCAACCACTGGTGGATGGACGGCATCGTCGCGATCGCGCTCCTCGCGGGCTCGCTCGCGGCCGACACCGCCATCCGCCGCTACTGGCGGCGCCGCTCAGCCGACGGCGCGGTCCCCGGTCCAGAACTGAGCCCGGAGGGCCTTCTTGTCGGGCTTGCCGAGCCCGGTCAGCGGCAGCGAGTCGGCGACGATCACCTGCTTGGGTGACTGCACGGAACCCTTCCGTGCCTTGACCATCTCCTGGATCTCAGCGGTCATGGTGGCGATCGATTCCTCGTCGCGCGGCGCGTCCGAGCGGAGCACCACGATCGCGGTCACCGCCTCGCCGAACTTCTCGTGCGGGGTGCCGATCACCCCGACCTGGGCGATCGCCGGGTGCTCGGCGACGACGTCCTCGACCTCGCGCGGGAAGACGTTGAAGCCGCCCGAGACGATCATGTCCTTGGTGCGGTCGACGATGTACCAGAAGCCGTCCTCGTCCTCGCGCGCCACGTCACCGGTGTGCATCCAGCCGTCGCGGAAGGTCTCGGCGGTCTCGTCCGGCAGGTTCCAGTAGCCACCGGCCAGCAGCGGGCCGGCCACGCAGATCTCGCCCGGCTCACCGACCGGGACCTGCTTGCCGTCCTCGTCGAGGAGCGCCGTACGGATGAACGCCGACGGACGACCGCAGGAGGCGAGCCGGCGGTCGTCGCCGGTGACGTGGTCCTCCTTCGAGAGGTAGGTGATCGCCATCGGCGCCTCGGACTGCCCGTAGTACTGGGCGAAGATCGGGCCGAACCGCTCGATCGCCTCCTTGAGCCGCACCGGGTTGATCGCGGACGCGCCGTAGTAGACGGTCTCGAGCGACGACAGGTCGCGGGTCTTGCTGTCCGGGTGGTCCATCAGCGCGTAGAGCATCGACGGCACCAGCATGGTCGCCGTGATCCTCTGCTCCTCGATGGTGCGCAGCACCTCGGCCGGGTCGAACTTCGCCAGCACGTAGAGGCAGCCGCCCTTGAGCACGGTCGGCACGAAGAACGCCGCGCCGGCGTGCGACAGCGGCGTGCACATCAGGAAGCGCGGCGACTCGGGCCACTCCCACTCCGACATCTGGATCTGGGTCATCGTGTTCATCTGACGCGACAGGCCGATGACGCCCTTGGGCTTGCCCGTCGTACCGCCGGTGTAGGTGATCGACACGATGTGGTCGGGGTCGAGGGTGACCGCCTCGAGGGGCAGCGGGTCGAACGACGCTGCGGCCGCGTTGAGGTCGTGGCCGACGTGGCTCAGCTCCTCGGGCACCGGCCCGATCGTCAGCACCTTCTCCAGCTTCGGGCACTTCTCGAGCAGGCCGAGCGCACGCTCGACGAACATCGGCACCGGGTCGATGGTGATGCTGGTGATCTCCGCGTCGTTGATGACGTAGGCGTGGTCGTCGAGCGAGCCCAGCGGGTGCAGCGAGGAGCGCCGGTGTCCCTGGGTCTGGCCGGCGCCGAGGATGAAGAGCACCTCGGGGCGGTTGAGCGCGAGCAGCGCCCCCGCCGTACCGCGACCGGCGCCGAGCGCCTCGAAGGCCTGGGCGTACTGGCTCATCCGCTCCGCGGCCTGGCCCCCGGTGATCGTGGTGTCACCGAGGTACATGACCGGCTTGTCGCGGTGCCGCTTGAGGGCGGACACCATCAGGTGGCCGTTGTGGGTGCCGACGCGCAGGTCGTTGGAAGAGGGCAGAGCGTCCGTCATGCGACCGAGACTAGAACGTGTTTCAGTTCGGGGCAATCCTCGCGAGGACCGCGTCGAGGCCGCTCCGCACCTCGTCGTACACCCCGGCCTCGCCGAGGTCGCGCGCGAACTGCTCGTTGAGCCCGCCGGGCGTGGCGTGCGCCTGGGCGAGCGCCGTGAAGTCGGCGTCGGGCTGACCGAGCTCGCCCGAGAGCGCTGCGAACGTGTCCGCGACGTAGCGCCGCGCCTCGGGTCCGGCGATGCCCCGGTCGGTCAGCCAGCCGGCGATGGTGCCGAGGTAGCGGAAGTGGGCGGCGACCGTCGCTGATGCAGCCGCCACCGACTCGTAGGCGAGCTCGTCGTCGATCGCCAGGCTCCCGCCGAGGCGACCGAAGAGGTCGGTCACCGCCGGCGTCGCCGGGTGCACCGGCGTCCTGCCGCCACGCGTCGCCACCGCCGGGAGCGGGATGCTGCGTGCGACATCGGTCGCGGGCGCCACGATCGAGCGCAGGCGAGCGACGTCGAGGCCGGCGACCGCACTCACGACCGCTTGGTCGGCACGGAAGGCCAACCCGGCCAGGATCTCGGCGGCGTTGCCCGGGAGCAGGCACACGACCACGACGTCGGCCTCGGCGACGACTGCCTGGTTGTCAGCGGCCACGTCGACCGTCGCGAACCTGGCCGCCAGGGCCGCCGACCGGTCGGCGCTGCGCGGGGACAGCACGATCGTGGGCGGGTCGTCGACCCCGTCGCACAGCCCGACGACGATGGCCTCCGCGATCGACCCGACTCCGATGACGCCGTACGTGCTCACAGAGGGAACTCTGTCACGCGAGCAGCTCGGCCACCGACCGGATCTCGTCCGCCGAGCGGGCGCTGAGCAGCAGCGTGGTCACGCCGGTCTCCTCCCACTGGGCGACCTTCTCCTTGACCTCGCCCGGGGTGCCGACGATGTGCATGTCGTCGACCAGCTCGTCGGGGATCAGCGACGTCGCCTTGTCCTTCTCGCCGCTCAGGTAGAGCTGCTGCACCTCCTTGGCGAGGTCCTCGTAGCCCATCCGCACGAAGACCTGGTTGTGGAAGTTGGCCTCCTGCGCGCCCATGCCGCCCATGTAGAGCGAGACCGAGGGCTTGATCGCGTCGAGGACGAGCTGCTTCTGCTCGGCGTTCTCGACCACCTGGAGGTGGCAGGTCGCGGCGATCTCGAAGTCGGCTCGGGTACGACGCGCGCCGGGTCGGGCGAAGCCCTCGTCGAGCCAGGGCTGGTACATGCCGGCCGACCGGGGTGTGTAGAAGATCGGGATCCAGCCGTCGGCGATCTCGGCGGTCTGGGCGACGTTCTTGGGCCCCTCGGCGCCCAGCCAGATCGGCACGTCCGCGCGCAGCGGGTGCACGATCGGCTTGAGCGGCTTGCCGAGGCCCACGGAGTTCTCACCGCGGAACGGCAGCGGGTAGTGCGGGCCGTCGTTGGTGACCTTGTCCTCGCGGGCGAGCACCTTGCGGATGATGTCGACGACCTCGCGGGTGCGGGCCAGCGGCTTGCCGAACGGCTGGCCGTACCAGCCCTCGACCACCTGCGGGCCGCTGACGCCCATGCCGAGGATGACGCGACCGTTCGACAGGTGGTCGAGCGTCATCAGGTGCATCGCGATCGAGGTCGGCGTCCGACCGGACATCTGCACGATCGAGGTGCCGAGCTTGATCCGCTCGGTCTCCCGACCCCACCACGCGAGCGGGGTGAACGCGTCGCTCCCCCACGCCTCGGCCGTGAAGATCGCGTCGAACCCCGCCTCCTCGGCGGCGGCCACCAGCTCCCCGACACCCTGCGGAGGCTGCGCGCCCCAGTACCCGAGCTGCAGTCCGAGCTTCATGTGCGTCTCCTCTGGTGGTCCTCTGGTGGTGGGTGCTTGCCCGATCCTAGAACGTGTTCTACTTTCGGACCATGACACGAACACTGTCAGCACCGGTCACCGTAGCGTTCGACTACACCCGCTCCACCGGCCCCGTCGTGGGTCGCTTCCTCACCGGGCTCCGCGACGGCGTCGTCGTCGGCGGCCGGACCTCGGCGGGTGAGGTCGTCGTACCCCCGCTGGAGTTCGACCCGGTCACCCACGAGCCGACGACGGAGTTCGTCGAGGTCGGCCCGGGCGGCACGGTCGCGTCGTGGGTATGGGTGCCGGAGCCGGTCAAGGACCAGCCGTTCGACCGGCCCTTCGCGTTCGCGCTGGTGACCTTGGACGGCGCCACCCGACCCGTCCTGCACGCGCTCGACGTCGCCTCGCCCGACGAGGTGTCGACCGGCATGCGGGTGCAGGTGCGCTTCGCCGAGGAGCGGGTCGGCGCGATCACCGACATCGTCTTCGAACCGGAGAGCGACGGAGGTTTCGAGACAGGCGCCAGCGCGCCTTCCTCAACCACCGTCGCCGTCGACCCGGTGACCGGCGTCATCGTCCCGGTCTCGCTCGACTACCTGTACGCCGCGAGCCCGGAGGAGTCGGCGTTCTACCGAGGCCTCAACGAGGGCCGCATCGTCGGCCAGCGCTGCCCCACCTGCCAGAAGGTCTACGTGCCGCCGCGCAGCGCCTGCCCGTCCGACGGGACGCCGACGGCGGAGGAGGTGGAGGTGTCGCAGACCGGCACCATCACGACCTTCTGCATCGTCAACGTGCCGTTCCTGGGCCAGAAGATCACGCCGCCGTACGTCTCGGCGTACGTGCTGCTCGACGGCGCCGACATCGCGATCCTGCACCTGATCCTGGGCGTCGACGCCGCCGACGTCCGGATGGGCATGCGCGTCAAGGCGGTGTGGAAGCCCGAGGCCGAGTGGACCTACTCCCTGGAGAACATCGACCACTTCGAGCCGACCGGTGACCCGGACGCGGACTACGAGACCTACCGAAACCACCTGTGAGGGACTGGGAATGAGAGACGTTGCAGTCGTCGGGTTCGCCCAGCGACAGATGCCCGAGTTCGACGGGTCGCCGACCTGCGTGGAGATGCTCGTGCCGCTCCTCGCTGAGTGCTACGAGCAGACCGGATGGACCCGCCGCGACATCGGTTTCTGGTGCTCGGGCTCGTCCGACTACCTGGCCGGCCGGTCGTTCTCGTTCGTGTCGGCGGTCGACGCCATCGGCGTGATCCCGCCGGTCAACGAGTCGCACGTGGAGATGGATCTCGCGTGGGCGATGTACGAGGCCTGGCTGAAGATCCAGACCGGCGAGGTCGACACGGCGCTCGTCTACGCGTTCGGCAAGTCCTCGGCCGGCGTGCTGCGCCGGACCCTGGGCCTCCAGCTCGAGCCGTACACGATGACGCCGCTGTGGCCCGACACCGTGTCGCTGGCCGGCCTGCAGGCGCGCGCCGGCATCGACGCCGGCGCCTGGGACGAGACCGCGATGGCCGAGGTGGCCAACCGGTCGCTGACCGACGCGGAGAAGAACGACTACTCGATCCGCAAGGGCGGCTCGTCGGTCGAGGAGCTGCTCGCCCGGCCGATGTACGCCGACCCGCTGCGCAAGCACGACTGCTCCCCCGTGACCGACGGTGCGGCCGCGATCGTGCTCGCCGCCGGCGACCGGGCCCGCGACGTGCGTGAGCGCCCGGCGTGGATCAGCGGTCTGGCGCACTACATCGACCCGATGGGGATGGGCACCCGCGACCTGACCCGTTCGCCCTCGGCCGAGCGGGCCGCCGCCGCGGTCGACCTGTCCGGGGTGGAGGTCGCGGAGCTGCACGCGCCGTTCAGCCACCAGGAGCTGATCCTGCGTCGCGAGCTCGGCCTCGCGGACGACGTACGCATCAACCCGTCGGGGGGCGCGCTGACCAGCAACCCGATGTTCTCCGGTGGCGGCATCCGGGTCGGCGAGGTCGCCTCGCGGATCTGGTCCGGCGAGATCGCCAAGGGCGTGGGGCACGCGACGTCCGGTCCCGCCCTGCAGCAGAACCTCCTCTGCGTCCTGGAAGGAAGCAACTGATGGCGAAGCAGCCCGCCGCGGTGGTCGGCGTCGGCCAGACCCACCACCGCGCCAAGCGCCTGGACGTCTCGATGGCCGGCCTCTGCCGCGAGGCGATCGACCGGGCCCTCGAGGACGCCGGCATGACGCTGGACGAGATCGACGCGATCGTGGTCGGCAAGGCGCCCGACCTCTTCGAGGGCGTGATGATGCCCGAGCTGTTCCTGGCGGAGGCGCTCGGCGCGGCCGGCAAGCCGCTGCTGCGCGTGCACACCGCCGGCTCGGTCGGCGGCTCGACCGCCATCGTCGCCGCCTCTCTCGTCCAGGCCGGCGTGCACAAGAAGGTGCTGACGGTCGCGTACGAGAAGCAGTCGGAGTCCAACGCGATGTGGGCGCTGTCGGTGCCGTTGCCGTTCAACATGCCGGTGCACGCCGGCGCCGGTGGCTACTTCGCCCCGCACGTGCGCTCCTACATCCGCCGCTCGGACGCGCCGACCCACGTCGGTGCGATCGTGGCCGCGAAGGACCGCAACAACGCGCTGAAGAACCCGTACGCGCACCTGCACAACGAGGGCACCACGGTCGAGTCGGTGCTCGCGTCGCAGATGCTCTGGGACCCGATCCGCTACGACGAGACCTGCCCGTCCTCCGACGGCGCGTGCGCGTTGGTGATCGTGGCCGAGGACGTCGCGGCGGCGTCGCCGAACCCCGCGTGGATCCACGGCACCGTGATGCGCTCCGAGGCGACCACCGCCGCCGAGCGGGACCAGGTCAACCCCCAGGCGTCGCGCGACGCGGCGGCCGCCCTGTGGAAGCAGGCCGGCATCACCAGCCCGATCGACGAGATCGACATGGCCGAGATCTACGTGCCGTTCTCGTGGTTCGAGCCGATGTGGCTGGAGTCGCTCGGCTTCGCCGACGAGAACGGCGGCGGCTGGCGGCTCACCGAGTCCGGTGGCACCGCCATGGACGGCGTGCTGCCGGTCAACTGCTCCGGCGGCGTCCTCTCCTCGAACCCGATCGGCGCGTCCGGCATGCTCCGCTTCGGCGAGGCGGCGCTCCAGGTCCGCGGTGCGGCCGGCGAGCACCAGGTCGACGGCGCCCGCAAGGCGCTCGGCCACGCGTACGGCGGTGGCTCGCAGTTCTTCGCGATGTGGGTCGTCGGCGCGGACAAGCCCACGAACTAGTCGTTCGCCCCTGGCGAACGGCGCTGCCACCCGTGTCCCGGCGGGCCTATCGTCGGGACATGGGTGACCTCGTCGCATTCCCGGTCCAGCCAGCCCGCTCCGCCGAGCCCGAGCCGCTCTGGCGCGAGGCCGTCGGTCACGAGCTGCGCGAGGAGCGCCGTACGGCGGAGCGCACGCTGGCCGACGTCGCCAGCGACGCCGGGGTCTCGACGCAGTACCTCTCCGAGGTCGAGCGCGGACTCAAGGAGCCCAGCTCGGAGGTCCTCGGCGCCGTCGCGGGCGCCCTCGGGCTGCGGCTTGTCGACCTCACCACGCGCGTCAGTCGCAGGCTGAGCGTGGGTCAGATCTCAGGGCCGGTCGCGCTCGCCGCATGACCCGCGCGCTCTCGGTGATCGGTGCACCGTCGAGCGCCGGGGCCTACGCCCCCGGCCAGGAGAAGGCTCCGGAGGCCTGGCGGCGTCACGGCCTGCTGGAGCGGCTCTCGGCCGGCGGTGTGGTGGTGCGTGACCGCGGTGACGTCGATACCTTCCGGTGGCGTGCCGACGGCGGTCGACCCGACGCGATGAACGCGCACGCCGTCGCGGCCACCGGCCGCAGCGTGGCCGAGCGGGTGGCGAGCGCCCTCGACGACGGGGACGACGTGCTCGTCCTCGGCGGCGACTGCACCGTCGAGCTCGGCAGCATCGCCGGCGCACTGGAGCGTGGGCGGTCGGTGGCGCTGGTCTACATCGACCTCGACGCCGACCTCAAGGTGCCCGCGACCGGCGAAGGCGCCATCGACTGGATGGGCGTCGCGCACCTGGTCGACGCACCCGGTGCCGACGACGAGATCGCGTCGCTCGGCCCGCGTCGGCCGATGCTCGCCGGCAGCGACGTGCTGCTCTTCGCGCAGGACAACATCACCGACTCGGAGGCGGCGATCGTCGCCGACACCGGCATCACGGTCGAGACGCTGGCCGACGTGCACGGTGACCCGACCGCCGCGGCCCGCCGGGTCGTGCAGTGGGCGGCCGGCCACGACGAGCTCTGGGTGCACGTCGACATCGACGTGCTGTCCTGGATCGACTTCCCGATCGCGGAGAACAGCCGCCGCGCGGACGGGCTGACGCTCGACGAGCTCGCCACCGTCCTCGGTGAGCTCGTCGCTGCCCCGGCCTGGCGCGGGCTGACGATGTGCGAGGTCAACCCGGACCATGCTCCGGACGAGGCCGAGTCCTTCCGACGGCTGGTCGCCGTGCTGGGCGGGGTGCTCGACCGCCGGGCTCAGTAGCCCGGGAAGACCTTCCGCAGCTCGTCCAGGGTGACGTTGCCGGTCACCCCGACCCCGGCGTCGTACGGCGCGCGCAGGCGGCCGGTCAGCAGCCGGGCCACGGCCTCGGCCGGGCCGTCGAACGTCGCCGTCGGCTCCGCGAACGGCTCGGTCGTCACGCTCACGCCGTCGGTGATCTCGATGCCGCCGCCGGGGACAGCGAGCCGCACCTCCTGGTCGACCTGGTCGGCCTTGGCGGAGAACCCGAGCAGGAACGACAGCGGCCCGTCGAAGAGCTCGAGCAGCAGCTCGGCCGACTCGGCCTCCACGGTGGCTGCCGGGTCGACGCCGACCCGCACGTCCCAGGCGTGGTTGGCGACCTCGTTGAGGCGCATGCCCAGCGCGACCTCGAGCGGCACCGGCTTCGGCAGGAAGCCGAGGTCGATCATCAGGCTCTGCCGCTGGTCCGCGGTCAGCGCCTCGACGGTGGCGACGTACGCCGCGTCGTGCTCGACGAAGCCGGCCGCCTGCTCGGTCGGCGTCGAGCCGTCCCAGCGCGCCCAGATCGTCTGGTTGTCCTCGACCTCGACCTGCTCCCCCGCGGCGGTCGCGATCGGCTGACGGGTGATCTCGGCGCCGCTGCCGAGGTGCGACAGCGCCTGGGCGACCGTCCACTCGGAGGCGCCGCTGGGACCGTTGAGCTGGTCCTCGGACAGGGTCGGCACCAGGGCGGCGAGCGTGTCGTGGTTGCTGCGGAGGGCCGCGATCGCGCGGTCTGCGAGAGAGGTCATGTGGACGCAACCCGCGAGGCGGTCAGGATCTTCCGGCTGGAGAGCACCGCGTCGACGACGCCGTACGCGACCGCCTCGTCGGCCGAGAGCACCAGGTCCCGCTCGGTGTCCTCGCGGACCTGCTCCACCGACCGGCCCGTGTGCGCGGACAGGATCTCCTCCATCTCCGCGCGCGCCCGGGCGAGCTCCTTCGCAGCGACGGCGAGGTCGGGCAACGCGCCCTGACCGCCGCCGGACGGCTGGTGCAGCACGACGCGGGCGCGCGGCAGGATCATCCGCTGCCCCGGCGCTCCCGCAGCCAGCAGCACCGCGGCCGTCGACGCCGCCTGGCCGACGCACTTGGTGCCGACCTCGGGCCGGACGAACTCCATCGCGTCGTAGATCGCCAGCATCGAGGTCATCGACCCGCCCGGGGAGTTCAGGTAGAGGTCGATCGGCGCGTCCGGGTTGTCGGACTCCAGGTGCAGCAGCTGCGCGATCACGACGTTGGCCACGCCGTCGTCGATCTCCGTGCCGATGTAGACGATGCGCTCGGTGAGCAGCCGGCTGAAGATGTCGACGGCCCGCTCGCCGCGGTGCGTCTTCTCGATGACGCTCGGGATCGTGTACTGACTCATGCGCGGACTCCGAAGACGGGAGCGGTCCGGGCCGGCGTGACGGCACCGACGTCGGTCAGCACCCGGTCGACGAAGCCGTACTCCTTCGCCTGCTCGGCGGTGAACCAGCGGTCCCGCAGCGAGTCCCGCTCGACCACGTCGACGGGCTGGCCGGTGTGCTCGGCGATCAGGCCGATCATCACGTTCTTGGTGTGCTCGAGGTTCTCGGCCTGGATCTGTACGTCGACCGCGGAGCCGCCGATCCCGGCCGAGCCCTGGTGCATCAGGATCCGCGAGTGCGGCAGGGCGTAGCGCTTGCCCGGCGTACCCGCCGAGAGCAGGAACTGCCCCATGCTGGCCGCGAGCCCCATCGCGAGCGTGCTCACGTCGTTGGGGATCAGCCGCATCACGTCGTAGATCGCGAGCCCGGCGCTGACGCTGCCGCCGGGCGAGTTGATGTAGAGCGCGATGTCGCGCTTCGGGTCCTCGGCGGAGAGCAGCAGGAGCTCGGCGCAGAGCTTGTTGGCGATGTCGTCGTCGACCTGCTGGCCGAGCACGACGATCCGCTGGTGCAGGAGCCGGTCGGCCGCCGTCAGCCCGGCGATGGAGGGTGTCTGGGTCATGCTCCGAGCCTGCGGCGGCCCGGACCGTCACGGAAGCGAATCCGCTCCCAGCAGATCTGCCCCCAGCTGAACCGAGGCGAGCGCCGAGTCCAGCTGGTCGACGGAGCTCACTCCGACGATCGGCTTCCAGCCCCGCCTGAGCATCCAGGCGAGCACGACCTGCGAGCGCGGTACGCCGTGCGCCTCGGCGACGCGGGTCAGCGCGGCCAGTCGCTCGGTCGTGCCGGGATGGTCGTAGGCCTCGGGGAACGGCCGGTCCGCGCGGTCGTAGCTGCCCTGCACCAGCGGGCTGTAGACCCAGAGGTCGATCTCCGGATGGGTCTCGAGGTAGTCGGCGGTCTCGTCGCTGACGAACCCGAAGCGGTGGTCCTTGCCCGGCACCTGCGCACCCGGGCGCGGCTCGACGTACGACGTGGTGAGCTGCAGCGCGGTCCACGGCTCGACACCCAGCCGCTCGGCGAGGGCGCGGCCGCGCTCGACGCGCCAGGTCGGGTGGTTGGACACGCCGAGCCGGCGTACGACGCCCCGCTCGACGAGGGCACCGAAAGCGCCGACGGTCTCCTCGAGGTCGGTCGCGCGGTCCTCGCCGTGGGCCCAGTAGAGGTCGATGACGTCGACGCCGAGGCGCTCGAGGCTGCGAACCGACTCCCGCTCGATCACGGGCGCCGACAGTCCCTCGACGCCCCCGTCGTCGGTCGGCTCGACCCCCACCTTGGTCGCGATCACCAGCTCGTCGCGAAGCCCCGGGTTCGCCGCCAGCCACCGCCCGAGCAGCGCCTCGCTCTGCCCACCGCGCCCCGTCGGCGAGGTCCAGAAGGAGTAGCAGTTCGCCGTGTCCAGGATCCGTCCGCCGGCCGCCACGAAGCGGTCCAGCAAGGCGTACGACGTCGCCTCGTCGGTGCGGGTGCCGAAGTACATGGTGCCGAGGACGAGCTGCATTCGATCACCCTACGGATGCGCCGTCCCGGAACCTCAGTGGATAGGGTCGACGACATGATCGAGCTCCGCACCCCCGCCCAGATCGAGCAGATGCGACCGGCGGGTCGCTTCGTCGCCGACGTGATCACCGCGCTCGCTGCGAAGGCCGACGTCGGCGTCAACCTGCTGGAGCTCGACGCGCTCGCCCACCAGATGATCCGTGACCGCGGCGCGGAGTCCTGCTACATCGACTACCACCCGTCGTTCGGCGCCTCGCCCTTCGGCAAGGTGCTGTGCACGTCGGTCAACGACGCGGTCCTGCACGGCCTCCCCCACGACTACGTCCTCCAGGACGGCGACCTGCTGTCCGTGGACTTCGCGGCGAACGTCGACGGCTGGGTCTCGGACTCGGCGCTCAGCGTCGTGGTCGGCACCCCGCGCCAGGAGGACCTGGACCTGATCGAGGTGACCGGCCGCGCGCTCGAGGCGGGCATCTCGCAGGCGGTCTCCGGCAACCGGCTCGGCGACATCTCCGCCGCGATCGGCGACGTCGCCCGCGCCGCCGGGCTCGGCGTGAACCTGCAGTTCGGCGGCCATGGCGTCGGCCGCACCATGCACGGCGAGCCGCACGTGCCCAACGACGGCCGCGCCGCCCGCGGGCTCAAGCTCCGACCCGGCCTGGTGATCGCGATCGAGCCGTGGTTCCTGCACACGACCGACGAGATCTTCACCGACCCCGACGGCTGGACCCTGCGCAGCAAGGACGGCTCGCGCGGCGCCCACATGGAGCACACCGTGGCCATCACGATCGACGGCCCGCTGGTTCTCACCGAGCGGGCCGCCTGATCAGGGACGCGGAGCGGACCTGATCGTCGGTGGTCGAGCAGCGACCACGGCTGAGCCCGCGAAGCCGTGACGGAGCGTGTCGAGACCCGTTCGGGTGCCCGACACGACCGCCCGGCTCCCCTATGCGTACTTGACCTGCAGGTCCTTCAGGCCGTTGACCCAGGAGTGCCGCAGCCGCGACGGCTCCGAGATCTTGGAGATGTCGGGCGCGTGGTCGGCGATCGCGTTGAAGATCACCCGGATCTCCTGGCGGGCCAGGTTGGCGCCCAGGCAGTAGTGCGCTCCGTGGCCGCCGAACCCGAGCTGCGGGTTGGGGTCGCGCAGGATGTTGAAGGTGAACGGGTCCTCGAAGACGTCCTCGTCGAAGTTGGCGCTGGCGTAGAAGAGCGCCGCCCGCTCGCCCTTCTTGAAGACGTGCCCGGAGACCTCGACGTCGCTGAGCGCCGTGCGCTGGAAGACGGTCACCGGCGTCGCCCACCGGACGACCTCGTCGATCATCGTCGCCGGCCGGTCGCGCTTCCAGATCTCCCACTGCTCGGGGTTGTCGAGGAAGGCGTTCATGCCGTGGGAGATCGCGTTGCGGGTGGTCTCGTTGCCGGCCACGGCGAGCAGGATGACGAAGTAGCCGAACTCGTCGTCGGTGAGGCCGCGCTCGCCCTTGTGGGCCTGGATGAGCTTGGTGATCAGGTCGTCGCGCGGGTTGGCCTTCCGGTCCGCGGCGAGCATCATCGCGTAGCCCAGGATCTCGGCGGCCGCGACGTCGTTGTTGCCGGCGTAGTCGGGGTCCTCCCCGGCCAGCATCTGGTTGGACCAGTCGAAGAGCTTGTGCCGGTCCTCCTGGGGCACGCCGATCAGGTCGGCGATGGCCTGCAGCGGCAGCTCGGCGGCGACCTCCTCGACGAAGTTGCCCCTCCCCCGCTTCACCGCGTCCTGCACGATCTGCGCACCGCGCGAGACCATGGTGTCCTCGAGCTCGGCGATGGAACGCGGCGTGAAGCCACGCGAGATGATGGCCCGGGTCTGGGTGTGCTCCGGCGGGTCCTGGTTGATCAGGATGACCCGCTGCATCTCGATCATCTCGCGGGCCATCTCGTTGGGGAACCGGATGATCGCGCCGTTCTCGGCCGTGGACCAGTTCTTGCTGTCCTTCGAGATCGCCGAGACGTCCTCGTGCCGCGTGATGGCGTAGTAGCCGGCCTGGCCCTCGGGGGCGAAGCCCGTCGTCCACGTCGGCTCCTGCTTCACCCACTGGATCGGTGCGTTCTGGCGAGCCGCGCGGAAGGCGTCGTGCGGGATGGCCGCCTGGTTCACGTCGGGATCGGTGAAGTCGAAGCCGTCAGGCAGGACGTCGGTTGCTGTCACGGGAGCTCCCTCGAGTCTGGCTGGAACACGTTCTAGTGATGGACAATACATACCGAAGGTACGCAGGGGAAGATTGTCACGGACAAGAACGTGTTCTAGTTTTGTCCCATGGGCACCCCCGTGATCATCGACGCCGTCCGCACTCCCCTCGGCAAGAGGAAGGGCTGGCTCGCCGGCGTGCACCCCGCCGTCCTCATCGGCCATGCGATGAGCGAGGTGCTGGCCCGCTCCGGGCTCGACTCCGACCTCGTCGACCAGGTCGTCGCCGGCTGCGTCACCCAGGCAGGCGAGCAGTCCAACGGGATGGTGCGCCGCGCCTGGCTGCACGCCGGGCTCGCGCAGCACACCGCCGGCACGATGGTCGACGCCCAGTGCGGCTCCGGCCAGCAGGCCGCGCACCTGGTCAACGACATGATCACGGCCGGCACGATCGAGATCGGGATCGCCGCCGGCGTCGAGGCGATGTCGCGCATCCCGCTCGGCGCCAACGTCCCGCCGGGCACCGGTGACCCGCGACCCGACGACTGGTCGATCGACATGCCCAACCAGTTCGAGGCGGCCGACCGGATCGCCAAGAACCGCGGCCTCACCCGCGCCGACCTCGAGGCCTTCGGCCTCGCGTCCCAGCAGAAGGCCCGCGTCGCGGTCGACGAGGGTCGTTTCAAGCGCGAGATCTCGGCGATCACGGCACCGGTGCTCGACGCCGAGGGCAACCCGACCGGCGAGACCCGGGTGGTCGACACCGACCAGGGCCTGCGCGACACCACGCTCGAAGGCCTCTCCGGCCTGAAGACCGTGCTCCCTGACGGCCTGCACACGGCCGGCACCTCGTCGCAGATCAGCGACGGCGCCTCCGCCGTACTGATCATGGACTCCGACCGTGCGGCCGCCCTCGGCCTGAAGCCGCGGGCACGGATCGTCTCGCACTGCCTGGTCGGCTCGGACCCGTACTACCACCTCGACGGCCCGATCGAGGCCACCCAGAAGGTGCTCGACCGGACCGGCATGGCGATCTCCGACTTCGACCTCTTCGAGGTCAACGAGGCCTTCGCCTCCGTCGTGCTCTCCTGGGCCGGCCAGCACCAGGTCGACCTCGACCGCGTCAACGTGAACGGCGGCGCCATCGCGCTCGGCCACCCCGTCGGCTCCACCGGCACCCGCCTGATCACGACCGCCCTCCACGAGCTCGAGCGCCGCGACCAGGCCACCGCACTGATCTCGATGTGCGCGGGCGGCGCGATGGCCACCGGCACCGTCATCGAGCGCATCTAGCCCGCCGCCGGCCCGGAAGAGTTTCATCGGCCGGCCGATGAAGCTCACGCTTGGACGACAAAGCTTCATCGTCCAAGCGTGAGCATCATCCTGTGGATCGACCGGGCTCTCCACAGGTCGCCAGCGGGCGATCCCGCGCGGGACGTGAGCGGGGAAGTGTTGCGGCATGCGATACCTACTCGTCGACGAGTACGGACTGCTGCTTCGTCGCACTGCCCTGACGCTCGGTCTGGACGACAACTGGCTCGCCCGGATGCTCCGTCTCGGCGTACTGGTCCGGATCCGGCACGGCGCCTACGCCGACGCCGACGTCTGGCAGCAGCTGACGCCGGCCGGTCGGCACCTCCTGCTCAGCCGCGCGGTGATGCTGCAGTACGACGACCGGGTCGCGCTGTCACACGCCAGCGCCCACGTGATGCGTGGCGGCCCCGACTGGGGTCTCGACCTCGAGAAGGTCAACGTGACGAACCTGTTCGGGCGAGGCGACCGCGTCCAGGCCGGCATCACCCACCACCGCGGCACCACCCGGGTCAGTGACGTCTCCCGTCTGAACGGCCACTGGGTGACGGCGCCGGGCAGGACTGCCGTCGAGACCGCGGCCGGCCTCGAGCTCGTCGCGGCGGTATGCGTCCTCGACTGGACGCTCCACCAGGGCCTCACCACTCGCGAGGAGCTCGAGCGCTATGCGACGGTCTGGTTGCGTGAGTGGCCGGGCAGCATCGAGCTGCCGGTGGCGGTGGCTCGCAGCGACGGACGCTCGGAGTCCGTCGGCGAGACTCGGAGCAGGATCGCACTGGAGAACCTGGGCTTCGAGCCCGAGCCACAGTGGGCGGTGCACCATCCCTCCGGACGGCTCGCGGGACGGGTCGACCTGCTGCTCCGCAGACAGGGCGTGATGGTCGAGTTCGACGGCTGGGTGAAGTACGGCCGCCTCCTCAAGCCTGGGCAGACGATCACCGACGTGATCAAGGCCGAGCGGGATCGGGAAGTGTTGTTGGAGGAGCTGACCGGACTGCGCATGCTCCGCCTCGTGTGGGCGGATCTCCAACAGCCGGCCGAGATCGGATCCAGGGTGGCGCGGATCGTCTCGCACCGCCGAGCCAGCTGACCTTGGACGATGAAACTCGCGCCTGGACGACAAAGCTTCATCGTCCAAGGATGAGTTTCATCGGCCGGCCGATGAAACTCTCCGCCTACGCCCCGTAGACGGGCTCCGGGTCCGGACCCGCCGCGAGCAGCTCGCGCAGGGCCGGCCCGACCTCGGCCGCCTCCCACCTGCGGCCGAGGTCGAGCGCGGGACCGTGGCGCCAGCCGAGCTCGACGGTGACCTGGCCACCGTCGATCTCGATGACGCGGCCGGTGACGTCGCCCGCCTCGACGGAGGCGAGCCAGGCGACGATGGGCGAGTTGTCCTCGGGCAGTGCCATCGCGGACGTGTCGAAGGCACCCTCGGTCATCCGGGTGCGGGCGACCGGCGCGATCGCGTTGACCGTCACGCCGTACCGCCCCATCTCCTGGGCGGCGACGAGGGTCATGCCGGCGATGCCGGCCTTGGCCGCGGAGTACGTCGTCTGGCCGACCGAGCCCTGGAGCCCCGCGCCGGACGAGGTGTTGATGACCCGGGCGGCGCGCTGGCGGCCCTCCTTGGCCTCGGCCCGCCAGTAGGCGCCGGCGTGCCGCAGCGGCGCGAAGTGGCCCTTCAGGTGGACGCGGATCACCGCGTCCCACTCCTCCTCGGCGGTGTTGACGAGCATCCGGTCGCGGACGAAGCCGGCGTTGTTGACCAGGATGTCGAGGCCGCCGTAGGTGTCGATCGCCTGCTGCACCATCGCCGCGGCCTGCTCGAAGTCCGCGACGTCGGCGCCGTTGACGACCGCGCGGCCGCCAGCGGCCTCGATCTCGGCGACCACCGACTCGGCGGGCGTCTCGCCGGTGCCCTCGCCCGAGAGCGAGACGCCGAAGTCGTTCACGACGACGGCCGCGCCGTGCCGGGCCAGCTCGAGCGCATGCGCGCGGCCGATGCCGCGGCCCGCTCCGGTGACGATGGCGACGCGACCGTCGAGGAGGTTGGTCATGTGAGTCCCTTCTGGACCAGGAGGAAGGCGGGCGTCTCTCCCCCGCCGTGACAGGCGACGGCAGCGCCGGAGACGTACGACGCGAGGTCGCTCGCCAGGAACACCGCGACGTTGCCGACCTCGTCGGGACGTGCCATCCGGCCGAGCGGGATGGTCGCCTCGATGACGCCCACGGACGCGTCGTCGCCGTAGTGGTCGTCGGTCTGCTCGGTGCGGCAGAGCCCGACGTCGATCGCGTTGACCCGCACCTTCGGGGCCCACTCCATCGCGAGCGAGGCCGTGAGCGAGTCGAGGCCCGCCTTCGCCGCGGCGTACGCCGCGATGGTGGGCGCCGGCCGGTTGGCCGAGACCGAGGAGATGTTGACGATCGCGCCGCCGGACTCCTGCTGCTGCATGAGCGCGTTGGCCGCCTGCGAGCACAGCAGCGGCGCGAGCAGGTTGAGCCCGACGATCTTGTCGTGGAAGCGCGGCGAGGCGGTGGCGGCATCGGCCGCTGGCGCTCCCCCGGCGTTGTTGACGAGCACGTCGAGGCGGTCGAACGACGCGAAGAGCGCGTCCACCGCCTCCGGGTCGCGGACGTCGCAGACCCGGTGCGTGGTGCCCGGGACCGGCTCGACGTCCGAGCGCGAGCAAGTGACCACCGTGGCCCCCGCGGCGAGCAGGGCGTGGGTGATCCCGAGCCCGATCCCGCGGGTGCCGCCCGTGACGAGCGCTACTCGTCCGGACAGGTCGATCGACAGCGCCATGCTGCTACCCTACCAAGCACTTGCTTGGTTGGCTCTTGCTAGGAGGAGATGTGCCGATCACGTCCGAGCTCCGCCCCGACGGTGTCCGCGTCGTCACCATGGACGCGCCGCCGGTCAACGCCCTCACGGTCCAGGGTTGGTACGACGTGGCGGCGGCTCTCGACGATGCCAGCGCCGACCTGGAGACGCACGTCGTCGTGCTGCGCGCCGAGGGGCGCGGGTTCAACGCGGGCGTCGACATCAAGGAGATGCAGAACACCACCGGCTTCGACGCCCTGATCGGCGCCAACAAGGGCTGCTTCGCGGCGTTCAAGGCGGTCTACGAGTGCGCCGTACCGGTCGTCGCAGCCGTCAACGGCTTCTGCCTCGGCGGTGGCGTCGGGCTGGTCGGCAACGCCGACTGCGTGGTGGCCAGCGAGGACGCCTACTTCGGCGTGCCCGAGGTCAAGCAGGGCGCGCTCGGCGCGGCCACCCACATGGCCCGGCTGGTGCCGCAGCACATGATGCGCACCCTCTACTTCACCGCGCGGACGATCCCGGCGAAGGACCTGGTGCAGTTCGGCTCGGTCCTCGAGGTCGTGCCGCGCGACCAGCTGGACGACGCCGCGATGGCGGTGGCCACCGACATCGCGAAGCACGACACCCGGGTGATCCGGGCAGCCAAGGAGTGCCTCAACGGCATCGACCCGATCGACGTCAACAAGAGCTACCGGTTCGAGCAGGGCTTCACGATGGAGCTCAACCTCGCCGGCGTGAGCGACGAGCTGCGTGATCAGTTCGCCGGGACGGAGAAGAGCAAGAAGTGAGCAAGGGCCCACGCGACAAGCGGATGACGATCGACGAGGTCGTCGCCGAGCTGAAGGACGGCATGACCATCGGCATCGGCGGCTGGGGCCCGCGGCGCAAGCCGATGGCGCTGGTGCGGGCGATCCTCAACAGCGATCTGAAGGACCTGACGATCGTGAGCTGGGGCGGCGCCGACGTCGGCCTGCTCGCGCGCGCCGGCAAGATCAAGAAGCTCGTCTACGCGTTCGTCAGCCTCGACTCGGTGCCACTCGAGCCGAACTTCCAGAAGGCGCGCCAGGAGGGCACGATCCCCGAGCTCGTGGAGCTCGACGAGGGGATGTTCCAGACCGGCCTGCGCGCGGCGGCCCAGCGGCTGCCGTTCCTGCCGATGCGGGCCGGCCTCGGCTCCGACGTGCTCGTCAACCAGCCGTGGATCAGGACGGTCACCAGCCCGTACGCCGACGGTGAGGAGCTCGTTGCGGTACCGGCACTCGACCTCGACGTGGCGCTCGTCCACCTCAACCGCGCCGACCAGCACGGCAACGCGACGTACCTCGGACCGGACCCCTACTTCGACGACCTCTTCGCGATGGCCGCCGACCGCTGCTACGTGAGCGTCGAGCAGGTCGTCGACACCGCCGGCCTCACCGTCGACACCCCGGTGCAGCGCCTCCTGCTCAGCCGGATGATGGTCGCGGGCGTCGTCGAGACGCCGAACGGCGCCCACTTCACCACCTGCACGCCCGACTACGAGCGCGACGAGAAGTTCCAGCGCACGTACGCCGCCGCTGCGTCCGGCAGCGACGAGGACTGGGCGGAGTTCAGCGCCCGGTTCCTGGAGGGCGACGAAGCGGCCTACCAGGCGGCGGTCCGCGAGCTCGGGGAGGACGCATGAGCGACGCCACGCGAGCCGACGTCTGCGCCGCGGCGATCGCGGACGCGTTCAAGGACGACGGCGAGATCTTCGGCAGCCCGATGGGGCTGCTGCCGATGCTCGGAGTCCGGCTGGCCAAGCTGACCAGCAACCCCGACCTGGTGATCTCCGACGGGGAGTCGCTCTTCCTCGCCGGCGTCCCGCCGCTCTTCGCCAAGGGCGATGTGGTCGAGGGCTGGATCCCCTTCCGCAAGGTCTTCGACGTCGTCGCCTACGGCAAGCGCCACGTCATGATGGGCGCCACCCAGGTCGACCGGCACGGCAACCAGAACATCTCGGCGATCGGCGACTGGGCGCAGCCCAAGCGGCAGCTGCTCGGCAGCCGCGGAGCACCCGGCAACACGGTCAACAACCGCACGTCGTACTGGGTGCCGAAGCACTCGACCCGCGTCTTCGTCGAGCGCGTCGACATCGTGTCGGGAGTGGGACCGGCGCTCGCGAAGGAGGCCGGGCCGGCCGCCACTCGCTACAACGACATCCACCGGATCGTCAGCAACCTCGGCGTCTTCGACGTGCAGGGCGCAGGCGACACGGTGCGGCTGCTGAGCGTGCACCCGGGCGTCACGGTCGACGACGTGCGCGAGGCGACCGGCTTCGAGCTCGAGGTCCCCGCCGACGTGCCCACGACGCGCGAGCCGACGACGGAGGAGCTGGTCCTCATCCGTGAGGTGCTGGACCCGAAGGGCCTGCGCTTCAAGGAGGTCCCCCACGATGGTTGAGCAGCTGATCCGGACGCCGTTCACGGAGCTGACGGGCGTCCGCCACCCGGTCGTGCAGACCGGCATGGGCTGGGTGTCCGGCCCACGCCTGGTCAGCGGTACGGCGAACGCCGGCGGCCTCGGCATCCTGGCCAGCGCCACGATGACCTTCGCCGAGCTCGAGGCCGCGATCATCGAGGTCAAGGGCCGCACCGACGAGCCGTTCGGCGTCAACCTCCGCGCGGACGCCGCCGATGCCCCCGACCGCTGCCAGCTGCTGATCGACCACGGGGTGAAGGTCGCGTCGTTCGCACTCGCCCCCAAGCCCGAGCTGATCGCGAAGCTCAAGGAGCACGACATCGTCGTGATGCCGTCGATCGGCGCGGCCAAGCACGCGGTCAAGGTCGCCTCGTGGGGCGCGGACGCCGTGATGGTGCAGGGCGGCGAGGGCGGCGGCCACACCGGCCCGGTCCCGACGACGCTGCTGCTGCCGACGGTCCTGGACGCCGTCGACATCCCCGTCGTCGCCGCGGGCGGGTTCTTCGACGGCCGGGGACTCGCCGCCGCGCTGTCGTACGGCGCGGCCGGCGTCGGCATGGGCACCCGCTTCCTGCTGACCCAGGACTCGGCGGTCCCGGACGCCGTCAAGCAGCTCTACCTCGAGCGCGGGCTGACCGACACGGTCGTCACCGCGAAGGTCGACGGCATGCCGCACCGGATGCTCCGCACCGATCTCGTCGAGGAGCTCGAGGGCGCCAGCGCGATCAAGCGGATGGGGCCGACGATGCGCAGGACACTGGAGTTCAAGAAGGACTCCGGCATGTCGTGGGCGGCGCTGCTCAAGGACGGCCGCGCCATGAAGAAGGCGCAGGGTCGCACCCTCGGCCAGATGGCGCTCGCCGCCAACACCCCGACGATGCTCAAGGCCGGCCTGGTCGAGGGCGACACCGATGCGGGCGTCCTCGCCAGCGGCCAGGTCGTCGGCGTCATCGACGACCTGCCCACCTGCCAGGAGCTGATCGACCGGATCGTCACCGGCGCCGCCGAGGAGCTGCGCCGCGCGTCGTCGTACGTGCGCTAGAGGGAGCGCTGGAAGTCCAGCACCCGACCGAGCACCCGGTAGCCGAGCATCTCGTTGACGCCGATCATGTGGTGGTTGGACTCGGCGTTCCAGGTGTCGATCTCGCGCACCTGGGGCTCCTCGACGTCGAGCCAGTGCAGCATCCCGAGCTTGAGCGCCAGCCCCAGCCGGTGACCGCGGTGTGCGGCGACCACCGAGGTGTCGTGCTGCTCGGCGAGGTCGGGCCGCTCGCCGTCGACGGCCACCACCGTCTGCCCAGCGAGTGCACCGGTCGCCCGGTGCCGCGCGACCAGGCGGTACATCCGGTGCCCGCGCTCGGCCCACGCCTGCTCGTACGCCGCGATCCGCTCCGGCGGGAACTCCTCGTCGTCGATGTCCAGGTCGTCGGTCGGGGCATCGTTGATGGCTGCGGTCAGCTCCGCCAGCGCGGGCAGGTCGGCCGCGGGCGTGCGGGCCGGCCACCGCACCAGCTCGTAGCCCGGTGTCTCCGGCACGGCCACGGCGGGCAGGCCGTCGACGTACTGGCGCCGGTGCACCTCGACCGAGCGCTGCGAGAAGCCGTGACGCTCCGCGAAGCCGACCGGCCCCGGCGCGTCCCACCCGGCGATGCCCACCGACGTACGCCCCTCGGACCGGGCGCGGACGACCATCGCCTCCAGCAGGGCGCTCCCGTGGCCGCGCCGCCGCAGCGCCGGCACGATCTCGACCTCGAGCCAGGCGAGGTGCTCGTTGTCGTACGACGACACCTCGTAGCGCGCGGCCCCCACGTCGACGCCGTCGACCGACGCCAGGAAACCCAGCGCCGGGTCGCCGTCCCAGCCGTGCCGGAGCTCGCCGACGCACTCGTGCTCCGTGAGCAGGTGCAGCCACGGAGAGTCGACCTCCCTCGCCGCGTTCGTCACCACCACGAGACGGCGTACGGCCTCGGCGTCGTCGGGCGAGACCGGTCGGACCTCCATCCGGCGAGCATGGCACCGTCACCGTTCGGCCGCTCTCCCGTTTTCCAGGGCATGTGCGACGGCTACCACCACGGCACCCTGCCCACCGCTCCCCCGGACAGGACGGCACTCACCCGCCGGGCGACGATCGCCGCGGGCGCAGGCCTGCTGATGGCCGGCACCCTCGGCGCCAGCACCGGGGCGATCGCCGACACCGGCCGCTCACCTCGCGTCGGCGCCGCCCGCCGCTCGCGGCTCACCCGCGGCACCCGGCTGCTCCACGCCGACCTGCACAACCACACCCTGCTCTCGGACGGCGATGGCGACCCGGCCCTCGCCTTCGACTCCATGCGCAGCGCCGGGCTCGACGTCGCCGCGCTCACCGACCACGCGACCCTGTCCGACAACCTGCTCGGCGACGTGCTCGCCGGCCTGCTGCCGCCGGAGTACTCCCAGCTCGGCGGCATCACCCGCACCGACTGGCACCAGACCCGGGCGTACGCCGACGCGGCGAACGTCGACGGCGCGTTCACCGCGATCCGGGGCTTCGAGTGGTCCGAGCCGCTGCTCGGCCACGTCAACGTCTGGTTCAGCGAGCACTACACCGACGTGCTCGAGGCCGGCCTGATGCAGCCACTGCTGTCGTGGCTGCGCCGCGAGCCGGGCCTGGTGCTCGACGGCGGCGCCGACGGGCTCGCCGGCTTCAACCACCCGGGCCGCGAGCCGGGTCGGTTCCAGGGGTTCCACTACGACGAACGCGTCCGCGACCGGGTGGTCTCCCTCGAGATGTTCAACCGTCGCGACGACTTCGTCTTCGAAGGGTACGCCGACGGGAGGTCCTCGCCGCTGGTCGCCTGCCTCAACGCGGGCTGGCGCACCGGCATCGCCGGCTGCACCGACGAGCACGGCACCGACTGGGGCTTCCCGGAGGGCAAGGGCCGGACCGGGATGTGGGTGACCGACCACAGCCGGGCCGGCGTGAAGGCGGCGATGAGGGCCAGGCGTTTCTTCGCCACGCGCACGTCGGGCCTGCGCGTCGACGCCACGGCCACGCCGCGACGCGGGACGCCGCACCGGATGGGGTCCGTGCTGAGCCACGACCGCGGCGCCGTACGCATCCGGGTCGATCTCGCCCGCGACGCGTCCTGGATCGGTCGACCGCTCACCGTGCAGGTCCTGCGGCCGGGCACCGACGCCCCCACCGTCGGCGCACGTCGAGGAGTTCCGGGTCGGTCCCGTCGTCGACTTCCGGGTGCTTGTCGACGTGGAGGACGGCGACTGGATGCTGCTGCGGATCGCGGACCCGTCCGAGCCGAACGCCACCCCCGGACCCGAGGGCCACCCCTGCAACGACCTGGCGGTGGCCTACACCAGCCCGTGGTGGTTCGAGCCCCGGGCGGCCTGATCCCCTACGGTTCGGCTGTGACGAAACTGGGGCGCGCGACGCTGCTGTGGATGATCCCGGTCAACCTGCTCCTGCTCGTCTGGGTGTGGATCGGCCGGATCGTGTTCGGTGTCGGCGGCTGGTTCTTCGTGATCTTCCTGGTCTCCGTGGTGCCGGTCGTGCTCATCGCGCTGACCCTCACGACCGCGCTGGCCTACACACAGGACGGTCGACCCCGGGCGCTCACCCGGGTGCAGGCCTGGGCGCAGCTGGTGACCTGGATCGGCCTCCTCGGCTTCGGCGCGTTCTGCCCCGACTTCGGCGACACCGACGACAGCCAGATCTCGCTGCTGACCCAGGTCTTCGGGCAGAGCGACTCGCTCATCGACCTCAGCGTCACCATCACGATCGCGTTCGGGCTGCTCGCCGTCGCGGCGTACGTCGTCCTCCTCGTGGCCCTGGTCTTCGCCCGGCGCGACTCTGGGACAATCACGGAGTGACCGAGCCCGCCGCCAAGCCGAAGAAGCGCCCCCGGCACCTGATGGACCCGGACAACCCGCGACGCGAGGTGGTCCGCAACACCGGGCCGGGCACACTCAGCCTCGAGCCGGTGCAGAAGTGGGTGCTGTCCGTGCTGGCGGCCACCACGATCGCCCACCTCGCAGGCGGCCTGGTGATCGCGGCGATGTACGTCGACGACGACCGGGTCGACGCCCGGATCGGCCTCAACGTCGTCGCGGCAGCCTTCGGGGTGCTCGCGGTGATGGCCTTCCGGGCGATCCACCAGAAGAAGCTCCTCTCCCCCTGGCTGCTGCTCGGCCTCATCCCGCTCGTCGGCGGGCTCTGGCTCACCTTCCGCTGACTGGAGCACGGCCTAGGGTGGGGTCATGGCCGACGACAAGACCCGCGACAAGGCATCCACCCTCCTCCGCCTGCACCAGGCTCCCGAGCTCCTCACCGTCGTGAACGTGTGGGACGTGATCAGCGCGCGCACGGTCGCCGCTGTCGACGGGACCACCGCGCTCGCGACGGCGAGCCACTCGATAGCCGCGACGTACGGCTACGACGACGGCGAGAACATCCCCGTCGACCTGATGCTCGAGATGGCCGGCCGGATCGCGGCCTCCACCGACCTGCCGGTGACCGCCGACCTCGAGGGCGGGTACGGCGACCCGGCCGAGACGGTGCGGCGGGCGATCGGGCTCGGCATCGTCGGCGCCAACATCGAGGACCAGATGCGCCCGCTCGCCGAGGCGGCCGGCAACGTGGAGAAGATCATGAAGGCCGCCGAGCAGGAGGGCGTCGACTTCGTGCTCAACGCCCGGACGGACGCCTTCGTGAAGGGCCGCGACCGCGACCAGGGCGAGGTGCTCGCGGACGCGGTCGAGCGCGGCAAGGCGTTCCTGGAGGCCGGTGCCCCGGTCGTCTTCGTGCCGGCCCGGCTCGACGAGGCGCAGGTGTCCACGTTGGTCGAGGCCTTCGGGCCGCAGCGGCTGACGATGATCGGCATCCCCGGCGTACCGTCGCTCGCCCGGCTCCAGGAGCTCGGCGTCGCCCGCGTCTCCTACGGCCCGATGTCGCAGAACGTCGCGCTCACCGCACTCCAGGAGCTCGTCGAGGACGTGCACCGCGGCGGCGGCGTGCCGTCGACGATGCGCATCCTGAACTGACCCTCAGACGCGCTCGATCACGGTCACGTTGGCCTGGCCGCCGCCCTCGCACATCGTCTGGAGGGCGTAGCGGCCGCCGGTGCGCTCGAGCTCGGCGAGCAGGGTCGTCATCAGGCGGACGCCGGTGGCGCCGATCGGGTGACCGAGGGCGATGCCGCCGCCGTTGACGTTCACCTTCTCGTGCGGCGCGCCGGTCTCCTTCATCCACGCGAGCACGACGGACGCGAACGCCTCGTTGCACTCGAAGAGGTCGATGTCGTCGATCGACAGGCCGGTCCTCGCGAGGGCGTGCTTGGTCGCGCCGATCGGGCCCGTCAGCATCCAGACGGGGTCGTCGCCGCGCACCGAGAGGTGGTGGATGCGCGCCCGCGGGGTCAGGCCGTGGTCGGCGACGGCCTGCTCGGACGCGATCAGCATCGCGGCCGACGCGTCACAGATCTGCGAGGAGACGGCGGCGGTGATCCGGCCGCCAGGAGCCAGCGGCTGCAGGCCGGCCATCTTCTCCAACGAGGTCTCGCGGGGGCACTGGTCCGTGTCGAACACGGTGCCGTCGGGCAGCGTGAGCGACTCGATCTCGTCCTTGAACCGGCCCTCCGCGATGGCCGTCCGCGCCCGGTCGTGCGAGGCGAGGGCGAAGGCCTCCATGTCCTCCCGGGAGATGCCCCACTTCTCGGCGATCATCTCGGCCGAGCGGAACTGGCTGACCTCCTGGTCGCCGTACCGCGCCTGCCAACCGGGCGACTCGGCGAACGGCGTCGAGAAGCCGTACTGCTGACCGACCAGCATCGCGGCCGAGATCGGGATCGCGCTCATGTTCTGCACGCCGCCGGCCACGACCAGGTCCTGGGTGCCGGACATGACGCCCTGCGCCGCGAAGTGCACGGCCTGCTGCGAGGAGCCGCACTGGCGGTCGATCGTCACGCCGGGCACGTGGTCCGGCAGCCCGGCCACCAGCCACGCCGTACGCGCCACGTCGCCGGCCTGCGAGCCGATGGTGTCGCAGCAGCCGAGGATGACGTCGTCCACGGCACCCGGGTCGACGCCGGTACGCCGCACCAGCGCGGCGAGCGTGTGGGCGGCGAGGTCGGCCGAGTGGACCTCGGCCAGCGCTCCCCCGCGCTTGCCCACGGGAGTCCGGACCGCGTCCACGATGAATGCCTCAGACATTGATGCCCTCCAGGAGGATCGAGAGATATTGCCGTGCGATCTCGGTGTGCGTGCGGCGGCCGCCGGGGCGGTACCAGGACACGGCGACCCAGACGGTGTCGCGGATGAAGCGGTAGGTGAGCTCGAGGTCGAGGTCCGCGCGCAGGACGCCGGCGTCGATGCCGTTCTGGAGGAGCGTCAGCCAGACCTCGCGGGACTGCTGGTTGCGGTCGGCGAGGTAGGAGAAGCGGTCGAAGGTCAGCAGGTACGCCGCCTCGTTCTGGAAGATCGCCACCTCCGCCCGGTGCTTGTCGATCGCGTCGAACGACACCAGCACCGCCTGCTCGAGCTGCGCCTTCGGGTCGGCGTCGCTCGCGAGGATCTCGTCGTACTGGCCGAAGAGCTCCTCCTGGAACGTCCGCAGGATCTCGTCGACCATCGACTCCTTGGAGTCGAAGTGGTGGTAGAGGCTGCCCGACAGGATCCCGGCGGAGTCGGCGATGTCGCGCACCGTGGTGTTCTTGAAGCCCTTCTCGGCGAAGAGGCCGGCCGCAATGGCCAGCAGCTCGTCGCGTCGGGTCGCGCTGGCGGTCTCAGGCATGCTGGCTGCTCACCGAGACCACCTCGCCGGTCAGGTACGACGAGTAGCCGCTCGCGAGGAAGACCATCACGTTGGCGACCTCCCACGGCTCGGCCGCCCGGCCGAACGCCTCGCGCTGCTTGAGCTCGTGCAGCAGCTCGTCGGAGGTGACCTTGGCGAGGAACGGGTGCATCGCCAGGCTCGGCGACACGGCGTTGACCCGGATGCCGTGCGGCGCCAGGTCGAGGGCGGCGCAGCGGGTCAGCGCCATCACGCCGGCCTTGGCGGCGGCGTAGTGGGCCTGGCCCTCCTGGGCCCGCCAGCCGATCACCGAGGCGTTGTTGACGATCACACCCTTCGTCCCGGAGGCGACGAAGCGCTGACCGGCCGCCCGGACGCACCGGAAGGTGCCGTTGAGGGTGATGTCGAGGACCTTGAGCCACTGCTCGTCGGTCATCTCGAGGATGCTCGCGGTGCCGCCGAGGCCGGCGTTGTTGATCATCACGTCGACACCGCCGAACTCCTCGGCCGCGTCGAGCAGGGCGGCCACCTGCGCCTCGTCGGTGACGTCGCAGACCAGCTGGCGCACCCGGTCGGCGCCGAACTCGGCGGCCAGCACCTCCTCGGCCTCCGCGAGCCGACGCTCGTGGGTGTCGCTGAAGACCACCGCCTTGGCGCCCTCCTCCAGCGCGCGTCGTACGACGGCGGCGCCGATGCCCGCACCTGCAGCGGCCGTCACCACGACGACCCGGCCGGCCAGCAGGTCGTGCCCGGGGACGTAGTCGGGGGTGGGCTGCTCGGGTCTCGTGGCGGTCATCCGCGGGCCTCTCGGGGTAGGCCGAGCACGCGCTCGGCGAGGATGTTGCGCTGCACCTCGTCGCTGCCGCCGTAGATCGTGTCGGCGAGCGAGAAGAGGAAGAGCCGCTGCCACCGGGACAGCTCGTAGCCGCTGTCGGTCGCGGTCGTGAGGCCGGCCGGGCCGAGGACGTCCATCGCGACCTCGCCGAGCCGCTTGTGCCAGCTGGCCCAGACGAGCTTGAAGACCGACGGGCCAGCAGCGTCGTCCGACGAGAGGCCGCGCATCGCCTGGCGACGCATCACCTCGAGCTCGACCTTGAGGCCGGCCAGCCGGTCGCGCAGCACCGGGTCGTCGGTCGCGCCGTTGGCCTTCGCGAGGTCGACGACCCCCTCGAGCTCGCGGGCGAAGCCGACGACCTGGGCCAGCACCGAGACACCGCGCTCGAAGCCGAGCAGCGCCATGGCGACCTTCCAGCCCTCGCCCGGCTCGCCGACCACCAGGTCGGCGTCGGTCCGGGCTCCGGTGAAGAAGACCTCGTTGAACTCCGAGCCCCCGGTCAGCTGCTCGATCGGGCGCACGTCGACGCCCTCCTGGTCGAGCGGCACCAGCAGGAAGGACAGCCCGCGGTGCCGCTCCGAGCCCGGCTCGGTTCGGCACAGGACGAAGGCCCACTGGCTGAAGTGGGCGTTGGACGTCCACACCTTCTGCCCGTCGACGACCCAGCTCTGCTGATCTCCAGGCAGGCCGTCCAGCCGAGCCTTGGTCTGCACGTTGGCCAGGTCGGAGCCGGCGTTCGGCTCGGAGTAGCCCTGCGCCCACAGCTCCTCGACGGCCACGATCCTCGGAAGGAAGCGCGCCTTCTGCTCCTCGGTGCCGAACGCCATCAGCGTCGGGCCGAGCAGCTCCTCGCCGAGGTGGTTGACGCGCACCGGCGCGTCGGCCTTGGCGTACTCCTCGTGGAAGATCACCTGCTGGGTCAGGCTCAGCCCGCGGCCGCCGTGCTCGGTCGGCCAGCCGACGCAGGTCCAGCCGTGCTCGGCGAGCAGCCGGTTCCAGGCGACCCGCTCGTCGTGCGCCTCGTGGTCGCGACCCGCGCCGCCCAGGCCGCGCAGCGCGGCCCACTCGCCGGTCAGGTGCTCCTCGAGCCAGGCCCGCACCTCGGCACGGAACGCCTGGTCCTCCTCGGAGTAGGTCAGGTCCACAGGTGGTAGCCTACCAAGCAATTGCTTGGTTGGTGATGGAGGCGATGTGGCACAGACGATCCCGGCGGCTCTCGGAGACGCTGCCGACCGTTTCGGCGATCATCCCGCCTACGTCCAGGACGGCGAGGTCGTCACCTTCCTGGAGCTGCTGCGCCGGGTCCGCCGCGCCGCACGCGGGTACGTCGCCGCCGGACTCGAGCCCGGGGACCGGGTGGTCGTCTGGGCGCCCAACAGCATCGCGTGGGTGGTCGCCGCGCTGGCCACGTCGTACGCCGGCGGCACGCTGGTACCCGCCAACTCCCGCTACACCGGTCACGAGGTCGCCGAGATCGTCGATCGCACGTCGGCGCGGATCGTGGTCGTCGAGGACGGCTTCCTCGGACGCACCCAGATCGCCGACCTCCGCGCCGCCAGCGAGCTGGCCTCGGTCTCGCTCGTGGTCGAGCTCGCGCACCTGGCCGACATCGACATGGGGTCGGTGACCACCGCGGACGTCGACCGGCTCGCCGAGTCGGTCTCCCCCGACGACGTCGCCGACATCCTCTTCACCTCCGGCACGACCGGCAAGCCCAAGGGCGCGATGTCGGCGCACCGCCAGACGATCGGGGTAGCGCGGGCGTGGGGCGAGCTCGGCGGGGTGAACGGGCAGGACCGCTACCTGGTGGTCAACCCGTTCTTCCACTCGTTCGGCTACAAGGTCGGCATCGTCACGGGCCTGCTCACCGGCGCCACGCTCTACCCGGTCGCCACCTTCGACCTCGACGCGACGATGGAGATCATCGAGTCGGAGCGGATCAGCGTGCTGCCGGGCGCGCCGACGATCTTCACCTCGCTGCTGAACGCACCCGGCCGCACCGACCGCGACCTCTCGTCGCTCCGCCTCGCGGTCACCGGCGCCGCGGTCGTACCGGTGGTGCTGATCGAGCGGATGCGCCGTGACCTGGCGATCGACCAGGTCGTCACCGCGTTCGGGATGACCGAGGCCGTCGTCGTCACGATGTGCCGCGAGGGCGACTCGGCCGAGACGGTCGCCACGACGTGCGGCCGCGCGATCCCGGGGATGGAGACGCGGATCGGCCCCGACGGCGAGCTCCTGGTCCGCGGCGAGTACGTGATGCTCGGCTACCTCGACGACGAGGCCGCCACGGCCGAGGCGATCGACGCCGACGGCTGGCTGCACACCGGCGACATCGGGGTGCTCGACGACCAGGGCAACCTGTCGATCACCGACCGGCTCAAGGACATGTACATCTCCGGCGGCTTCAACGTCTATCCCGCCGAGGTCGAGCAGGCGCTCGCCCGGATGGACGGTGTCGCCGACGTCGCCGTCGTCGGGGTGCCCGACGAGCGGATGGGCGAGGTCGGCAAGGCGTACGTCGTCGGCACCGCCGCGCCCGACGACGTCATCGCCTTCGCCAAGGAGCGGCTGGCCAACTTCAAGGTGCCGCGGCACGTCGAGGTGGTCGACGGCCTTCCCCGCAACCTGTCCGGCAAGGTGCTGAAGACGGAGCTTCGCGATGGATCTTGACCTCTCCGAGTCCGAGCTGGCCTTCCAGGCCGAGGCGCGGGAGTGGCTCGCGGCGAACGTGCCGGCCGAGCCGCTGCCGTCGATGGACACCGCCGAGGGCTTCGTCGCCCACCAGGAGTGGGAGCGGCTGCTCTCCGACGCGCGCTGGTCGGTCGTGTCCTGGCCGACGGCGTACTCCGGCCGCGAGGCGTCGCTGGTCGAGTGGGTGGTCTTCGAGGAGGAGTACTACCGCGCCGGCGCGCCCGGCCGGGTCTCCCAGAACGGGATCTTCCTGCTCGCGCCGATCATCTTCGACCACGGCACCCCGGAGCAGCAGGACCGCTTCCTGCCGACGATGGCGACCGGTGAGCGGATCTGGGCGCAGTGCTGGTCCGAGCCGGAGGCCGGCTCCGACCTGGCCTCGCTGCGCTCGGTGGCGGCGCGCGACGACGAGCGCGGCGGCTGGGTGCTCAACGGTCAGAAGACCTGGTCCTCGCGGGCGGCCTTCGCGCACTGGGGCTTCGGGCTCTTCCGGTCCGACCCGGAGGCGGCGCGCCACCACGGCCTGACCTACTTCCTCTTCCCCCTCGACGCAGACGGCATCACCGTGCGCCCGATCGCCCAGCTCGACGGCGAGGCGGGCTTCGCCGAGGTGTTCTTCGAGGACGTCTTCGTCCCCGACAGCGACGTGCTCGGCGCCCCCGGCGACGGCTGGCGGGTCGCGATGAGCACCGCCGGCAACGAGCGCGGCCTGTCGCTGCGCTCCCCCGGCCGGTTCTGCGCGGCCGCCGACCGGCTCGTCTCCCTGTACGGCGATCGGCCCGACCCCGCGTCCGCCGACGGCGTGGTCGACGCCTGGATCAAGGCGCAGGCCTACCGGCTCTACACATGGGGCACCGTCACCCGGCTCGCAGCCGGTGGCGACATGGGCGCGGCCGGCTCGGTCAACAAGGTCTTCTGGTCCGAGCTCGACATCGCGCTCCACGAGACGGCGCTCGACCTGCTCGGCCCGGAGGCCGAGGTGGAGTCGCGCTGGCTCGACGGCTACACGTTCTCGCTCTCCGGCCCCATCTACGCCGGCACCAACGAGATCCAGCGCAACATCGTGGCCGAGCGGATCCTCGGACTCCCGCGCGAGCCGAAGGGGGCGACGAAGTGAGGTTCGAGCTCGACAGCGACCAGCAGGACTTCGCGGGCGCCTTGGACTCCCTGCTCGCCAACGCCGACACCGTCGCGGTCGCCCGTGCCTGGGCCGACGGCGACCACGAGCCGGGGCTGAAGCTCTGGGGCCGGCTGGCCGAGATGGGCGTGACCTCCCTGGCCGACGAGCCGGTCTTCCTGGCGATCGCGTTCGAGCGGCTCGGCTACCACGCTGTCCCCGGACCGTGGGTCGAGTCGGTCGCCTACCTCGGACAGGCCGACGGCATCGCCACGGTGGCGCTGCCGCCGCACGTGCCCTACGCGCTCGACGCCGACGTCGCCGGCGTCCCGCACGTCGGGGCGATGCGGGTGTCGGTGGACCGGACCCGGCGACTGTTCGAGGTCGAGACGACGGACGCGGTCGACGAGGCCGCCTTCGACCGGGCGGTGCTGGCGGTGTCCGCCCAGCTCCTGGGCGCGGGCGAGCGGGTGCTGGCCGACTCGGTGACCTACGTGAAGCAGCGCAAGCAGTTCGGTCGCGAGATCGGCTCCTACCAGGCGATCAAGCACGCGCTCGCCGACGTGCGCATCGCCCTCGACTTCGCGCGCCCGCTCGTCCTCGGGGCCGCGCTCGGTGATGTCAGCGTCTCGGCCGCCAAGGTCGCCTGCGCGGACTCGGCGTACCTCGCCTCGCGCACGGGGCTCCAGGTGCACGGCGCGATCGGCTACACCCAGGAGTTCGACCTCAGCCTCTGGCTGACCAAGATCCGCGCGCTGGTCACCGCCTGGGGCACCCCGGCCCACCACCGTGCGCGGCTGCTGGAAGCCCTGGTCGACTGATGGAGTTCGCGCTCACCGACGAGCAGCAGGAGCTGGCCGCGACCGTCCGCTCGCTGCTGGACAAGCGCGGCGACGCCCGCGTCGAGACGTACGACGAGGCGCTCTGGGCGACGCTCTGCGAGCAGATCGGCGTGGCCGCGCTGGGCATCCCCGAGGAGCACGACGGTGCCGGCTTCACGCTCTTCGAGTCGCTGGTCGCCCTCGAGGAGGTCGGCCGCTCGTTGGTCCCGTCTCCCCTGCTGAGCTCGCTGATCACCTCCGAGGCGCTGCTCGCCGGAGCGGACGACGACGCGCAGGCCCGGCTGCTGCCGCGCATCGCGGCCGGCGAGGTCGCCGCGTTCGTCGACGGCGACGCCCCCGTCCTGGACGGCGACCTGGCGACGATCGTCGTCGCGGCGACCGACGACGGGCTCTTCGAGGTCGAGGGCGCCGAGACCACGTGGACGCCGACCATGGACCAGACGATCCGGCTCGCGACTGTCGAGGGCGGCACCCGGACCCCCATCGGCGACGGCCGGGCCGCCCGCGACCGTGCCCGCCTCGTCGGGGCGGTCGGCTGCGCGGCGCTCGCCTCCGGGCTCGCGGCCCGGGCGCTCGACATGACCGTGTCCTACAGCAAGGAGCGCGTGCAGTTCGGGCGCCCGATCGGCTCCTTCCAGGCACTCAAGCACCGGATGGCCGACATGCTCGTGCTGACCGAGATGACCCGCTCGGCCTCCTGGGCTGCGTCGTACGCCGTCGCGAGCCGCGCCGACGACGCCGACCAGCTCGCCCACGTCGCGAAGGCCTACTGCTCCGACGCGGTCTCCCGCCTGGCCGGCGAGACCGTCCAGCTGCACGGCGGCATCGCGATCACCTGGGAGCACGACGCCCACCTGGTCTTCAAGCGCGCGCACGCCCTCGGCCGGCTCTTCGGCAGCGCCACCGAGCACCGGGCGGCCGTGGCACTCTGACGCCATGAGCGGGGACCAGCAGGAGATCGACGAGGTGGTCGCCACCTTCTTCGCCGCGTTCGCCTCGGGGACCGAGGCCGAGGTCGACGCCCGGCTCGACGCGCTGCGCGCCGTGCTGCTGCCCGAGGCGGTGGTGGTGTCCGCACGCGGCGGGCCGGCGGCGTACGACGTCGACGCCTTCATCGAGCCCCGACGCGCGCTGCTGACGGGCGGCCGGCTGACGGACTTCCGCGAGTGGGAGGTCGAAGGGACCACCCAGGTGTGGGGCGACGTCGCGCACCGCTGGTGCTCCTACGCCAAGGAGTGGGTCGAGGCGGGCGCCGCCGTGACCGGTCACGGGCAGAAGTCGCTGCCGCTGGTGCGCACGGACGCGGGGTGGCGGATCAGCGCCGCGGCGTAGGACGACGCGCTGTGACTCCTGTGACGCGTGAGCACTCCTGGGACTCGGTGTTGGCACCCTGTTGAAGGAGTGTTGGCGACGTGTTGATCGGACGTCGATCGGGTGTAGGCGACGACTCCATAGCGTTCCTGTCATGACGAAGCCCACCGCCGCCCAGCCCACCAGCTCCGACAAGCGCTCCTTCGACGGCGCCGTCGCCAACCCGCGTCGCACCCAGATCTGAGCCGTCCGGACCAGACCGCCGGGACCCCCGGCCGCCCGATAGGTTGCGGCCATGCGCGTCCTGATCCTCGGAGCCGGCTTCGGCGGGCTCGAGCTGGCCACCACCCTCGCGAACGACGCGGGTGACGCCGTCGAGGTCACCCTGGTCGACCGGGCCGAAGGCTTCGTCTTCGGCTTCTCCAAGCTCGACGTGATGTTCGGCCGGACCACCGCCGACCACGTGCTGCACCGCTACACCGACCTCGCGCCGGACGGCGTCCGCTTCGTCGCCACCACCGTCCGCGCCATCGACCCGGCGGCCCGCCGCGTCGAGACCGACGCCGGTCCCCTGGACTGCGACATCCTCGTCGTCGCCCTCGGCGCCGACCTGCACCCCGACGCCACCCCGGGCCTGGTCGAGCACGGCCACGAGTTCTACACCGTCGCCGGCGCGTTCGGACTGCGCGACGTGCTCGACACCTTCCCGGGCGGCGACGTCGTCGTCGCGGTGACCTCCACCCCGTTCAAGTGCCCGCCTGCGCCGAGCGAGACCGCGCTCCTGCTGCACGACCACCTGCGGGCGCGCGGACTGCTCGACCGCTCCACCGTCTCCCTGGTGATGCCGCTGGGCGTCCCGATCCCACCGTCCCCGGAGGCCTCGGCGGTGCTGCTCGCCGAGTTCGAGCGCCGCGGCATCGCCTGGCACCCGGGCCAGCTGGTCCGCTCCGTCGAGCCCGGGCGGGCGGTCCTCGGCGACGGCTCCGAGGTCCCGTTCGACCTGCTCCTGGCGGTCCCGACCCACCGCGCCCCGGACGTCGTCGTGGAGTCCGGCCTCGCGGTGGACGGCTGGATCCCCGTCGACCCGCTCACCCTGCGCACCCGCTTCGCGGACGTGTACGCCGTCGGCGACGTCACCAGCGTCGGCACCCCCAAGGCCGGTGTCTTCGCCGAGGGCCAGGCCGCCGTCGTCGCCGCCCAGCTGGTCGCCCGGGCCCGCGGCGAGGCGAGCGCCACGACGTACGACGGACGTGGCATCTGCTACCTCGAGGTCGGCGACGACCGGGTGGCCAAGGTGGACGTCACGTTCGTCAGCGGGCAGGCGCCGGCCGGCGACCTGGTCGGACCGTCGACCGACCTGGTGGCGGACAAGACCGCGTTCGGCGCCGAGCGGGTCAGCCGCTGGTTCGGGCGGGAGTGGACGCCGTCGGGCCGCTAGCCGGGGAGAGTTTCATCGGCCAGCCGACGAATCTCACGCTTGGACGATTAAGGTTTGTCGTCCAAGCGTGAGATTTGTCGTCCAGGGTGCGGCCGCAGACGGACCCGTCAACGCGGCGGTACGCCGAGGGCGTGCCGCCGCGTTCTCCTCGTCGGACGGGAGGTGGAACGGCCGCCAGAGCGGATGCTTCGTCATGCTCAGGGCTGGTCGGTGGTGCGGTACTTCCCCCGGTAGAACAGCAGCGGTTCGAGGTCGTCGTCACCGTCGTCGTCGGTGATCAGGTCGAGGACCCGGCCGATGACGACGTAGTGGTCGCCGGCCTCGTGCACGGCGTGGATCGAGCAGTCGATGTGCGCGAGCGCGCCCTCGAGCATCGGCGAGCCCGTCTGCGGCGCCGGCGTCCACTTCACGTCGGCGAACTTGTCGGTGCCCCGGCTCGCCATCGTGTTCGAGAGGTCGGCCTGGTCGGCGGCGAGCAGGTTGACGCAGAAGCGGCCGGACCGCTGGATCAGCGGCCACGCACGCGACGTCTTCGCGGGGACGAAGAGCACGAGCGGCGGGTCCAGCGAGACACTCGAGAAGGACTGGCAGGTCAGCCCGACCGGCTCGTCGTTGCTGACCGCCGTGACCACGGTGACCCCGGACCCGAACCGGCCCAGCACGTCACGGAAGCGCCGCGCGGCGTACACCGCCTCCGGGTCGTCGTGGACCGGGAGGTCCTCGCCGGGGCGGAACTCGAAGTCGACCTCCTGGTCGCCGAGCCACGAGATGATCAGCTCGGGGCTCGGCCAGGTCTCCCGGGCGTCCGGGCTCATCCCCTCGGGGATCTCGCGGTCCGAGCTCATGGGGCTAAGTCTTCCACTGCGTCCGCGGTCACTGCGCTCCGGCGCCGAAGTCGTGGCCCCAGTAGGAGACCGCGGTCGACTCGCGCGCCACCCAGCGTGCGTCGTCGACCGTGAGCCCCTCGGTGCCGAACTCCACGTCGAAGCCGCCGGGCGACTTCACGTAGAACGAGATCATCTCGTCGTTCATGTGCCGCCCGAGCGTGGCCGACAGCGGCGCCCGGTGCTTGCGCACCCGCTCCAGCGCGCGCCCTACGTGGTCGAGCTCGTCGACCTCGAGCATGATGTGCACGCACTTGGACGGGTTGGGCATCGGCAGGAACGCCAGCGAGTGGTGCCGCGGGTTGACGCCCAGGAAGCGCAGCCAAACCTTCGAGCCGGGCTCCTTGCCGACGAACTCCCCCGGCATGCTCATCGAGTCGCGCAGCCGGAAGCCCAGCACGTCGGCGTAGAACCGCAGCGCCTCCACGTCGTCGGTCACGGGCAGCACGATGTGGCCCATCCCCTGGTCGCCGGTCACGAACTTCGCGGCGTACGGCGTGACGACGGGCCGCGACTCGTAGGTGATGCCGTGGAAGAGCTCGAAGACGTTGTCGAACGGGTCGGAGAAGCGCACCAGCTCCTGGACGCGGCGCTCGGCGAGCTCCTCCTTGGTGCCCTCCTCGAACTCGACGCCGGCCTTCTGGAGGTGCTCACGCGCCTCCTGCAGCGCCCGGTGGTCGGCGAGCTCCCAGCCCACGCAGCCCAGCTGGTCGACGTCGGAGGGGTAGACGACGAGGCGTGCGGAGACCTCGTCGATGCGCCAGTACTGGTTGGCCGGGTCGGGCCCGCGGCCGGCAGCCAGGCCGAGCACCTTGCCGGCGAACGTCGTCCACTGGTCGAGGTCGGTGCTGGCCACGCGGACGTAGCCCATGGACTTGATGTCGATCGTCATCAGGACTCCTTCGGGCGCTCGACGTGGCGGGCCAGGAACGCCGTGGAGATCTCGGCGAACTCCTCCGCGGCCTCGATCTGTGCCCAGTGCCCGCAGTTGGGGAAGACATGCAGGGACGCCTTCGGGATCAGCTTGAGGGCGACCATCGCGCCGTCGAGCGGGTTCACCCGGTCCTCGCGTCCCCAGGTCAGCAGCGTGTGCTTGCGCAGCTGGTGGGCCTCACGCCACAGCATGCCGTCCTCGGCGGTCTCGGGGTTCCAGAAGGACATCCCCATCGAGCGCATCGCGTCCTGGGCGCCCGGCGCGGTCGCGTCCGCGAACCGCTCGGCGACCAGCTCGTCGGTCACCAGCGCCTGGTTGACCACCATCGTCGAGATGAAGGCCCGCAGCCGCTCGGGCGTCGGGTCGGCCCCGAAGTCCATCAGCCGCTGCACGCCCTCGGTCGGGTCGGCATGGAAGAGGTTGAGCGAGAGCCCGCCCGGGCCCATCAGGATCAGCCGGCCGACGCGGTCGGGGTAGGTGAGCGCCAGGCGCATCGCCGTACCGCCACCGAGGCTGTTGCCGAGCAGGTGGATCCGCTCGATGCCCAGCTCGTCGAGGAGCTTGACGACGTAGTCGGCCGCGTGGCGGTAGTAGTTGCCCACGACCGGCGGCTTGTCGGACCCACCGAAGCCGGGCTGGTCCACGAGCAGGGTGCGGAACGTGCCCGCGAAGTGCGGCAGCGCGCGGCCGAAGTTCGACCACGCCGAGGCGCCCGGTCCGCCGCCGTGCAGCATCACCAGCGGCAGTCCGCCGCCGATGCCGCTCGGCTGCGTGTCGGGACCCGCCTCGTAGTAGTTGAGGGTGATGTCACCGGCCTTGGCCGAGTGCTGGACCGACTCCTTGGTGATGGTCATCGCTCAGTACATCCCCGGGTCGACCTTGTGGCCGAACTCGTGCGCGCCGTACATCTGGAGGGCGCGCTCGGGGTCGTTGGCCGCGTGCACCCGGCCGGCGTGGGCGTCACGCCAGGCCCGCTGGAGGTAGGTGCCCTGGGCGAGCGCCCGGCCGCCGGAGGCCTCGAAGAGCGAGTCGATCGCGTCGATCGCGCGCTGGGTGCCGAGCACCTGGTCGCGGCGGACCCGCAGGCGCAGCCCGAGCGGGATCTTCTCGCCCTTGGCGACGTGCGCCTGCTCCTCGCGGATGTTGTTGACCAGCAGCGCCCAGGCGGCGTCGATCTCCGAGGAGGCCTTCGCGATCCGGACCGCGGCGAACGGGTCCAGCGACGCCTTCTCGCCGAGGTACGCCGCGCGGACGCGCTTCTGCTGCATGTCGACGTGCTCGGCGTACGCACCGGCCGCCATGCCGATGATCGGCGTGGTGATCGTGCCGGTGAAGATCGAGTGGAACGGCAGCTTGTAGAGGTCGGAGGTGTTCTGCTCCTGGCCCGGGCCGAAGCAGCGGCCGGTGTCGCCCATCGACAGCGTGAACGCGTCGGGCACGAAGACGTCCTCGACCACGATGTCGTTGGAGCCGGTGCCGGACAGGCCGACCATGTGCCAGACGTCGTTGATCGTGTAGTTCTCGCGCGGCACCAGGAACGTCTTGAAGTCGACGACCTGGTTCTCGTCGTTGAAGACGAGCCCGCCGAGCAGCACCCACGAGCAGTGGTCGCAGCCGGAGGAGAAGCTCCACTTGCCGGACAGGGTGTAGCCGCCGTCGGTGAGCTGCGCCTTGCCGGTCGGGGCGTACGACGAGCTCAGGCGGGTCGTCGAGTCGTCGCCCCACACGGCCTGCTGGGCCTCGTCGGAGAAGAGCGCCACCTGCCAGGGGTGCACGCCGACCACGCTGGAGACCCAGCCGGTCGACCCGCACGCACCGGCGATCTCGCGGACGGCGGTGTAGAAGTCGACCGGGTCCGCCTCGTGGCCGTCGAAGCGCTTCGGCTGCAGCAGGCGGAAGAACCCGACCTCCTCCAGCTCCTTGATCGACGCCTCGGGGACGACGCGGAGACGCTCGGCCTCGTCCGCTCGCTCCCGGATGCCGGGGAGCAGGTCACGGACGCCGTCGAGAACAGCCTGGGACATCGAGATCTCCTGTCGTGGTGGGACATCTCGATACTAGAACACGTTCTCGTTTTGGTCGAGACGGAACCACCGTCGGCACGTGAACGTTGGATTACGCCGGGTCCCAGGTGCGGGCGGCCGCCCGTGCGGCCTCCTCGACCCGGGCGACGTGCGCCGGCCAGTCGTAGCCGGCGTCCATGTTCGCGTCCTCCGGTCGCCGACCTGCGGCGCCGTCGATCGACTCCCGCACGATGTCGGCGTGCCCCGCGTGTCGCTGCGTCTCGGCGACCATGTGCACCAGCACCTCGTGGAGCGTGACCGTGTTGTCGTCGACCGGCCACCACGGGACCCGTCCCTCGGCATCGAGGTCCAGCTCGGCGAACGTGACGGCCGCGTGCTCCTGGGCGGTGCGGTAGAGGTCGAGCACCCACTCCCGGCTCTCGTCGGCAGCCAGGTAGAGGTCGGCGTTCGGGTCGGCACCGTCCGCGTGCCACGGCAGCGCGATCCCGCTCGGGCGACCGAAGGTGTCTCCGAAGTAGCCGAGCTCGACGCTCGCCAGGTGCTTGACCAGCCCCAGCAGGTTGGTGCCGGTCGGCGTGAGCGGCCGGCGTGCGTCGTACTCGCTGAGGCCCTCGACCTTCCAGACCAGGGCGTCGCGGGCGGACTGGAGGTACTCCACGAGGGTTGCCTGGGGGTCGCGCACAGCCCGACCCTCTCAGAAGTCCTGGGGCTGGGTGAAGAAGCCGTCCGGGTCGTACGTCGCGCGCGCCTGCGCGAGCCGGTCGGCGTTCGCGCCGAAGTACGCCGCCTGGTAGTCGCTGATCGTCGGGTCGGCGTAGTTGACGTAGGCGTGCTCGCCCCAGTGCGGGACCATCGCGGCCCGGAAGCCCCGGACGTAGGCGTCCGCACTCGTGCCGGTGCCGGGTGGGAAGGTCGCCGTGTACTGCACCGTCGCGAGCGCCTCGCGGTGCACGAAGGCGGTGTCCCCGGGCGCCAGGTCGCGGACCTTGCCGCCCAGGGCGTCGATGGAGATCCCCGCCTCCTTGAGCCCGGACGACTGCGCGGCCTGCACCTGGTCGAGCAGGTCGTGGATGCCTGCGGCGTCGAGCGCGTCGTAGGCCACGTGCGAGGTGGCGCCGAACGACTCGCGCGCACCCGAGCCTGCGAACGCCGCCATCTGCGCCTGGTAGCTGCGGGTGTTCGTCGACCGCACGCTCGGCGCCGGGACGTGGTCGAGGAGCCCGGCGAGCTGGCCGTCGAACGCCGAGGTCGGTCCGGTCCAGGTGCCGGAGAGCAGCAGCGTCGGCCCGCCCGGGTGGGTCCCGCCGCCGAGCGCCTTGAGCGTGGACCAGAGCCGGTCGTCCGCGCCGGGCGCCCAGTCCATCCACGCAGCGATCACGTCGGCGGCGGCGGAGAACGGCCACTCGAGGTAGACGGTGCTGACCGTCGGCGCCGCGACCGTGACGAGGTCGAAGGACGTCACCACGCCCAGGTGTCCGCCGCCGCCACCGCGCAGCGCCCAGTAGAGGTCGGGTTCCTCGTCGGCGCTCGCCGTGCGGACCGTGCCGTCGGCCGTCACGACGGTCATGGCCGTCACGGCGTCGCAGGTGAGTCCCATCGCCCGGGTGAGCACGCCGACCCCGCCCCCGAGCGTCAGCCCGCCGATGCCGACCGTCGCGCAGGAGCCGCCGGCGATCGCGCGACCGGCGCCGCCGATCGTGTCGTAGACCGGGGCCAGGGTCGCCCCGGCCCCGATCGTCGCCGTCTGCCCGTCCAGCCGCACGTCGTGCAGCGGTCGGCAGTCGATCACCAGGGCGCGGGGCGAGCCACCGCCGGACCACCCCGGGTAGCTGTGCCCGCCCGACCGGACCGCCACCGGGAGGTCGTGGTCCTGGGCGAACCGGAGCCCGGTCGCGACGTCCTGCGCGGAGGCGACCGACAGCACGGCCAGCGGTCGCTGCCCGTCGTACCGCGGGTTCTGGAGCAGGCGCACCTGGTCGTACGCCGCGTCCTGCGGCCGGGCGAGGGCGCCCTGAACGGAGCGACGGAGCTGGGCCCACGGGACCGTCCCGGTCGGCGTCGGCGACGCGGACGAGGCGGACGACGCCGACCCGGTCGGGCCGGGCGCGGGGGTCGGGCTGCCGTCGGACGAGCACGCCGACAGGGCACCCAGCGCGCCGGCTCCGAGCACCGCGCGGCGCGTCCAGGTCGTCACTCGATCCACCGTACGGAATCACGGAAGCCCGATCCGGGTTGCCACCCTCGTGACTGCTCTCTTCTCCCCCATCACCCTCCGTGACGTGACCATCCGCAACCGCGCCTGGGTCGCGCCGATGTGCCAGTACTCCGCCGTCGACGGCGTGCCGAACGACTGGCACCTCGTGCACCTGGGCTCCTTCGCCCGCGGCGGCGCCGGGCTGGTCTTCACCGAGGCGACGGCGGTCGTGCCGGAGGGCCGGATCTCGCCCGAGGACACCGGCCTGTGGAACGACCAGCAGCAGGACGCGTGGTCGCGGATCGTCGAGTTCGTCCACGGCCAGGGTGCGACGGCCGGCATCCAGCTCGCGCACGCGGGCCGCAAGGGGTCGACGTACTCCGGCTTCACGGCCGAGCGCGGCGCGGTCGACGAGGCCGACGGCGGCTGGCGCCCGGTCGGCCCCTCGCCGGCGCCGTACCCCGGCCTCCACGAGGACCCGGAGCCGCTCGACGCCGCCGGCATCGCCCGCGTGGTGACGGCCTTCGGCGACGCCGCCGAGCGCGCGGTCGCCGCCGGCTTCGACGTGCTGGAGGTGCACGCCGCGCACGGCTACCTGCTGCACGAGTTCCTCTCGCCGCTGTCGAACCACCGCACCGACGGGTACGGCGGCTCCTTCGACCACCGGGTCCGGCTGGTGCTCGAGGTCGTCCGCGAGGTCCGGTCGCGCATCGATGCCGGCGTGCCGCTCGTGGTGCGTCTCTCCGCCACGGACTGGGTCGACGGCGGCTGGAGCGACGACGACACCGTCCGGCTCGCCGGGCTGCTGCGGGACGAGGGCGTCGACCTGGTCGACACGTCGAGCGGTGGCAACGCGCCTGTCCGGATCGAGGTCGGCCCCGGCTACCAGGTGCCGTTCGCTCGTCGGGTCCGCGAGGAGGCCGGCATCTCGGCGGGCGCCGTCGGGCTGATCACCGAGCCGAAGCAGGCCGAGGAGATCATCGCCGAGGGCTCGGCCGACGTCGTGCTGCTCGGCCGCGAGCTGCTCCGCGACCCGCACTGGCCGCTGCGCGCGGCGTACGAGCTCGGCGTGGACGCCGCCGACCTCTGGCCCGCGCCGTACCGGCGCGCCGCGCGCTAGCCGCACTACGGTGGTCACATGAGCTACGTCGTCGACTTCGTGGACGTGTCCACCACCGGGCTGGAGTCGTCTCCGGTCGCGGACGCCCTCGCCGGGCTGCGGGCCAACGAGGCGCGCTACTTCAAGAACAAGTACGACCACGTCTTCACGACCGAGCCCGCCGCCGAGGCGGGCGAGGTCGTCGAGCACGTGGCCCGCATCCTCGCCGACGAGCGCGACCTCCACATCGCCTCGACGCCGCTCGAGGCGACGGACTTCGAGGTCGACGGGGTCCGCTGGTCGTACGTGTTCTACGAGTCCGGCCTGTCGATCAACGTGCTCTACACGATCGAGGACGGCGGCAAGCGGGCCGTCGGCTTCAAGCTCTCCGACGGCATGGACGTCCCCGACGAGCTCGCCGACCGCTTCAAGTTCGCGCGCCAGAAGTCCAAGCTCGCCGGCACGATCCGCGGGTCGTTCTTCGTGATCAAGGGCGAGTACTAGTCGCCCGCGCTCACCCGGCCTCGAGGACGAAGAACAGGAAGCACAGGAACGACCGGCCCGGTGCCAGACCCGGTGGCAGCACCGCATCGGGAGTGTCGGGCGCCGGCGGCGGCTCGCTGATCGTGACGACGCGGAACCCTGCTGCGCCGAAGGCGTCGGTCATGGCGTGGAGCGGCCGGTGCCAGTACGTCAGCCACGTCTCGCGCCCGTCGAAGACGTGGTCCTCGGAGTACCTGGTGACGGCGAAGTAGTCGGCCTCGGGGTAGACGATCGCGTAGGCGCTCGGGTGGTTGACCGACACGAGGAGGCGACCACCGGGCCTCAGCACCCGACGCAGCTCGGCCAGCGCGCTCGACCAGTCCTCCAGGTAGTGGAGCACGAGCGAGGCGACGACGTCGTCGAACTCCGCATCAGCGAACGGCAGCGGTTCGGCGAGGTCGGCGACGTGGAGGTCGGCGTCTGCGCCGAGCCGTTCGCGGGCCAGCTCGATCATCGCCGCACTGGCGTCGAACCCGGTCACGACGGCGCCGCCGGCGCGCAGCGCTGCGCTCAACGGTCCCGAACCGCACCCCGCGTCGAGGATCCGTCGTCCTGACACGTCGCCGGCGAGGTCGAGCATCGCCGGGCGCTCGTAGTACGCGTTGAAGAGGTTGGACTCGTTCGCCGCCGAGTAGGCGCTGGCGAAGTCGTCGTAGTCGGTGTCCCGAGAGGTCATGCCCCGTTCCTACCAGCGCCCGAGCGTTAGGGCCGTCGGTGGAACCGCGCGCCGCCGGCCGACCACTCCACGTCATAGCGGGCATCGTGCGCGCGGTGGTGGTGGAACGAGCACAGCAGCACGCCGTCCGCGAGGTCGGTGCGACCTCCGCGTGACCAGGGACTCCCGGCGTGGTGGGCCTCGCACCACGCGGCCGGGATGTCACAGCCCTCGGCGACGCAGGACGGGTGTCGGACGGCGAGCGCCTTACGCTGCGCTGGGACGAAGAAGCGGCGCTTGCGGCCGACGTCGAGGACCTGGCTCGATCCGGCCAGCACCACCGGAACGATCCCGGCGCCGCACGCCAGGCGTCGGGCCTCGGAGGCGGAGATCGGCTCGTCGCCGACGTACGCGACACCGGTCGCGCCGCGGAGCGTCTCGAGGTCGACGGTGACGAGCACCGTGGTCGCATCGCCCCCGTGCAGCGGCAGCCGGTCCGGGTCGACGGACTCCAGGAACGTCCCGAAGGCGGCGCCGAGCCGCTGGTCGTGAGGACGGCGGTCGTCGACAGCCGTCCGCCGCGGGGACGCGAACGCGTCGAGGTAGGTCAGCAGCCGGTCGCAGACCGAGTCGGCGACCCGGGCGCGGATGTCGGTGGTGCCGTCTCCGTTGCGCCGGGTGTGCAGGAAGGTCCGCCGCGCAGCCCGCTCGGCCTCCCGGTCGAGCAGGCGCTCCTCGAGCCGTTCCCCCACCTCCGGAGCGACGACGTCGAGCACCCGGCGACCCAGGATCCGCAGCTGGCGCGGCCCGAAGGTCGACGCCTCGCCCACCAGCCGCGCCTCGGCTGCCCGCCGCACCTCGGAGCTGACCTCCTCGGGCAGCGACTCGGTCGCGCCGACCACCACCGTCGCTTGGTCGACGTTGATCTCGCCCCGGCGCAGCGCCGCCGCCGTCGCGTCACGGTCGCCCAGTGAACGAGCCAGCCGGAGCCGGCGACGACACTCGGCGGGGTCACGACGGCCGTGGTGCGCAAGCCACGCGGCAGCGTCGCGTGCGCCGTCCTCGTCAGCGACGTCACCGGCGGCCGCGAGCACCCGCATCCGCAGCTCCTCGAGCCGGTCGATCGTCTCGCTCAGCCCGAGCAGTGCCTGCCGCTTCTCCTCGGTGGTCATGAAGGTCGGCTCCACCTCCGACACCGCTGCCACCGCGGCGTCGACGGCCGCCATCGCGGCCAGCACCGGATGAACCTGGAGCTCGGACTGGGACATGGGCACACCTGACTCGACGGACGCCCGGGGACTGCCACCACACGGGACTTCACTCAACGTCGATGCCAGCGCCGCACGAACGGAGCGACGGCCGAAGCCGAAGGACTACTGCACCTGCAACTATTAGAACACATCTTCGATGCGGTAGCAACCCCCTGGCCCACTACGTTGGATCCCGTGACCGCAACAGACCCCGCGCTCGCCACTGTTCGAGCAGCGATCGACGCACTCGACAGCGCCGACGGCCTGCGCGCGGAGCGTTCACCGTGGAACCACGGCATCCTGGCCGAAGGATGTGCCTGACGCACGGATCTGCCGATGAGCGGTGGTTACCTGACGCGCGTTCGCAACCACGGCACGGCGTAGGTGAGGAGGTCGTGCAACACGTCGTCGCGCACCTCGGACGACTGGACGCCGCGAACGATTCGCCACCACTTGTCTTCGCCATCAGGAGCGAGGAGGCCGATGCGCACCTGGTCCGCCCACGCGCCGTAGTGGAAGGACGGGCTCGGGCTCTTCCCGAGATGCGGCTTCGCTGTGTGCTGCTCTTCCCACATCTCTCGCTGAATCACCGAGAGGTTCACCGTGAAGCGCACCTCTTGAGCGTCGCTGTACGTGGACTTCTGAAACCCCAGCTGCGCCCAGACAACGTCAGAAGGGAATTCGAACCGACCACCAGAACCGCGCATCCCTTCGGCACGGAGCGTGGGGCCGAACGCTGTCTTCATCCACTCGGCGTAGACCTCCTGTGGGGAAGGCTCGCTCCGGTCGCTTGCGTGCTTCTTGGGCCGGGTCCTCCAGCCCAGAAAGCGGTCAAACCCCTCGCGCTCCTTGGGCGTCATCCCGTCGACCACGGGCAGGAGTGTCGCACAGGAAACGTCCTCAAATGCCGCGACCAGCACGCTCCAAGCTACTGCGAGCCCGTCTCCCGCAGCCGGCCGGGCGATCGGCTCCAGGCACGCGACCAGCTCATCGAGCTCGGCCGCGGTCAGCCCGTCGTACGGCGCCTCGGCGAGCACATCGGTGAGTGCCTCGACGCGGTCCTTCGTCGCCCGGCCGGCCTCGGTGAGGCGACCGGCAGCGTCGACCAGCCCGCGGTCGCGCAGGCCGGCCATCAGGGTGGCGAGCCGGGCGGCGGGGAGGTGGTGGATGCGGCCGAACGACTCGGCCGGGTAGATCTCCATGTCGAGCGCGGCGAGCACGTGCGCCTCCAGACCGCCGACCTGCTCGGACACGAGCGCCACGATGTGGCCGTCGCCGCGGTGCTCGCGCAGCATGTTGGCCGCGTGCCAGAGCCGGCACACCGGCTCCTCGGGCACGGGCAGCGAGCGGAGACCGGCGTACATGACCCGGCCGTGGACCGGCGCGCTGACGGCGGCCTGCGCGAGCAGCTCGGCGGCGCGCGCGAGGCCGGGCGTCTCGACGAGCCCACCGAGGATCCGCCGCAGTGCGGCCACGCACCCCTGCTGACGGGCCGCGTGTGCGGCCTCGGGCGTGGTCGTGCCCCAGACCTTCGGGAGGTGCCGGGCCACCTCGCCCTCGCCGAAGTTGTAGAAGGCCGCGTCGACCACCTCGGCCGGGACCCGGCCGAGCGGCGCGGAGCGCCCGGCGAAGTAGCCGTCCCAGTAGTTCGTGAAGCCGAGCGCCGCCATCGCCTCGTTGGGCTCGTCGGAGAAGAAGTTGACCAGCGCGATCGGCTCGGTGAGGTCGAACATCTGGCGGGCGACGGGTGCTGCGTGCGTCATCTGGTCATCTCCTCGGTCGTACGGCGCCGGCAGGCAGCCTCTCACCAGTGCTACGAACGGCGAGACGCCGGCACGACACGACCCACGCTCACGTCCACGGGTTCTCCCACCGTCCGTCGGCCTGCGCCGCCTCGACCTCGGCGAGACCGCCGGGACGCATCCGTCCCTCGGCGATGAGCCGCTCGACCTTGGAGATGTTGAGGCGTGACCACTTCGAGCGCGGCCGCCGGCGCGTGTAGCGCTGGAGGTACGTCGCACCGTCACCGGCACGTCGTACGGCCGAGACCCACCCGAAGCAGAGCCCGGCGTCGACGAGCTCGTCGGAGGTCAGCGACGCCGGCTCGACGCCCGAGCGGCTCAGCCGCAGCCAGACCGCACGCTTGTCGGCGCCGGCGGACTCGAAGAACGCCTCGACCTCCGCCACCGACGGGCGGTCCAGCACCGGCTCGTCGTCGATCAGCTCCACGACAGCACGGTAGGTCGGATCAGGAGTTCGCGGCGGCCTTGTCCTGCTCGGCCTTGAGCATCAGTGCGATGTCGATGAGCTGGTCCTCCTGGCCGCCGATCAGCTTGCGGCGACCGGCCTCGAGCAGGATCTTCGCCCCCGAGACGCCGTAGCGGTCGGCCGCGTTGCCCGCGTGCTTAAGGAACGACGAGTAGACCCCGGCGTAGCCCATCATCAGCGTCATCCGGTCGAGCTGGCACTCCTCGGGCATCGCCGGCTTGATGACGTCCTCGGACGCGTCGACGATCGTCAGGAAGTCGATGCCGGTCTTCCAGCCGAGCTTGTCGCACACCCCGACGAACGCCTCCAGGGGCGTGTTGCCGGCCCCCGCGCCGAAGCGGCGCACCGAGCCGTCGATCTGGGTCGCGCCCGCGCGGGCCGCGATCACGGTGTTGGAGACGCCGAGGCCGAGGTTCTCGTGGCCGTGGAAGCCGACCGTCGCCTCGTGGCCGATCTCGGCGACGACGGCGGCGACCCGGTCGGCCGTCTGCTCCATCACGAGCGCGCCGGCGGAGTCCACGACGTACACGCACTGGTTGCCGGCATCGACCATGATCCGCGCCTGCTTGGCGAGCACCTCGGGCGGCTGGGTGTGGCTCATCATCAGGAACCCGACGGTCTCCAGGCCCAGCTCGCGGGCCAGCCCGAAGTGCTGGATCGAGGTGTCTGCCTCGGTGCAGTGCGTCGCGATCCGGCAGATCTGGCCGCCGTTGTCCTGCGCCGCCCGGATGTCGTCCTTGGTGCCGACACCGGGGAGCATCAGGAACGCGATCTTCGCGCGCTTCGCGGTCTCGGCCGCGATCCTGATCAGCTCCTGCTCCGGCGTCCTCGAGAACCCGTAGTTGAACGACGAGCCGCCCAGCCCGTCGCCGTGGGTGACCTCGATGACGGGTACGCCGGAGGCGTCCAGCGCCTCGACGATGTCGTGCACCTCCTGCGCGGTGAACTGGTGCCGCTTGTGGTGCGAGCCGTCGCGCAGGCAGGTGTCCGTCAGGCGCAGGTCCAGCCCACTCTCGGGATCGGTGTCGGACCAGGTCCGGTTCAGGGTGTTGATGTCGGTCATCTCAGGCCTCCGCGAGGATCGAACGGGCGATGTTCTGGCCGACCTGCGTGGCGGCGGCGGTCATGATGTCGAGGTTGCCGGCGTACGGCGGCAGGAAGTCGCCCGCGCCCTCGACCTCCACGAAGACGGAGACCTTGGTCTGGCCCTGGGTCGCGGCCGACGGCTCGTCGATCTGCGGCTCCTGGAGCAGCCGGTAGCCCGGCACGTACTCCTGCACCGCCTTCTCCATCGCGAAGATGCTCGCGACGATCGCGTCACGGTCGGCGTCCGGCGCGACCGCGCAGTAGATCGTGTCGCGCATGATCATCGGCGGCTCGGCCGGGTTGAGGATGATGATCGCCTTGCCCCGCTCCGCTCCCCCGATCGTCTCCACGCCCGACGACGTGGTCCGGGTGAACTCGTCGATGTTGGCCCGCGTCCCGGGCCCGGCCGACATCGAGGACACCGAGGCGACGATCTCGGCGTACGACACCGCAGCCGCGCGAGACACCGCAGCGACCATCGGGATCGTCGCCTGGCCCCCGCAGGTGATCATGTTGACGTTCATCGCGGCGACGTGCTCCTCGCCGTTGACCGGCGGGATCACCGCCGGCCCGACCGCGGCCGGCGTCAGGTCGATCGCCCGGATCCCGGCCTCCTCGTAGCGCGGCGCGTACTCGCGGTGCACGTACGCCGAGGTCGCCTCGAAGATCAGGTCGGGCAGCTCGTCCTGCTTCAGCAGCCAGTCGACACCCTCGTGCGTCGACTCGAGCCCCTGCGCCGCGGCCAGCTTCAGGCCCTCCGAGGACGGGTCGACGCCGATCATCCAACGCGGTTCGATCACGTCAGAACGCAGCAGCTTGTACATCAGGTCGGTGCCGATGTTGCCCGGCCCCACGATGGCAGCGGTCAGTTTGGGCATGTCCCTACTCCTTGAAGGTGACGCTCAGCGGCGCGAAGCCGCTGATGGTCGCGACGACCCGGTCCCCCGGGGCGAACGGCACGAACGGGCCCAGGGCCCCGGACAGGATCAGGTGGCCGGCGCGCAGCGGGTCGCCGAAGCGGTGCGCCTGCACGGCGAGCCAGCGCAGCGCCTCGAGCGGGTCGCCCAGGCAGGCCGCACCGGTGCCGGACGAGCGCTCCTCGCCGTTGATGGTGAGCGACATCGTCACGTCGCGCGGCTCGAGGTCGTCGAGGCTGCAGCCGTCCGTGCCGACGACGAAGAGCCCGCTCGAGGCGTTGTCGGCGACCGTGTCGGTGAAGCCGATCGCCCAGTCGGCGATCCGCGAGTCCACGATCTCCAGCGCCGGCAGCGCGACCTCGACGGCGTCGCGCACGAGGTCGATCGTGATCTCGGCGCCGTCGGCGGGGTCGATGTCCTTCGCGAGCACGAAGGCGACCTCGCCCTCGACGCGCGGCTGGAGCAGCGTCGCCATCGAGACCGAGTCGGCCCCGGCAACCGCACCGACGCTCACGTCCATGTCGTCGAGCAGGTAGCCGAAGTCGGGCTGGTCGACGCCCAGCTGGTTCTGCACGGCCTCCGAGGTGGCACCGATCTTGCGGCCCACCACCCGCGCGCCGCCCGCGATCCGGGCCTGCACCAGCCCCTGCTGCACGGCGTACGCCGCGGCGAGGTCGTCGGTCCCGATGAGGTCGCGCACCGGCGCGCACGGGACGCGGGTGGCCTGCGCCTCGGAGAGGCGCGTCACAGCAGCCGAGATCTGGTCCTGGGAGGTCACGTGACGATAGTAGAACCTGTTACAGTTTCTGGCCATGGAGACCCCCCTGCCCACCGAGGTGGACGTCGTGGTCGTGGGCGCCGGTGGCGCCGGGATGACCGCTGCCCTGGCCGCGAAGGCGCGCGGTCTCGACACCGTGCTGATCGAGAAGAGCGCCTACTTCGGCGGCTCGACGGCGCGCAGCGGCGGCGGGGTCTGGATCCCCAACAACTACGCGCTGAAGGCGGCCGGCCAGGGCGACGACCCGGAGCTCTCGAAGCTCTACCTCGACTCGATCGTCGGCGACGTCGTGCCGAAGACGCGCCGCGACACCTACCTGGCCCGCGGCCCCGAGGTCATGGAGTTCATCAAGGAGCAGACCCCGGTCCGCTTCACCTGGGTGCCGCAGTACTCCGACTACCACCCCGAGGCGCCCGGCGGCCGGTCCGCGGGCCGCTCGGCCGAGCCGATCCCGATGGACGCGCGCTTCCTCGGCGACGAGCTGGCCCGGCTGCACCCGGCGTACACGAAGGCACCGGCCAACCTGATCGTCACCCAGGCCGACTACCGCAAGATCAGCCTCGGCCTGCGCACGATCCGGGGCCCGCTGACGATGGCCAAGGTGCTGCTGAAGCGGATCGTCAGCCTGATGCTCGGCCGCAAGATGTACGCGATGGGCAACGCGATCGCGATCGGGCTGCGCAAGGGCCTGGTCGACGCGGGCGTGCCGGTCGCCTACGAGACCGAGCTGAGCGACCTCGTCATCGAGGACGGCCGGGTGGTCGGCGTCCGCGTGCTGCGCGACGGCGCCGAATCGGTCATCCGCGCCCGCCGCGGCGTGATCCTCGGCAGCGGCGGCTTCGAGAAGAACCTCGAGATGCGCGAGAAGTACCAGCCGCAGCCGACCTCCGTCGACTGGACGACCGGCTCGCAGTTCAACACCGGCGGCGGCGTCCTCGCGGGCATCGCGGCCGGCGCGGAGACCGACCTGATGGACGACTCGTGGTGGGGCCCGACCATCCCGCTGCCGTCCGGCCCGTGGTTCTGCCTCGCCGAGCGCAACCTGCCCGGCTCGATCATCGTCAACCAGGCCGGCGAGCGGTTCATGAACGAGGCGCTGCCGTACGTCGAGGCCGTGCACGAGATCTACCGGGGCGAGGCGACCGGCGTCGGCCACGTGCCGGCGTGGATGGTCATCGACCAGCGCTACCGCAACCGCTACCTCTTCGCGGGACTCTCGCCGCGCCAGCCGTTCCCCGGGCGCTGGTACAAGAACGGCACCGTCAAGAAGGCCGACTCGCTGGCCGCGCTCGCCGCGGAGATCGAGGTGCCGGCCGAGGCGCTCACGGCCACGGTCGAGCGGTTCAACGGCTTCGCGAAGGCCGGCGTCGACGAGGACTTCCACCGCGGAGAGTCGGCGTACGACAAGTACTACTCCGACCCGACCGTGAAGCCGAACCCGTCGCTGCACACCATCGACCAGGGCCCCTTCTACGCCGTGAAGATCGTGCCCGGCGACCTCGGCACCAAGGGCGGGCTCGTCACCGACGAGAGGGCGCGGGTGCTGCGGCCCGACGGCTCCCCCATCCCCGGTCTCTACGCCGCCGGCAACGTCTCGTCGGCCGTCATGGGGCACACGTACGCCGGACCCGGCGCGACGATCGGTCCCGCCCTGACCTTCGGCTACCTCGCCGCCGAAGACATCGCCACCACCGGTGGTTGAGGAGGCGCGCCAGCGCCGTCTCGAAACCCCCGCAGCCGACAGGAGACCCTGAGTGCCCATCGACCCCGACGTCGCGATCGGCGCCGAGCTCGGCTCGCTCGACTTCACCTGGTCCGAGAGCGACGTGCTGCTCTACCACCTCGCGCTGGGTGCGAGCGACCTGTCGTACACCCTGGAGTCCGCCGGCCTGCAGGTGCTGCCGTCGTTCGGCGTCGTCGCTCCGACGTTCCACGCCTCCGACCCGCCGCCGCTCGACCTGCCGGGGTGCGACATCAACCTCGCGCAGGTCGTGCACGGCTCGCAGTCGATCGACCTCGCCGGTCCGGTCCCGACCTCGGGCTCGGCGACCGTGACGACCCGGATCAGCGAGATCTGGGACAAGGGCAAGGCCGCGGTGATCTGGCAGGAGGGCATCGCCACCGCACCGTCGGGCGAACGGCTGTGGACCACCCGTTCGTCGATCTTCGTCAAGGGCGAGGGCGGCTGGGGCGGCGACCGCGGGTCGTCCGCCCCTGTCGAGCTCCCGGAGCGCGCACCGGACACCGACACGACGTACGACGTGACCCCGACACAGGCGCTGCTCTACCGCCTGTGCGGTGACCGCAACCCGCTGCACGCCGACCCGGAGTTCGCGCGGGCCGCCGGTTTCCCGGCCCCGATCCTGCACGGGCTGTGCTCCTACGGCATCGTGCTGCGCACGCTCACCGACCAGCTCCTCGACGGCGACGCGTCGCGGGTCGCGGGCTTCGCGGTGAAGTTCGCCGGCGTGGTCTTCCCCGGCGAGACGATCCGGGTGCGCGGCTGGGTCGAGGGCGGCCGCATCGTCGGCGCCGCGACGGTCGCGGGCGGCGAGCGCGACGGCGCGGCCGTGCTGGGCGACGTGGTGCTCACGACCGTCTGAGCAGCGTCCGTGCGGGTGGATCGGTCCAGCGCGTGCGGTTGAGCGGATCTGCACGTCGGGACGCCTCCGGTGTGGAATCCTCGCCCCCGACAGACGTGCGGGGAGGGTGCACATGGCCAGGGGACTCCTGAAGGCCTTCAAGTCGAAGAAGAAGAAGTCGACGTCCGAGCAGAAGGACTCGTCGAAGCCGACCATCGGCGGCCACCGTGCGACGCCGCCGCCCCCGCCCGGCCCGACCAATCCCGTGCCACTGCCCGTGATCGGGGGCCACAGGAGGAAGAGCGGGTCCTCGACCGAGCGCAAGGACGGGTCGACGTCCTCGGCCCCGACGATCGGCGCCCACCGGACGGCACCGACCCCGCAGGGCAGCAACCCGGTGCCACTTCCCGTGATCGGGTCGCACCGGGCGAAGGCGCCGACGCCCACCGGGACCGCGTCCATCGCGGAGATGCAGACGTGGCAGTCGGCCAAGAAGACCAGCGACGGCTCGGGCGAGCGTCCGTCGCTGATCGGGCGCGGTCGAGCGAGCAAGCCCGTGCCGACCGAGGATGAGAAGGACTCCGGCCCGTACAACAACAGCTACGGCGCCTACGGCTCCATCCCCATCCCCCTCGACCACGACGAGGACAAGGACCCCGGCCCCTACAACAACAACTACGGCGCCTACGGCTCCATCCCCATCCCCCTCGACCACGACGAGGACAAGGACCCCGGCCCGTACAACAACTACGGCGGTGCCACCACCGGTGGCGTCACCTACCGCCAACCCGGCGACAGCTTCCCCGACCTCGAGGACGACAAGGACCCCGGCCCCTACAACAACTACGGCGGCGCCACCACCTACCGCCAACCCGGCGACAGCTTCCCCGACCTCGAGGACGACAAGGACCCCGGCCCCTACAACAACTACGGCGGCGCCACCACCGGTGGCGTCACCTACCGCCAACCCGGCGACAGCTTCCCCGACCTCGAGGACGACAAGGACCCCGGCCCCTACAACAACTACGGCGGCGCCACCACCGGTGGCGTCACCTACCGACGCCCCGGCGACAGCTTCCCCGACCTCGAGGACGACAAGGACCCCGGCCCCTACAACAACTACGGCGCCTACGGCAGCATCCCGCTCGACGACGACGTGGACTCCGGCGACTACAACAACGTCGACTACAGCGAGATCGACAGCGACGCCGGCAAGCGGATCAGGGACGACGTCAAGGAGCACGTCGACGCCCAGAAGTCCGACACGCCCTCGACCGGGGCCAAGGCCGTCGAGCCGCCGAAGGAGGAGATCCCCGAGGTGCGCAAGCACCGGGTGTGGCTGATCGCCCAGCTCGGCAAGGAGTACGCGCAGGAGCGCACCACCCAGCGCAAGGACCTCGTCGGCGCCGTCCACGACGTCGGCGCCGACATCGCGAAGTACTACGCCGGCGTGCGCGAGTTCCAGAATCTCGCCTCCGACGACATCCAAGGCATGCGGCGGCTCCTCACGAGCCTGGGTGCGGAGACGATCGCCGACCGGTTCGGCACGGTCGACGAGGCGCGCAAGTACGTCGAGTGGTGGTACGGGCAGCTCCTGGAGAAGGCGCGGCGTGAGGAGCTGCCGATCGCCGAGGACGGCACGGTCGGCGACCTCAGCACGCGGATGGTCGAGTACGACGACGAGGCCGCCCAGGAGCGGAGCCTCGTGCTCGTCGGCAACCAGAAGCTCTACCGCAACGACGAGAAGAAGTCGCCCGTGGACACCAAGGCGGGCGTCACCCACTTCACCGGGGTCGGCGCGGAGATCTTCGTCGTCGGCCTGAACAACGACATCCACATGGCCTCGCACAAGATCGGCAAGTTCCACCACTCGAGCCTGCTCGGCGGGAAGCCCGTCGCCATGGCCGGCGAGATCAAGGCCACGAACGGCAAGATCGACTGGATCTCCAACAAGAGCGGGCACTACAAGCCCTCGCTCACCCAGCTCCAGCAGTTCCTGCACCACCTCAGCACGGACATCCCGCTGGACTTCCCCATCCAGGGCATGAACGTCCCTGCCGGGACGACCGCACGCCAGGTGGTCGAGGGGGTGGACACGCTGGGTCAGAAGAAGGAGGCGTTCGGGCGCGACCACAACAAGACCCAGGAGATGATCTACGCCTGGATCGCCGCCATCGGGAAGCCGGCCGTCAAGAAGGTCATGCACGACATGGACTGGAGCATGACCTACTACGACGACGAGTGGGAGATCGAGGACGAGAACGACGACAAGGTGGCCCCCAAGCTCGTGCGTGACGCACTCAAGAAGGCCTACCCCAACATCAAGCCCGTCGGCAACAAGTCCTGATGAGCAGCGATCGCCTCGATCCCGTCCTGGCCGCCACCGACCTCGAGCAGCTCAGCGAAGCCCACGCGGCACTGCCGCCCGGTCCCGACGACAGCGGTCGCGCTGCGACGGTGATCGACGCCTGGGCCGACGTCCAGGCCGTCGCGAACCTGCTGATGTACCCGACCGTGCTCCCCGACGCGGTGCGCACGGACGCACTTCTCCGCGGTCTGCGCGAGGACGGCTACCTGCGGCTCGCCGCCGCCGTCGGCGTGGGCGACCTGAGCCCGACCGAGCTGGTCGACGACGTACGCCGTGAGCTGCTCGACGCCCTGCTCGACGTGGTCGCCTCCGACGCCGGCCCCGCCGGGATCCGCGCGTCGGCCGAGGTCGGTCCGCTGATCCGCAGCGAGGAGCTCGAGCTGCTGGACGACCTGGCGGCCCACCCGGTCGAGGCCGTCCGCCACAACCTGACCCAGGCCGCGCTCGGGCTCACCGCGCCGGACGAGCGGGAGCCGGTGCTGCTCCCCTACCTCCCGGACTACGCGGCGTACGTCGCCGGAGCCTGACCGGAGGGACTCACCCAGAAGTAGGGAGCTGTCGCAATCTCCTGAATCGCCCGTCCGCGTGTGCGACATTGGCTCCTCACATCGGGGTGAGGATCGCATGACGAAGAACTTCACGCGCGCCAAGAAGCCGCAGAGCCGGCCGTCGTCCGAGGAGCGCAAGGACGACACGACACCGCCGTCGCGGCCGGTGCCGCTTCCGATCGGTGGGCACCGCGCCGCGGCGCACCCAGGCGGGTCGGCGAGCTCGAGCGGGCCGGCACCGATCTCTGGACTGCGCACCTGGACGTCGGCGCGCCCGACCGGCGAACCCGGCGCCCGCGGGGGCCTGCTCGGGCACGTGCGGAGCGCGCCCGCCACGGCACCCGGACCGCAGGCGCCCGAGCCCGACGAGGCCAAGTCCGCCCACCCCACCACCGGCGGCCCCCTCCTCTCCGAGGGCTACGCCAGCACTCCCAGCGACGGCTACCTCACCGACGAGGACACCAACGCCCGCACCGCCCGCCACCAGGACATCGAGTCCGAGGGCTACGCCTACGAGTCCGAGGAGACCAAGGACGACCGAGCCACCGGATCCGGGTACGCCAGCACCCCCAGCGACGGCTACCTCACCGAGGAGGACATCAACGCCCGCACCGCCCGCCACCAGGACATCGAGTCCGAGGGGTACGCCTACGAGTCCGAGGAGACGAAGGCCGACGAGCCCCACCCCACCAGCGCCATCGTCTCCGAGGGCTACGCGACCGACGACGAGATCAAGGCCCGCGTCACCGACAACCGGGCCATCGTCTCCGAGGGCTACGCCACAGACGACGAGATCAAGGCCCGCGTCACCGACAACCAGGCCATCGTCTCCGAGGGCTACGCCACCGACGACGAGATCAAGGCCCGCGTCACCGACAACCAGGCCATCGTCTCCGAGGGCTACGCCACCGACGACGAGATCAAGGCCCGCGTCACCGAGAGCCAGACCGACGAGTCCGAGGACGACGCCTACGAGTCCGAGGAGACCAAGGACCGGACGGCTCCGGAGGCCCGGGAGGTCAAGAAGCAGGCGCTCGCCGAGGTGCGGGAGTCGGCGGCCCCGACGAAGAAGGCGGAGAAGCCACCGAAGCCGGACCCGGACGTGCCCGCGGTGCGCAAGCACCGCGCGTGGTTGATCGCGAACCTGCCCAGGTCCTACGAGGGCGAGAAGGGCACCAACCGCCCCAGCCTCCTCGAGCACGCCCAGAAGCTGGCCGACAGCATCGCGCTCGCCTACCGCCTCCTGGTCGAGCTGAAGGCGCTCGACCCGGGCGACGAGGAGGCGCGCGCACGCCTGCTGTCGGTCTTCGGGAAGGAGCACCCGGCCCGCCTCGCCCCGACGTACGAGAAGTCGGTGGCGGCGCTCCAGCAGCGGCACGAGACCCTCCTGGAGAAGGCCCGACGCGAAGAGCTCCCGATCGACGCGGACGGCACCATGCACGACGTCAGCCAGCGCGTCGTCGAGTACGACGAGGGCGACGCCGCTCAGGAGTACTCGACCGTGCTCGTCGGCGGGAAGAAGCTGTGGCGTCACGACAAGAAGACGACCGTGGACACGGCGGCGAGCGTCACGCACCAGACGGGGCTCGGCGCCGAGATCTTCGTCGTGGGCATGAACAACGAGATCCACATGGCCTCGCACAAGATCGGGAAGTTCCACCACTCGAGCCTCCTCGGGGGCAAGCCGGTCGCGATGGCCGGTGAGATGGCGGTGACCGACGGCAAGATCGACTGGATGTCCAACAAGAGCGGCCACTACTGGCCGACGCTGCCGCAGTTCCTCCAGTTCCTCTACCACCTCTCCCAGGACGAGGTGCCCCTGGACTTCCCGGTCCGCAGCATGGTGACCGAGGGTGCGTTCCCGCCCGGGACGACCGCACAGCAGTTCCTCGACGGCGTGGACAGCACCGGGAAGCCGGACCCCAAGCAGGGCCACGACCACGTCAAGACCCAGACGATGCTGCAGGCCTGGATCAAGGAGATCACCAAGCCCGAGGTCAAGCGAGTCCTCGCCGACAACGGCTGGACGATGAAGACCGCGGACCAGGAGCTCGTCGTCACCGACGCGAACGGCGAAGCGGTGCCCAACACGGAGGTACGACGAGCCCTCAAGGCCGCCTATCCGGACAAGCGACCGCGCAGCGAGACCAACTCGTGACCGGCGGCCCGCTCGCCGACTTCCTCGCCTGTGCAGACCTCGACGCCCTGCCCGACGCATGCGCGGCGCTCCCGACGGTCCCCGATGACAGCGGGGAAGCGACAGCGGTCGTCGCAGCGTGGTCGGACGTCCAGGCGCTCGCCAACCTGCTGATCTGCGCTCCGGTGCTGCCCGTCGACGTCCGCACGAACGCCCTCCTGCGCGCGCTGCGCGGGACCGGTTACCTCCGGCTGGCTGCGACCGTCGGCGTCGGTCAGGTCGACGCCGGCTCGCTGCCGGACGACGTGCGCCGCGATCTGCTGGACGCCCTGCTCGACGTGGTCGCCTCCGACGCCGGCCCCGCCGGGATCCGCGCGTCGGCCGAGCTGGGGCCGTTGATCCACCGTGACGAGCTCGAGCTGCTCGACGACCTGGCGGCCCACCCGGTCGACGCCGTCCGCCACAACCTGGTGCAGGCAGCCCTCGGGGTGACGGCGCCGGAGCGGCAGGAGCCGGTCCTGCTCCCCTACCTCCCGGACTACCCGACGTACGTCGCCGACGCCTGACCTCACCCGTCTCGGGGGAACCACCAGTCCCCGGGCCCCTGAGGCTTGGTGCATGAGCGACCTCGGCACGCCGCCGCCCACCGGCTTCTGGAACCGCCCGGCGACCTGGAAGGCGATCGTCGTGGTCGTCGGCTACCTGGTCTTCTTCGTCGTCGTCAGCCAGGTGGTCGCGCGGGTCTTCGACGACCGGATCGACGGCGACGACGTCGTCGGGAGCGCGGAGAGCATGTTCTTCGCCCTGGTCCTGCCGATCGGCATCGGCGGTCTCGCGCTCCTCGCGTTCGCCGCCCGGCTCGGCTGGCTGCGCGACATCTTCGGGCCGCAACCGATCCGGGGGCGCCGGTGGATGTGGGTCGCCCCGGCGCTGGTCGTCGCGATCGCCCTGCTGCGCGCGATCGGCACCGACTGGGACACGTGGTCCGCGAACGAGGTGCTCATGCTGGCCGTGCTCGGTGCGTGCGTCGGCTTCACGGAAGAGCTCGCGACCCGCGGCCTGGTGGTGAAGATGCTCCGCGACGCCGGCCACGCCGAGCGATTCGTCGCCGTCGTGTCATCGCTGCTCTTCGCCGCGATGCACATGACCAACCTGATCTCGGGGATGGAGCTCAACACGGTCCTCGCGACCGTCGCCTACACGTTCTGCTTCGGCATGTGCATGTATCTCTCCATGCGCGTCACCGGCTCGTTCGTGACCGCGATCGTGCTGCACGCGATCACCGACCCGACCGGGATCCTCGCCTCCGGCGGCGTCGACCAGTCCGTCGACGGCAACACCACGAACGCGCCGGTGGCGATCGCCGGGCTCTTGACCACGGTGATGATGGTCTTCGCCCTGGTCGCCGCGTTCCGGGTGCGGGGCAAGATCGGCGTCACGGGTTGAGCTGCTCCCGCACCCACGACGGGGGCGGGTTGGTGCGGTGGTGTCCGTCGACGAAGACGGTCGGCACGGTCTCGTCGCCGCCGTTGGCCGCACGGACCCGCGACGCAGCGTCCGGGTCGCGGTGGATGTTCACCCACACCGCACGTCGCCCCAGCGGACCCAGGGCGACGCGCATCCGCAGGCAGTAGGAGCACCCGGGTCGCCAGTAGATGATCGGCCGTCCGTCGGCGCGAGCCTCCTGGTCGGTCATCGTGCGCGGGAACGCGTACGGCGTGAGCGTCACGACGACCACGAGAGCCGCGACGACCAGGACGACGACCGCCGTCACGACGGCTTCCGGGCCACGACGTACAGGCGCTGCGAGGTCTCGCCCCGCGACTCGACGGGGCCGCGGCGGTACCACTCGATCTCCTCGAGGCCGGCGGCGCGCACGAGGCCGACGACCTCGTCCGGCTCGTGGTAGACGAAGTCGAGCTCGACGGGGACGTCGAACCACTCGTCGTGGTGGCGCACCTCCGCCCCCGCGTGCAGGGCAAGCACCAGCCAGCCCCCGGGCGCGAGCGGGCGTGACAGGGCCGCGACGGCGTCGGGGAGCTCGGAGCCAGCGAGGTGGATGAGCGAGTACCACGCCAGGACGGCCGACCAGCCGGGCGCGCTGGTCGGTCGCATCAGCCGGCGCAGGTCGCCGACCTCGTAGGAGCCGTCGGGGTAGTGCTCACGGGCCTGCTCGACCATCGCGGGCGACAGGTCGATCCCGGTCGCGTCGGCGCCCGCGTCGGCGAGGTAGGCCGTGATGTGGCCCGGCCCGCAGCCGACCTCCACCACCGGTCCCCCGTCGGCGTGCGCGGCGACCCGGTCGAGCAGCCAACGCTCGAAGGGCAGGCCGGAGACCTCGTTGACGAGCCGGTCGGCGTACGTCGCCGCCACCGCGTCGTACGACGCACGCACCCGGTCGTCGCGGGCCGCGGCGCCGTCGGCGAGCACGCTGTCGCGGTCGACCGTCGGGGTCGGCGCGGTCGAGACGGCCGTCGGCGGGTCGCCCAGGAGGTGCATCCAGCGGTTGTCGCGGTCGCCGCCGCGCCGGGGCAGCTCCGTGACCAGGCCACGCTCAGCCATCCGTCGCAGCGCCTGCTCGACGTCGGCCCGGTCGCCGAAGGCGTGCAGCCGCTCGGTGCGGCTCCTGAGCTCACCGGGTGCCTGCGGCCCACGCAGCAGCAGCACCGTGACCAGAGCCCGCTCGTCGTCGGCGAGCTCGACCCGCTCGCCGAGCGTCTGGTGGTACTTCAGCGTGCGCCTTCCCGTGTCGGACCACACGATCCGCGCCAGCCCCGACTCCTTGAGTCGCTTGGCGGTCCGCTCGACCGTCTGCTCGTCGTACTCGGTGACGGGGTCGCGGCTGTTGCTCTGGTTGCAGGCGGTGCGCAGCGCGTTGAGCGACAGCGGGTACGACGCCGGCACGGTCACCTGCTTCTCCAGCAGGCTCCCGAGCACGCGCTGCTCCTCCGCGTCCAGGACGGGCAGGTCGGCCATGGGACCGACCCTACTGACCCGCCAGCCCGTCCCCCACACTGTCTCCGTGCCCGGCGACCCGATCCAGCGACTGCTCGCGGAGCCGCCGTCCCTGCCGGTCCGCGACGGCCTCGGCGACATCGTGGCGGGGCTCCGCGCCGCCGGTACGGCGGTCGTGCAGGCTCCTCCGGGCACCGGCAAGACGACGCTCGTGCCGCCCGCGGTCGCGGCCCTGGTCGACGGGACCGTCGTCGTCACCCAGCCGCGCCGGATCGCGGTGCGTGCCGCCGCTCGACGCCTCGCCCAGCTGCTGGGCGAGCCCGTGGGCGAGACCGTCGGCTACTCGGTGCGCGGCGAGCGGCGGGCCGGCGCACGCACCCGGATCGAGTTCGTCACCACCGGCGTGCTGCTCCGGCGCCTCCAGGGGGACGCGGACCTGCCCGGCGTCTCCGCCGTGGTGCTCGACGAGGTCCACGAGCGGCAGCTGGACTCCGACCTGACCCTGGCGCTGCTCGTGGAGGTGCGGGCGACCCTCCGGCCCGACCTGATCGTGGTCGCCATGTCGGCGACGGTCGAGGCCGAGCGCACGGCCTCGCTGCTGGGAGGTGCTCCGGTCGTGGACGTCCCCGGGTCGCTCCATCCCGTCGCCGAGGTCTGGTGCCCGCTCCCCTCCGGCGTACGCCGCGCCGACGACCGCGGCCTCACGCCGCAGTTCCTCGACCACGTCGCCGCGTGCGTACGGCGGGCGCTGGCCGAGCAGCCCGGGGACGTGCTGGCGTTCCTGCCGGGCGTGGCCGAGGTGGGCGGCGTCGCGGCTCGGCTGTCCGGGGTCGACGCCGACGTGCGTCCCCTGCACGGCCGCCTGGCGCACCGCGACCAGGACCTGGCACTCACCCCCGGTGACCGGCGTCGGGTCGTCGTGTCCACCGCGGTCGCCGAGTCGTCCCTGACCGTCCCGGGCGTGCGCGCCGTCGTCGATGCCGGGCTGTCGCGGGCGCCGCGCACGGACCACCGACGCGGGCTCGCCGGCCTCGTCACGGTCGGCGTCAGCAGGGCCGCCGCGGAGCAGCGCGCCGGTCGAGCCGGCCGTGAGGGACCCGGCGCCGTCTACCGGTGCTGGTCCGAGGCCGAGCACGCCCACCTGCCCGCGCATCCCGAACCCGAGATCGCGACGGCCGACCTCACCTCCTTCGCCCTCGAGATCGCGACCTGGGGCAGCCCCGACCCCAGCGGCCTCGCGCTGATGGACCAGCCGCCAGCAGCCGCGATGGCCGCAGCGCGGACCACGCTCTCCGGGCTCGGCGCCGTCGACGACAACGGGTCCGTCACCGAGCGCGGGCGTGAGATCGCCCGGATCGGTGCCGACCCGCGCCTGGCTCGCGCGCTGCTCGACGGCGCCGAGGCGGTCGGCGTACGACGTGCCGCCGAGGTCGTCGCGCTGCTCTCCGAGGACGTCCGCGCGCCGGGCGCGGACCTCGTCGCCGCACTCCGAGCGGTCCGGCGCGGCGGGCCCGACAGCGCCGCGTGGGCCGCGGCCACCCAGCGGTTCGAGGCCACGCTCCGTGGCTCCGGCGCCGGGACGGGGCTGTCCGACGACGTGGCGGTCGGCCTCGTGGTCGCGCTGGCCCACCCCGGACGGATCGCCCGGCTCCGCCCCGGCGGGACCGCCTACCTGATGACCTCGGGCACCGGCGCCGTCGTCCCCGCCGGCTCGGGCCTCGCGGGTCTGCCCTGGCTGGCCGTCGCGGACGCGGACCGCCGCCCCGGCGCGCGCGACGCCACGGTCCGCTCGGCGGCGCCGCTGTCGGAGGACCTGGCGCTGGAGGCGGCGTCCGCGTGGTGGCAGGAGGCCGACCAGGTCGAGTGGTCCGACGGTCGGGTGGTCGCGCGGCGTACCGTCTCGCTGGGCGCGATCGAGCTCTCGTCGACGACGATCCCCGACCCGGCGCCCGCCCTGGTGGCGACCGCGGTCCGGGAGGGCCTGCGGCAGGAGGGGCTGGCAGCCCTCCCGTGGTCGGAGGCCGCGACCGCCCTCCGTGAGCGGCTGGCCTTCCTGCACCGTGCCCTCGGCGAGCCGTGGCCGGACGTCTCCGACAACGCCCTGCTCGCCGGCGTCGAGACCTGGCTCGGCCCCGAGCTCGCGCGGGTCCGGGGCACCCGCGACCTGCGGCGCGTCGACGTGCTCGTGGCGCTGCGCCGCCTGCTGCCCTGGCCCGAGGCGGGTCGGCTCGACGAGCTGGCGCCCGAGCGGGTGCAGGTGCCGAGCGGCTCCCACGTCCGGATCGACTACGCGGGCGACCAACCGGTGCTGGCCGTGCGGCTCCAGGAGGTCTTCGGCTGGGCCGCCGCTCCGCGGCTCGCCGATGGCCGGGTGCCGCTCCTGCTGCACCTGCTCTCCCCCGCCCGCCGACCCGCGGCGGTCACCGCCGACCTGGCGTCGTTCTGGACCAACGGGTATCCGCAGGTGCGCGCCGAGCTCCGGGGCCGCTACCCGAAGCACGCCTGGCCGGACGACCCGACCACCGCGCCGCCGACCCGCGGCGTACGGCGCTCCTGACCGTCACGACATCAGGGACGGGTCCAGGAACGCGTCGAAGCTGCGGATCCGGCCGTCGTCGGCGAAGGACAGCACCGAGACGCTGTGCGCCAGGAACGCCCCGACCTCCTCGTCCCAGACGTACTTCTCGACCGCGGGCTGACCGTTGGCCGTCGTGGTGCGGCACGTCCAGCGCCGTCCGGCACGCAGCGGGTACGCCGCGATGAACTGCGCGACGGCCTCCCGCCCGGCGAACCACTCGCCGAAGGGCGGCATCGCCATCACGACGTCGTCGGTGAGCAGGGCGACCACCGCGTCGACGTCGGCCCGCTCCCAGGCCGCCACGAACGCGGCCACGCTCGCCTGGACCCGGTCGTCGCCGAGGTCGCGGAGCACCCGCTGCTGGCTGCGGTTGGGCAGCCGGTCGGCCATCGTCGCCCGGGCCCGCTGGAGCGCGCTGTTGACCGCGGCCGTCGAGGTCTCGAGCGCGCCGGCGACCTCGGCGGCCGGCATCGCGAGCACGTCGCGCATCACCAGCACGGCGCGCTGGAGCGGCGGGAGCTGCTGGAGCGCGGCCACGAAGGCCAGCTCCACCGACTCCTTCTGCTCGTAGACCGCGTCGGTCGGCGAGGACTCCCAGGTGAGGCCCGCCCCGGGCAGCGGCCCCAGCCACACCGTCTCGGTGAGCGGAGCCCCGACGCCGAGTGCCGGGTCGCCCGCCGGTGACAGGTCGACCGGCCAGTACCGGCGTCCCCGTCGCTCGATCTCGCGCAGGCACACGTTGGTGGCGACCGTGTAGAGCCAGGTGCGCAGGGCGCTGCGTCCCTCGAACCGGTCCAGGCTCCGCCAGGCCCGCAGCAGCGTCTCCTGGACGGCGTCCTCGGCGTCGTGGGACGAGGCGAGCATCCGGTAGCAGTGCAGCAGCAGCCCCGGTCGCAGCGGCGCGGCCAGCGCGTCGAACGCCGCCGAGTCGCCGCCGCGCGCGGCGACGAGCAGGTCCGCGTCCCCCGTGGCCGTCATGGCCGCCTCCCGTCGTACGCGCCCACGACCTGCGCGCTGCTCTGCACAGGAGGATCCTCGCACCGCTCGCCGACAGTCCAGGCGAAGCGCTGGAACGCCGGGAGCTCGCGCAGCACGGCGCTGTCGCCGTCGACCTGGTGGACGAAGGTGACGCCGTCCTCGAGGACCGCCGACTGGTACGCGACACCAGCGGGGCGCAGCTCGGCCAGCTCGGCGAAGACCGCGCGCACCAGGCGCCGGTTCTCCTCGGCGCACTCGGGGCGCACCCGGTAGCGCACGACGAGCCGCGTCACGACGCCACCGCCACGGCCGGTACGACGATGCGACGGCGCGCGGGCAGCGCGAGGCCGACCAGCGCTCCCGCCGCCGACAGCCCGGCCGCGGTGACGAGGGCCGGCACGAACCCGTCGACGAACTGCTGGGGCGACGCGTAGCCGCCGTACGCACCGAAGACGGCGACCGTGAGCGAGACGCCGAAGACACCGCCGAGCTCGCGCATCGTGCTGTTGATGCCGGACGCCGTCCCGACGTCGCGGTCCTCGACCGCGGCGACGACGGCGCTCTGGCCGCAGGGGACGGCCAGCGAGACGCCGATCCCGCCGACGACGAACGGCCCGAGCGCGTCGAGGTAGTCGCCGCCCGCCGACACCGTGCCGGCGAACCACAGCATCGCGATCGCCTGGATGCTCAGCCCGGTGACGAGCAGCGGGCGCTCGCCGATCCGGTCGGCGAGCGCACCCGCGGCGGGCGCGACGACGATGAAGGTGCCGGTCCACGCCATCAGCCGCACACCCGCCTCGAGGGCGCTGTCGCCGAAGCCGAACTGGAGCAGCTGGCCGTAGAAGAAGACCGCCGAGAAGAGCGAGGCCAGCGTCAGGAACGCCGCGACGTTGCCGGCCACGAAGCCGCGGCGGGCGAGCAGCGCGGCCGGGATGAGCGGCCGGGGTGCCCGGCGCTCCCAGAGCACGAACGAACCGAGCAGGGCCACGCCGACCGCGATCATCGCGACGACCTCCGGAGCCCCCCAGCCCTCGCTGGCGCTGCGGACCATGGCCCACACGAGCGCGAAGCAGCCCGCGCCCAGCAGGACGACACCGCGGACGTCGAGGGTGCTGTCCGGGACCCGGACCTCGGGCACGTAGCGCAGGGCGAGCGGCGCGGCGAGCAGCCCGATCGGCACGTTGACCCAGAAGATCCACTGCCAGTCGAGACCGCCGAGCACGAGCCCGCCGAGCAGCGGCCCGCAGGCCACCGCGATGCCGGTGACGGCACTGTAGAGCCCGACCGCCTCGCCGCGGCGCTCCGGCGGGAACGCACCGGTCAGCAGGGCGAGGCCGAGCGTCAGCACCAGCGCACCGCCGGCGCCCTGGAGGGCGCGCATGGCGATGAGCAGGTCCGGTCCGGTCGAGAGCGCGCACCCGATCGAGGCGAGCGCGAAGAGGGCGAGCCCGAGGGCGTAGCAGCGGGCCCGGCCGAACCGGTCGCCGATGACGGCGGCCGGCACCAGGAGCACCGCGAGGCTGAGGTTGTAGGCGTTGACCGTCCACTCGAGCTCGGTCAGCGACGCGTGGAGGTCACCCCGGATCGTCGGGATCGCCGTGGAGACCACCAAGGTGTCGATGGCGGCCATGAAGGAGCCCAGGGAGGTGAGCACGATGACCCACCGACGATGTGCAGCGTCGAGCATGTGTCCTCCAGGAGAGTGGCAGCGTCCTCAGCTGCCTTCTCCTGTGTGATCCGCGGGTTGCGCCGGACTCATCGACGCGCCGGGAAGGCGTACGGCGAGTCCCGGTCACCGAGGGCGACGATCAGCCGGACCACGCCGAGGTAGTTGAGCGCCAGGCCGAGCGCGATGCCGACGACGACCGCGCCGACCCCGACCAGGTCGTCGCGGGCCACGACCACGACGAACCACGTGATCACCGGCACGAACAGCAGCCAGCAGGTCGCGAGGCCCGGGTTGTAGAGCGTCCGGCCGCGGATGTTGAAGAGCAGCGTGTGGGCGAAGACGTTGCCCGCCGACACCACCAGCGTCGCGATGCCGAGCCAGATCGCGTGCGCACCGACGATCGCCGCGGCGGCGTACGACGTCCAGCCGAGGCCGACGTTGACGATCCAGGACGTGCGCTGGTCGAGCGGGTAGCGGTCCGGGAGGTCGCTGTGGAACATCACCAGGTTGACCATCCGCGGGAAGCCGCCCGGGCGGACGTACTCCTCGTTCTGGTGCAGGAAGAGGGTCAGCAGGCTGACGGCGAGCACGAACCGCACGTCGGTGGCGCGGTCGGGGTCGTCCGCCAGCGCGACCACGAGCGCGACGGTGAGGACCGCCGCGAGGACCATCCCAACCCGTGGCCAGGTGGCGTAGAGGGAGCGCACGCGCTCAGCGTGGCACCTCGCGCGCCACCAGGGGCAGGAAGATCTCGTCGACGATCTCGACCACGACGTCGTCCGGCACCTGCCCGAGACGCATCAGCGCCTCGTGGCGGAACAGGTCTGCGGCCACGCTCCGCACCCGCGGCGTGAGCCGAGCAGGGTCCACCTCGCCGCGCTCGACCGCGCGGTCGATGATCACGTCCAGCGAGTTCGGCCCCTCGTCCATCACCAGGCGACGCAGGTCGTACGGCGAGGTGCCGGTCTCCTGGAAGTAGCCACCCATGAACGCGACCATCAGTGCCATCAGGCCGATCCGCTTCTTGTTGGTGTGGGTCATCATCTCGAGCAGGTCGCCGCGCAGGCTGCCGGTGTCCGGCACCTCGGGCCGGCTGCGCTGGCTGATGAAGACGATCGCCGCCTCGACCAGCTCGCGCTTGGTCGCCCAGCGCCGGTAGACGACCGTCCGGCTGGTGCCCGCGCGCTGCGCGACGCCGTCGATGGTGAGCGCGCCGTAGCCGTGCTGGTTGAGCTCGTCCCACGCCGCTTCGAGCAGCGCCTCCTCGAGCTCGGCACCCCGGCGCCGCCGTGCGGGCGCCTCCGCTTCAAGATCCACTTGCGTATCTTATCGCCGACTTCTAGGCTGGCGCTACAAGAAACATCGGCGTATCTAATTTCTGGAGCACCATGACTCAGCAGACGTCCGTCGCGCCGACGGACTCCGAGCTCGATCCCGAGCTCAAGCGGATCGCGATCGCGGTGATCACCGGCGCCATCGCGGTCATCCTGGACACCACGATCGTCAGCGTCGCCCTGCACGACCTCAGCGGCGCCCTCGACGCCTCCGTCGAGACGATCCAGTGGGTGAGCACGGCGTACCTGCTCGCGATGTTCGTCAGCATCCCCATCTCCGGCTGGGCGCAGGGCCGGCTCGGCGCGAAGCGGCTGTGGCTGATCGCGCTGGTGGTCTTCTTCGCCGGATCGGTGCTGTGCGCGCTCGCGTGGAACGCCGAGAGCCTGATCGCCTTCCGCGTCGTCCAGGGCCTCGGCGGCGGCGTGATGATGCCGCTGATGACCACGATCCTGATGCAGGCGGCCCACGGTCGGAACCTCGGGCGCCTGATGGCCGCCGTCAGCCTCCCGGCCGCGCTCGGCCCCATCCTCGGGCCGGTCGTCGGCGGCCTCATCCTCGGTGGCCTCTCGTGGCACTGGCTCTTCCTGGTCAACGTGCCCTTCTGCATCGTCGGCTTCGCGCTCGCGGTCCGGATGCTGCCCGCAGACCCGCCGCCCACCGGCCGGGTCCCCCTCGACGGCGTCGGCCTGGCGCTCGTCGTCCCCGGGGTCGTCGGCGTCATCTACGGCCTCTCCCAGGTCGGCGGTCAGGGTGGCTTCGGCAGCAGCGAAGTCCTCGTCCCGCTGGTCGGCGGCCTGCTGCTGATCGCCGGCTTCGCGGGCTGGTCGCTGCGACGCGGTGCGCGGGCGCTCATCGACGTCCGGATCCTGCGGCACCGACCGCTCACCGTCTCGACGTCGCTGATGTTCCTCGCCGGTGCGGCGCTGTACGGCGCGATGCTGCTGCTCCCCCTCTACTGGCAGGTCGTGCGCGGGCACGACGCGCTCGGTGCCGGGCTGCTGCTGATCCCCCAGGGCGTCGGGGCGCTCGCGTCGCGCACGATCGCCGGGCGGCTGACCGACACGATCGGCGGCCGCTGGGTGGCGGTCGCCGCCTTCCTCGTCATGGCGGCGGCGACGATCCCGTTCGCGTTCGCCGACGCGACGACGCCGCAGTGGTGGCTGCTCGTCGCCCTGCTGGTGCGGGGCTTCGGCATGGGTGCCGCCTTCATCCCGCTGATGACGCTCGCCTACCAGGGACTCGAGCGCCACGAGATGCCGGACGCGAGCATCTTCACCCGCACCGCCCAGCAGGTCGGCGGCTCGTTCGGCGTCGCCGTGCTGGCGGTCGTGGTCGCCAACGTCGGCTTCGACGAGGCGTTCTGGTGGTCGATCGCCTTCACCCTCGTGGCAGCGGGGCTCTCCCTGCTCGTCCCGGCCAAGCCGGTGACCGCCGACCAGTAGATTCACCGCCATGACGCTCCTCGACAGCTGGACGCAGTCCTCGTACGCCGCCGACGGGGTCACCCACCCGACGTACCGCAAGGGCACCGGCCCGGGCGTCATCCTCATCCACGAGATCCCGGGCATCACCCCGGACGTGGTCGCGTTCGCCGAGGAGGTCGTGGCGGCCGGCTTCACCGTCGTGCTGCCGCACCTCTTCGGCACGCCCGAGCGGCCGATGACGCTCGCGTACGTCGGCCAGGTCTTCCCGAAGGTCTGCGTGAGCAAGGAGTTCACGACGATGGCGACCGGGCAGACCTCGCCGGTCGTCGGCTGGCTGCGCGCGCTCGCGCGCGACCTGCACGAGGAGCTCGGCGGTCCCGGGGTCGGCGCGCTCGGCATGTGCTTCACCGGCGGGTTCGCGCTCGCGATGATGGTCGACACGTCCGTCGTCGCCCCGGTGCTCGCGCAGCCGTCGCTGCCGTTCCCGGTCGGCAAGAAGCGCGCCGCCGACCTCAACCTCTCCCCCGCCGACCTCGCCGACGTCCGGGCCCGCGCGGCCGGCGGCTGCCAGGTCCTCGGCCTGCGCTACCGCGACGACGTCGCCGTCGGCACCCGCTTCGACACGCTGACCGCAGAGATCGGCGACGCCTTCATCCGCGTCGAGTTCGACGGCAAGGGCCACTCCACCCTCACCGAGCACCGCCAGCAGGAGGGCGTCGACCGCGTCCTCGCCTTCTTCGCCGACAAGCTCCACTGACCGCGAGTCGTGACTTCTGGTCACCCGAGTCGTGACTTCTGGTCAGCTCCTGCCGCGTCCGATTCCCGCTAGAACGTCGGGCCGCCGAGGCGGACGATGACAGCATGTCACCGACCATCCACGCCCTGTCCGCCGACGTCCTCGACCGCATGCGCAGCACGCAGCCGGCCCTGCCCGTCGAGCCGATCACCGCTGCCGGCGGCGAGCCGCTCCGCTGCTGCCTCCGCGACGCCGCCGCCGGGGAGGCCTGTCTCCTCGCAGGCTACGAGCCGGCGCTGCCGGGTCGCCGTACGCCGAGAAGGGTGCGGTCTTCGTCCACGCCGAGCCGTGCGCCGGACCGGCCGGTGACGCCTACCCCGCCGACTGGGCGCACAAGCCGCAGGTGCTGCGTGCGTACGACGAGCGCGGCTGGATCCACCCCGCGACCCGGGTCCACGACGGTGCCGACCCGGCCGCGTCGCTGGCCGCGGTGCTCGCCGAGCCCGGCGTCGTCCTCGTGCACAGCCGCAACCTCGCGTACGGCTGCTACATGTTCGCCGCGACTCCCGACTCGGGTGACCAAGAGTCCCGACTCGGGTGACCAGAAGTCACGACTCGGCGGGGATGGGGTGGGCTCAGGCGGAGAGGATGAGGCCGGAGGTGGGCACGCCGGTGCCGGCGGTGACGACCAGGTGCTCGACGCCGTCGACCGGGTTGACCGAGGTGCCGCGGACCTGGCGGACGCCCTCCGCGATGCCGTTCATGCCGTGGATGTAGGCCTCGCCGAGCTGGCCGCCGTGGGTGTTCAGCGGGAACGCGCCGTCCACCTCGATCCGACCGTCCGCCACGAACCCGGGCGCCTCGCCGCGACCGCAGAACCCGAGCTCCTCCAGCTGCATCAGCACGTACGGCGTGAAGTGGTCGTAGAGGATGCCCATCCGCATGTCGTCGGGGCCGAGGCCGGACTGCCGCCACAGCTCGCGCCCGACCACGCCCATCTCGGGGATGCCGATGTCGTCGCGGTAGTACGACGTCATCACGAACTGGTCCGCGCCGCTGCCCTGCGCCGCCGCCGAGATGTACGCCGGCGTCTGCTTCAGGTCGCGCGCCCGCTCGGCGGAGACGACGACGAGTGCCTGCGCGCCGTCGGACTCCTGGCAGCAGTCCAGCAGGTGCAGCGGGTCGACGATCATCCGCGAGGCCTGGTGGTCCTCGATCGTGATCGGCTTGCCGTAGAAGAACGCGTTCGGGTTCGTGGCGGCGTGCCGCCGGTCGGCCACGGCCACGGCCCCGAAGTCGCGGGAGGTGGCGCCGTACTCGTGCATGTAGCGGGTCGCCTGCATCGCGACCGTCGCGGCCGGCGTGCCGAGGCCCATCGGGTAGGACCACGCGTTGTCGAGGCCGTTGGTGTTGACCTGGGTCGCCGCGGCGACGGAGAACTGCCCGAAGCGTGACTCCGAGCGCTCGTTGAAGCCGCGGTAGCAGACGACGACATCGGCCACACCGGTCGCGACGGCCATCGCGGCCTGCTGGACGGTCGCGCACGCGGCTCCGCCGCCGTAGTTGATCCGGCTGAAGAACCGCATCTCCTTCATGCCGAGCTCGCGGGCGACGGCGATCTCGGAGGAGGTGTCCATGGTGAACGTCGTCAGGCCGTCGACGTCGTCGACGCTCAGCCCGCAGTCGGCGAGCGCGTGCTGCACCGCCTCCACGGAGAGCTGGAGCTCCGAGCGGCCCGAGGCCTTGGAGAACTCGGTGGCGCCGATGCCGGCGATCGCCGCCTTGCGGTACAGGCTCATGCGACCACCCGCACCGTGCCGGTGACGTGGTCGCCGAGCGAGACCGAGCCGACGACCTTGATCGTCGCGATGCCGTCCTCGACCGACTCCACGGAGCCGCGGAAGGTGAGCGTGTCGTAGGGGTGCGCGGGCGCGCCGAGGCGGATCGCGATGCCCTTGAGCTCGGCGTCCTGACCGAGCCAGTCCACGACGTACTTCTCGACCAGGCCGTTGCTGGTCAGGATGTTCATGAAGATGTCCTTCGACCCGGCCGCCTGGGCGACGTCGCGGTCGTGGTGGACGTCCTGCCAGTCGCGGGTCGCGATCGCGGTGCTCACGATCGTGGTCGGGGTCATCGGCAGGCTCCACTCCGGGATCTGCTCCCCGGCGGTCAACGTCCTCATCAGGCCTTCTTCCACACGGGCAGGGTCAGCTCGTCGTCGATCTTCCGGTAGTCCACGCGCAGCGCCATCCCGATCTCGATCTCGTCGTCAGCCACGTCGACGACCTCGCCGACCATCCGGACGCCCTCGTCGAGGTCGACCAGCGCGATCACGATCGGCAGCTCCTTGCCGGGGACGGGCGGGTAGCGGTGCACCACGTACGAGAAGACCGTGCCGGTGCCCGCCGCGACGACGTGACCGCGGTCGAACTTCCCGCACTCGACGCACGTCGGCCCGGGCGGGAAGCGCAAGGCGCCGCAGGCGTTGCACTTCTGGATCCGCAGCTCGCCAACGGCGGTGCCGTCCCAGAAGAACTGCGAGTCCCGGCCCATCATCGGCCGGATGACACCCGTGCTCATCAGCGCTCCTTCGGGATGAACTTGAGCACCCGGAAGAGCATCGTCGCGACCACCTCGTCGCCCACGTACCAGGTGTTGCGCGAGGTCACGAAGTAGCCCTCGCCCATCGCGGTGTTCTTGGGGCCGGCGACCGAATCGAGCGCCGTCGTCACCCGGAGCTCGTCGCCGACCTTCAGGTAGCGCTCGTAGCTCTGCTCGCAGTTGGTGCCCAGGACGGCCGTGTAGCCCTCGGCCGTCAGGATCTCCATCATCCGGCTCAGCGGGTCGTCGTCGGCGCGTCGCCGGCCGAGCCCGGGCATCGTCCACACCTGCGCCATCGACGGCGGCGCCTCCCCCGTGCGGAAGCGCTCGTTGTCGTAGCCCATGGCGTCGAGCCAGGTGCCGATCGTCGGCTGGTTGACCTCGTACGGCGCCATCGACTCCGACGCCTCACCCAGGGCCTTGATCCGCTCGGCCTCGGCCATGATCCGATCGTGGGCGCTCATCGAGGCACCCGCGGCAGCCCGAGCCCGAACATCGCGATCAGCTCGCGCTGCACCTCCTGCACACCACCACCGAAGGTGAGCACGAGGTTGCGCTTGGCCTGTCCGTCCAGGTAGGTCATCAGGTCGCCGGTCTCCTTGTCCGAGGGGTCGCCGTAGCGGTGCACGATGTCGACCAGGTCGGCGCCGAGGTGCTGCACCTGGTCGGCCGCGAAGACCTTGCTCGACGAGGCGTCGCCGACGGAGATCTCGCCCACCGCGGCGGCGCGGGCGACCTCCCAGTTGAGCAGCTCATTGACCCGGAAGACCGCGGTCACCTCGCCCATCACCCGGCGTACGTCGGGGCGGTCGATCACGCCGGCCTTCGTGGCCCACTCGGCGACCCGGTCGCGCAGCCCCTCGAGACGGCCCGCCGGGCCGAGCATCACGCGCTCGTGGTTGAGCTGGGTCGTGATCAGCTTCCAGCCCTGGTTCTCCTCGCCGACCAGCATGTCGACCGGGACCCGCACGTCGTTGAAGTACGTCGCGTTGACGTGGTGGGACCGGTCGGCCGTGATGATCGGCGTGTGGGAGTAGCCGGGGTCGGTCGTGTCGACGATCAGGATCGAGATGCCCTTGTGCTTCGGGGCGTCCGGGTCGGTGCGCACGGCCAGCCAGAGGTAGTCGGCCTGGTGGCCACCCGTGGTCCAGAGCTTCTGGCCGTTGACCACGTAGTGGTCACCGTCCCGCTTGGCCGTGGTGCGCAGCGACGCCAGGTCGGTGCCGGCGTCGGGCTCGCTGTAGCCGATCGCGAAGTGCACGTCACCCGCGAGGATCCGCTTGAGGAACATGTCCTTCTGCTTCTCGGTGCCGTACCTGATCAGCGTCGGCCCGACGGTCTGCAGCGTCACCGCCGGCAGGTGCACGTCGGCGCGCTGGGCCTCGTTGGCGAAGATCGTCTGCTCGATCTCGCCGAGTCCGTGGCCGCCGTACTCCTTCGGCCAGCCGACGCCCATCCAGCCGTCGTCGCCCATCTGCCGCACCACGCGCTGGTAGGTCTCGCCGTGCCGGTCGAGGGCCATGTCGCGGTGGTCATTGCCGTCGGCGAGGCCCGTGAAGTACGCGCGGAGCTCCGCCTTGAGCGCCCGCTGCGCCTCGGTGAGCTCGAGGTTCTTGGTGGCGGGGTCCTCGACGTGCACGTCCTCGGCCTGCACCTCGAGCGCGTGCACGATGTCGGTGACCCAGGAGAAGTAGCGCGACATCGGGTAGGTGATGTCGACGCCCATGCCGCCGTGGAGGTGGTGGCAGGTGCGCATGGCGGCGGGGCCCTCATGGCAGACCCAGTACGCCGCGACCGCGAGGTCGTCAGCGACGTCGATGCCGTTCACGATCCGCCAGGCCGCGTTGTCGGCGGCGAGGTCGACGGTGCGCGAGGCGATGTAGACGTCGGCGATCTGCATCGCGACCGCCTGGAACTCCGCCAGGGTGCGCCCGAACTGCGTACGTCCCTTGATGTACGTCGCCGTCAGGTCCCGCGCGCCGGCGACCAGGCCGGCGGCGGTGAGGCACTGCCCGGCGACGGCGAGCTCGCGCAGCACCCGTGCGGCGTCGTCGCCCGCCAGCAGCTCGGCGGGTGCGCCGTCGAGGACCACGGTGTGCTGGGTGCTGCCGAAGCTCGACATCGTCTCGAGCAGCTCCACGCCCGCACCCGAGGGGTCGACCAGCGCGACCACGTCACGCTCGCCGTCGTGCGCCGTGACCAGCAGCCGGGCCGATCGGTCGGCGTACGTGACGCCGACCTTGCGGCCGCTGACCGCGCCGTCGGCGTACGTCGTGGCGGGTCCGAAGTCGCGCACCGCCGGGCTCAGCAGCGTCTCACCGGCCGCGACGCCCGGCAGCAGCGCCGCCTGCTGCTCGGCCGAGCCGGCGGCCGCGAGCGTCAGGACGCCGCAGCAGAGGGTCTCCCAGACCGGCAGCTGGACCGCGCGCCGGCCGGTCTCGCGCAGCAACACCGCCACCTCGGTCAGCCCCAGGCCATCGCCGCCGTGCGCCTCCGGCACCGGCAGCGCGAGCAGCCCCGCGGCGGCCAGTGCCGCCCAGGTCGCCTCGGCCCAGGCGTCCGACTCGGCGTCGCCGGCGCGGTCCAGCGCCTCGCGGACGACGGAGCCCACGGCCTCGACGGCCTCCAGATCCTGCGTCACGTACATCTCCTGACACCGTCTCGGGTACGAACAGACTGCGAAAACTGTAACCTGTTCTACTCTAGCCGGACCCGAACGTCGAGAGTGAGGCCCCGTGCGACCACCGACTCCCCGGACGATCCTCAAGGCCACCCTCACGCACCGCGTCTACGTGCCGTACGTGCGGATCCCCGAGGGCCGGATGGTCGAGCTGCCGGGCCGCGGGTCGACGTACGTGACGGACACCCCCGGCCCGAGCCCGGACTCCCCCACCGTGGTGCTGCTGCACGCGGTGGGCTGCACCGGGCTGCTGACCTGGTTCCCGGCGATCGGGCCGCTGTCGCGACGCTTCCGGGTGGTCACGCTCGACCAGCGCTGGCACGGCCGCGGCATCCAGTCCGACGACTTCTCGCTGGCCGACTGCGCCGACGACGTCGCCGCGCTGGTCGACGTGCTGGGGCTCGAGGAGGTCATCGTCGCCGGCTACTCGATGGGCTCGATCATCGCGCAGCGGGTCTGGCGACAGCACCCCGAGCGGGTGGCGGGGCTCGTCCTGTGCGCCACCACCGACCGGTTCCGCGCCTCGGTCCCGGAGCGGGCCTTCCACGCCGGCATGGAGGTCGCGATGTTCGGCACCCGCGGCCTCTCCCGCTCGCGGATCGCCGTCCGCGCCGCCCGGACGACGGCCCGCGCGCTCGACCTCCAGCCCGACGACGTGCACGACTGGGCGTTCGCGGAGTTCCGCAGCACCAGCCCCTGGGCCGTCGGCCAGGCCGTGGCCGCGCTGGGCCGGCACCACTCGCGACCGTGGTTGTCCCGCATCGACGTGCCGACCGCAGTCGTCGTCACCACCCAGGACCACGTGCTCCCGCCGCGCCACCAGCTCGCGCTGGCCCGACGGATCCCCGGGGCGACGATCCACGACATCGTGGCCGGTCATGCCGCGTGCGTGCTCCAGTCGGAGCGGTTCGTGCCGGCGTTCCTCGAGGCGGTCACCACGGTCAACGCGCGGCGTCGCGACTTCAGCCGCCGGAAGCCGCCTTCTTCTTCCGTGCCTGCTTGATCGACGCGGGCGACTTCTTCCGACCGACCGCCGCGGTCAGGGTGGCGAGCTCGACGGGGAACCGGTCGACCAGGTCGTCGACGTCCGGGAGCGACTCGCGGCACGCGATGATCCCGACGTGCACCTGGCCGTTGTTGGAGGCCACGGTGATGTTCAGGCCGGCTCCGTGGAAGACCGGCCCCAACGGGTAGAGGCCGTCGATCCGGGCGCCCATGAAGTAGAGCGGCACCGGCGGGCCGGGGACGTTGGAGATGACCAGGTTGTGCACGACCGGGTGCTTCTCGGGCAGCTTCAGGCCGGCGTACGTGCGCACGGCGAGGCCGAAGGTGCGCGGCGCGGCGAACTCCGCCCAGTCCTGGAGCGAGTCGGCGCTGATCGCCTGGTGGTGCTCCTTGGCGTTCTTGTTGCGCTCGGCCATGTCCTGGAGCCGCTCGAGCGGGTCCTCGGTGTCGGTGCCCAGCTTGGCGAAGAGCGCCGAGACCTTGTTGGCGCCGCCGGAACGTCGCGACTCCTCGCGCACCGAGACCGGCACGGTCGCCAGCAGCGAGCTCGACGGGAGCTCGTCGCGGTCGAGGAGGTAGGCCCGCAACGCGCCGCCCGCGATGGCCAGCACCACGTCGTTGACCGTGGTCCCGGTGGCGTTCTTGACGTGGCGGATCTCCTCCAGGTCCAGGTCGGCGAGCGCGATGACGCGGTGGCCGGTGATGGTGCCGTTGAAGGATGTGCGCGGGGCCGAGAACGGCGCGGCCATCGCCGTACCCGCCCGGGCGCGGCCGACCGTCTTCGTGACGAGCTGCGCCGACGGTGTCACCAGGCGTACGGCGTTGAGCGGTCGCGTGAAGGTGGTGACCAGGGCGCGGCCGAGGAGCTCGCTCTGGCTCGGCTCGTGGCCGCGCTCGTGGGACTCGGGCTCGGCGATCGGCGGCTGGTCGGCCTCGAGGCTGCAGAGGTGGAAGAGCAGGTTGGAGCCGGAGACGCCGTCGACGGTCGCGTGGTGCATCTTCATGAAGACGACGACCTTGCCGTCGTCGTACCCCTCGATCACCCACATCTCCCACAGCGGTCGCGAGCGGTCCAGCGGGAGGCCGGCGAGGTGGCTGGTGAGCTCGGCCAGCTCGGCGCGGCCGCCCGGCGAGGGCAGGGCGAGCCGGTGCACGTGCCGGTCGATGTCGAAGTGCCGGTCGTGGACCCAGATCGGGTGGTCGAGGCCCAGCGGCACCTTGCGCAGCCGGCGGGTGAACTCCGGGAGGTCGCGGACCCGGCGGTCCACCTCGTCGCGGAACGCCGCGAAGCCGTAGCCGCCCGGCATCGTGCTCGGGTCCAGCACGATCACGCCGCACACGTGCATCAGCTGCGCGGGCGTCTCCAGGTAGAGGAAGCTCGCGTCGAGCCCCGACAACCGATCCATGATCTCCCTCTCCCTGGTGGAACCCGTTCTACTTCCAACGAGGTCTACCCCCGAACGGCACGCGTGACGCCCCTCACCGACGTTCTACATTGGTAGGCATGGGTTTCCTCCGCCGCCAGCTCGTCACCGCCGCTCTGACCGCGAACGCGATCCGCCCGGTCCCGGGCTACCGGGCGAGCATCCCGTCGTTCTTCGCCGGCTGGTTGACCACCGAGCTCGCACCGCACCTGATGGCCGTCACCGCCGCCGACACCGCCGCGCACGTTTCCAGAAGAACGGCAGAGCGCCGTCGACCGCGGCGTCGTCTCGGACTGGTGCTCGCCGGGCTCAACCTGGCCGGCCAGGCGTTCCTCGTCGACCAGGCCCGCCGGGCCGGCTCGAAGGTGGAGGACGCGCTCGTCGAGGGGCTCGGCGTCGACTACGTCGAGCAGCTCGACGCCAAGCCGACCCCCGCCGAGCTCGCGACTCCGTGGCGGCGGCTGGTCAACCCGTTCCGGATGCGCAACGTCGACGTCGTGGTCGAGAAGAACATCCCGTACGCCCCCGAGCACGGCAAGCGCGGGCTGCTCGACGTCTACCGCCCGGCGGCCGGCACGGACGGCCGCGCACCGGTGCTGCTCCAGGTGCACGGCGGTGCCTGGACGATCGGCAACAAGGACCAGCAGGGCATCCCGCTGATGCAGCACCTCGCCGCCAAGGGCTGGATCTGCGTGGCGATCAACTACCGGCTCGCACCGCGCGACCCGTTCCCGGCCCAGATCGTCGACGTGAAGCGCGCGATCGCCTGGATCCGCGACCACGTCGCGGAGTACGGCGGCGACCCCGACTACATCGCCATCACCGGTGGCTCGGCCGGCGGCCACCTGACCGCGCTGGCCGCCGTCACCGCCAACGACCCCGACCTCCAGCCCGGCTTCGAGGACGCCGACACCAGCGTCGCCGTCGCCGTGCCGCACTACGGCGTCTACGACTTCGCCGGCTCGACCGGGCTGCACAGCGCCGAGCTGATGCGCGACCAGTTCCTCGCGCCGCGCGTCGTACGCCGTCGCTGGGCCGAGGCTCCCGACGTCTTCGAGGCCGGAACTCCCCTGCTGCACGTCGGCAAGGACGCCCCGGACTTCTTCGTCATCCACGGTGCCCACGACTCCCTCGTCGCCGTCGACCAGGCCCGCTTGTTCGTCAGCCGGCTGCGCGAGGTCTCCGGCGCCACCGTCACCTACGCCGAGCTCCCCGGCACCCAGCACGCCTTCGACGTGTTCCCGTCCATCCGCTCCGCCCACGTGGTCCGCGCCATCGACCGCTACCTGCACTGGCACTGGAACGGCTGGCGCCGCGAGCGCGACGGCGTCACCGCCTGACGGCTGACGTCGGCTGACCCAGCGGACAGCGACTCGGCACCTGCGACGGAGGTCCGCACCCGGCCCGGCTGCCTACGGTCGCTGACGTGCATCACCATCCCTCCGGCCCGCTCGTGGCCGCCCTGCTCGTCCTCGCCCTCGCGACCTCCGGCTGCGGCATCCCCGCCACCGGCGGGTCCGACGACGACGACGTCCCCACCGGTCCGATCGACACCGGCCGACGGACGGTCAGCAAGCTCGACCACGACCTCCTCGCGGCCCTCCAGGACGCCGCACGCGACGCGCAGGAGGACGGCATCGAGCTGGTCGTCACCAGCGGGTGGCGCAGCAAGGCACACCAGCGACGTCTCCTCGCCCAGGCCGTGACCAGGTACGGCAGCGAGGCCGAGGCGCGCCGCTACGTCGCCACCCCGAGGACGTCCGCGCACGTCACCGGGGACGCCGTCGACGTCGGTCCGACCGACGGCGCCTACTGGTTGGACCGGCACGGGGCCGACTACGGGCTCTGCCAGGTCTTCGCCAACGAGATCTGGCACTTCGAGCTGGCCACGTCGCCCGGCGGCGAGTGCCCCGCGCTGCTGCCGGACGGCGCCAGCCGCTGACACCACAATGGCGTCATGGACACGGTCTCGTTCCGGCTCTGGCCGCCCGTGGGCATCGGCGCGCCGCTGCTCGCCGGCTGGCTGGTCACGGCGCAGTGGGGCGACCCGGTCGACCTCGGCGGGTGGCGGGTGCCGGTCGGCTGGGCGCTGAGCCTCGCGTTCGTCGTCTGGAACGGCTGGTCGCTGTGGCTCTTCGCCCGGCACGAGACCGGCCTGCTGCCGGGTCAGGCGACGCAGTCGATGATCGAGGAAGGCCCCTACCGCCTCTCCCGCAACCCGCTGTACGTCGGCCTGCTGGCGCTCTACCTCGGCGTCGCGCTGCTCGTCCCGACGTTCTGGGGCCTCGTCCTCCTCCCGGCCGCCGTCCTGCTCGTGCGCTGGGGCGCGATCCGGCCCGAGGAGCGGTTCCTGCACGAGCGGTTCGGGGCGGCGTACGACGACTACACCCGACGGGTCCGCCGCTGGCTGTGAGAGCGGCCTAGGCTCGGGGGATGAACGACCAGACGATGGCAGGGCGCACGGTGCTGGTGACCGGCGCCTCCGACGGCATCGGGGCGGAGGCCGCGCGGGTGCTCGCGGCCCGGGGCGCCACGGTCCACGTGACGGGGCGTTCCGCCGACAAGCTCCGTCCGGTCGCCGAGGCGGTGGGCACCGAGCCGCTGGTGGCCGACTTCTCGCGGCTCGACGACGTACGCCGGCTGGCCGACCAGGTCGGCGAGCGCGTCGGGTCGCTCGACGTGCTGCTGAACAACGCCGGCGGCACGTTCGCCCCCTCGAAGCGGACCCACGACGGCCACGAGCCGAACTTCCAGATCAACCACCTGGCGCCGTTCCTGCTCACCCACCTGCTGCGCCCCCGGCTCCAGGCCGCCGGGTCGGCGCTGGTCGTCAACACCTCCAGCATCGCCAACCTCGGCGGCAAGGTCGTGCTCGACGACCTCGACTACGAGCACCGTCGGGCGATCGAGTTCCGGGCCTACGGTACCGGCAAGCTGATGAACATCCTCTTCACCCGTGGGCTCTCCCAGCGGTGGCCCGGCGACGGCATCGTGTCGGTCGCCGTGCACCCCGGCCCGGTGGGCAGCTCCTTCGGCCGCGACTCCTGGCTGGTCGGCCTGGCCTACCGCACCCCGCTCAAGCGGTTCGCCACGATCAGCGTCCCGGACGGCGCCGCACCGCTCGTCGCGCTCGCCGAGCGCGGCGCCGACCCCGAGATCGACGGGCGCTACTTCAGCCGCTTCGACATCGACGGCCGCGAGAACAAGCAGGCCCACGACCCAGCGCTGATCCAGGGCCTGTGGGAGCGGTCGGCGGCCCTGGTGGGCGTCCCGGCATAGGAAGGCAGCGGCCATGGACCTCGACCTGTTCGCAGGCATCCCGGTGACGGACTACGACCGGGGCGTCGCGTGGCTGGAGCGACTGCTCGGGCACCCGGCGGCGTTCCGAGCCCACGAGACCGAGAGCGTCTGGGAGCTGGCCGAGCACCGCTACGTCTACGTCGTCCTCGAGCCTGAGCACGCCGGCCACGCGCTCGTGACGGCGTTCCTCGGCGACCTGGACGGGTTCCTCGCCGGCGCGGCCGAGCGCGGGCTCGAGCCCGATCACCGCGAGCTCTACGACAACGGCGTCCGCAAGGCGATCTTCCGCGACCCCGACGGCAACGAGATCGGCTTCGGCGGCGCCCCGACCGAGGACGACCAGCAGGAGTAGACGCGTGGACCTGGAGTTCTCCGGAGACGTCTGGCACTGGCGCGGACCGGCACCCCACCACTTCGTGTGGGTGCCCGAGGACGACGCCGCGCAGATCGAGGACGTCGCCGCGGCGGTGACCTACGGCTGGGGGATGATCCCGGTCACCGTGCACCTCGGCGGCTCGACGTGGACCACCTCCCTGTGGCCGAAGGACGGCGGCTACATCGTGCCGCTCAAGCTCGCCGTACGACGGGCCGAAGAGGTCGACGTCGGCGACACCGTCGCGATCCGGCTGACCCTCGACGTCTAGCTGCTCCTGGCATCGACTCGCCGTATGCACGCACGTGTGTTCATCTTGAACGCACGTGCGTGCAAGAAATCTGACCAGGTGCGTGGCTGGTGTCCCGGAGTCAGCGCGGCAGGCCGAGGATCCGCTCCCCCGCGACGTTGCGCAGGATCTGCGTCGTACCGCCAGCGATCGACAGGCAGCGGGTGTTGAGCATCTCCCACACGTCGGCACGGACGTCGTCGGAGGCGTCGACCAGCACCGCGTCGCCGTGCAGCGAGACGACCAGCTCGGCGCCGTCCTGACGGTTGCGTACGCCGAGGAGCTTGGCCACGCTCGACTCCGCACCGGGCCCCTGGCCGGCGAGCGAGCGCATCGTGCCGCGCACGCCCAGCAGCGCACAGACCGTCGCGAGCGCGATCGAGTGTCCGATGGCCACCCGCTGCGCCACCGTGGCGTCGGCCGCGAGCTCGATGGCCCGCTCGGTGCTCTTCGACAGGCGGGCGGTCGCCATCGCGACCCGTTCGTTGGCGAGCGTGGTGCGGGCCAGCTTCCAGCCGTCGTCCACCTCGCCGACCAGCATGTCGTCCGGCACGAAGACGTCGTCGAGGAAGACCTCGTTGAAGAGCGCCTTGCCGGTGATCTCGCGCAGCGGTCGGACGTCGATGCCCGGGCTGTTCTTCATGTCGACGAGGAAGTAGCTGATGCCCTTGTGCTTGGGCGCATCGGGATTGGTGCGGGCCAGGCAGATGCCCCAGTCGGCGCGCTCGGCGACGGAGTTCCAGACCTTCTGGCCCGACAGCCTCCAGCCGCCGTCGACCTGGGTGGCCTTCGTGCGCAGCGAGGCGAGGTCCGAGCCCGCGCCGGGCTCGGAGAAGAGCTGGCACCAGGTGATGTCGGCGAGGAGCGACGGTCGCACGAACCGCTCCCGCTGCTCGTCGGTGCCGTGCTCGAGGATCGTCGGCACCGCCCAGCCGGCGATCACGATGTCAGGGCGCGTCAGCTCCGCGCGCGCGAGCTCCTGGTCCATCACGACCTGGGTGACGGCGTCCGCCCCGAGCCCGTACGGCGTCGGCCAGTGCGGCGTGAGGTAGCCGGTCTCGACGAAGGCGGCCCGACGCTCCTCGACGGGCAGCGCGGCGATCCGCTCGACCGTCGCGCGGATCTCGTCGCGGATCGGCTCGTCGCGACCGTCGAGGTCGAGCTGCACGCGGCGCCGGGTGCCCGAGACGGCGGCGGTGGTGAGCCGCTCGGCGGCGGCGTCGCTGCCACCGACGAGAGCGCGCAGGCCCAGCGCCCGGCGCAGGTAGAGGTGCGCGTCGTGCTCGAAGGTGAAGCCGATGCCGCCGAGCACCTGGATGCAGGACTTCGCGACCTCGACGGCCCCGTCGAAGACGATCGCCACGGCGACGTCGGCCGCGAACTCCCACTGCTCGTCGTCGCCGGCACCGACCCGGGGGCACACGCACGCGACGTCCCACGCCGCCGCCGTCACCGCCTCGGCGGTCTCCAGCATCTCCGCGCACAGGTGCTTGACGGCCTGGAAGGCGCCGATCTTCTGCCCGAACTGCTCGCGCACCTTCGCGTACTCCACCGCCGTCGCCAGGCACCACCGGGCGACGCCGGCAGCCTCCGCGGCCGCCAGCGTGACCGTCGTACGGCGGAGCAGGGCGTCGGTCAGGTCCGGCACGGCGACCCCGGCCGACCGCTCGACCACCCTCACCGACCCGTACCGGCGGCTCAGGTCGAGCCCGACCGACGAGGACGCCTCGACCGCGTCCCGTGGGTAGAGCGACCAGCCGCCGGACGGGTCGGTGAGGAGGAAGTGCGTGGCGGACGGGACGTCCCACACGACGTCGGTCAGGCCGACGGCGACGACCGCGTCCTCCGGGAGGTCCGGGACGACGAGCGAGGCGACCGCCGGGCCCAGCAGCGGTCCCGGCACCAGCTCGTGGGCGCACGCCTCGAGGGCGACCGCCAGGTCGACCACCGTGCCGCCACCGCCGCCCGCGGCCTCGGGGACGGCGATCGTGGCGATCCCCATCTCCTGGGCCGCCGCCCAGACGTCGCCGAAGCCGGCGTCGGCCTCGGTCTCGGCCGCCCGCGTGAGCTCGCGGCCCTGGAGGTCGGCGGCCCACTTGCGCAGGCTCGCAGCCAGCTCGACGTGCTCGTCGGAGATCCCGATCGACATCCGCATCCTCTGGGTCCGGAACTAGAACGTGTTCCAATCCTACTAGAGTGCGGCCGTGACCACCGACTGGATCGACCACGCACTGGCCGCCAAGGGCTTCATGCCCGAGGACGAGGGCCAGCTGCTGCACCGCTACGCCCGCGAGCGGCTCCCCCACGGCCCGGCCCTCGAGGTCGGCACCTACTGCGGCAAGTCGGCGATCTACATCGGTGCCGCCGCGCGCGAGGTCGGCGGCACGCTCTTCACGGTGGACCACCACCGCGGCTCCGAGGAGAACCAGGCGGGCTGGGAGCACCACGACGCGACGCTCGTGGACCCGGAGCTGGGCGTGATGGACACGATGCCGGTGTTCCGCCGCAACATCGCGCTCGCCGGCCTGGAGGACCAGGTCGTCGCGGTGGTCGGGCGGAGCACCACGGTCGCGGCGCACTGGCGCACTCCCCTGTCGCTGCTCTTCATCGACGGAGGGCACGCCGAGGTGCACGCGCAGAACGACTACTCCGGCTGGGCGCACTGGCTGATGGCGGGCGGGCTGCTCGTCATCCACGACGTCTTCCCGGACCCGGCCGACGGCGGGCAGCCGCCGTACCACGTCTTCCTGCGCGCGCTCGAGAGCGGCGCCTTCACCGAGGTGGAGGCGCTGGGCTCGATGCGCGTGCTCCGCAGGACCTCAGGGGCGGCTGGCCAGCTAACTGATGGGCAGGCTGTCGGCTGACGGGCAGCCGCACTCGAGGCCGAGCTCGGCGAAGTGCGGCGCCAGCGAGGTGCCGCGCATGATGCCGGAGCCGGCCGTGCTGTGCCCCGCGACCTCGCCGAGCGCGTCGACGGCCAGGATCACCGCGGCGGCGGTGTACGACGTGTACTCCACCGGCCAGTACACGTTGCGCGGCTCGCCGTCGGCCTCGTCCTCGTCGCCGTAGACCCAGCCGGTCCAGTAGCGGCCGTCGTCCTCGCGCAGGTGCTGCATGTCCTGGATCAGCGTCAGCGCCCGACGGTGGTCGCCGAGCGTGTCGAGCGCCATCGCGAGCTCGCAGGTCTCGGCGCCGGTCACCCACGGGTTGGTGTCGACGCAGAGGATGCCGAGGCCCGGCCGGACGAAGTCGTCCCACCGACTCTCGAGCAGCTCGAAGGCGTCGCGCCCGCGGACCGCGCCACCGAGGACCGGGTAGTACCAGTCCATCGAGTGCGCCGACTTGTCCTCGAAGAGGTCGCGGTGCTCGCGCACGGCGTGGCCGAGCCGGCCGCCGACGAGCTCCCACTCGGGCTGCGGGTCGTCGAGCAGGTCGGCGAGCGCGACGCCGGCCCGCAGCGACTGGTAGATGCTGGACGAGCCGGTCAGCAGGCAGAAGTCGTCGACCGGCGTCCAGTGGATGCCGCCCCACGACGTCTGCAGCGAGACCACCCAGTCGAGGGCGGCGCGCACGGTCGGCCAGAAGCGCTGCACGAAGCCGATGTCGCGGCGCACCAGCCAGTGGTGCCAGACGCCGACGGCGAGGTACGCCGTCATGTTCACGTCGCCGCGCTCGTCCTCGGGCTCGCCGTTCACGATCTTCATCGGGAAGGAGCCGTCGGCACGCTGCATCGTCGGCATCCAGGCGTAGGCGCGCTCCGCGGCCTCCACCTCGCCGCCGACGAGCATCGCCATCGCCGCCTCGACGTGGTTCCACATGTCGACGTGCTCGCCGACGCTCCACGGCACGGCGCCGCACGGCTCCTGCATCGCGACGATCGACGCCGCCGTGGCTGCGACCTGCTCGGCGGTGAGGATGCCCTCGACGTACGGGAGCTGCGCGAGGGGATCCGTCATGCGACGTCCGGCTTGCGGAAGTAGAGCACCATGCTCTTGCCGATCAGCGGGTCGAGGACCTTGCCGGCGTACTCGAGCGTCTTGGGCTGCTTCATGATCTCCCAGACCAGGAGCTTGTGATACGTCCGGGCGAAGAAGTTGTCGTCGTTGGTCACGCCGACGGCGCACTTGATCCACCAGTACGGCGCGTGCAGGCCGTGGGCGTAGTCCTTGCCCTCGAAGACCATCGCGTCGCCCGGTGTGCCGTCGTTGAACTTGCCGGCCTTGGTGACCTTGTCGATCAGCTCGTGGTCGGTGTAGATCCGGATGTGGCCGCCCGGGGCGTTGTGGTAGTCGTCCGAGAGCTTCCAGTTGATGACCTCGGGCAGCCAACGCGGCACCGAGATCGCCAGGGTGCCACCGGGGCGCAGCACGCGCACGAGCTCGGTGATCGCGTCGACGTCGGCGTGGATGTGCTCGAGCACCTCGGCGGCGACGATGCGGTCGAACTCGCCGTCCGCGAACGGGAGCTGGAGCGCGTCACCCTGCTTGATGTCGGCGGCGGCGCCGGCCGGGACCTCGCCCTGCTCCTTCATGGCGCCGAAGACCTCGAGCACGTTGGCCAGCTCGTCCGCGTCCATGTCGAACGCGACGACGTCGGCACCGCGCCGGTACATCTCGAACGCGTGGCGGCCACCGCCGGCACCCATGTCGAGCACCCGCTCGCCGGGCTGCAGGCCCAGCCGGTCGAAGTCAACGGTCAGCACTGGCGCGCTCCTTCTCGTAGTCGGCGATCACTTCTTCGTAGGCGACGGCGACCTTCGCGGCCACCGCCCGCCAGCTGAACAGCTCCTCGACGCGCTGGCGCCCGGCGGCGCCGTACCGCGCCTGGCGCTCGGGGTCGTCGAGCAGCGCCGCGATCGCGGACTCGAGCTCGCCGACGTCTCCGGGCGTGACCAGGTCGGCGCAGAGGCCGTCGGGGCCGACGACCTCCGGGATGGCGCCGGCGTCGGACGCGATCAGCGGCGTCGCGCACGCCATCAGCTCGGCGGTCGGCAGCGAGAAGCCCTCGTAGAGCGACGGCACGCAGGCGACCTCGGCGGTGCCCATCAGCTCGACCAGCTCGGCGTCGCTGACACCGTGCACGAAGTGCACGTGGTCGCCGATCGACAGCTTGTCGATGAGCTTCTCGGTGCGGCCGCCCGGCTTGGGCTTGGTGACCAGGAAGAGCTCGACGTCGCGCTCGGTGCGCAGCTTGGCGAACGCCTCGAGCAGCGTCGCGATGCCCTTCATCGGGGCGTCGGCGCTGGCCATCGCCATGATCCGGCCCTTGACCCGCGGCTTGGTCGGCGGCACGAACGCGTCGTCGACGCCGAGCAGGATGACCTGCATCCGGGCGGGGTCGACGCCGAAGTCCTTGGCGATGTCGCGCTTGGAGGTCTCCGACGGGGTGAGGATCTTGCGGGCCTGCCGGGCGACAGCGGCCTGCATCTTCACGAAGCCGTACCAGCGGCGCAGGGTGAGCTTGCGCCACGGGTTCCTGGTCGCCGCGATGTCGATGCGGCGGTCGTAGCTGATCGGGTGGTGCAGCGTGGTCAGCAGCGGCAGCCCGAGCTTCTCGATCTCGAGCATCCCGTAGCCGAGGACCTGGTTGTCGTGGACGACGTCGAAGTCGTCGACCCGGTCCTTGAGGGCGCGTACGGCGCGCAGGCTGAACGTCTTGGGCTCGGGGAAGCCGGCCGCGCACATGGTGGCGAACTCCTCGACGTCGATGCGGTCGCGGAACTCCTTGAGCGTCGGCAGCCGGAACGGGTCGGGCTCGCGGTAGAGGTCGAGGCTGGGCAGCTTGGTCAGCTCCACGCCCGGGTCGAGCTCGGGGTAGGGCTGGCCGGAGAACACCTCGACGGAGTGGCCGAGGTTGACCAGCTCACGGCTGAGGTGACGGATGTAGATGCCCTGTCCCCCGCAGTGCGGCTTGCTTCGGTAGGACAGCAATGCGACTCGCATCCGCACCTCAATCTCTCAACAACTCGGACACGATGCCCTCACCAACTGGAACGTGTTCCTATTTTAGACCACGAACAGTTAGCCTAGTGGTCGTAATCAACGGGACTCTCGGGGGTTCTCTAGACTCTGCGGACCAACGTCGTTCCGAACGTCAACGTGCATGGGGGTCCGTGTGAGCAGCGCCAACTCGCTGGCAGTCGAAGATCTCGGCTCGGCCGCGCAGCGCGACCGCCGCAAGCGGATCCTCGACGCCACGATCGCCCTGGCGTCCGAGGGTGGCTTCGACGCCGTCCAGATGCGCGGTGTCGCCGAGCAGGCCGACGTCGCCCTCGGCACGCTCTACCGCTACTTCCCGTCGAAGATCCACCTGCTGGTCTCGGCGCTCCAGCGCGAGTTCGAGCGCTCGGAGACCGCGCTGCGCGACCGCACCGTCGAGGGTGACACCGCGGCCGATCGCGTCATCAACACCCTCAAGCGCACGACCCGCGGCATGCAGAGCGACCCGAAGCTGACCGAGGCCCTCACCCGCGCCTTCATGTTCGCCGATGCCTCCGTCGCCGCCGAGATCCACCAGGTCGGGATGCTGCTGACCACGATGCTCACCCGGGCGATGTACCCCGAGGGCCACGACACCCTCACCGAGGACGACGTCCAGATCGCCCGCGTCATCGGCGACGTCTGGCTCTCCGCCCTGGTCGGCTGGGTCACCGGTCGCAACACCGCCGCCGAGACTGGTCAGCAGATCGAGGTCGCGGTCAAGCTCCTGCTCCGCGACTGACCCCTCAGTCGTCCGCGGGCGGCTCGCTGCGTCCGCACGCCTCGAGGGCCTCATCGACGGTCATCTCGCCGGTCGCGACGCCCTGGAGCGCCGGCAGGTACTGGTGCATGTTCGCGATGTTGCCGTCGATCGTGTTGACGACCAGGGCCGCCGGCACCAGACCGGCATCGGCGTCGAAGGCGGTCTTGAACCGCACCTCGCCGTCGCTCCAGTCCATCTCGAAGTTGCCGATGAGGATGCCGAAGTTGACCCGGGTCATGAACTCCGAGGTCGCCGCGCGGTGCTCGGGCGCCGCGTCGAACTCCGGCTTCGAGTAGACGACGCAGATCCCGTTCGCCATCACGCGCACGTACGCCGTCCACGAGCCCTCGGGTGCCTCGAGAGCGAGCCGGAGCACCTCCTCCTCGTCGGCGACCTGGTAGTCGTACTCGGACTGGCCGAGCAGCTCGATGATCTGGTCGAAGAGCTTGGTCACCGGCTCCTACACCTCCTTCCAGAAGATCCAGACCTTGTTGGAGAAGGTCTTGGTGTACTCCTCGGTCCACTTGTCCTCGGCCACGTGCGGGTCGTTGATCGTCATGTCCGCCGCGTGCGCCGGGGCGACACCACCAGTCTGCTGCTCGAGCGCGGTCGGGAGCCCGTGCGCGCCGGTCAACGCGCCGGTGACCTTGTTCAGGGTCGCATCGGTGGCGCCGACGCCCTTGTTCCGCTTGTCGACGACCGCGACGACCTGGAAGGGGACCTTCCGTGGGAAGAGCACCTCCTGCTCCCAGCTCTTCTTGCTCAGCGCCTCCACGTCGCCGCCCGACTTGTTCGAGACGATGACGTGCGCCGTCGGACGCTTGGGCACGAAGGAGTCGGCGAGCGACTTGGCGGTCGACGTGTACTTGTCGAGCGTCTGCTTCGCGCCGACCGCATACTCCACGTCCGCGGTCCCGTCCGCCTCCGCGTGCTCGTAGCTGTAGTCGCCCCGGTAGAGCGGTCCGGCGTAGCGGGGCAGCTTCTTGAGGCCGGAGTCGAGTGCGGCGAGCCGCTCGGGCGCCGCGGTGCCGTCGTTGAAGGGCTTGTACTCGCCGATCGTGTAGCCGTTGATGCAGTCGAGCTCGAGCGGGGTCAGCTTGTACGCCGCCGCGAGGGCCTCGTTGCGCTTGGCGGGCGAGCCGCCCTCGACCTTGTGGGTGTCGCCCTCGCGCGGGCTCTTGCCACCGTCGACGCGGATCTGGACGCCCGCGAAGTTCGACTGCACCAGGTTGAGCGCGGTCATCAGCTGCTGGGCGGCAACGGTGTCCGGGTCCTTGGGGCCGAGCACCTTGCACACCTTGCCCCCACCGAACTGCGCCACGAAGGCACGCAGCATCAGGCCCGCGTTCTCCCCGATCGCGGCACGCAGCCGCAGCCCGTTCGCGGAGCCGATCAGCTTCTTGTACGCCGGCGCCGCGGCGACGTCGGGAAGCTTCGTCGCATCGGCGACGACGGGCATCGCGCCCAGCTTCTTGCACTGGCCGAAGAGGGCCGCGAGGGCGATCACGGCTTCCTCACCGAGGCCGTTCACGAGCTCGGGGCTCCCGTAGAAGTCGCCGCTGGGGTCGTCGTCGTTGTCGGACTCGTGCAGGAGCTTGGCCTTGGTCGCCTTGGCGACCAGCCCCTGCTCGGTCGCGTGCGCCGCCCAGCTCGTGCCGGCGCGCAGGGCCCGTCCGCGGAGGAACTCGAGCGCCTCGGTCTTGCCTTCGTCGCCGGAGTCGCCACGCACCGCGTTCTTGGCCATCCAGGCGTCGACCCACTCGACGATCTTGTCCGCCAGGGTGCGGACCGTGTCCTTCTTGGCCTTGAGCGCCGCGTGGTAGGCGTCCACGGCCTTGAGCACGGACTCGTACGTCGAGGTGCTCAGGCCGTACTTCGCCTTCCACCCGACCGCGGGCAGCTCCGCCTTCGTCGGCACCGCCGGTGTCTGCTCCACCCCGTCAGCGGTCTTGGCGTCGAACATCGCCTTGCCGGTCGCGCCGATCAGCTCGTGCGGGAAGACCGTGGCGCCGGTGATCTCGAGCAGCTGCTTGCTCGTGTAGGGCTCGAACTTCGAGTACCCGACGGGACCGTCGGCGTAGTCCAGGCCGTAGTCCCTGCTGGCGGACATGATCTCGTGGAACGAGTGGTCGCGCGCCGGGATCATCGTGCCGAGCGCCGCCAGGCGGATCTTCTCCAGGTCCTTCTTGCCCAGCTTGAAGTACTGGCCCGCGTGGAAGTACATGTCGGACGTCCCCGAGAAGCCGGCGAGCATCCTCATGTTCTTGTTCGTGCCCTCCTCCTTGAGCTTGGGACCGAGGTTGTTCCAGGCCTCGCCGCCCTGCCAGGTCCTGATGACCTTGTCCCCGAGCACCGCGTTGTACGCCGCGACCTTGCCGGCCTCGTCGAGGCCGGCCCAGCCCTTGTTCTTCTTCTGGACGGCCGCGGTCTCCTCGGGGAACGCCCCTTCGTACTCCCGGCTGGACAGCGGTGCCTCGCCGCGCTCGACGACCTTGTTGGGCGTCGGCGCGTCCTTGCCCGCGAAGAACCCCTCGAGGTGCTTGTTCTGCTCGACCTCGGTCTTGCCGACCCGGTCGTTCTCCTTGCGGTCCGCCGTCCGGCCCTTGCGGCCGAACATCATCGCGTCCGGCGCCTCCATCTCGGTGCCGATCAGCGCGGTGTCGGCGATGGCGCCGTACTTCTCGGGGGCGTCCTTGGTCGCCTCGAGCATGTTGCCGAGGCCGAAGTCGTCGTCCTCGTAGTTGGTGATCGCCGCGTAGACGGCGCCCATCCGCTCACGGAGGTTGCCGGAGTCGAAGACCTCGGCCGCCCGGGCCTTCGACACCTTGCCGGCCGCGGTCTTCGCGGGGTTGTAGGCGGCGCCTTCCTTGCCGGCGCCATGACGCTCGATGAGGAGCGCCTTGAACTTGTCGGTGAGCGCCTTGGCGCCGGCCAGCGCCTGCGGGTCCTTCGAGAGCGCGTAGCCGAGCTTGAACTCGTACTCCTCCGCGACCTTCTTGTACTGCCCCTGCAGCAGGTCCCCCTTCTGCTCGTCCGTGAAGAGGCGGTGCAGCCGCGTCACCGGTCCGGTCGACGGCTGGAGGGTGTGGGCGAGCTCGTGCGCCAGGACCCGGTCGCCCTCGGGTGAGCTCGGGGCGTACTCCCCCGCACCGAAGAAGACGTCCTTGCCGGTGGTGAACGCGCGGGCACTCACCAGGCGGTTGAGGCGGGCCGCGTCCGGGTCGTCGTGGATGCGGACGTCGGACAGGTTCGCCGAGAAGGCGGACTGCATCCGCTGGAGCACCGGCGCGTCGAGGGGACGGCCGCGGCCGCGGCGCGACTCGATCTGGGCCGAGGTGCCGTCGTCGAGCTCGCCGCCCTCGTGCCCGACCACGGCACCGGTCGACGGGGTGGGGCTCCTCCGCAGGTGGTCGCAGCCGGGCCCGTGCTGGTGCAGGTCGATCTCGACGCCACCGGCGGACGAGTCGAGCGCGGCCAGGCGGGTGAGCGCGGAGTCCGCGCGCCGGTCGGCGTCGGCCTCGGCCGGGTCCTCCGCGTGCCCGACCGTCATCCGCTCCACCGGCAGCGGCACCGGGGCGCGGGGCGTGAAGGCCTCGACGACCGGTGCCTCCGGCGCCACGTCGTCATGGGTCGCTGCAGATCCGAGTGCCTTGTCCACGAGAACTCCCTCAAGGCGGGGTGTTCCTCGCAGTATGGACCCGCCAAGGAGCACTGTCAGTCGAACTCGGAACGTGCGCCGGCATCGAACACGACGACCTCGTGCTCGAGCCAGGTGTCCACCTTGGCCGAGAGCAGGGTCAGCTCGTAGACGACCTCACGTTGCTGCTCCTCGTCGGTGAGCTGGTCGACGTAGCCGGGCACCTGCGCTCGGTAGAGGTCCGCGACCTCCGGGAAGCCGAGCTCGGCCCGCCTGATCTGCACCCGGTTGCTGCTGATCGTCCAGCCCAGCTCCATCGACCCCGTCAGCACCGAGATCATCCCGCGGTCGAGTGCGTGGACCTTGTTGCCCTCGGGCGCCGTCGCGACGTACCAGACGTGGGGTCGGTCGGACCGGACGAAGTGCATGATCCGGCTCGCCGGCCTCCCGGACTCTTCGGCGTTCGACACGACGACCACGTTCGACACCTCCACCACCTCGGTGAACAGCTCCATCGCCCGCCCTGCGAACACCGCTGTGTCGTGGCGATGCTCCTTCGCGAAGGCCAGCGCCGCCGCCACGGACTCGAAGCGCTGCTCGCCCTCGATGAAGTACAGGATCTGCGGGACGTACGCCGCGATGTCCTCGTCCCCGTAGTAGAAGGGCTGCCACCGTCGACCCGCGTGGAGCTCGCTGGTGTACTTCTTCAGCTCTCTGCCGACGCGCCGGGCGCGCACCCGGCGGCCCCAGGCGGAGCGGAGGACGTGCAGGCCCAGGAAGACGCCGATGATGAAGCAGGCGACGATCTGGACGGTCACCGGGCGCGACAGGTTCCGCGCATTCGGCTTGATCTCGTCCGCGACCAGGGCGAGGCCCGTGCCGGCAGCGGCACACACGACACCGGCCAGGACCGCGAACACGACGCGGAAGCGCCGTTCGATGAACTGGATCGCGTCAGCGGCACGCTGCCTCTCCTTCAGGTGCAGCTCGCGCTGCCGCATGTCAGCGACCAGCGCCGCGTCCTCGGCCGAGAGCGGCATCAGCCGGCCCGGTGCGCGCGGTAGAGGTTGCGCAGCTCGTAGGTCTCGATGTCGCTGTAGGGCTGGATCTCGACGTGCCGCTGATGCACCCGCTCGTCCCGCGGTCCGTACTTGTCGGCGTACCAGGTCTCGGCGATCTCCAGGCGCAGCGCGAGCCGCTGCGCGTCGTACTCCCGCCGGCCGTTGCGCGTGGCTCTGGAGGTGCGGTCGAGGAGGTGCAGGCCCAGGAAGATGAGGACGAAGGCGAAGAAGAGGACCTCCAGCAGGAACACCGTGCGGTCCCACATGTCGAAGCCCTCCTGGTAGCTCCACCACCCGCCCTCGTCGTCGCGGTGCAGCAGCGACGAGGCCGTGATGAAGACCGGGAGCACGACGAAGAACCAGCTCACCAGGATCCAAGCCACCTGGAACACCTTGGTGCGGACGTGACCTGAGCCGAAGAACCACTCGACCGTGACGTCCTTCTCCGCGACCTCGTGGACGACGTAGGACGGCTTGCTCGTCATGACGACTCCTTCCCCTGGTGCGCGTCGCGGGTGCCCTGCAGGCTGTCGGACCGCTCGGGCGACTTCCAGGAGCCGCCGTCGCGCCGCTCCCAGACCTTGCGGACCGTCGGGACGAACTCGAGGACGACCGTCCAGGTGTTCACCATCCAGTAGACGAGCATGTACGCCGGCGCGAACAGGAGGTACTTCAACGTCCGGCCCCGGTCGTTGTAGTACGACGCGGCGCTCAGCTGGACCAGGCCGATGACCATCTGGAGGGAGACGAAGATGCCCACCATGTACCAGTTGTGCCAGAACCGCTCCCAGTCCTGCGTCACGGCCATGAGGAGCTGGGTCAGCAGGAAGAGCGCCATGCTGATCCAGTAGAGGAAGCTCCAGAAGACGCTGAAGCTGTAGTCCAGCACGATCGGCATCATCCGCCAGCGCTCGACCGCGTGCCGCAGCAACGCCGGGCCCTTGGTCACCAGGACGTAGATGCCGCCCGACGACCAGCGACGGCGCTGCTTGACCAGCGACCGGGTCTGCTCCGGGACGTCGAGGAAGAATCGGATGTGTGGGGCGAACAGCGCCCGCCACCCCATCGCCTGCATGTCCCATGCGATCGCGATGTCCTCGGTCGGCTGCTCCGCGTGCCAGCCGCCGACGTCGAGCACGGCCTGCCTGCGGTACATCGTGTTGGCGCCCGAGAACGCGAAGAGCCCGCCGTACGACATCTGGGAGCGCTTGATCAGCCCGATGATCGAGTTCAGCTCGTTCTGCTGCGCCTCCGCGGTCAGCGTCGTGCGGTTCGCGGCGAGCATGTTGCCGGTGACCGCTCCGACGTTCTGCCCGCCCTCACGCTCGAAGTAGCTCAGGTACTGCCACAGGGCGTCGGGGTTGGGACGGGTGTCGGCGTCGTTGGAGAGCAGGAAGTCGCCGCGCGCGAAGGCGAGCGCCACGTTGAAGCCGTGCGCCTTCCCACGGTTCTTGACGATCGTGACGACGCGCAGGTCCGGGTACTCGGCCTGCAGCGCGGTGAGGATCTCGGGGGTCCGGTCGGTGGAGGCGTCGTCGACGACGATGATCTCGTACCTGTCGGCCGGGTAGTTGAGCATCGTCTCGAGGTAGCGGACGGTGCTCTCGATGGACGCTTCCTCGTTGTGCGCCGGGACCAGGATCGTGACGAAGGGCTCGCCGTGCTCCAGGTAGCGCGGACGGTCGTGCCGCTCCGAGAACACGTGGTAGTAGAAGCTCGAGACCAGGAACGCCAGCCCGCCGACGATCGGGTAGGCGATCAGGACGAAGATCAACAGCTGGACGAACCAGTCCATGCCCGTGCTCGGCATCCCGCCTCCTCGCTCAGATCCTAGCGAGATCAGGGGCCCCGACCGCGTACCTCAGCCGAACACGGCGTACGCCGCGACGGCGACCCCGGTCGTGAGCCCGGCGAGGTTGACGCCGATCAGCGCGTAGAGGACGACGACCGACCCGCTGGACGATGAGGTCGCGTCGTCGCGCTCGGGCGATCTCGTGAACGGGGCGAGCACCGCCAGCAGGACCATCACACCGAGGGTGGTCAGGACGATCTCTGCGGGGCTCACGCGCGACCCATCGGCGGGCCGGCCGCCGACCTGAGCGACGGCGCCGCTCCGCTACCCGACGTACGGCGCGGTCGAGCCACCCAGCTCCATCTCGGGGAGGCCGAGCTTGCGGTGGTCCCAGGAACGGGTGCGGTCGGCGTCGAGGCGGATGGCGGCGCGGTTCTTGGCCATGAACTCGACGAACGGCTTCATCTCGTCGGTGTACGGCGCGTTGTAGCGCTCGAAGATGTTGACGCAGACGTCCCAGACGACGTCCTCGTCCTCGACCACGACACCGTGGCCCTCGATCGCGACGCCGCGGAGCTGGTCGTAGGTGTGGCCCGCCTCGACGAGGAACGAGCAGCGCGGGTCGCGGCGCAGGTTGACCGTCTTCTGCGCCTTCTTCTTGGTCTCGAACCAGATCGCGCCGTCCATCACGGCGTACCACATGCCGACGAGGTGGACCTGGCCCTGCGGGCCGTACGTCGCGAGCGTGGACGAGCGCTGCTGGGCGAGGAACTCGGCGATCTCGTCGTCCGCCATGACGACCTGGCCGCGCTGGTTGGCCATGCCTCAGCCGCCGAAGGCGTGGGTGGAGGTGACGCCGCCGTCGATCGAGATCTCGGCGCCGTTGATGTAGGACGACTCGTCGCTGGCGAGGAAGACGTAGAGCGGGGCGATGTCCTCGGGGTAGCCGACCCGGCGCAGCGGCACCCGCGAGGCGCCGAACTCCATCGCGGCGTCACCGCCGTGGACGCGGGTCATCGGGGTGTTGATCATGCCGGGGTGGATCGAGTTCACCCGGATGCCCTTGGGGCCGAGCTCCATCGCGGCGCACTTGGTCATGCCACGGATCGCCCACTTCGTCGCGGCGTACGCCGTGCAGCTCGCCATCCCCGCGAGCCCCTCGACCGAGGACGCGTTGATGATCGAGCCGCCGCCGTTCTTGCGCATCGTCCGGGTGACGGCCTGCATGCCCAGGAAGCAGCCGAGCTGGTTGACCCGCCAGAGCAGCTCGACCTCGTCGACGGGCATCCGCTCGATGTCGCCGAAGCGGAGCAGGCCGGCGTTGTTGGCGAGCACGTTGACCGGGCCGAAGCGCTCGTTCGTCTCCTCGACGACGCGCTCCCACGAGGCCTGGTCGCTGACGTCGTGGTCGGCGAAGTGGGTGCTGCCACCCAGCTCGTCCGCCAGCGCCTGGCCGGGCTCCTTCGCGATGTCGGCGATGACGACCTTCGCGCCCTCGGCGACGAAGTGGCGCACGATCGCCGCGCCCTGACCCATCGCGCCGCCGGTGACGATGGCGACCTTGCCGTCGAGTCGTCCCATGTCAGGCCTTCAATCGCATGATCGAGTCGGCGGCGAAGCCGACGGCGGGGTCCCGGTCGGTGAAGTAGCCGCCGAGCTGCTTGTCGAGGTCGTCGGCCGTCCAGAGGTCGCCGGCCTTGTCGAAGCGCTCCTCGACGACCGGTGCCGCGACGAGGGCGACCATCCCGCCGTACACGACGAAGACCTGGCCGGTGATGTTGGCGGCGGCGTCGGACGCGAGGTAGGCGACAACCGGCGCGACGTGCTCGGGCGAGTAGGGGTCGACCTCCATGCCGGACTGGTCCTCGCCGAAGACCTGGGCGGTCATCGCGGTGCGGGCCCGGGGGCAGATCGCGTTGGCGCGGACGCCGCTGCTCGCCATCGACCGGGCGGTCGAGACGGTCAGCGCGGCGATGCCGGCCTTGGCCGCGCCGTAGTTGGCCTGTCCCGGCGGGCCGGACAGGAACGCCTCGGACGCGGTGTTGACGACGCTGGCGCCGACGGGGCCGGACTCCTTGGCCTGCGCGCGCCAGTACGACGCGGCGTTGCGGGAGAGCAGGAAGTGGCCGCGCAGGTGGATGTGGATGACCTGGTCCCACTCCTCGTCGGACATGTTGAAGAGCATCCGGTCGCGGGTGATGCCGGCGTTGTTGACGACGACGTCGAGCCGGCCGAAGCCCTCGACGGCCGCGGCCATCATGGCGTCGGCGGTGGCCCGCTCCCCCACGTCGCCGGCCACGATGCTGGCCTCGCCGCCGCGGGAGCGGATCTCCTCGGCGGTGCCCTCGGCACCACCGGGCAGGTCGTTGAGCACGATGCGCGCGCCGGCGTCCGCCAGCGCCAGGGCCTCGGCGCGGCCGAGACCGGCGCCGGCCCCGGTCACGATCGCGACCTTGCCGTCGAGAGAGGTGGTCACTGCGTCAGTCCTCCAGGCTCATTCAGACAGGGAGATCGCGGCGCGCGGGCAGGCGGCCACGGCGCGCTTCACGGCGTCGATGTTCTCGGGCGTCGTCTCCTCCGTCTTCAGCTGGAGGAAGTCGTCGTCGTCGAGCTCGAACACCTCGGGGGCCATCGCCTCGCAGAGCGCGTTGGACTCACAGAGGTCGAAGTCGATCTTGATCTTCATGGGCTGCCTCAGCTTCCTTCACTGGAGTGACCGGGGAACACGTGTGCGGTCGGGTCGATCACGACGGCCGCGTTGTTGACGGCGGTCGCGGCCTCACCGAAACCGACGGCGATGAGCCGGACCTTGCCGGGGTACTCGGTGATGTCGCCCGCGGCGAAGACCCGCGCGAGGTTCGTGCGCATCGAGGAGTCGACGACGACGTGCCGCTTCTGAACCTCGACGCCCCACTGCTGGATGGGCCCGAGGTCGGCGATGAAGCCGAGGGCCGCGACGACCGCCTGCGTCGGCCGCGTCGTGAGCTCGCCGTCGACGGTGATGTCGATCGACTCCACGGTGCCGTTGCCGTGGATCGCCGAGACCTCCGCCTTCGTGACGATGTCGACCTTGGGCGAGGCCTTCACCGCCTCGACCGTGCGCTCGTGCGCCCGGAACGCGTCGCGCCGGTGCACGAGGGTGATCGACTTCGCGACCGGCTCCAGGTGCAGCGCCCAGTCGAACGCGCTGTCACCGCCACCGACGATGACGACGTCCTTGCCGACGTACGGCTGGAAGCTCGGCACGAAGAACTCGAGACCGCGGCCCAGCCAGCCCTCTCCGGCCGGCAGCGGGCGGGGGCTGAACTTGCCGATGCCGGCGGTGATCAGCACGACCTTCGCGCGCACCGTGGTGCCGTCCTCGAGCCCGACGGTCACGCCGCCCTCGTCCTCGACCAGGGTCGAGGCGGTGCGCTCGAGCAGGTAGGTCGGCTCGGAGAGCGCGGCCTGCTCGACCAGGCCCTCGACGAGCTCGCGCCCCTTGACCGACGGGAACCCCGCGACGTCGAGGATCTGCTTCTCGGGGTACATCGCCGTGATCTGGCCGCCCAGCTCGGGCAGCGAGTCGACGACGGCGACGCGCATCCCGCGGAACCCGGCGTAGTACGCCGAGAACAGGCCGGTCGGGCCGGCGCCGATGATGAGCAGGTCGGTGTCCACGTTCTCGGAAGGAGGCACGACGGGGATCCTTCTCCTCTCGGGCGGCCGGCTCAACTATAACTTGTTCTAGTTTCGCGGACCCTACCCGATCATTGGGTCTCGATGTTCGAGACCAGCCACCCCTGGTCGGTGTGCACCACGGTCACCAGCGCGCGGTACTGCGCGTACGACGTCTTCGGCTGGCCGTCCTGCTGCTTCTCGACGTACTGGTTGAGGAAGAGCAGCGCCTGGACCTGCACGGGCGAGGCCTGCACGACGCCCTGGGCGACCGCCTTGACCTGGAGCTTGGTCTGCTGGGCGATGAAGTCGTCCTTGATGCCGTCGGCGGTCGCGCGGTACTCCTTCGCGAACGTGTCGGTCATCTTCTCGGTCGCCTTGTCGACCTGGCCGTCGTAGTCCTGGTACGACGTCGACAAGATCTGCTCGGTCGAGCGGGCCGCCGCCTCGACCGCCGCGCGGTGGCTGAGGTCCCCGGTGACCACGGGGCGCGACGCCGAGACCGTCGGGTCGGGGTCGCGAGCGAGGTAGACGATCTCGCCGATGCCGACCAGCGCGAGGACGGCGATGACCGCCACCAGGATCCAGGTGAGTCTGCGTCGGGGTGGTTTCGAGGCTCGCTCCGCTCGCACCTCAACCACCGGGGCGTCGGAGGCGCGAGCGTCCTCAACCACCGGGGCGTCGGTGGTTGAGGTGCGAAGGCGCTCTGGCGCCTGAGCCTCGAAACCACCTTCCCCGTCGGTGCTGGCGGGCTCGACGGGCTCGGTCGTCCGGCCCGCGATCTTGCGCGGGCGGCCGGTGGCGGGGCGGGACTGGCCCTTGCGCGGGGCGCTCATCCGACGAACTCCACGTTGCTGGTCTTCCAGGCGTCGTCCTCGCGGACCAGGTCGAGCTTGATCCGGAACTGGCGGGCGACCGGCTTGTTGCCGGTCGAGGTGTTGGCGACCGTGCCGGTCGTGGCCACGATGACGGTGGCGCTGTCCTTGTCGGTGTCGACGACGCCGGCCCAGAGCACCTTGCCCTCCATCACCGACTTCGCCTGGGTCAGGATCTTCACGACGTCCTTCGTGCTGGTGTCGTACTGCTTGGCGAAGTCGCCGGTCGCACCCGCCGCGACGGCGTCGATGCTGGCCTGCGCGTCCTGGTAGTCGATGTTGACGAACGCCTCGGTCTCCTTGCGCGCCGCGGCGAGCACGTCGCCGTACCGCTCCTGCTCGGCGGCCGCGCGCTGCCGGTCCTGGTGGGCGCGAGCGACGTAGAAACCGCCGATGATGACACCGCAGGCGAGCAGCAGGGCGAACACGTAGAGCACCACGTTGCGGCGCCTCACTGCGTCACCGGACCCACCAGCAGCCATTTCCACGCGTCATCTCCCAGGATCGACAGGTTGCCCTGATCGAGGAACCGTACCGGGTTGCCCTGCCGGTCCACCGCACCCTGCACGAAGCCGGTCTGCGGGTCGTACGACGAGCGGTAGAGCCGCCCCGGCGACGGGTTCGCCGGCGTTCCCGGCGAGTAGTTGGAGCCGCGCATCGCGTACGGCGGGCCGGCGGAGCAGTGCGCCGGGTAGATCGGCCCGTCGCTCAGGTCGCTGGGCGGCCGCCACTGGCTGCGGGGCTTGTAGCCCTGGGTGCAGGGCGGCTGCTGGGCGAACTGGAGGTTGACGTGTCCGTAGCCGTCACCGGGCGTGCCGGTGAAGCCGGCGGAGATGGTGCGCGGGTAGGTCACCAGCAGCTGCTCGACCCCGTCGAGGTGGGAGACCACCACCTGGTTGACGCTCACCGCACTGCCCAGCAGGACCGGCAGCGTGGGCTCGAGGTCCTTGAGCATCTTGTCCAGCTCCCGGGCGGTGCCGGGCGTGCCGTCGAGCACCGTCTCGAGGTCGTCGTCGCTCGCGGCGAGCGCGTCGGTCAGCGAGTGCAGGTCGCTCGAGAGGGACTGGATGTTCTCCTTCTCCCCCTGCTGCGTGGTCAGCACCTTCTTGCCCTGGTCGAGCAGCGCGATCGTCTCGTCGGTGTGGGCGGAGGCTTCGCGGACGAACGTGCTGCCGTTGTCGAGGAGCCGCTGGAGCGGCACGCCGGTGTCGTCGAACATCGTGCCGAGCTCGCGGACCACGGTCGTCAGGTTGTCCTTGTCGACCGAGCTGACGAACTGGTTGAGCTCGACGAGGAGGTCGCCCTCGTCGACGGGCAGGGAGTCCGCGGTGCCGTGCAGGGTGCCCCCGGCCTCGACGTACGGGCCCTTGTCGTCGGGCGGCTCGAAGTCGAGGTACTGCTCGCCGACGGCCGACAGGTTGTGGACGAACATGGGCGAGTCGGCGGGCAGCTTGGTGCCGTCCTCGAGCGCCAGGTCGAGGGTGATGCCGTCGGCCGTGGCCCGCATCTTCGAGACCTTGCCGACCTTGACGCCGCGGTAGGTGACCTCGCTGCCCTCGAACAGCCCGCCCGAGGAGGGCAGCGTGGCGTGCACGGTGATGCCTCGGCCGAGGACCCGGTCGACCAGCCCGAGGTAGGTGCCGGCGATGTAGACGATGCCGACGGCGCTGAGCACGAGGAACGCGCCGATCCTGATCCGTACGCCACGACTCATGAGACGCCTCCGTAGAGGGCCGTCGGGCCCGGTGTCGGCGACGGGTCGCCACTGGTGAGGGCGTCTGGGAGGCTGCGTCCGAGCAGGTCGCCGAGGCCCGGCAGGCCCGGCAGGCCGGGCAGCCCGGGGAGACCTGGCGTGTCGCCGTCGCCACCGGGGACGACGTTGACGAGCTTGCAGACCGGGTTGTCCTGGTAGGCGGGCTTCTTGCAGTCCGCGCGCAGCTGCTTGAGCAGGTTGACGGAGTCGAGCACCTTGAGGCACGCGGCGCTGGTGAGGTCGCCGCTGCGCAGGCACTTCTCGACCTGGGTGAGCACCTCGCCCGGGTTCGGCAGGCCGGGGATCCCGCCGCCGTCCTGGCCGTTGGGGAGGATGTTCTCGAGGTTGATGTCGGCGCGGATGGAGGTGTTGGCGTAGTCGCCCTTGACGATGTCGCCGGCCTCCTTGGGGAACGGGAAGCTGACCAGCAGGTTGAGGCCGGGGGCGAGCGAGTCGCCGGCCGCGTGCAGCTTCGCCAGGATCGGCTGGAGGTGGTCGAGCGAGGCCAGGATGTCGTCCTTGCTGGCCCCGATCACCCGGGTCCCGACCTTGCCCAGCTTGTCGAGCGAGCCGAGCATCGCGATCAGCTCGTCGTGCTGGTCGGCGAGCACGTCGACCGCGGGTCCGGCCACGTCGAGCGCACCGGTGATCGACTTCTTCTCGTCGTTGAGCGTCTCGGTCAGGTGGGCGATCGACTCCATCGCGTTGATGATGTCGGCCTTCTGGTCGTCGATGGTCCCGACGACGTCCTCGAGCGAGCCCAGCAGGTGGCGCAGCCGGTCGGTGCGGCCGTCCATGACCTGGTTGAGCTCGTTGGTGATGGTGCCGAGCTGGGCGACACCGCCACCGCTCAGCAGGAAGGACAGCGCGCCGAGCACCTCCTCGACCTCGGGGTTGCGGCCGGTGTCGGCGAGGTCGATCGTGTCGCCGTCGGAGAGCCGACCGGTCGGCGCGACGTGGGTCGGCGCCTCGAGGGACACGTACTTCTCCCCCAGCAGGCTGACCTGCCGGATGTCGGCGACCGCGTTGTCGGGCAGGTCGACGTTGTCCTTGACCCGCATGGTGACCCGGGCGTGCCAGCCGACGCGCTCCACGTCGGTGACCTCGCCGACGGTCACGTCGTCGACCATCACCGGCGACTTCGGGACGACGTTGAGGATGTCGGCGAAGTCGGCCGTGATCTCGAACGAGTTGTCGTCGGAGACCGGGGAGCCGGGCAGCGGCAGGTCGTAGGCGCCGTCGAACTTGCAGCCGGTCGCCGTCACGGCGAGCGCGACCACCAGCACGCACCCGCGCAGCAGCCTCGTCGACCGGGTCATGAGCCGCCTCCCATGAGGTGCGAGAGCGAGCCGCCGGACACGCCGTACTGCTGCTGCACCCGGTTGGCCTCGTCGCCGGTGGCCGGGCGGTTGGCCGCGGCGCCGCGCTGGGAGGGCGGGATCGTCGGGAGCTGGTCCTCCACCGGCTCGAGCAGCTGCTTGAAGAGCGCGCACGCGAGGTCGGCGCTCTTGCCCGGCAGGCTCGCCTGCTGGACGACCGAGCACAGGAAGCCGTCGGCGTCCCACAGGTTGCCGCTCACGCCGATCCGCGAGCCGATCGTCCCGGTCTGCGAGTTGTAGGCGAGGCTGAGGTTGCCGATCGCGGTCGGGGCGACGCGCAGCGCGGTGTCGAGGCTGTCCTTCTCCGAGTTGATCGTCTGCATCACCTTGGTCAGCTTCTCGACGTCGGTGACCAGAGCCTCGCGGTTGTCGTGGACGAAGCCCTTCACGGTGCCGACCGCGTCCGCGACCGCGGCGAGCGACTGCCGGATCTCCGTGCGCTCGTCGGCGAGCTGGGAGGAGACGCCCGCGAGGTCCTGGACGAACGCACGCACGAACTTGTCGTTCTGGGCGAGCGTCGTGGTGAGCTGGGCCAGCTGCGTCACGGTGTCGAAGAGCGGGCCGCTGCCCTCGCCGAAGGTCTGCGCCGCCGCGGCCAGCTGGGTGAGCATCTGGTTGCCGAGCTCGCCCTTGCCGTCCAGGGCGTGGGCGCCCGCGGCGAGCACGTGGTCGAGGGTGCCGTCCTTGTTGACGCCGTTGGGGCCGAGCGCCTCGGAGAGGTCGCGGAGGCTGGCGTAGATCCGGTCCAGCTCGACCGGGACCGCCGTCTCGGGCAGCGCGATGTCGGCGCCGTCGGCCATCAGCTGGTCGCCCTTGTCGTACGCCGGGGTGAGCTGCACGAACCGGTCGGCGACGAGGGTCGGGGTCACGATGACGGCCTTGGCGTCGGCGGGCACGGAGTAGTTGGCGTCGTACTCCATGTCGACGCGGACCGAGTTGCCCTCCGGCGTCACGGCGGTGACGCGGCCGACGTTGACGCCCAGGATCCGCACGTCGCTGCCCTCGTAGATGCTGACCGCGCGCGGGAAGTGGGCGGTCACGGTCTTCATCTCGGTCGTGTCGCGGATCGCGAAGAAGTACGCCGCGAACGCCAGGCAGAGCGCGAGGACCACGCCGAGGACCCGGCCGATGAGCGTGTTGGGCACCATGTCAGCCCTCCCCCCGCGTCGGGACGAACTCGCCGGTCGGGATGCCGAGCAGGTTGGAGGCGTAGGCGTCGAACCACGGGCCGGTGCCGATGATGTTGCTCAGGATGTCGACGTAGGGGCCGAGGGCGCCGAGCGTCGCCTTCAGCTGCTTGTCCTTGGAGTTGAGCAGCGACAGCAGGTCGTCGACCTCCTTCAGCGCCGGCCCCATCTCGGCCTTGTTGTCGGCGGCGACCCCACGCAGCTGGGTCGCGAGGTCGCGGGCGTTGACCAGCAGCAGGTGGACGGCCTGCTTGCGTCGCTGCACCTCCTGGAACACGAGGTCGCTGTTCTTCATCAGCGACACCAGGTCCTCGCTGCGGGCAGCAAGCACCTTGCTCACGCTCTGCGAGCCCTTGAGCAGCGCCTGGATCTGGTCGTCGCGCTCGGCGACCGACTGGGAGAGGCGGGCGATGCCGCGGAAGCTCTGCTCGATCTCCGGCGCCGCCTTGTCGGTGGTGTCGGCGACGACGTTGAGAGCCTTCGAGAGCTGGTCGGTGTCGATCCGCTCGGTCGTGGTCGTCAGGTCGCTGAACACGCCCACGATGTCGTATGCCGACTCGGTGCGGTCGAGCGGGATCACGTCGTCGGAGGAGAGCTGGCCGGGGCCGGCGGGCTGGAGCTCGAGGTACTTCTCACCGAGCAGGCTCAGCACCTCGACCGAGGCCCGGGTGTCGGTGCCGAACTCGACCCCGTTGTCGACGTCGAACGTGACGACGACGGTGTGGCTGTCCTTGAGCTCGACGTCCTGGACCCGGCCGACCCGGATGCCGCCGACCTGGACCATGTTGCCCACGTGCAGGCCGCTCGCGTCCTTGAACTCCGCGTAATACGTCGTACCGCGGAAGCCCGGGAACTTCCCGAGGTTGAAGGCGGCGGCCATGATCACCGCCATCACCACCAGGGTGATCGCGCCGAGTCGCAGGACCCGCGCCTCGCTGTAGCGCCTCGCGGTCGTCATTGCGCCTCCGCCCCGTTGCAGCGCGGCGCCGTCGACCGGAAGTCGAGGTGGTTGAGCTCGTTCATCAGCTGCTTGACGCCGGGCAGGTCGCCGAGGCCGGCCGGCAGCGTGATCCGGCCGCTGAAGCCGCAGACGTAGTAGCTGTACCAGCTGCCGTACGTACCGGTGCGGGTCTGGTCGGTCATCGACTCGGGCAGCCGGTCGAGCAGCTCGATCACCTGTTTGCGCGACTCCTTCTCGTTGAGCAGCGCGGCCAGCTTGCGCAGCTTCGCGACGTCGGACTTGATCAGCGGACGGCCCTGCCGGATCAGGTCGGCGACCACCACGGTCAGGTCGGAGATGTTCTGGAGCGACGACCCGATGGTGGAGCGGTCGCGGGCGAGGTCGGTCATCCAGTTCTTCAGGCCGATCACCAGGTCGTTGAGCTGCTGGTGCCGGCTGTCGACCGTCGTCAGCGTCTCGCTGAGGTTGTCGACGACCCGGCCGATCAGCTCGTCCCGGTCCGCGAGGGTGTTGGTGAGCGACGCGGTCTTCGCGAGCAGGCCCTGCACGGTGCCGCCCTCGCCCTGGAGGACCTGCACCAGGTTCATGCTGAGGTCGTTGACCTGTTGGGGGTTCAGGGCCTGGAAGAGCGGCTGGAACCCGTTGAAGAGCACGGTCAGGTCGAGGGCCGGCTTGGTCTGCTCGATCGGGATCGTCCCGTCGTCGGCGAGCGGCTTCGCACCCGCGTCGGCACCCTCCTCGAGGGCCAGGTAGCGGTCGCCGACGAGGTTGAGGAAGCGGATCTCGGCGTGCGAGGCCGTCGTCAGCGGGACGCCGGACTGCACCCGGAAGGTCACCAGGGCCTGGTCGCGGTGGTAGTGCTCGACCTTCTTGACCTCGCCGACGCTGACACCGGCGACCCGGACGTCGTCGCCCTTCTGGAGCATCGAGGCACTGGAGAAGACCGCCTTGAACGTCGTGCCGGAGCCGAAGCCGACGTTGCCCATGATCGCCGCGAGCAACCCGGTGACCAGCAGCGAGATGACCGTGAAGATGCCGAGCTTGATGCCGGCCGAGATCGTGGTGGCGTTGCGGGAGGTCATCGCGCACCTCCCGACTGGGTGCCGGCTGGCTCGCGGACGAGTGGGCCGTACATCAGCGAGCCGAGCGCGCCGTACTGCTGCGCGTCGGAGCCGGTCCGCTGCGCGAGCATGGCGTTGATGATCTGCTGCTCGCCGGTGCTGCCCGAGTAGTCGGCGCCGACCCGGTTGAGGCCGGGCAGCGGCGACGTCGGCGGGTGCTCGTCCATGTCGCTGCCCTGGTCGAGCGCGATCGGCGGCGCCGGGACCTTCGGGTTCGGCAGGCCGAGGCACCAGGGGCCGTGGCCGACCTCGCCGTACGTCGGGCGGTCGCGCTGGTCGTAGGCGCGGTACTGCGGCGTGCCGAACTCGATGTACTGCTTGACCTGGTTGCCCTCGAACGTCTTGGCCAGCCGCGGCGCGTACTTCGCGGCGCCCTCGATCAGGCAGGGGAACTCGGGCGAGTAGACGGCGAGCAGCTTGAGCACCGGCTCGGTGACCTGGCCGACGCGGATCAGGTTGCTCTCGTTGTCACTGAGCACCCGGGTCGAGGTGTCGGCGACTCCCTGGAGGTCGGAGAAGAAGGTGCCCAGCTGGGCCTTGTTGTCGACGATCGTCTGCCCGGTGGTCGTCACGTTGCGCAGCACCGCGAGCAGGTCGGGTGCGGCGAGGTCGTAGGTGTTCGCGACGTCGGCGAGCTTGACCAGGTCCTCGCGCAGCGTGGGCAGGTGGGCGCCGATCTTGCCGAGGTAGGTGTCCAGCTCGTCCATGGTCTGACCCAGCTGCTCGCCGCGGCCACCCAGCGCCGTGGCGAGCGCGTTGAGGGTGGCGTTGAGGTCGGCCGGCCGGACGGCGCGCAGCAGCGGGAAGAGGTTGGCCAGGATCCGGCTCAGCTCGACGTTGGTCTCGACCCGGCTCGCCGGGATGACGTCGCCGTCGGACAGCGGCGTCGTGGACGGGTCGTCGGGCCGGACGAGCGAGATGAACTTCTGGCCGAAGAGCGTCGTCGGCACGATCTGGACGGTGACGTTGTCCGGGATCTGCTTGGCGTCGTCGGGCTTCAGGGCGACGGTGATGACCGCCTCCTTGCCGTCCTGGTCGATCTTGCGGACCTGGCCGACGAGCGCGCCGTTGAGCCGGACGTCGCCGAACCGCGCGAGCTGGAGACCCGCGCGGTCGGCCTTGATCGTGATGGTCGTGTCGCGCTCGAAGGCCTTCTGGTAGATCGCGATCGACAGCCCGATCAGCAGCGCGACGACCGTCATGAAGACGACGCCCGCCAGCAGCAGCCGACGGTGCTCCGCCGGGCTGTCGTGGTAGACGTTCACCAACATCTAGCCGGTGATCCTCACCGTGGTGGTGGAGCCCCAGATCGCGAAGCTCAGGAAGAAGTCGGCGACCACGATGGTGACGATGCTGGTGCGGATCGCGCGGCCCACCGCCGTACCGACGCCGGCGGGACCGCCGGACGCGGTGTAGCCGTAGTAGCAGTGGATCAGGATCACGGCAGTCGCGAGGAAGAGCAGCTTGAAGAACGACCAGAGCATGTCGATGGGTGGCAGGAACTGCAGGAAGTAGTGGTCGTAGGTGCCCGGTGACTGGCCGTAGATGTAGGTCGTGATCAGCCGCGGCGAGAGGTAGGACGCGCTCAGCGCGACGACGTACAGGGGGATGACGGCGATGAACGCCGCGATCATCCGCGTGGTCACCAGGAACGGGAGCGACGGGATGCCCATCACCTCGAGCGCGTCGATCTCCTCCGAGATCCGCATCGCGCCGAGGCGGGCGGTGTAGCCGCAGCCCACGGTCGCCGCCAGCGCGATCGAGGAGATGAGCGGGGCGACCTCGCGGGTGTTGAAGTACGCCGAGATGAACGCGCTGAACTTCGCGACGCCGATCTGGCTCAGCGAGGCGTAGCCCTGGATGCCGACCTCGGTGCCGGCGAAGAACGCCAGGAACGCGATGACGCCGGCCGAGCCGGCGATCAGGGTGAGGCCGCCGGCGCCGAACGTGACCTCGGCGAGGGTGCTGGTGATCTCGCGGGGGTAGCGCTTGATCGCCCGCGGCACCCAGAGCAGCGCCTTGACGTAGAAGAGGAGCTGGTCGCCGTAGTGCTCGAGCCAGTCGCGCCGTCCCTTGACGAAGGCGCCGCCCAGCTGTCCGATCGTCGCCATCACAGACCTGCCGGGGGGACGACCTGGAAGTAGATCGCGGTGATCACCGCGTTGATGAAGAAGAGCAGCATGAACGCGACGATCACCGACTCGTTGACGGCCCGGCCCACGCCGCTGGGCCCGCCACCGGCGTTCAGGCCCTTGTAGGCGCCGACGATGGCGGCCATGCCGCCGAAGACGACGGCCTTCACGATCGCGATGTAGAGGTCGTTGATGCTCGCCAGGGCGGTGAACGAGGCGAGGAACGCACCGGCTGAGCCGCCCTGGACGATCACGGTGAAGAAGTAGCCGCCGCCGATGCCGGCGCCGATCACGATGCCGATGATCATGAACGCGACGAACATGGTCGCGAGCACACGCGGCACCACCAGGCGGGCGATCGGGTCGACCCCGAGGACCTCCATCGCGTCGATCTCCTCACGGATCTTGCGCGCCCCCAGGTCGGAGCAGATCGCCGAGCCCGCGGCGCCGGCGATGATCAGCGCGGCGGCGATCGGGGCCGCCTCCCGCACCACCGCGAGGACCGCGGTCGCGCCGGCGAACGACTGGGCGCCCAGCTGGCCGGTGAGGTTGCCGACCTGGAGCGAGATCACCGCGCCGAACGGGATGGAGACCAGGATCGTCGGCATCAGCGTGACGCTGGTGATGAACCAGGCCTGCTCGATGAACTCGCGGACCTGGAAGGGAGTGGTGAAGGTGCGCTTCGCGACGTCGATGATCATCGCGGCCAGCTCGCCGGGGCCCCGCACGATCGACGCAGCAGAGAACGCCACCGTGCACCTCCCCAACTGGTCTAGACAGCCACCGCAGAATAGAACGTGTTCTCATTCCGGGCAAACCCAAGTCCCAGCTCTCCCTGCTAGAACTTGTTCCTCCCACGCGTCAACGACGTACATCCCCGGAGGTAACGCCCGCGAAACGTGGGCTGGACCGGTGCTGGGGGTCGTACGCCGGGGCGCTGGTGGTTTCGAGGCTCAGGCCTAGCGGCCTTCGCACCTCAACCACCGTGTCGGTGGTTGAGGTGCGAGGCGCGCTAGCGCCGAGCCTCGAAACCACCATCCACAGGCCCGGCGTACGCCGTTGCGTCCGACGTCGCTCGGACCGACGCTGGGTCGATGCCCTACACCTACATCGTGCGGTGCGCCGACGACTCCTACTACGTCGGCAGCACCTGGGACGTCGATGCTCGGGTGTGGCAGCACAACAGTCCCGATCTCGGCGCCGCCTACACCCGACACCGGCAGCCGGTGGTGCTCGCCTGGTGCTGCTGGTTCGACTCGATCGAGCAGGCCTTCGCCTACGAGAAACGCGTCCAGGGCTGGAACCGGCGCAAGCGCGAGGCCCTGATCCGCGGTGAGTTCGACGCACTCCCCGACCTGTCGCGGCGCAGTGCCGTGCAGCGACGACGCGCGGAGGAGGGTGGTTTCGAGGCTCAGGCCTAGCGGCCTTCGCACCTCAACCACCGTGACGGTGGTTGAGGTGCGAGCGGAGCGAGACGACACGGTGGTTGAGGTGCGAGCGGAGCGAGCCTCGAAACCACCAGGCGCCCACCTACGATGACGACGTGGACAAGGAGTTCTGGTCGTCGTTCAGCCACGACCCGCGCGACGAGCAGTTCCGGTCCATGCGGGCCTCGGACCAGGACCGGGCCACCGTCGAGCAGGCGCTGACCGAGGCGTACGCCGACGGGCGGCTCGACCGTGAGGAGCTCGACGAGCGCACCGAGCAGGTGACGCGGTCCCGGACCCTGGGCGAGCTGGTGCCGGTCGTGGCCGACCTGGTACCCAGCACGAGTGCCTCCACCGGTCGCGGTCTCGCCTACGCGACCTCGGGCGAGATCCACGAGAAGGCGGTCGAGAAGTACCGCTCGGACCGGCGCGAGGCGGTCTTCGGGTTCCTCTTCGCCACCCTGGTGACGACCGTGATCTGGTTCCTGACCACCGGGCCGGGCCACTTCCCGTGGCCGGCCTTCGTCGCGCTCGGCACCGGCATCAATGTCGCGAAGACCGTCTCCCGCAAGCAGGACATCGTCCGCAGCCACGAGCGCCGGCTCGAGAAGAAGCGCGCCAAGGAGCTCGGCCAGCCCTGGACCCCCAACGACAAGGCGTCGGAGTGACGCTCCGCAGTCGGGCCGACACCGTCCTCGCGCATCCCTCGGCGATCCTGCTGAGCGCCCAGCTGGTCGCGGTGCTCGCCTACCCGTTCTTCGACGAGACCGCGTTGGGCCGCTCGGTCATCGGGGTCGTCCAGCTGGTCGTCGTGCTGGCCGCCCTGGCCGCCGTACGCCGCACGCCCGCGCTGACCTGGGTCGCCGTGCTGCTCGGCGGCCCCGCGATGGTCCTCACCGTCGTCGAGGCCGTGCAGCCCGACGTCGACGGCGTCGTCCTCGCGTCCGCGCTCTTCCACGCGCCGTTCTACTTCTACGTCTCGTACGCGATGCTGCGCTACCTCTTCCACGACGACCGGGTCACCCGCGACGAGCTCTTCGCGACCGGCGCGGCCTTCACGGTCGTGGCCTGGGGCTTCGCCTACCTCTACGCGGCAGCGCAAGTCATCTGGCCGGGGTCGTTCGTCGGCGCGGTCGGCTCCGGCGACCGCAGCTGGTTCGAGCTGCTGTTCCTGTCGTTCACGACGCTGACCAGCGTCGGGCTCTCCGACGTGGTGCCGGTACTGGCCCACGCGCGGTCGCTGGCGATGGTCGAGATGGTCGCGGGCGTCTTCTACGTCGCCCTGGTGGTCGCCCGGCTCGTCAGCCTCGCGGTGGTCCGTCAGCGTCCGGAGTAGCCGGGCGGTACTTCTTGGGGAGCTTCGCCACGACCAAGCGGTAGGACTCGTCGACGGCCTCGAGGATCTCGTCGTCGGGGATCGCGCCACGGAAGGCGAGGTCGTTCCAGCCGGAGCGGCCGATGTAGCGCATCACGGTCGCGTCCCCGGGGAAGCGGTCGAGCCACTCGTCGGCGACCTCCCGGCTCGGGCCGCCCTTCAGGCCGACCCCCTCGGCGCCGAGGAAGGCGAAGATCTTGCCGCGCTCCCCCTCGCCGACCTTCATCACCGGGTGCTCGTGCTCCCAGGGGAAGTCGGGCCAGGCACCCGGCTTCGCGAGGCAGTAGGCCTGCAGCTCCTCGACGTCCACGGGCTCATTCTTCGTCGTCGTCCTCGTCGTCGTCGAGCAGACCCTCCCTGCGGGCGGCCGCGACGATCCGGCGCACGTTGGTGAGGGTGCCGCAGTCGGCGTCGATCTGGGCGTTCCGCTCGGTGGCGAACTGCTCCCCCAGGTCGGCGCGCACCTGCGGCCCGACCTCCTCGCGAGCCGGGTTGAGGATGGTCAGCTCCTCCTCGGTCAGGTGGTGGTTGACCACCTTCGCGAGCTCCTCGACCGCGTCGTCGAAGGCCTGGGTGTCGGTGCCCTTGAGCTCGAGCACGGCGAGCAGGGCCTCGTTGCCCTCGGCGTGCTCCTCCACCCCGTGCTCGGCCTCGTGCTCGCCGACCGCGTGCTTGCGCCGCAACTTGGGATAGACGTACTTCTCCTCCGCCTCCGCGTGCGCGACGTGGAGCGCGGCGAAGGCGCGGCGTACGGCGTCGCGGTCCGAGCTGCTGTCGCGCAGGTCGCGCAGCAGCGTCTCGAAGCGGCGGTGATCGTCGAGGATCAGCTCCACGACGTCACCCTGCACGGGCCGGCCCAGGTCGATGGTCGTCATGCCCGCAACGTAGCCCGTCGGGGGCCGGGCGAAACCCGGCCCCCGATGGTGGTGGAGCGTGCGCTCAGGAGGCGCAGAGCAGCTCGGGCTGGGCGAGCAGCGGCTGCGCGCCGGGCGCCGGGACGTCGCTGCCCGCGGCGGTCGACGTCCAGGAGTAGGCCAGGCGGAAGACCTTGCGGATGTCGAAGGTCTTGACCGCGGACTGGGTGAGCCCGTAGGAGCCGGTGAAGAGCGTCTCGCCGTCACCGGTCAGGGTGAGGTGCGCGGTCGCGCCCTCGTCGCTGTCGTCACCGTTGCCGAACCGCACCCGCAGCGTGGTGCAGGTCGGGTCGAGGTTCCAGTCCGCGTTGCCCACGAAGGCGCCGTCGGTCGGTCCGTACGAGGGCGAGTAGGTCTTCCCGGCGATCTTGGTGCCGTAGAGCGTCCCGGTCCCGGTCGCGGTGCGGGTCGGGGTGTCGGTCAGCGAGTGCCAGGCGTAGACGGTCACCTTCACCGCCCGGCTCACACCGGGGCGCACCTTGCCGGCCTTGGGCACGACGGCGCGGTACTGCCGCACACCCGCGATGTGAGGCTTGTCGGTGTAGGTGTAGGCGCCCTTCTTGCTGGTCTTGAGGCGCGCCTCGACGGCCCACTTGCCACCCGCGAGCTTGCGCTGCAGGACCACCGGGGTGCCCTTCACGGCGGGCTTGACCTTGCCGGCGACGATGAGCGGCTTGCCGACGACGGCCTTCGTGCTGCTCGCCTTGAGGGTCACCTTGAAGGCCGCCTTGCGCTGCGCCGGGGCAGCGTCCGAGGTGGCGGGGGCGACCAGTCCTGCCGTGAGGGCCGCTCCGAGTGCGAGGACCGCGATCTTGGACGTGGGCTTCATGTTCCGAGTCTCCGTTTCGTCGTCGTACGCCGGCGATCGACGCCTGGCAACAACCACAGCGCCGCGGGAGCCGTCGACGTTACACGGCTGGACTAGACCGGACCGCGATCCCCTCGAGCTCGTCGCGGTCGACGACGCGACGGGTCTTGACCCGGTAGCGGACGACCTGGACCAGGCCGATGGCCCAGATGACGTACTGGGTGCTCATCGCCCACCGGAACGCCGACGGCGTGTAGTCGGTGCTGCTGCCCGGCGTACGCCAGTCCAGGACCAGGCCGATCACGATGACGAGCACCAGGCTGGCGGCGAAGCCGCCCTGGTTGATGATCCCGCTCGCGCTGGCCAGGCGCTCGTTCGGGTTGGACGTCCGGCCGACGTCGAAGCCGATCATCGAGGCGGGGCCGCCGATGCCGACCACGACGACGAGCACGAAGAGCATCCAGGTCGGCGCGTGACCGGGCCACGCGAGCACCACCGTCCACGCGGTGACGATCGCCGCCACGATGGTGAGCACCATCGTCGATCGGTGCCACGGGTGCGCCCCGACCAGCCACCCGAGCGTGGGCCCGGCGGCCATCACCGCCAGCACCATCACGGTGAGCAGCGCTCCGGCCGTCGCCGACGACTGGTGCTCGCCCTTGACGAAGAACGGGTAGCCCCACAGCAGGCTGAGCGCCGTCGCGCTGAACTGGGTGGAGAAGTGCATCCAGAAGCCCAGCCGGGTGCCGGGGTGGGCCCACGAGGACGCCAGGCTGTGGCGTACGGCGGGGAAGGACATGGCCGGGCCCCGCAGGTGGCGCTGCGACGGGGTGTCGTGCAGGACCAGCAGCACGACGACCGCGAGCGCGAGCCCGAGCGAGGCAGCAACGAGGTAGGCCTTCGTCCACCCGAGGTGGCCGAGCGCCCACGTCATCGGTACGGCGGCCAGCACCGCCCCGAGCTGGCCGAGCGTGCCGGTCAGCTGGGTGAAGAACGGGATCCGGCGGGTCGGGAACCAGGTCGCCACCAGCCGCAGCACGCAGATGAAGGTCATCGCGTCGCCCATGCCGACGAAGACCCGGGCGACGAGCGCGGCGGGATAGCTGTCCGCGAGCGCGAAGCCGCCCTGCGCGAGCGTCATCAGGGTCAGGCCGCACAGCAGCACGCTGCGCGACCCGAACCGGTCCACCAGCAGGCCGACCGGGATCTGCATGCCGGCGTACACGAGCAGCTGGAGCATCGTGAACGTCGCCAGCTGGGCGGCCGAGATGTCGAAGCGCTCGGTGGCCGCCAGCCCGGCGACCGCGAGCGACGAGCGGTGGAAGACCGCGACGAAGTAGATGAGCAGACCGACCAGCCAGACCGACCACGCACGTGGCGTGATCGTGGTCGGCTGGTTCACTCCGTCAATGCTAGGCCTGCGGCCGGGATCATCGGGATGCGGGCTGCACCGGTCAGTACGAGCAGTAGACCGCGGAGTCGTACATGATCAGCGACTCGGAGCTGTCGGCCGGCTTGCTCCACTCGAAGCGGACGGACCGTGCGCCGGAGATGTCCTTCGACACCCCGAACGGCCCGTAGCCGTCGACGAAGTCGCCCGAGCCGACCTCGACGCCGTCAACGAGGACGCTGCCGTGGGCGTAGTCGATGCCCTGCGAGGCGACGTGGGCGCGCAGCTTCGTGCACACGCCGCGGGTGTCCTCGAGGTCCCACTCCATGAAGCCGCTGTCGATCGCATCGTCGGCGACGATGCCGTCGTCGTAGAAGATGCCGTCGAGCACATTGACGTACTGCCGCTGGAACGTGCCGAGTCGGCTGCTGTAGGGCTCGTCGCTCAGGTCGTGCCAGGTCCACACGGTCACCGCAACCCCCTTGCTCACCACGCGGGAGTGCCGCGTCGGGACCACCAGGCGGTAGTAGCGGACGCCACCGCGGTGGGCGACGTCGACGAACCGGACGCCCCCTCGCCCGCCCACCTTCGCCCGCCCCACGTTGCGCCACTCACCGGTGTACTTGAACATGCGCTGGACGGTGACTGTCCCGCCCGCCGGGCGGACCCGGACGAGACCGGTCAGCACCACGCGGTCACCCTCATCGACGCGCGCCGGCGCCTTCAGCGTCACCGCGGCGGCGCGGGCGTGGGCTGCGCGCTGAGGGGCGGCCGCGTTGCTGCTCGGCGTCATCAGCGCTGCCGCCGTCACCAGGACGGCGACGGCGGCGCCAGCCGCCCGGACCATGGGTGCACGCATCGTTGTCTCCCTCGACTGTGGAGGCCGGTGCACCCCCGTGAGTGCACCGGTACCTCGTGAGGGGAAGCGTCCGCGAGGCCGTGCGCGTTACAGCGGGTCAGTCCAGGCAGAACTCGTTGCCCTCGGGGTCCTGCATCACGATGAAGCCGCCGCTCATCGGCGGCGCGGGCTCGGAGCGCTCCAGGCGGGTGGCGCCGAGCGCGACGAGCCGCTCGCACTCGGCCTCCAGGGCTGCCATCCGGTCGTCCCCCTCGAGGCCGGGCGCGGCCCGGACGTCGAGGTGCACCCGGTTCTTGACCACCTTGTCCTCGGGCACCTGCTGGAAGAACAGCCGCGGCCCCACCCCGGCGGGATCCTGGGACGCGGAGGCCATGTTGCGCTTCTCCTCGGGGAGTGTCTCCGAGAAGGCGTCCCAGGAGTCGAACCCCGGCGGTGGGGCCGGGAGCTCGTAGCCGAGGGTCGCGTTCCAGAACAGCGAGAGGGCGCGGGGGTCGGCGCAGTCGAAGGTGACCTGCACGTTCTTGGCACTTGTCATCTCTCATCCTCCCGAGGGTCTCGATACGCTCGCTGGCGCTCGCTACTCGACCAGCGACGTCTCGGTGGTCGAGTGCGCCGCGAGGAACGAGCGGCGTGTATCGAGACCCTCACTTCGTCGCCTCCATCATTTGGCGGAGCTCCTTCTTGAGGTCGGAGATCTCGTCGCGCATCCGGGCGGCGACCTCGAACTGCAGCTCGGCCGCGGCGTTCTTCATCTGGTCGGTGAGCTCCTGGATGAGCTGGGCGAGGTCGGAGCTCGGCATGCCGGAGATGTCCGGGGCGTGCTGCCCGGCGGCCGCCTTGGACAGGCCCGGGACCGGCTGACGCGCCTTCACGCCGCCCGCCCGGCCCTTCGCGGCCGTGCCGGCCCAGGTCTGCAGCAGCTCCTGGGTGTTCTCGTCCTCGCGGGCGAGCATCTCGGTGATGTCCGCGATCTTCTTGCGCAACGGCTGCGGGTCGACGCCGGCCGCCTTGTTGTAGGCGACCTGCTTCTCGCGGCGCCGGTTGGTCTCCTCGATCGCCAGCTCCATGGAGGGGGTGATCTTGTCGGCGTACATGTGCACCTGGCCCGAGACGTTGCGGGCCGCGCGGCCGATCGTCTGGATCAGCGACTTGTCCGAGCGCAGGAAGCCCTCCTTGTCGGCGTCCAGGATGGAAACCAGGGACACCTCCGGCAGGTCGAGGCCCTCGCGGAGCAGGTTGATGCCGACGAGCACGTCGTACTCCCCCATCCGCAGCTCGCGGAGCAGCTCGATGCGACGCAGGGTGTCGACCTCGGAGTGCAGGTAGCGGGTGCGGATGCCGGCGTCGAGGAGGTAGTCGGTGAGGTCCTCGGACATCTTCTTGGTCAGCGTGGTGACCAGGACCCGTTCGTCCTTCTCGGCGCGGCTGCGGATCTCGTGGATGAGGTCGTCGATCTGGCCCTTGGTCGGCTTGATGACGACCTCGGGGTCGATCAGGCCGGTCGGCCGGATGATCTGCTCCACGACGTCGGGCTGGCCGCCGTTGACGGTGACCTTGTCGAGCTCGTAGTTGCCGGGGGTCGCCGACAGGTAGATCGTCTGGCCGACCCGGTCGAGGAACTCCTCCCAGCGCAGCGGCCGGTTGTCCATCGCGCTCGGCAGCCGGAAGCCGTGGTCGACCAGGTTGCGCTTGCGGGACATGTCGCCCTCGTACATGCCGCCGATCTGCGGCACGGCGACGTGGGACTCGTCGATGACGACGAGGTAGTCCTCGGGGAAGTAGTCGAGCAGGCAGTTGGGCGCCGAGCCACGGGTGCGGCCGTCCATGTGCATCGAGTAGTTCTCGATGCCCGAGCACGAGCCGACCTGGCGCATCATCTCGACGTCGTACGTCGTGCGCATCCGCAGCCGCTGCGCCTCCAGCAGCTTGCCCTGCCGCTCGAAGGCGGCCAGCTGGTCCTCGAGCTCGAGCTCGATGCCGTTGATGGCCCGCTCCATGCGCTCGGGGCCGGCGACGTAGTGGGTGGCCGGGAAGACGTAGAGCTCCTTGTCCTCCGTCAGCACCTCGCCGGTGACCGCGTGCAGCGTCATCAGCCGCTCGATCTCGTCACCGAAGAACTCGATGCGGACCGCGTGCTCCTCGTAGACCGGGAAGATCTCGAGGGTGTCGCCGCGGACCCGGAAGGTGCCGCGGGTGAAGGACATGTCGTTGCGGGTGTACTGGATCTCGACGAGCTGGCGCAGGATCGAGTCGCGGTCGCGCTCCTCGCCGACCCGCAGCCGGAGCATCCGGTCGACGTACTCCTGCGGCGTGCCGAGGCCGTAGATGCAGGAGACGGTGCTGACCACGATCACGTCGCGCCGGGTGAGCAGGCTGTTGGTGGCCGAGTGTCGCAGCCGCTCGACCTCCTCGTTGATCGAGGAGTCCTTCTCGATGTAGGTGTCCGTCTGCGGGACGTAGGCCTCGGGCTGGTAGTAGTCGTAGTAGGAGACGAAGTACTCGACCGCGTTGTCGGGGAAGAGCTGGCGCAGCTCGTTGGCGAACTGCGCGGCGAGCGTCTTGTTGGGCTGGAGCACGAGCATCGGCCGCTGCACCTGCTCGGCCACCCACGCGACGGTCGCGGTCTTGCCAGTGCCGGTCGCGCCGAGCAGCACGACGTCCTGGACACCACCGTTGACCCGACGCGTGATCTCCTCGATCGCGGCCGGCTGGTCGCCCGACGGCTGGTAGTCGGAGACGACCTTGAAGGGCGCCACCCGGCGCTCGAGATCGGTCACTGGTCGCATGCCGACGAGCCTAGACGGCGCCACCGACAGTCCCCAGGGAGCGCAGCGGCATAGCCCGTCTGGGCCATCTCCTGACCGTCTGGCCGATGCCGGAAGGCCCTGTCGATGTCCGAAGGTAGGCGCTCAGATCATCGCCTCGTGACCAAGGGGATGTCGATGTCACGAAAAATCCTGCACGTGTCCGGGTGGCCCCTGCGCCGCAAGATCGTGCTCGTCATCGCCGTGCCGCTGCTCTTCGCAGCGACCTTCGGCACCCTGCGCGTGAACAAGGAGCTCGAGAGCAGCGCCGACCACGCCGCCGCGGCGAGCCAGGTGACGGTGCTGCCACCGGCGGTCGACTACCTGAACGCCGCCGAGAACGCCGCGATCGTCGCACGCCACAAGACCAGCGCCGTCGACCCCAAGCGGGACGCCGCGGTGAAGCAGGTCGATGCTGCGGCCGAGGAGTTCGAGCAGGCCGCAGGCGACGCGGACCTCACCGACGCCCAGCAGGTGCAGGTCCGGACGATCATGGACCTGAGCCAGCAGCTGCGCAACGGCGAGGCCTACGTGAGCGTCGGCCAGTCGGTCTCCCAGGTGCGCCAGCTGCACCGTGGGATCACCCAGCTCCTCACGCAGATCGTCAACGAGCAGGCGCAGCCCGAGCCGCTGCTCCCGGTCGTCCTGAACGCGATCGACGGTCGGCTCTCGCTCTCGATGCAGCAGTTCCAGGTCGCGTACGACGGCAGCTCGCTCGTCAGCCAGACCGACCTCGCCGCCGAGGTCGGCACGGAGGCGTCCGCGATCGACCGTCTCGGTTCCGCGCTGGGTGCGACCCAGCCGGAGGTGTCGGCGCTGACCAGCCTCAACTCGCAGCGCTTCGCCTCCGTCCGCTCCGGCGGCAACAACATGGGCGACAAGACGGCGTACAAGCCCTACGACCAGCTGACCACCGACCTGTTCGCCGAGATCGACGGCGACCTCAACGCGGCGGCCAGGAGTGCGCGCAACCTCGCGATCGCGAGCGCCGTGGTCACCGGCACAGCCCTCCTGGTCGCCGTGCTCCTCGCCCTGATGGTGGCCCGCACCCTGGTCCGCCCGATCCGCCGGGTGCGCGACGGCGCGCTGCAGGTGGCGCAGGTGGAGCTGCCCAAGACCGTCGAGCGGATCCGCTCCGGCGCCCAGGTCGACGACATCACACCGATCGACGTCACGACGGAGGAGGAGATGGGCCAGCTGGCCCGGGCCTTCGACGAGATGCACCGCCAGGCGATCACCCTGGCCTCCGGCGAGGCCGAGCTGCGCACGCAGGTGGGCGAGATGTTCGCGACCCTGTCGCGGCGCAACACCACCCTCATCAACCAGCAGCTAGGCCTGATCGAGGACCTCGAGCGCGACGAGGAGGACCCGCGCCGGCTCGAGAGCCTCTTCCGGCTCGACCACCTCGCGTCCCGCATGCGTCGTACGGCGGAGAGCCTGATGGTCCTCGCCGACGCCCCGACCGCGGGCGCGGACGGCGCGGACCTCACCATCGCCGACCTGCTGCAGGCGGCGATCGCGGGTGTGCGCGACTACCAGCGGGTGCAGATCCTCTCGACGCCCAACATCCGGCTGGCCGGCGCGGCCGCGCCCGACGTGGTCCACCTGCTCACCGAGCTCGTCGACAACGCGCTCAACTACTCACCGCCGACCGCCGCGGTGATGGTCGAGGCGATCCGCACCACCGCCGGCGTCGAGGTCGAGATCGCCGACGCCGGCCTCGGTGTGGCGACCGGCGACCTGACCCGGCTGAACGCCGAGCTCGCGTCCGGCGGCCAGGTGAACGCCGAGACGGCCCGCCGGATGGGCCTCCTGGTGGTCAGCCGCCTGGCCCGTCGCCGGGGCATCCAGGTGCGGCTCGAGCTCAACGAGCGTGGTGGCGTGACCGCCCGCGTCGTCCTCCCGGACACCCTCCTCCCGGGCAACCAGGTCGCCCTCGGGACGGCGGCGCCGACGCCGCAGTCCTCGGCGCCGGCCGAGACGCCCGCACCGACCGCCGCGGCGACGTACGACGAGGCGCCGGCCGTCGCCGCGGCCGCCACCCTCGCGCCGGTGCCCCGGCCCGAGCAGGTGAGCACCCAGACGGCCGAGCAGGACTCGACGACGCGTTACATGGCGGCCATCGACGCCCTGACCCGTCTGCCCCAGCGCCAGCCCGGCCGGGTGAGCGAGCCCGTCAGCGAGCCGGCGCCCGTCGTGCCCGAGCCCGAGCCTGTGGCCGTCGTACCGGAACCCGAGCCCGCGCCCGAGCCCGAGCCGGAGGCGGTCGTGGTCGTCCCCGAGCCCGCCGTGGAGCCGGAGCCGGTCGTCGTCGCGCCCGTCGCCGTCGTCCCGACGCTCGTGCCCCGGCGCGAGCCGCAACCCCAGACCCAGCGTGAGCCCCTCCAGGACTCACTCCCCGCAGGAGAACCCATCGGCACCGAGGAGTCCCCGATCTTCGCGACCCTGCAGTCGAACTGGTTCAGCAGCTCCGGCAGCCACTCCCAGGGCTGGGCCTCGACCGAGGTCGAGGCCGGCTGGGAGGCGGCGCACCGGGTCGCCGAGCCCCCGAGCGACGCCGTCGGCGCGTCCGGCCTCCCCGTCCGCCGACCGGGCCAGCGCCTGGTCCCCGGTGGGGTGACGGCCGCGGCCCCGCCCGTCGTCCGCGACCCCGAGGCGATCCGCGCCCGGCTGGCGGCGCACGCCGCCGGTGTCTCCCGCGGCCGCGCCGACCAGAGCCTCCAGCAGAGCGCCGACCAGTCCGAGAAGGCCGACCTGTCCGTGAAAGAAGGCGACCCCGCATGAACATGTACTCCCCCTCCGTGGCCTCCCCGAGCGCGACCCGCGAGCTCGACTGGGTCGTGAGCCGGTTCGTCGAGGAGGTGCCGGCCGCCGCCCACGCGATCCTGGTCTCCGCCGACGGGCTGCTGATGGCCGCCAGCTCCGGCATCCCGGAGGACCGGGCCGAGCAGGTGGCCGCTGTCTCCTCCGGGCTGGCCAGCCTGGCAGTGGGCGCCTCCCGCCTCTTCGACGGCGGCGCGGTGCTCCAGACGGTGGTCGAGATGGAGCAGGGCTACCTGCTGCTGATGAGCGTCGGCGACGGGTCGCACCTCGCCGTGCTGACCCAGGACTCCGCCGACATCGGGCAGGTCGGCTACGAGATGGCACTCCTGGTCGACCGCGTCGGCCAGATGGTCCAGGCCCGGGCGCGCGTCCTGAGTGACACTCCGGGGTGACGCGATGGCCACCGAGACCCCACCAGCCGACGACGCGTCGGCCGCCGTGCGGGTGCGTCCCTTCACCCTCACGGCGGGTCGCACCAAGCCGCGGGTCGAGCTGCCCGTCGAGGCGACCCTGCGCCGCCTCGGGTCGGCCAGCGCCGGCCCGGTCGAGGCCCACCTCACCCGCATCCTCGAGGTCTGCGACCGCCGCTCGGTGGCCGAGGTCGCCGCGCTCGTGGCGATGCCCATCGGCGTCGTGCGGGTGCTGCTCGCCGACCTCGTGGAGCTCGGCCAGGTCCGAGTGCAGACGACCATCCAAGAGGACTCGACGTACGCCGAACGTCGGGACCTGATCGAAAGGACGCTCCGTGGACTCCGCACGCTCTAGCGACCCGCGCACCGCGGCCTCGACGAAGATCGTCGTCGCCGGCGGCTTCGGCGTCGGCAAGACCACCCTGGTGGGCACGGTCTCCGAGATCATGCCGCTGCGCACCGAGGCGCTCGTGACCAACCAGTCCGAGGGCATCGACGACCTCGCGGCCGTGCCCCGCAAGGGCACCACGACCGTGGCGATGGACTTCGGTCGCATCACGCTCGGCGAGGACCTCGTCCTCTACCTCTTCGGTACGCCGGGCCAACGCCGCTTCTGGTTCATGTGGGACGACCTGTGCCTGGGCGCGATCGGCGCGATCGTGCTCGTCGACACCGAGCGCCTCGACGAGGCGTTCTCGCCGCTCGACTACTTCGAGCAGCGGGGCCTGCCGTTCATCGTCGCCGTCAACCAGTTCGAGGACGCCGCGCAGTACCCGCTCGAGGACGTCGCCGCGGCACTCGCCCTCTCCCCCGGCACGCCGGTGATCCGCATCGACGCCCGCCGGCGCGAGTCGGTGAAGCAGGCGCTGGTGAGGGTGACGGAGTTCTCGCTCGAGCAGATGGGTGCGGCGGTCGGGGCGTAGACCGGCGATCGCTAGATTGACCGGGTGAGCGACACGACCCGGTCCTTCGAGCGGCTGCTCCGGGTGCTCCGTCGCACCCTGCTCACGCTCTTCGGCATCCAGATGGCGCTCGCCATCGGGATGTCGCTGGTCGACTCCTACCGGCGCCGCGGCAAGAAGCCCAAGCCGTTCCCGGTCACGCCGCCGGTCGAGGTGCCCGTCGGCGACGGTGCGCTCACGCCGTACACCTTCGGGCAGGACCTGTACGACGCGATGCTCGCCGCCATCGACGGCGCGCAGAAGCAGATCCTCTTCGAGACCTACATCTGGAAGGGCGACGAGGTCGGCGAGCGGTTCAAGACGGCTCTCGCCGCGGCGGCCGACCGCGGGGTCGAGGTCTACTGCATCTACGACGGCTTCGCGAACCTCGTCGTGTCGCCGCGCTTCAAGCGCTTCCCGCCGACCATGAAGGTGCTGCGCTACCCCATCTACCCGGCGGGCTGGAAGTTCTACGACTTCGCCCGCTACGGCCGTGACCACCGCAAGATCCTGGTCGTCGACGACGCGGTCGGGTTCGTCGGCGGCTACAACATCGGCACGGCGTACGCGACCGAGTGGCGCGACACGCACGTGCGCATCACCGGGCCGGGGGTCTGGGACCTGAAGCGGGCGTTCGCGGACTTCTGGAACCTCAACCGCCGGCGTCGGATCGGCACGTCCGAGCGGCCGCTGCTGCTGGAGACGGCGTCGACCTGGGAGACCCGGATCCGCTTCCACCGCAACGTGCCGCGGCTCTGGATGTTCCCCATCCGGTCGATGTACATCGAGGCGATCAACCGGGCGTCACAACGGGTCTGGATGACGCACGCCTACTTCTGCCCCGACCAGGACTTCGTCGACGCGATGAAGGCGGCCGCGCAGCGCGGCGTCGACGTACGACTGCTGCTGCCGCTCAAGTCCAACCACATCGTGGCCGACTGGATCTCGCGCGGCTACTTCTCCCAGCTCCTCGACGCGGGCGTGCGGATCTTCCGCTTCCGCGACGCGATGGTGCACGCGAAGACCTCCACGATCGACAGCACCTGGTCGACCATCGGCACCGCCAACGTCGACCGGCTCAGCCTCCAGGGCAACTACGAGATCAACGTCGAGGTCATCGACGCGGACTTCGCGGCGACGATGGAGAAGATCTACGCCGCCGACGAGTCCAACTGCCTCGAGCTGACCGCGAGTGAGTGGGCTGCCCGCGACCTGCACCGCAAGTTCACCGAGATGATCCTCGCGCCGCTGCGGCCGCTGCTCTAGGTGTACTCGCGTGTTCCACGTGATGTTCCTCGAGCCCCGGATCCCGCCCAACACCGGCAACGCGATCCGGATGGTTGCCGGCACCGGGGCGACGCTGCACCTGGTCGAGCCGCTCGGCTTCGAGCTCGACGAGCCCCGGCTGAAGCGTGCCGGGCTCGACTACCACGACCTGGCGTCGGTGGTCGTGCACGCCGACCTCGACAGCGCGCTCGGCAGTACGGCGCTGGCCTCGTCGCGGGTGTTCGCGTTCACCGCCCACGCCACCCGGTGGTTCACCGACGTCGCCTTCCGGCCCGGCGACGTGCTGCTCTTCGGGCCCGAGCCGACCGGCCTGTCCGACGAGGTGCTCGCGCACCCGCGGGTCACCGAGCGGGTCCGGATCCCGATGGTGCCCGGGCGCCGGTCGCTGAACCTGTCGAACTCGGCCGCGGTCGCGACGTACGAGGCCTGGCGCCAGCAGGGGTTCCCGGGCGCGCAGTAGACGCGATCCCGAATGTACCCTTGTGGTTACGTAACCATATAGGTACATTGGGCGTCATGGACGCCGTGTTGCACGCGCTGGCCGACGAGAGCCGGCGGACCGTTCTCGAGATGCTCCGCGACCACCCCGCGACGGCGGGAGAGCTGGCCGCCGCCCTTCCGATCGCCCGCCCGGGGGTGTCCCGACACCTCCGCGTGCTGCGCGAGGCCGGGCTGGTCGACGTACGCCAGGACGCGCAGCGCCGCATCTACGCACTCCGTCCGGAGGCGCTCGTCGAGGTCGACGAGTGGCTCGGGCCCTACCGCCGGCTCTGGGAGAGCCGGCTCGACGCACTCCACACCGAGATCGCACGAGGGAAGAAGGCACGACGATGACGACGACCGCGACGATGCGAGCACTCGACGAGACCAGCGGAGCGGTCCGGGTCGAGGACCTCTACGAAACGGACATCGACGACCTCTGGCAGGCGTGCACGACGCCCGAGCGCCTAGCCCGCTGGCTCGCCCGGGTCGAGGGCGACCTGCGGGTCGGCGGCACTGTCCAGGTCGTCTTCACCAGCACCTGGACGGGTCCGATGGTCGTCGAGGCGTGCGAGGCGCCCCACCACCTGCTGCTGACCACCGAGCCGGGCACCGACGACGAGGGCCAGATCGAGGCATGGCTGACCGAGGAGGGCGACCGGACCCGGCTGGTGGTCGAGGAACGCGGCCTGCCGATCACCCACCTCCCCTTCCACGCCTCCGGCTGGCGGGTCCACCTCGAGGACCTCGGGCGGTCGCTGGAGGCCGGCGGTCCCGTCCACCCGGAGGGCTGGAGCTCCGACGCCGGGGCGCCGAGCTGGAAGCGGCGCTGGGAGGAGCTCACGCCCGCCTACCAGCAGATGGAGATCGGCTGATGTCAGACCTGATCCGCCTCAGCGGGACGACGGTCAACGCGCCCGACGCGATCGCGCTCGCACGGTTCTACGCCGAGATCACCGGCGGGGTCGCGAAGGGCACCGAGCACTGGGCGCTGGTCCAGGGACCGAACGGAGACCTCGGCTTCCAGCAGGTCGCCGACCACCAGCCACCGACCTGGCCGGGCGGCGAGGTGCCGATGCAGCTTCACCTCGAATTCTTCGTCGACGACCTCGAGGCGACCGGGGCGCGGGTGCTGGCGGCCGGCGCCACCCTGCTCGAGCACCAGCCCAACGACGACCACTGCTTCGTGTACGCCGACCCTGCCGGCCACCCGTTCTGCCTGTCGACGTGGGGGGTCCCGGAGCTGGGCGACTGACCCGGTTCGCGCTAGCCCGGATACGCGACTCCCGGGCGAGGCGCCGCAGCCCTACCGTCGAACGATGACGTCGTACCCACTGCTCGAGGCCGAGGACCCACCGAAGGTCCCGATCAACGGCGACCTGATGATCCTGACGGGGCTCGGGAGCCAGGGGTTCGACACCGAGCCGGTCTTCCGCCGCGGCTGGTGGTCGCTGCTGCTCAAGCGGAAGGTCGAGACGAAGTTCTTCCGCTCCCGCTTCTGCAAGGCGCGACACGTGCGGGCGCGCGTCAACGGCGTCGACCGGACCTACGCGATCGTCCTCGGCTTCCCGATCGAGTACGCACCCGCCGTCACCGGCAAGATCCTGCTCAAGCAGGTCGGGAGCCCGGACATCGTCGACCGGCTGATGCGGTCCGGTCGTCGCGTGGTCGCGCCGCTCCCCTGCCCCCAGCCGATCCCCCGACGGAAGCGGTCCCGCGCGTACGGCGTCACCGTGCTCTTCTCACCACCCGGCTCGTCCGCCGTCGGCGCGCGCGAGCAGCAGCGGCTCTACAGCTGGTACACCGCCCTGCCGCCCGCCGTACGCACCAAGATCAAGCAGGGCCGGCTGATCATCTCCCTCGAAGGGTTCACCAGCACGACCCAGCCCTCGGCGGCCAACAAGCGCCTCTCGCAACGCCGCGTGGTCCAGGTGCGCAACGCGCTCATGGGGGTCATCGGTCCCGGCGCGCGCTACACGCTCTACCCGTACGGCGAGGCCCGGGCGAAGACACGCGACAACGTCGAGGACCCGAAGGAGCGCCGCGTCCGGGTCTCCGTCATCGACCTGTGATGTCCTCGGCGAGCATCACCAGGATGCCGCTCGGCCCGCGCAGGTAGGTCAGCTTGTAGACGTCCTCGTACGTCGCCACCCCGCGCAGCGGGTGACAGCCGTGCCGCGCCGCGACCTCCAGCGCCGCGTCGAGGTCGTCGACCGAGAACGCCACCCGGTGCATCCCGATCTCGTTGGGGAGCGTCGGCTCGGTCTCGATCGCGTCGGGGTGGATGTACTCGAACAGCTCCAGCCGCCCGTTGCCGTCCGGCGTCTGCAGCATCGCGATCTTCGCGTGGTTGCCGTCCAGCCCGACCGCGGTGTCCGTCCACTCCCCGCTCACCGTGTCGGTGCCGAGCACGCTGAGCCCGAGGTCGGTGAAGAAGGCGATCGCCTCCTCCAGGTCTCTGACTGCGATGCCGACGTTCTCGAGCTTGATGGGCATGCGGTGCACGCTATCCGGTGGCGCTGGTCGTCACGCCGACGCTGCGGACGCAACTCCCCTAGGCTGCAGCGGTGCACGACCGTCGGCGTTCTCGCATCGCTCACGTCGCTGTCGCTGTCCTGGTGGGGCTTCTTGTCCTCGTCATGGCTTGTCTTGCGTGGCTTGCGACGCTGCCTGACAACTACTTCTGAGGCTCTGCGGACCGCTCCCGTGTGACGCTCTCGAGGCGGGAGGGCCTGCATCAAAAGCGGTGGAATGCTCCTACCGGTGGTGTCGATCGACCGGGCGGTGAGCAGGCAACCACATCCGCCCGGAATCGGACGGCATTCGGTTGCTGGCGCACCGGTGCCGGATCGCGCACACGGCCGTTTCGTCGTAGAACTGCGGACCTAAGCGCTCTGCCTCGAGTGCGGCCGCGCTCACTGCCCGGTCCCTGCGGGGCATCAGTCCACACTTCTACGAGAAGCCGCTGCATCCTGGGCGGAAGGCCGCCGGATCAACGTCTGGTGACGCTGGCTGGCAGATGCGTCCGAGGAGCCATCCGAGCCCCATGCCGCGGACGCTTGCGGCCGGCGAGCAGCAGCAGCGTGACGACCCGGTTCCTGTGCGGGCGCCAGGGTTCGAGGTAGGCGGCCATCTCGTCGTCGTCGAAGTCACGACCTTCGACGGCCCAGCCGACGTGGTGGGCGACGTGGTAGTCGCCGAATGAGACGGCATCGGCGTCGCCGTGGGCGCGCTGCCGCACCTCGGCCGCCGTCCAGACGCCGATGCCGGGCAGCGACGTCAGCCGGCGCTCGACCTCGTCCCCCGGCAGGCCGACCGTGCGCTCGAGCGCGTCGGCCACCCGGGCGGCGTTGACCAGGGTGCGCGAGCGGGCGGGGTCGACGTGCATGCGCAGCCACTCCCACGACGGGACGTGGCGGATCGTGTCGGCCGACGGCTGCACCCAGAGCTTCTGCTCGACGCCGGGGCCGGGGGCGCGCTCGCCGTACCGGTGCACGAGCATCCGGAACCCCGCGAACGCCTCCTGCCCGGTCACCTTCTGCTCGATGATCGCCGGCGTCAGCGCCTCCATCACCAGGCCGGTGCGGCCGATCCGCCACTGGCCGTAGCGGCGCCACGCCTGCTCGACCTCGGGCGTGCGCGGCTCGAAGCCGGTCACGTCGTCGTCGGCGCCGAGCAGCGCCGGGACCGACTCGAGCGCCCAGCCCGCGCCCGGACCCCAGGCCTCGGCGCGGACGACGCCCTCGCCCGAGCGCGGCTCGATGGCCAGCGTGGCCGGTCCGGCCGGCGTACGGATGCCACGCCAGTGCTGGTCGCCGACCACGCGGTACGTCGGGTCGCCGCCGCCGCGCCGCAGGCCGCCGAGGGCCGCGCCGACCGGGCACGGCCAGTCGGGTCGCCACTCCCGCACCCGTCCGTCCACGCCCCGACCGTAGCCCTATCCTCCGACCATGACTCTCCAGGTCTCCGACAGTAACCGGGTCCGCACCATCACGCTCGATCGTCCGGACGCGCTCAACGCCTTCAACGAGGCGTTGTACGACGCGACCGCCGAGGCGCTGCTGGCCGCGGCGGAGGACCCGGGCGTCGCGGTGGTGCTGCTGACCGGCAACGGCCGGGCGTTCAGCGCGGGCACCGACCTGCTCGAGATGCACGCCCGGGCGACCGACCCGGACTTCGTGCCCGGCAAGCACGGGTTCCTGGGCCTGCTCGACGCGCTGGTCGCCTTCCCGAAGCCGCTCGTCTGCGCGGTCAACGGCGTCGGGCTCGGGATCGGCGCGACGATCCTGGGGTACGCCGACCTCGCATTCATGTCGACGACCGCGCGCCTGAAGTGCCCGTTCACCAGCCTCGGCGTCGCGCCCGAGGCGGCCTCGTCGTACCTCTTCCCGCAGCTGCTCGGCCGCCAGGACGCCGCCTGGATGCTGCTCTCGGCGGAGTGGGTCTCCGCCGCCGAGGCCAAGGAGATGGGCCTGGTCTGGCGGGTCTGCGAGCCCGACGACCTGCTGCCCGAGGCCCGACGGCACGCCGAGGTGCTCGCTGCCCGCCCGATCTCCTCGCTCATCGCCGTGAAGCGCACCATGACCGAGCCCGTGCGCGCCGAGATCCGCGCAGCCCGCGACCGCGAGAACGCCGCCTTCGCCGAGCTGATGGGCGGCCCGGCCAACCTGGAGGCGCTGACGGCGTTTGCGGAAGGACGGGAGCCCGACTTCACCAGCCTGCCGCCGGGCTGGTGACCTGGTCGGGCCACTCCCCCAGCCGTGCGGCGGCCTGGTACGTCGAGCGCAGGAACTCCAGGACGAGGCGATCGGGCTCGGTCGACTCCCGGACCACGTGGTAGGGCAGCAGGAACTCGCCGAGGCCCTCGTCGTACGCCGCTCCCGCGGGTCCGGCCGCGGCGGACCGGAAGCCAGGCGGCTCCGGGTAGGCGTAGGAGTAGAAGCTGCCCTCCGGGCTGCCGCCGGGCCAGAAGCCGGCGCTGGAGACCTCGGCGCAGTAGGCCTCCCACATCACCCGGTCGGGACAGTTGGGCACCCCGCCGGGGTGCCGCGCCGCGGGCCGGCCGGAGAAGCGGGTCACGGCCAGGTCGAAGGCGCCCCAGAAGAAGTGGACCGGGCTGGCCTTCCCGCGGAACTCGCCGCGGAACTCGGACAGCACGCCGTGGGCCTTGACCAGCGACAGCCAGAAGAGGTGCGCCGCGTCGGGGTCGTACGACGCGTGGTGCTCGTCCTCCGCGAAGGGGGTCGCGTCCTCGACCTCGACCGGGGTCGCGCCGATCGGCGCGTGCACGTCGAGCTCACCCAGCCGGGCGCGGACCTCCTCGTAGAAGTCCGCGACCGACCGGCGCGTGAGCTCGACGGTGCGACGGCGGCCATCGGTGCAGTCCAGCAGCAGCCGGTGGTCGACGAAGTCGAACTGGACCTCCAGCCCGCGACCACCCGCCGGCATCAGCGAGGTCGTCAGCCCGATCGCGTTGACGTAGAGCGGGACGTGCCACCAGTGGTTCTCGAACGGCGCGAGCGACAGCCGGATCCTGCCCACGACCTGCACCCAGCGGTGCAGCGTCTCCCGGGTCTCGGTCCAGTCGTCGACCAGCAACCGCGGCCAGCGGCCGTCGTGCCCGTTCACGGGTCGACTACGACCCGATCGTCTCGATGGCGGTGCGGATCACGTCCGCCACCTCCTTCGGATGGGCCAGCATGACGAGGTGCGAGGAGTCGATCTCGACCGTCGTCATGTTGGCGCGCTGGTAGCCGAAGCGCTCGACGTCGGGGTTGATGGTGTGGTCGGAGGAGGACACGATCCCCCACGCCGGCTTGGTCTTCCACGCGGCGGCCGACGCAGGCTCACCGAACGCGGCGCCTGCCAGCGGACGCTGCGAGACCGCGAGGACCTTCGCCAGGTCGGGGTCGACGTCGGCGGCGAAGATCTCGGGGAACCGCTCGATGTCGACCGACACGTCGGTGCCGTCCTCACCACCGGGCTGCGGGAACGGCGTGTAGACGAGCGCCTCGGCCAGCGGGGAGTCGGGGAAGCCGCCCTGCAGCTCACCCAGGCTCTCCCCCTCGTCGAGGGCGTAGCCGGCGAGGTAGACGAGACCGACCACGTTGTCGGCCGTGCCGGCGACGGTGATCACGGCGCCGCCGTACGAGTGGCCGACGAGCAGGACCGGGCCCTCGATGTGGGAGACTACGGACGCGATGTACTCGGCATCGCCCGCGAGGCTGCGGTTCGGTACGGCGGGCACGCGGACGGCGAGTCCGTCGGCGAGCAGCTCGGGCACGAGTGCGGCGAAGCTGGAGGCGTCGGCGAACGCCCCGTGGACGAGGACGACGGTGGGCTGGGACATGGAGAGCTCCTTGAGAGTGGTCACTGGTCGTAGAGAGCAGCGCGCAGGAAGTCGGCTCCCTGAGCGGTGGCGGCCTTGGCCGCGTGGGTGTCGCGCAGGGCGTTGACCATCACGAAGTCGTGGATGATCCCCTGGTAACGCACGGCGGTGACCGGTACGCCGGCCTCACGCAGCTTGGCGGCGTACGCCTCGCCCTCGTCGCGCAGCACGTCGGCCTCGGCGACGATCACCAGGGCCTGCGGCAGTCCGGAGAGCTCCTCGGTGCTCGCGCGCAGGGGCGAGGCGGTGATCTGTGCACGGTCCTGGGCGTCGCTCGTGTACTGGTCCCAGAACCACTGCATGGCGTCGCGCCGCAGCCAGTAGCCGGTCTGGAACTGGTGGTAGGAGCCGGTGTCGAACGAGGCGTCGGTGACGGGGTAGTAGAGCAGCTGCGCGGCCAGCCGTGGGCCGCCGCGCTGCTTGGCCATGATCGTGACGGCGGCGGACATGTTGCCGCCCACGGAGTCGCCCGCGACCGCGATCCGGCCCGGGTCGAGGTCGTGCTCGGCACCGTGCTCTCCGATCCACTCGAGCGCGTTGTAGACCTGCTCGATGGCGACGGGGTACTTGGCCTCGGGCGAGCGGTCGTAGTTCGTGAACACGGTCGCGGCCTCGGCCCGGGTGGTCAGCTCGCGCACCAGACGGTCGTGGGTGTGCGCATCGCCGAAGACCCACCCGGCGCCGTGGGTGAAGAGGATCACCGGCAGCGGTCCGACGGACCCCGCGGGGCGGTAGATCGTGATCGAGACCTGGCCGGTGGGACCGCCCGGGATCGTGAGCTCCTCGGTGTCCACGGCCGGCGCCGGGACGTCGCCGTCCTGGACGGAGTCGACGGTCTTGCGGCCCTCCTCGACGGAGAGGTCGAAGAGGTACGGCGGGTCCGCGGTCGCCTCGACGAACTCCTGCGCGGCCGGCTCGAGAACGGGCTTGATGTCGGTCATGCGACGAGCCTGAAGCGTCCCGTCGTACGACGCATCCGTCAGATGACGTAGGTCGGCGATCGCTCAGCCGGCGGGACGGTCCAGCAGGTCGCGCAGCTGGGCCCGCGAGGTCACGCCGAGCTTGGGGAAGGCGTGGTAGAGGTGCGTCGAGACGGTGCGGGGCGAGAGGAACAGCTGCTTGCCGATCTCGCGGTTGGTCAGGCCCCGCCCGGCCATCAGGACGATCTGGCGTTCCTGCGGGGTGAGGTCGTCCAGGTCCGCCGGGGCCATCGCCGCCTGGGCCACACCGGCGGCGCGCAGCTCGGCCTCGGCGACGGCGGCCCAGGCATGGGCGCCGAGTCGGGCGTAGGCGTCGCGGGCGGTCGCCAGGTGGTCGCGGGCCTGTGTCGACCGGCGCTGCCGGCGCAACCAGGTGCCGTAGCCGAGCTCGGCATGGGCGAGCTCGAACGGCCACGTGGTCGCGTGCGGGTGACTGGTGGCCATCGCGTGGAACGCCTCGGCCTCGTCACCCTCGGCGAGTGCCGCGAGCGCGCGCTGGAGGATCAGCTCGAAGCGCGCGTCGGCCGTGCCCTCGAGCCGGGCGCGTGCGCGCTCGACGATCACGGCGACGGCGTCCCGCTCGCCCGCACGGACCGCCACCTGCGCCACCTCGCCCAGCGCCCGCAGGCAGACGTGCGGGTGCAGCGGTCGACCGTCGGCGCGGAAGAGCGCCCGCGCGTGCCGGGCGCTGCCCGCGAGGTCGCCCGCGGCGAAGGCCGCACGGGCGAGCGTCACGATCAGGTTGGCCTCGAGGGCGGCACACTCGTCGACGTCGAGGGCCCGCAGGATCGCCTCCGCCTCGACCCGGGCGGCCTCCGGACTGCCCACCACCGCCGTCACGCGCGCGAGCAGCTCACGTCCGACCAGGCGGTAGAACACCAGGCTTCTCGCCTCCGCCAGGTCGATCAGCTCCCGAGCGGTGTCGGCCGCCTCGGCGAAGGCCCCCCGGTCGAACTGCACCTGCCCCAGTGCCATCAGCGTCTGCGCCAGGTTGACGGGCCCGATCGAGCGCCGCATCAGGGCGGCACCCTTCTCCAGCCGTCGGCTCGCGACCTCGGTCTCGTCCAACAACCAGGCGGCAGCGCCGAGCATCACCTCCTGCGCGGCCAGGAGATCCACCGGGATCTCCAGGTCGAGCGGCGGGGTGTCCCGCACCCGGGCGACGAGCTCGGGTGGCCGCGACAACGGGGCGAGCGCGACCTCGATCCAGGTCCTCGCCGCGCGCGTCATCTCGACCATCGGCCCCGGGGTGGCGGGCGCCTCCCGGACGAAGCGGTCGTACCACCCGCGGACGCGCTCGGACCCCTTCCCGGTCTGGTAGGACAGCGACGCCAAGGTGGTCAGCGCCGCCCAGCCCGCGTCGGCATCGGCCGAGAGCATCTCCTCCAGCGAGCCCTCGAGCGCGTCCAGCGCGGCGCTTTGCCGCATGGTCTGCGCCATCGCGTACGCCGCCTGGTGGGCGGCGCGGGCGCGCACCGTCGGGTCGTCGCTCTCCTCCCGGATCCGCTCGGAGATCGCCTGGAGCCGGGCGACGTGACCGGTGTGACCGAGCATCATCAGGGCCTCGAGCATCCGCGACTCCCGATCGACCCTGCTGGGGCTCAGCTCGGCGGCGCGCAGCATCGCGCGCGCGGCCTCGGAGTGCGCGCCGCGGTCCCGCGCGTCGGCGGCCGTCGCCATCAGCTCACCCGCGATCCCCTCGTCCGCGCGCAGGCTGGCGCCGGCCCGGTGCCACACGCGTCGGGCCGGGTCGTCGACGTACGCGTCGGCGAGGTCCCGGTGTGCCCTGACCCGCTCGCGCGCCGACGCCCGGGTGTAGATCGTCGACCGGACGAGCGGGTGGCGGAAGCGCACGTGGCCGTCGACGACGCTCACGAGCCCGACGGCCTCGGCAGGCTCGAGGTCGCCGACCCCGTCGACTCCCAGGACCCGTCCGAGCACGCCGATGTCGGTCGCTCCGGCCGCCGCCAGGAGCAACGCGTCACGCGTCGGTGCGGGCAGCCCGGGCAGCTCGGCGGCGAACGCGGCCTCCACCCGGGGCGGTACGTCGAGCGAGTCGGACGACCCGGACGGCGTCAGCGACGAGCCGGTGGTGCGCGCGAACTCGCGCAGCGCGAGCGGGTTGCCCCGTGCCCGCTCGACGATCACGGTGCGCACGACCGGGTCGAGCCGGATGCCCAGGCCCTCGAGCAGGGTCATCGAGCCGTCGAGGTCGAGCGGCGCGATCGCCAGCGCCGGCAGGTCCTCGAGCCCCTCGGCGCCTGCCGCGGCCCGCGTGGCGACCAGGAACGACACCCGGGTGCCCGCCAGTCGGTTGGCGACGAACGACAGCACCGACCACGAGCTGTCGTCGAGCCACTGCTGGTCGTCGACGAGCACGAGCACCGGCGCCCGGCCGGCCAGGTCTCGCAGCCAAGCGCCGACGTCGAGGCGCAACGAGAGCGCGTCGGCCGCCCGATCGGCTCCGTGACCGACCAGCGCATCGACCAGTCCCTCGGCTCGCGAGCGCAGCACGGGGTCGAGCTCCAGCTCCGCGGCCCGGAGCAGGTCGACGACCCCGGCGTACGAGAGCGACTGCTCGCTCGGCCGACCACGGACGGCGAGGACCGACCAGCCGTCCGTGCGTGCACGAGCAGCGACCTCGCCCAGCACCGATGACTTGCCGACGCCGGGCTCGCCGGTGACGCAGACGACCCGGGGCCCCTCGCGCAGGAGGTGCCAGATCTCGTCGAGCAGCGCGCTCCGGCCCACGAGATCCACTGCCACGCAGCGATTCTCCCCCACGCAGCCCGACGGGCGTCCTCGCCCCGAGGGTGGGACGACCCGGCACCACCCGCCTCGTGAACGATGCGAGAACAACCCGATCGGGCGCTGGTGGGAGCGTGCCCACGACCGCTAGCGTCCCAGCATGAGCGACCTCCCCCACATCGTCCTGGTGCACGGCGCCTGGGCCGACGGCTCCTGCTGGAGCGCCGTCATCAGCAAGCTCCACGAGCGCGGGTACGGCGTGACCGCCCCGCAGTTCCCCGAGTCCTCCCTGGCCGCCGACGTGGCGCGGCTGCGGCAGGTGCTCACCCGGCAGAGCGGTCCGACGATCGTCGTCGGCCACTCGTACGGTGGTCAGATCATCACCGCGCTCAACGAGGACGCCCCCAACGTCGTCGCGCTCGTCTACATCGCGGCGTTCGGCCTCGACGAGGGCGAGACGATCGGCGCGCTGGTCGCGAGCGGCCCGCCGTCGCCGGCCCTCGCCCACCTCGACGTCGACGCTCTCGGCTTCGCCTGGCTGCCCGAGGACGACTTCGTGGGGCACTTCGCCGCCGACGTCGACCCGGCGCAGGCCAAGGTGATGCACGCCGTGCAGCAGCCGATCTCGCTGTCGGCGTTCGGCGACGTGATGGGCGTGCCGGCGTGGAAGGCCCTGCCCAGCTGGTACATGGTGGCGACCAACGACGAGGCGATCCCGCCGGACGCCGAGCGCCAGTTCGCGGCGCGGATGGGCGCCACGACCGTCGAGGTCGCCTCCAGCCACGTGCCGATGGTCTCCCGGCCCGACGAGGTCGTCGCGCTGATCGAGGCCGCCGTCGCCGGCGTCAGCTCCTGACCCTCACCCCGCTGCCGGGGCGAACGCCTCGGCAGCGGTGACGGTGCCGGCCGCGCGCCCGGGTGCTCGCTGGTCGGCCCAGTAGAGGTTGGTGTGCGCGATGACCAGGTCGGGCGTCGGCGCGCCGTACTCGCTCAGGTCCTCGGTCGTGTGCGCGTCCGCGACCAGCGTCGCGTCGTAGCCGCGCGCGAGCGCGCCGTGCAGCGTGGAGCGGATGCACATGTCGGTCTGGGCGCCCGCCACCATGAGGCTGCCGACGCCGAGCCCGGCCAGGACGTCCTCGAGGTCGGTGTCCTCGAAGGAGTCGCCGTAGAGCTTGTGCACCACCGGCTCCTCCGGCCCGATGGTCAGCTCCGGCACGTACTGCCAGCCGTCGCTGCCCCTGGGCATGCCCTCGGGGTGCGAGTGCTGGACCCACACGACCGGCACCGCCTGCTCGCGCGCGCGGTCGACGAGGGAGGCGACGTTCGCGACGACGCGGTCGCGGTCGTGGGCCTCGGCCACGACGTCGTTCTGCACGTCGATGACGAGGAGGGCGGTCTGCGGACGGTCGGTGAGAGTGGTCATGCGGCGACCGTAGGTGTCAATGTGGACGTTCCACTTCCTCATCAGGAGCGACCCGTGCCCGATCTCAGCCCGACCTCCCGGGCGCTGCTCGCGCTGGAGGCCCTGCAGGACTCGCCCGGCATCACGGCGGAACGCCTCGGCCGCCGGCTCGGCGTGACCGCGCGAGCGGCCCGTCGGTACGTCGAGATCCTGCGTGAGGCGGACATCCCGGTCGAGTCGGTCCGCGGCCCGGACGGCGGCTACCGGCTCGGCCGCGGCGTACGCCCACCGCCGCTGCGCTTCGGGTCCGACGAGGCGCTCGGGCTGGTGATGGCCGCGCTCGACGGTCAGCACGACGCGGCCGACCCGGAGGGTCCCGTCGGCCGGGCGCTCGGCAAGCTGCTCGCCGCGCTCCCGCGGTCGGTGGCCGCCCAGGCGGACGCGGTCCGCCGTACGGCGGCGCCGGTCCCCCACCGCGACCCGTCGCGGCCCGACCCCGCCACCACCGTCGCGCTCGTCGAGGCGTGCGCCGCGCGTCAGCGCGTCCGGCTCGCCTACCGGACGGAGGCCGGCAACGAGCGCGACCTGGAGGCCGACCCGTGGGCCGTCGTCGTCCGTTACGGGCGCTGGTACCTGCTCTGCCGGTCGGTCAGCGCCGACGCCGTCCGCACCTACCGCATCGACCGGGTGGGGGCGGTCGCGGCCCTGGCGGAGACTTTCGAGCCGCCCGCGGACCTCGATCCCGTCGCCTCCCTTGAGGAGAACCTCAGCAGCGGCTGGCAGCACCCGGTGCGGGTCATCGTCGACGCGCCGATCGCTCGCGTCGCAGCCTCGATCCCCCGGACCATGGGTCGGCTCGAGGCGGTCGACGCCCGCACGACCCGGATCGTCGGCTCGACCCGCAACGTGGTCATGTACGCCGAGCAGCTGGCGATGCTGCCCGCGGCGTTCCGGATCGAGGAGGGCGACGAGGTGCGAGCAGCGCTCGCGGTGCTGGCCGAGCGGCTCACCGCGGCGGCGTCACCACCCTGACGAGGCGGGCGGCTCCGTCAGGACGCGCAGCGCGAGGTCGGTCGTCGACGGTACGCCGAGGTGGCCGACCACCCGCGCGACCCGGTCGGGCTCGAGCGGGAGCAGGCCCGGGCTGCCCGGCACGTCGGGGGTCAGGCCGAGGTCGAGGTCGGTGCGGCCCGACATCATCGACAGGTTGAACTCGAAGCGCTGGCGGGCCTCCGGTCCCGCCAGCCGCTTCAGCATGGTCGCGCCGATGCGGCGGCGCCCCTCCTCCTCGCACCAGGAGTCGAGCGTGGCCACCAGGTTGGCGCCGTCGCAGTGGTCGATGTCGGCCCACACGGCACGCATCGAGCCCATCTGGGACAGCAGCACGGCGGCGTTCTTCTCCCCGATGCCGTGCACGCCCGGGAGGTTGTCGCTGGCGTCGCCCCGGAGCGCGGCGTACTCGAGGTAGTGCTCGGCCGCGACGCCGTACATCGCCTTCAGCCGGGCGGGCGTGAGCAGCGGGGAGCCGCCGATCCCGCCGCTGATCAGCCGCAGCACCTGGGTGTGCTCGCTGATGTGGGCGAAGACGTCGCGGTCGGAGGTGATCAGCACGCAGCTCCACCCGGAGCGCTCCGCCCACGCCGCCGCGGAGGCGTTGACGTCGTCGGCCTCCAGGCCGGGCGGGGTCACCGTGAGCATCCCGAGCGCGTCGAGCAGTGCGCCGGCGCGATCGAGCTGGTCGACGAGCTGGGGGTCCTTCTCGGCGCGTCCGGCCTTGTACGCCGGGTAGGCCTGCTCGCGGACCGACGAGGTGCGGTCGTCGAGCCCGAAGAGCACGGCGTCGGGGGCGAACTGGTCGATCGCCTCCAGGATCTGGCGCAGCATCCCGTGCAACGCCCACGCGGGCCGGCCACCGCGGTCGTGCAGCTGGGACTCGACCCGGGCGTGGTGGTTGCGGTGCAGCAGCGACGGCGCGTCCACGGCGAGCAGCAGGCGACGGTCGCTCACAGCAGACCCAGCCCCTCGGCATGGCGGCGTACGGCGTCGCTGTCGGCCGCCAGCACGAACGGGACGTCGTGGTCCCACGTGTCGGTGACCGCCTCCACGCGCCCGTCACCAGGGTCGAGGCGGACCTCGCGGATGTAGACGGCCAGGACCCGGCCGGGGTGGTCGCGCACGATGTCGGCGTACACCTGCGGGTCCTTCTCGCCGGAGTCGCCGATCAGCACGAACGGCAGGTGCGGGTGCAGGTCGAGGATCTCCGCGATCCGCTCGTGCTTGCGGGCCCGGCCGGTGCGGTTGCCGATCAGGTCGCGCAGCAGCAGCGGGCCGAGCGGGAAGTCGCGGTGTCGGAGGAAGCCGATCAGGAACGAGTAAAGGTTCCACGGGCTCGAGGAGACGTAGAAGACCGGGTTCGCGGGGGCAGCCAGGTCGCGGTAGAGCTCGGCGGCGCCGGGGAACGGCGTGCGCGTCAGCGCCGAGCCGGTGAACGTCTGCCGCAGCATCTGCCCGACCCGCTGCACGCCCGTCTCGAGGATGGTGTCGTCGACGTCGGAGACCACCCCGAAGCGCGCGTCCGGACCCGGGACCCGGATGCGGACGGACTCGCGGTGCTCGGTGAGGCCGCGGTACTCCCCCGCCAGCTCCACGACCCCGTCCTGCCAGGGATCGGTGAGGACGCTCGGTCGCAGCTCGACGCGGAAGTAGCCCTCGTCGTCGGTGCTGACCTCGACGCTCGCGTCGCCGACGGTGACCCGGAGGGGTACGCCGGGGAGCTCGTCGGTCACGAACTGGCTGAGGCTGCGGCGCAGCGTCGCGCCGACGCCCTCGCCCTCCAGGGCCGGGGTCGGCGGCGCGTTGTCGAGGACCCGGCCGCGGACGACGACGCCGTCGGGGCCGCCGTGACCGAGGTAGACGTCGATGCGGAAGTTCTCGGGCGTCTGCCCGTCCGTACGACGCAGCCGGGCGGCGTCCCACCGGCGCTCCGCCTCGACGAGCAGCCACTGCTTGCGTCCCACGGTCGAACCCTAGTTGTCGGTGGGTGCCGGTTAGATGGGCGCATGCTGCTCGCCGACGTGGTCGCCACCTCCGCGACGGTCGCCGCCACCCGGTCGCGCAAGGCGAAGGTGGAGGCGATCGCCGCTCTGCTGCGGGTGGCGTCCCCTGATGAGGTCGAGACCGTGACGGCGTACGTCGGCGGGTCGCTGCGCCAGCGGCGCACCGGCCTGGGCTGGCGCGGGCTGTCGTCGCTGCCCGCTCCTGCCTCGTCGCCGTCGCTGACGGTCGTCGAGGTGCACGAGGCCTTCGAGACGATCGCGGGCATGTCGGGGTCGGGCTCGCAGGCGGCGCGGTCGTCGGCGGTCGACGAGCTCTTCGGGCGGGCGACCGCCGAGGAGCAGGCGTGGCTGCGTGGCGTCGTCACCGGCGCCGTACGCCAGGGCGCGCTGGACTCGCTCGTCCAGGAGGCGCTGGCCGTCGCCGCCGAGGTGCCGCTGGCCGCCGTACGTCGTGCCGCGATGCTCGGCGGGTCGACGGTGGCGGTGGCGTCATCCGCCTTCTCCGGCGTCGACGCGCTGGCGGCGGTGGGTCTGGAGGTCGGCCGTCCGGTGGTGCCGATGCTCGCCTCGAGCGCGCCGTCCGTCGCCGAGGCGCTGGCGAAGGCGGGCGGCGGGGCAGAGGTCGCGGTCGACGTGAAGCTCGACGGCATCCGGATCCAGGTGCACCGCTCCGGCGACTCGGTCCTCGTGGCCACCCGTTCGCTGGAGGACATCACCGGCCGGCTGCCCGAGGTGGTCGAGGTGGCGCTCGCCCTGCCCGCGACCTCGTTCGTGCTCGACGGCGAGGCGCTGGCGCTCGACGACGACGGCCGCCCGCGGCCCTTCCAGGAGACCGCGTCGCGCACGGCGATGGCCGAGGGGGTGAGAGTCACCCCGTACTTCTTCGACGTGCTGCACCTCGACGGCGTCGACCTGATCGACGCGCCGGCCTCCTCGCGTGCGGAGGCGCTCGACCGGCTCGTGCCTCCCGAGCACCGGGTGCCGCGGCTGGTGACCGCCTCGGCGCCCGACGCCGAGGCGTTCCTCGCCGACACGATCGGCTCCGGCCACGAGGGCGTCGTCGTGAAGTCGCTGACCGCGCCGTACGACGCCGGCCGCCGGGGTGCGTCCTGGGTCAAGGTGAAGCCCGTCCACACCCTCGACCTCGTCGTCCTCGCCGTCGAGTGGGGCTCCGGCCGGCGCGAGGGCTGGCTCTCCAACATCCACCTCGGCGCGCGCGACGCGGCGACCGGCGAGCTGGTGATGCTGGGCAAGACGTTCAAGGGCATGACCGACGAGATGCTCGCCTGGCAGACGGAGCGGTTCACCGACCTCGCGCTGTCGCCGTCGGAGATCCGCGCGCACTACGTCGTCGAGGTCCGTCCCGAGCAGGTCGTCGAGATCGCCTTCGACGGCGTCCAGCGCTCGACGCGGTACGCCGGCGGCGTCGCGCTGCGGTTCGCGCGGGTCGTCCGCTACCGCGACGACAAGCCGGTCAGCGAGATCGACACGATCGAGACCGTGAGGTCCTACCTGGGCTGAGACTCCGACCGGAGGTAGAGCCACCACGCGATCGCCGTGACCGCGAAGGCAACCACGCCGTCGAAGAGGAGACCTGACTCCCACGACAGCCCGGCCAGGAGCGGGAACCAGACCAGCACGACCGGCAGCGCGATCACCATCGGCACCAGGTAGCCCAACAGTCGCGAGCCCTCGCTGGGCTGCCACGGGGCGGGCGTGCGGCCGTTGGTCACCGGTCGAGTATGGCGGAGCTACGCTCGCCAGGTGAGCCGCGAGAAGAAGAAGTGGAGCGACCTGACACCCGCCCAGCAGAAGGCGATCATCGCCGGCGGCGCGGTCGAGGTGGTGCTGACCGCGGTCGCCCTCCGCGACCTGGCCCGCCGGCCCGCCAGCGAGGTCCGCGGCCGCAAGTCGGTGTGGGTGCTGTCGTTCGTCGTGCAGCCGTTCGGTCCGCTGGCGTACCTCTGGCGCGGCCGGCGCTGAAGTTTCATCGGCCGGCCGACGATTCTCATGCCTGGACGACGAAGTTTCATCGTCCCAGCGTGAGTTTCATCGGCCGACCGATGAAACTCCCACTCCGAGCGAATCCGTCACACCCGTGCAACTCCCAGTTGCACAGTTGTAAATTGATCCCATGACCAGTGCTCCCGAGACCGACGGCCGGCGTACGGCGGCGGCAGCCCGGCGCCGGGCCCGCGAGAAGGACATCATCGCGGCGACCCGTGGACTCTTCGACAAGCGCGGGGTGCGGGACGCGCAGATCGAGGACATCGCCAAGGCGGTCGGGATCAACCGGGCGATCGTCTACCGGCACTTCACCGGCAAGGAGGAGCTCTTCGCGCTCACCCTGGTCGGCTACCTCGACGAGCTCCGCGACGACCTCGCCGCCGCGACCGCCACGAGCGACGACGCGGAGCAGCAGCTGAGCGCGCTGGTCACGGCGTTCGTCGAGTACGGCGTCGCGCACCCGGCGTTCGTCGACTGTGCGCAGACGATCATGCGGCGTACCGGACCCGACCTGCTCGACGAGATGTCGGAGAGCGCGCTCTTCCGGCTCGGCCGCGGGATCTCCGGGTGCCTGGCAGTGCTCACCCAGGTCCTCGAGACCGGCGTCGAGTCCGGGGTGTTCAGGGTCGAGGACCCGGTGCTGCTCGCCAACACGCTCTACGCGAGCGGCCTCGGCGCGCTCCAGCTCGCGCGGGTCGGCATCCTGGTCAAGGAGGCCGCTCCCGGCATCCCCACGGTCGGCACCATCTCCCCCGAGCAGGTGTGCGACTTCATGGTGCACACCGCGCTGGCGCTCGCCACGCGCTGAACTCTCGTCAGTCGTTCAGCGCTCGAGGATCGCCACCACGCCCTGACCGCCGGCGGCGCAGACGGAGATCAGTGCCCGGCCGGAGCCCTTCTCGGCGAGCAGCTTCGCGGCGACGTTGATGATCCGGCCACCGGTGGCGGCGAACGGGTGGCCTGCGGCGAGCGAGGACCCGTTGACGTTGAGCCGCGAGCGGTCGATCGCCCCCAGCGGCGCGTCGAGGCCGAGGCGCTCCTTGCAGAAGACCGGGTCCTCCCATGCCTTGAGCGTCGAGAGCACCTGCGAGGCGAACGCCTCGTGGATCTCGTAGAAGTCGAATTCCTGGAGCGTCAGACCGTTGCGGGCGAGCATCCGCGGGACGGCGTACGCCGGCGCCATCAGCAGCCCCTCGCCGCCGTGGACGTAGTCGACCGCCGCGGTCTCGGAGTCGGCGAGGTAGGCCAGGGCCGGGTGCCCGTGCTCCTCGGCCCACTCGTCGCTGGCCAGCAGCACCACGGACGCGCCGTCGGTGAGCGGCGTCGAGTTGCCGGCGGTCATGGTCGCGGCCTCGCCACGGCCGAAGACCGGCTTGAGCTTGGCCAGCTTCTCGACCGTCGAGTCGGCGCGCAGGTTCTGGTCGCGCTCGACCCCGCGGAAGGGGGTGATCTGGTCGTCGAGGAAGCCCGCGTCGTACGCCGCCGCCAGGTGCTGGTGCGACAGCGCGGCCAGCTCGTCCTGCTCCTCGCGGGTGACCTGCCACTCCAGCGCCGTCAGCGCGGCGTGCTCGCCCATCGAGAGCCCGGTGCGCGGCTCGCCGTTCTGCGGGATCTCCAGCCCGATGTCGCCGGGGCGGATGGCGCCGAGCGCCTTCACCTTGCCGACCGTGTCGCGGGCGGCGTTGACCTTCATCAGCTTCTTGCGCAGCCGGTCGCTGATCGCCACCGGAGCATCGGACGTGGTGTCGGTGCCGCCGGCGATGCCGACGTCGATCTGGCCGAGCGCGATCTTGTTGGCGACCTGGATCGCGGCCTGCAGGCCGGTGCCGCAGGCCTGCTGGATGTCGGTCGCCGGCGTCTCGGGCGCGAGCCGCGAGCCGAGCACGGCCTCGCGGGCCAGGTTGAAGTCGCGGGCGTGCTTGAGCACGGCGCCGGCGACCACCTCGCCCACGCGCTCCCCCTCCAGGCCGAAGCGGGCGACGAGCCCGTCGATCGCGGCGGTGAGCATGTCCTGGTTGGACGCGTCGGCGTAGACGGTGTTGGAGCGCGCGAACGGGATCCGGTTGCCGCCGATCACGGCGACGCGGCGGGAAGAGGTCTGCATGCCTCCATCCTTGATCGGAGCCCGCCCGGAGAGAAGGCTATGAGGGGCAGATCACGAAATGTGGACACCGAGTTACACGAGGAGTTACCTAGCACCATGAGCGACCGCTACCAGGACTTCACCGCGTCCACGATCGGCAAGCAGATCACCAAGCTGCTCGGCCTCCCGCAGCCCACGAGGCTCGAGCGGTACGCCGAGGGCGCCCCCCTCGTCGACGGCACGGTCGCCGTCGGCGGCCGCGGCCGTCTGGCCGAGTCGCTGGTCGGCATCCTCGACACGCTCGGCATCGCCGGCGTCGAGACCCCGGCGGGCGAGACCCCCGGCGACGCCACGACGTACAAGGGGCTGGTCTTCGACGCGACCGGCCTGACGTCCTCGGACCAGCTGGTCGCGCTCCGCGACTTCTTCACCCCGCTGCTGCGCAGCCTGGACCGGTGCCCGCGGGTCGTCGTCATCGGTACGCCGCCCGAGCTGGTCGACGGCGCCGAGCGGGTCGCCCAGCGCGCGCTCGAGGGCTTCACCCGCAGCCTCGGCAAGGAGATCGGCCGCGGCGGCACCGTGCAGCTCGTGTACGTCGCGGACGGCGCCGAGGGCTCGGTCGCCAGCACGCTGGCGTTCCTGCTCTCCCCCAAGTCGGCGTACGTCTCCGGCCAGGTCGTCCGGATCGGCGCCCACGGAGCCGCGAAGCCGTGCGAGGTCGCCGACTGGACCCGCCCACTCGAGGGCAAGGTCGCCGTGGTCACCGGCGCGAGCCGAGGCATCGGCGAGCAGATCGCCCGGGTGCTGCACCGCGACGGCGCGACCGTCATCGGCATCGACGTGCCCCAGGCGGCCAGCGAGCTCCAGGGCGTGATGCGCGAGCTGGACGGCGACCACCTGGTCCTCGACATCACCGCCAAGGACGCCCCGCAGCGGATCGCTCATCACCTGCAGACCAAGCACGGCGGCGTGGACGTCGTCGTGCACAACGCCGGCATCACCCGCGACCGCAAGCTCGCCAACATGGCCCCCAACGAGAAGGGCGACCGGTTCGAGCAGGTCGTCGCCGTCAACCTCACCGCGCCCGAACGCATCACGCGCGAGCTCCTCGACCAGGGCGTCGTCAACAAGGGTGGCTCGATCATCGGCGTCGCCTCGATCGCGGGCATCGCCGGCAACGTCGGCCAGACCAACTACACGGCCTCCAAGGCCGGCGTCATCGGGCTCGTCGACTCGCTCGCCGACGAGCTGAAGGACGGCATCACCATCAACGCCGTCGCTCCCGGCTTCATCATCACGCAGATGACCGCGGCGGTGCCGTTCGCGACCCGCGAGGTCGGCCAGCGGCTCAACGCGCTCGCGCAGGGCGGACTGCCGGTCGACGTCGCCGAGACGATCGCCTGGTACGCCAGTCCCGGCTCCACCGCGGTCAACGGCAACGTGGTCCGCGTCTGCGGCCAGATGATGCTGGGCGCCTGATGATCCCCGTCCTGGTCAAGGCGGCGCTGCCGAAGATCCGGCCGTCCAGCGAGCTGCCCGACCTGTCGCTGGTGCGGCACGACGTCCCGCTCGACGCGAAGCACGTCGCGTCGTACGCCGCACTGTGCGGCTTCCCGCGCAAGGACGTGCTGCCGCTGCCCTACCCGCACCTGCTGGCCTGCGGGCTGCACCTCGAGATCATGGCCGACGGGTCGTTCCCGTTCCCCGCGATCGGCACCGTGCACCTCGAGAACTCGATCACCCAGCACCGCCCGATCGCGCTGACCGAGCAGCTCCAGGTCACCGCCCGGCCCGCCGACCTGCGCCCGCACGCCAAGGGCCAGGTCTTCGACATGCTCACCACCGTCCACTCGGCCGGTGAGCTGGTGTGGGAGGAGACGTCGACGTTCCTGCGCCGCGGCGCCGGTTCCGACGACGCGCCCCGCGGCGCGGCGTACCCCGAGGCACCGCCGACCGGCACGGTCTGGAAGCTCCCCGGCGACCTGGGGCGGTCGTACGCCGGCATCTCCGGCGACCGCAACCCGATCCACCTCTACGGCCTGACCGCCAAGGCGTTCGGCTTCCCCCGCCAGATCGCGCACGGCATGTGGTCGATGGCCCGCTGCGTCGGCGCCCTCGAGAACCGCCTGCCCGACCGGGTACGCGTCGACGTCGCCTTCAAGAAGCCGATCCTGCTGCCGGGGTCGGTCGCCTTCGGGTCGCGACCGACGGACGATGGCTACGCGTTCTCGCTGAGCAACCCGAAGAGCGGCGCGCCGCACCTGGCGGGCCGGACCGTCAGTACCTGACGCGCGCCACGCAGGTCTCGCCGGAGACGCGGTTGACCGCACGGAAGACGAACGCGTCGGCGCCGGCGGAGTTGCGGGCCTTGCGCTCCACCTCGAACGACCCACTGCGGCCGACGGTCGTGGAGCGGCCTCGGTCGACGAGGTCGCCGTCGTGCCGCAGGACCCAGTGCCAGGTCTGGCCGGCGCGGTTGCTGTCGATCTCGGACTCGACCTCGAGGCGGCCGTCGTCCGCCTTGGCCTTGATCTTCCAGTCGGTGCTCGCGGAGCACGACCCGTGACGGATCACCTCGCGGTCGTGGCCGGCGTGGGCAGGGCCCGCGCCCAGGAGGGCGAGCGGGACGGCGGCGATCAGGGCGGTGGTGGCTGCGATGGTCTTCATGCCCCGAGCCTCACCTCGCGTCATGTGGTGGTGATGAGCCCCGGATGAGAGTGCCCTCATCCGGCGACCTCAGCGAGGCGTGAGGGCGAGGACCGGGATGACCCGGTCGGTCTTCTTCTCGTAGTCGGCGAAGCCGGGGAAGAGCGCGGCCTGCTCGGCGTACTTCTCGTCGCGCTCGGCGCGGGGCAGCTCCTCGGCGCGTACGGCGACGGTGTCGTCGCCGACCTCGATCATGGCGTCGGGGTTGGCCTTGAGGTTGTGGTACCAGTCCGGGTTGTCCGGTGCGCCGGCCTTGGAGGCGAAGACCAGATAGCGGTCGCCGTCGCGCAGGTACATCATCGGGCTGACCCGCTCCTGGCCACTCTTGGCGCCGGTCGAGTGGAGCAGGAGGAGCGGTGCACCCTCGAAGTTGCCCCCGACCTTGCCGTGGTTGGCGCGGAACTCCTCGATGATGGCTGCGTTGTAGTCGCTCACGCCTCCACTATGCCTCGGCCCGTCCGGTGGCAGCGATGACCGCCGCGCCCAGCAGGCTCAGTGCGGCCGCCACGAGGACGGCGACGTTCCAGCCGGCGAGCAGGTCGGCGCCCGCGTGGGTCGCGACCACGACGAAGAGCGTGATGCCGCACGCGGCGCCGAGGTAGCGGGCGGTGTTGTTGGCTCCGCTGCCCATCGCCGCCCGGTCCGGCGGCACGCTCGCCACCGCCTCCCGGCCGAGGAGCGCATTGAGGACACCGGTCGCGAGGCCCGCGACGAACATCGGGACGGCGAGCCGCCACACGTTCGACCCGGCGTCGAGGCCGTAACCCGTCAGCTGGCCGATCGCGACCACGACCAGCAGCGCCGCGATCGGGCGCGGCCCCTCGAGGGGGCGGCGCAGGTGGCGGATGAGGTACGACGTGACCACGCTCGTGCCCGACCACGCCGCGACCAGCAGGCTCGCGGTCCACAGGCTGGCACCGAGCCCGAGCTGGGCGACGGTCGGGACGAACGACGACATGCCGATGATCCCCAGCCCGAGGGTGAGCGAGCCCAGCGTGGCGGCGCGGAACCGAGGCGCGCGCAGCAGGTCGGGCTCGACCAGCGGTTGCGCCACCCGGCGCTCGACGACGCCGAAGCCGACGGCCGCGAGCAGGGCCAGGACGGCCAGCACGACCGTCGGCCCGTCGACGCCGTTGCGTCCCTGGGTCAGGGCCGAGACGAGCAGCGTCATCGCCGCGACCAGCAGCACCAGGCCGGGTACGTCGATCCGGCGCGGCTGCGCCGCCGACGACTCCCCGATCCGGGCCAGGCTCGGCCAGAGCAGGACCAGGGCGACCAGCCCGACCACGGCGTACGTCTCCCGCCAGCCGGACCCGACGTCGAGGGCTGCGGAGAGGACAGCACCGGCGGTGATGCCCAGCCCGACGCTGGCGCCCCAGATCGAGGTGGCGTGCACGCGGGCGGGGCCGGGCGCGAAGTCGTGGGCGAGCACGGCCAGGCCGCAGGCCAGCACCGCCGCTCCCCCGACGCCCTCGACCACCCGGGCGGCCACGAAGAGCACCGGCTCCTGGGCGACGGCGCACACCAGCGCGCCCAGACCGATGGCGCCGAGCCCGGCGGCGTACACCCGGCGGCGGCCGTAGGCGTCGCCGAGCACGCCCGCAGCGAGCAGCGCCGCCGCCAGGCCGACCGACATCGAGCTGAGGATCCAGGCCCGCGCGACCGGGCCGGCGCCGAGGTCGGCCGCGGTGCGCGGGATCGTCGCCATCGGGGTCACGTAGGTGACCAGCACCAGCGCGGTGCCCAGCGCGATCGGGGCCAGCGAGCGGACAGCGACAGTTGGTTTGACTTCCAAACTCACTCGCGGGACGCTACACCCATGAGCACCGTCGCACTAGCCGAGCTCCCCGGCCGGCCCTGCCCGATCGCCGCGTCGCTCGAGCTGGTCGGCGAGCGGTGGGCCCTCCTGGTCGTCCGCGAGATCGCGATGGGCAGCACCCGGTTCGGCGACATCGTCCGTGGCACCGGCGCCCCGCGCGACCGGATCGCGGCCCGGCTCAAGGCGCTGGAGGCCGCCGGCGTGATCGGGCGTACGGCGTACCAGCAGCGGCCCGAGCGGTTCGACTACCACCTCACGGAGTCCGGCCAGGACCTGCTGTCGGTGCTCGATGCTCTCCTTGCCTGGGGCGACAAGCACGTCGTCGCCGCCGACGATCCCCGCCGACTGAAGCGCTACCGGAGGTTCATCGCATGATCCGCACCCGCACCGTGACCTGGGAGGACCCGGGTCCGGGCACCCTCCAGGGGCTCTCGATGCCCGGCCTCGACTACATGCAGGCCGTGATGAAGGGCGAGCTGCCGGCGCCGCCGATCGCGGCGACGATGCAGTTCGAGCTGGTGGAGGCCGAGCTCGGCCGGGCCGTCTTCACCTGTACGCCGGACGAGTCGGTCTACAACCCGATCGGCGCCGTGCACGGCGGTCTCGTCTGCACGCTGCTGGACTCTGCGGCCGGGTGCGCGCTGCACACGACGCTGCCGCAGGGCAAGGGCTACACGTCGGTCGAGATCAAGGTGAGCTACCTCAAGGCGGTGCGCGCCGGGAGCGGCCTGCTCACCGCCACCGGCACGGTCGTCAAGGCCGGGTCGCGCGTGGGCTTCACCGAGGCCACGGTCACCGACGGCTCGGGCGCGCTGGTCGCGACCGCGAGCAGCACGCTGCTGGTCTTCGACCTGTAGGGAGGCTCAGGCCTCGAGGCGCAGCTGCCGGGTGTCCGGCATCGAGCTGGCCTGCACGAGGTTGCGCCGGCTCGCGAGGGCGGCGTACATCGCCCGGCGGGCGGCGTCGCGCTGCACGGGCTCGGCGGCCTCGTCGGTGCACGCGGCCAGGGCGTCGCGGAGCAGCATCAGGGCCTCGGTGCGCAGCTGCACGACCTGCGCCTCCGCCATCCCGAGCTCGTCGGCGATGCCGGAGACGGGCGCCTCGTCGAGGAAGTAGCGGCCGACCACCTGACGGTGCCGCTCGGAGAGCTCGCCGACGGCCTCGCGCAGGGTGACCATCCGGTCCTCGACGTCGGCCGGCTCGGCCGGCACCGTCGGGTCGACCGGCATCCGGTCGACCGGGGCCTCGGTCTGCGACGCGATGACGACGTCGAGCAGGGCACTGCGGATCCGGGCGGCGGCGTACACCTCGAACGCGCCGTCGACCTCGGGCTCGTAGGCCTCGGCGGCCTCGGTCAGCGCGACCAGGCCGGCGGACTGGAGGTCGTCGCGCTGGACCGAGCGCGGCACCCGCGCCACGACCTGGCCGACGATCCACTCGACCATCGGCACCGACTCCAGCGCCAGCTCCTGGGCACTCAGGTGCCCCGTCGCGTCCTGCTCCATCTCCCGGCTCATGTGATCACCATCGGCAGGAATCGCCGGTAGTCCACCTTTTGACTAGACCAGTTCCAGACCGAGCCACTCGGCGAGCGACGCGATCTCGGCGTCGACCGCCTCGGCGACCTCCGGCGCGAAGGGCTCGTCCTGGTGGACGGCGGTGACGACCAGCGCCCCCTCGGCCCGGTCGGCGGTCGCGTCGAGCTTGCCGACCAGGCGGTCGCCGTACAGGACGGGGAGCGCGTAGTAGCCCCAGCGGCGCTGCGCCGCCGGCTTGTACATCTCGAGCAGGTAGTCGAACTCGAAGACCTCGGTCAGCCGCTTGCGGTCCTGCACGAGGCGGTCGAACGGCGAGAGCAGCGCCGCCCGGCCCGGCCCCGGGGCGTCGTCGAGGTACGCCGGGTCCACGCGCCAGCTGCCGCGCACCCCGTCGATCACGGCGGCCTCGCCGGCCTCGCCCACGTCGTGCTGCTCCCCCGGCGACGAGGCGGCCTTGGCGCGGGCGATCCCGAGCGCCGTCAGCCGGCGCGCGTCGCGGATCCGGCGCGCGTCCTCGGCGTCCGGCACCGGGTCGTCGGGGTAGATCCGCTCGGCGAGGTCCCACAGCTGCTCGCGCCCGCGGCGCCCGGCGCTGGCGACCTCGCCCCGGGCGACCATCAGCTGGAGCAGCATCCGGACGTTGCGGTCGTTGTTCCACCCCGACGACTGCCACGGCACCTCGCAGCTGTCGGGCAGCTCGCTCGCGGGCAGCGGCCCGTCGCCGCGGAGCCGCTCGAGCAGGTCGCGCCGGCAGCCGTCGTTGGCCTCGACCCACTCCGCCCGCGCGACCTGCCAGTCCGTGAGCTCACCGCTGCCCGGCCACTGCGCCATCTCGGCACGGAAGAGCGCCATGTCCTCCGCCGGCCGGATGAAGCCCTGGTGCTCGATCAGCCGCTGCTCGTCGAGCGCGTCGCGCAGCGAGGCAGGGTCGTACGACGGGCCGAGGCGACTCCACAGCACCAGGTCGGCGCTCGGCGCGATGGCGCTGGTCGGCTCGGCCTGCAGCACGGTGAGGTGGCGCACCACGTCGAAGAGGTCCGTGGGTCGCGCCGCCGCCAGCAGCTGGGCGCGCACCGCGATCCGGCGCGCGTCGTCCCGAGTCAGCTGGTGCGGCTGGTTCACTCCTTGGCGCCGGGGCCTTCCGAGCCGGGGCGGCGCGGCCGGATCAGGCCCTCCTGGGCGGCGGTGACGACGAGCGTGCCGTCGGCGGTGAAGATCCGTCCGAAGGCCAGGCCGCGGGCGCCCTGGGCCGAGGGCGACCACTGGTCGTAGAGCCACCACTCGTCGGCCCGGAACGGCCGGTGGAACCACAGGGTGTGGTCGAGGGAGGCCATCTGGGTCTTGGACGGGTTCACGTCGTGCACCGACAGCGTGGAGCCGAGCAGGCTCACGTCGCTGGCGTAGGTGAACGCGGCGGCGTGGATGGCCGGGTCGTCCGGCAGCCCCTCGCGCAGCCGGATCCACATCCGAGCCTGGGACACGTGCCCGTCGTCGGGCTCGAGGCCGAAGCGGGTGTTGCCGAGCCAGCGGACGTCGAGGGCACCCCACTCCTTGCCCAGCGCGTCGGCCTCGGCGTTGCCGCCGCGACGCATCACGTCGACCAGGTCGAAGCCCGTCTCGGGCGCGCCGACCTCGGGCATCGCGTCCTGGTGCTCGTAGCCCTCCTCGGGCAGCTGGAAGTTCAGCGTCTGGTAGTAGATCGGCCGGCCGTGCTGGCGGGCCACGACGCGACGGGTCATGAACGACCGGCCGTCGCGGATCCGCTCCACGTCGTAGACGATCGGCACCGAGTAGTCGCCGCCGAGCAGGAAGTAGGAGTGCAGCGAGTGCACGGCGAAGTCGGTCGGCACGGTGCGGATGCCGGCCATCAGCGCCTGCGCGGCGACCTGCCCGCCGTACACGCGGGCGCGGGCGGACTCGGGCTGCTTGCCGCGGAACAGGTCACCGTCGAGCCGCTCCAGGTCGAGCAGGTCGACGAGCTCCTCGGTCGGGTTCATCGAGCCGCCTTCCGGGGTCGCAGCACGGCCTCCTGGGCCACCGACGCCACCAGCTCCCCGCTCTGGGTGAAGACCCGCGCGAGCACCAGGCCGCGGCCGCCGGAGGCCGACGGCGAGACCTGGTCGTAGAGCCACCACTCGTCGGCCCGGAACGGCCGGTGGAACCAGACCGCGTGGTCGAGGGAGGCCACGAAGGCGTCGCCGCGGCCGAAGCTGATGCCGTGCGGGGCCATCGCGGCACCGATCAGCGTCATGTCGGAGAGGTAGGTGAAGGCGGCCCGGTGGAAGAACTGGTCGTCGGGCAGCGGGGACGAGACCCGCAGCCAGACCCGCTGCCGTCCGGGGTGGAGCGGGTCGTCGTCCAGCCCGGAGGCCGACGACCCGACGAACCGGATGTCGGCGACGTTCCACTGGTCGGCGTGCAGCTCCTCCTGCGCCTTGCGGCTCACGGGCCGCACCGACGGGTCGTCGGGCCCGGGTACGTCGGGCATCGACTCCTCGTGCTCGTAGCCCGCCTCGTCCTTCTGGAAGTTCACGGTCTGCGCGTAGATCGGCCGGCCGTGCTGCTGGGCGATCACCCGGCGGGTGACGAAGGAGCGGCCGTCGCGGAGGTTCTCGACGTCGTAGATCGTCGGCGTGCTCGGGTCGCCCGGCTGGAGGAAGTAGGAGTGCAGGGAGTGGGCGACGTACTCGTCCGGGACGGTGCGCGAGGCGGCCACCAGCGACTGCGCGGCGACCTGGCCGCCGAAGACCATCGGCCGGCTCGTCGGCATCTGGGCGCCGCGGAAGAGGTCGTCGTCGATGCGCTCGAGGTCGAGCAGCGTCAGCAGCTCGTCGGCGTCGCGGGGCACCTCAGCCACGCTCCTGGTCGGAGGGTCCGGGCTCCTCGGGTCCGTCGAGCCCCGCCAGGAACTGCTCGAACTGACGGCCGATCTCCTCGCCGGTCGGCAGCGGCTGGTCGGGCGCCAGCAGGCTGGCCCCGTCCTCCTCGGCGCGCTCGAACGCGTCGTACTGGCGCTCGAGGGCGGCCACCACGTCGGCGACCTCCTGGTTGGCGGTCAGGTAGGTCGCGATCTCGGCCTCCGTGTCCTCGGCCTCGGCGCGCAGGCCGGACAGGTCGATCGTGAGCCGGCCGGCGATCTCCACCTGCTCGAGGAGCACGGCGGCGGCCAGCGGGTAGTCCATCTGCGCGAGGTAGTGCGGGACGTGCGCGACGAAGCCCATCGCCTCGTGGCCCCACTCCCCCAGCCGGATCTCCAGCAGGGCCTGGGCGCTGCTCGGGATGCGCAGCTCGCCGCGCCACGGGCTGGTGCCCGTCAGCAGCGCCGGGTCGTTGGCGTGCGGGGTGAGCGCGATCGGCCGCGTGTGCGGCACCGCCATCGGGACCGAGCCGATGCCGATGACCCGGGTGACGCCCAGGGTCTCCACGACCTCGCGCACCGCGCCGCAGAACGCCTCCCACCGGTTGTCGGGCTCCGGCCCCTGGAGCATCAGGTACGGCGTGCCGCCGGCGTCGTGGAGCAGCCGGACCAGCAGCCGGGGCGCGTCGTACGCCGCATAGTGGTCGCGGACGAAGGTCATCGAGGGGCGGCGCGCGCGGTAGTCGTGGAACTGGTCGACGTCGAACGTCGCGACCACGGGGCCGTCCGACAGGTCGGTGAGGTGCTGGGCCGCGCGGGCCGCGGCGCTGCCGGCGTCCAGGAAGCCGTCGAGCACGAGGACCATCGTGAGGTCACCGCCCGCGTCACGGACGGCCTCCAGCTCCTGCACCTCGTCGACGATGTGCACCAAGCGCTCACGCTTGCCCACGGAACCTCCTCGTTGCGGCGGCCCGACCTCCCGTCGGTCCGTGGGCACAACCGTAGTGGTCCCGTCGCCCATTCCGCGGCTCAGTGGCGTGCGAGGGAGGTCACGCGTCGAGGCAGAAGGCGTAGGCCTTCTTCTTCTCTGCCAGGGTGTCCTGCGCGGCGGCGAGGGTCGCTTGCCGACTCGTGACCACCGTCACCGCGGCATCACGCGCCCCCTGGGCCGTCACCTGGTCCTGCGCCGCCGTGGCCGCGGTGGCCTGGGCGGTCGAGAGCGTCGTTGACGTGGCAGCGGCCGTCTTCTTCGCCGTCGAGAGCCTGATGGTGGCGGCCTTCAGCGCCTTGGCGGCCCGGGCGATCGCGGCCTTGCGATGCGACTTCTTGGCCTTCTTCAGGGCCGTGGCCGCTTTCGTCACGGCGCCGGTCGCCGAGGCGACTGCACCCTGTGCCGCGGTCGACGCCGCCTGCGCGCGGGTCCCCGCTTCGGCGGTGGCCGACGCGGTCGCCTTCGCAGCGCCCAGGGTCTCTGCCGCCGTGGCGGCTGCGTCTCGGCTGGTCGTCAACGCGCTCGCGGCGGAGTCAGCCGCGATCTGGGCCGAGTTCAGCTCCATCGCGAAGCCCGTGCAGGGTCCGAGCCCGGCCGATGACTGGAGCTGGAGCGTCACCGCAGTGACCGATCCGGTGTCACCACCGCAGTGATCAGCGAACTCGAGGGTCCAGGTGCCGTTGGGGTCCGCCACCGACGAGAACGCTTGCGTGAGCGACGTTTGCTGGCCGCCGTTGGTGAGGTCAGGAGCGCCCGGGGTCGTGGCGGCATAGCGGCCGGACGGGATCACATCGGCCGTTCCCAGACCGGCAGCCTCCGACCACAGGTTGTTGGGCGTCGATTCATCCGAGAACGAGTAGGTGCCCCCGAGGTTGCTGCTGTCGCCGGCCGGCGCGGCTGCGGTCGAACCGACCCGGGAGAAGACGGTGGCTCCGCTGGCATTGGGCGCGAAGAGCTCGACGTCGAGGTCGCCGACCCAGGGGTGCGTCATCTGCAGGCCAGAGATGCGGACGCCGGAGAGAGGCGCGACCGGCATCCCCGTCACCGAGAAGGAGACCACCAGCGGGCCCGCGAACGTCGTGCACAGGACGTCGCCGTCCGGGATCGACCCGACCCCGGTGCCGGCCACGCTGGTCCAGGTCGACGTGGCCTGAGCCGGGCTGACGCCAACGGCGGTGGTCGCCGCGGCGATACCGACGGCCACCACGGTGACGAGCAGGGTTCGAAGGTTCATCGGACGCTCCCCCAAGATCTCGGCCGCGCCCGATCCTGCGTCGGGCTCCTCGAATCTAGGCGCGCATCCGAGCGCAGGAGATAGCACAGATGGATCATCTTCAAGGCCGCGGATGCGCGGTTGTTACCGTGGGGTAACGTTGCCGCACCGAGACTCTCACCCCGAGGAGAACTGTGTCCCGACAGCTGCGAGAGGTCGTCTTCGTCGACGGCGTGCGCACCCCGTTCGGCGTCGGCAAGGCCAACGGCCAGTACGCCGAGACCCGCGCCGACGACCTCGTCATCAAGTGCATCCGCGAGCTCCTGCGCCGCAACCCGTCGCTGCCGCCCGAGCGCGTCGACGAGGTGGCCGTGGCCGCCACGACGCAGATCGGCGACCAGGGCCTGACCATCGGCCGCACCGCCGCGCTGCTCGCGGGCCTGCCGCAGAGCGTGCCCGGCTTCGCGATCGACCGGATGTGCGCCGGCGCGATGACCGCCGTGACCACCACCGCCTCCGGCATCGCCTTCGGTGCGTACGACGTCGCCATCGCCGGCGGCGTCGAGCACATGGGCCGCCACCCCATGGGTGAGGGCGTCGACCCCAACCCGCGGATCCTCTCCGAGCGGATCGTCAACCCGGACGCGCTCGTGATGGGCAAGACGGCCGAGAACCTGCACGACCGCTACCCCTCGATCACCAAGGAGCGCGTCGACGCCTACGCCGTGCGCTCGCAGGAGAAGACGGCCGCGGCGTACGACGCCGGCAAGATCCAGCCCGACCTGGTGCCGGTCGCGACGAAGTCGGCAGAGCTCGGCTGGGGCCTGGCCTCGACCGACGAGCCGATGCGCCCGGGCACGACCATGGAGACGCTGGCCGGCCTGAAGACGCCGTTCCGCGCCCACGGCAAGGTGACCGCCGGCAACGCCGCCGGCATCAACGACGGTGCCACCGCGGCTCTGCTCGCCGACGAGGAGACCGCCCGCGAGCTGGGCCTGCCGGTCCGGATGCGCCTGGTCGCCTACTCCTTCGTGGGCGTCGAGCCCGAGGTGATGGGCGCCGGCCCGATCCCGTCGACCGAGAAGGCCCTCAAGCAGGCCGGTCTCACCATCGACGACATCGAGGCGTTCGAGGTCAACGAGGCGTTCGCCGTCCAGGTGCTCGCGTTCCTCGAGCACTTCGGCATCGCCGACGACGACGCACGCGTGAACCCCTACGGCGGCGCGATCGCGATGGGTCACCCCCTCGCGTCCTCCGGCGTACGCCTGATGACCCAGCTGGCGCGGCAGTTCGAGGAGCGGCCGGAGGTCCGCTACGGCCTGACGACCATGTGCATCGGCATCGGCATGGGCGGCACGGTCATCTGGGAGAACCCGCACTGGACTGGAGAGGTGGCCTGAGATGGCGATCGAGAACCTGCTGACCCGCGCCCAGGAGATCTCCTCCGACGCCGAGCGCGTCACCGCCGCCCACCTGCGGAAGGTGACCCTGCCCAGCGGCGCCGTCCTCGGCCTGATCACCCTCGACAACGGCGAGGACCACACCAAGCCGAACACGTTCGGCCCGCGCTCGCTGCTCGCCCTCAACGAGGCGATCGATGCCGCGCTGGCGGACGACGCGATCACCGCCGTCGGCGTCACCGGCAAGCCGTTCATCCTGGCCGCCGGCGCCGACCTCACCTCCATCCAGGGCGGCGGGCCCGACGCCGTACGCGTGGTGGCCGAGCTCGGGCACGCGGTCTTCCGCAAGCTCGGCGAGGGCGGCAAGCCGTCCTTCGGCTTCATCAACGGCCTCGCCCTCGGCGGTGGCCTCGAGGTCGCGCTGCACTGCACCTACCGCACCGTGATGGACAGCGCCCCGGCGCTCGGCCTCCCCGAGGTCATGCTCGGCCTGGTGCCCGGCTGGGGCGGCGCGTTCCTGGTGCCCAACCTGCTCGGCGCCGATGCGGCGGTGACGGTCTTGCTCGAGAACCCGCTCAACAACGGCAAGACGCTCGGCGGCGCCGCGGCGTACGAGCTCGGCCTGGCCGACGCGGTCTTCTCCGGTGCTGACTACCTGGAGCAGTCGTTGCTCTGGGCCGACGCGGTGCTGCGCGGCGAGATCGTCGTCGAGCGCGCGGAGGTCGACCGGGGTGCGGCGTGGGACGCGGCGGTCGAGCGCGCCCGCGGCGTCGTGGCGGCCCGGACCGGTGGCGCCAGCCCGGCCGCCCTGAAGGCCGTCGAGCTGATCGACGCCGCCCGCGACGGCGACCGCGACGCCGGCTTCGCACGTGAGGACGACGCCCTCGAGGCGATGTCGCACACCCCGGAGCTGATCGCGTCGCTCTACGCCTTCGACCTGGTGCAGAAGCGGGCCAAGCGTCCCGCCGGCGCGCCGGACCGGTCGCTGGCGCGGCCCGTCACGAAGGTCGGCATCGTCGGCGCCGGTCTGATGGCCTCGCAGCTGGCGCTGCTCTTCGTACGCCGCCTCGAGGTGCCGGTCGTGCTGACCGACCTCGACCAGGAGCGGGTCGACAAGGGCGTGGGCTACGTGCACGCCGAGATCGACAAGCTGCTCGCGAAGGGCCGCATCAACCACGACAAGGCCAACCGCCACAAGGCGCTGGTCAGCGGGGCGATCGACAAGGCCGAGGTCTTCGGCGACGCGGACTTCGTGATCGAGGCCGTCTTCGAGGAGATGTCGGTCAAGAAGTCGGTCTTCGCCGACGTCGAGAAGGTCGTCTCCGCCGAGTGCGTCCTCGCGACGAACACGTCGTCGCTGTCGATCACCGAGATGGCGGCCGACCTCGAGCACCCGGAGCGGGTCGTGGGCTTCCACTTCTTCAACCCGGTCGCGGTGATGCCGCTGCTCGAGATCGTCAAGGGCGAGCGGACCGACGACGCGACGCTGGCGACGGCGTTCGGCACCGGCAAGGCGCTGAAGAAGACCACCATCCTGGTCAACGACAGCCCGTCCTTCATCGTCAACCGGCTGCTCGGCCGCTTCATGGGCGAGGTCGGCCGGATCGTCGACGAGGGCACCCCGGTGCCGGTGGCCGACTCGGCGTTCGCGGGCGTGGCCCCGATGCCGCCGTTCATGCTGCTCTCGCTCGTGGGTCCGGCGATCGCGTTGCACAACAACGAGACGCTGCACGGGGCGTTCCCCGACCGCTTCTACGTCTCCCCCGCGCTGGAGCGCGTGGTGGCGGCGCGGAAGACGTCGTACTACGGCGCCGACGGCAGCATCGACCCCGAGGTCGAGGCGCTCCTGGAGACGCCGTCCGACCCCGTGGTGCTCGAGCCCGCCGAGGTGCGCACCCGCGTGCTCACCGGTCTGGCCGACGAGGCCCGCCGGATGCTCGACGAGGGCGTCGTCGTCGCGGCCGAGGACCTGGACCTGGCGATGATCACCGGCGCCGGCTTCTCGTTCTGGAACGGCGGCCTGACGATGCTCCTCGAGCGCGAGGGCCTCGGCCAGTTCCACTGACGGCCGACACGAGGCGGGCACCGGGACCACTCCCGGTGCCCGCTTTGTCGTCTCCGGCTCAGTCGTCCAGGATCAGTCGTCCATGAAGGGGTAGTCCGTGTAGCCCTCGGCGCCGCCGCCGTAGAAGGTGTCGGGGTTCGGCTCGTTGAGCTCGGCGCCGGTCTCCCAGCGCTTCGGCAGGTCCGGGTTGGCGAGGAAGAGCCTGCCGATGGCGACGGCGTCCGCGACGTCCTCGTCGAGCAGCGCCTGCGCCATCGCGCGGGTGGTCACGACCCCGAAGCCGTCGTTGGCGATCAGCACGCCCCCGAAGTCCTTGCGGAGCCGCTGCACCAGGTCGAGACGCGGCTGGGCGAGGACGCTGAGGTAGGCGAGACCCAGGTCCGCGATCCCCTCGATGAAGGCGGCGTACGTCGCCTCCACGTCGGCCGGGTCGTCCTCGGTCGCACCCTGGATGTTGTGGGCCGGCGAGATCCGCAGTCCGACCCGGTCGGCGCCGACGGCCTCGGCGACCGCGCGGGTCACCTCGACCGCGAAGCGGGCGCGGTTCTCGGGAGATCCGCCGTACTGGTCGGTGCGCTGGTTGGAGCCCGGCGCGAGGAACTGGTGGATCAGGTAGCCGTTGGCCCCGTGCACCTCGACGCCGTCCAGGCCGGCCTCGACGGCGTTGCGGGCGGCCACGACGTACTCCTCGACCACGGCGGCGATCTCGTCGGTCTCGATCGCCCGGGGCGTCGGGAAGTCCTGCTGGCCGCTGGGCGTCACCATCTTGCCGGGGGCGGCGAGCGCGCTCGGCGCGATGATCTCCTGGCCACCGGTGTTGTCGGGGTGGGAGATCCGTCCGGCGTGCATGAGCTGGGCGACGATGCGACCGCCGTTGGCGTGCACCGCGTCGGCCACCCGGCGCCACCCGGCGAGCTGCTCGGGCGAGTGGAATCCGGGCGTGTCCAGGTAGCCCTGGCCGCGTGCGCTCGGCTGGCTGCCCTCGGTGATGATCAGGCCGGCGGAGGCGCGCTGGGCGTAGTACTCGACCGCGAGGTCTCCGGGCACGGTGCCGCGCGACCGGTTGCGGGTGAGCGGAGCCATGACGATGCGGTTGGGCAGCGTCCAGGCTCCGGCGGTCAGGGTGTCGGACAGGTCGGCCATGCGGAGAGCTCCTCGCGGGTCGGGAACGGTGTCCTCCGTCCCAGCCGCCAGAGCCGCGTCACGATTCCGCGCCGCTGGGTGAGAAGGCTCACCGGCTGTCGCACGCATGGAAGAACGCCGAGTGGTCAGGCCGGACCCCGCGGGAGGCAGACCCGGAACGTGCTCCCGCGCCCGACCTCGCTCTCCAGCGAGAGCTCACCGCCGTGGGCGGCCACGATCGAGCTGACGATGTCGAGCCCGAGGCCGGTGCCGGGGATGTGCTGCTCGAGCGCGCCGCTGCCGCGGAAGAACCGCCCGAAGACCTGGTCGACCTCGTCGGCGGGGATCCCGATGCCCGTGTCGCTCACCTCGATCACGACCGAGTCCGGCTCCTCGCGGAGCACGACCGAGACCTCGCCCTCGGTGCCGGTGTACTTGACCGCGTTGGACAGCAGGTTGTCGAGCACCTGACGCACGCGCTGCTCGTCGACCCGGGCGACCACCCGGTCCGGTGCCTCGACGCCGATCTCGACGCCGTGCCGGGACGCGAGGGACCGCGAGGCCTCGGCGGCGTCCTGCACGACGGCGGTCAGGTCGGCCTCGGCGTACTGGAGCCGGAGTCTGCCCTCCTGCACCTGGCCGACCTGGAGCAGGTCGGAGACGAGCGCCTGGAGCCGCAGGGCGTTGCGGCGCACGACCTGGACCTGGGCGCGCGCGTCGTCGGCGAGGGTGCCGTTGTCGTGGAGCAGCTCGAGGTAGCCGAGGACCGACGTGAGGGGCGTCCGCAGCTCGTGCGACACCGACGACACGAACTCGTCCTTGACCTTCATCGCGCGCATCAGGTCGGTGATGTCCTGGTAGGCGAGCGCCGCGCCGAGCGGCTCGCCGGAGGGCCCGCGCACCTGGCGCGCCGAGGTCGAGAACGCCCGCCGGGTCGCCGGGTCGTCACCCACCCAGTAGGTGTAGTCGTCGAACTCCTCGCCCGCGGTGGCGCGGTACGACGGCATGTCCTCCCGCTCCATGCGGCGGTGGCCGTCGAGGTGGAAGACGTGGCCGAGCTGGCCGGCCTCGCCCTCGTGGCCGTCGGGGAACGGCAGCTGCATCGTCTCCTGGTGCCGGCAGTTCATCCGCTCGTAGCGGCCGTCCGGGCCGATGAGCAGCAGGCCGACGGTCACGGTCTCGAAGATGGCCTCGAGCGACTGGCGCTCGCGCTCGGCGGCCGTGATGTCGAGGACCTGGGAGATGAAGTGCAGCGGGTCGCCCTCGGGTCCGCGGACCAGCGCGACGGACAGGTCCCCCCACACGACGTGGCCGTCGGCGTGGAGGTAGCGCTTGCGCAGCCGGTAGGAGTCGATGTCGCCTGCGAGGGTCTGCTCGAAGAGCGCCAGGTCGGCGTCCAGGTCGTCCGGGTGCGTGAGCTCCTGGAAGCCGCGCTGGGTCAGCTGCTCGACGTCGTAGCCGAGCATCTCCGACATCGCCGGGTTGACCATCAGCAGCCGGCCGTCGAGGCCGACCATCGCCATCCCGATCGGCGAGTGCTGCAACGTGAGGAGCCACGGATCGGGGCTCTCGGACGCACCCTGCATCTCCGGCACCTCCCTCAGCCCGAAACCCTGGTTGGGGACACCGTAGGGGAGGATGGATCGGTGCACGCACTGAGGACCGTCATCATCGGCGTGGTGGCCGCTGCCGCCCTCGCGCCGACGTCGTCCGCCCACGGGACCGAGCCGACGTCGGTCACGAAGGCCCAGCACCGGCTCAACGTGCTCGGCTGCGACGCAGGCCGGGCCGACGGCACCGTGGACCAGCACACCCGCGCGGCGACCATCAGGTTCCAGTCCAGGGTCGGGATCCGGCAGAGCGGCAGGCTCGACCGGCGTACCCGGATCCGCCTGAACGACGAGGACGCACCGCGCTGCGACGAGCGACCGGTGCCGAAGGGCTCCGGGTCCGGGCGCCGGATCGTGGTCTCGCAGCAGCAGAACTGGGTGTGGCTCGTCGGCCCGCAGGGTGCCGTCGTCGCCCAGGGCGGCATGGTCGACAACACCCGGGTGCTCCACCGCGGCTCGCACGCCACCGGCTCCTACTGCGGCCGCGCGGGCCGGATCCGCCGCAACCAGGACTACAGCGGCCGGCTGTGGCTCGACGACTTCGTGCGCTTCGCGCCGTGCGGCATCGGCTTCCACCGGATCCCGCTCTACAAGTCGACCGGCCGCCAGATCCACCCCTACTGGATCCTCGGCACCGACCTGTCGCAGTCGCACGGCTGCCTGCGGCTCAGCCGCGAGCTGGCCGACCGGGTCTGGGCGTTCACGACCCGTCGTACGCCGGTGCGCGTCGTCTAGCGAGCTCAGACTCCCCAGAGCGCGGCGACGTGCCGCGCGTCGGTGCCGCAGCAGCCGCCCACGACGCGGAGCCCCGGCAGCAGCGGGCGCAGCGCGTCGTACGACGCGGCGAGCAGCGCCAGGTCGCCCTCGTCGAGCTCCTCGGCGGCGTCCAGCTCGGCGTGGCTCTGGGTCGAGGCGTTGGGGTTGACCTGGACGATCCGGCCCAGCCAGTCGCCGGCGTCGAGTCCCAGGACGATGTGGGTCGGGTGGGCGCAGTTGACGATGTAGCCGTCGGCCGCCTCGTGCTCCTCGACCAGGGCCACGGCGTCGGCGAGGGTCGTGCCGTCGGGCAGCCGGCCGTCTGTCTCGACGGTGAACCCGACCCAGACCGGCACGCCAGCGGTGCGCGCCACCCGGGCGATGCCGATGCCCTCCTCCGGGCCGGTCAGCGTGTACGCCGCCACGACGTCGGCACCGGCGTCCGCGAACGCCTCGACCTGGCCGCGGTGGTAGTCGGCCGCCTCGTCGGGGTCGGCCCGCTCCCCCGCGACGTACCCGTCGCCGCGTGGCCCGATCGCGCCGATCACCCGGACGTCGTCGAGGTCGCCGTACGAGTCCCGGAGCTCGTGCAGGAACGCGACGCTGGCCCGGTTGACCCGGTCGAGCGCCGCCCGGTCGTAGCCGACGTCGGCACCGCGGTCGGGGTTCGCGCGCCAGGTCGGCGACTCCAGGGTGAGGCCGGCGCCGGCTCGTCGGGCGACCGCGGCGTACCCGTCGTAGTAGTCGCGCAGCAGCGCCCGGCCGCGGTCGTCCTCGACCAGCGGGAACGACGCGAACTCCGGCAGGTCGACGCCGTGGTGGAAGATCAGGTCGGTCTCGAGGCCGCCGTCGCTGACGTAGCTGCGCTCGGCCAACCAGGACAGGTCGTGGTGCGACATGGTCCATGGCAGCACAAATGCCGCGCGCCGTGCCAGCATCGCCGGGTGAGCGCACAGCACCAGGAGCCGGGGACCGCGCGGCTGGCGGACGGGACCCGGGTCGCCTACGCGACCACCGGGAGCGGTCCCTGCCTGCTGGTGGTGCCGGGCTGGCTCAGCCACCTCGAGCTGGGGTGGGCGGTCCCTGCCGACCGGCTGTTCTACGAGTCGCTCGCGCAGGGGCGGACCCTGGTGCGCTACGACCGGCCGGGGTGCGGCCTCTCCGACCCGTACGACGGCCCACGCACGCTCGAGCTCGAGCTGGACACGATCGCGACCGTCCTGGACGCGGTCGGCGCCGACCACGTCGACCTCTTCGGCTTCTCGATGGGCGCCGTCGTCGCCGCCCAGTGGGCCGCCGACCACCCCGAGACCGTCTCGCGGCTGGTCCTGTACGGCGGCTGGGCCACCGGGACGGAGATCGGCGACGAGGAGAGCAGGCACCACGTCCTCGGCCTGCTCGGCGCCAGCTGGGGGCTGGGGTCGGACCTGCTCACCAACCTCTTCGCCCCCGAGGCCGACGCCGGCACCCGGCAGGCGGTGGCCGGCTACCAGCGCGCCTCGTCCTCGCCCGAGACGGCGGTCGACCTGCTGCGGCTGGCCTACGGGCTCGACGTACGACCGGCGCTGCCGCGGGTGCAGGCACCCACGCTGGTGCTGCACCGGCGGGGTGACCGGGCGGCCCCGATCGCCCAGGGTCGCGTGCTGGCCGCGGAGATCCCCGGCGCGCGGTTCGTCGAGCTCGAGGGCCGCTCGCACCTGCCCGCGATCGGCGACGCCGGCGCGGTCGTGGCGGAGGTACGCCGCTTCCTCGGGTTGCCGGCCGTGCGCCGCGACGTACCCACCGGGCTCACCACCCGTCAGCGCGAGGTCGCGGCCCTGGTCGCCGACGGCCTCACCAACCGGGAGATCGCCGAACGCCTGGTCGTCAGCGACCGCACCGTGGAGTCCCACCTGGAGCGGATCCGGATGCAGCTCGGCTTCCGGTCGCGCGCCCAGGTCGCCGCCTGGTTCGTCGCGACCGAGGCCGACACATGAGCCGACACATGAGCCGACAAGTGAGGTAGTTCCCCGGCTGTGCCGCGGCTCGACGGTCGTGACGATGGCAGGCATGCGACGACGTACCTCAGACCTGGTCCTCTCCGCCCTCGGCTGGCTGGGCTTCAACGCCGTGATGCTGTGGACGGTGCTGTTCCTCGCCGGGGTCGTCGTGCCCCGGACCGTCGACGGTCCCGTGCGGATCGCGACCGGACCGGCCGTCGCCGTCGACCTGGGACTGCTGCTGCTCTTCGCCGTCCAGCACTCGGTGATGGCACGCCGGCCGGTCAAGGCGCGGCTGCGACGCTGGGTCCCCGAGCGGCTCGAGCGCACGACGTTCGTCCTCGCGACCGACGTCTGCCTGGTGCTGCTGCTGGCCCTGTGGCAGCCGTGGCACGGGACCGTCTGGGACGTGCACGGCGTGGCCGCCGTCCTCCTCTGGACGCTGTACGCCGCCGGCTGGCTGCTCGCCGTCGTCTCGACGAGCGCGATCGACCAGCTCGAGCTCACCGGGCTCCGGCAGGCCGGTTGGGTGGCGCCGCGCGAACCCGGGCGCGACGGTCTCGAGGTCGGCGGCCTCTACGCCGTGGTGCGGCACCCGCTGATGACCGGCCTGCTGGTGGCGTTCTGGGCGACGCCGCACATGAGCGCGCCGCACCTGCTCTTCGCGGCAGCGGCGACCGGCTACATCCTGCTCGGCGTCCACTTCGAGGAGCGCGACCTGCGCCGCACGTTCGGCTCGGCGTACGACGAGTACGCCGCCCGCGTGCCGGCCCTCGTGCCCGGCCTCGTGGTGCGCTCGAAGGTGGTGCGCTGATGACGACGATCTGGCACTCCTCTCCTGACCTCGCCCAGGCCAACGAGCTGAGCGCCGCCTGCGTGATCGGCCGCCTCGGCATCGAGCTCACCGAGCTCGGCGACGACCACCTGACCGCCCGGATGCCGGTGGACAGCAGGACCCGGCAACCGCTCGGGCTGCTGCACGGCGGCGCCTCGGTGTTGCTGGCCGAGACCCTGGTCAGCTGGGCGGCCACCTTCGTCGCCGAGCCGGGCAAGGCGTGCGTCGGCATGGAGATCAACGCCAACCACCTGCGGCCGGCGACCTCGGGCTGGGTCATCGGCACCGCCCGGCCGATCTCGCTGGGTCGGCGGAGCCAGGTGTGGGAGGTCCGAGTGGTCGACGACGGCCAGAAGCTCGTGTGCATCTCGCGCTGCACGGTCGCGGTGATCGACGGCCGCTGAGCGGCGCGAGGCTCAGGAGGCCGGCTCCTCCAGCGCGTCGATCGCCTCGTCGAAGGCGCGTCCGGCCGCGCGCCACGGCGCCGAGGGCCCACCCTCGTCGGCCAGCCCGAGGAGGTGCGGGGTCAGGTCGGCGCTGAAGCCCTCGCTCGCCTCGCGCGGCAGGAGCGAGGGCAGGTTGTCGATGGCGATGACCTCGAGGGGTGGGTTCCCGGGCACCGGCGTGCCGTCGTGGAGCCTCCGGACCGGCTCCTCCCAGGTGGTGATCTCCGTGTTGACCGGGAGCATGTTGGTGGGGCCGGTGACGTCGCAGGTCACGTCCGCGAGCACCTTGAGGCGGCGTTCGTGGTCGAGGTCCGCCCGCTCCACGAACGGGGTCGTCGGGGTGCGCGTGACCACGCAGTTGACCAGCAGGTCGTGGCCGAGCAGCACGAGCTTGTGCAGGTCCTGCGTCTCCTGGCGGTCCCACCGGGTGGTCGGCAGGCCGGCCGTCATCAGGGCCTGCTGCGCACCGCGGCCGGACCGGCCGCGAGCACCCGTGACCAGCGCCAGCAGCTGGTCGACCCCGGCCTTCCCGGCCCGCTTCAGCTCCTCGTCGAGCTCGTGCTTGGCCATCGGGGCGAGCGGCGCGGTCAGCGTGCCCGCCAGGTGCAGCACGCCGAGGGCGGCGCCGACGTACCCGGCCCAGTGGCCGAACGCGACCACGCGGCGGTCGTTCTCGTCGACGAGGTACTCGATGTCGAGGAGCCGGCCGCCGCCGCGCCGGAACCGCTCCAGGGTCTCGCGGGCGTCGTCCTGGCCCTTGAACGCGTGCGCGAAGTAGATGTGCTGGTGGTGCAGCGAGTCCGGCGCGTCGGGCAGCTCCTTGATGCCCAGCACGTAGGCGTCGTGGGGCGCTGAGGTCCAGGAGCCCTCGTCCGCGACCAGCGCTCCGGCCGCGGCGTACTCCTCGATGGGGAAGACCCGCTGGCGCGACTCCTCGACGGTCACCTCGAACCCGGCGTCCAGCAGGAGAGGCACGTCGACCGGCACCACCGGCGCACGTCGCTCGGTCTCGCGGCTCTCGGAGCGGATCCACAGATGGACGGGCTGCATGCGGCCAGGATGCCATCGGGGTACGCGACATGCTCGTCCCACCCCGTGCCCGGGGTGATGATGGGGCGATGACGACCTATACGGACACCCAGGAGTTCGAGGGCGCGTCGTTCGTGCGGGCGAGCTTCAAGGACGCCACCATGCGCTTCTCGGACCTCAGCGGCGTGACGATGCGCAGCGTCGGCGTCGGCGGGCTCGACATCGACAGCCACGACCTGGCCTTCGGCAGCCTCTACGTCAACGGCGTCGACGTGGTCCCTCTGGTGGAGGCCGAGCTCAACCGGCAGTTCCCGGGACGCGAGCTGCAGAAGGCGCAGACGCCCGCGGGGCTGCGCGAGGCCTGGGTCGCGGTGCAGGCCGCCTGGGAGGCGACGGTGGCGGACACTCCGCCGGAGCTGGTGGACGCGCACGTCGAGGACGAGTGGTCGCTCGCCCAGACCCTCCGCCACCTCGTGCTCGCCACCGACGCCTGGCTCCGCGGCGCGATCCAGCGGATGCCGCAGCCCTTCCACGAGATCGGTCAGATCTTCTCCAGCGCCGAGGAGATGGGGTTCGACATGTCGATCTTCCGCCCCGAGCCCCCGTCGTACGACGAGGTGCTCGCGGTGCGCGCCGAGCGACAGCAGCAGGTGACCGACTTCCTGTCCACGGCGACACCGGGGCTGCTCGCCGAGGAGCGCGAGGACCCCTGGGGCGGTCGCTGGACCCCCACCGTCGGTGACTGCGTCCGCGTCATCCTGGAGGAGGAGTGGGCGCACCTGCGCTACATCCGACGCGACCTCGCACTGCTCAGGTGAGTCCGCGAACGCCTTCCGACAACGTCATACGATCTGGCGGCCAGAACGACCACGACGTATGCCGCTCCATGACCGGCGGGGTAGGCGCTGCGGCTACTCGACGTCGAGACCGCGCTCGATGGCGTAACGGGTCAGCTCGACCCGGTTGTGCATCTGGAGCTTGCCGAGGGTGTTCTGCACGTGGTTCTGCACGGTGCGGTGCGACAGCACGAGCCGATCGGCGATCTGGCGGTAGGACATCCCCTTGGCGACCATCTTGAGCACCTCGGTCTCGCGGTCGGTGAGCCGCGGGTCGGCGGGGTCGGGCGACGGGTCGTCGGAGATCCGCTGGAACTCCCCCAGCACCAGGCCGGCGAGGCCAGGGGTGAAGACGGGGTCGCCCGCAGCGACGCGTCGTACGGCGGTGAGGAGCTCCTCGCGGGAGGCCGACTTCACCAGGTAGCCCGTCGCGCCCGCCTTCACCGCGGCGAGGACGTCGGTGTGCTCGCCGGACGCGGAGAGGATCAGCACCCGGACGTCGGGATCCTGGCGGACCATCTCCGCGGTGACCTCGACCCCGTCGGGGGCCGGGATCTGGAGGTCGAGCACGACCACCTGCGGGCGCGCCGCGGGGAAGCGGGCCAGCGCCGACCGTCCGTCCGCGGCCACGGCGACGACGTCGAGCCCGGCGGCCGCCAGGTCACGCTCGACGGCGTCGCGCCACATCGGGTGGTCGTCGACCACCATCACCCGGATCGGCGCCTGCTCCTCGCTCATGCCGACGACCCTAGGTCAGGTCTCGGGACCACGACCTCCCACTCGGTGCCGAACGACCCGGTCACCAGCTCGACGCTGCCACCCAGGTCCGCGACCCGGCCACGGATCGACTCGCTCACGCCGAGCCGGCCCTGGGCGGCGGCCTCCTCGAGCCGCCCGGGCGCGATGCCAGGTCCCTCGTCGCGCACCGACAGCTCGACGCGGTCGGGGAACGCCTGGAGCAGCACCCAGGCCGGCGCGTCCTCGCCCACGTGGTGCCGGACGTTGTCCAGGCAGGCGCGGGCGACCGCCACGATCTCGTACGCCGTGGCCGCCGGCAGCTCCACCGCTGGACCCGGCGTCGCCACAGTGACGGTCTCGCCGCGCTGGAGCTGGGCCAGCTCGGAGGCGAGGTCGACGGTCCCGCCGTCGTGGACGGTGGTCACCGCCTCCTGGGCGCGGATCAGCTCGCGCAGCACCCGCTCCTGCTCCCCCGCCAGCCGGCCGAGCTCCGCGGCCTCACCACCCAGCTCGCGGCCGCGGCGCTGCACCAGGGCGAGCACCTGGAGCACCCCGTCGTGCACGACCCTGGCGAGCCGGGCACGCTCGGCCGCCATCGCACTCTCGCGCTCGGCGACGTCGCGCTCGGTCGCCATCTGCTGCAGCGAGTCGCACATGAAGCCGACGATCAGGCCGCCGACGATCAGCAGGAAGGCGTTGCCGTAGTCGGACTGACGGATCTCCTCGCGCTGCGAGAGGTCCGCGGCCGCGAGGGCGGTGCCGGCGGCCAGGCCGCCGAGCGCCCGGTAGTGGACGGCCCACGCGAACAGCGCGCCCATCACCCAGAAGCCGGGCAGGCTCGCGTTGAACCCGTCGCCCTTCACGAGCGGTGTCGCCAGCAGCATCGCCACGGCGATCGCCAGGTCGGCCGCGAGCAGGCGGAACGTGCGGCGGCGCTTGTCGGAGTACGCCCAGATCGCGAAGCCGGTCCACAGGGCCATGGCAACGACGCAGGCCGCTCCCGCGACCGGTCGTTGGAAGTTGTCGGCGCGGTAGATGTTGAGCGCGACGGTGTTGAGCAGCAGGACGACACGCAGCACCGCGAGGGCGCGGAACATCCGGTCCTTGATCGCGATCGAGGCGGGAGACGTCCACGAGCTCACGCCTGGCAGTCTCCCAGGAACTGAGTACGGGTACCGATGCCACGTCGTGAGCGCCCCGACCAAACTCGGCGCATGACCTCACAGACACCCGCCCCCAAGAACACCACCGCCTTCTTCGCCCAGTCGGCCGCGGCCTTCGGGCTCGCGCTGCTGACCATGCTGGTCGCGATCTTCTACCTCCCCGCCGACCCGTGGCCCAAGGCCTTCCTGGCCCTCGGCACCCTCTTTCTCACCACCTCCGCCTTCTCGCTCGCCAAGTGCGTCCGCGACGCCCAGGAGAGCCAGTACGTCGTCTCCCGGATCGACCAGGCCCGCGTCGACCGGATCCTCGCCGACCACGACCCGTGGAAGGAGGTCGCATGACGACGTCGTACCCCCGCCCCGGACCCGAGGGCGTGCCGGAGCCCACGGGCTGGCGCCTGTGGAGCCGTCGGCTCCTCCTTCCGCTCCTGGTGATCGGGGGCGTCGCACTCATCCCTCTCATCGGGCTCGGCTTCCTGTACGCCGTGGACCCGATGGGCGACGAGTGGCAGTGCTCCGACGGCGAGGCCCCCGCCGGCAACGCCTGCTACCGGCTCGACGAGCCCCTGCCCCCGGGCGTGCAGTGGGACCCGCTCGGCAACCGCCCGATGCCCTACAACTGCGACAAGGACGGCTGGACCCAGATCCAGCGCGACGGCAGCGAGGACCTCGACTGCCTCAACGACGACCTCCCGGTGCCGGCCGGGTGGCACCGGGTGGACTGACTACGCGCCGCCCAGCCCGGCGTCGCGGGCCCGGATGATCGCCTCGGCCCGGTCGGTCGCCTGGAGCTTGGCCAGGATGTTGGAGACGTTGTTGCGCACCGTCTTCGGCGCCAGGTAGAGCGCCGAGGCGATCTGGCTGTTGTTCCGACCGGCCGCGATCAGGTCCAGGATCTCGACCTCGCGCTCCGTGAGCTGCGGGAAGGCCGTCCGGTCCGGCGTGGCCGACCCCGACAGCAGGTCCGCGATCCGCAGCGCCAGCGAGGCGCCGAAGACCAGGCCACCTGCGTGCACCGTCGAGATCGCGCGAGCCACCTCCTCCTGGCTGGCTCCCTTGACCAGGTAGCCGCGGGCACCGGCCCGCATCGCGGCCAGCACGGTGCCGTCCTCCTCCCCCATCGTGAAGACCAGGACCCGTACGTCGGGCTGGGTCTCGGCCAGCCTCCGGGTGGCGTCGATGCCGTTCATCTCGGGCATCTGGAGGTCCATCACGACCACGTCGGGCCGGTGCTCGGCCGCCAGCGCCACCGCCTCGGCGCCGTCGGCGGCCGTGGCGACGACCGTGACGTCGGCCTGCGTGCCCAGCAGCGAGGCCAGGCCGTCGCGGAAGACCGGGTGGTCGTCGGCGATCAGCACGCGGACCGGCTCGCTCATCGGATCTCCTCGTGGTCGACGGTGACGGGCAGCCAGGCCCGCACCCGGGTGCCGCCGTCGGGTGGGCAGTCGATCTCGGTGCGGCCGCCCAGCTCCTCGGCGCGTTCGCGGATCGACCGTAGCCCGACGCCGGCCACCACGTCCGGATCGATCCCGGCACCGTCGTCGCCGACCTCCACGAGCAGCGAGCCGGGGCTGCCGGTGAGGCGTACGGCGGCGTGCCGGGCGCCCGCGTGGCGGGCCGTGTTGGTGAGCGCCTCCGAGGCGATCCGGTAGGCCGCCACCTCGACCGCGGCCGACAGCGGCGGCAGGTCGTCGGCGGCCACGGTGACGGCCAGGTCGGCGCTGCTCATCCGCTCGGCCTGCTGGTCGAGCGCCGCGAGCAGGCCGAGGTCGTCGAGGGCCGGCGGCCGCAGGCCGTGCACCAGGCGGCGTACGTCGGCCAGGGCGTCGGTGATGTCCTGGCGCGACTGCGCGACCAGGCGCCGGGTCGTCTCGGGGTCGCGGTCGAGCGCGTTGCCCGCCGCGTCCAGGCGCATGGCGACGCCACCGAGCACCGGGCCGAGCCCGTCGTGCAGGTCGCGGCGGATCCGGCGCCGGTCGTCCTCCCGGGCGAGCACCAGCTGCTCGCGGGACTGCTGGAGGTCGTCGGCCAGCCTTGCGCTGCGGACCGCCATCGCGGCCTGGCGCACGATGTCGACGAGGAGCGTCTGGTCGCGCTTCGACAGCATCGACCGCACCCCGCGGGCGGGCAGCTCCAGCAGCCCGACCTCCTCCTCGCCGTACCGGATCGGCACCTCACGCACGTCGCGCGGGCGCTCGCCGTACGTCGCGGCGATGGTGCCGCCGCCGTGGCCGAACACCTCGACGCGGACGTAGGTGAGCTTGAACGCCGTCGCGACGGCGGTCGCCAGCGCCGGCAGCTGGGTGCGCACGTCGCCCGACTCCTCGAGCCGGGCGGCGAGGTCGGTGACGACCGAGTAGCGGTCCCCGCGGCGACCGACGAGCAGCCGGTGCACCACCGTCGTCAGGCGCGAGCGCACCGGCGCGTAGATCGTGACCGCGATGAGCAGGAGCAGCAGGGTGGCGTCCCGCTCGTCGAGGCGGTCGCCGAGGAGCCGGTCGAGGGTGGCGACGAGCACCAGGTCGAGTGCGATCACCGTCCCGGCGACCGACGCCCACACGACGGTGCCGCCCATCAGCGCGTCGACGTCGCGGACCTCGGGGTCGAGGATGCCGATGGCGATGGACGCGCCGGTCAGGCCGAGCGCCAGCATCAGCGCGACGGTGACGATCCAGCCGTTGTGCAGCACGATCGCGATCCCGGAGACGACGAGGCACATCACCGCCGCCCACAGCAGCCAGCGCAGCTGCATCCGCTCCCGGCCGGAGGCGTGCCGCTGCCGGGCGAAGAGCACGACGACCGCGAGCGGCAGCGACAGGAGCGTCACGAAGCGCCCGACGGTCAGCAGCTGGACGAAGAGGTCGCCGGGGATCGGCACCTGCGGCATCCCGGTGTCGACCGGCAGCTGGAACTCCTCCGCGTTCAGCGCCGAGGTCGGCGCGAAGAGCAGCAGCACCGGCAGGGTGCAGGCCATCGCGACCACCACGATGCTGACGACCCGCCAGCGACCGGTCATCAGCCGGCCGGTCGGGTAGAGCAGGAGCACGAGCGGCAGCCCGACCAGCAGGAACGCCCCGACCTGCGCGACGATCCAGACCGCGAAGCCGGTGAGGGGCAGGCTCTGCCCGTCCTGGGCGGTGTGGGCCAGGCCGTACGCCGCGTAGGACTCGCACAGACCGTCGAAGCTCCAGAACAGCCCGGTCACCGTGATCACCCAGGCCACCGGGTGCCGCGGGTAGCGCCAGAGAACCGGGACCGCCGTACCGACCGCGATCGCACCGACCAGCGCCGACAGGCTGCCCCAGCCCACGGTCGCCCGGTCCCGGTCGACCGCGTCGTTGGCGAGGTCGAGCCACAGGCTGGTGACCACCATCAGCAGCGCCAGCGTCGCCACGACGGCGGCGGGCACGCGACCGGGGGCCCGGTCCGAAGGAGGCGTCACCCCCGCAGTATCGAGCGCGCCGCGTCCCGCCGTCCCGGGTTCGGTGTCCCGCGCACCCGGGACACCCGGCGAGGACCCGACGCGGGACCACGCTCCCTGCCGCCCGGGGCGCCGGTCCCCGGAGAGTTCCGGTCATCGACGGCGACGAGGCCGTCCCCCACCCAGGAGAACGCGATGACCATCGAGCACACCCCCGCTCCCGCCCGCACCGACGTACGACGTCCGGCTGCGGCCCACCACACCCCGACCCGTCCCTTCTACAAGCGCGGCATGCTGATCACGATCGGCGCCGTCGCCTGGGGCATCGACAGCCTGGTCCTCGGGTCCGACCCGTCGGGCAGCTTCGAGGAGGCGCTGTCGTCGCTGACCTCCGGCACCTTCCAGCTCGGCCTGCTGGGGCTGCTGACCGTCCTCTTCGCGACCAACGCACTCGGCGACGGCCGCCTGGCGCGGTTCTTCATCCGCTTCGAGGCCGTGCTGCTCTTCCTCGCGATCGGCTCGACGGTCGTCGACGGGATCGGCGTCAGCGACCTCGACAAGACGGGCTGGGTGCTGCTCGACATGTTCTGGCCGCTGTCGATGCTCGGCATGTTCTTCATCGGCATCCGCATCGCCGTCGCCGGTCGCTGGCACGGCAAGGCCCGCTTCTGGCCGCTGATCGCCGAGAGCTGGGGCCCGATCGTGGTCCCGACGTTCGGCATCTTCGGCAGCAGCGTCGCCGGCGTCGTCTCCTTCGTGCACCTGTGCGTCGGGTACGGCGTGCTCGGCCAGATCGTCGCCCGCAAGGAGGGCTGAGGTCATCTGACCACGGAGACCGCCGCCGGTCAGGCGGCGGTCTTCTCCTCCGTCCGGACCCGGCTGTGGCCGTGGCCGTAGGCGAAGTAGATGACGAATCCGAGCACCATCCAGACCAGGAACCGCAGCCACGTCTCGACGCTGAGGTTGACCATCAGGTAGACGCAGATCAGCGCGGCCAGGATCGGCAGCCACGGGCTGAACGGCACCCGGAACGGGCGGTCCAGGTCGGGCCGGGTCCGTCGGAGCACCGGCACCGCGATCGAGACCAGCGCGAAGGCGGTCAACGTGCCGATGTTGACCATCTCCTCGAGCTTGTCGATCGGGGTGAAGCCCGCGATCAGCGCGACCGCCGCCCCGATCGTCAGCGTGATCCGGACCGGCGTACCGGTCTTCGGGTTGGTCCGCGCGAAGCCGTGCGGCAGCAGGCCGTCGCGGCTCATCGCGAAGAGCACCCGGACGGCGCCGATCATCAGGGTCATCACGACGGTCGTCAGACCGGCGACCGCGCCGGCGGCGACGAGGGTCGCGAACCCGTCCTTGCCGACGGAGGTGAAGGCGCTGGCGAGCGCCGCCTCGGGGTCGATCTTGTCGTAGGGCACCATCCCGGTCACCACGAGCGCGACCGCCATGTAGAGCACGGTGCAGATCGCGAGCGAGCCGAGGATGCCCTTGGGCAGGTCCTTCTGTGGGTTGCGCGCCTCCTCCGCGGTCGTGGCGACCACGTCGAAGCCGATGTAGGCGAAGAACACCACCGACGCCGCCGAGATGATGCCGAGGATGCCGAAGGTCTGCGGCTCGATCCCGAACACCCACTGGATCAGCGGCTGGGTCAGCCCGCTCGTCTCGATCGGGTCGGACGCCGGCGGGATGAAGGGGTGGTAGTTGGCGCCCGAGACGTAGAAGAGCCCCGCGACGATCACGAAGAGCACGATGAAGAGCTTGATGCCGACCAGGACCAGGTTGACCCGCAGCGACTCCTTGATGCCGACGGCGATCAGCGTCGTCAGCACCGCCACCAGCAGCACCGCGGCCAGGTTCACGTGGCCCCAGTCGAAGTGCGCCGAGTCGGCGGGCCCGATCGACGCCGGCCAGGTGATGCCGATCTCGTCGAGGAAGAGCACGAGGTAGGTGCTCCAGCCCTGCGCGACCACCGACGCACCGAGCATCAGCTCGAGGATCAGGTCCCACCCGATGATCCAGGCGATCATCTCGCCGAGCGTCGCGTAGGAGAACGTGTATGCCGACCCGGCGACCGGCACCGTCGAGGCGAACTCGGCGTAGCAGAGCGCCGCCAGCGCGCAGCAGATCGCGGCGAGCAGGAACGAGAAGACCACGCCGGGGCCGGCGTACTGGTTCGCCACCTTGCCCGTCAGCGTGAAGATGCCGGCGCCGATCACCACGCCGATGCCGAAGACCGTCAGGTCGAGGGCGGTCAGCTTCTTCTTGAGCTGGTACTCCGGGTCGTCGGTGTCCTCGAGGGACTGCTCGATGGACTTGGTGCGAAGGACGTTCATGGACCCACACTGTCCTCCGCGGACGGTGACGAAACCAGGTCCGGGTCCTGCTGCGGGCCTCCGACGTACGTCGCGAGGATCATCTTGTCGGCCTGCTCGGCCAGGTCGTGGGTGCTGGTGGCGAACTGGTCGCGCAGCACCTCGTCGACGTCGGCGCCCGGAGCCGTCAGGGCGTCGAGCAGCAGCCACGGCGCCTGGTCGCCGTACGAGTCGGCGACGTACTCCACCGCCCACCAGGAGAGGCCGTAGTGGGCCTGGGAGTCGTCGTCGTTGAACGTGTCGTCGTCCGGGAGGTCGGAGGCGCCGTTCTCGGCCGCCGTCAGGGCGGCGTCGGGCAGCCGCCGGTCCTCCGGCGCCAGCGGGCGCACCGAGACCCACTCGGCGAGCCCCTCCGAGAGCCAGACGGGCGCGGTGTCGTCGTGGGTGCCGACGGCGACGTGGGTGAGCTCGTGGCGGACCAGCCGGTCCCGGTCCGGGCCGGGATCGCCGATCACGCGCGGGTTGAGGACGAAGCGCGTGCCGTCGCCGACCGGGAACGACACCGCGTCGAGGTCGCCCGGGTCGTCGCCGGGCACGTCCTCCAGACCGTCCAGGAAGGTGGGCTCCGAGAGCGCGTAGACGACCACGGTGCGCGACCAGTCGTAGGGCACCCAGGCGGAGACGTCGCCGATCCCGGCCTCGATCGAGGTGAGCAGCGGCCCGGCGGCGTCGACCGTGCCCGCGTCGAAGACGCCGAGCACGCCGGCACCGGCGCGCACGTCGACGGGGCCGAGGTCCCACGGCTGCGGCTGGATCCGGTGCGCGGTCTCCCAGTCCTGGTCGGTCACCGAGGTGAGCCGCATCCGCCCGGAGCTCCCCGCCTCGAAGCGGAACCGGTCCGGCGCGACGACCGGCGCGGCGTCGTACCCGTCGAGCTGCATGACCTCGTCGACGGTGACCCAGTAGCCGTCACCGTCGCGCACCAGGCTGGCGGGGTCGAAGCGGTAGCGGAACCGCTCCAGCGGGAGCTGGGTGAGGTTGGCGTACCAGGTCTGCTGCTGCTCCCGGAACGACCGCCCGCCCCCGAGGGTGCGTGTGAACCGCCGCGGGTCGCCGCGGCGTACGGCGGTGGCGCGGGCGTCGAGCGCGTCGCCGATCTCGCCGGCGACGTCGGTCGGCGCCGAGGCCGTGGTCTCCCCCGGCTCGTCGTCGCCCGAGCAGGCGACCAGGGCGGGTCCCGTCAGGCAGAGCGCCAGCAGGACCGCGAGGGTCCGAAGGCTACGGGGTGTGCTCGACATCGAGGGATGAACGACCCTCGGGGAGCGAGGTCATGTCTCCGACGATGCCCATCTCTTCGACGACCGCGAGCGCGATCGCCTGCGGGGTGAGGCCGATCCGCTCCAGGATCGCGTCGCGCTTCGCGTGTCCGAGGAACTCCTGCGGGATGCCGTGCAGCCGGAACGGCGTGTGCACCCCGGCGGCGTTCAGGGTCTGCAGCAGCACCGCGCCGCAGCCGCCGGTCTCACCGTTGTCCTCGATGCTCACCACGAGCCGGTGCTCGCGGGCCAGGTCGATGATCGCCGGGTCGACCGGCTTGACCCACCGCGGGTCGACCACGGTGACGCCGATGCCCTGCGCGACCAGGCGCTCGGCGACGCCGACCGCGGTGGTCGCCATCGCGCCGACCGCGACCACCAGGACGTCCTTGGTGCCGTTGCGGACCAGCACGTCGCAGCCGCCGGCCTTGCCGACCGCCTCGATGTCGGCGGGCGGCGGACCCTTCGGATAGCGGACGACGGTCGGGGCGTCCTCGACCTCGACCGCCTCGTCGAGCAGCTCACGGAGCCGGCTCGCGTCGCGCGGGGCGGCCAGGCGCAGGCCGGGCACGACCTGGAGGATCGACATGTCCCACATGCCGTTGTGGCTGGCGCCGTCGTCACCCGTGACGCCGGAGCGGTCCAGCACGAAAGTGACGCCGCACTTGTGCAGCGCGACGTCCATCAGCACCTGGTCGAAGGCACGGTTGAGGAAGGTCGCGTAGACCGCGAAGACCGGGTGCAGGCCACCCATCGCGAGGCCGGCCGCCGACGTCGCGGCGTGCTGCTCGGCGATGCCGACGTCGAAGGTGCGTTCGGGGAAGCGGGCCTGGAAGGTGTCCAGCCCGACCGGGTGCATCATCGCGGCCGTGATCGCGACGACGTCGGGACGACGCTGGCCGATGTCGACGATCGCGTCGGAGAAGTAGTCGGTCCAGATCCGGCCCTTGGGCTTCTCGGCGCCGGTCTGCACGTCGAAGGGGCCCGGGCCGTGGAACTGGTCGGCCTCGTGCCGCTCGGCCGGGTCGTAGCCGTAGCCCTTGCGGGTGAGTGCGTGCACGATGACCGGGCCGTTGAACCGCTTGGCCTGGGCCAGCGCGTGCTCGACCGCCGCGCGGTCGTGGCCGTCGACCGGACCGACGTACTTGAGGCCGAGGTCCTCGAAGAGCCCCTGGGGTGCCAGGGCGTCCTTGACGCCCTTCTTCATGGCGTGCAGGGCGTCGTACGTCGCGGGGCCGACGCCGGGCACGGCGTTGAGGCGGCGCTTGACCAGGTCGAGCACGTGCTCGTAGCGCGGGTTGGTGCGCAGGCCGGTGAGCGCGGTCGCGAGGCCGCCGATGGTCGGCGTGTAGGACCGGCCGTTGTCGTTGACCACCATGACGAGCTTGCTGTCCTTGGCGATCGCGATGTTGTTGAGCGCCTCCCAGGCCATGCCGCCGGTGAGCGCGCCGTCGCCGATCACGGCCACCACGTGGCGGTCCTCGCCGCGGATCGTGAACGCCTTGGCGAGGCCGTCGGCATAGCTGAGCGCGGTCGACGCGTGGGAGTTCTCGACGATGTCGTGGTCGGACTCCTCCTGGCTCGGGTAGCCGCTGACGCCGCCCTCCTGGCGGAGCTTCTCGAAGCCGGCCTTGCGACCCGTGAGGAGCTTGTGCACGTAGGCCTGGTGCCCGGTGTCGAAGACGACGCGGTCGCGCGGGGAGTCGAAGGTGCGGTGGATCGCCATGGTCAGCTCGACGACACCGAGGTTGGGGCCGATGTGGCCGCCGGTCCGCGCGCAGGTCGCGATCAGGAAGTCGCGGATCTCGCTCGCGAGCTGGTCGAGCTGGGCGTCGGAGAGGTCACCGAGGTCGCGTGGTGAGGTGATCGACTCGAGGATGCCCATAACCGGCGAGTGTACGTGCCGACCAGGGGCGAGGTGGTTTCGAGGCTCGCCGCTGGCGCGGCTCGCACCTCAACCACCGACGCCGGTGGTTGAGCAGCCTCGAAACCCGCCGAGGTCAGAGGTCGAGGTAGGCGACCGCGGGCTCGTGCAGGCCGCCGAGCCAGAGGCGGCCGTCGTGCTCCCGGACGCCGGTCACCATGTGGTAGGCCGCACCCCCTCGATCAGCCTGCACGTCCACGTCGTGCACGAGCGTGCCGGCATCGTCGTACGCCTGGGCGCGGACGGTGTGCTTGGGCGCCGGCTGGAGCCGCTCGGGGATCTTGGTGACCAGCTTGCGGACCGCCATCGGAGCCCGCTGGAGCCGCTCGACGACCGGGTCGGTCGGGCTGGCGATGGAGACCCAGATCAGCCCGTCGCTCCCCCGGGCGATGTTGTCGGGGTAGCCCGGCAGGTCGGAGGCCAGCAGGTCCCGGGTGCCGGCCTTCGGGCCGGTGAGCCACCACCGGACGACGGTGCGGGCGCCGGTCTCCGCGACGGCGACGTACGACTCGTCGGCGCTCAGCGCGACCCCGTTGGCGAAGGCCAGCCCGTCGAGCACCACCTCGACGGTCCCGTCGGTGCCCAGCCGCGCGAGACGGCCGGTGCGGGTGTCCTGGACGAAGTCGTCCTTCCACCTCTCGATGCCGTACTTCGTGGACGAGTCGCTGAACCACACGGTGCCGTCGGCGGCGATCGCGGCGTTGTTGCAGAAGGCCATCGGCGTGTTCTCGATGTCGTGCACGACCGACTCGACCGCGCCGGACCGCGTGTCGACGCGGAGCACCCCGAGGTGGGCGTCGCAGACCAGCAGCCGGCCGTCGAGGTCGATCTCGATGCCGAGCGGGCGGCCGCCGGTGTGCGCGATCCGCTCGATGCTCTCGCCGTCGTGGCTGATCCTGAAGATGCTGCCGTCCTCGGTGCCGGTGAAGACCGCGCCCTCGTCGGGGCCGGGACCGCCGACGACGACGTCCTCCGCTCCGGGGCCGGGGACCGCGATGACGCTGAGTTGGCTGGCGCTCATCGGGCGAGTATCTCGCGATACTCCGCAGAGTCCAGGAAGGCCGGGACGACCTCGGAGGCGCTGGCGGTGTGGTCGAGGGTGCGCGCCGTGGCCGGGTCGACGAAGACGATCTGGCGGCCCTCCCCGAGCACGACGTCGTCGTCGGTGAGGTCGACCCCCGCGACGTACACGAACGCGGTGTCGAGGGTGCCGTAGGCCTCGTGGAAGACCTGCGTCTCGCGCCAGAGCCGGAGCGAGCCCGGCGGCAGCCGGATCCCCGTCTCCTCCTGGAGCTCGCGGTACGCCGCCGCCTCGTGGTCCTCGCCGTCCTCGACGTGGCCGCCGGGGAGTCCCCACTTCTCGGGGTCGATCACCGGGTGCTCGTCGCGCTCCTGGAGGAGCAGCCAGCCCCGCGGGTCGACGAGGAGGACGCTGGCGAACCGGTGCACCCCACCACGTTACGGGCGCCCGGTGCGACGATGCAGGGATGAGCCGGTTCGAGGTCGAGTGGCAGTCGTGGCACGACGAGCGCGAGACCCGGCTGCGGGACCCGCGTGGCTGGCTGGCGATCACCGCGATCCACTGGCTCGGCGACGTGTCCGAGCGGTTCGACGACGTCCCCGGCGCGTGGTCCGGTGACGCGCGCGGAGCCACGGTGCGGCTGGACGCCGGCGAGTCGCTCGGGCTGGGCGACGACGTCCTCGGCGCCGGGAGCCACCGGCTCGGTCCGCTCGACGAGGCCGGCGTGACCGTGACCTTCGACGGTGGCGTCGCGCAGGTCGCCGACCGAGATGGCCGTCCGATCGTGCGGCCCCGGCACCCGGACTCCCCCACCCTGCGCGCCTACGACCGCACGCCCTGCTACCCGCCCGACCCCGCCTGGGTACTGCCGGCCAGGACCGAGGGCGACGAGGTGGTCTTCACGTACGGCGGGGCCGAGCACCGCCTGGTCGCCTGGCCGGAGGACGGCGGCGTGCTGTGGATCCTCTTCCGCGACGCGACGTCGGGCGTCACGACGTACGCTGCGAACCGCCAGCTGCTGACCGCGCCGCCGCGCGCGGACGGCACCGTCGACCTCGACCTCAACCGGGCGGTCAACATGCCCTGCGCCTACACCGACTTCGCCACCTGTCCGCTGCCTCCGCCGTCGAACACGCTCCCCTTCGCGGTCGAGGCCGGCGAGCAGCTGCCGCGGATGGTGGCGTCGTGAGGCGGCCCGCCGCGGTCGTGACCGCCCTGCTCGGGCTGGCCGTGCTCGTGCCCGCGATGCCCGCATCGGGGGAGCCCGGCGGCCTCGCGGTCACGGGCTGGGCGCTCGACAGCAGTCGGCCTGCGCTGGTGGCGCGCAACGCCGAGGGGATGAGCACGCTCAGCGTGGCGGGTGTGTCGCTCACCGCCGACGGCGCCGGGGTCACCCGGCCCACCGACGGCGGCCTCCGCCTGGCCGCTGCCGCGCACCACCACGGCCTGACCGCCGAGCTGCTGGTCGGCAACTACAGCAACCGGCTCGACGACTTCGACCCGCGGGCGGCGCACCGGCTGCTCTCCCGGCCGGGTCGGATCGGTGCCGTCGCGAGCCGGCTGGCGTCGCACGTCGCGGCCGGCGGCTGGGACGGCGTCAACGTCGACCTCGAGCGGGTGCGCGCCGGGGACGCCGACGGACTGGTCGCCTTCGTGCGGGCGCTCCAGGACGCGATGCCCGCCGAGCGGACGGTGACGATCGACGTCAGCGCGTCGACCTCGGCGGCCGGCTACCGCGCCGGCGGCTACGACCTCGACGGGCTCGCGGACGCCGCCGACGTCGTCAAGCTGATGACCTACGACCAGCACGGGCCGACCTGGTCGGGTCCCGGTCCGGTCGGCGGGCTGCCCTGGCAGCGGCGGTCGCTGGCGACGATCCTGCGCGTCGTACCTCCCGAACAGGTCGACCTCGGGGTCGCCGGCTACGGCTACACCTGGCCGCGTCGCGGCACCGGGCGCACGGTCACCGTCGCGCAGGCGCGACGCCTGGTCGCGCGCGACGGCGTCCGGGCCCGGTGGGTCGCCCAGCAGGGCGAGTGGACGGCCCGTCTCGACGACGGCACCCGGCTCTGGTGGTCCGACCGGCGCTCGTACGCCGCGCGGGTCACCCTGGCCCGGCGGCACGGGGTCCACGGACTTGCGGTGTGGCGGCTGGGATCGGCGGACACCCTGCGCTGAGGGCCCCTATCCTGCGCTCATGCGGATCGGCGTCCTGGGCACGACGGTGGCGGCCACGCCCGACGGTCCGGTCGGCCTCGGCGGGCCCAAGCAGCGCGCCCTGCTCGCGGCCCTCGCCCTGCACCGCGGTCGCGCCGTCGCCGTCGACACGCTCGCGGACCTGGTCTGGGACGGCACCCCGCCACCCGGCGTCGCCGGCACCATGCAGGGCTACGTCGCCGGCCTGCGCCGGGCGCTCGAGCCGGACCGTACGACGCGTGGTGGCGGCACGCTGCTGGTCACCGAGCAGCCGGGCTACGCGCTGCGGCTGCCGGACGAGGACCTCGACACGGTCGCGTTCGAGAACGTCGTCGCCTCGGCCCACACGCTGGTCGCCCCGCTCGCCGACGCCCTGTGCCGCGGCCGCGGACTCCCTCCGGGCTCCCCCGACGCGGGTGGACTCGGCTCGCTGCACGACTCGCTCGGGGAGGCGCTGGGCCTGTGGCGCGGCGTGCCCTTCGCCGAGCTCGGCGACGTGCCGGCCGCTGCCGCGGAGCGCGCGCGGCTCGAGGAGCTCCGGGTGCTGGCGACCGAGGACCGCGCGGCCCTCGGCATCCTGCTGGGCCTGCATGCCACCGTCGCGGCGGAGCTGGACGCGCTGACCCGGGCACACCCGCTGCGCGAGCGGGCCTGGGCGCTGCGCGCGCTTGCGCTGGCCGGGTCGGGTCGCCAGGCCGACGCCCTCGCCGTGCTGCGCGAGGTCCGCGACGTCCTCGACGAGGAGCTCGGTCTCGAGCCCGGTCCCGAGCTGCGCGCCGTGCAGACCGCGGTGCTCCGCCAGGACTCGATCGCCGCGGCCGAGCCGGCGGCCGCCCCCGCTGCCGGGGTCTCGACAGGCTCGACCACCGCGACAGGCTCGACCACCGCGACAGGCTCGACCACCGGTCCCGAGACCCACGCCCCGCTCCCCTTCCCGACGCTGTGGCCGTGGTCGCTCGCCGGCCGCGACGAGGAGCTCACCGCCCTCACCGGCCTCGTCGACCAGGTGGTCGCCGGCACCGGGTCGCTCGCCTTCGTCGCGTTGACCGGCGAGCCCGGCATCGGCAAGAGCCGGCTCGCGATCGAGCTCGCGACGTACGCCGACCAGCACGGCGTCACGATCGCGTGGGGCCGCTGCTCGCAGGACGACGGCGCCCCGGCGCTCTGGCCCTGGGCGACCGTGCTGGAGCGGCTCGGCTCGAGCCTGCCGTCGAGCGCCGCCGGCGACGACGGGTCGGCCGCGTTCCGCGCCTGGGAGACCGTGGTGCAGACCGTGGTCTCGGCCGCCGAGCGCGGACCGTTGCTCCTGGTGCTGGACGACCTGCACTGGGCGGACACGTCGAGCCTGCGGGTGCTCAGGCTGCTCACCGAGGTCGTGGCCGCCGAGAGCCCGGCCCGGCTGCTGGTGCTCGCGACGTGGCGCGAGTACCCGACGCCGACCGGTGCGCTGGCCGAGGTCGCCGAGGCGCTGGCCCGCAAGCACGCGCTCCGCTTCCAGCTGCGCGGGATCCCGGCGGAGGCGGCGGCCCAGGTCTTCGCGCAGGTCGCCGAGGCCGAGCCCTCCGACGCAGACGCGGACACCCTGTCCCAGCGCACGGAGGGCAACCCGTTCTTCCTCGTCGAGTACGCGCGCCTGGCCCGGGACGGCGACCTGGCGACGCTGGTCGCGGAGGGCCGACCGCCGGCGGCGGTGCACGAGGTCCTCTCCCGCCGCCTCGCCCACCTGAGCACCGCGACGCAGGACCTGCTCCAGACGGCCAGCGTCGTCGGCCGGATCTTCGACCTCTCGACCCTGGCGACGGTCGCCGGCACCGACGAGGACAGCGCGCTGGACCGGCTTGACCCGGCGATCGAGGCCGGCCTGGTCGCGGAGGACGGCGTCGACCGGTTCCGCTTCAACCACGCCCTGGTGCGCGACACCGTCCGCAACGGGCTGCCGCAGTCGCGCCAGGCCCGGGTCCACGCACGAGCGGCGGACGCGCTCAGCGGCCTCGCGGGCCGCGAGACCGAGATCGCACGGCACTGGCTCGCTGCCGGGCCGCGGCACCTGGCCAAGGCGTGGCCGGCCGCCCAGGCCGCAGCGCGCGTGGCCACCGGCGTCTTCGCGTACGTCGAGGCCCTGGAGATGCTGGAGTACGCCCTCGGCGCCCAGGACGAGGACCCCACCTCCACGCTCGCCGACCGGTTCGAGCTCCTCACCGACCTGGCCGACGTGCTGCGCCGAGCGGGCCGGTGGGTCGAGCTCCGCGAGGTCGCCCACGAGGCGATCGAGGTCGCCGAGGACGCCGAGGACCTCGACCTCCTGATCCGCGCCGGGGTGATGACCAGCACCGGCGCGCTGTGGACGGCCTCGGGGGGCGACGTCGACGAGATGGTCGTCGCTGCCCTGCGCGAGGCCCTCGACCAGCTCCCGCAGGGCGACGACGCCCGGCGCTGCCGGGTGATGCTGTCGCTGGCCGGTGAGATCTACTACGGCACCACGCCGCAGGAGCGGGAGGCGCTCGTCGAGGAGGCCGTCGCGATGGCCCGCCGGCTGGCGGACCCGGTGCTCGTGCAGCAGGCCCTGGTGAAGGGCGCGATCGCGATCGTGCGTGGCGTCACCGCACGTCAGCGCCTGACGATGACCACGGAGGCGACCGAGATAGCACGCGAGCTCGGCGACCGGGTCGGCCTGGTGGCCGCGCTCGCCATGCGCGCGCAGGCCGCCGGAGACCTCGGGGAGGTCGCCGTCCTCGACGACTGCCTGGCCGAGGGCCAGGCGGAGGCCGACCGGCTCCGGCACGTCTACGGGCAGCTGGTGCTCGAGTCGCTCCAGGTGACGTGGTCCGCGATGCGCGGCGACCAGGAGGTGGTCGACAAGGTCGTCGCCGAGATGATCGAGCTCGGTCAGGTCATCACCATCCCGGGCGCCCAGGAGTCGGTCAACGGCGCGCTGATGATGCAGGTGCTCTGGCGCGGTGGCGAGGAGCTGATCCTCGAGGTCCTGCGGGAGATGCCGCCGGGCGGGTTCGTGGCGGCGGCCGCGCCCCTGCTGACGATGCTGTGCCGCACCGGTCGGCTCGACGAGGCCCGCGCCTACCTGGACACCCACCGCGAGCACGTCGACACCGTGGTCGCGACCGACACCTGGTACTCCCCGATGGCCTGGAGCATGATCGCCGAGAGCGCCTGCCACCTCGGCGACCCGACACTGGCCGCCGCGGCGTACGACCGGCTCATCGGGCTGGAGGGACAGTCCGCCTGTGCCGGCTCCGGCAGCAACGTCGGCCCGGTCGACATGTTCCTGGCGATGGCGGCGCACACCGTGGGCGACGACGACCTGGCCAGCCGCCACGCCGACCGGGCGCTCGAGCTGTGCGGGCTGTGGGGCATCCCGCTGGCGGGCGACTGGACGCGCCGCGAGCGGGAGCGCTTCGGCTTCTGACCCCTTGACCTGGAGTGCGCTCGAAGCCCCAGGATGAGGGACATGCGCTATCGCGAGATCGGGACCGACGACCGCAAGCTGAACGTCAGCGTGATCGCCCTGGGGGCGATGCTGATGGGGAGCCGCACCGACGAGGAGACGTCGTTCGCGATCCTCGACCGCTTCGTCGAGGCCGGCGGGACGTTCATCGACACGGCCAACAACTACGCGTTCTGGGTCGCCGGCGACAACATGGGCGGCCAGAGCGAGGAGCTGCTCGGCCGGTGGCGCCGGGACCGCGGCATCGGCGACGAGATCAAGATCGCGACCAAGGTCGGCGGCCGGCCGCTGGCGCCGGGCCACGACTTCTCGCGGGGCATGGAAGCCCTGACGGCGAGCACCATCAAGGAGTCCGCCGAGCGGAGCCTCGAGCGGATGGGCCTGGAGCGCCTGGACCTCTACTACGCGCACGTGCAGGACCTCGACGTGCCCCTCGAGGAGCAGGTGGAGGCGTTCGGGCAGCTCGCGGCCGACGGCACGGTCGGGCTGCTGGGCGCCAGCAACCACTGGGCGTGGCGGGTCGAGCGGGCACGCGCCCTGGCGGCCGCCGCCGGCCTCCCGGCGTACGACGTGCTCCAGTACTCGCACTCCTACCTGAAGCCGCGCACCGACCAGCCCGCGCTGCGGGCTCCCGAGGGCGACGCCGGCGTGGCGAGCGCCGAGATCGCCAGCCTGGTGCGCGACGCGGGTCTCCACCTGGTGGCCTACTCGCCGCTGCTGGGCGGCGCGTACGTCCGCGAGGACAAGCCGATGAGCTCCCGCTTCGACCACAGCGGCACCCCGCCCCGCCTGGCCGCTCTCCACGACGTCGCCCGGCAGACGGGCGCCACACCCAACCAGGTGGTGCTGTCGTGGCTGATCGGCGGCGAGCTGCCGGTGGTGCCGCTGGTCGGCGCGTCCTCGGTGGCCCAGCTCGACGACACGCTCGCCGCCCTCGACCTCGACCTGACCGCCGAGCAGCGCGAGCTGCTCGACGGCGCAGGCTGAGTGTCAGGCCGTCCTCCCGTAGGTCCCCGCGCGCAAGGGGACGCCGATCCGGCCGCAGAGGTCCCGCAGGATCGTCAGCGCGTGCTCGTGCGACATCGGGTCGGCGGGCGCACACATCCGCATCCACAACCCGTTGACCAGGGCAACGAGGGTCGGCCCGATCACGTCGTCCTTGTCGACGAGACCGAAGGAGGCGCGGAGCTGGTAGGCGATCTCGAGCTCTGCCTCGGCGATGTGAAGTCCGAGGACCTCGTACGACCGGGCCAGCTCGGTGAGCCCCAGCCAGGCTCGGACCAGCGGGCGGGTGGAGTCGTGCGGAAGGACTCCTCCCGATCCGTGGTCGCGCACGTCGAGCGCGATGGCCTCGACCAACCAGTCCCCGATGCGCCGGGTGACCAGGACGAGGATGCGCTCCTTGTTCTCGAAGTGCGCGATGAGCGCCGAGGGGCTCACCCGGGCGGCCTCGGCGAGCCTGCGAACGGTCAGCGACCTGATGTCGTCGGCGTCGAGGAGCCCGACGGCAGCACGGGCGAGGTCGTCGACCCGGTCGGCGGGGTTCACGGTGAAGGGCATGCCGCAACCCGATCACAGTCTGCGCCGGTGCCTCGTCGTTCCTCCACAGGCCCGCACCGCCCGCACCCGCGTCATTTCTTGCACGCACGTGCGTGCAAGAAATAACGCGGGTCTGCCGGCCAGTCGGATCAGGCGAAGCGGAACGTCCGCGCGTGCTTGCGTGCGAAGCCCCGCCGGGTCAGCCGCCAGACCAGCCGGAAGCCGCCGCCACCGGGCTGGCTGAACACCCGCTCGAGAGCCTCCCGCGGGACGCCGTACGCCGCCCAGGGCACCAGCCGCACGACCTTGCCGAGCTTCGGCTTGCCGACGTGCGCCTCCTCGATGCGGTCCCAGTCCTCCTGGGTGAGCAGCCGCTGGATGATCGCGATCGCCTCGGTCTCCTCGTGGGCGAGGTGACGGCGCAGCGACTCGCGGGCCGCGGACACCCGGACCGCGAGCGCGGCGCGGGCGTCCTCGTCGGCATGCTGACGAACCGGCTGGGCCAGCCGTCGGAAGCCGGCCGCGCAGCCCTCGAGCAGCGGGTCGATCTCGCCGTGCTCGGCCTCCATCGCGGTCAGGGTGGCGACCTCGTCCTCGGTGCCGAGCGCCTCGAGCGCGGGCCAGACGCCGTCGTCCTCGATGGTGTGGTGCTCGTGCAGCGCCTCGGCGAACAGCTCCCACCGCTCCTCGAGCAGGACCCAGGTGGCCCACTCGGAGGCGGGCGTGTTGCGCACCGCCGCCGAGAAGAGGTCCAGGTCGCGCCGGAAGGCGTGGTGCATCACGTACATCATCTGCATGTCGATCGGGCCCTCCGGGGCCGCCACCTGGCCGGGCAGCCGCAGCTGCCGCGGCCAGGTGTGGTGCGTCGTGGACATGTCAGGCACCGACCTTCTCGTCGAGACCGTCGACCTGGTCGAGACTGTCGACCTGGTCGAGCTCGGCCCACAGGTCGGCGTCGTCCTTCTCGGCGTCGATCGTCGGGAGGATCCGGTCGAGCCAGGTCGGCAGCCACCAGTTCCACCTGCCGAGGAGGGTCATGGTCGCGGGGACCAGGACCATCCGGACGACGGTGGCGTCCAGCACGATGGCGACGGCCATGCCGAAGCCGAGCTGCTTGACGACGGTGTCGGCCTCGGTGGAGAACCCGAGGAAGACGACGACCATGATCGCGGCGGCCGAGCTGATCACCCGGCCGGTCGAGGCCAGGCCGCGCTCCACGCTGCCACGGGCGTCGCCGGTGTGCAGCCAGTCCTCACGGATCCGCGAGAGCAGGAACACCTCGTAGTCCATCGAGAGGCCGAAGAGGATCGCGAACATCAGGATCGGGATCCAGCTCGACACGGCGACCGGGTGGTCGATGCCGAGCAGGCTGCCGCCCCAGCCGTGCTGGAAGGCGAGCGTGAGAACGCCGTACGCCGCGCCGATGGACAGCAGGTTCATCACGGCCGCCTTCAGCGGCACGACGACCGAGCGGAACATCATCGCCAGCAGCAGCACCGAGACCGCGACCACGAAGCCGACGACCGTCCAGATCTTGCCGGAGAGCATCCCGGAGAGGTCGGCGAAGAGGGGGGTCAGGCCAGTCACCTCGACGCCGGCCGGGAGGTCGTCCCGGAGGGTGGCGACGAGGTCGGAGGTGCGCTCGTCCGCGGGGCCGTACGCCGGCTGCGCCTCGAAGACGCTGATCGCGCCGTCGGGGGTGGTGACCGGGGTGGTGACCCCGACGACGCCCGGCTCGGCGGCCACCTGGTCGGCGACGGCCTGCGGGTCCGCCTGCGTCGTGTCGACGACGAGTGTGAACGGCCCGTTGGCACCGGCGCCGTACTCGTCGGCAATCAGGTCGTAGGCCCGGCGCTGCGAGGTCTCCGTGCTGTTGCTGCTGCCGTCCTGCGGCCAGGTGCGCATGCCCAGGGTGGGCGCGGCGAGCAGCAGCAGGAAGGTGAGGGCGGCGAGCGCCGCGGCGACCGGGCGCTTCGAGACGCCGGCGGCCCAGCGGGCGGTGAGGGGCTTCTTGGCCCGGGGCGCACGGTTCTTGCGGACCTTGCGCGGCATCAGCCGCTGGCCCGCCAGACCGCACAGGGCGGGCACCAGGGTGAGCGCCGCCGCGAGCACCGAGATCACGGCGATCGCGGTGGCGTAGCCGAAGGTCGAGTAGACGGGCAGCCCGCCGAAGCGCAGGCCCATCAGCGAGATGAGGACGGTGGCGGAGGCGAAGACGACCGAGCGTCCGGCCGTGGCCATCGCGCGGCCGGCCGCCTCGCGCTTGTCGAGGCCCTGGCCGAGGAACTCCACGTGCCGGGTCACCAGCAGCAGGGCGTAGTCGATGCCGACGCCGAGGCCGACCATGGTCGCGACGGTGGGAGCCGCGGTGCTGACGTCCATCACGCCGGCGAGCAGGGTGACGCCCGCCGAGCCGACGGCGAGGCCCATCAGGGCGACCGCGAGCGGCAGACCGGCGGCGACGACGGAGCCGAAGGCGACGATCAGCAGCACGAGCGCCGCGATCACGCCGGCCAGCTCGCCGGTGCCCTTCATCTGCGACTCGGCCCCGCCGGGCAGCTCCCCGCCCAGCTCGGCCTGGAGGCCGGCGTCGCGGAGCGGCTCGATCGCGTCCACGAGCGGGTCGTAGCCCTTGGCGCCGACCAGGTCGGGGTCGGTGACCGGCACGTCGTACGCCACGGTGACGAGCGCGGTGTCGGTGTCACCGGACAGGCGCGGCTCGCTCACGGAGGTGGCGTGGTCCATGGCGGCCAGCCGCTGCACGAGGGCGTCGAGGTCGGTGGCCCGGAGGGCGGCGCCCGACGGGTCGTGGACGACGACCTGCGCGGTCGCGCCGCCGCCGTGCGGGACGTGGGCCCGCAGCTGCTCGATGCCGGTCTGGGCCTGGGCGGCCGGGATGTCGTAGTCGTCGTGGAAGGTGCCGCCGAAGGCACCCGAGAACCCGAAGGCAGCGACGACGACCACGAGCCAGGCGGAGATCGTCCGCCAGGGGTGCGCCGCGGTGCTGTGGCCGAGGCGGTGGAGGATGCGTGACACGGTGGTGCTCCCATTCATGAGGGCTATCAGGAGGGCTGTCAGAGGTGGTCTGGTGGGACGACTCTGACGGCGGCCTCTTGAGGCCGACTGGGAGCTGACTTGGAAGGCCTAGCCGAGGGGCCTGACCCAGGTCGCGACACCCTCGTCGAGGTGAAGCTCGCCGTCGGCCTGCTCGGCGGCCTCCGGGTCGTGGGTCGCCATCACGACGATCGCCCCGCGCAGGGCCTCGCCGCGCAGCGCGGCGACCATCCGTTCCCGGTTGGCGGCGTCGAGGTCGCTGGTGGGCTCGTCCGCGAGCAGCAGCACTGCCTGCGCGCCGAACGCGCGCGCCAGCGCCACCCGCTGCTGCTGGCCGCCGGAGAGCTCCTCGATGAGGTGGTTGCCGCTCTCCTCGAGGCCGACCAGGGTCAGGGCGTCGGCGGTCCGGCGGCCGGCTTCGTCGGCGGGTACGCCGGCGGCGAGCAGCGGCACCAGGACGTTCTCCGCGGCGGTCAGCGAGGACGCCAGTCCGTTGCCCTGCGGCACGACCACGACACCCGCGCGGGCGGCCTGCTCACGGTCGGTCAGCTCGGCCCCGGCGAGCACGATGCTCCCGGCGCTCGGGCGCAGCGCGGCGCCCAGCGCCCACAGCAGGGAGGACTTGCCGGCGCCCGACGGCCCGGTGACCGCGAGCAGCTGGCCGGGCTGGAGCATCAGGTCGACGGGGTGGACGGCCACGAGGTCGCCGTAGCGGACCTCGACACCGCGCAGGATCAGCTCATCCATCGGCGTCCCTCGCTTCCTGGACCAGCGTGTAGGTGCCGTCCTCGCCGAGGTGGAAGCGGACCAGCGTGCCGGGCAGCAGGTTCTCCCGCACGTGCAGCGGCAGCGGCAGGAAGCCGTCGGGCGTGACCACGGCGTACTCCTCGCCGCTGCGTCCCTCGCCGCCGACCCGGCCGTCGCGGATCGTGATCGTGCGCGGCAGGAAGGCGGCGACGTCGGGGTCGTGGGTGACCAGGATGACGGTGGTGCCGAGCTCGCGGTTGAGGGACCGCATCCGCTCCAGCACCAGGTCGCGCGCGGAGTGCTCGAGCTGGCTCGTGGGCTCGTCGGCGAGCAGCAGTCCGGGTCGCGGCGCCATCGCGACCGCGAGCGCGGCGAGCTGGAGGTGCCCGGGGCTGAGCTCGCCCAGCGGCCGCTCGGCCTCGGCGCCGAGACCGACCGCCGCGAGCACCTCGGCCGGGTCCGGCAGGTCCTTGCCCGCCTTGCGGGCCGCGCCCTGGGCGAAGAGGACGTTCTCCAGCGGGGTGAAGTAGGGCAGCAGGTTGCGCCCGGCGCCCTGGAGCATCAGCGACACCTCGAGCGCGCGCAGCTCGTCGAGCTGGGCCGGGCCGGCCGCGGAGAGCTCGACCTGGCCGACGAAGACCTTGCCCGCGCTCGGCCGGAAGACACCGGCCAGCAGGCTGAGCAGCGTCGACTTGCCGGCGCCGGACGGGCCGAGCAGGCCGACCATCTCGCCGGCCCCGACCTCGAGGTCGACGCCCGAGAGCGCAGCCACCTCGTGCCCCTCAGACCGGTAGATGTGCACCAGCCGCTGGGTGCTGACCCGCAGGCCGGTTGCCACGCTCGGAGTCGCTGCCGTGGTCACAGGATCCATCGGAGTCACAGGGTCTCCCGGAGCCGTCGGAGCTCGGCGCGCGAGGCCAGCGCGCGACCGATGATGACGCTGCCCGCCCCCAGGACCACGAGCGACAGCACGACCGCCACGACCACGGCCCACCAGGCAGCGCTCAGGTCGAGGGTCGAGACCTCGGGGGCGGTCGCGAAGAGGGGCACGATCGGCATGGCCAGCTGGGCGCCGAAGAGCCCGGACAAGGCACCCGCCGCCACGCCGACGAGCACCGCCGGGAACTGGGCGGCCACCGCGACCGAGCGGATCGAGCGCCGGGGTACGCCGCTCATCCGCAGGGCCGCGAAGTCGCGGGTGCGGAACCGCCAGCCGCTGACGGCGCTCACCACCAGCACGAGCAGGGCGATCAGCAGCGCGACGGCGCCGACCAGGGCGGCCAGCTGCAGGCTCCAGGCGGCCGAGGACTCGTCGTACGAGCGCTTGATGTCACGCAGCGTGGTGGTCCCGGCGACCGCGATGTCCCGCTCGGCGAGGGCGTCGGTGACCCGGTCGAGGAGCGCCGGGTCGTCGTCGCCGAACCAGACCTGGAGCCGGTCGGTCGCGAGCACCGACCGTCCCCGCTGGAGCGACTCGAGGTCGGTGACGTAGGTGTTGGGCTCGGAGGCGGGGACCCTCTCGAGCGAGCCGACCTTGACGGCCGGCTGGCCCTCACCGTCCAGGCCGGCGAGCGTGAACTGGTTGCCGGAGCCGCCGGCGGGCAGCGGGCCGGAGACGAGGGCCGGGACGATGGTCGGCAGCCAGCGCTGGTACATCGTCATCGGCGACACCCCCTTGCCCTGGAACTTCGCCGTGAGCTCGTCCGGCGTGGTGGAGCTGGGCTCCACCACCCCCGAGTCGGTGCTGAAGAACTTGGTCCACTGCTCGGCCGGCCCGAGCGGCACCACCTCGCCGGAGGGCCGGGCGGTCAGGTTGCGCAGGGTCACCGCGCCCACGATGGTCGCGCCGGGCAGGGTGCTGGTCCAGACGCCGGTGACGTGACAGCCCTCCGAGCAGCTGACCAGGTGGTGGAAGTGACGGTGCGCGCTCTCGCGCGGGAACGTGCCCAACGTCGTGTGCAGGGTCTCGCCCGCCTGGTTGACCAGGTCGATCCCGAGCGTGACCGGGTGCGACTTGCCGTCGACCCGCTTCGAGGTGAGCGTGGAGTCGTCGGCGTCGATGTCGAGCTCGGTCCCGACGAGGTCGATCGGCGGCGCGTCCGGCGGGGCGAGCTTGTCCCAGAGGGAGTCGGAGGGGCCACCGCCGGGGAAGAGCGCGATGTCGCGGAAGGACGACGCGATGACCGCGAGCGTGTCCGGGGCGTCGTCGCCGGGCGGGTGCACGCGTACGACGGGGGTGACGTCGTCACCCTCCGGGTCGACCTCGTCGAGGGCTGCGCGCACGCCGGCGAGGTCGTTGCTGTCCACGTCGAGCACCCGCGGCGCACCGGCCTCCTGGGCGGCGGCGGTGGTCCGGTTGCGCTGGCCGACGATCAGGGCATCGGCGGAGAACACCGCCAGGGCCGAGGCGAGGGTGACGATGGCGATGATCCGCCGGGTGGCGGGGCTCCGCGCGGCGTCGAGCAGGCTGACCCCGGCCCGGACCCGCCCACGCCGCAGCTGGCGGCGCCCCAGGAGCGCGGCCGTCGGGGTGGTCAGGTGGGCGAGCACGAGCCCGACGACGATGGCCAGCAACCCGGGCGCGGCGAGCGCGATCGGGCCGTCCAGCCCGCCGGTCGCGAAGACGACGACGACGCCGCCGGTGCCGGCGATGACGATGGCGTCGGCGGCGCCGAGCGCCCAGCCGGTGCTCCGCGGTGGCACCCGCCGCAACAGCTGGTCGACCGGCTCGCGGGCCACCCGGGTGACGGCGACCAGGGTCACCGCGGCGAGCACCACACCCGAGGCGAGGAGCGCGCCCAGGAACGGCCAGCCGAGCTCGAAGCGCACCGACCCCGGCAGCAGCACCTTCGGCACGACCCAGGCGGCGAGCATCGCCAGCAGGGCACCCGGCACGAGGGCGAGCAGCGTGATCGGGAGCAGCTCGTCGAGCAGCAGCCGCCGAGCACCACGGCGGCCCCGGCCCCGGAGCCGCGCGAGGGCGACCTCCGGGCGGCGCTGCTCGGTGATCGCGAGCAGCACCAGCCACAGCACCACGATCGCGAGCAGGCACAGCTGGGCCATCAGGAGCGGCACCGTCACCCGGGACTGGTCGATCTGCTCCTGCACGCCGCTCGCGAGGTCCGGCAGCCCGGAGACCACCTTCACCGGGGTCACCCCGACGTCGGGTCGACGGTGCGCGAGGTCGTCGACCGCCGGACCGAGCGCCAGGAGCTCGTCGACCCCGACGGCGTCGTCGTCGATCAGGTAGCCGGCGCTCGACGACCGGGCGTCGACCAGCTCGGTGTCGAAGCTGTCGCGCGACGTGATCCAGACGTCGTGCTGTGGAGGCGCCGGGGCACCGGTGGAGATGACGACGCCGGAGCGGCCGGTCAGCGGCTGCCCGAACCAGTAGTCGCTGACCTGCTGCTCGTAGACGCCGACGACCTTCAGGCGGGCCACGCTCGAGGAGCCGTTCTGGGCCGTGGCACCGGCGATGCGGACCGTCGAGCCGACCTTGAGGCCGAAGTGCTCGACGTCGGCAGCGCTGACGGCGATCTCGCCGGCGGCGGCCGGGCAGCCGCCGTCGGTGAACGTCAGGTGGTCGCACTGGCCGCTGCGCCAGATCAGGTCGCCGTACGGGTCGGTCAGACCGCCGGGCAGCACGCCGGCGTCGGCCGAGTAGCCGAGGACCGGCTCGTGGAAGTTCGACCGGTACGCCGCCGGGAGCTGCCTCGCGATCTCCTCGGGCTGGAGCAGCGGGCCGGTGTCGTAGAACTCGTCACCGGGCGTCATGGACAGCTGGACGCTGGTGTCGGTCACGGTCGCGCCGGAGATCGTGATGTCGGTCAGCGCCTGCTGCATCGCGCGGTAGTAGAGCGGCGCGAACGCGGCGCACGCCGTCATCAGGGCAGCGAGAGCCGCGACCGCGGCCGCCTGGAGCGGCCGGTACCGCCAACGCCTCACTGATCACTCCCCCGTAGTCGCTGCGACGGTGTCGTCACAACCGGGACACGATCTCACACGATCCGGCGCCCGGCCGGTAGGGCACGACGTCCCGTTCCGCCGGGACCCTCACCCGCCGAGCTCGGCGAGGAGCGGGTCGCGCAGACCCACGCAGTCGTGGCTCCAGAACGGCTCGCAGTAGACGAGCGCGCCGGTCATCCAGGGCTCGTACGACGGCAGCAGGACGACCTGGAACGCCGGTCCCGGGATGCGCGCGGACGGCGCGGTGAAGCCCAGCGGACCGGCCGCCGACCAGCCCCGGCTGCCGTAGAAGTCCGGGGACCCCTCGAGGAACACCGCAGGTGCGCCGAGCCGCTCGGCCTCGGCCAGCGCCGCCTCCAGCAGCGCGGTCCCGACACCCCGCCCCTGGTGGGCGGGGTCGACCGACAGCGGGCTCAGCACCAGCACGTCGACCAGCGCCTGCCGCGCGTCGACCCAGCACCGGCTGAGCTGCACGTGGCCGACCACCCGGCCGCCCGACTCGGCGACGATGCTGGCGCGAGTGCTGCCGGCGTCGTCGAGCGCCGTCACGAGTCGCGCGACGGTCGGCCCCTCCTCCGGCCCGAATGCCGCCTCCACCACGCGCAGCACCTCGGCCGAGTCCTCGGCGGTCGCCGCCCTTGACTTGAAGTTCACTTCAACTTGCACCCTCGTGGAGAAGCACGGTCAACCAAACGTCACCCGACCCTAGGAGACATCCCTCATGCCTGTCGCCGTCATTACCGGAGCCTCGCAGGGCCTCGGCCTGGCCCTCGCCCATGCCCTCGCGCGGTCCGGCTGGTCCGTCGTGGCCGACGCCCGCGACGCCGTACGGCTGGACGACGCCGTCGGTGACCTGCCCGGCGGGCCGCACCTCGCCGTGCCCGGAGACGTCACGGACTCGTGGCACCGGGGCGCTCTCGCCGCCTCGGCCGCCGACCTCGGCGGGGCCGACCTGCTCGTCAACAACGCCAGCACGCTCGGTCTGAACGCAGGGGGCGCCAGCCCGCTGCCGCTCCTGGCCGACGTCGAGCCGGAGACCTACCTGCGCACCTTCGACGTCAACGTCGTCGCACCGATCGCGCTCGCCGGCCTGCTGCTGCCCCAGCTGCGCCCCCGCGGCGGCCGGATCCTCAACATCACCTCGGACGCGTCCGTCGAGGCGTACGAGACCTGGGGCGGCTACGGCTCGTCCAAGGCCGCCCTGGACCACGCGAGCCGCGTGCTGGCCGCAGAGGAGCCCGCCGTGCGGGTGTACGCCGTCGACCCGGGCGACCTGCGGACGGCGATGCACCAGGCGGCGTTCCCGGGCGAGGACATCAGCGACCGGCCGGAGCCGGAGTCGGCGGTGCCCCACCTGATGGCGCTGGTCGTCGGCGACCACGCGAGCGGCCGGCTGCGCGCGGCCGACCTGGAGCCGGCGGTGCGCACGTGACGGCCGTCGTACGGGAGGCGACGGTCCCGCCCGAGGCCCGTGGCCTGGCCCGCGACGACGTCCGGCTCGCGGTCGTGACGCCGGAGACGACGACGCACACGACCGCGCGCCACCTCGGCGACCACCTGCGGCCCGGCGACCTCCTGGTGGTCAACACCAGCGGCACGCTGCCGTCCGCGGTCGCCGGTGACGGGTTCGTCCTCCACGTCTCGACCGGCCTCGACGACGGCAGCTGGGTGGTCGAGCTGCGCCAGCCCGACAACAGCGGCCCAGCCACGCCCGTCGCAGGCGAGCGGCTCGCGCTGCCGGGCGGGGTCTCCCTCCGCGTCGTCGCGCCGCACCCGGCCGGGCAGGCCCGGCTCTGGCGCGCGACACCGTCGCCGGCCGTCGACCGGGTCGCCTACCTCTCCCGCTGGGGCCGGCCGATCCGCTACCGCTACGTGCACGGCGAGTGGCCGCTCGACGCGCTCCAGAACGTCTACGCCCGCCATCCCGGCAGCGCCGAGATGCCCAGCGCCGGCCGGCCACTCACCGAGCGGCTGCTCGTCTCGCTGATGGCAGCGGGCGTGGTCGTGGCGCCGATCGCGCTGCACACCGGCGTCGCCAGCCAGGAGAAGCACGAGCCGCCCCAGCCGGAGGAGTACGCCGTGCCCGCGGCCACCGCCCGGCTCGTCGACTCGACGCGGGCCGCCGGTCGTCGGGTGGTGGCCGTCGGGACGACGGTGGTGCGGGCGCTGGAGTCGGCCGCGCCCAGCGGACGCGTCGTGCCCACCGCCGGCTGGACCTCGCTGGTGCTGGACCCGTCACGCCCGGCCCGCGTGGTCGACGGGCTGCTCACCGGGCTGCACGAGCCCGAGGCGAGCCACCTGCACCTGCTCGCCGCCGTGGCAGGCCGCGAGCTGGTGGACCGGGGCTACGCGGACCTGGACGCGCCCGACGCACCGGCGTACCTCTGGCACGAGTTCGGCGACGCGATGCTGCTACTGCCGTAGCCCGGGCCGGTCGACGACGACCGCGTCGGTGACCGTGTCCTCGTACCAGGTCTGGCCGGACGAGACGTCGAACCCCTTCGCCCCACCGATCCGGCCGTCCTCGAGTGCCGTGACGCGCACGCCCCGGTAGGCATAGGTGTCGGGGTCGAGCAGCAGCTCGCGACGACTGAGGAGCCCGCTCGGGTCCGGCGCCCGGTCGAGCGTCACGGCCAGCACCGGGTCGCCGAGGAGGTCGGGCTCCGGGTCGTCGTCGATCGCGACGCCCGGCACGGTCGCCAGTGCGCCGAAGAGGTCGGCCCGGGCCGTGGCCGGCAGCACCGGCTGACCGAGCGCGTCGACGACCGCGTCGAAGTCGCGCACCGCCTCGGTACCGCCCTCGGCATCGGCCAGCCCGCCGTCGCGCAGCGCCGCGAGCAGTGCGGCGGGGTCGTGCGGCAGGCGGGCCGCCGCGTCGTACCACTCGGCCGGCGACGGGACCGACGGGTCGTCCTGGAGGTCCTGCACGTGCAGCGCCTGCGGGTGGTCGGATGGTGCGTCGGCGTACTGCGTGCCGTCGAAGCGCGTCCAGCCCTCCCCCGGGACCATCGCGAACGGACGGCCGTCGGTGGCGCCGCCGTACACCGTCTCGAAGACCCACTGGTCGTCGCGCGGGCGGGGCACCGGGTCGCCGGCGGCGGCCGTCGCGGCCCGGCTGAGGACCTCGGCGGCGCTCGGCGAGGCGGCCGGTCCGACCTGGAGGGCCAGCACCCCGGCGGCACCGAGCGCGATCGCGGCCGCGGCCGCGGCAGCGGCCGGGAGCGGCCCGACGCGGCGGGTGCGGGGAGTGATCGCGTCCAGCACCGCGTCGCGGACGGCGTCGGGGGCACCGACGGGGGCATCGGCGCGGAACTCACGTACGAGGGTCAGGTCATCCATGGTTTCCTCCGCGTGCCTCGAGGGCGGTCAGGGGGCGTACGGCGACACGCTCGGTGCCGGGCGACAGGGTGGTGCGCACCTTGCGGCGCGCGCGGTTGAGCCGGGACCGGACGGTGCCGACCGGGAGGTGCAGCGCGTCGGCGACCTCGGCGTAGCTGAGCTCCGCCCAGGCGACCAGCAGCAGCACGTCGCGCTCCCCCGCGGACAGCTCGGAGAGCGCGGTTGCGAGCTCGCGGTTCAGCGCCTGCGCGGCGACCCGGTCGTCGGCAGCGTCCGACCACGAGCTCGCGACCGGGTCCACCCCCGTCCGCGCATAGGCGCGCAGGCCGCGGACCTCGCTGCGCCGGTGCTTGGCGGCCAGGTTGCTCGCGATGCCGAACAACCACGGTCGCGGGCTTCCCGCTGCGTGGTCGAACCTCGACCACGCCCGGAAGGCGGCCACGAAGGTGTCGGCGGTCAGGTCGTCGGCGACGTCGCCGCCCAGGCGCCGCCGCAGGTAGCGGTGGACGTCGTCGGCGTACCGGTCGTAGACCTCGGCGAACGCGGATGGCTCGGGACGGGGCGGCGGGGTCGGTGTGCTCACACCTGTTGTTTCCCGATCCCGTCGGACGGGTTCGCGCACAGCGCGAGCAGGTGGTCGTGCGTCGCGTGGTCCGCGGTGACTACGAGCCCGCTCCCTCCGGGCGAGTCCACGGCCTCGCCGCGCAGGTCCGTGACCACGCAACCCGCGGCGCGGCAGATCGCGATGCCGGCGGCGAAGTGCACGTTGTCGGTGAAGCGGCCGTCGGTGACGTACGCCGCCCGCCGGCCCGCGGCAACCCACGCCAGCGCCAGCGTCGTCGAGAACACCCGGCCGCCGTAGCGGGCGCGGAAGTCGGGGTGCCCGAGCAGGGCGGCCGGCCGGAACCGGCCGGGGTCCGGGTGGACGACGTCGAGGTTGACGTCGACGAGGGCCGAGTCGGCCGACGGGCGCAGCCGAGCATCGCCGGCGACGGTGCGGCACCAGGCACCGGTGCCATCGGTCCAGAACACCTCGCGGGCGATCGGGTCCGCCGATGCCGCGGCCTCGACGCGGTCGCCGACCCGGAGCGCGACGTTGGTGGCGAGGAGCGGAGTCGTGACGGCGAAGTTCAGCGTCCCGCACAGCGGGTCGACCAGCCAGGTCCGCGGCGCGGCCACGCCGGTCAGGCCGCTCTCCTCGCCGAGGACCGCGTCGTCGGGTCGTGCCTCACGGAGGACGGCGACGATGGCTCGCTCCGCCTCGACGTCGGCGGTCGTCGCGAAGTCGGTGGCCGACTTGGCGAAGTGCTCGACCTCGGCGCCGTAGTGGGCCCGGACCACCGCCGCGCCGGCCTCTGCGGCCGCGACGGCGAGCTCGGCGTCGTCCATCAGCCGGCGAGGAACGACAGGCGCACCTCGCGCACGTCGTTGTCGACGTTGAGGTCGACCAGGCAGACGCTCTGCCAGGTGCCGAGGGCCATCCGCCCGCCGAGCACCGGGACCGTCGCGTGCGGCGGTACGACGGCGGGCATCACGTGCGAGCGACCGTGGCCACGGCTGCCGTGCCGGTGCCGCCACCGGTCGTCGGCGGGCAGCAGGTCGCCGAGCGCGGCCAGCAGGTCGTCGTCGCTGCCGGCACCGGTCTCGATGATCGCGATGCCCGCGGTCGCGTGCGGGACGAAGACGCTGAGCAGCCCGTCACCGCGCCCCGACACGAACTCGTGGCAGTCGCCGGTGATGTCCAGGACGACCTCGTCGTGTCCGGTTCGAAACTCCACCGTCACCGAATCCATGGGTCCATCGTGGCACCGGGCGCTAGCGTCCGCGCATGGAAGTCCTGTCCCGAGGCTGGCGGACCGACCTGACGATCCTCACGTTGTCCGGCAGCACGGTCGAGCACCATCCGACGTACGTCGTCGTCCGCACCGCCGAGAACCCCGGCTACCGCTGGGGCAACTTCCTGCTCCTGAGGAGGCCACCGCTGCGCCGCGACCTCGGCCTGGTCGAGGAGCTCTTCGAGCACGAGCTGCCCGGGATCGGCCACCGGGCCTTCGGCATCGACGCCCCCGACGGACAGCCGGGCGAGCTGGCGCCGTTCGCCGACGCCGGCTACAGCGTCGAGTCCGCGGTGGTGCTGACCGCCACGACGGTGCGACCACCGCCGCGGCCCAACACGAGCACCCAGGTCCGCCCCTTGGCCGGCGACGCGGACTGGGCGCAACGGGTCTCGCTCGACCTGGCCTCCCACGACGGCGGCGCGGACGGCTTCGGCGACTTCACCCGGATCAAGGCGGCGGCGGAGCGCCGGCTCACGGAGACCGGAGCCAGTGCCTGGTACGGCGCGTTCGACGACGGCCGGCTGGTCGCCTCGATGGGCATCGTGCGCGCCGGCGACCGGGTCGCGCGCTTCCAGGAGGTGCAGACCCATCCCGAGGCGCGCGGTCGCGGGGTGGCCGGGACGCTCGTGCACGCCGCCGGCACCGACGCCTTCCAGAGGCTCGGGGCGACCACGCTGGTGACGGTGGCGGACCCGGATTACCACGCGATCCGGATCTACCGCTCGGTGGGCTTCAGCGACACCGAGGTCCAGCTCACGGCGGAGCGCCGGGCCTGAGGTCAGACCTCGGTCCCCGACGGGTCGCCGTCCTGTACCCCGCCCGCGCAGGACGCCATCGGCTCGGGCGCGGTCTCGCCGCCGCCGTACGTCCGGATGAAGAGCTCGAGCCGCGGGTCGTCGGCGCCGTCCAGCGCCAGCTGCTCGCCCCACACCGTGACGACGACCGGCGAGGTCAGTCCCGGGTACGGCGCCATGATGCCGTTCTGCGGCAGCTCGTCGGCAAGCGTGGCGACGTCGTCGTCACCGAGGTCGGGGTCGTAGCTGATCCACACGGTGCCGTGCTCGAGGTCGTGGACCGCGTTCTCCTCCCGCACCGGCTCGTCGTACGTCCCGCAGTCGAGCCACTCGGGGTCGTGCTCGCCGCCGACCGGCGGGCTCTGCGGGTAGTCGACGTCGTCCTGGGTGTGGTCGTTCGACAGGCCGTCGTAGGACTTCACGGCGGCGAGGTCGCTGGGCACCGGCTCGTCCTCGGTGACCAGCAACGGGACCGCGACCGCCAGGGCGACCACGATCGCCACGGCGACCGCCGCGAGCGCGATGACCGGCCCGCGGCGGGACCGCTGCGGCTCCGGGCCGGACGACGAGACCAGGACGGGCTCGGTGGGAGGTGGCGTGTAGCCGGGCGGCGGGTACGACGGCGGCGGCGGGATGTCCGACATCACGGCGCCTGCTTCTGGTCAAGCAGCCTCTCCACGCGCTCGACCTTGGCGGTCAGCTGGCCGTCCCAGCCGGGCCGGATGTCCGCCTTGAGCACCAGCCCGACCCGCGGCGAGACCGCGGCGACGACGTCGACGGCCTGCTTCACGACCGCCATCACCTCGTCCCACTCCCCCTCGATGTTGGTGAACATCGAGTTCAGCTCGTAGGGCAGCCCGGACTCCTTGACCACCCGCACCGCGGCGGCGACGGCCTCGGAGACGCTGCCGGTCTCATCGGCGGTGCCGGGCGAGATGCTCATGGCGACGATCATGGGGAGACGGTATCCAGCGCCTCCACGCGCAGGCGCGCCAGGGCGTCCCGCGCCTGGGACTTCACGGTCCCGACGGAGATGCCCAGCACCCGCGCGGTCTCGGCCTCGGTGAGGTCCTCGTAGTAGCGCAGCACGATCACCGCCCGCTGTCGCGGCGCCAGCCGGGCCAGCGCCTCCTGGAGCTCGAGCCGGTCGGACACCGGCTCGGCGACCGCGGTGTCGGGCACCCGGTCGGTGTGCACCTCGCGCCACCGGCGCCGTCGCCAGCGGCTCACGCTCTCGCGCGCCAGGATCTTGCGCACGTAGGGCTCCGGGTGGTCGGCGATCCGCTTCCAGTGCGGCACCGCCTTGACCAGCGCCACCTGCACCAGGTCCTCGGCGTCCTCGTGGGTGCCCGTCAGGAGGTACGCCGTCCGCAGCAGCGCGCCGCGGCGGGCGGCGACGTACTCCTCGAACGCGTCAGGGCCGGACACGTCGCCTCCACAGGAGGATCGCTCCCGCACCCAGGACGACGACGAAGACCGCGATCTCGGCGACCAGCAACCGGCTCATCGGGTCCGGAGGCGCCGGGGCCGCGAACGTGGGCGCGCTCCACGCATCGGCGGCCACCTGCAGGCGCGGGTCCCAGACGGCTCCGGAGTCGACCGTGACGAGCGGCTGGGACGCGCCCGTGTCGACGTCCACCGACGCGTACCTCCCGTCGCGGTCGACCACCACGACGTGGTCGTCGTCCCGCCAGCCGACGACGGCGAGTGCCCTGACCCCGGGGATCGGCGTCGTCACCGCCTGCGTCGGACTGACGGCCTCCATCAGCAGCACGGCCGCCGCGCGGCCGGAGTCGCTGGTGCCCTGGCCGTCCGGGTCCTCCATCACCACGGACCGGGTGGCGTCGGGGCTGGTCCAGGCGGGTCCGTCGACGGAACGGTCGATCTGGAACCGGGCTGTGACGGTCAGGTCCCGTGCCGACCAGAGCCGGAGCCGGTGGCCGGCGGCCTCGGCCAGCGCTCCGTTGGCGCCGTACGAGACGGTGAACGCCGGCATCGGCGCGTCGCTCCTCGCCGTGGCCTCCTGAGCCTGCGGGTCCCACACCGCCTGTTCGCGACCCTCGGCGGAGCGGCGCTCGTCGCTCGAGTAGGCGCCGTAGCCGAACCAGATCCCACGACCGACCCAGGCCGCGCCGACCGGTCGGATCCCGTGCGGCGACTCGACCGGGTGCCGAGTGACGTCGCCGGTGACCGTGTCGTAGACGGCCATGCCGTCGATCCGGTTCTCGTACGCGCCGCTGGTGTCGAAGGCGCCGTACCAGTACGCGAGGCGAGTGCCGTCGGGCGAGAGGTAGCCGTCGCCGACCTTGTCGGGGAGGTCGAGGTAGCGGTACTCCCCCGTCGTCCCCGAGACCACGGCCAGGCCGTTGCGCTCCTGGCCGGCCCGGTCGCCGCCCAGCATCCCCACGACCGGGCCGATCGGGTGTCCGTCAGTGCCCGCTAGGTGGTGGGTCGGCTCGTAGAAGTGGTCGGGCAGCCGCATCGCGCCGGAGATCCCGTCGGTGTCGGCGGGCGCCGGCTCCCGCGAGGTCGTCCAGTCCACGAAGCCGAGGGCCCCGAGGGCCAGGACGACCGCGGCGACGACGACCGCCGTCCCCGCACGGCGCCGCCGCTGCAGCCGCCGACCGCGGTCCCACAGGCCGGGCGCAGGACCGCCCGGCGGGGCGTCGTCGGCCAGGTCGGCCAGCCGGTCGTGCAGCGTCGTCATGGGGTCCTCCGAGAGGTGATCACACCACTACCCACGCCACCAGCCCGGGAAAAGGAGGGGTCCGCTCCCCATCAGAAATGCCGAGCCGGCGCTGGTTTCACCCTGGGGGTGAAAACCAGCGCCGGCTCGACTGCAAACGGGCGCCGGGTCAGCCCTTGCGGAGGTTGCGCAGGACGTACTGCATGATGCCGCCGTTGCGGTAGTAGTTCGCCTCACCGGGGGTGTCGATGCGGACCGTCGCGTCGAAGCTGACGTCGCCTGCGGTCACCTTGACGGTCTTCGGCGTCCGGCCCTCGTTGAGCTCGGTGATGCCGGAGATCGAGAAGGTCTCCTCGCCGGTCAGGCCGAGCGACTCGGCGTTCTCGCCCTCGGGGAACTGGAGCGGGATGACGCCCATGCCGATCAGGTTCGAGCGGTGGATCCGCTCGTACGACTCGGCGATGACCGCCTTGACGCCCAGGAGCGAGGTGCCCTTGGCCGCCCAGTCGCGCGACGAGCCGGAGCCGTACTCCTTGCCGCACAGCACGACCAGCGGGATGCCCTGGGCGATGTAGTTCTCCGAGGCCTCGAAGACCGTGGTGACCGGGGCGTCGTCCTGGGTGAAGTCGCGCGTGAAGCCGCCCTCGGTGCCGGGGGCGATCTGGTTGCGCAGGCGGATGTTCGCGAACGTGCCGCGGATCATCACCTCGTGGTTGCCGCGCCGCGAGCCGTACGAGTTGAAGTCGCGGTTCTCGACACCGTGCTCGGCGAGGTACTTGCCCGCGGGCGAGTCCTTCTTGATCGCGCCGGCCGGGCTGATGTGGTCGGTCGTGACCGAGTCGCCCAGCTTGAGCAGCACCCGCGCGCCCTCGATGTCCGTGACCGGCTCGGGGGTGTCGGGCATGCCGTCGAAGTACGGGGGCTTGCGGACGTACGTCGACTCCTGGTCCCACTCGAAGGTCTTGCCCTCCGGGGTGGGCAGCGACTGCCACGCCTCGTCGCCGGCGAAGACGTCCTGGTAGCTCTCGCCGAACATGTCGGACGTGATCGCCTGCCGGATGGTCTCCTCGACCTCGGCCGGCGTCGGCCAGATGTCCTTCATGAAGACGTCGTTGCCGTCCTGGTCCTGGCCCAGCGCGTCGTTGAAGAGGTCCAGGTCCATCGAGCCGGCCAGCGCGTAGGCGACGACCAGCGGCGGGGACGCCAGGTAGTTCATCTTCACGTCCGGGTTGATCCGGCCCTCGAAGTTGCGGTTGCCCGACAGCACCGAGACGACCGCGAGGTCCTTCTCGTTGACGGCGGCCGAGACCTCGGGGATCAGCGGGCCGGAGTTGCCGATGCAGGTGGTGCAGCCGTAGCCGACCAGGTTGAAGCCGAGCTTGTCGAGGTACGGCGTGAGGCCGGACTTCTCGTAGTAGTCGGAGACCACCTTGGAGCCAGGGGCCAGCGTCGTCTTGACCCACGGCTTGCGGGTCAGGCCCTTCTCGACGGCCTTCTTGGCGAGCAGGGCCGCGCCGATCATCACCGACGGGTTGGACGTGTTGGTGCACGAGGTGATCGCGGCGATCGTGACGGCGCCGTGGTCGAGGGTGAACGTCGTGCCGTCCTCGAGAGTGACCTCGACCGGGTCGCTCGGGCGCTTGCCGTCGGCGGAGGCAGCGGCGCTGAAGTGCACCGGGGCCTTCTCGCCGTGACCGTTGTGGGACGGCGGGTCGGAGGCCGGGAAGGACTCGGCGACCTCCTCGTCGTACCCGTTCTCGTCGCCACTGGTGTCGACGTAGTCCTTGAGGGCCTCGCGGAAGCCGGCCTTGGCACCGGCGAGCTCGACCCGGTCCTGCGGGCGCTTCGGGCCGGCGATGGACGGTACGACGGTCGCGAGGTCCAGCTCGAGCTTCTCGGAGAAGCGCGGCTCGTGGTCGGGGTCGTGCCACAGGCCCTGCTCCTTGGCGTAGGCCTCGACCAGGGCGAGCTGCTCGGCCGAGCGGCCGGTGAGCTCGAGGTACTTGGTGGTCTCCTCGTCGATCGGGAAGACCGCGATGGTCGAGCCGAACTCCGGGCTCATGTTGCCGATCGTGGCGCGGTTGGCCAGCGGCAGCGCGGAGACGCCGGGGCCGTAGAACTCGACGAACTTGCCGACGACGCCGTGCTTGCGCAGCATCTCGGTGATCGTGAGCACGAGGTCGGTGGCGGTCGAGCCCTCGGGCAGGTCGCCGTTGAGCTTGAAGCCGACGACGCGCGGGATCAGCATCGACACGGGCTGGCCGAGCATCGCGGCCTCGGCCTCGATGCCGCCGACGCCCCAGCCGACCACGCCGATGCCGTTGACCATCGTGGTGTGGGAGTCGGTGCCGACGCAGGTGTCGGGGTAGGCCTGGAGCTCCCCGTCCACCTCGCGGGTGAAGATCGTGCGGGCGAGGTGCTCGATGTTGACCTGGTGGACGATGCCGGTGCCCGGCGGGACGACCTTGAAGTCGTCGAAGGCGCCCTGGCCCCACCGCAGGAACTGGTAGCGCTCGCGGTTGCGCTCGTACTCGATCTCGACGTTGCGCTCGAAGGCCTCCGGCGTACCGAAGACGTCGGCGATCACGGAGTGGTCGATGACCATCTCGGCGGGCGCGAGCGGGTTGATCTTGGACGGGTCGCCGCCGAGGTCGGCCATCGCCTCGCGCATGGTGGCGAGGTCGACGACGCACGGGACGCCGGTGAAGTCCTGCATGATCACGCGCGCCGGCGTGAACTGGATCTCCTTGCTCGGGTCCGCGTCCGCGTCCCAGCCAGCGATCGCCTTGATGTCGTCGGCGGTGATGTCCGCGCCGTCCTCGGTGCGGAGCAGGTTCTCCAGCAGCACCTTCAGCGAGAACGGGAGGCTCTGGACGTCCAGGCCCTCGCCCTCGACCGCGTCGAGGCGGAAGATCTCGTAGGACTTGCCGTCCACGTCCAAGGTGCTCTTCGCACCGAAGCTGTCCTGACTGGCCACAGCAGTCATCTCCTGATGTCTCGTCGTCGTCTCGGCTGCTCCGACCATCCTGCCGCCGTGTGCGAGCGGCGCAAAAGGAAGGCTGCCCTAACTCGAGGCAGGACGGTCGATGCGATATCTCTTGATATCAAGATACACGATGCCGAGACGAACGACGAGCGCGACTCAGCCCTGGGCGAGCTCCGCGTTGTGCTGCCACTGCTCCCAGCTCGCGAGGCGCGACTCGTAGTCGGCCTTGGCGATGCCCAGCGGGGCGGAGCCCAGGAACGCACGCAGCGGCGGCTCCTCCGCATCGACGATCGCGAGGACCGCGGCGGCGGAGGCGGTGGGGTCGCCGGGGGTGCCGACCCGCTTCTTGCGGGCCTCGATGGTCTGCTCGTGCAGCTCGGCGTACGCCGGGAGCTCGGCCGAGCGCTTCGAGGACGACCCGCCCCAGTCGGTCGCGAAGCCGCCGGGCTCGATCAGGGTGACGTGGATGCCGAAGCCGGCGACCTCCTGCGAGAGCGCCTGCGAGAAGCCCTCGAGGGCCCACTTCGACGCGTGGTAGGCGCCGACCAGCGGGAATGCCGAGATGCCGCCGATCGACGACACCTGGAGGATGTGGCCCGACCCCTGCTCGCGCAGGAACGGCAGCGCCGCCTGCGTCACCCACATGGCGCCGAAGACGTTGGTCTCCATCTGGTCGCGGAACTCCTGCTCGGTCAGCTCCTCGACGAAGCCGAAGTGCCCGTAGCCGGCGTTGTTGACCACGACGTCCAGCCGGCCGAAGTGCTCGTGGGCCCGCCGTACGGCGGCGAAGTCGGCGTCCCGGTCGGTCACGTCGAGCTGGAGGGCGAGCAGGCTGTCGCCGTACTTCTCGACGAGGTCGTCGAGGGTGCTGGTGTCGCGGGCGGTGGCGGCGACGCGGTCCCCGCGCTCGAGGGCGGCGATCGTCCACTCCCGGCCGAAGCCGCGGGACGCGCCGGTGATGAACCAGGTCTTCGAAGTCATGCTTCGAACGTACGACCTGGAGCGCGCTCCAACTCAAGGACCTGGGCCCAATCTGGGCCCGGCGTCTGGGCCCAGCGGCCCTGTCCCTCCGGCGGGGACTCGGCGAGGCTGCCCAGCATGCACATGCGGCAGCGAGCGGGTCGTGGCGACGACGGGCAGGGCACGGTCGAGTACGTCGGCCTCGGCGTCGTCGTCACTGCCCTCATCGGCACGCTGCTCGCGATAGGTCCCGGAGTGATGGACCGCGCCCACGGCGCTGTCGACGCGGTGTACTGCTCGCTCGCCACGGGCGCTCACTGTGGCGACCAGGCCTCGGCAAAGACGCCCGCCTCCAGCGACGATCCGACCGGCGGCTCCCCCACCAGCCCCGACGCCGCACCGAGCGCGACGACCTCCACGTACGCGCCGGACCCCCTGACGCCACGCGGGATCGCCGAGTCGGGTGACTACGTCGCGCTCGGCGACTCCTACTCGTCCGGCGAGGGCGCCGACGACTACCAACCCGGCACCGACGTGGACACCAACCGGTGCCACCGCAGCGCCAACGCCTACGGCCAGCAGGTCTACAACGGCGGGAACTTCGCCGGAGGCTTCAGCTTCGGTGCCTGCTCCGGCGGCGTCGTCGAGGACTACTTCGGCCCGAACCAGACGAACGCGGGCGAGCGGCCACAACGCGACCTGATCACCAAGGACACCTCGCTGATCACCATCAGCATGGGCGGCAACGACTTCGGGTTCGCCGACGTGCTGAGCCACTGCATGTTCCACGGCTGCGCGAATGACAAGTATCTCGCCGAGCTGAGGCAGCGGATCGCCGTCGAGGCCGGCCAGCTGGTCGACATGTATCGCGACATGCGCGAGCGGGCCGGCCCGGACGCTCGGGTCATCGTGGTCGGCTATCCGCACCTGTTCGACGTCAACGGCAACCACGGCCTCTCCCTGTCGTCGCCCATCACCGCGGCTGAGAGGCGCTTCCTCAACAACATGAGCGACATGGCCAACCAGGCGATCCGCGACTCGATCGCCACGGCAGATTCCGGGATCGAGTTCGTGGACATCCGCAACGCGTATGCGGGCCACGAGATCGGTAGTGACGCCCCGTGGATCCACGACCTGTCGCTGCACTGGGACTGGGGGAACACCGGACCCAACCCGTCCAGCTTCCACCCCACGCAGGCCGGGCAGGGCGCGATCCGCGACGCTGTGAACCAGCAGATCGATGAGGGACCATGAGCAGCAGGAGCAAGACCATGACGAAGCGGGCCGCCGTGCTGCTGGCCGTGCTGCTCACGACCGCCGCCTGCGGCGACGCCGGCAGCACCTCGGCCACGGATCCGACGCCGGCGGCGGGCCCGACGGCAACACCCCCGACCCCCACGACGGAGCCGACGGAGGACGCAGTGAGCGGAGGCGAAGCGGCCGACGCCATCCTCGACGAACGCCTGCTGCCGGCAGGGTGGCGGTACGCGACCGGCGAGCAGACCCTCGGCGTCCCCGAGATGTGCGGCGTGGTCCTCGAACCTCCCGCGCTGAGCAGCTTCGCCACCCAGCGCTTCACCGCGGACGTCGCCGGCCCGTTCGTCATCCAGCACTCGTTCGTCTCCTCCGACGAGGCCGCGACCGCGGAGCGGATGGCCGCGTGGGCGAAGGCTGCGGCGACCTGCACCACCTGGACGACCGAGGGCACCGAGCTCACCGTCTCCACGATCGCCGACCTCCCCAGCGTCGGCGAGGACTTCGGCGCGGTGCACGCCGAGGTGGAACGCGACGGCGTCACCCAGCAGCGCGACTACGTCGCCTGGCGCGACGGGGCGCGGGTCACCGTGCTCATCGCGTACGGCGCCACCGACCTGCCGACCCATGCCGAGCTGGCCGAGATGATCACCGCGATCGCCGGTCGGTGACCGCGACACCCGGTACCTGCGGGTCGCGGTCTGGTACCTGCGGACGAGGTTCGGGGGTCCACTCGTGAGACAGGATCGGCTCTCAGCGGGAGCATCCGGCCCCGTCTCGAGAGAGGACGTAGCACCCGTTGTTCGCTGAGGTCCCGGTCCTTCCGGTGGTGGTCCCACTCGCTGCGCTCGTCCTGGCGGTCCTCGTGTGGCACCTGCTGCGGCGTGGCCTGCTCTCCGTGCCCCGAGCCGCCGTGGCGCTCGCGCTCTGCGTGTACGTCGCCGGCGTCGTCGCGAACACCGTGTTCCCCATCTACCTGGACAAGCCCGCGAACGACGCCGAGTGGGACGCGTTCCTCAACCTCACGCCGATCGCGGGCTACGAGGCCGGCGACGCCGTGATGAACGTCTGCGTCTTCGTCCCGCTCGGCGTGCTCCTGGCGCTGGCGCTCCCCCGCTGGCCGTGGTGGCGCGTGCTCGGGGTGGCAGCGCTGATCAGCCTCGGCATCGAGCTCACCCAGTGGCTGACCGCGGGCCTCCTGGGGGGCGGCCACGTGGCGGACGTCAACGACCTCCTCTTCAACGTCGTCGGCGCCGCAGTCGGGACCGCTCTGCTGGCCGCCCTGGTGCGGGTGCCGGTCGCGGAGCCGGTGGTCGACCGGTTCAGCTGGGCCTGAGCAGCGCCACGCACTCCACGTGGTGCGTCATCGGGAAGAGGTCGAAGGCGCGGAGCTCCCGCAGCCCGTAGCCGTGCTCGGCGAAGGTCGCCAGGTCGCGGGCCAGGGCGGCCGGGTCGCAGGCGACGTAGGCGATCGCGCGCGGCGCCCGGTCCACCACCTGCTCGACGACGGCTCGGCGCGCACCCTCGCGGGGCGGGTCGAGCACGACGAGGTCGAACGGCTCGTCGTACGACGCCGCGAGGACGTCCGCGACGGAGCCGGCGGTCACCACGAGACCGGGACAGTTGCGCGCCGACAACGCCGACGCCGTCCGGTCACCCTCGACCGCGACGACCCGACCGGTCTCCCCCACGGCCTCGAGCAGGAACGCGCTGAAGAGCCCGACGCCGGCGTACAGGTCGAGGCAGCGCTCCCCCGGCTGCGGCCGCAGCATCTCCAGCACCGTGGACACCAGCACGTCGGGCGCGCCGGGGTGCACCTGCCAGAAGCCCTCGTCGGCGACCTCGAAGTGGCGACCGAGCGCCGTGTGGTCGGACGGCTCCGGCGCCTCCAGCAGGCAGGTGTCGACCGGGACCAGCTCGTGCGAGCGGTGCTTGCGCATCGCCCGGCCGCCGTCGGGCAGCGACACGTAGCGCTGGCGCGTGCGCCAGTGCAGGCCTTCGTCGTCGCCGGGGACCGCCTCGACCTCGCCGTCCCAGGTCAGGCCGGCCAGTCGGGAGAGCTGCTCGCGCACGACGGCGGTCTTCAGCGCCCGCTGGGCGGGCAGCGCGACGTGCTGGAAGTCGCAACCCCCGCAGAGGCCGGGACCGGCGTACGGGCACGGGGGCGTCACCCGGTCGGGCGAGGCCTCCACCACCTCGACGGCGTCGCCGCGCCAGAACCGGTCGCCGTCGGTGCCCTCCGTGATCTCGAGGACCACCCGCTCGCCGGGGATCGCGTGCCGCACGAAGACGACCCTCGACTCCGGCGCATCGAGGCGTACGACGCAGTGCCCGCCGTGCGCGACGGGTCCGACGACGGCCTCGAACCGCTCACCGGCCCGGGACGCCCCGCGCGCCTGCTTCGGCCGCGGTCGGCGGCCCTGGCGCCGGCGTTGCTGGCTCATTGGGGGATCTGGCGGTCGTTCTTGGAGCGGGTCGGCACGTTGCCCATCCGGAGCTCGGTCGGCCGCACCCAGGCGCCCTCGCGCTCCTCGCGCTCGCGGACCAGCTCGGAGGACCGCAGCTGGTAGGGCACCGAGGTGACCATGACGCCGGGCGCGAAGAGCAGCCGGCCCTTGAGGCGGAGCGCGGTCTGGTTGTGCAGCAGCTGCTCCCACCACCGGCCGACGACGTACTCGGGGATGTAGACGGCGACGACGCCACGCGGGTTGGCCTTCCGGATCTCCAGCGCGTAGTCGACGATCGGCCGGACCAGCTCGCGGTACGGCGAGTGGAGCACCTTGAGCGGCACGTCGATGTTGCGCTCGTCCCACTCCTCGAGCAGCCGGTTGGTCGCCTCCGCGTCCACCGAGACGTAGACGCCCTCGAGCACGTTGGGACGGGTCGCCTTCGCGAAGGCGAGCGCCCGCAGGGTCGGCTTGTGGAGCTTGGAGACCAGGACGATCGCGTGCACGCGCGAGGGCATCATCTTGTCCTCGTCGTCGGCCTCGAGCTCCTCGTTGACGCTCTCGTAGTGGCCGTGGATGCCGCGCATGATCAGGTAGAAGACGACCATCGCGAGGATCGTGATCCAGGCGCCGGCGAAGAACTTCGTGATCAACACGATGACCAGCACGACGGCGGTGAAGCTGAGGCCCACCGCGTTGATCGTGCGGGAGCGGTACATCCTGCGCCGTTCGCCTGCGTCCCGTTCGGTCTTCAGGTGTCGGGTCCAGTGCCGGATCATGCCGAGCTGACTGAGGTTGAACGACACGAAGACGCCGACGATGTAGAGCTGGATCAGCCGGGTGGGCTCGGCGTTGAACACCTGGATCAGGATGATCGCCATGATCGCGAGGAAGAGAATGCCGTTGCTGTAGGCGAGCCGGTCGCCACGCGAGCCGAGCGCGCGTGGCGCGTAGCCGTCCTTCGCCAGGATCGAGCCGAGCACCGGGAAGCCGTTGAAGGCCGTGTTGGCGGCGAGCACCAGGATCACCCCGGTGACCGTCACGACCAGGTAGAAGCCGGGGCGGAAGTCGGCGAAGATCGCGTCGGCGATCTGCGAGATCGCGGTGTGCTGGTCGTAGTTCGCCGGCAGCGGCTCCCCGTTGAGGGTCAGCCGGTCGAAGTCGGACGGGTCCACGAACTGGAGCCCCATCTGCTTCGCGAGCACGATGACGCTCAGCATCATCGAGATCGCGATCATGCCGAGCAGCAGCAACGTGGTCGCGGCGTTCTTGCTCTTGGGCCGCCGGAACGCCGGGACGCCGTTCGAGATCGCCTCCACGCCGGTCAGGGCGGCACAGCCCGACGAGAAGGCCCGGGCGAGCAGGAAGATCAGGGCGAACGTCGTCATCGAGTCGCCATAGCCCGGCGCCGCCTCCATGTCGAGCCGGGCGCTCTCCACCTGCGGCAGCGTGCCCTGCGCGAGCTCGACCAGGCCGTAGCCGCACATGCCGAGGATCGCGACCATGAAGAGGTACGTCGGGATCGCGAAGAACGTGCCGGACTCGCGGATGCCACGCAGGTTGAGCGCCGCGAGGACGATCACGAGCGCCGTCGCGAAGTTGGCCTCGTGCCCGTTGAGCGGCCCGACCGCGGACGCGGCGTACTGCGCGCCCGAGGAGATCGACACCGCCACGGTGAGCACGTAGTCGACGAGCAGCGCGCTCGCGACGGTCGTGCCGGCCTTGGACCCGAGGTTGACCGTGGCGACCTCGTAGTCGCCGCCGCCGCTCGGGTAGGCGTGCACGGTCTGCCGGTAGGAGGCCACCACCGCGGTCATCACGACGGCGACGGCGATGCCGATCTTCCAGGACCAGACGTACGCCGACGCGCCCGCCAGCGACAGCATGATGAAGATTTCGTCGGGGGCGTACGCGACCGAGGAGAGCGCGTCGCTCGCGAAGACGGGCAGGGCGATGCGCTTGGGCAGCAGGGTCTCCCCCAGCTGCGAGCTGCGCAGCTTGCGGCCGAGCAGCACCCGCTTCGACACGTCGCCGATACTCACGAGCGGAAAGGCTAGACCCACGATGTGACGCGGGGTGCATCCGCGCCGTACTGACGCCAAGACGTTGTAGCGTCTGCGTCGTGCATGTCGTGATCATGGGTTGCGGGCGGGTCGGCTCCACGCTGGCCCGCAGCCTCGAGGACCGCAACCACACCGTGTCGATCATCGACTCCGACCCGGACGCGTTCCGACGCGTCGGACCGGGGTTCAACGGCGACAAGGTGACCGGCCAGGGCTTCGACCAGGAGGTCCTCGAGAAGGCCGGGATCCGGCGCGCCGACGCGTTCGCCGCCGTGTCCAGCGGTGACAACTCCAACATCATCGCCGCGCGGGTCGCGCGCGAGACGTTCGGGATCCAGCAGGTCGTCGCCCGCATCTACGACCCCGGCCGTGCCGAGGTCTACCAGCGCCTCGGCATCACGACGGTCGCGACGGTCAAGTGGACGGCCGACCAGGTGCTGCGCCGGCTGCTGCCGGCCGGTGCCGAACCCGACTTCCGCGACCCGTCGGGCACGATCCGGGTCGACCAGATCCCGGCGCCCGAGTCGTGGATCGGCCACCGCACCGTCGACTTCCAGATGCAGTCGAAGAGCCGGATCGCCTGGATCGACCGGCTCGGTGAGGGCATGCTGCCGACCCGTGAGAGCGTCATCCAGGAGGGCGACATCCTCCACGTCGCGATGCGCGAGGAGCACGCCGGCTCGGCGTACCAGGTCATCGACGCCGGCCCGGACGAGAGCTGAGGACGCCATGCGAGTCGCCATCGCCGGAGCCGGGGCCGTCGGCCGCTCCATCGCCCGCGAGCTGATCCACAACGGTCACCAGGTGCTGCTGATCGACAAGAACCCCGACTCCATCAAGCCCGAGCGCGTCCCCGACGCCGAGTGGCTCCTCGCGGACTCCTGCGAGCTCTCCTCGCTCGAGGAGGCGCGCCTGGACCGCTGCGACGTCGTGATCGCCGCGACCGGCGACGACAAGGTCAACCTCGTGACGTCACTGCTCGCCAAGACCGAGTTCGGCGTGCCGCGCACGGTGGGCCGGGTCAACCACCCCAACAACGAGTGGCTCTTCACCGAGGCCTGGGGCGTCGACGTCAACGTCTCGACCCCGCGCATCATGTCGGCGCTCGTCGAGGAGGCCGTGACGGTCGGCGACCTGGTGCGGCTCTTCACGTTCCGCCAGGGCAACGCCAACCTCGTCGAGATGACGCTGCCCGCGGACTCGCCGTACGTCGGGAAGCCTGCGGGCCTGATCCCGTTCCCCGAGAACTGCGCGCTGGTGACGATCCTGCGCGACGGCCAGGTCTACGTGCCCAACGACGAGCAGCCGGTGGAGGCAGGCGACGAGCTGCTGTTCGTCGTCCCCGCCGACGTCGAGGAGAACCTCGAGCGCCTCCTGGCCCCCTCGGCCCACGGGGGGTAGTCCCCCGGTCGGTGGTTGAGGTGTGAGGGCCGCCAGGCCCGAGCCTCGAAACCACCACCCGCTCACGCAGTGGGCTGCGTCGTCTCCACAGGCGTGTGGTTGCGCGACAGGACCCACACCATCGCGGCGAGCGCGGCCAGCTGGAGCGGCCAGCCCATCGCGATCTTCAGGATGCCGAGGGCGGCGACGGCCGAGTCGGCGTGGATCGCGCCGGACTTGCCGGCGAACCAGATCGGCGCCTGCACGACGACCCGCAGCGCGCAGGGTACGGCGAGCAGCCAGGTCAGCAGCGAGCACAGCCGCACGACCTGCTTGTCGCGGTGCCACGCGGTCGCGTCGCCGGTGACGCTGCCGACCATGAAGCCGACCAGCGGCCAGCCGATCAGGCAGGTGAAGGCGAGCAGCACCGAGTAGCCGGCGTTGTAGATGATGCCGGGCAGGAAGTAGGCGAGCGCCTGGTCGTCGGCGCTGCCGCCCCGGCTCGCCGAGATCCGGACGAAGAGCGCACCGATGCCGATCCCGAACAGCGCGTTGAGCACGAACTGCACGCTGGAGCGCTGCACGAGCCGGACGGCAAGCAGCACCAGGGCCGAGCCGATGCTGACGGTGAGCGCCGTCCGGAGGTCCTTCGTCGTCAGCCAGAGCACGGTGAAGACGATCGTCGGCACGGCGGCCTCGAGCATGCCGCGGCGGCCGCCGAGCGCCTTCGACATCTGCGCCCGGACCACCGCCTCGACGGTCTCGACGCCATCGTGCTCGACCGACGGGGCCGGCTCGTCGACCGGCTGGTCGGTCACGGGATGAGCTCGTAGCGCGGGTTGTAGAGGATCCGCTCGCCGTCCTGCTGGCCGATCCGGCCCACGACCGACATCGAGCGACCGGGCGCGATGCCGGTGATCCGGCGCCGGCCGAGCCAGACGACGGTGATCGCGCCGGTGCCGTCGGAGAGCTCCGCCTCGAGGGCGGGGACGCCGCCACGGGGCCGCAGCGTCACGGTCCGCAGGGTGCCGCGCAGCTTGACGCGCTCGCGGTCCGGGGCGGTGCCGATCTGGATGCAGTCGTCGCCGCGGTGCGTACGCCGCAGGTCGCGCTCGTCCTGGTCGGTCGAGTTCGCCCACCGGCTAATGGTGCGCCGCAGCCTGGTCTTCTCGCCCATCCGACTACGCCCCCGGGCGGGTGAGCTGGTCGGCCGGCGGGAGCATCAGGGGCAGGTCGGCGCCCGACGGCATCGCCACCGAGCCGCGGCGCACGACGGCCGTCGCGATCGCGTCGTCCCACGGGCCGACCTGGTCGGGCTCGAGCGCGGCCCGGCCGAGCAGCGTCGCGCGCAGCATCCACCGGCCGCCGTTGATGCCGACCACGCGGGAGGGCTGGGTCGCGGTGCGACCGTCCTCCCCGCGGACCGTGAGCTGGCAGACCAGCTCGGTGCCGTAGAAGCCCTCGCGCTCGGAGGCGGTGCCGCCGCGCTGGGCGTACTCCGCGGCGATCTTGGGCCGGATCTCCGACCACAGGTCGCCGTTGCGCGGGGCTGCGAAGGCGCGCAGCTCGACCGCGCCCTCGGTGCCCGCGAGCACCACGGACTGGACCTCGTCGGTCGCCTCGTCGACCTGCAGGCGGATCTCGAGGCCCTCGACGTTGGCGAGCAGCAGGGACCCGAGGTCGACCCGCTCGATGCCGTCGTCGGGGAGGTCGTCGATGTCCCACGGGCCGGTGGCGGCGGAGCCGTCCGGCTCCGCCGGCGCGACCTGGTCGAGGTCCTGGTCGACCGACTGCTCGGTCGGCTCGCTGGACTTGCGGCGGAACTTCACGCGGACCTACTCACTGGTGCTCACTGTTGACGAAAACCCTCCGGTAGAACCGTAACCCCCGTCTCCACGCACCGACTCGGGGAGGCCCGCCACGTCGACGAACGCCGCCCTCTCGAAGCGCTGGATCACCAGCTGGGCGATCCGGTCACCGCGGCGCAGCTCGATCGGCTCGCGCGGGTCGTGGTTGATCAGCATCACCTTGATCTCGCCGCGGTAGCCCGCGTCGACGGTGCCCGGGGTGTTCACGATCGACAGCCCGTGCCGCGCGGCGAGACCGGAGCGTGGGTGCACCAGCGCGACGAACCCGGCGGGCAGCGCGATCGCGATCCCGGTCGGCACCATCGCCCGCTCCCCCGGCGCCAGCGTCACGTCGACCGTCGTCACCAGGTCGGCGCCCGCGTCGCCGGGGTGGGCGTACGACGGGAGCGGCAGGTCGGGGTCGAGGCGCTGCACGAGCACCTCGAGCTGGCTGTCATCCACGCTGTCCTCCACGTGGGCGGACCCTACCGGCCGGCGGCGTGGTCCCCAATGACAGGATTCCGCCTGTGAAGCCAGGGAGCACCGCCTACCGCGAACGCCTCGGCGTACCCCTGCGCTGGTGGGTCCAGGGCACGATGCTGGTCGCGACCCTGTGGCTGGCCGTCGTCGTCGCGCTGCCCGCCGCCGGCGCCTGGGTGATCACCGCGATCGCGATGGCGCTGCTCTGCGCCGGGCTCTGGGCGTACGGCGCCGCGCGGGTCGAGGTGGACGGCGAGACGTTCCGGGCCGGTCGTGCGCACATCGCGGCGACGCACATCGGCGAGGCCACGGCGCTGGACGCCGGCGCGGCCCGCCACCTGGCAGGTCCGGGCGCCGACGCCCGGGCCTACCTGCTGCTGCGCCCCTACCTCAAGCGCGCGGTCCGGGTGGAGATCACCGACCCGGCCGACCCGGCGCCGTACTGGCTGGTCGCCACGCGCCGCCCCGAGGAGCTCGCCGGCGCTCTCGCCGCGATGACGCACTCGCGCTGATCCGATCGCTGCGGGACCGACCCGCCTGGGTAGTGTTCGACCATGGCTGATGGTGGATCGAAGGTGTGGAGCGCGTTCTCCGTGGCGTCCGCTCTGATGGCGGCCGCGGTCGCGAAGAAGGCGATCGACAAGACGTGGACGGTCGCGACCGGCAAGAACCCGCCGGAGAACCCCGCCGACCCCGACGTCGACGTCTGGGAGGCCGTCTCCTGGGCCCTCGTCAGCGGCATGGCCGTCGGCCTGGCCCGGATGCTGGCCCAGCGCCGGGCGACGTCGTACTACGTGCGCTCCACCGGGCACCTGCCCGGCCAGCTCGCCGAGGACGGCAAGTAGCGCCGGCCACCCAGACACAGAAGGCCGTAACCCAGCGTGGGTTACGGCCTTCTCCTCGTCTGGGGACTGCGTTACACGCAGTCTCGGCAGATCATCTTCTTCGCGTCAGCCAGCTGGCTGCGGTGGTGCACCAGGAAGCAGCTCATGCAGGTGAACTCGTCCTCCTGCTTGGGCTTCACCTCGACGGCCAGCTCCTCGTGGGAGAGGTCGGCGCCGGGGAGCTCGAAGGACTCTGCTGCCTCGGTCTCGTCCTCGTCGACCTTGCCCGAGTTCTTGTCGTGACGACGAGCCTTGAGCTCCTCGATGCTCTCCTCGGACTGGTCCTCTTCGGTCTTGCGCGGTGCGTCGTAGTCGGTCGCCATTCGTCACTCCACTCTGCGAGGCGTCTGGGCGGTACGCCTCGTACGTCTTCGTCTCATCGTCATTCGTCGTCTCTCGGCGCCGAGATTGTGCACCATGAACGTTCAAAAAGGCACACCGGAACAGCGTCGCCGAGCGTGAACATCGGGTGACGGGCCGCTATTCCCCCGATTCGGGTGAGAAGCCGACCTCCGTGACGACGCTCAGCAGCTCGTCGAACCCGTGGGCAGGCCCGCACACCATGAGGTCAAGTCCCCCGATGCCCCGCATCACATGCGTGCGAGCGCCGGCGATCCGCGCGATCAGGCCGGCGGCCGCGTGGTCCCAGAGGTTGACCCCCTCCTCGACGTACGCGTCGAGGCGCCCGTCGGCCACCAGGCACAGGTCCAGCGCGCACGACCCGAGGCGTCGTACGTCGCGCACCAGCGGCAGCAGCCGGGTGACGGCCTCGGCCTGGAGCACCCGCACCCGGCGGTCGTAGGAGAAGCCGGTCGCGACCAACCGCTGCGCCATCGGCGCCGGCCCACGCACCTCGACGGGTACGCCGTCGCGGGTGGCCGACTCCGGCCCCGACGCGTCGGCGAGGCGACCGACGTACTCGGTGCGGCCCTGGACGTCGAGGACCACACCCGCGACGACCTCGCCGTCGAGCTCGGCGGCGATCGAGACGGCGTACTGCGGGATGCCGTAGAGGAAGTTCACGGTCCCGTCGATGGGGTCGACGATCCAGCGGACGCCGCTGCTGCTGGCGACGTCGTCGCCCTCCTCACCGAGGAAGCCGTCGTCCGGGCGGGCGGCCCGGATGTGCTCGCGGATCAGGGCCTCGCTGGCCCGGTCGGCCTCGGTGACGACGTCGACGTCGCTCGACTTCGTCGCCGCGACCGTGACGTGGCCGCGGGCCCGCTCGCGCACCAGCTCCGCGGCGGCACGGGCGGCGGAGAGGGCGAGGTCGACGAGCTCCTGGTGGTCGGGATGGTGGTCGGTCATCAGGCGCCGGCCAGGGCGGGCCGCTCGGCACGCGGGTTGGGGCAGCAGCCGACGGCGCACCGGTCCCAGCAGGCCGGCAGCGAGCCGACCGCCGCCCGGTCGACGGCCTCGCCGCGCTCGACGGCGGCCCGCTCGAGCAGCAGGTCGCGCACGGCCGAGACGAACCGCGGGTCGATGCCGGCGGTGGCGGCCCGGCTGGCCGGGAGGCCGAGCTTCTCGGCCGTCGCCATCGCCTCGGTGTCGAGGTCGTAGACGACCTCCATGTGGTCGGACACGAAGCCGATCGGCACCATCACCACCCCGGACGCCCCCTGCTCGTGCAGCTGCTCGAGGTGGTCGTTGACGTCCGGCTCCAGCCACGGGGTCTGCGGCGAGCCCGACCGGGAGCAGAAGACCAGCTCGTGCGGGTGCCGCCGGCCGGTCTCCTCGCGGACCCGCTCGACGACCTCGGCCATCACGCTGCGGTGCTGCTCGGCGTACGCGCCGCCCTCGGGTCCGCTCCCGTCGTTCATCGTGTTCGGGATCGAGTGGGTCACGAACGCGAGGTGGGCGGTGTCGCGCACGTCCTCGGGCAGGTCGGCCAGCGCCGCCAGCGTCGCGTCGACGGCCGGCTCCACGAAGCCCGGGTGGTTGAAGTAGAGGCGCAGCTTGTCGAGCACCGGCGCACCGTCCACCGCATCCGTCGCGTCGAAGAGGTCCTCCCGGTACTGCCGGCACGACGAGTACGACGAGTAGGCGCTCGTCACGAAGCAGGCGACCCGGGTGACACCGTCCGCCGCCATCTGCCGGACCGTGTCGGTGAGGTAGGGGTCCCAGTTGCGGTTGCCCCAGTAGACGGGCAGGTCGACCCCCGCGCCGGCGAGGTCGTCGCGCAGGGCGGCGAGGAAGGCGCGGTTCTGGTCGTTGATCGGCGACCGCCCGCCGAACCCGAAGTAGTGCTGCCCGACCTCCTCGAGGCGCTCGCGCGGGATGCCGCGACCGCGGGTGACGTTCTCCAGGAAGGGGACGACGTCCTCGGGCTTCTCCGGGCCGCCGAACGACACCAGCAGGACGGCGTCGTACGGGCTGGGGTCGGGGCTCATGGCCTCCATCCTAGGAAGGCACTCGCAATGATTCGTCGGTGGTCGGTGACCACCGATAGCGTCGGGCTCTGATGTTCACGTCCTACCGCCGGATCCTGTCGAAGCCCGGCGCGCTGCGCTTCTCGATGACCGGCCTCGTCGCCCGGTTGCCGATCTCGATGATCGGCCTGGGCATCGTGCTGCTCGTCTCCGCCGCCACCGGTTCGTACGGCGTGGCCGGGGCGATCTCCGCGGCGTACATGCTGGCCAACGCGGGCTTCGCGATCCTCCAGGGGCGGCTGCTCGACCGGCTCGGCCAGGGCCGGGTGCTGGCCGTCGCGAGCATCGGCTTCGGCGTCTCGATCGCGGCCCTGGTCGTCTCGGTGCAGGCCGACTGGCCGGTCGGCTGGACCTACGTCTTCGCGGCCGTCGGCGGCGCCTTCCTCCCCCAGGTCGGCTCGTCCGTGCGCGCCCGGTGGTCCTTCGTCCTCGACCAGCCGGCCGAGGTGCAGACGGCGTTCGCGCTCGAGGCGGTGCTCGACGAGGCCGTCTTCATGATCGGCCCGATCCTGGTCGCGGTGCTCGCGACGACCTGGCACCCCGCAGCCGGCATCCTCGTCGCGGTGGTGGCCTGCGTCGGCGGCACCCTCGCCTTCAGCGCACAGCGCGGCACGGCGCCGCCGGCACACCCGCGGGACAGCACGACGGGGCCGCGACCGCCGATGCCGTGGCGCTCGGTGGTCCCGCTCGCGATCGTCTGCGCGGCGCTCGGGGTGCTCTTCGGCGCTGCCGAGGTCACCACCGTCGCCTTCGCTGAGGAGCGCGGCCACAAGGCGGTGTCCGGCCTGCTGCTCGCGCTGTGGGCGCTGGGCAGCCTCACGGCCGGCGCCATCACCGGCGCGATCCACTGGCGTCGCGGCCCGTCGGTGCGGGTGCGCTGGGGCGCGCTCGGCATGGCGTGCGCGATGGTGCCCCTCTACTTCATCGACGCCATCCCGGTGATGGCGGTCGTGCTGCTCGTCGCCGGCTTCGCGATCGCCCCGACCCTGATCGGCGCGATGTCGCTGACCGAGTCGGTGGTGCCGTCGGGCCGCCTGACCGAGGGCATGGCGATCATGCAGACCGGACTGGTCGCCGGCGTCGCGCCGGGGGCCACGCTCAGCGGCCTGGTCGTCGACCACCAGGGCGCGTCCGCGGCGTACCTCGTCTCCGTCGGCGCCGGCCTCGTCGCCGCCCTCGCCGCCCAGACCCTGCCCAGATCTGGGCCCGGCCAGATCTAGAACTGGTTCCACCGCAGAGGTACCGTCCGCCGGGTGATCCCCACCCTGGCCGGCCTGCTGCTCGCACGGGCCGAGGACGACGGTCCCGCCCTGTTCTTCGAGGACGACCACTGGTCGTGGCGGGAGCTGGTGCGCGAGGCCGCGGTGCGTGCCGCCGCGCTCGAGGAGCTGCGGCCCGACGACGGGCGCCCCTGGCACGTCGGCGTGCTGATGGACAACACCCCCGAGTACCTCTTCCTGGTCGCCGCCGCCGGCCTCTCCGGCGCCACGCTCGTCGGCATCAACCCGACGCGACGCGGCGCCGAGCTGGCCGCCGACATCCGCGCCACCGACTGCGCCGCTCTCCTCGTCGACCCGGCGTACCTGCCGCTGCTCGACGGCATCGACCACGGCGCCCGGCAGGTGCTGGTCGCCGGAGGGCCGCCGTACGACGCGCTGCTCGGCCGCCACGCCGACGCGGTCGTCGAGGCGACGGAGCTGGCGCAGGACCCGGCGACGACCCTGCTCCTGCTCTTCACCTCGGGCTCGACCGGCACGCCCAAGGCCGTCGTCTGCTCGACCGGTCGCTTCGCGCTGCTCTGCCAGGTCACGCCGCTGCAGCTCGGTCGCGACGACGTCGCCTACAACGCGATGCCGATGTTCCACGGCAACGCGCTGATGGCGTCGTGGGGTCCGTGCCTCGTGCACGGCGCGACGTTCGCCCTGCGGCGGCGCTTCTCGGCGTCGGGCTTCCTCGACGACGTGCGGCGCTTCGGGGCGACGTACTTCAACTACGTGGGGCGCTCGCTCTCCTACGTGCTCGCGCAGCCCGAGCGGCCCGAGGAGGGCGACAACCGGCTGCGGATGGGCTTCGGTACCGAGGCGTCGGCCCGCGACCGCGCGGAGTTCCAGCGCCGCTACGGCTGCGAGCTCGTCGAGTCCTACGGATCTTCGGAGGGCACCTGCTCGATCCGGCGCGTGCCGGGCACCCCGGAGGGCGCGCTCGGTCTGCCGGCCGAGGCGACGCCGGTCGAGGTGCGCTCCCCCGACGGCGCGACCTGCCCGCCGGCCCGCTTCGACGCGGACGGGCGGATGCTCAACCCCGAGGAGGCGATCGGCGAGATCGTGGCGGTCGGTGCGGCGCCGCGGTTCGAGGGCTACTACAACAACCCGGCGGCCGGCGCGGAGAAGATCCGTGGCGACGACTACTGGAGCGGCGACCTGGCCTACCGCGACGAGGACGGCTGGTTCTGGTTCGCCGGCCGCTCCGCCGACTGGCTGCGGGTCGACTCGGAGAACTTCGCGGCGGCACCGGTCGAGCGGATCCTGTCGCGGCACCCCGACGTCGCCGTCGCCGCGGTGTACGCCGTACCCGACGCGCGCACCGGGGACCGGGTGATGGCGACCCTCGAGGTCACCGGCCGCGCCGAGAACTTCGACCTGGTGGCCTTCGCCGAGTTCCTGAATGCCCAGCCCGACCTCGGCACGAAGTGGGCGCCGTCGCTGGTGCGGATCACCGCGGACCTGCCGGTCACCGCGACCCGCAAGGTCGACAAGCCGGCGCTCAAGCGGCTCCAGTGGAGCGGCGCCGACCCGGTGTTCGAGCGGGTGGACGGGCGCTACCTGCCGATCACCGCCGAGCGGGACCGCGAGCTGCGCGACGAGTTCGCCCGGCACAGACGTACGGCCCTCCTCACGACCTGACCGGACCCCTGACTACGATCCCCGCGTGACTACCTGGACGAACTGGTCGGGCATCGAGTCGGCCCAGCCGCAGCGTGTGGAGGAGCCGGCCGACACCGCCGCGATCGTGGCCGCCGTCGAGCGCGCGCGCACCGAGGGCACGACCGTGAAGATGGTCGGCACCGGCCACTCCTTCACCGCGATCTCCGCGCCCGAGCACACGCTGCTGCGGCCGACGAAGCTCGGCGGGATCCTCTCCGTCGACCGCGACGCCATGACGGTCACCGCCCTCGCCGGCACCCGCCTCCAGGACCTCAACGAGGGCCTCGAGACGCTCGGCCTGAGCCTGCACAACATGGGCGACATCGCCGAGCAGACGCTCGCCGGCGCGACATCGACGGGCACGCACGGCACCGGCGGTGTCGCGTCGTCGCTGTCCGCCCAGATCTGCGGGCTGACCCTGGTCACCGGCACCGGCGAGGTCGTCACCGCCACCGAGACCGAGAACCCCGAGCTGCTGGAGTTCGCCCGCCTCGGCCTCGGCGCCCTCGGCGTGCTGACCACGATCACGTTCCGCGTCGAGCCGCTCTTCGTGCTGGAGGCCAACGAGACGCCGATGGGCTGGGACGAGTACGTCGCCGGCTTCGACGAGCACATCCACGGCCACCACCACGTCGACACCTACTGGTTCCCGCACACCGACCGGATGCTGGTGAAGACCAACGACCGCCTCACCGTCGGCGTCGACGAGGTCGAGCCGCTGTCGCGCTGGCGCTCCTGGTGGGACGACGAGTTCCTCTCCAACCAGCTCTTCGGCGCCCTCAACCACGTCACCAACCGGGTGCCGGCGATCATCCCCCGCTTCAACCAGGTCTCGAGCCGACTTCTGTCGGCCCGCACCTACAGCGACGTCGCCCACAAGGTCTTCGTCTCGCCGCGCACCGTCGTCTTCCGCGAGATGGAGTACGCCGTCCCGCTGGAGTCCGGCCTCACCGCCCTCGCCGAGGCCCGCGCCGCGCTCGAGGCCTCCGACATCAAGATCACCTTCCCGGTGGAGATCCGGGTGACCCCGGCCGACGGCATCCCGATGTCGACCTCCGGCGACCGCCGCTCGATGTACCTGGCGTTCCACACCCACCGCGACGCCGACCACCTCGAGTACTTCGCACTGCTCGAGCCGATCCTGCGCGCCCACGACGGCCGGCCGCACTGGGGCAAGGTGCACACGCGCACGGCGGCCGACCTGGCCCCGACGTACGCGCGCTTCGAGGAGTTCCTCGCCCTGCGCGACCGCCTCGACCCCGACCGGGTCTTCGCCAACCCCTACCTGCGCCGCGTCCTCGGCGACTGATCCATCACGGTGGTTGAGGTGCGAGCGAGCGAGAATCGAAACCACCCCGGGCCAGACGCTCGTGTGTCGGTGGTTGAGGTGCGAGGCCCGCTAGGGCCGAGCCTCGAAACCACCCCGGGCCAGACGCTCGTGTGTCGGTGGTTGAGGTGCGAGGCCCGCTAGGGCCGAGCCTCGAAACCACCCCTCGCTAGACGCTCGCCGGACCCGTCGGCACCGGCGCCTGCCAGTGCCGCCAGATGGCGACCAGCCGCCAGACGGTGCACAGCCCACCGCCGAGAAGCGCGACGGTCCAGTAGCTGAGGTCGGTGTGCGCCAGCGCGACCACCACGATCGACCCCGCGAGCGCGGGCGTCGCGTAGAGCTCGCCGCGGAACACTGCCGGCACCCGGCCGGCCAGCAGGTCGCGCAGCATGCCGCCGCCGATGCCGGTGACCATCCCCATCAGCGCGGCCGGCGCGACCCCGAGCCCGTAGTCGAGCGCCTTGAGCGACCCGGTGACGCAGAAGAGCCCGAGCCCGAAGGCGTCGAGCACGTTGACCGAGCGCTCCATCCGCCCCAGCGCCGGGTGGTAGACGAAGGCCAGCAGCCCGGCCACCAGCGGGACCAGGAGGTAGCGCCAGTCCTGCAGCGCCGCCGGTGGCGTCGCGTCGATCAGCACGTCGCGCAGGAAGCCGCCGCCCAGTCCCGTCGTACCGGCCAGGACGAGGACGCCGAAGACGTCCAGTCCCTTGCGCACGGCGACCAGGGCGCCGGAGATCGCGAACACGAAGATGCCCGCCAGGTCGAGGACGACCTGGGTCGTGGAGGGGTCGGTGGTGGCCACAGCCGGACGTTAGTACGTCGACCCGCCGCGTCGTGGTGCGGATGTGACGGGAGTGACCTGGAGGCGCGCCGTGCTGCTCCCGCGTCGGCGCGCTCCGCTGACGTAGGCTCGGCCCACCGATGACCGCACCCATCCAGCACCAGACGCACCGGTCCGACCCAGGGACGGGGCCAGCACCTGCCCTGGCGTACCTCCGGCTCGTCGGCCTGAGCGAGGACGGCACGCAGCTGCGCCTGGTGGACGAGGAGGGTGCCGAGCACGTGCTCGCCATCGACGACCGACTGCGCGCGACCGTGGTCCCGACAGCACCGACAGCACCGACAGCTCCACCGCCCAGCCGAGGAACGGAGAAGACGATGGAGAGCGCACTCCGCCCTCGAGACATCCAGGCCCGGATCCGCTCCGGCGAGACCCCGGAGGCCGTGGCGCAGGCGGCGCAGACGTCCGTCGACAAGATCATGGCGTTCGCCGCCCCCGTGCTCGCCGAGCGCCAGCACGTCGCGGAGCGCGCCCAGCGCTCGTCGGTACGCCGCAGCGACGCCGGGCAGGCGGCCGGCGCCCGCACCCTCGGCGACGCCGTCGCCGCCCACCTGCGCTCGCAGAACGTCGACCCCGACACCGTCGCGTGGGACGCCTGGCGTCGCGAGGACGGCCGCTGGTCGCTGACCGCCGGCTACGACAGCTCCGCCCGCAGCGGCACCGCCGAGCTCACCTTCGACGCCCCGGGCAACTACGTCACGCTCGACAACGAGGACGCCCGCTGGCTCGTCGGCGCCGCGGTCCCCGCCGCCGAGGCCGCGCCGGCCCGGCCCGACGACCTCCAGGCCGCCCGTGAGCGCCGGCTCGGCGTACCCCCCGATCTCGAGCTGCCGCTGGGCGACGACGCGATCGACCTGGTGACCGACCAGCCGGTCGAGGCGTTCCTCGACGCCGAGGAGCCGACCGACGAGACGGTCGTGGCCGAGGAGGCCGAGCTCCGCGAGGAGGCCGCCGACGCGGCGGCCGCGGAGCCCGAGCCGGAGCCCGAGGTCCGCAAGCCCGCGAAGAAGCGCGGCCGCGCCTCGGTCCCGAGCTGGGACGAGATCATGTTCGGCGGCGGCGACAAGGTCTAGGCGCGCTGTGCGGCGACCGTGGCCGCGAGGGTGACGACGGGATGGTGCAGGTAGTGCCTGCACCCATCGACGTGGGCCTGTTCGATCCGTTCAGCGCCGTCGTCATCGTCCCAGTCGAGCAGGGTCCAGGTGGTGTGGTTCGCAGATGACCGGACCGGCACCATCTCTCTCACGGAGAGCCGCTCGGCGCGCGTTGCCGGTAGTTCTGTACCGATGGTGTTGACCAGGACCTCGTGGCTGTCGAGCTGGAGGAGGCCGCGACCGACGCGCGTGGGCTGATGGGTCCAGTAGATGCGACCGGGAACTCCGGTGACCGCTTCCACGGCCAGGCGCGTCAGGGTGACAGGGGACGCGTCATCGAGCTCGACCAGCCAGTCCCCCGTCGGCGCACCCTCGAAGACGGCGTCGTCGTAGGTCACCGTGAAGCCGACAGTGCGACGCACAAGGTCCACACGTACAGCACGCAGCAGCAGGTCCTCCTCGAACGGTGACCAACCTTCGAGGGGCAGCCCGCGCCTCGCGTCGCGGGCGGGATCCTCGAAGGCGGGCATGGAGGCAGTCAATCTGGGTCCGGCCCTGGCGCCTAGTGAATTTACCGCCGACCGCGAGCATCGGTTGACACACCACGCATCGGCGCGAGCAACTAGCCGATGTCTCCTGTGTCAACCGACGATCTAGGCGGTCGGCCGCTCCGGGTCAGTGATCCACCCCGACCAGCTGCCCGGGTAGAGCGCGGCACTGATCCCCGCGATCTCCAGCGCCAGCACGTCGTGGGCGGCGGTCACGCCGGACCCGCAGTAGACGGCGACGTCCTCGCTGCCGTCGACCCCGGCTGCGGCGTACAACGCGCGCAGCTCGGTCGCCGATCGGAACCGGCCGTCGGCCGCGAGGTTGGTCGAGGTCGGCACGTTGACCGCGCCGGGGATGTGCCCCGCCACCGCGTCGATCGGCTCGGTCTCGCCGCGGTACCTCTCTGGGGCGCGCGCGTCGACCAGCACCGGTACGCCGAGGACGTCGTCGGCCTCCACCACCGGCATCGAGCCTGGCCTGGCCGTGAAGTCGCCGCGGCCCGGCAGCGTCGTGCCGGTGTGCACGGCTCCCCCGGCGGCCAGCCACCCGGCGTACGCACCGTCGAGGACGCGGACGTCGCCGTGCCCGTGGTGCCGCAGCAGCCACCACGCACGCCCGGCTGCCAGCCCCGACCAGTCGTCGTAGACGACGACGGTGCGGCCGTCGCTCACGCCGGCCTTCCGCATCGCCGTCTCGAAGACCTCCACGTCCGGCAGCGGGTGCCGGCCGCCGTCGCCCGGGGGCGCGGCCAGGGCGGCGTCCAGGTCGACGTACGCCGCCCGCGGGATGTGGCCCCGCTCGTACTCCTCACGACCTCCGGGTCCGGCCGTCCGGTAGCGGACGTCGAGCACGGTCACCTCGCGCGACCGGTCGTTCAGCAGGTCGTGCAGCTCGCGGGCGGAGATCAACGGGGAGTCCATGGGCCCATGATGACGTGTCCATGAAAGGATCCCGACCCGTGGCTGAACTGCATTTCTTCACCGGCACCATGGACTCCGGCAAGAGCACGCTGGCGCTCCAGACGAACCACAACCACGCCGCGCGCGGGCGGGTCGGCCGGATCTTCACCACCCACGACCGGGCGGGCGAGGCGCAGCTGTCGAGCCGGCTCGGGCTGACCCACGAGGCCCTCGAGGTCAACCCGGAGTTCGACTTCTGGCGCTACGTCGTCACGACGCTGACCCAGGGCGGTCGGGTCGACTACCTCATCTGTGACGAGGCGCAGTTCTACACCCGCGACCAGATCGACCAGCTGGCCAAGATCGTGGACGAGCTCCAGATCGACGTCTTCGCCTTCGGCATCCTCACCGACTTCCGCACCCAGCTCTTCGAGGGCAGCCTGCGGCTGATCGAGCTCGCGGACCGGGTCAACGTCCTCCAGGTCGAGGCGCTGTGCTGGTGCGGCAAGCGCGCCACCCACAATGCGCGCACCGAGGACGGGATCATGGTCACCGAGGGCGAGGTGATCGTCGTCGGCGACGTCGACGACCGTGGCGGTCCGCCGGCCGAGGTCGCCTACGAGGTGCTCTGCCGCCAGCACCACCGCCGCCGGCTCACCGCCGCGCGGGCCAAGGCCGTCAGCCTCGCGCCGGAGCCGCTGCCCTTCGGGTGACCCGTCCGGGCCATGTCGGTGCCCGGATGACCGGCGCATCGTGGGGAGATGCTCCGACACCTCACCTTCGCCAACGTCTGCTCCGCGCTCGCGCTCACGATCGCCCTCGGCGGCGGCACGGCGTACGCCGCCAGCACGATCAAGTCCAAGGACATCGTCAACGGTCAGGTGAAGACGCCTGATCTCGGCAAGAACGCCGTGACCTCCGCCAAGATCAGGAACGGTCAGGTCCGGCTCGCCGACCTCGCCGCAGGGGCCGTGACGGGCACGACCGTGGCCGACGGCACGATCACCCTGGCCGACCTCGCCGCCGGCACCATCCCACCGCCCACCACGATCGGCGACGGCTCGATCACCGAGCTCCAGCTCGCGGACGGATCCGTCTCCACCGCCAAGCTCCAGGAGAACTCGATCAACGCCGGCAAGCTCCAGACCGACAGCGTCGGCGCGACCGAGATCTCCGACAACTCGATCGACGGCGGCGAGCTGGTCGACAACTCGATCTTCGCCGCCGACCTGGGTGCCGACTCGGTCACGGCGAGCGAGCTGGCCAACAACTCCGTCGACGCCGCCAACGTCATCAACGACTCGCTGACGTTCAGCGACATCGACGGCGGCGGCGCCACGGGCTCCATCAGCCTCCCGGCCGGCAGCGTCCCAGACGGCGAGTGCGAGAACGTCGCGATCGGCATCGGCGGCGCAACGGTCGGCGACGCGGTCGTCTTCTCCGTCCAGGACGCCCTCCCCGAGGGCGTGCTGATGTACGGCGTCCGCGTCACCGCCACCAACTCGATGACCGCCCTGGCCTGCAACTTCACCGGCGGCGCGATGCCGGCCGTCTCCAACGTCTCGGTGCGGATCCTGACCTTCCACTGACCGTCGGGGCTCCCCTCTAAGGTGGGAGGGGTGTACCTCGAGAACCTGGTCTTCGACGCACTCGACCCCCAGCGGCTGGGCGGCTTCTGGGAGGCGGTCGTCGGCGGCGAGACCCTGACCGACGAGCCGGGCATCTACGAGACGCGCCTGGCGATCGAGGGCGGCCCGGTGCTCGACCTGTGCTTCCAGCAGGTCACCGAGCCGGCGTCAGCTCCCCCGCGGATCCACCTCGACCTGCGGGGCGGCGCCCGCCAGGCCGCGGAGGTCGACCGGCTCCTCGGACTCGGAGCCGAGCGGCTCGACATCGGCCAGGGCGACGTGCCCTGGGTGGTGCTCGCCGACGTGGAGGGCAACGCCTGCTGCGTCATGGAGGAGCGGGCGGCCTACTCCGACACCGGACCGATCGCCGCCCTCCCCCTCGACTCCGCCGACCCCGATTGGGACGCCGCGTTCTGGTCGTGGCTGACCGGCTGGACCGAGGTCGTGGGCCCGGCTCCCCGCTCGCTGCGGCACCCGTCGCTGCGCGGCCCGCTCCTCGAGCTCTGCCCCGAGCCGGCGCCCAAGGGCGCGACCAAGAACCGGCTGCACCTCGACGTACGACTGGAGTCCGGCGAGGACCCCGACGAGGTCGAGGCCGCCATCGTCGAGCACGGCGGCTCCCGGCTGCACACGAACTGGGGTGACCTGCCGTGGCGCTCCTACCTGGACCCGTCCGGCAACGAGTTCTGCGCCCTGCCGGCGCACTGAGCCTGCCGACGAGGGTTTCCCCGCTACCCGGGCGTCGGGGCCGCACCTAGCGTCGGCAGGGTGCTGCGAACACGTCTCTCGGGTGCCCTGACCGTCGTCGCCACCGCCGTGGCCGGACTGCTGGTGGCGCTGCCGCCGCCGGCCCAGGCCGACGGACCCGGCGCCGGCGCGCCGTGGGTGGTGACCCTCGGCGACTCCTACATCAGCGGCGAAGCCGGCCGCTGGGCCGGCAGCAGCAACGACGACAGCTCACGCGCCGACGCGCTCGGCCCCTCGGCGTACCACGACGCCGGCGACCACGAGACCATCGAGCGCTGCCACCGCAGCCAGTCGGCCGAGGCCTACATCGGCGGCGGGGTCAACGGCCTCAACCTGGCCTGCTCGGGCGCCGAGACGGCCACCACGAACGGCGACAACTTCAAGCCCGGCCTCGACTTCTACGACGACGGCGCCGGCCACCAGGGCCAGGCCGCGATGCTCCAGCAGTTCGCCGCCGGCCACAACGTCGGCATGGTCGTGGTCAGCATCGGCGGCAACGACTTCCAGTTCGCCGACGTCGTGCAGTCGTGCGTGGTCGACTTCCTGACCTCGCCCACCTGGGCCAAGGACTACTGCCGCGACGACGGTTCGGTCACCGCCAACTTCACGCCCGCCAACGTCGCCGCCGTTCGCGCCCGCATCGCCGCCGCCTTCCAGAACGTCGCCACCGCGATGCGCAACGCCGGGTACGCCGACAACCAGTGGACCCTCCTCGCCCAGACCTACCCCAGCCCGATCCCCCGCGGCGACGGCATCCGCTACGCCGAGAGCGGCTACTCCCGCCAGTTCACCGGCGGCTGCGGCTTCTGGAACGGCGACGCCGACTGGGCCAACGACACCGCCCTGCCCACGATCAACGGCGCCGTCACGGGGGCGGCCGCCGACTCCGGGCTCGGCAACATCCGCACCCTCGACCTCGCCTCCGCCTTCAACGGCCGCCGCCTCTGCGAGAACACCGTCGGCCTCTACGAGGAGAAGGGCATCGCCAGCTGGCTCACCCCCGGCGCCGTCGACCAGACCGAGTGGGTCAACCAGATCCGCACCGTCAGCACCTGCTGCGAGGACAGCCCGTACTACATCCAGGAGTCGATCCACCCGAACTACTGGGGCCAGCTCGCCACCCGCAGCTGCGTCCGCCAGGCCTGGAACGCCGGCACCCCTCGCGGCGGCACCTGCCGCATCGCCGGCGCCGGCCTCGTCAACGGCGAGCCGGCGATGTCGCTCGGCTGAGACCCGCGCTGCGCCGAGATCGACGCAAGGTTGAGTCGTGCTGCTGAGCGTGCGCCGGGACGCTCGCTGGGCAGCACGAGCCGTCAGTCGACCAGCAGCGGGATCAGCATCTCGTCGGGCGTGAGCGAGCCATGCAGGCCGACGAGGGTGGCCTCGTAGGGGAAGTCCCGCGTCGACAACACAGCGGTGTCGTCGTGGCAGGCGACGACGACGTCGCCGAGGCGCGGGAGTACGCCGGGCAGGACCGGGCCGAACCAGCCACGGGCGATGGCGTCGTGGCGCGCGAGCACGGTGGCGCGGTCGCCGAGGACAGAGGTCCAGGTGGCGACGACGTCGTCGACGGCTCCCCGCTGGCAGTAGAGGTGGCGGAAGCGGGCCTCGCCGCCGAGGAGGGCGACGCCGTCGCGGAGCTCGGTGCGGTCGTCGACGTCGACGCGGTGCTCGGGGGACGAGTCGATCATGCCGTGGTCGGCGACGACGAGGAGGCGCACGCTGGTGGGCAGGGCTTCGCGGAGCTGCTCGGCCTCGGCGTCGACCATCGACAGCTGCTGGAGCCAGGGGCTGGAGGCGACGCCGTAGCGGTGGCCGGTCCAGTCGAGGTCGCCGTCGTAGAGGTAGGTGAGCGAGGCGCGCTCGGCCGACGCGGCGACGGCGGCGGCGATCCGCTCGCCGACCCGGTCGGCGCCGACGTACTCCGCCCCTCGGTGTGCGGCGACGGTGAGGCCGCTGCCGCGGAACTCGCGCTTGTTGACGACGGTGACCGTGGCCCCGAGGCGACGCAGCAGCGCGAACGACGTGTCGTGCGGCTGCCACTCGAGGGGGTCGACGTCCTTGTCCCACATCAGGGCGTTGAGCAGCTTGTCGGTGCCGGGCACCCGCGACGTGTAGCCCACGAGCCCGTGCGAGCCCGGCGGCAGGCCCGTTCCGAACGACGTCAGGCTGGTCGCCGTCGTCGACGGTACGCCGGCGGTGCCGGGCTGGCTGTGCTCGAGCAGCGAGGCGAGGTACGGCGCGGCGTGGGCGTAGCGCTCCAGCAGGCGTGCCCCCAAGCCGTCGACCAGGAAGACGACGTACGCCGGGGCCTCGGGCAGCGTCAGGCCGGTCGGCGGGTCACCGACCGGGAGTCCGAGCGCGGTCGCGACCGCGGGCACCACGTCGCCGAGCGAGTGCGAGCCGTAGGCAGGCTCGAGGAACCCCTCCACGCCGGCGACGATCAGTGGGTGTGCGTGCGGGCCGAGAGCGACTCGGCGAAGGTCAGCAGCCCGGCGACGGCGTCGGTGCCGTCGGCCGCGGCCGACACCCGCAGCGAGAAGTCGTCGGAGGCCAGCACCCCGGTGTAGCCGTGGTCGGCGTCGCACTGGGGGTCGTTGCAGCCGGCGGGCTCGAGGTCGACGCGACTGACGCCGCCCCACCCGATCGTCATCACGGCCTCGGCCGGCGGCCGCGGACCGGCGGTCGGGTTGGCCACCATCCGGGTCACCACGACCGAGCGGACCGAGCTGAGCCGGATCGCCTCGGTGGAGGTGGACGTGTAGGGCTCCGGCAGCAGGTCGTCGCCCTCGTGCTCGTCGGTGTGCGCCAGGATCAGCCGGCTCGGTGTCAGCACCGCCACGGACAGGTGCCGGCGCACCTCGTCGCGGTCGAAGGTCGGCTCGTGGTGGACGAAGAAGGAGACGACCTCCTCGCCGGCCACCGCGCTCTCGACGCCCTCGGCGACGACCTCGGGGTAGTAGCCGGTGCGGTCGATCGCGTCACGGAGCTCGACGGCGCGATCGTGACCCTCGGTGGTCCTGGTGCTGCGCATGCCTTCAGTCTGTCACGCGGGGCAGATCATGACGGCAGCGTGTCCCCAGCCGGCTGGGAGAGGCGACGTACGAACCAGTCCGAGCGCGGGTCCACGACCGGATCCACGCGGGCGGCGGCGGTCAGCACCGTGGCGCGGTCCGCGCCGGCGAGGACCAGCGAGAGCTCGAGCGCGCTGACCTGGGGCACGTCGTTCTGGAGCTGGGCGACGCGCTGGATCAGCCGCTCCACCTCGGCCACGTCGACCGCCTCGCTGCCGCGGTAGCCGAAGAGCATCGGCGACGACTTGATCTCGCGCACCATCGACGCGGCGTCGCGGCCACCCAGCGGCGGGATCCGGTAGGAGCGGTCGGCCAGCAGCTCGGTGAGCGGGCCGGCGATGCCGAACGACACGACCGGCCCGAAGAGCGGGTCCTCGATGGTGCGGACGGCGACCGGGACGCCCGGCGGCGCGTTCTTCTGCACCACGAAGCCGGCCCGCTCCGGCTCACCGATCAGGTTGCCGAGCGTGTCCCACGCGTCGGCCATCTCGTCGGCGTCGTCGATGTTGCGCCACACGTGCGCCTGGTCGGGCCGCTCGCGCAGGTGCTCGGCGGTCGCCTTGAGCACCACGTCCCAACCGAGCGCCTCCCCCGCGGCGATCGCCTCATCGCGGCTCGCGACGTCGCGGGTCTGCCACAGCTCCACGTCGTACGTCGCCAGCAGCTCGGTCAGCGCGTCGAGGTCGAGGTCGGTGCCCTCGGGGTGCTCGGCGAGGATCCGGCTCACCAGCCGCTTGGCCGCGGCGGCGTCCACGGCGCTCGGGTCGACCGGCTCCCCGTCAGGGGTGCGCAGCCAGACCGCGTAGTCGACCACGTGCGCGAGCGCGCGGACCGCCGACTCCACGCCGGGGTACGACGGTACCGAGCCACGTCCGGCGGTCGAGCCGGCGACGTCGGGGACCCGGAGCAGCTCCGGCACGCCCTCGGCACCGAGGAACGAGGAGACCAGCGGCTTGTCGGACTGCTCCCCCACGGCGGCGAGCACGTTGGCGACGCCCTCGCCGGAGACGTTGATCGGCGGCACGTAGACGGCGACGACCGAGTCGACCTCGGGGTCGTCGATGGCGGCGTCGAGCGCGTCCTCGAAGTCCTCCGCGCCGGCGTCGACGCCGAGCGCTATCGACTTGTTGACGACCAGCCCGACCGCGGCCGCGGCGTCGGCGGCGAGCAGGCCGAGCGCGTCGGAGTTGCCGACGATCGCGACCCGGCGCCCGCGCGGGAGCGGCTGGTGGGCGAGCAGCTGGGCGACGTCGAACATCTCGTCGAGCGTGTCGACCTGGATCACGCCGGCCTGGCGGAACATCGCGTCGACGGCGGCTGCCGGCGCGGCGATCTTCCGTACGGCGTGGCCCATCGGGACACCCTGCGTCGTACGCCCGGAGCGCACCGCGATGATCGGCTTGCGCAGCGAGACCCGGCGGGCGATGCGGGAGAACTTGCGCGGGTTGCCGATCGACTCGAGGTAGAGCAGCACGACCTCGGTGGAGTCGTCCTCCTCCCAGTACTGGAGCAGGTCGTTGCCCGAGACGTCGGCGCGGTTGCCCGCGCTGACGAAGGTGGAGAGGCCGAGGCCGCGGTTGTAGACCTTCTCGAGGATCGCGGTGCCGAGCGCACCGGACTGGCAGAAGAAGCCGGCGCGGCCGCGCGGCGGCATCAGCGGCGACAGGGACGCGTTGAGCGAGACCTTCGCGTCGGTGTTGATGATGCCGAGGCAGTTGGGTCCGATCAGGCGCAGCCCGTAGGAGCGCGACAGCCCGACCAGCTTGCGCTGCCGGACCCGCCCCTCCTCGCCCGTCTCGGCGAAGCCCGACGACACGACGATCAGCCCGTGCACGCCCTTGGCGGCGCAGTCGAGCACCACGTCCTGGACGTGCTCGGCCGGGACGGCCACGACGGCGACGTCGACGTCGTCGGGGATCTCGGTGACCGACTTGTACGTCGGTAGCCCCGACACGGCGTGCGACGTCGGGTTGACGGCGTACACGCGGCCGCTGAAGTCGCCGGTGATCAGGTTGCGCACCAGCGCCTGGCCGATCGTCTCCTGGCGGCGGCTGGCGCCGATGACGGCGACCGAGCGCGGGTTGAAGAACTTCTCGATCGAGGCGGACTCGGCCTTGTGCTCGCGCGCCGACATCAGCCCGATGGCGGTGTCGGTGGGGTCGATGGAGAACTCCAGCTGGAGCACGCCCTCGTCGTACTCGCTCGCGACGCGGTAGCCGGCGTCGCGGAAGGTCTGGATCATCCGGGTGTTGTCGGGCAGCACCTCGGCGACGAACCGCTCCACCCCGCGCTCGCGGCCCGCCTGGGAGAGGTGCTCGAGCAGCAGCTGCCCGATCCCGCGGCCCTGGTGGCTGTCCTCGACCAGGAACGCCACCTCGGCCTCGCCCGGCTTGATCACGTCGTAGCGACCCACGGCGATGATCTGGCCCTGGAGGGTGAGCACCAGCGCGACCCGGTCGACGTTGTCGACGTGGGTGAACCGGTCGACGTCGCGCTCGGAGAGCCGCGGCATCGGCGAGAAGAAGCGGTAGTACTTCGACTGGTCGGACACCCGCGCGTAGAACTCGACGAAGACCTCGCGGTCCTCGACCCGGATCGGGCGGATGTGTGCGGTGCGCCCGTCCCGGAGGAGGACGTCCGCCTCCCAGTGCGTCGGGGCGGGGGTGACGGTCACGCGTGAAATCTAGCGTGGCCACGCCAACGCGGCGTGCCCCTGCCGAATCCGTGGGTGGCAGTTGAAAGAATCCCCCCATGGCACGCGGCAAGACGAAGCAGGACCTCCCGGACGACTTCGAGGAGCACATCCTCGACACCGACATCAAGCAGGAGATGGAGACGTCGTTCCTCGAGTACGCCTACTCCGTCATCTACTCCCGGGCGCTCCCGGACGCCCGCGACGGGCTGAAGCCGGTGCAGCGCCGGATCCTCTACACGATGAACGACATGGGGCTGCGGCCCGACCGCGGTCACGTGAAGAGCGCCCGCGTCGTCGGTGAGGTCATGGGTCGGCTGCACCCGCACGGCGACGGCGCGATCTACGACGCCATGGTCCGGATGGCGCAGCCCTGGTCGATGCGGGTGCCGTTCATCGACGGCCACGGCAACTTCGGCTCGCCCGACGACTCCCCCGCCGCCATGCGTTACACCGAGGCCCGGATGGCGCCGGCCGCGGTCGCGATGACGGCCTCGATCGACGAGGACACCGTCGACTTCAAGCCCAACTACGACAGCCGCGAGTTCGAGCCGGCCGTGCTGCCGGCGGCGATCCCCAACCTGGTCGTCAACGGTACGACGGGCATCGCGGTCGGCATGGCGACCAACTGCGCCCCGCACAACCTGGTCGAGGTCGTCCAGGCGCTGCGGCACCTGATCACCCACCCGAAGGCCACCGTCGACGACCTGATGCGCTTCATCCCGGGTCCCGACCTGCCCACCGGCGGCAAGATCGTCGGCCTCGAGGGCATCCGCGACGCCTACGAGACCGGCCGCGGCTCCTTCCGGATGCGCGCGACCGCCCGGGTCGAGGCGATCACCAACCGACGCAAGGGCATCGTCGTCACCGAGCTGCCCTACGGCGTCGGCACCGAGAAGGTCATCGAGCGCATCAAGCTGCTGGTCCAGAGCAAGAAGCTCCAGGGCATCTCCGACATCAAGGACCTCACCGACCGCACCAACGGGCTGCGGCTGGTGATCGAGGTCAAGAACGGCTTCGTGCCCGAGGCGCTCCTCGAGCAGCTCTACAAGCAGACGCCGATGGAGGACTCCTTCGGCATCAACGCCGTCGCCCTGGTCGACGGCCAGCCGCGCACGCTGGCGCTCAAGGAGATGCTCGAGGTCTTCCTGGAGCACCGCTTCGACGTCGTACGCCGGCGCTCGCTCTTCCGGCGTACCAAGGCCGCCGACCGGCTGCACCTGGTCGAGGGCCTGCTGCTCGCGATCCTCGACATCGACGAGGTCATCCAGCTGATCCGCACCAGCGACAACGCCCCCGCCGCCAAGGAGCGGCTGATGTCGGTCTTCGACCTGAGCGAGATCCAGGCCGACTACATCCTCGACATGCCGCTGCGCCGGCTCACGAAGTTCTCCAAGCTCGAGCTCGACAAGGAGCGCGACGAGCTCCAGCGCACCATCGAGGAGCTCGACGCGATCCTCAGCGACGACAAGCTGCTCCGCAAGGTCGTCTCCGACGAGCTCGCCGAGGTCGCCAAGACCTACGGCACCCCGCGGCGCACGGTGCTGCTCGAGTCGGCCGGCACCGCCGTCACGGCGACCGCGGTCGCCCTCGAGGTCGCCGACGACCCGTGCTTCGTCTACCTGTCCGCCACCGGCCTGCTCGCGCGCAGCGCGAACGCCGAGCAGCCGGGCCAGGGCGGCGGCCGCTCCAACCACGACGTCGTCGTCTCGCTGGTGCGCGCGACGGCGCGGGGCGAGATCGGCGGCCTCACCAGCACCGGACGGCTGGTCAAGATCGGCGTGCTCGAGCTGCCGCAGCTGCCCGACACCGCCAACGACCCGCACCTCGCGGGCGGTCTCCCGGTGAGCGAGATCCTCTCGCTGGAGCCCGGCGAGCGGCTGCTCGCGCTGTGCTCGCTCAGCACCGAGGGCCCCGGCCTCGCGCTCGGCACCCGCCAGGGCACGGTCAAGCGGGTCAATCCCGAGGTGCTCGGCCGCGACGACTGGGAGGTCATCCGGCTCGCCGACGGCGACGAGGTCGTCGGCGCGGTCGAGCTGACCACCGGCCGCGAGATCCTCTGCTTCATCACCTCCGACGCCCAGCTGCTGCACTTCGGGGCGGACGCCGTACGCCCCCAGGGCCGCACCGGCGGCGGCATCGCCGGCATCCGCGTCACCGGCGGCGAGCGGGTGACCTGGTTCGGCGCCGTCGACCCGGACGCCCCCGAGGGCTCGGTCGTCGTCACGGCGTCCGGCTCCTCGACCGCCCTGGAGGGCACCGACGCCGGCGCGCTCAAGGTCGCGCCGTTCTCGGAGTACCCCGCCAAGGGCCGGGCCACCGGCGGCGTCCGCTGCCACCGGTTCCTCAAGGGCGAGGACACGCTCGTCTTCGCCTGGGTCGGTACGGCGCCCGCCCGTGCGGCCGCGGCCAGCGGAGCCCCCATCGACCTGCCCGAGGCGACCGGCAAGCGCGACGGCTCTGGCACCCCGGCCAGCCAGCCGATCCTCGCCTGCGCCGGCCCGGTCGCGGCCCGGGTCCGTGTGGAAGGGTGACCCCGTGATCTCTCGGCACCGGCTCGCGTCCTCCGTCCTCACCGGCGTCGTCGGCCTGCTCTCGCTCACCGCGTGCAGCGGCAGCGACGCAGGCAATGGGTCCGACGCGACCCCCGACGAGGTGTTCGCCGCCGCCAAGTCCAACCTCGACGAGACCAGCGGCGTCAAGCTCACGCTCGACACCAAGGACCTGCCCGACGGCGTCACCGGCGTCGAGACCGCCGAGGGCATCGGCACCCACGCCCCGGCGTTCGACGGCACGATCACCGTCGTGCTCTCCGGCCAGGCCTTCCAGGTGCCGGTGATCGCCGTCGACGACAAGGTCTACGCCCAGATCCCGCTGACGACGGGCTGGCAGGACATCGACCCGGCCGACTACGGCGCCCCGGACCCGGCCCAGCTGATGAGCCCCGACAAGGGCTTCTCCTCGCTGCTCCCCGCCACGACCGACGTCGAGCAGGGCGACAGCGTGCGCGGCGGCACCGACAACAAGGAGGTGCTGACCGAGTACACCGGCACGGTCGGCGCCGACACGATGAAGAACATCATCCCGACCGCCTCGGGCGACTTCGACGTCACCTACACGATCAACGACGACGAGGAGCTGCGCAGCGCGAAGCTCACCGGGGTCTTCTACCAGGACTCCACCTCGATGACCTACACCGTGACCTTCGAGGACTACGGGACCGACAAGGACATCACGGCGCCGTGAGGCACTCGCCGCGGCTGCTGCTCGCCCTGGCCGCGGTCGCCGTCGCTTTCGCGGCGGCGGACACGTACGTCGTCGTGCTGGCGCTGCCGGACATGATGGCCGGCGCCGGCATCCCCGTCGACCAGCTCCAGCGTGCCGCGCCGATCGTCTCGGGCTTCCTGCTCGGGTACGTCGCGATGCTGCCGCTCATCGGCAGGATCGCGGACCTCCGCGGCCGGGTCCCGGTGCTGGTCGCCGCGCTGCTCGTCTTCGCGCTCGGCTCCCTGGTCACCGCGCTGGCCTACGACATGCCGACCATCGTCACCGGGCGCTTCCTCCAGGGCGTCGGTGGCGGCGGCCTGGTGCCCGCGACCCTCGCGCTGGTCGCCGACCTCTACCCCGCCGAGCGGCGCGGCGTACCCCTCGGCCTGGTCTCCGCCGTCCAGGAGATCGGCAGCGTGCTCGGGCCGCTCTTCGGCGCGCTCGTGCTCGCCGTGGCCGACTGGCGGGCGATCTTCCTCGTCAACCTGGTCGTGGGCCTCGTCCTGGCCCTTCTCGTCGGTCGAGTAGCGAGCGCCAGCGAGCGTATCGAGACCCCTCGCCGCCGCGGCATCGACTGGATCGGCCTGCTGCTCGCCCTGGTCACCCTGGTCGCCGGCGTGCTGGTCTTCGTGCAGCCCAGCCAGCTGATGCGCGACCTGACCTACGGCCAGCTCTTCATCCCCTACACCGACGACAGCCGCTGGCTGACTCCGATCGGGCTGGTAGCCATCGGCGCGTTCGTGCTGCTGGTCGTGCGGTGCTGCACGGCCCGGCGCCCGCTGCTCGACATCCCCGGCTGGGTCCGCACCGTGCGGGAGGCCGACGTGCTCGGCGCCGTGCTGCTCGCCCTGGCGCTCGCCGGGGTGATCCTCGCCTTCGCCACCGCCGACCCCAAGGTGCAGGTCTTCTCCGACCAGGGCCTCTGGTACCTCCTGGGCGCCGCGCTCGCCGCCGTCGCCTTCGTGCTGCACCTGCGCCGCACCGACCGCCCTCTCGTGCCGACCGGAGCACTGCGTCGTACGCCGGCCTGGGGCGCGATGCTCGTCAGCTTCTTCATCGGCGCGGCCCTGATCGCGGCGCTCATCGACATCCCGCTCTTCGCGCGCACGACGGTCTACCCGGGCTCCCAGCTGATGGCGGCGCTGGTGCTGGTGCGCTTCCTGGTCGCGCTGCCTGTCGGCGCCGTGCTCGGCGGCTACCTCACGCACCGCCTCCCGGCCGGCGTCGTCACGGCCGTCGGCATGGTGCTGGCCGCGGTCGGCTTCCTGTGGATGGCGACCTGGGGCCTGGAGTCGCTGCACAGCGCGGTGGCGACGCTGCCGCTGGTGATCGGCGGCTTCGGCTTCGGGATCGCTCTCGCCCCGGTGAACGCCGCCGTGCTGGCCAGCACCGATGACGACGTCCACGGCCTGGCGAGCGCGTTCGTCGTGGTGTCCCGGATGGTCGGGATGCTGGTCGGCATCTCGGCACTCACCACGATCGGGCTACGGCGCTACTACGCCGAGCAGGCCGACGTACCGTCCGTGCGCGACGTCTGCGACGGCGCCAGCCGCTGCTCGGAGTTCTCCCGGCTCCTCAAGATCGCCGGCATCGCCCAGGAGCAGACGGTCTTCACCGGCGCCGCGGTCTGCGCGCTGGTCGCGGCCGTGCTCGCCCTCGTGCTCTTCCGCCAGGCGCCCACGCGGGCCGTCTCGACCGGCGACCTGCTCCGCTCCGCCGGTTGAGCCGTTGGCTATCGTGCCGGACGTGAGCTTCGACGACCTGCTGGCCGCCAACCGCGAGTTCGCGGCCTCCTTCGACCTGGCCGGCTTCGACGGCGTCGCGCACGCCGGCGTCGCCATCGTCACCTGCATGGACTCGCGCATCGACCCGCTGCGGATGCTCGGGCTCAAGGCCGGTGACGCCAAGATCTTCCGCAACCCGGGCGGACGCGTGACGCCCCAGGCCATGGAGGCCCTGGTCCTCGGGGTCCACCTGCTCAAGGTCGAGCGGGTGCTGATCGTCCCCCACACCCGCTGCGCGGTCGCCAGCAACACCGAGGCCGAGCTGCGGGAGAAGGTCGGCGCCTCCGCCGGCATCGATGCGTCCTGGCAGCCGTTCCCGGTCATCGCCGACCAGGTCGCCGCCCTGGGTGAGGACGTCCACAAGGTCCGCTCCCACCCCCTGGTCCCCGACAGCACCGAGGTGGGCGGCTTCCTCTACGACGTCGACACGGGCCTGCTCGAGCAGAAGTACTGAGCGTCGCCGACCCGCCGCCCACCGTCGTACCTGACGTCAGTGCTGTGGATCGGGCACAGACGCGACACTTTCGTCAGGTACGACGCGCGGCCCACCGGCCACTCAGGCTGGTTCAGCAATGGCCGATGTGCTCTCCGTGGCTGACTACAACGTCCTCACGCACTCGGACATGGTCTCGGCGGGTCGCGCCCACTACCGGGGCTCCCCCGGTCGCGCTCCCGAGCACCACTACGTCGAGGCCATGATGATCGAGCTCACGACCAACCAGAGCTACGACTTCGTCGGCGTGGTCCCCGCCTGGGGCGACCGCGAGCCGCTCTACATCTTCACGTCCAGCCTGGTGCTCCGCGACCAGGAGGAGAAGCACCGGCTCGCCGCCAGCTGAGCCACCCTCAGACGTCGCTGGCGCGGCTCTGCTGGAGCGACTGCCGCATCGCGTCGGCGGCCTGCTTGTCGGCCGCCCTGCGCTCGGCGTCCGACATGCCGTCGCGCACCGCCAGCCGGATCACGGCGTACAGCACCAGCGCCGCGGTCGCCGCGCCGACGACGAGCATGATGAGGATCTCGACGGCCCCGATCGCGAACATGCGCCTACCGTAGCCCCGTCAGGCGTCGAGCGCCTCGGCATCGACCTCGTAGGCGCCCTGGACGATGAACTCCTTGCGCGGGGCGACGTCGGAGCCCATCAGCAGCTCGAAGATGCCCGACGCGCTCTCGGCGTCGTCGACGGTGAGCCGGCGCAGGGTGCGGTGGCGCGGGTCCATCGTGGTCTCGGCCAGCTGGTCGGCGTCCATCTCGCCGAGGCCCTTGTAGCGCTGCACCGGGTCCTTCCAGCGCACGTTCTTCTTCTTGAGGTCCGCCAGCTTCCGCTGCAGCTCGTCGTCGGAGTAGGTGTAGACGTACTTCTCCATGCCCTTCTTGGGGTTGGAGATCTCGATCCGGTGCAGCGGGGGCACGGCGGTGTAGACGCGCCCGTCGGCGATCAGGTCGGGCATGTACTTGAAGAAGAGCGTCGCCAGCAGGCAGCGGATGTGCGCGCCGTCGGAGTCGGCGTCGGCCATGAAGATGATCCGGCCGTAGCGGCGCGCCTCGAGCTCGAAGGTGCGCCCGGAGCCGGCACCGACCACCTGGATGATCGAGGCGCACTCGGTGTTCTTCAGCATGTCGCCGACGGACGCCTTCTGGACGTTCAGGATCTTGCCGCGGATCGGCAGCAGTGCCTGGAACTCCGAGTTGCGCGCCAGCTTGGCCGTGCCGAGCGCCGAGTCACCCTCGACGATGAAGAGCTCGGTCTTGTCGTTGTCGGCCGCCCGGCAGTCGGCCAGCTTGGACGGCAGCGCCGAGGACTCCAGTGCGTTCTTCCGGCGCTGGGTCTCCTTGTGCTGCCGCGCCGCGATCCGGGTCTTGGCCGCGCCGGCGACCTTCTCCATGACCAGCTTGGCCTGGGCCTTCTCGGCGCGCTTCGTCGACGTCAGGAACTTCTTCAGCTCCGCCGCCACGACCTTGCGTACGACGGTCCGCGCGGCCGGGGTGCCGAGGATCTCCTTGGTCTGGCCCTCGAACTGCGGCTCGGCCAGGCGGACGGTGACGACCGAGGTCATGCCCTCCATGACGTCGTCCTTGATGACGTCGTCGTCGTTGACCTTGAGCACCTTGGTCGCCTTCATGGCGTCGTTGAAGGTGCGGGTGATCGCGCCCTCGAAACCGCTGACGTGGGTGCCGCCCTTGGGCGTGGCGATCACGTTGACGAAGGAGCGCAGCACGGTCTCGTAGCCGGTGCCCCAGCGCACGGCGACGTCCACGTGCAGCTCGCGGTCGATGTCCTGGGGCGTCATGTGGCCCTGGGCGTCGAGCATCGGCACCGTCTCGGTGAAGGTGTCCGAGCCCTGGAGCCGCACGATGTCGGTGACCGGCTCGTCGGGGGCCAGGAAGTCGGCGAACTCCGCGATGCCGCCGTCGTGGCGGAACTTCTCCTCGCGCGGGGTCTCGCCGCGCAGGTCGCGGATCACGATCTCGAGGCCGGGAACGATGAACGACGTCTGCCGGGCCCTCCCGATCAGGTCCTCGAAGACGAACTCGGCGTCCTTGGTGAAGATCCGGCGGTCCGGCCAGAACGTGATCCGGGTGCCCGACTTCCCCTTCGCGACCCGGCCGCCCTTGCGGGTCAGCCCCGACCTCGGCTCGAACGGAGCGTCCGGTCCCTCGCCGGTGAAGACGCCCGGAGCGCCGTGACGGAAGGACAGGCCTTGCTCGGACGGCGAGCGCTGCACGTCGATGTCCATCCGCGCCGACAGCGCGTTGACGACGGACAGGCCCACGCCGTGCAGGCCACCGGTGGCGACGTACGAGCCGCCGCCGAACTTGCCGCCGGCGTGCAGCTTGGTGGCGACCACCTCGACGCCCGGGAGCCCGGTCTTGGGCTCCTTGTCGGTGGGGATGCCGCGACCGTCGTCGTGGACCTCTGCCGACCCGTCGGGGTGGAGGGTGACCTCGACGCGCTGCGCGGCGCCCGCGAGGGCCTCGTCCACGCCGTTGTCGATGATCTCCCAGAGGCAGTGCATGAGACCGCGCGTGTCCGTGGAGCCGATGTACATCCCGGGCCGCTTGCGCACCGCCTCCAGTCCCTCGAGGACGAGGAGGTGCGCCGCGTTGTACGTGTTGTCGATCGTGGGGCTCCTGCGCTGGGAGTGTGAAGGTGGAAATCTGATTGTTACGTCCGTACCGAATCTACCTGCGACACGCCGGGCAACGATGAAGGCACGCCTGCGGGGAGCGGGTCTAGCGTGGTCAGCACTTCCCCGAGCAGCACCGTCACACCCCGCAGCACCCGGCACCACCTGGTGTCGACGTCACGATGTGGACACGATCGGCACTCGGGAGGTCGGATCCGCAACGCGAGGCCGGCTCCGAACGTCACACTCACACAGCGAAATCTCCTCGTCGACAGCCTTTCGAGGCATGGAATTCTGCCGATGAGGGAAGACACAGCATGATTGGATGACGTGTCAGGCGACACGTGGCAACCAGACCAGGTCGGGAATCTTGGACCCGGTCGCTACGTTGAGCAAGACACCGAGGCAGGACGAGAAATGAGGCCGATGTGACTACTGCACTTGCCCCCAACACCGCCGCGCTGAGCGCGGTGGACCGTTGCGACCGCTGCGGCGCCCAGGCCTACCTCCGTGTGGAGCTCCAGTCGGGTGGTGAGCTGCTCTTCTGCGCCCACCACGCTCGTGAGCACGGAGACAAGCTCAAGGAGATCGCCGCCAACGTCGTCGACGAGACGCACAAGCTGTCCACCACTCCTTCCAGCGCCACCGACGACGAGCGCTGACCGACTTCCACCGTCTTTCGCGGCCCCGGACCCTGTGTCCGGGGCCGCGACGCATTTGTGCCGCGACGCATTTGTAGGGTGCTGCCGTGACCGCGACCACCCTGATCGCCGCCCTCCTCGTGGCGGTGGGCCTGGTCGGCATCCTGGTTCCGATCCTGCCGGGGTCGATGCTCGTCGTCGCGGGCGTCCTGGTCTGGGCCTGGGCGGAGGGCGGCGCGACCGCCTGGACGGTCTTCGTCGTCGCCACCGCGCTCGTCGTCGTCGGTGCCGTCGTCAAGTACGTCGTCCCCGGTCGCCGGCTCCAGGTCGCCGGGATCCCGGCCTCCACCCAGTGGGTGGGCGTCGCCCTGGGCGTGGTCGGCTTCTTCGTGGTGCCGGTGGTCGGGCTCTTCCTCGGCTTCGTGCTCGGCGTCTACCTGGCCGAGCTGGTCCGGGTCGGCAGCGCGGAGGCCTGGCCCTCGACCGTCCACTCCCTCAAGGCCGTCGGCCTCAGCATCCTGGTCGAGCTGCTCGCTGCCCTGGCCGCCACGCTGGTCTGGATCGGTGGCGTGGTCGCCACATGAGCATCCTGCTGTCGCTCTTCGCGGCTGCGTCGTACGGCCTCGCCGACTTCTCCGGCGGCGTCTTCTCCAAGCGGGCGAGCGCCTGGTCGGTCGCCCTGATGGCCCAGCTCGGCGGCGGCCTGGTCGTCCTCGCGGCCGGCCTGCTCGTGAGCGGCGAGCCGACCTCGACCGACCTCGCCTGGGCCCTGCTCGCGGGCGTCGGCAACGGCTTCGGTACGGCATTCCTCTACCGCGGCCTCGCGGCGGGGCGGATGGGTGTCGTCTCCCCCGTGTCGGGCGTCGGCGCCGTCGTGGTCCCGGTCGCCGTCGGCCTCGCGACCGGCGAGCGGCCGAGCGCGGTGGTGCTCCTGGGCGTCGCGCTCGCCTTCCCGGCCATCTGGTTCGTCTCCCGGGAGCCGGAGGGCGGCTCGCTGGTCGGCCCGGGCCTGTCCGACGGCATCCTCGCCGGGCTCGGCTTCGGCACGCTCTTCGCCGCCCTCGCCCAGATCCCGGAGGACGCCGGCCTGCTGCCGCTCGCGCTCAACCAGCTCGTCGCCGGCGTCGCCATCGTCGCCGTGGCGGTCGCTGTCCGCCAACCCTGGGTGCCCCGCGACCCGAACGCCCTCGGCGGGGTCATCAGCGGACTCCTCGGCACCCTCGCGACCTGGCTCTTCCTGGTCGCCACCCACCACGGCTACCTCACGGTGGCGGCCGTCATCACCTCGCTCTACCCCGGCTTCACGGTCCTGCTCGCCGTGCTCTTCCTGCGCGAGCACGTCCACCGCGCCCAGGCCCTCGGGCTCGCACTGTGCGTCGGCTCCGTGGTGCTGGTGGCCGCAGGCTGACTGGGGCTACTGTCCGCGGGTGCCCCCGGCCGTGGACGACCTCGTCTCGCGTACCGCCGCGGCCCTGGCCGGCGAGATGGAGGGACTCGCCGACCACCTGGTCGCGCGGATGCTGCACGAGATCCCCGAGCTGGACGGCGACCCGGCGCTCGTGGACCTGCTGAGGACCAGCGTCGCCGACAACATCCGGGTCGCCATGACCCGCTTCTCCTCCGGCGAGCGGCGCGCCGAACCACCCGAGACGGCGCTCGCCTACGCGCGCGGGCTCGCCCAGGCCGGCGTCCCGGTCAGCGCCCTGCTGCGCGCCTACCGGCTCGGGCAGGCCGAGTGCCAGCAGCTGATGATCGAGGCGTTCGCCCGTGACACCGACGACCCGGCGGCGATCGTGGCGGCGACGGTGGAGTTCTCGGCCGCGACGTTCGCCTACATCGACGGTCTCTCGGAGCAGGTCGTCCAGGCACACGCGGCCGAGCGACGGCGTTGGCTGCAGAGCCGGGCAGCGGCGCGGTCGGCCGAGGTCGCGACGGTGCTCGCGGGCGACGCGCTCGAGGTCGGCCAGGCCGAGCGGATGCTCGGCTACGAGCTCGGGCGCACCCACCTGGGCCTGGTCGGATGGGGCGACACCGACCTCCTCGAGCGGGACGTACGCCGGGTCGCGACCGACCTCGGCTGCCTGCGCGAGCCGCTGGTCGTCCCGTCGGACGCGGGCGGGGTCTGGGCCTGGCTGCCGCTGCCCCGCGGGGGCGCCGACCCGCGCTCCGTCACGATGTCCGCCGCCGGCGTCCGGCTCGCGGTCGGCAACCCGGGCGCGGGCCTGGCCGGCTTCCGCAGCACGCACCGGCAGGCGCTCGCCGCGCGCGCCGTGGCCCTGGCCGCCGACGAGGTCGCCCGGACCGCCGTGACGACGTACGCCGACGCCGGTCTGGTCGCGCTGCTCCGCACCGACCTCGCCGACCTGGCCGCGTGGGTCCAGGGCGTCCTCGGCGACCTCGCCATCGACGACGAGCCGCACGCCCGGCTCCGCGAGACCGTGCGGGTGCTGCTCGCGCACCAGGGCAGCCACACGGCCGCGGCGGCCGAGCTGTCGCTGCACCGCAACACGGTGCTCTACCGGCTGCGTCGGGCCGAGGAGGCGCGCGGCCGGCCGCTCGACGAGGGCCGGCTGGACGTCGAGGTCGCGCTGCTCGCGTGCCACCTGCTCGGCCGCCGGGTCTTGTGCTGACGGCACAACGGCGATCCGCAACGTCGTGCTGCCGGCCGGATGCCGGGTGACGGCCGCCACACCTACCGTCCCGGCATGGGATTCCTGCAACCGAACCTCCCCGAGGTCGACGCGGCCTGGCGTGCGGGCACCCGCGCGGAGCGGATGCGGCCGATGGCCCGGCACGTGGCGGAGGTCGGGTTCGGCACGCCCGACGTCGTGTTCGTCCTCTACGTCGTCAAGATCGGCCTGTACGTCGCCGGCGGCGCCGCCTTCGCGCTCCTCACGCCCGGCATCGACGAGCTCACCGCGACCGGCGCCTTCCAGAAGGTCGTGCTCTGGACGCTGCTCTTCGAGGTGCTCGGCCTCGGGTGCGGCTTCGGCCCGCTCAACCTGCGGATGGTGCCACCGCTCGGCTCGTTCCTCTACTGGCTGCGGCCCGGCACCATCCGGCTGCCCCCGTGGCCGGGTCGGGTGCCCCTGACGCGCGGCACCCGGCGTACCGCCGTCGACGTCGCGTTGTACGCCGCGCTGCTGCTCGCGACCCTGTGGGCGCTGCTGTCCCCCGACCCGGTGCTCGGGCGCGAGCGGGTCGTGGCCGTCCTGGTCGCGCTGGCGCTGATCGGGCTGCGGGACAAGACGATCTTCCTCGCGGCCCGGGCGGAGGTGTACGGCACGCTCACGGTGACGTTCCTGCTCACCGGCGCCGACCTGGTCGTCGCCGCCCAGCTGGTCATGCTCGCCATCTGGTGGGGCGCGGCGACGTCCAAGCTCAACCGGCACTTCCCGTACGTCGTGCAGGCGATGATGAGCAACAGCCCGGTGCTGCGCTCGCGGACGATCAAGCGCCGCTTCCACCGCGACTTCCCCGACGACCTGCGGCCGTCCGGGCTCGCCTCCACGCTGGCCCACGTCGGCACCGCCGTGGAGTACGCCGTCCCGCTCGTGCTGTTCCTCTCCCACGGCGGCTGGGTGACGACCGCGGCTGCGGTGGTGATGATCTGCTTCCACCTCCAGATCCTGACCAGCATCCCGATGGGCGTGCCGCTGGAGTGGAACGTCTTCATGATCTACGGGATCCTCACGCTCTTCGTCCACGACGCGGCGTACGGCCTCGGCGACGTGACGCACCCGTGGCCGCTCGTGGCCCTGCTGGCCGTCGTGGTGGCGACCGTGGTGCTCGGCAACGTCGCGCCGCGTCGGGTCTCGTTCCTGCCCGGCATGCGCTACTACGCGGGCAACTGGGACACGTCGTACTGGTGCTTCACCGAGGCGGGACTCGCCAAGCTCGATGCCGGCACCACCAAGGCGTCGCTGCTCCCCCACCAGCAGCTCGAGAAGATCTACGGCAAGGAGGAGGCGGAGATCCCGCTCTACATCGGCTACGCCTTCCGCGCGATGCACAGCCACGGCCGGGCGCTCTTCTCACTCATCCCCCGCGCCTGCGGCCCCGGGCACGACACCGACTACCTGGCGATCGAGGGCGAGCTCGTCGCCGGGACCGTGCTCGGCTGGAACTTCGGCGACGGCCACCTCCACGACGAGCGGTTGATCGGCGCCCTGCAGGAGCGCTGCCACTTCGAGGACGGCGACGTGCGGGTCATCCTGCTGGAGGCGCAGCCGATCCAGCGGCAGCGCCAGGAGTACCGCCTCGTCGACGCGGCTACCGGTGAGCTCGAGCGCGGCTACGTCCTGGTCGCCGACATGTGCGAACGGCAGCCGTGCGACACGGACCTGCCCGTGCACGTCACCTCCACCAGGCGTAGGGCAGAGTCGGGGGCATGAGCGCGCCCGATGCCGTCGTCGTCGGCTCGGGCCCCAACGGGCTCGCGGCCGCCGTCACGCTCGCCCAGCGCGGGCTCTCGGTCACGGTGCTCGAGGCGCGCGACACGATCGGCGGCGGCACCCGCACCGAGGAGCTCACGGTCCCGGGCGTGCTCCACGACGTCTGCTCGGCGATCCACCCCTTCGGCGTCGGCTCGCCGTTCCTCTCCTCGCTGCCGCTGACCGAGCACGGCCTGGTCTGGCGCTGGCCGGAGGTCGACGTCGCCCACCCGCTCGACGACGGTACGGCGGGGGTGCTCCGCGGCTCGGTCGAGGAGACCGCCGCCGGCCTCGGTGCCGACGCCGACCGGTGGCGCGGTGTCTTCGGCCCGCTCGTCGAAAGGTACGACGCGCTCGCCGACGAGGCGCTCGGCCCGATCGTGCACGTGCCGTCGCACCCGGTGATGCTGGCGCGGTTCGGGCTGCGGGCCGGACTGCCTGCCGCCGTTCTCGCCCGCCGCTTCCGTACCGAGCCCGCCCGCGCCCTCTTCGGCGGCTGCGCCGCGCACGTCAGCCGCCCGCTCGACCGTCCGCTCACCTCCGCGGTCGGGGCGATGCTGATCGTCGCCGGGCACCGGCACGGCTGGCCGGTCGCCGAGGGCGGCTCCCGCGCGATCACCGACGCCCTCGCGAGCCTGCTGCGCTCGCTCGGCGGGACGATCGAGACCGGCGTCGAGGTCACGGCGATGGCCGAGCTGCCGCCGAGCCGGGTGCGGTTGTTCGACACGACCCCGACCGCCTTCGCCGAGATCGCGGGGCTCGAGCCGCCCCGGTGGCGGTACGGGTGCTCGGCGTACAAGCTCGACCTGGCCGTCGAGGGCGGCGTGCCGTGGACCGCCGAGGCCGCCCGGAGGGCCGGGACCGTCCACCTCGGCGGGACCTTCGCGGAGATCGCGCGCGCCGAGGCCGAGGTCGCCCGGGGCCGGATGCCGGAGCGGCCCTACGTGCTGGTGGGCCAGCAGTACCTCGCCGACCCGACCCGCTCGGCCGGCGACGTGCACCCGGTCTGGGCCTACGCGCACGTGCCGCACGGGTACGCCGGCGACGCGACGGACGCGGTGCTGGCGCAGCTCGAGCGGTTCGCCCCCGGCGTCCGCGAGCGGATCGTCGCCACCCACGTGACCGACCCCGCCGGCTTCGCGGCGTACAACGCGAACTACGTCGGCGGCGACATCGCCGCCGGTGCCACGACGGTGCGCCAGCTGGTCGCCCGGCCGCGGCTCACGGACCCGTACGCCACCGCCGTCCCTGGCGCCTACCTCTGCTCGGCGTCAACACCACCGGGCCCGGGCGTGCACGGCATGTGTGGGCACCGCGCCGCGCTGCGGGCGCTCGACGACCTCAGTCGCTGACGATCCAGTCGGTGTAGGACCGCGGCGCGCCGAGCCAGTCGGTGACCGGGTGCGAGGAGTCGAACTCGTCGCGCATCAGCAGGGCGACCCGCACGCTGTCGGGCGAGCCCAGGCAGCTGCGCGCGGCCGCGAAGGTGAGCCGGTCGCCAGCGAAGTCGAGAGCCACCTTGTGGGGGCACGTCAGCGGCTCGCCCACGACGTCGCCGTTGCTCACGGCGACGAGCTGGTAGTCGGTGCCCGACTGGAGCCCGCTGGTGAGCCGGAACTCGGGTCCCTTCAGGGCGGCGTCGGTGTCGATGCCGATGGCCAGCCCCGACGGGCCGCCGGTCGACCGCGCGCGCAGGTCGGTGAAGCGGACCTTCACCACCAGCCGGTTGGGCCCGTGGGCGACCGCGACGGCGCGCATGTCGGTCAACGAGGCCGACGCGTCGGCGGGGTCGGGGTAGCGCGCCTGGTCGGCGTACGCCGGCGCCGCGACGAGGGTCGCGCCGACGGTGGCGGTGAGGAGTGCGAGGGCTGCAGTCCCGAGCTTCATGCCCTTCAGACTCCCCGACGGCCCCGAAGGTTGCAATCAACCGACCGCGACCGGCACGCTCAACGGGCCGCGGACCAGGGGCATGGCACGCATCCGCGCCGGCCCGGCGCGGTGCAGGCCGGGCATCCGCTCGGCGAGCATCCGCAGCGCGACCGAGCCCTCGAGCTCGGCGATCGGCCGGCCGACGCAGCGGTGGATGCCGCTCGAGAACGCCAGGTGGTCGAAGAGGTCGGTGCGGGCGAGGTCGAACGTGTTGGGCTCGTCGAAGACCTGCGGGTCGCGGTTGGCGCCACCGATCAGCACGTTGACCCACTGGCCGCGGCGGATCGGCTGCCCGGCGATCTCGGTGTCGTCGAAGGAGATTCGGCCGGTGCGCTGCACCGGCGAGTCGAAGCGCAGCGACTCCTGGACGACGGCGCCGGCGAGCGCGGGGTTCGCCACCAGCGCGGCCCACTGGTCCGGGTGGTCGAGCAAGGCGTTGACGGCGTTGCCGAGCAGGTTGACGGTCGTCTCGAATCCGGCGATCAGCAGCATCCGGCACATCGGCACCAGCTCGACGGCGCGCAGCTCCGTGTCGCCCTCCCCCTCCGCCGCGAGGAGCGAGCTGATCAGGTCGTCACCGGGGTCGGCGCGACGCCGTTCGATGACCTCCTCGAAGAGCCGCACCATCGCCCGGGCGGCCACCATCACGTCGCGGGCGTGCCGCGGCGAGCGGAAGCCGGCGGCCGCGCCACCCAGCGTCTCGCCGTACGCCGCGAGGACGGCGCCGTCCTCGTCCGGGATGCCCAGCAGCCGGTTGATCACGGCGACCGGCAGCGGCTCCGCGAGCGCCGGCATCACGTCGAACGACCCGGTCCGCCCGGCGTCGTCGAGCAGCCGGCCGACGGTCTCCTCGAGCATGACGGTGAAGTCGGCGAGCCGTCGCGCGCTGAGCGCGGGCGCGACGAGCCGGCGCAGCCGCGTGTGGTCGGGCGGGTTCCGGGTCAGCAGCGACCGGTCGAAGGCCGGCTCGGGCCGCGGCGCGCCCTCCGGCTCGACGCCGAAGCGCCGGTCCCGGAGGACCTCCTTGCAGATCGCGTGGTCGGCCGTCGCCAGGTGGCCGGTCGGCGTGGTCACGAACGGGCCGGCCGCGCGGATCCGGTCGTAGATCGGGTACGGGTCACCGTCACCGACCGCGCTGAGGCGGGCGAACTCGTTGCGCCGCACGTGCGCGTCGACGATCGCGCGGGCTCGACCGGCGTACAGCTTCGTGGTGAAGCGGGCAGCACTGCGCAGCTGGACCGCCCGACCCTCCATGTGCCGTGATCCTAGCGATTGAAAACTGAAGCGGTCCCCCGGGTCACCGGCAGGCTCAGCGGCCCGCGGATCAGGGTCGAGTTGCGACGGCGAACGGCGCCCGCACGGCGCAGCCCCGGCATCCGTTCGGCCAGCATCCGCAGCGCCACCGTGGCCTCGAGCTCGGCGAGCGGGCGGCCCACGCAGTGGTGGATGCCGCTCGAGAACGCGAGGTGGTCGGCTCCGTCGGTGCGGGTGATGTCGAAGACGTCGGCGTCACAGAAGACCGCCGGGTCGCGGTTGGCGCCGCCGAGCAGCACGTTGACGAACCGCCCGCTCTCGACCCGCTGACCGGCCAGCTCGGTGTCGTCGAAGGAGATCCGCGCGGTGCGCTGGACGGGCGGGTCGAACCGCAGCGTCTCCTGGACGACCGCGCCGGCGAGTCCCGGGTCGGCGACCAGCGCCGCCCACTGGTCCGGGTGGTCGAGCAGCGCGTTGACGGCGTTGCCGATCAGGTTGACCGTCGTCTCGAAGCCGGCGATCAGCAGCAGGATGCAGAGCGGGACCATCTCCTGCGGCTGCACCTGGTCGCCCTCCGCCGCGACCAGCGCGCTGATCAGGTCGTCGTGGGGCTCGCGCCGACGCAGGTCGAAGAGCCCGGCGAACATCAGCTCCAGGTCGCGGCCCGCGGTCATCACCTCCTGGGCATGACGCAGCGAGCGCAGCCCGGCGAGCGCGCCGCCGAGGGCGACGCCGTACCGCGTGAAGGCCTCGCCGTCCGCGTCCGGGACGCCGAGGAGGTCGGTGATCACCGCGATCGGCAGCGGCGACGCGAGGGCCGGCACGAGGTCGAGCTCGCCCGAGCCTGCGGCGTCGTCGAGCAGCCCGGCCACGGTCCTCTCCACGCCGTCGCGGAAGTCGGCCATCCGCCGCGGGCTGAAGGCGGGCGCCACCAGCCGACGGAGCCGGGTGTGGTCGGGCGGGTTGCGGTTGAGGAAGGACAGGTCGAAGTCCTCGTCCGGACCGGTCGAGTCCTCCGGCTCGACGCCGAACCGTCGGCTGCGCAGGATCTCCTTGCAGAGCGCGTGGTCGACCGTCGCGAGGTTGCCGAGCGGCGTCACGATGAACGGCCCCTCGGCGCGGATCTGCTCGTAGATCGGGTACGGGTCGTCGCGGCCCGGCGCGAACCGGAGCCGGCTGAAGGGCACCCGCCGCACGTAGGCGTGGTAGGCGGCCCGGCCCTGCTCGCCGTACAGCCGGGACGCGAAACGGGCCGCACTGCGCAGCTGCGCAGCACGGCCCGTCATCGTCGTACCGAGTCTCGGTGGCTCAGTCGAGGTAGTCGCGCAGCACCTGGGAGCGCGACGGGTGCCGGAGCTTCGACATCGTCTTCGACTCGATCTGGCGGATCCGCTCGCGGGTCACGCCGTAGACCTTGCCGATCTCGTCGAGGGTCTTCGGCTGGCCGTCGGTCAGGCCGAAGCGCATGCTGACGACGCCCGCCTCGCGCTCGGAGAGCGTGTCGAGGACGGCGTGCAGCTGCTCCTGGAGCAGCGTGAAGCTCACGGCGTCCGCGGGCACGATGGCCTCGGAGTCCTCGATCAGGTCACCGAACTCGGAGTCGCCGTCCTCGCCGAGCGGGGTGTGCAGCGAGATCGGCTCGCGGCCGTACTTCTGGACCTCGATGACCTTCTCGGGGGTCATGTCGAGCTCCTTGGCGAGCTCCTCCGGGGTGGGCTCGCGGCCCAGGTCCTGGAGCATCTGGCGCTGCACGCGGGCGAGCTTGTTGATGACCTCGACCATGTGCACCGGGATGCGGATGGTGCGGGCCTGGTCGGCCATCGCGCGGGTGATCGCCTGCCGGATCCACCAGGTGGCGTACGTCGAGAACTTGTAGCCCTTGGTGTAGTCGAACTTCTCGACCGCGCGGATCAGGCCGAGGTTGCCCTCCTGGATCAGGTCCAGGAAGAGCATGCCGCGGCCGGTGTAGCGCTTGGCCAGGGAGACGACGAGGCGGAGGTTGGCCTCGAGCAGGTGGTTCTTCGCCCGTTTGCCGTCCTCGGCGATCCACTCGAACTCCTCCTCGAGCTTGCCGGACATCTTGGTGCCCTTGGCGAGCTTCTCCTCCGCGAAGAGGCCGGCCTCGATCCGCTTGGCGAGCTCGACCTCCATCTCCGCGTTGAGGAGCGGGACCTTGCCGATCTGCTTGAGGTAGTCCTTGACCGGGTCGGCGGTCGCGCCGGCGACCATGACCTGCTGCGCCGGCTCGTCGGTCTCGTCGGCCGCGGAGACCACGAACGACGAGGTGGCCGTGGCCTCCTCCTCGTCCTCCTTGATCGACGGGTCGCTCGCGACGTCCTTCTCGAACTGCTCGTCGGGGACGTCGGGGAGGATCTTCTTGCCGTCGGGGCCGACGACCGGCGCGGTGACGACCTCGACGACGGCCTCGCCGTCGCTGGACGCCGCCTTCTTCGCCGCGGCCTTCTTGGCCGGGGCCGCCTTCTTGGCGGCAGGCGCGGCGGCGGCCTTCTTGGCCGGCGCGGCCTTGGTCGCCTTGGCGGTCGTCGTCTTGCGCGTCGACGTCGCCGCGACCGCACGCGTGGTCGCCACCGGCAGGTGCACGGAGATGCCGAGCGAGCTCAGGTGGCCGAGCAGCGCCTTGAGGTGCCGGGGCTCGACGGCCGCGTCCTCACTGGCCTGTCGGACCTCCTCCGGGGTGAGCGAGCCGCTGGGCGTCCCCCGCTCGATGAGGGCTACGACGGCCGGGTGGGTCAGCACTTCGGCGGGGAGCAACTTGCGCGCGTTCGAGGACACGAACACCTCTCGTCAACGACGTCGAAACAGATCTTGGGCGCGGCCCGTCCCGGAGACGTCAAGAGCCGCGCGGATCATTCTGCCACGCACCCCCAACGATTTCGGCAATCACCCCGACACTGACGACGACATGGCCTTGGCCGCGGCCTTCTTCTCCTTCTTGTAGTCGCGCACCTTCTGCAGGCTCGCGCCGTCGACGACGTCCGCGACCGAGCGGTAGCCGTCCTCGGCGTACGCACCCACGGCCGCCTCCCACCCGTCCGGTCGTACGTCGAGCTGCTTGGCCAGCAGGGCCACGAAGATCTGCGCCTTCTGCTTGCCGAACCCCGGCAGCGCCTGCATCCGCTTGAGCAGGTCGCGACCGTCGACGGCCTCGGTCCAGATCCGCTCGGCGTGCCCGTCGTACTCGTCCTCCACGATCCGCGCGAGCTCCTGGAGCCGCGCGGTCATCGAGCCCGGGAACCGGTGGATCGCCGGCGGCGTCGAGCAGAGCGCCGTGAACGACTCGGGATCCGCCGCCGCGATCCGCGCCGGGTCGAGGGTGCCGAACCGGTCCAGCACCTTCGCCGGTCCGCGGAACGCGTGCTCCATCGGGTACTGCTGGTCGAGCATCATCCCGACCAGCAGGGCGAACGGGTCGTCGGAGAGCACCTGGTCGGCGTGCTCGTCGCCGGTGATGTGGATCGTGGCCATGCGTCCATCTTGCCGCAGGCCGGGCGGCGGCGTCCCGGACGTCATACGGCTGGAGCAAGCGGGTGCTCCGTCCGTACGACGTCACCCTGATGCGAGCGATCCGACCCGAGCGACGGTCGTTGAGGAGACCGGGCAGATCCACCATGCCTCGCCGTCCACAGCCCGCGCCGCCATCGGGTGGGAACGGGGATGCTCGGGGCACACCGGCCAGTTGGTGGCCGTGCCACCGATCTCCTCCGGGACCCAGTCCTCCGTCTGGTCGGCGACCGAGACGACCCGCTCGACCAGCGAGTCGGTGACCAGGACGGAGACGCCACGTCCGGATCGCCCGGTCCACAGCATCGCGGTCAACTGCTCGGGGATCGATCCCCAGTCGCCGTCCTCGACACGAACGAGCAGGTCCGTGGTCGCCGCGATGTCCGCCAGGACGGGCTCGAGGGCGGCACGCAGCGCGACGTGCACGGTCGGGTCAGTCGGCCTTGACGGCGAGGACCGGGCAGTGGGCGTCGAGGAGGATGCGCTGCGCGTTGCTGCCGAGGATGAGCTTGCCGACCGGGGAACGGCGGCGCAGGCCGATCACGATGAGCTCGGCGTCGTTGGCCTCGGCGATGCTGATCAGGTCCTCGGCGGGCTCGAAGCCGCGGACCAGCTGGCGGATCTCGTAGGGCACCTCGGTGCCCTCGAGGATCTTGCGGACCGACGCCATCTCGCGGTCGGCCTGGGTGGAGGCGTCCTGGTCGAACTCGGACCCGCCGCGCTGGGAGTTCACGACCACCAGGCTCGCGGACCGCAGCTTCGCCTCGGCGATCGCGGTGCGGAGCGCGGCCTCGCCCTCCGGCTTGGGGACGTACCCCACGACGACGGTTCCCATCGGTCCTCCCAGATCTGAGCGGTTGGATGCACCGTAACCGATCCAGGCCGCGGCGACCTGTGGAGGACATCTGCACGAACCGCACGATCGGGCGAGGCTGTCCCCATGGAAGGGACGAGGTGAGGACGGTCGAGGGGATCCAGGAACCGGTGGCCCGTCCGCTGCACCTGGTGCTGCGGCGGGCGGTCGCCGACCACGCCGCGCGGGAACGACGGCGGCTGCACCCGCCACTGCTGCACGTCGGCTGGCCGGGCGGCCGCGAGGACGTGTTCGCGGTCGCGCCGGACGAGCAGCTCGACCACGCGCTGCGCGCCGACGTCGTCGCCGCGATGGTGCACACCGCCCGCCGACGCGCCCCGGTGGCCGGAGCCGTTCCGATGCTGTGGCTGACCCGCTCCGGGCCGCTCGACGTCGGTGACGTCGACCTGGAGTGGCTCGCGGCCGCCCGGGCCGCCACCGCCGAGGCAGCTGTGGACCTCACGCTCGTGGTCGTCACCCGCAAGGGCTGGTTCGACCCGCGGACCGGCGTACGGCGGGAATGGAAGCGGCTGCGGACCCGCTGACCCGTCTGGTCGCGCTAGTCCCAGGTGTGCGCGGGCTCGTTGGTGTGCATCCGCTCGCGGTAGTCGAGCAGCGCGGCCCGCAGCGCGTCGTACCGGTCGCGGTTGCCCTCGGCCCGGACCCGCTGCACGAACCACTCGGCGCCGTTGGTGCCGAGCAGGCAGCGCTGCTCGATGATGCCGAGCAGCCGGTCCGACTCCTCCTGCGACGCGCCCCAGGAGGCGAGGCCCTCGCGGGCCATCGGCAGCAGGCGGCGCAGCACGAGCTCGGTGGCCCGGACCTGGCCGACGCCCGGCCAGTAGATCTGGGCGTCGACGCCCTGCCGGGCGGCGACGTGGAAGTTCTCCTCGGCGGCGCTGAAGGACATCTGCGACCAGAGCGGCCGCTCGCTCTCGGCGAGCGCCCGGACCAGGCCGAAGTAGAACGCCGCGTTGGCGATCGTGTCGGCGACGGTCGGCCCGGCGGCCAGCAGCCGGTTCTCGACGCGCAGGTGCGGCACTCCCCCGGCGACGTCGTAGACCGGCCGGTTCCAGCGGTAGATGGTGCCGTTGTGGAGGCGCAGCTCGGGCAGCCGCGGCGTGCCGCCGTCCTCGAGCACCGCCAGCGGGTCCTCGTCGTCGGTCACCGGGAGCAGCGCGGGGAAGAACCGGACGTTCTCCTCGAAGAGGTCGAAGACCGAGGTGATCCAGCGCTCGCCGAACCACACCCGCGGACGCACGCCCTGCGCCTTCAGCTCCTCGCTGCGGGTGTCGGTCGCCTGCTCGAAGAGCGGGATCCGGGTCTCGCGCCACAGCTCCTTGCCGAGGAGGTACGGCGCGTTGGCGCCCACCGCCACCTGGACGGCGGCGATCGCCTGCGAGGCGTTCCAGTACGCCGCGAACTGGTCGGGCGAGGTCTGCACGTGGAACTGGGTGCTGGTGCAGGCCGCCTCCGGCACGATCGAGTCGGACGTGGTGCGCAGCCGCTCCTCGACCCCGTCGATCGCGATCGTGATGTCCTCGCCCCGGGCGTTGAGGATCTGCTCGCTGAGCAGCTTGTAGCGCGGGTTGGCGCTCAGGCTGTCCAGGCCCATGTGGCCCTCGGCGAGGGTCGGCAGGATGCCGATCATCACCATGTGGGCACCGATCGCCGCGGACTTCTCCTCGGCGTCGTTGAGGCTGCGGCGCAGGCTCTCCTCGAACGTCGTCAGCCCACCCTCGCGGAGCTTGGCCGGGGCGCTGTTGATCTCGATGTTGAACTGGCCGAGCTCGGTCTGGAAGTCCGGGGAGGCGATCGCCTCCAGCGCCTCGGCGTTCTTGAGCGCCGGGTCCCCCACCTCGTCGATGAGGTTGAGCTCGACCTCCAGCCCGGTCATCGGGTCGTCGGTGTCGAAGCGCGCCTCGCGCAGCATCCGGGCGAACACGTCGAGGTTGCGGCGCACCTTCTCCCGGTGGCGCGTGCGGTCAGCGCGGGAGAACTCCTGAGCATCCACCTCTTCGCCCATGACCGCACCCTAAGCGCGCCGTCAACGCCCCAGGCCCACCGTCCAGTCGAACTCCCCCTCCCAGGTGTCGGGCGGGACGGCCCGGGTCAGCAGCTCGGCGACCAGGCCCGCCAGCGAGTAGCCCGGGTCGACGTCGACGCACCGGTCCACCGCGCACCACGCCAGCGCACCCTGCCCGGCCTGCCACGCGGCGAACGCCAGCAGCGCGGCCGGCGCCGGCACCAGGGGGTCGGGCGCGCGGCGGACGACGTCGCTCCAGAGCTCGACGTGCTCCCTCGACCGGTCCCGACGCAGCGGCGACCACGCGGCGTCACGCACCCGGACGTCGAGCATCCCGCGCAGCAGCCGGGCGAGGTCGGCGTCGTCGGGCACCGTCCGGGAGGCGACGTGGCGCACCACGAGCTCGCGCACCCACCTGCCCTCGTCGAGGGCCGGCGGCGGGTCGCCGGTCAGCGCCGCCAGCGCCGGCACCACGCGCCCGACCAGCACCGGGTCGGCGGCGATGCTCTGCGCAAGACGCTCGCGGGAGGCGTGCACCACCCGCCCGTCGTAGACCGCCTGCGCCGCGAACGGGTGCGCGGACAGGTCGTAGGGCACCCCGTCGGCGGGCAGGCTGGGCCGGCTCGGCACCGGCCACCAGCGGCTCCCGTCGGTGCGCAGCCCGTCGATCACCTCGATGCCCGCGCGCTGCAGCGCCCGTGCGGTCGCCCCCAGGGCCCGGTCGGCGAGCCGGTCGCGCTCGCTGTAGACGAGGAGGAACGCCCGCGGCACCCGGTGCTCACGCGCGGGGGCGACCAGCATCGCGGTCATCTCGGCGACGTCGCCCTCGTCGTCGGGCAGGTCCACGCGGGCGTGGAACGGCGGGTCGCTGCCGAAGGTGAGCATCACCATCGACTCGGTCGGCTCGAAGCCGAGCACGACGGGCACCACGGCGAGGACGTCCTCGGGGGTGCGGGCGGTCAGGGTGGTCGTGGGGCTGGTCTGGTCTGCGGTCATGCCTCGACGGTCCCCGGACGCGCCGACGCCGGGCGGGGTTCCCGGGCCGGGTTGTGGAGACCCGTGTCGGGAGCCCGGCTGTGGACGGTAGGTGGGCTGCCGGAGCCGTCGGCGGCCCGCGATAGGTTGCGGCTGTGCGAGCGGTGGCGTCGGTGCTGCACCTCGACCTCGACGCGTTCTTCGCGGCGGTCGAGCAGCGCGACAAGCCGTCGCTGCGCGGCAAGCCGGTCGTCGTGGGCGGGGTCGGCGGCCGCGGCGTGGTGTCGACGGCGTCGTACGAGGCGCGCAGGTACGGCGTGCGCTCGGCGATGTCGACCCGCGAGGCGCGGGCCCGGTGCCCGCACGCGGCCTTCCTCTCGGGCCGGTTCCACGCCTACCGCTCGACCAGCGACCAGGTGATGGGCGTGCTGCGCTCGATCTCGCCGCTGGTCGAGCCGCTGTCGCTCGACGAGGCGTTCGTGGACCTCGCAGCCGCGGACCTGGCCGAGCACCCGGGGCTCGCGGACCTGTCGCTGCCCTCCGTCACCGCGTTCGCCGAGGAGCTGCGCACCCGGATCACCGAGGTGACCGGCGGGCTGACCGCCTCGGTCGGGATCGGGACGTCGAAGTTCATCGCGAAGGTCGCCAGCGACCTCGACAAGCCCGACGGCCTCGTCGTCGTCGCGCCGGGCACCGAGCAGGACCTGCTCCGGCCGATGAGCGTCACCGTGATCCCCGGCGTCGGCCCCGCCACCGCCGAGCGGCTGCGCCGCGCCGGCGTGCACACCGTCGCGGAGCTCGAGCTGCTCAGCGAGGACGAGCTGGTCCGGCTGCTCGGCAAGGCCAGCGGGCACTGGCTCTTCAACCTCGCCCGGGCCCAGGACGACCGGCCCGTGGTGGCCGAGCGCGAGGCGAAGTCGGTGAGCGTCGAGGGCACCTACGACCACGACCTCACGGACCGCAGCCTGATGGAGCACCTGCTGACCCGGCAGGCCGGCGACGTCGCGCGCCGGCTGCGCAAGAGCGGCCTGTCGGGGCGCACGGTCACGATCAAGGTGCGGATGCACGACTTCACGACGCTGAGCCGCTCGTCCACGCTCGCCTCCCCCACCGACACCGCCGCCACGATCGGCCGACTCGCGCGCGGCCTGCTCGCCGACCTGGACACCTCCGGCGGCGTACGCCTGCTCGGCGTCGGCGTCTCCGGGCTCGCCGACTGGGTCCAGGAGGACCTCTTCGGCGAGACGGCCGAGGAGGACGAGGAGCTGCCCGAGGTCGAGGTCCCGCATCACTCCCGCCGGGCCTGGGCGCCGGGCATGGACGTCGAGCACACCGAGATGGGCCGCGGCTGGGTGTGGGGGTCGGGACGAGGCGTGGTGACCGTGCGGTTCGAGACGGCGGCGACGCCGGCCGGGCCGGTGCGCAGCTATGCCGAGGACGACCCCGAGCTCAGCCCCTGGATCCCGCCGGTCACCGACGAGCCGGAGTGAACCGGACCTGCTCGCCCGGCCGCAGCTGAGCGCACTGCCACAGGTCGTCCTCCTCGACGACCGCCAGCACCGGGTAGCCGCCGGTCGGCGGGTGGTCGGCCAGGAACACGATCGGCACCCCGTCGGGCGGCACCTGCACGGCGCCGAGCACCATCCCCTCGCTCGCGAGCTCCTGCGTGCGCACGCGCGCGATCGGCGGGCCGTCGAGGCGCAGGCCGATCCGGTTGGAGTCGGCGGCGACGGCGTACGGCGCGGCGCACAGCCGCTCGATCGCGTCGTCGGCGAACCAGTCGGCGCGCGGCCCGACCCGCACCCGCAGCGGCCCGCGCCGGGCCGGGCGAGGCGCGTCCAGCGGCCGCGGCTCCCCCTGCGGTTCCCCGACCGGCAGCACGGTGCCCGCCTCAACGCGCGGCGGGCCGACCCAGGCGAGGGTGTCGGTCGACCGCGAGCCGAGCACGGGCGGGACGGCGATCCCGCCGGCGACCGCGACGTACGTGCACACCCCGGACGGAGGCGTCCCCACCCGGAGCGTGGCGCCGTCGGAGAGCCACTCGGCGCGGGCGTGGTCGTGCCCGGCGCCGGTGACCGCGACCCAGCAGCCGCCGTCGGCACGCAGCTCCAGCCCGCCGAGCACGACCTCGAGGACGGCGGCGTCCGCGTCGTTGCCGAGGAGCCGGTTGGCGAGCGCGGCGGCGGGCGCGTCCAGGGCGCCGGCGCGCGCGACCCCGAGGTGGGCCAAGCCGCGGCGACCGCGGTCCTGGACCGTCACCAGCGGTCCGGTGGCGAGCACGTGCAGGGAGGTCATCTCGGGACGAACACCACCGCGGTGCCGGGCGCGAGCAGCGCCGGGCGGTCGCGGGTCGGGTCCCACAGCCGCACGTCGGTCCGGCCGAGCAGCCGCCAGCCGCCCGGCGACGCGGTCGGGTAGACGCCGCACCAGGTGCCGGCCAGGCCGACCGAGCCGGGCTCGACACGTGGGCGCGGCGACTCCAGCCGGGGTACGGCGAGCTCCGCGGGCAGCCCGGACAGGTAGGAGAAGCCGGGCGCGAAGCCGCAGAACGCGGCGACGTACTCGATCTCGGAGTGGCGGGCGACGACGCCGGCCTCGTCGGTCCCCCAGGCCTCGGCCACGAATGCCAGGTCGGGCCCGTTGTACACGACGGGGACCTCGACCCGCTCCCCCTCGGGCGGCCCGCCGGACGGGCTCCAGCCGGCCAGCCGGTCGCGGAGCGCGGACGGGTCGCCGACGCCGTCGAAGAGCACCGTGCGCGCCGCCGGGACCACCTCGACCGCGTCGACCCCGGTCGCCCGCGCCCAGGTCGCGAGGTCGAGCGCCTCGACGGCGTCGCCGACCTCGGCGAGCACGGCCGAGCGGCCGACGGCGTGGAGGTCCATGGACCCCAGTGTGATGGAGCGTCCGGGTGCAGTTCACACAGACGTCACACGGGCGCCGTTGCCAGGGCAGCAGCGGCGTACGACCATGGAAATGGATGAAGGGCCCCCGGTGGTATGAGCACCAGGGGCCCTTCGCTTCGACCGGCTCGGTGACGTCCGGTCGACCGGGCGCTCCCCGCGACCCCGCCGTCCCCGTCACCGGGCCGACGCCGCGAGTTGCCCCGCGGGGTGGATCTTGGTTCCTGTCCGATCCCCAGACCCCCGTTGCCGGTGATCTGGTGAGGAGAGTTCTACGTGGTCCGCGTCACAGCCCGCAAGGGGTGCGGGCGAGATTCCGGCGGTCCCACAGGCTCGTCCACAGGTCGGGGCCGGTCATCCACAACTGGAGTGGACTGTCCACAGCAACCGGTCCAGACCTGTGACTCCGCCTGTGGACGGGTCAGGACTCGAGCGCGACGGTGCCGTCCAGGTCCTTGACCCGGAGCGTGACGTCCTGGCTCTCCTCGCCGAAGTAGAGCGTGCAGCCGAAGGTCGTGTCGGGGTCCTGCACGATGACGGCGTCCTCGCCGCAGTCGGCCTCGGCGTCGCCCAGGCCCTGGTCGGAGGCCTCCTGGAGCAGGTAGTCGACGACCTTGTCGGTCGAGATGATCGCCTGCGCTGGCGCGATGTCGAACTTCACGTTGTCGTCGCTCACGCTCGTGAAGGTGACCGTGTACGGCGCCTCGACGCCCTCGATCGTCACGGTGCACTCGATCGAGGCACCCTCCTCGGGGTCGGACTCGTCCGGGCAGCTCGCGTCGGCGACGTCGAGGTCCGGGGTCACGTCCTGCTGGGCCTTCTGCACCTGGTCCGCGACGTCGGCGGGGTCGTAGCCCCCGCCTCCGACCGAGACGGATCCGCTGCATGCGCCGAGAGCGAGGAGGACAGGGGCGATGGCGGCCGCGGTCAGTGCGCGGCGGAGCGTCATGGTCACCGACCCATGATCGGGCGTCCCGGCGCGGCGATGAGCGGTTTCGTCCCTACAGCCCCTGGAGTACCAGACCACTGGCCTCGAGGGCACGGCGCACGGCGCTCGCGTGTGCTACGGCGCCCGGGCTGTCGCCGTGCAGGCACACCGAGTCGACGCTGCCGACCAGCGCGAGCGCCTGCGCCACGATCTCGTGCTCCTCGGTGAGCAGCGCGCCCGGCTCCGAGCGCGGGACCAGCCGACCGTCGGCGGTGTAGCCGCGGTCGGGGAAGCCCTCGTGGAGGACGGTCCGGCCGGCGTCCGCCGCCAGGGTGAGCAGCCGCCCCGGCATCCCGAGCACCGGCAGGTGGCCGGACCCGTCGAGGACCGCCCGCGCCTGCTCCTCGTCGTCGAGGACGCGGTGGTAGAGCGCGCCGTGCGGCTTCAGGTACCGCACGGTCGTGCCCGCAGCTGCCGCGATCTCGGTCAGGGTGCCGACCTGGTCGGCGACCTGGTCGCGGAGCACGTCGTACGCCACGTCGCGGGCGACCCTCCCGAAGCCGGCCCGGTCGTCGTACGAGACCTGCGCGCCGACCGAGACACCGAGGCGGGCGGCCTCCTCGCAGACCGCGCGCATGATCGCCGCGCTGCCGGCGTGGTAGCCGCAGGCCACGTTGGCGCTGGTGACCACGGCGAGCAGGGCCGGGTCGTCGGTGACCTCCTCGCCGAGGTCGGCGTTCAGGTCGATCGTCTGCCTGCTCGGTGGGGCGTGCACGACCCGACGCTATCGTCGCGGCATGCAGCGCTCCCCCGTCCCGCCCGTCGCCGACAGGCGACCCACCAGCACCGAGATCCACGGCCACACCCGCACCGACGACTACGAGTGGTTGCGCGACAAGGAGTCGCCCGAGGTCACGGCCTACCTCGAGGCCGAGAACGAGTACACCCAGGAGCAGACCGCCCACCTCGCCGACCTGCGCCAGGCGATCTTCGACGGCATCAAGGCGCGCACCCGCGAGACCGACCTCTCGGTGCCCACGCGCAACCGCGGCTTCTGGTACTACGGGCGCTCCTTCGAGGGCAAGGAGTACGGCGCGAGCTGCCGCGTCCCGGTCACCGACGAGGCCGACTGGACGCCGCCGAAGCCGGCCGAGGACACCGCGCCCGACCAGCCCGCGCTGCCCGGCGAGCAGGTGCTGCTCGACCTCGACGCGCTCGCCCAGGGCCACGAGTTCTTCTCGCTCGGCGGGTCGGCCGTCAGCCCGGACACGACGCTCCTGGCCTACTCGACCGACGTGGTCGGCGACGAGCGGTACACGATCCGGGTCAAGGACCTGGCGACCGGCGAGCTGCGCGCGGACGAGATCACCGGAGTGATCGGTGGCGCCACCTGGGACCGCGCGAGCGAGAACTTCTACTACACGACGCTCGACGACTCCTGGCGAGCCGACAAGATCTGGCGGCACCGTCTCGGCACCACCCAGGAGGAGGACGAGCTGGTCCACCACGAGACCGACGGCCGCTTCTGGGTGGGCGTCGGCCGCACCCGCACCGACCGCTTCCTGGTGATCGCGTCGGGCTCGAAGACCACGAGCGAGTACCGCTTCCTCGACGCCGACTCCCCCGACGCCGGCTGGCAGGTCTTCGCCGAGCGGGTCGAGGGTCTCGAGTACTCGCTCGACCACGCCGTCATCGCCGGCGAGGACGTCTTCCTGGTGATGCACAACCACACTGGCGCCGACTTCGAGCTGTCCACGGCGCCCGTCGCGCCGACCGCCGCCGACGACTGGCAGCCGCTGATCGCGCACGACCCCGCCGTACGCCTCGAGGACGTGGACGCCTTCGCCGGGCACCTGGTCGTGCACCAGCGCAGCGAGGGCCTGACCCAGCTGCGGATCCTCGAGCTCGCCCCTCCCGGACAAGGGAGCGCCGGCGTGGCCGACGACTACCTAGTGGAGTTCGAGCACGAGGTCTACACGATCGGCTCGGCCGGCAACCCGGGCTTCCACCAGCCCACGGTGCGGCTCGGCTACACGACGATGGCGGTGCCGCCGTCGGTCTACGACTACGACGTCCGCAGCCGCGAGCTCACCCTCCTGCGTCGTACGCCGGTGCTCGGCGGGTACGACGCCGCCGACTACGAGGAGCACCGGCTCTGGGCGACGGCCGAGGACGGCGAGCAGGTCCCGATCTCGATCGTGGCGCGCAAGGGGCGCACCGGCCCGGTGCCGACCCTGCTCTACGGGTACGGCGCCTACGAGGCGTCGATGGACCCCTACTTCTCGATCGCCCGGCTCGCGATGCTCGACCGGGGCGCGGCGTTCGCGATCGCGCACGTGCGCGGCGGCGGCGAGATGGGGCGGCGGTGGTACGACGAGGGCAAGCTCTTCGCCAAGCAGCACACGTTCTCCGACTTCATCGCCTGCGGTCGCCACCTGGTCGACGCCGGCTGGACCACCGCCGACACCCTCGTGGCCGAGGGCGGCAGCGCCGGGGGCCTGCTGATGGGCGCGGTGGCCAACCAGGCCCCGGATCTCTTCGCCGGGATCGTCGCCCAGGTGCCGTTCGTCGACGCGCTGACGACCATGCTCGACGCGACGCTGCCGCTGACCGTCACGGAGTACGACGAGTGGGGCAACCCCGAGGACGACCCGGCGGTCTTCGACTACATGGCGTCGTACGCGCCGTACGACAACGTGGCGGCGGTGGACTATCCACCGATCCTGGCCGAGACCTCGCTCAACGACACCCGGGTGCTCTACGTGGAGCCGGCGAAGTGGGTGGCGCGGCTGCGGGCGACGGCGGTCGGGCGGCAGGAGTTCCTGCTCCGGACCGAGATGTCGGCCGGTCACGGCGGCGTCTCCGGACGCTACAAGTCGTGGCACGACCGGGCCTTCACGCTGGCCTGGATCCTCGATCGGATGGGCCTGGCCGGGGCTGAACCCTCAGCCCGCCCCTGAGAAGTCCCTGAGAGTACGTCGCCGACGCAACTCCTGGGGCCTCTCGCACGTCGTCACGGGTGAAGGGTCCACGTTTGCAGCGGGAATCCAGCGGACACCGTGGACGTTGATGAAGACGTGTGGGGACGCAGTGGCGTCACCACCGACGGAAGGAGGGCGTCCCATGGCTACACGTACCGCGCCGGGTCGAACGCGAGAGATCGAGGGCCGCGACAGCGTCGGCCTGTACCTCGACGAGATCGCCCGGAACCCCTTGCTGGACGCCGAGTCCGAGGTCGAGCTCTCCAAGGCGATCGAGGTCGGCCTGATGGCCGAGCACCTGCTCGCCGAGGGCCGCGTCGGTCGCAAGAAGGGTGGCGCGCCGATGTCGGCCACCCAGGAGGAGCTCGAGTGGCTCGCCGAGGAGGGCCAGAAGGCCGTCCAGACGTTCATCACCGCCAACCTGCGGCTGGTCGTCTCGATCGCCCGCAAGTACGGCCGGGCCCAGATGCCGATGCTCGACCTGATCCAGGAGGGCAACACCGGCCTGATCCGTGCGGTCGAGAAGTTCGACTACACCAAGGGCTACAAGTTCTCGACGTACGCCACCTGGTGGGTGCGGCAGGCGATCACCCGCGGCATCGCGCAGCAGGCTCGCGTCGTACGCCTCCCCGTGCACGTCGTCGAGGAGCTCAACCAGGTCGGCGGCGCCCGCCGCACGCTCGAGCGGCAGCTGGGCCGCGACCCCGACCCGCAGGAGATCGCCGCCGAGCTCGGGATGAGCATCGACCGGGTCCTCGACCTGATGGCGTGGGGCCGCGAGCACGTCAGCCTCGACTCGCCGATCGACGAGGACGGCGACACGTCGCTGGGTGACCTGATGGCCCAGGAGACCTCGCCGGGTCCGGACCTGACCGTCCTCGACGTGGAGTCGCGCGAGCGGCTCAACTCGCTGGTCGGGCAGCTCGACGACCGCGCCGCGGACATCATCCGCTCGCGCTACGGCCTGGTCGACGGTCGGCAGCACAAGCTCGCCGACATCGGTCTGAAGCACGGCATCTCCGCCGAGCGGGTCCGGCAGCTGGAGCGCGAGGCGCTCCAGAAGCTGCGCCGCCTCGGCGACCCCGACCTGGCTGCCTGACCGGCAACCAGCCGCTCGACCCCGTCCGACTCGCTCGGGCGGGGTCGAGACCATTTATGCCCGGGTCAGCTCGGCGTAGACCTGCTCGACCCGGGCGCGCAGCTCCTCGCGGGTGCCGGTGTTGACGATCAGGTGGGTGGCGATGGCGCGGCGCTGCTCGGGGGTGGCCTGGGCGGCGATCCGCGACTCGGCGTCCTCGCGGGTCCAGCCGCGGTCGCGCAGCATCCGCTCGATCTGCACCTCGGCCGGGGTCTCGACGACGATCACGGCGTCGAAGGTGTCGGCCCGGCCGGACTCGGCGAGCAGCGGGATGTCGTGGACGACCAGGCCGTCCTGCGGGGCGGAGGCCTCGAGCGCGGCGTACCGCTCGAAGACCAGCGGGTGCACGATGCCCTCGAGCACCTTGCGCTTCGCCTCGTCGTTGAAGACGATCCGGCCGACGGCGGCGCGGTCCATGTCGCCGTCGGGGGTCAGGATCTCAGGGCCGAAGGCGGCGACGACCTGGTCCAGGCCCGGCGTCCCCTTCTCCACCACCTCACGCGCGAGCTTGTCGCCGTCGATGACGACGGCGCCCAGCTCGGCCAGGATCGCGGACACCGTGCTCTTGCCCGAGGCGATGCCTCCGGTCAGTCCCACTCGCATGGGACTCATCCTGCCCGAGGCCCGCTACCCCTGGTACGTCCGGCACGGCTGGCTGCGCAGCGAGCCGCAGGCCGGCGGCGCCTGCTTCGGCACGTCGACGCCGGCGACGAGCGGCAGCACGATCCGCGACCGGTGCGCCCGGTCCGTCGCGACCTGCACCCGCTCACCGTGCGAGATCGTGTCGAAGGCCCACAGCGGCCGCGAGTTGCCCGGCGCGTCGAGGGTGATCCGGATCCGCGAGCCCTTGCGGAAGGGCTGGGCGAACGGGAACAGCTCGACCCGCACCTTCGTGAACCGCTTGTTCGACAGCCGCTGGGCGTCAGCCTTGCGGTTGGTGTGCACCGGCGAGATCACGGTCGACCTCGCAGCCGCGAGCTTGCGGTGGCTGGCGCGCAGCCAGCCCGACTGCACGTAGACCTCCTTGCCGTTGGGCCGCACCTCGCTCAGCGTCACCTCGAGGTCGGTGTCGCGCGCGCGTGGCGTCCGGATCCACAGGTCGACCGAGCCCGTGCCGACCGCGACCACCGTCTTCTTCAGCGGCGGCGTGATCCAGCCGAGGCCCTTGCCGGCGGGGATCTGCTTCCAGTGGTACGCCGGGTGCGCGGCCCAGATGCCACCGCTGGAGCCGGTGTACGTCGTCGCCGGGAGTGCCGACGCGTCGGCGCGGTAGCTGCGGACGCGGGCCTTGCGCGGCGAGGTCGTCGACGGCTTCGCGGCGAGCTCGCCGCCCGAGGTAAGGAACCAGGCGGTCGGCTTGGCACCCTTGATCGGCCAGGAGCCGAACGACTTCTCGAAGCGTGGCAGCGGCGAGCCGGACGGCTGGCCGTCGGCGGCGCCCTCCTCGAAGAGGACCCGGATCGGCTTCTGCGCCTCGAACTTCGCCAGCGCCTGCTCGTAGCTCAGACCGGAGTAGTCGAGCCCCTTCGGCATCTGGAGCCCGCTCACGCCGGTGATCGAGCTCGCCACCACCGGTCCGACGAACGCCTTCGTGGCGGTCGGGGTGCGGCGCGCGACGTACAGGTCGAGGAAGTCGGCGTAGCGGTCGAGGACGCCGAGGCTCAGCGACTCCGTGTGCGAGCCGTTGACCATCGTCGCGTAGAGGTGCGGCGTGCCCGTGAAGTCGTCGAGCATGGACGGGAAGTGGCCGCCGGTCTGCTCGTCCTGCCAGGCGCCGGCAAGGAAGACCGGCACGTTGATCTTGTGCACGAAGAGCATCGGCGAGATCGGGTCGCCGACCGCCTTCGTGTAGAAGGGGTTGTCGTTGATCAGGGCGAGCAGGTCCGGGTTCTGCAGGCGCACGTCCTGGTTGGCCGCGCAGACGGTGTCGCCCCCGTCGACCATGCCCTGCTCCCAGCCCTGGCCGTAGGGCTCGGCCTGCTTGTCGCGATCGGTGGCCCACGGGACTGCGAAGCCGGTGTTGAGGATGCCGCCCGGGTAGAGCGTGCCCTGGTAGGTGTCGTCGATGACCGACAGCGGCGAGATCGCCGAGAGGTGCGGCGGCTGGGTCTGCGCGACGTACAGCTGCTCGATGCCCGGGTAGGAGATGCCGACCATGCCGGCCTCGTGGAACTTCGCCCACGACTGGGCCGCGACCGTCTCGATCACGTCGTAGCCGTCGAGGCTCTGGATCGCCTCGAAGGCGCGGAAGGAACCGCCCGAGCAGCCGGTGCCGCGGATGTTGACGCCGACGTAGGCGTAGCCCAGGGCGGTGTAGATCTGCGCCATCCGGGTGTTCGCCGGGTTGCTGGGGTCGTAGCCGGAGTACTCGACGACCGTCGGGTAGGGGCCCGACCCGGAGGGGAAGACGACGTTGACCGACAGCGTGGTGCCGTCGCGGGTCTGGAGGTAGCTGAAGCCCTCGGGCAGGGTCTGGCCGTCGTAGAACGACTGCGCCGGGGCCGGGTCGGCGTAGTCGCTGACCGTCGCGGTGTCGGACTCGACCGGGCCGCTCGTCGTGCGCACCGTGTAGGTGCCCTTGTCGAGCTCGCGCCAGGCCAGGCTGCCGGCCGTGTCGACGGTGCCGGTGCCGACGACGGCGTTGCCGCTGTCGACGAGCTCGAGCGCGGTGCCGGGCGTCGCGTCCAGCACGTACAGCTGGTTGACGCTCCCCCGCAGCACGAACGGCGCCGGGTCGGCGGTCGCGACGCCGGTCGAGGTGGCGGTGAGTGCGCCCGCGGCGAGGGCTGCCGCCGCGATCGCGACGAGTGACGTCCGTCTCATGCTTCCCATGAGGTGGGATCGTGCCACGTCCCGCCCCCGGCGTACTCCCGTTGCGATGAATCCCGCCCGTAAGGGTGGTCGGAGGAGGCATGGCAACGGTGATCATGCACGCAGTGGTGTCGGTGGACGGCTTCATCGCCGACGACAACGACGAGGTCGGACCGCTCTTCGACTGGTACTTCAACGGGGACACCCCGATCGTCGAGGCCGAGGGCGAGGAGCAGCACGGGCCGTTCCGGATCGGCCGGCGCTCCGTCGACTACGTCCGCTCGTTGTGGGACGGCATCGGCGCGACCGTGCAGGGCCGGCACCTCTTCGACCTGACCAACGGGTGGGACGCCCGGCCGCCCGCAGGCGACCACCTGGTCGTGGTGTCGCACCGGCCGAAGCCGGACGGCTGGCACCCCGAGGCCGACGTCCCGTTCTTCGACGACGTCGCGGAGGCGATCCAGGAGGCCAAGCGTCGGGCCGGGGACCGCATCGTCGCGGTCTGCGCGGGCGAGGTCGGTGGCCAGGCGCTCGCGCTCGGGCTCGTCGACGAGGTCGCCATGGACGTCGTCCCCGTCGTCTTCGGCTCCGGCAAGCGCTACTTCGGGCCGGTCGACTCCCAGCACCTGCTCCAGGACCCGAGCGTCGTCATCCAGGGCGACCGGGTGCTGCACCTGCGCTACCCGGTCAGCCGCTGAGCCCCGCGTCGATCAGGTCCTCCCAGCAGGACAGGAAGTCCGCGCTGAGGTGGTCGTTGCCGTCGAGTGCGCCCGAGACGACTGCACCGGTGCGCACCATCATCAGCTGCTGGGCGGTGGCTCGCGGGCTCCGGTGGTCGAGGCGCCGGAGCAGCTCCTCGAACCGGCCCGTGACCCAGGTCCGGATCTCCCGGGCGTAGACGCGCGAGGGATGGGTCCCGGTGAACTCCGCCGAGGCGTTGATGAACGGACAGCCGCGGCTCACCCCGCCGAAGTCGTCGCGGGTCAGCACGGCCGCGAGCTCGGTGAGAGCGCCGCGCGGGTCGTCGGCGTACTCCGCGATGACGCCGTCGACCTGGTCGTGGTCCCACTGCGAGCGCCGCTCGAGGTACGCCGTGATCAGGTCGTCCTTGGACCGGAAGTGCCGGTAGAGGGTGACCCGGGTGACCGAGGCCTCGGCGATCACCCGCTGGATCCCGACGGCATGGATCCCCTCGTCGTAGAACAGCCGGTCCGCCGTCTCGAGGATGCGCTGGCGAGCAGCGGACGGCTGCGTCTCGCCCATCGCCTGACCCCCTTGTCAGTCCCTGCTGATCGGCCCTACGTTAGCCCCGAGTAGGTAGACCGGTCGGTCTACCACCGTCACGGGAGGAAAATCCGATGAGCGCACCCGTCCTCTTCATCCACGGCCTGTGGCTGCACGCGCGGTCCTGGGACACCTGGATCGACCTCTTCACCGAGGAGGGGTACGCCGCGTCCGCGCCCGGCTGGCCCGGCGACCCGGAGACGGTCGAGGCCGCCCGGGCCAATCCCGACGAGATCGCCGACCACGGCATCGACGACGTGGTCGCCCACTTCGCCGAGGTGATCGCCGGCCTGCCGGAGAAGCCGATCCTGGTCGGTCACTCCTTCGGCGGCATGATCGCCCAGCGGCTCCTCGGCGAGGACCTGGCGGCCGCCGCGATCGCTATCGACGCCGCCCAGATCAAGGGCGTGCTGCCGCTGCCGCTGTCGGCGCTCAAGGCCACGCTCCCGGTCTTCAAGAACCCCACCAACAAGCACAAGGCCGTGTCGCTGACCGCGGAGCAGTTCCGCTTCGCGTTCGGCAACGCGATCCCGCCCGAGGAGTCCGACAGCCTGTTCGAGCAGTGGGCGATCCCGGCGCCGGGCAAGCCGCTCTTCGAGGCGGCCGCCGCCAACTTCAACCCGCACTCCCCCGCCAAGGTCGCCACCGACAACTCGGGCCGCGGTCCCCTGCTGCTCATCATGGGCGGCAAGGACAACACCGTCCCCGAGGCCGTCACCAAGTCGACGCTGAAGCAGTACCGGCACAGCGAGGCGGTCACCGAGATCTTCGAGTTCCAGGACCGCGCGCACTCCCTCACGATCGACCACGGCTGGCGCGACGTCGCCGACAAGTGCCTGGCGTGGCTGAAGGACCAGGGTCTCTGACGATGGACCTGGGTCTGACGGGTCGGACCGCGGTCGTCACCGGCGCCAGCCGGGGCATCGGTCTCGCGATCACCCGGGCACTCTCCGCGGAGGGTGTCCGGGTCGTCGCGGGCGCGCTCAAGGGCAGCCCCGAGCTGGACGAGCTGGCCGCGACCGGCGACGTCCACCCGATCTCGGTCGACCTCACCACGCCGGCTGGCCCGGCCTCGCTCGTGGAGACAGCGGTCGAGACGCTGGGCGGCCTCGACATCCTCGTCAACAACGTCGGCGCCGTCCGTCCTCGCCTCGAGGGCTTCCTCGCCCTGACCGACGAGGACTGGGACTGGGGACTGACGATCAACTTCCTGGCGGCGGTCCGCACCATGCGTGCCGCGGTGCCGCACCTGACGGGCCGCCCCGGCGCCACCATCGTGACGATCAGCTCGGTCAACGCCTTCCTGCCCGACCCGGGCGTCATCGACTACAGCGCGGCCAAGGGCGCGCTGACCAACCTGTGCAAGTCGCTCTCGAAGGAGCTCGGCCCGGCGATCCGGGTCAACACGATCAGCCCGGGGCCGGTCGAGACCGACCTGTGGCTGGGCAAGGGCGGGGTCGCCGCAACCGTCGGCGGGGCCAGCGGCACCGACGCGGCGGACGTCGTACGACGTCAGGCTGCGGCCGCAGCGACGGGCCGGTTCACCCGCCCCGAGGAGATCGCCGACCTGGCGGTCTTCCTGGCGAGCGACCGGGCCGCGAACATCACCGGCAGCGACCACGTGATCGACGGAGGTCTGATCACCACGCTGTGAGGCGGTGTCGGTGCCGTGCCCTAGGTTGTTCCCGTGAGCGAAGCATGAGCAAGACCGACGAGCTGCGCGCGATGCGCGAGGCCAAGTACGCACGAGCGGCCGCCGCCCGCGGCGGTCAGCCGCAGGCCCGGCCCCGGCCGGTCCCGGTCGCCCCGGAGGCCCCGAAGAGGGCCGCGAAGGCCGACCCGACCGAGGCCGCAGCGCCGGAGACCGACGGCCTCTGCGGCCACCGCTCGATGAACGGGCGCACCTGCACCCGCGAGGCCGGGCACGCGGCGAAGAGCCACCGCTACTCCTGATCGACGACGAGCCGCAGGATCCGGGACAGCTCGGCCCGGTCCGCGTCGCTGAGCACCGCCAGCCGTTCCGCGGTCGCCGTGCGCCGCGCCTCGTCGAGGACCGCGCCGAGCCGCAGACCGGCCTCGGTCGGCACCACGCTGGTGGCGCGCCGGTCGGCAGGGTCCGGCTCGCGCGCGACGAGCGAGCGCTGCTCGAGCGCGTCCACGACCTCGGTCGCCGAGCGGGGCGCGATCCGCAGCGCCTCGGCGAGCGCAGACAGCCGCACCGACCCGTGCTCGGCGACCACCCGCAGCGCCCGGGCCTGGCTGGGCGTCACGTCGTACGCCGCCATCGACTCGCCGAACGAGCGACGCAACGAGCGCGCCGCCATCATCAGCAGGTCGCTGGTCGACTCGCCGCCGGGCTCGGAGTGGGAGTGCACGGGAACATGCTAGCAATTGTTGTTGTTCCCTCATCGTGAGGTAACCTCACTAATACGCCAGTCCCGATGCTCAGAAAGAGGGTGGTCCGATGGCGAGGCCCACAACCCCCAACGCCGAGAAGCGCGCCGCCGACAAGGCGCAGCTCGCCGAAGCCCCTGTCTCCCTGCGCCGGATCGGCCGGCTCTTCGCGCCGCACCGCGCCCGTCTCCTGCTCGTCGTCGCGCTCATCGTCGCCAGCTCGACGATCGCGCTCGCCCAGCCGTTCCTGGTCAAGCACGTCATCGACGTCGCGATCCCCCAGCAGGACGTCGGCCTCCTGCTCACCTGCGTCGCCCTGATGGTCGGCATCGCCGTCGCGACCTCTGCGCTCGGCGTCGTGCAGTCCTGGCAGTCCACGATGATCGGCCAGCGGGTCATGCACCGGCTGCGCTCCGATCTCTTCGGCCACCTCCAGCGCCAGTCGGTCGGCTTCTTCACCCGCACCCGCGGCGGCGAGATCCAGTCGCGCGTGGTCAACGACATCGGCAGCATGCAGTCGGTCGTCACCTCTACGGCCACCTCGATCGCCTCCAACCTGACCACGGTCGTCGGCACCGTCATCGCGATGGTCGCACTGAGCTGGCAGCTCGCGCTCATCACGCTCGTCGTGCTCCCGCCGGCCGTCCTGCTGACCCGCAAGGTCGCGCGCCTGCGGTACGCCGTGACCGCGGCCCGCCAGGCCAAGCTCGCCGACCTGCACGTGCAGGTCGAGGAGGGCCTGTCGATCAGCGGCGTCCAGCTCACCAAGACCTTGGGCGCCGCCCCCACGCTCGCGCGCCGCTTCGAGCAGACCTCGGCCGACCTCGTCGACCTGGAGGTCCGTTCCCAGCTGGCCGGCCGCTGGCTGATGGCGACCATGAACATCGTCTTCGCCGCCGTCCCCGCCGCGCTCTACCTCGCCGCCGGCCTGCCCGCGACCTCGGGCGGCATGACGATCGGCACCCTGGTCGCCTTCGTCGCCCTGCAGAGCGCGCTCTTCCGGCCGCTGATGGGCCTGCTCGGCGTCCAGGCCGACGTCACTGCATCGCTCGCGCTCTTCAGCCGGATCTTCGAGTACCAGGACCTGCCCGTCGAGATCGACGACCCGGCCGACCCGGTCCGCCTCGGCGCCGTCCGGGGCGAGGTCCGCTTCGACCACGTCGACTTCGGGTACGGCGACGCGACCGTCCTGCACGACATCGACCTGACCGTGCCGGCCGGCGGCTCGCTCGCCCTGGTCGGCGAGACCGGCAGCGGCAAGACGACGCTCGCGTCGCTGGTCGCCCGCCTGCACGACCCGACCGCCGGAGCGGTCCGGGTCGACGGGGTCGACGTACGCGACCTCACGCTCGACGACCTCGCGGCCGCCGTCGGCGTGGTCACGCAGGAGACCTACCTGCTGCACGCCACCGTCAAGGACAACCTGCTGCACGCCAAGCCGGATGCCACCGATGCCGAGATCGAGGCCGCCGCTCGCGCCGCCCGCATCCACGACGTCATCGCCGCACTCCCGCAGGGCTACGACACGATGGTCGGCTCGCGCGGCCACCGGTTCTCCGGCGGCGAGAAGCAGCGGCTGGCGATCGCCCGCACCCTGCTCCGCAACCCGCGGATCCTGGTGCTCGACGAGGCGACCAGCGCGCTCGACAACGGGACCGAGCGGGACGTGCAGGCGGCGCTCGACGAGCTGGCCGAGGGCCGCACGACGATCACGATCGCCCACCGTCTCTCGACGGTGCGCAACGCCGACCAGATCGCGGTGCTCGCGCACGGCCGCGTGGTCGAGCTCGGCACCCACGAGGAGCTGCTGCTGCGCGGCGGCCGGTACGCCGACCTGGTGCGCAGCGGGCTCGAGACCGTCGCCGCCTAGGGTGCGTCTCCCAAGTCGGCGCCGTCGCGAGCGGGGTTTCGCGCCGTATCTGGCAAGGCGGAGGTGCGAAGGCGGGCCGGAGGCCCGTCGAGTCGCCGACAACGCCGCCAGATCGGATGCGAAAGCTCGCGCAGCAGGCGCTCCGACTTGGGAGACGTGCCCTAGGCCGAGGCGAGCTCGGGGTCGGCGTTGACCGCGGTGGCCCGGCACACCTCGTCCCACGGGGTCGGGGCCAGCCCGAGCTCGCGCTCGATCGCGCTCGAGTCGAGCACGTAGGGCTGCTTGAACTGGTACTCCGTCTCCTTCAGCTCGCGCATCACCGGCACGAACACCCCGCTGACGGACAGCGTGCCCCTCGGGAACGCCTTGACCCTCACCGGCTCGCGGCCGGCTGCTCGGCAGACGTCGGCGATCGCCTGCGCCTGGGTGACGGGCGCGTTGGTCGGCGCGTGCCAGACGCGACCCCAGGTCTGCGGCGCGCCGACCACGGCGACCAGGGCCCGGCCCATGTCGCGGACGTCGGTGAACGAGTGCAGCACGTCGGGACGGCCCATCACCCGCACGGTCCTCCCGGCCAGGGCCGCCGGCGCGACCCGGGCGACGTGCCCCGCCTCGACGGTGACGCCGGGGCCCATGTAGTCCGACCCGCGCACCTCGACCGCCCGGATCCGTCCGGCCTCGTGGCGGGCCTTCGCCTCGGCCCACATGCCGGCCCGGATCCGCGCCTTCTTCGTGGTGGCAGCGTCCGGCAGGCTCTCGACCATCGGACCGTCGACCGGGCCGTAGCCGTAGAGGCACGACGCGGTCACCAGCAGCGCGCCGGTGCGCTCGGCGGCGACGAGGAACGCCTCCGCCACCGGCGGCCAGAACGTCGGCCACACGGTGTAGTCGGTCGGGTTCACGCAGTTGTAGATCGCGACGGCACCGGCGGCGAGCTCGCTCAGGCGCTCGGCGTCCGCCGCGTCGGCGGCCTCCCGGCGTACGCCGGCGAGCTCGGGACCGCTCCCCGACCGGCTGACGAGGAGCACCTCGTGGCCGGCCGCGACCAGCTCGAGGGCGGTGGCGCGGCCGACGGGGCCGGCGCCGACGACGACGTGGAGCTCGGACATGGTTCCTCCTGAGGTAGAAACGAGAGCACCGCTCTCTGTTTCTCCAGAGTGACACACCTGATCGACGAAAACAAGAGCACTGCTCTCGAAATGTGCGAGCATGTCCGCATGGCCCCGAAGTCCCGCGCCGAGAACCGCGCCGACCAGACCCGCGCCATCCTGGACCGCGCCCGCGCCCAGCTCGCCGAGGTCGGTCCGGCGGCCCTGTCGGTCCGACAGATCGCCCGCGACGTCGGGCTCGTCTCGTCGGCGGTCTACCGCTACTTCCCCAGCCGCGACCACCTGCTGACCGCGCTGATCATCGAGGCGTACGACGAGCTCGGCACCGTCGTCGAGGCCGCCGATCCCGGCTTCCTGGCCTGGGCCGACGCCATCCGCGCCTGGGCGCTGGCCCACCCGCACGAGTACGCCCTCCTCTACGGCTCCCCCGTCCCCGGCTACGTGGCCCCCGACGACACCGTCCCCGCCGCCGGCCGCATCACCGGCGCGCTGCTCGCGATGGTCGCGGAGTCCCAGCTCGCCGGTGACACGCTCGCCGCCCCGACGGGCAGGCTCAGCCGCGCGGAGCACGCCGCCCTGGGCCCGGTCCGCGAGGCCGTCGGCACCCCCGTCGACGACGACCGCATGCTGCGCTGGCTGATGGCCTGGTCGACGGTCTTCGGCCACCTCAGCCTCGAGCTCTTCGGCCACATGCACCGCGGCGTCCTCGACTACGAGGCGCACTTCCGGCAGGTGACCGGTCAGCTCGCCGCCGACCTGGGGCTCATCCGCTAGCCGGCGAAGCGGCGCCGGTACTGCTGCGGGCTCAGCCCGCGCACCCGCGCGAAGTGGTGGCGCAGGGTGGCCGCGTTGCCGAACCCGACCTCGTCCGCGATCCAGTCGATCGAGTGGTCGGTGCGCTCCAGGAGCTCCTCGGCCGCCTGCACCCGCTGACGGGTCACCCAGGAGTGCGGCGTGGTGCCGGTCTCGGCCCGGAACCGGCGGGCGAACGTGCGCGCCGACATGTGGTTGCGGCGGGCCAGCGTCTCGACGCTCAGGTCCTCGGCGAGGTTCTCGACGATCCACTGGAGCAGGGGGCCGAGGGTCTCGGCGTCGCAGTCGGGCACGGCGTTCGCGATGAACTGCGCCTGGCCGCCGTCGCGGTGCGGCGGCACCACGATGCGGCGCGCCGTCGTCGCCGCCACCTTCGCGCCGAAGTGGTCGCGCATCAGGTGCAGCGAGGCGTCGATGCCGGCGGCTGCGCCGGCCCCGGTCAGGATGTTGCCGTCGTGGCAGTAGAGGACGTCGGGGCGCACCCGGGCCTCCGGATAGAGCTCGGCCAGGCGGTCGGTGTAGCGCCAGTGGGTCGTGACCTCGCGGTCGGCGAGCAGGCCGGCGGCCCCGATCTCGAAGACGCCCGAGCAGTGGGCGTAGATCGTCGCGCCGCGCGCATCCGCGGCGCGGAGAGCGTCCAGGACCGCCGGGTCGTGGTCGAGGAAGTCGTACTTCGGGGACAGGCAGACCAGGTCGGCGTCCAGCGTCGCCTCCAGGCCGCGCTCGACGACCAGGTCGTAGTCGGAGCGCCCCCGGAGCCGACCGGGTCGGGGGGTGCAGACCCGGAAGTCGAAGACCGGGTTGTCGTCCTCGGGGTGGTAGGGCTCGCCCCACACCTCCACCAGCGAACCGAGCCCGAACGGCTCGGCTCCCTCCTGCACGATCACGGCCACGGACTTCATGGAGACACCCTGCCCCACGGATGGCAGAAAATCAACGAACCATGACTTTTCTGCCACTCGTGGCGGGATCTCGATCGGCGCATGATTACTGCCATGACCTTCCTGATGATCCTCCTCTTCGTCGTGGTGGCGCTCAGCGTGGCGAGCGTCGCCCTCATCGTCCGTGACGGCCGGGGGCCCCAGCGCCCGCCGGTCTCGCACTTCGAGGACGCCCGGTTCGTGGCTCCTCTGGCGCGCTGACCTGCTTCTCCCACCCAGGCGCGGGCGCGCAACTACAGTGCGCGCATGCGTCGCTCCCCGTCGGTCGTCCTCTGCGTCAGCCTGGCGATCGGCGGGGTGGCCATCACCTCGTCACCGGACGGGGTGGCGGCCGACCCGCCGGTGCACCAGGTGACCATCACCGGCACCCGCGTCAGCACCTGGCCGGCGTACGACGCGGACCAGGGCAGGTTCGCGATCGGCGCGACGGCGATGTCCCCCACGACTCCCGATCCTCGTGACGGCACCGTGCACGTCACCGCCACCAGCACCGACCCGGCCGCCCGGATCCGCGTGGACGGGGTGCCGCTCACCGCCACCAGCACGGACGTCACCGGCCTGGAGGTCGGCGACGAGGTCAACGTCCAGATCACCGACAGCGCCGGCACCAGCAACCAGTCGTGGGTCTACCTGCCGGCCCACTTCCCGGAGGTCGACGTCGTCACCGACCAGCCCGGCCAGGCCCCCGGCTACGTGTTCGTGGGCTTCCAGAGCTTCCTCGATGCACAGCACGGCTCGCTCGCGGTCCTGGACCACCGCGGGGTGCCGCGCATCGTGAGGGAGACCGACGGACCCAGCTCGGACTTCAAGGTCTCGGCCCAGGACCCGCACCAGTTCACCGCCGCACTGCGCGTCCCCGGTGGCGGCTACGCGATCCAGGTGCTCGACGACCAGCTCCGCGTGGTCGACACCTACCGGCTCGACGGCATCCCGCTGGACACGGACAGCCACGACGCCGAGCTGCTGCCCGACGGTCGCGCACTGCTGATGGGCTACCACGCGCGCGCGGGACTGATCGACGCGGTGATCCAGATCGTCGGCCCGGACGGCAAGGCGGACTTCACCTGGAGCTCCAAGAACCACCTCGACCCGGCCGAGGCGTACATCGCGCCGAACGGCGACTACGCCCACATCAACGCGCTGCAGATGCTCGACAACGGTGACATCCTCGCGTCGTTCCGCAACCAGTCGACGATCATGCGCATCTCGACGACGTACCACGACGGCTTCGAGCCCGGCGACGTCGTCTGGCGCCTCGGCGGACCGCACAACGACTTCGACCTGTTCGGCGACCCCCTCGGAGGGCCGTGCGCCCAGCACATGCCGCGTCTGCTGCCGAACGGGCACCTGCTGTTCTTCGACAACGGCTCGCGCGACGAGGGTCCGACCTACCTCGGTGGTCAGAGCGCCGACATGTGCCCGACACCGGGCGACCCGGACGGCCCCCGGGTCGCCCGCCCGGTGACCCGGGTGGTCGAGTACGACCTCGACCAGGACGCCATGACCGCCGCGGTCGTCTCCAGCTTCGATGCCGACCCCCGCTACGCCCCCTTCGCCGGTGACGCCCAACGCCTCGACGACGGCAACACGATGGTCGGCTGGTCACAGGCCGGCGACTGCACCGGTGTGGCCGCCGCTCAGCTGTGCCCGCCCGCCGACCCCGAGGTGACGGCCTCCGAGGTGAGCGCCGATGGGACCGAGGTGTGGGCGATGCGCTCGCCCGCGTGGATCACCTACCGCGCGTTCAAGTTCGAGGCACCGGACCGGATCGATCCGGAGGTGACGCTGGAGGGACCGACCGACGGCGCGACGTACGCCGAGGGCGACGTCCTGCCTCCGGTCACCTTCGGGTGCACCGACCGCGGCGGCGCCAACCTCGACGCCTGCGCGAGCACCGTGGCGTACGGCGCGGCCGCCCCGTCCGCCCCCGGCCCGCACACGGTCTCCGTGACCGCCACCGACGGCGCCGGCAACGAGACCGTCCGCTCGATCCGCTACACCGTCACCCCGACGCCTGTCCCCCCGGTCGACCCGCCGATCGACCCGCCGCCGTCGACGCCGACGGTCTGGCAGCCGGACGCCCGGATCCGCGTCGCCGGTGGCGCGTGGAAGCAGTCCGCGACGGTCCGGCTCGACACCAGCAGGCCGGGACGCACCGGCGCCCTGGACGTCCAGGTGCGCAACGCCGGCACGGCGGCCGACCGCTTCACCCTCCGGGGCGGTCCGGCCTCGCCCGCCTTCACGGTCCGCTACGTCGGCGGCGGGCGCGACATCACCCGGGGCGTCACGAGCGGGCGCTTCGTGACCCCGCTGCTCCGGCCCGGCCAGACCTACCGGGTCCGGCTCGTCGTCACCCGCACCGACCGGGCCCGGGCCAGCGCCCAGCGCCGGGTGAGCCTGGTGGCCTCCTCGCGCGAGCACCGCTCGAAGCGGGACGGTGTCTCCGCCCTGGTGCGCGCGGTCCGCTAGCAGCAGAGACGGCGAAGGCCCGCCCCGATGTCTCGGGACGGGCCTTCGTGCGTCAGCGGTGCTGAGCGGTCACTGACCGCCGGTGAGCTTCTCGCGGAGCGCCTGGAGCGCCTCGTCGCTGGCGAGCGAGCCGCCGGCGTCGACGTCCTCGTCCGCCGGGGCGGAGGAGGAGTACGAGGTGGCCTCGCCGGCCTCGGCCTCGGCGACCTTGGCCTCGGCCTGCTGCTTGACGTGCGCCTCCCAGCGGGCGTGCGCCTTGGCGTACTGGTCCTCCCAGACCGCACGCTGCTCGTCGAAGCCCTCGAGCCACTCGCCCGTCTCGGGGTCGAAGCCCTCGGGGTAGACGTAGTTGCCCTGCTCGTCGTACGTCGCGGCCATGCCGTAGAGCGTCGGGTCGAACTCCTCGACGTCCGAGGCGGCGGCGGTCTCGTTGGCCTGCTTGAGCGACAGCGAGATCCGGCGACGCTCGAGGTCGATGTCGATGATCTTGACCATGACGTCGTCGTTGACCTGGACGACCTGCTCCGGGATCTCGACGTGACGCTCGGCGAGCTCGGAGATGTGCACCAGGCCCTCGATGCCCTCCTCGACGCGGACGAACGCGCCGAACGGGACGAGCTTGGTGACCTTGCCCGGGACGATCTGGCCGATCTGGTGGGTCCGCGCGAAGTGCTGCCACGGGTCCTCCTGCGTCGCCTTCAGCGACAGGGAGACACGCTCGCGGTCCATGTCCACGTCGAGGACCTCGACGGTGACCTCGTCACCGACGGCGACGACCTCGGACGGGTGGTCGATGTGCTTCCAGGACAGCTCCGAGACGTGGACGAGACCGTCGACGCCGCCGAGGTCCACGAACGCACCGAAGTTGACGATCGAGGAGACGACACCCTTGCGGATCTGGCCCTTCTGGAGCTGGGTCAGGAAGCCGTGGCGGACCTCGGACTGGGTCTGCTCGAGCCAGGCGCGACGCGACAGGACCACGTTGTTGCGGTTCTTGTCGAGCTCGATGATCTTGGCCTCGAGGGTCTGGCCGACGTACGGCTGCAGGTCGCGGACGCGACGCATCTCGACGAGCGAGGCGGGTAGGAAGCCACGCAGACCGATGTCGAGGATGAGACCACCCTTGACGACCTCGATGACGGTGCCTTCGACGACGCCGTCCTCTTCCTTGACCTGCTCGATGGTGCCCCAGGCACGCTCGTACTGCGCGCGCTTCTTGGACAGGATCAGGCGGCCTTCCTTGTCCTCCTTCTGGAGGACCAGGGCCTCGACCTTGTCGCCCACGGAAACGACCTCGTTGGGGTCGACGTCGTGCTTGATCGACAGTTCGCGCGAGGGGATGACGCCCTCGGTCTTGTAGCCGATGTCGAGGAGGACCTCGTCGCGGTCCACCTTGACGATGGTGCCCTCGACGATGTCGCCGTCGTTGAAGTACTTGATGGTCGCGTCGATCGCGGCGAGGAAGTCCTCTTCGGAACCGATGTCGTTGACCGCGACCTGGGGGAAGTCGAGATCGGGAAGGGTGCTCGTCATAAGGAAGGTGTGTCCTTGGATGGATGGAGTCGTACGGGCACGTCGAAAGTCCGTTTCACCAGCTCGAGGAGAGTCAGCGAGCGAATGTCCGCTCCGTATGGGGCATCGGCAGACCTTCAGCGCACCCTCAAGACTACGCGCGGGCCGCGACGTACGTCCAACTGGCGGGCTCCCGCCATTCCCCGTGGGGTGACATGAGAAGGGGGTCCGTGGGTACGGTCGGGGTGAGCGGGTCGTCCTTCCAGGACAGCGGCCCGCGCCGGAGCAACTCGGACATCGTCGAGCACCTGTGCTCCGGGTGCGCTCGAGGCGAGACCCGAGACATGGGCGTTCCGGTCCCCTCTCGGCCCCTCGGAGGTCCGATGAGAATCCACCCACCCCTCGCCATCGGCGTCGGGCTCAGCACGATCGCGTTGTACTCCATCTCGGCGACCGGTACGCCGGCCGCCGCAGCCAGTCCCGCTCCCCCGACCGAGGTCCGCGCGACCACGTCGGCAGAGATCCTGCACCTGTCCGCCCTCGACGTCCCCGGGGTCGCGACGCTGGCGGAGAGCTCGGTCGGCGCGTCCAGCGGCTCGGTCACGGGCGGCAGCCCGCGCACGTCGGCCGCGGCCACCAACCTCGGCCTCGCGCTCGCCGACCAGGACCTCGGCGCGATCCTCGCGTCGGTCTCGCAGGCCGCCCCGCCGGACAACTCGCAGCCGACCACCGACCGGTCGGTCGACGGGTCCGTGCCCGGCGTGCTCGGCCTGGGGGTGTCGTCCGTCTCGGCCAACGCCCGGTGGACCGGCGCCGCCAGCTGCCCGGCGCCCGGCGCACCGCTCACCACGTCGACCGTGTCGACGGCCGACGTCGCGACCGAACCGCTCCCCCAGGCGGGCAGCCTGCTCGCGCTCGACGGCACGGCGTCGACCAGCCAGAGCACGGCCCTGACAGGTCAGGCCGCGCGCTCGGTCGTCTCCACCGCCCGCGGCAGCGCCGCCGACCTGCGACTGCTCGACGGGCAGCTGCGGGTGGCCGTGGCCGACGCCCCCACCCTGACGGCGACCGCCAGTGGCCGCGACGGCGGGGCGAAGGTCGACTGGAACGCTCCCGCCGTGACGGTCAGCCTCGCCGGTCAGGAGCAGACGCTCCCGGCTGACGGCAGTCCCGTCGACTTCACCTCCCCGGACAACCCGCTCCTGCACGTCGAGCTGAGCGTCGGCCAGCCGACCGACGTCGTCGAGAGTGTGGACGGGACCCGGGCATCGGCCTCCGCGAGCGTCCTGCACGTCGTCGCGAGCCTCGGGAGCGCCGACGCCGGCGCGACCGTGCTCGACACCGACGTCTTCCCGCTCCAGGCCGCGGCCACCGCGCCCGCGGGTGGCGTCGCCTGTGGCGCCGGCTCGCTGGACAGCGACGGCGACGGGCTGACGGACGACGAGGAGACCTCGGGCTCGGCCAACGACGCTCACGGGAACGAGCCGACCGACCCCGACAAGGCCGACACCGACGGTGACGGCGTGAACGACGGCGACGAGGTCGCTGCCGGCACCGACCCGAACTCGCCGAGCGGCGGTGGCACCGGCGGTGGCGGTGGCGGTGGCGGTCAGCCGAGCCCCGGCGACCTCGACGGCGACGGCCTCGGCAACGGCGACGAGGTCGACCAGGGCACCGATCCGACGAACCCCGACACCGACGGCGACGGGCTGACCGACGGCCGCGAGGTCAACGGCACCCTCACCCGCCCGACCAAGGCGGACACGGACTCCGACGGGCTGACCGACGGCCGCGAGGTCCGGGGGACGCACACCAACCCGCGGAAGGCCGACACCGACAAGGACGGCCTGAAGGACGGGCGTGAGGTGCGCAAGACGCACACCAACCCGAGGAAGAAGGACACGGACGGTGACCGGCTGACCGACGGGCGCGAGGTCCGCAAGACGCACACCAACCCGCGGAAGAAGGACACCGACCGCGATCGTCTGACCGACGGCCGCGAGGTGCTGCGGTCGGCGCCGTCGTTCCCCCGGTGCCACACCAACCCGAGGAAGGCCGATACCGACAAGGACGGCCTCAAGGACGGCACCGAGGTGACCCGCTACCGCACGAACCCGTGCGACCGCGACACCGACGACGGCGGCATCAGCGACGGACGCGAGGTGCAGGTCGGGAGCGACCCGCTCGACCCGCAGAGCGGCCCCGGCGACGTACGCCGGAACCGGTCGATGAGCGTGCGTTCCTAGCACTCTCGGACGGGGGGACTACGCTCCGCAGCGTGGAGAACCATCCCCCCGTCCGGGTGGAACGTCGACCGGTCTCGGAGGAGGAGTCCCGGAGGGCCAACGGCCCGGACTGGGATCGCTACGCCGACGAGTACCAGTCGACGCACGGCGAGTTCCTCGGCGACGCGGGCTTCGTCTGGGGCCCCGAGGGCTTCACCGAGGCCGAGGCCGGGATCCTCGGGGACGTCGCGGACCGCGACGTCCTCGAGGTCGGCTCCGGCGCTGGGCAGTGCTCGCGCTGGGTGCGCGGCCGGGGCGGGCGTGCCTACGGCCTCGACCTCTCCTTCCGCCAGCTCCAGCACTCGCGACGCATCGACGGAGAGACCGGGCTGAGCGTGCCCTCGGTGCTCGGCACCGCGACCGCGCTCCCCTTCGCCGACGACTCCTTCGACGTCGTCTTCTCGTCGTTCGGCGCGCTCCAGTTCGTGAGCGACCTCGAGAGCGCCGTCGCGGAGACGGCCCGGGTGCTGCGACCGGGTGGGCGCTACGCCTTCTCCATCACGCACCCGACCCGCTGGATGTTCCCGGACGACCCGGGCGAGGAGGGCCTGACCGCGAGCCAGTCCTACTGGGACCGCACGCCGTACGTCGAGGTCGACGACGCGACCGGCGTGGTGGCGTACGTCGAGCACCACCGCACCCTCGGCGACTGGGTGTCCCTGCTCGCTCGCAGCGGCTTCGTGATCACCGAGCTGCTCGAGCCCGAGTGGCCGGACGGCCACGAGCGGGTCTGGGGCGGCTGGTCCGGCGTCCGTGGCCGGCTGACGCCCGGCACCGCGATCTTCGGCGCCGACCTCCGCGTCACCCGCTGAGCCTCACGATACGAGCTCCGGCTCCCTATCGCGCTCGTCCTCCGTCGCGCTCACCCGAGGCTCCTCGCGGGCCGAGCGGGCCTCGGCGCCTCGGCCGTGCACGAGCGAGGCGGGGTTGAACGGCGCCCACAGCCGCCGCCGCCACGGCGCGATGCGACGCAGGCCGCGCCGCCACTCCCGGGCCTCCTGCCAGCAGGCCCGCACGTCGTCCGCGCCGGCCTCGGTGGCGCCGAAGACCCCGTCGTCGATCCGGGCGGCGAGCTCCTCGCCGGCCTCGATGACGCGCGCCTGATCGGGGCGGCTGGCCCCGCTGCGCACGGGCACGCCCAGGTCGCGGGCCTGGCTGACCAGGTCCTCCCAGGCCCCGGCGAGCCGTTGCGAGGGCCGGCCCAGCAGCCGTCGACGACCGCGGACGAGGAGCTTGACGAGCGGGACCACGAGGACCAGCAGTAGGAGGAGCAGCCAGGGAGCCCACCGCACCGCGGAGCCACGGCGCGCGGCCTCGTCCTGCTCCTCGAGCTGGTCGCGCACCTTCACCTCGGTCGGCGTGACCTCCTCCTGCCGGGGCGGGTTCTTCACGGTGCCGGTGGTCGGAGGATCGGCCGGCTCCATCTGCGGCTGCGGCGGCTTGTCGCCCATGAACTCGTCGGTGTAGAGCGTGCGCCACGAGCCGTCGCTGATCCGGACCTCCACCCACGTGTGCACGTTGCGGCCGCGCACCTTCCCGCCCGGGGGCACGACCGCACCGACGACGACCCGTGCGGGGATGCCCAGCCGGTTGGCGATGATGGCCATCGCGGCGGCGTACTGCTCGTCGTCGCCGACCGGGCGCGGCGCCAGCAGGAACCCCTTGGTCAGCCGCTTGAGGTCGTGGCCGGAGGTGTACATCGACTCCCCCGGCTCGCCGCCGCTGCTGAACCGGCCCACGTCGCGCAGGTAGTGCGCCATGACGAAGAGCTTCTCCATCCGCGACGCCGGGCTCGCGAGCACGGGGCGCACCAGCGGGTCGACGCGGCGGATGCCGGCGACGTGCATGATGCCGTCGCGCCACGGACGCATCCGCTTGGTGAGCCGGTCGTCGGGCACGATCGAGGTGAACTCGTAGTCGTCGTCGTCCCCGACCTCGCCCGCCAGGAGCGCCGTCGAGGTCGGCAGGTCGTAGCGGACCTGGTCGCGACGGGCCTGGGACTCGCCCAGCAGGAAGTGCAACGACGTCAGCGAGCCGTACGTCGGGATCCAGACGCTGCGGTAGTTCTTCGAGATGGCGACCTGCACCTGCGCGGGCGTGCCGACGGTCGGGTTGTCGACCTCCGAGTCCATCCGCAGGAAGGAGTCGTCGGAGGTGTCGGCGATCGTGTCGTTCGCCGGCACCCACTGGTCGCCGTCGTAGCTGTCGAGCGTCACGAACCGGAGCAGCGCCCCAGCCGGGGCGCCGGTCACCGTGAGCAGCACCTTGTCGTGGACGTTGTCGCTGCCGGTCTCGGACTGCTTGGTGAAGGTCCGGAAGCGCCGCAGCGGCGAGTCGAGCTGGGAGAGGTCGGGGACGGTCTCGATCTGGCCGCGCAGCGCCGTCCCGGCCGACGGCGGTCGACCCGAGGTCACCCAGGTGCCGATGCCCAGTCCGGTCAGCAGGACGGCGGCCGCGGTCACCACCCGCACCAGACGACCGGTGTTGCCCCCGCGGACCGGGATCGCGCCGGCCTGCTGGCGCATGCCGCGCACGACCAGCCAGCAGATCATGAGGACGGCGAAGGCGACCGGGTACCAGCCGATCTCCTCGTCGTACGGACGGCGCAGCAGCAGGACCACGACGAGGGTCGCGACCAGCGGCACGAGCGGCAGGCCGACGCTGCGGCCGCGGATGGCGAACGCCGCGGCGACGGCGGCGCCGAGATAGCCGAGGAGGAAGGGCACCAGCGCGGGCGGGCCCTCGAGGTCGAGGAACGGAAGCGTGGTCAGCAGCTCGTACCAGCCGGTGATCGACCCGGTCATCACCTCCGCCGGGTTGCCGAGGTTCGGGAGCGTGCCCTCCACGCCGGGCTCGCGCATCGCGATCGGTCCGCCGATGAGCACGGCGACGATCGGCAGCGCGGCGACCAGGATCACGCCGGGCAGGCGCAGGGTCGACGCCACCACGACGATGCCCAGCACCGCACCGAGCACGGCGAGGCCGAAGTAGCCCCAGCCCAGGAACGTCGACGCGAGCCCCAGGGTCGCGATCGCGACCAGCACCACGATGGCGACCAGGTCGAGCAGCGGCGAGACCGGCCGGGTCGGCGCGCTCACGTGAACACCCGCGGCGAGGCTGCGGTCATCGCCCCGGCCAGCTCACCGAGCGAGCGCAGCTGGAGGAGCCGCAGACCCGGTGCCAGGTCGGCCACCCCCGTCGGCAGTGCACCGTCGGTTGCGATCACGAGCACCGACACCTCCGCAGGCACGTCGCGGCGTACGCCGCCCAGCACCTCCGGCGAGGTCGCGCTGCCCGTCAGCAGCACCAGCCAGCTGGTCTCCGGCACGTGCCGCAGCACGTCCTGCCCGGCCCGGGCGACCGATGCCGTGTCGCCGAGCTCGATCCGGCAGCAGACGTCCAGGACCGCGTCCAGGCCACGGTCGATCACGGTGTGCTCACCGCAGAGCAGCGACAGGTCGACGCCGTCGCGGTCCGCGCGCGCGGCGATGGACGCGGCCGCCGAGACGGCCGTCTCGAAGTCCTCGGGGTCGGCGTACGACGACGATGCGGTGTCGAGGACCAGCGTCAGGTGGCTGCGCCGGGTGTCGTGGTACTGCCGGATCTGGAGCCGCGCAGCCTTGGCCGACGAGCGCCAGTGGACATGGCGGAGCTCGTCGCCTGGCACGTACTCACGCAGCGCGTGGAAGGCCAGGTCGCTCATCGAGATCTCGTCGCTCGGGATGCCCTCCTGGTCGCGGACGGCGCCACCGACCAACGAGTCCACCGCCACCATCCGCGGGAGCACGAGCAGCTCCGAGGCGTCCGACCAGGTCTCGTTCCAGCGCACCAGGGCCAGCGGGTCCTGGCGCCGGCCGAGCAGCGGGCCGACCGGGATCACGCCGCGCCGTCGGGCGACGACCGTGACGCTGGCCCCGACCTCGGCGTCGCGCCGCAACCGGGGCAGCCGCAGCAGGTGCCGCTCAGTGCCCGCCGTCAGCTCGAGGATCGACCCGGTGGACGGCAGCAGGCGTCGGCGGCGCCTCCTGGCCCGGAGGGTCACCTCGGCGGAGTCGCCGACGACGGTGCGCGCCGGCGAGACGACCAGGTCGCACTCGGGGCGGACCGGGACCAGCGCGGCCCCGATCGAGACGACGGCCGCGACCAGCAGTGACACCCACATCATCTGGAAGACCGGCCACTGACCGAGCGAGTCCAGCAGGTAGCAGCCGAAGCCGAGGGTCAGGAACCAGCGGCCGGTGGGGGTGAGCCAGGAGAGGAGGCGACGCATGACCGGGCCGACGTCAGGCCCGCAGGGTCGGCGCCGGGACGCTCACCATCAGCTCGTTGACGACCTGGTCGATGCCGATCCCCCGGAACTGCGCCTCGCCGTCGAGGATGATGCGGTGGCTCAGCACGGGGTGGGCGAGCTCGAAGACGTCGTGCGGTACGACGTGCGCTCGGCCCTGCGACGCGGCCCAGGTCTTGGTGACCCGGATCAGCGCCAGGCAGCCGCGCGGCGAGAGCCCGAGCCGGACGTGCGGGAGCTCGCGGGACTTCTCGGCGAGCTGCCGGACGTAGGTGATGATCGCCCCGTCGACGTACACGTCGTCGGCGATCCGGCTCATCTCGTCGATCCTCTCGATGGCCATGACCGGCTTCACCAGGTCGACGCGGTCGCGGATCCGCGAGCCCGCGAGCAGCTCCTCGGTCGCGGCGGCGTCGGGGTAGCCGAGCGAGGTCTTCATCAGGAACCGGTCCAGCTGCGCCTCGGGCAGCCGGTAGGTGCCGGCCTGCTCCACGGGGTTCTGCGTCGCGATCACCATGAACGGCTTCGGCACGTCGTGGGTGACGCCGTCGACGGTGACGTGCCCCTCCTCCATCACCTCGAGGAGCGCCGACTGGGTCTTCGGCGAGGCCCGGTTGATCTCGTCGGCCAGGACGATCGCGTGGAAGATCGGGCCCGGGTGGAACTCGAAGGTGCCCTGCTTCTGCTCGTACACGGTCACGCCGGTGACGTCGCTGGGCAGCAGGTCCGGGGTGAACTGGATCCGTGCGTGCGACCCCTCGAGCGTGGCGGCGAGCGCCCGCGCCAGCATCGTCTTGCCCGTCCCCGGGTAGTCCTCGAGCAGCAGGTGGCCCTCGGAGACCAGGCTGGTGAGCACCAGGCGGATGACCCGTTGCTTGCCCAGGACGGCCAGCTCGATGTTGGCGGTCAGGGCGTCGAAGGTCTCGGCGAACCACGCGGTCCGCTCGTCGCTGAGCATGTCGGTTATCGTAGGGCGGCGCGGTGTCAGTTGGTGCAGAGCGTGAAGTCGCCACCATGGTTGAAGGTGACGAGGAGGTCCGCGTCCTTCGCCGTGCTGGCGATGTGGATGTCCCCCGGCTCGACCTCCCAGATCCGCTTCCGGCCGAGCACGCCGTCGCGCCGGACCTGGGTCGTGACCTCGGTGCTGTCGCTCCGCACGCCGATCTCGTTGCCCTTCTCCCCCAGCGCGAGCTCCAGGCTCGGGGCGAACGCGACGGCCGGGTAGGTGTTGCAGGTGGCGCCGGGCTTGAAGTCTCCGACGAACCCGCCGGTGAAGGTGATGTCGGCCGGCTGGAAGAGGTCGTAGGTGTCCGGACCGACTCCCACGAAGAACTCGCTCTCGGCGTCCAGTCGCGCCTGGGCGGTGCGCGCGCTCATCGGCACGGCGTCCTCGAACCGCGGCGACTGCAGCAGACGGAAGTCGCTGCCGCCCGCCAGCGGGTCGGCCGGTCCAGGCGTCAGGATCTTCTCGCCCTCGGCGGTCGCCGCGAGCGTCCCGGCCACCCAGTGCTTCCACACCCCGCCGTAACCCCCCTGACGGCCGGTGAAGTCCTGCTGCTGGAAGATAGCCGTCACCGTGTAGGCGACGAGCAGGGCGCCGACCGCGAGGACGGCGACGAGCGGCGGCACTTGGAGAGGGAGCCCCGCCACGGCGATCAGACAGCCCGCGATCGCCGGAGCGGCGAGGACCAGCACGAGGTAGAGGTAGCGGCTGGAGCTCGCGGTCTCGATCCCGAACCCGATCCGCGCCACGCCGGTCAGGGTCATATGGAGGACTGCCGCCACGATGCCCGCGATCGCGAAGTTCCGCAGCTGTAACGGGATCCGCGGCGCGAACACGGTGGTCCCGACAACCCCGAGCAGCAGCAGCGCGCCCGCGTTCGGGATGGCGGTGGCCTGCCCGAAGGCGGAGGTCAGACCGGTCCAGACGAACTCCGGCAACCGGGCGTAGTTCCAGTGCGCGGTGGGGACGGCGTCGCCACGGCCGTAGACGGCGTACCAGACCACGAAGGCGACCGCGGAGGGCCCGACGACCCACACGGCGGTCCTGATCCGGCCCTCGAGCGCGAGGTAGACGCCGACGAGGCAGCCTGCCGCCACGCCGACGCCCGAGGTCATCACCGACAGCAGGATCAGCACTGCCCCCACGACGCGGCTCGACCTGCGGTCGCCGCGTGTCAGGACGACGGCGAGCGCGAGAAGACCCAGGAGCGTCGACAGCGCCGGCGGCATGGCGGCGTCCCACAGGAACCCCTGGGCGCCCGCACCGAGGAAGATGATGAGCCACACCGTGCCGGTGGCGAGCCACCGGGAGCAGCCCAGCCGGACCAGCAGCCACCACATGACCACGCAGATCGCGAGGTGGAGGAAGACGGTGGCGAGCACGTAGGGCCAGTAGCTGTGCATGCCGACCACGGCGAACAGCAGCTGGTACCAGAGATAGGTGATCGTCGACCAGTGACCCGCATGGGCGTCCAGCAGCCGGTCGACGACTCCCGGGATCGCCGGCTGCTCGACCAGGTAGCCCCAGGCGTCGAGGTCGAACCACATGCCACGCACGAACCAGAGGGCAAGACCGAGCTGGAGCACCAGCCCGATCACGAGGACGATCTCCGGGAGCCGACCGTCCAGTCGCGACGGCACGCGCTCGGCGCGCCTGGAGGGCGCCGAGTCCCTGGTCTCAGTCATTGCGTCCCACCCTGTCGACAGCAGCGCCGACACCCTAGCCGGAGTTATCGCCGCCGACGGCGAAGCTGCTGCTTACACTTCACCGCATGTCCGAATCAGCGGTGGAGAGCCGTCGTCGCCTCCGCGAGCTCGACGGGCTGCGCGGCATCGCCATCGTGCTCGTGGTCCTGTCCCACGGCTGGGTGCTGTGGCCGATGGATTTCATCGACACCCACGAGTGGGTCCGCCCACTCTTCCGCAGCGGCAACTCGGCGGTGACGGTCTTCCTGGTCGTCTCCGGGTTCGTCTCCTACCGCGGGCTCGCGCATCCCAGCGGCCTGCCCCGGATGCAGCCCGTCATCTCCCTGGCGCGCCGCGTCATCCGGGTGGCCCCCGCCCTGATCGCGATGCTCGTCGCCCTCATGGTCGTCGCCGCCATCGACGACACCGACACGGCCTCGAAGGACACCAACCGCTCGACGCTCCTGCACTCGATCACCTACACGTACAACTGGTACGTCCAGGACTCCTTCCTGCAGACCCGGGCGGACCTCGGCCACCTCTGGTACCTGTCAGTGGACATGCAGGCGTTCGTCTGCTTCGCCCTCCTGGCCTACCTGCTCCGACGACGCCCGCTCGGTCTCGCGCTCAGCCTGGCCGGCCTCTTCCTCCTCCTCGTGTGGTGGCGCTTCCACGCCTACAACACGGAGGTCATCTGGACGGTGCTCAACCGCACGAGCGTACGGATGGACGCGTTCATCATCGGCGCGCTCGCTGCCGCGGTCGTCACCTATCTGCCGCGCAACCAGCCCGCCTACCGCTGGATCGGGCCCGTGAGCCTGGTCCTGATGCTCCCGACCCTCATGTGGTGCGACACCGACGACGGCTACATGGGCTGGGGTGGGACGTTCCTCGAGATTCTGGTCGCCGTGTACGTCGTCTCGGTCGCGATGACGCAGCACGACCCCGCCCCGTCCCGCTTCCGCCTGATGAGCCACCCCGTGCTGGTGCGCCTCGGCGCTATGTCGCTGGTGCTCTACGTGTGGCACCTGCCGATCTTCCACTTCGTCCACCGTCACACCGAGCACTGGTCCTGGTGGGGTTGGAGCGTCCTGGTCGCCCTGGCCGCCACCTGGGCGATCTCGCGGGTGTGCGAGCGGCTGATCGAGCAGCCCATCTCGGGCGTGCTCGCCGCCTCGTGGTGGCAGGAGGCGAGGTCGCGCGGGCTGGTGACCTACGCGCGCGAGCGTGGAGCCGCCCGGCCCGGTGCGTGGGCTCGGGTGATCTGGGCGCCCGCGCCGAAGCGCGAGAAGACGCGGGTCGGCTAGTCCGACTTGGGCGACTTGCCGCGCAGGCGGTGCAGGCGCTCGAGGAAGCGCTGCGTGGTCTCGTCCGAGAGCCCGAGGCGGCGCTTGGCGCGGTCGTAGAGGTCGACCGCCTTGCGGTCCGCGGCGATGATGTACTTGCGCGCGCCGTCCTCCGGGCGGGCCCGGTAGTACGTCGAGCGCCGGACGGTGCTCTCCTCCTCGGTGAAGTAGTAGAGCGCCATGCTGCGCCGGGCCACGTCGTCCGGGCACTCGAGGCCGTCCGGGTGGCCGTGGAAGCTGCGCTCGTCCGTGGTGAAGACCAGCATCCGGTTGCCCTTGGGGGTCACCGTGGCCTGGCAGGCCGTCATGTCCTCGTCCCAGAGCTCCAGCTTGCCGCCCCACGACTCGTCCCACTCGTCGTTGAGGTAGAGCAGGATGTTGACCCGCCGCGCCCAGTTCTCGTGGGTGTGGTGGGTGGAGAAGTCGGTGTGGATGTTGAGGTGCCCGCCGCGCAGGGTCTGGTGCAGACCGCCGCCGTCCATGGTCCAGTCCGGGATCAGGTTGTCGATGCCGGTGAGCTCGTCGAGGAAGCCGACCAGCTCCGGGGACGTCAGCGCCCGGGCGATGTCCTGGAGCGCCGGGCTCCAGGTGTCCGGGTAGATGTTGCAGTACTTCGCCTCGTTGACGTGCAGGTAGCCGCGCCAGAACTCGTCGTCGATCCCCGGGAACTCCTTGACGGCCACCGCGAACGCCTCGTCGGTGAGCACGTCGTCGATCACGATGTGGGGGAACGGGTGGCCCGTCGCATACTGCTCCTTCAGCTCGGGAAGGCGCGCGCGGAGGGCGTCGAGATTCAGCACAGCCGGGTCGGTCATGGCGCACATCCTAAGTGCCAACATCGCGATGTGGTGTGCCTTACACTCAGCGGGACTTTGGGGAGTTCGCCGGTGGTCCCAGACCGGCGACAGGAGAGGGAGCCACCTGTTGAGCAGCCAACCGAGCACGTCCGCCGAGGCCGCGGTCCACCCGCGGATCGGCATCCTGGTCGTGGCGTACAACGCCTCGGCCACCGTCGCGAAGACGCTCGGGCGGCTCCCTGACTCCTTCGTCGAGACGCTCGACCACATCCTGGTGTGTGACGACGCGAGCAACGACGACACCTACGAGGTGGCGGTCGACTTCCGCAGCCGGACGCAGTGGCCGCTGACCGTCGTGCGCCACGAGACCAACCTCGGCTACGGCGGCAACCAGAAGGCCGGCTACCGCTGGGCGATCGAGCACGGGCTGGACATCGTGGTGCTCCTCCACGGCGACGGCCAGTACGCCCCCGAGGTGATCGAGGACATCGTCGCCCCGCTGGTCTCCGGCGACGCGGACGCGTCCTTCGGCTCGCGCATGATGGAGCCGCGCCAGGCGCTCAAGGGCGGCATGCCGCTCTACAAGTACGTCGGCAACAAGATCCTCACCCAGTTCCAGAACCAGCTGACCGGGCTCGAGCTGAGCGAGTGGCACAGCGGCTACCGGGCCTACCGCGTGGACGCCCTCGCCGAGCTGCCCCTCGACACCTACTCCGACGGGTTCGACTTCGACACCGAGATCATCCTCGGCCTCGCGAGCGCCAAGAAGCGCATCGCGGAGTGCCCGATCCCGACGTACTACGGTGACGAGATCTGCTACGTCGACGGGGTCAAGTACGCCAAGGACGTCACGACGGACGTCGTACGCCACTGGGCGCACCAGCGCGGCTTCGGCGGCGGCGTCACCGAGGCGGAGCCCGACCACTACGCCCTCAAGACCGTGCACGGCTCCCACGGCGTGCTTCTCAACTGGCTCGACGCCAAGCCGCGCGGCCGGGTCCTCGACGCCGGCTGCTTCGACGGCCGCTTCGCCGCCCACGTGGTCGCGATGGGCCACCACGTCGTCGGCATCGACAAGACCAAGCACGACGGGCTCGCGGGCCGCGTGCACGAGTTCCTCGAGGCGGACCTCAACCAGCCGCTGCCGAGCTCGGTCCCGCGCGACTTCGACTACGTCGTCGCCGGTGACATCCTCGAGCACGTCCTCGAGCCGCACGAGCTGCTCACCGACCTGCGCGACCACATGACCGAGGACGGCGAGATCCTGGTGTCGGTGCCGAACTTCAACCACTGGTACCCGCGCGGCCGGATCACCCTGGGCCGGTTCGACTACGACCAGCGTGGGCCGCTCGACCGTGGCCACGTCCGGTTCTTCACCCGCAAGAGCGTCGAGCGGATGTTCGACGCCTGCGGCATGCGGATCATCGACCGGGCCGCCGTCGGCACGCCGTTCCACGCGCTCGGCGCGAGCCACGAGCGGGCCGCGGCGACCGCGACGTCCGTGGACCACAACATGATGCGGCTCTGGCCGCAGCTGTTCACCTACCAGTGGCTCTACCGGCTGGAGCGCGCGTGACCGCAGCCGGTTTCCGGCGCGTCAGCACCACCACCCTCGGGACCGTCGTCGGCCTCGGTATCGGGGGCCTCGCGTTCTTCCTCAGCCTGCTCAACTACTCCCGTGACCTCGGCCGGACCGCCAGCGACCCCGGCTACTGGTCGAACCTCTACGACATCCAGGCCACGGCCCTGCTGAACGGCCACCTGAGCGTGCCCACGGGCAGCCTGAGCATCGAGGGGATCGTCCACGACGGTCACACCTACATGTACTTCCCGATGTTCCCGGCGCTGCTGAGGATGCCGGTGCAGATGGTCACCCACGACTTCGACGGCCGACTCAGCCTGGTGTCGATGGCGCTCGCCTGGATCCTCTTCGCGACGATGACGACCCGCCTGCTGTGGCTGGTCATGCGGATCGTCACCCAGCGCGAGACACCCGGACGGAAGGACGCGGCGTTCGCCGCCGTGTTCCTCGCCGCGGCCACCGGCGGCACGACGCTCACCTACGACGCCTCACTCCCCTGGGTCTACCACGAGGCGTACGTCTGGGCGGCAGCGGCCGCCGTGGGGGCGATGTACTGGATGGTGCGCGTCCTCCACGACGGCGAGCACCTGTCGGTCCGGTGGCTCGGCGCCCTCGTCCTGCTCTGCGTCCTCACCCGACCCACCGAGGGCATCGCCGCCGGCCTCACGGCGATCGCGATCGCGGTGTACGTGGCCTCGGGGCGGGCCCGGGCCATCGACCGCAGGATCTGGTGGCAGCTCGCGCTGGCCGGAGTGCTCCCGCTCCTCGTCGGGGTCGCGATCAGCGAGCTCAAGTTCGACAGCGTCTACATGCACCCCCTGACCGACCAGGTCTGGACGACGGTCAACGAGCACCGACGCGAAGCGCTCGCCGCCAACGGCGGCAGTCTGACCGGCGTCCAGTTCTTCCCGACCAGCCTGGTGGCCTACTTCGGCCTCGGCATCCGGTTCGTCCCGTGGTTCCCGTGGATCACGCTGCCGGCCGACCCGGCCCGCGCGTACGGCGACGTCGTGATCGACCAGTCCTACCGCACCGGCAGCGTCACGATGTTCATGTCCCTCCTCCTGCTGCTCACCGTCCTCGCGACGGTCGCGCTGCTGCGGCGGCGTACCCGCGCCGAGGAGCGCGTGCTGCTCTTCCCGCTCGCCGCGGGCGTGCTGCTCAGCGGCGGTGTGATGGCCTATGGCTACTACTCGTTCCGCTACGTCACCGACTTCGTGCCGGCCCTGGTGATCGGCGGCGCGATCGGAACGGCGGTCGTCTGCCGCTGGGCGACCGGGCGAACGACGGCGGCAAAGGTGCTCTTGGCCGCCGGTACCGCGGCGACCGCGTTCGCGATCGCCGCACACCTCGCGGTCGGCTACGCGACCGCCGCCGTAGCGGCGGCCGGCGACGACCTGGTCCGCTACGTCGACCTCCAGGCGACCCTGAGCGGCGGATCCCTCGGCGAGATGGTCCACCACGACACCGACATCCCGGCCGACGGGCCGACCGACGAGCTCCTCGTTCTCGACGACTGCGCGTCCCTCTACCTGAACACCGGCGACGCGTACCGCCCGTGGGCGACCGTCGCCGCCCGCGACCTCAACTTCGTGATCGACCCCACGGGTGCGCCGGCCTCGGGCAGGATCCGCCTCGTCGACCTGACCAACGGCGCCTGGATCTCGCTCGAGTCGAGCTCGCGCGGCCAGATCCGCGTCATCCTGTCCCGTCCCGACGAACCCGACATCGACGGGCCCTGGCACGACCGGTCGCAGGGCCGGCTGTCGATCCGGATCGAGAACGACACCGCTCTCGAGTACTTCCGGGTCTACACGGACCCGGGGACCCAGGTGGGCGCGCTGCTCTCGGTCGACCACGACGCCGACTGGTACTACCGACCGGTCCGACTCGTGCCGGTGCTCTCGGCGCCCTTGGATGCCGACGAGCTGGGGCTCACCCTGCTGGCCGGCTGGGGGCCCGCCCCGGCGGTCTGCGAGCGGGTCGCCGGCCTCGGCCGCGACGACTAGACGCGACCCGGCGCCAGTTTTCAGCCCACCCGGCGCCAGTTTTCAGTCGACCCGGCGCCAGTTTCTGCGCCGTGGACAACTGGCGCCGGCTCGACGGTCGGGGTCCTTGACCTGACGTCCGGGGAAATGAGCTCGGCCCCGGGACGATGTCCCGGGGCCGAACGCAGCTCGTGCGGTGTGGAGCGTCAGACGGTCTCCGACTCCCTGGCCGGCGCCGCCTCCGTGTCCTCGGGCCGGTTGAGGCCCGTGCGGAGCAGGATGATGCCGCCGATCAGGGCGAGCAGGCCGACGATCAGCGAGACGATCGGCAGCGTGGTGCGGATCAGCTTGAGCTTGTCCAGGTTGTCCTGCGAGCCGCTCGCGCTGTCCTTGATCTGGGCGTCGGTGAAGCCCAGGCTCAGCGTCAGGAAGTTGGCACCGTCGTCGGTGACCTGGTTCATCTCCTGCGTCTGGTTGAGGATGTCGCCGGTGAGCGGCTCCACGTAGATGTCGATCGTGTTCGAGTAGGTGCCCTCGACACCATCGGTGAGCTCGGCCGGCACGTCGGTGATGACCACCTGGAAGTGGTAGGTCTTCACGCCGTCGATCGTGGTCTCACCCTGGTAGACGGCGTTCTCCGCCTTGCCCGAGGTGTCGTCCCAGTAGGGGTAGGTCTGCTTCTTCGTCTCGAAGGGGAACTTGTTGACCAGTCCCTCCTTCGGCGTGGCGTCGGCGCCGATGTACTTGCGGTCGTTGACGGCGAGCGCCGTGACCCGGTCCGTCGCGAACGTGTCCGTCGACGCCGTCAGCAGTCGCTGCTGCGGGTCGTCCGCGTCCACGCAGTTCGGCGGGTCGTCGACGTCCTTGACGACACACGACGAGTTCGCCCACACGATCACCTTGCTGTCGGACTTGTCCGAGTCAGCGCGGGTGATGCTGGTCGCCTTCACCGGGAACGACGGGTCGGCACCCAGCGTGGCTGTACCGTCCAGAAGAGTCGTCGTGTCGACGTTCAGCGGCGTCTTCAGCAGGCCCGGTCCCACGTAGAACTTGAGCATGGCTGCCATGATCAGGAAGAAGGCTCCCAATAGAATCAGAACAGCAGTAAGCGTCTTACGCACGCAGCGCCCCTCCCAGGCTCCCCACCAACAAGTGTGACGGAGAGTACACCAATGTGACTGGCGCGTAGGGACAACGCGCAGCTTCGGTTTTTCTGCCTCTGAGGTGCCTATCATGTGCCGGATCCCCACCCCGGCAGCGGCGTTCGCCAGAGCCGGCCGCACCCTGACGAGAGACACTTCGTGACGACGCTGAACACCGCGCGCCCCGCGCCGGGTCGCCCGACCCAGGCGACCTCCGCACCGGGTCTGGACCCGCGCAGCCGGCGTCGCGCCGCCTGGGCGACCGGCCTCGGTCTCGGGTCGGGAGCCATCGTCTTCTACGTCCTGCTGCTCGACTTCTCGACGAACCTCCAGCGCCAGGCGAACGGGCTCGGGTTCGCGTCGAACTTCTTCGACATCCAGGCCGAGGCACTGCGGCACGGTCACCTGTGGGTCCCCGCCGACCAGCTCGGCATCGAGGCGTTCAACGTCCGCGGTCACTCCTACATGTACTACGGCATCTTCCCCGCGCTGCTCCGCATGCCCGTCCAGGTCGTCACCACGGACTTCGACGGCAAGCTCTCGCTGATCTCGATGGGGATCGCCTGGATCATCTTCGCCGTCATGCTGGCCAAGCTGTTCTGGCTGGTACGCCGGTCGATGGGCCGCCCCCAGGAGCTGTCCCGCACGGAGGCGGTCGTCGCGGGGCTCTTCCTCGCCTCGATCACCGGCGGCAGCGTCGTCGCCTTCGACGCGTCGCTGCCGTGGGTCTACCACGAGGTCTACCTGTGGTCGATGGCCGCGGTGGTCGGCAGCCTCTACTGGATCCTGCGCGTCGCACGGGAGCCGAGCCGGTCGGCGATCGCGTGGCTCTTCCTCTTCCTGGCGATCTCCGCCCTGACCCGCACCACGGGCGGGTGGGCGACCACGATCGCGGCTGTCGGGCTGGCGGTGTGGATGCTGAGCGGCCGGCTGCACCCCGGGCGCCGCCGGGCCGCTCTGGCCGTGCTCGCCGCGGCCCTGGTCCCCTTCCTCGCGGCCGTCACGGTCAACTACATCCGCTTCCGGCACCCGTTCCTCTTCCCGCTCGAGTCCCAGGAGTGGACCCAGCTCAACTCGCACCGCCGCGAGGCGCTGGAGGCCAACGGCGGCTCGCTGGTCGGCTTCCAGTTCTTCCCGTCGTCGCTGGCCAACTACTTCAACCCGGCCGGCATCCGGTTCACGGACTACTTCCCGTGGATCTCGTTCCCGGCCGAGCCGGCCCAGGGGTACGGCGCGGTGCTCGACCAGAGCTACCGGACCGGCAGCGTCACGGCGTTCATGCTGTTCCCGCTGCTGCTCACGCTGGTCAGCATCCCGATGCTGTTCCGCCGCCTGCCCAGCCAGGAGGCCCGCGCCGTCCGGCTGATCTGGGTCGGCGCCCTCCTCGTCACCGCCGGCGTGATGCTCTACGGGTACGTCGCCTACCGCTACACCAGCGAGTTCATCCCGATCCTGGTCGTCGGCGGCTGCGTGGGCGCCCAGGCGGTCGGCGGCTGGGCGGCGCGGTGGCCTCGCGGCGGCAAGGTCGGGGTCGTCGGCCTCGCCCTCGCCCTCACGCTCTTCGGCGCCGCGAGCAACGCGGCGACCGCCAACTACACGACGGCGATCACCTACCGCGGTGCGCCCCTGGAGCACTACGTCGGCCACCAGGTCGACCTCAGCGGGGGCACGTCAGGCTTCGCCCGGCTCGTGCACGCCGACCCCGGGCTGCCGAGCGGAGGCAGCGCCGACGACCTCTGGATCCGTGGCGACTGCGACGCGCTCTACCTCAACACGGGCGAGACCAGCGAGCCGTGGGTGCTCGTGCAGGAGCGCGACACCGCCGTCGACATCCGGATCGGGTCGAAGCCCGAGCCCGGTCGCTACCCGATCATGCAGTCGTCGGCCGACGACGGCACGACCGTGAGCTTCGAGGTCATCGAGGACTACCTCGGCGGGACCCAGGGTCGCATCGACATCACGAACTCCGGCGGGTCGTACGCCGCGCAGCCGTTCGACCTCGTGCCCGGCACGACCGTCCGGGTCGGCGCCCGCAACCTGTCCGAGATCGGGTACAGCGAGATCAGCTCGGAGCCCGGTGGGTTCGCCGGCTACCTGGCGACCACGTCCTGGAGCGACGACTGGGTGATGCAGCACAGCTTCCTGGAGCTCACGCCGCAGTCATCGGACGCGGAGCAGGCCGAGCGCGGCATCGTCGTCACGCCGGCCACGACGCTGCCGCTCCCCCTGTGCCAGCGGGTCGCCCGGGCCGCGGGCGTCGACCTGCCCTCCGACTGACGCGCACGTGCAGGTCACCGTCCTCTCCTGGCGCGACGCGGAGCACCCCGACGCCGGCGGCTCGGAGGTGTTCGTCCACGAGATCAGCCGCCGGCTCGTGGCGGCGGGGCACCGGGTGACCCTGGTGACCTCCCGTCCCGCGGGCTCCACCGCCCGGTCGACCAGGGACGGCGTGCTGATCCGGCGCCGCGGCGGCCGGCTGACGGTCTACCTGCACGGCCTGGCCTACCTGCTCTCCCGCGAGGGCCGCCGCTCGGAGGCGGTCGTCGAGGTCATCAACGGCCTGCCGTTCGGCGCCCGCCTGGTGCGTCGGCGTGGCCTGCTGGCCGTCGTCCACCACCTCCACCAGAGCCAGTGGTCGCTCATCTACCCCGGCCTCAAGGGCCGGGTCGGCTGGTGGGTGGAGTCCGCGGTGACACCGGCGCTCTACCGCCACGTCCCGATGGTGACCGTCTCGGAGCCCTCGCGCCACGACCTCCTCGCCCTCGGGATCGAGGACGTGACCGTGGTGCACAACGGCACCGGCTCGTTCCCCGTCGCGAGCGAGACGTCGCCGACGCCCCTGCTGTGCGTGCTGGCCCGCCTGGTCCCGCACAAGCAGATCGAGCACGCCTTCGAGACGCTGGCCGACCTGCGCGCCGACCACCCCGACCTGCGCCTGGACGTCATCGGGGACGGCTGGTGGGCCGACCAGCTCACGGCGTACGCCGCGCAGGTCGGCGTCGCCGACCTCGTCACCTGGCACGGGCACGTGCCCGACGCCGAGCGCGACGCCCTGCTCGGGCGGGCCTGGATCGCGCTGCTGCCCTCGACCCGCGAGGGGTGGGGCCTGAGCATCGTCGAGGCCGGCGTCCAGGGGACGCCGACGATCGCCTACCGGTCGGCCGGCGGGGTCACCGAGGCCATCGTCGACGGCCGCACGGGGCTGCTGGTGGCGGACCGGCCGGCGATGACCGCTGCGGTGCGCGACCTGCTGGCGGACCCGGAGCGCCTCGCGGCGATGTCACGCGACGCGCGGCGGCACGCAGCGGCCTACAGCTGGGACGACTCGGCCGCCGCGTTCAGCGACGTGCTCGGGCGCGTGGTCCGACCCTGAGGTCGAGGACCGGACGGCTCAGTTCGTGCCGTAGGTGAGGATCGCCTTGTCGGCCGGGTTGGTCGACGGCGCCGAGGTCTGACTGTAGACCACGCCGAACGAGGCGAGGAACGCGAGGAGGCCACCGGCCACGACCGGGCCCACGAACGTGACCAGCCAACCGCTACCGAAGAAACCCACCATCGACACTGCCCTCCCTAGGCCCACTCGTCCCGATCAGTCCGGAACGCGGGAAGGCTATCAGGTGATCGACGCCATAGTGCGGACACGCACGCAAAGATCCAGAACAACAGGACGGCCACGTCCACACCGACGACCAGGATGACGACCCACGCGCTCACGCCGTCGCGGTCCGCCACCGCGCCCGGCACCCGCCACAGCTGGAGGTCGCCACCGTCGACGACCAGGTCCAGACCATCGAGGTCGACGTCGGGCGCATCCGGGTCGTCGGGGTAGACCAGCACCCAGCCGACGCCGAGGTCGGCCAGCGCCGCCGCCCGGTCCGCCCCGTCCAGCGCGGCCGCGACGTCGGCGGCGAGATCGGGATCGTCCTCGCCCACGACCTGGTCCCCCACGGGCAGCGCCGTCGAGCCGATGAGGGGCACGTCGAACCAGGCGTACGCCGGGTCGTTCGCCGTCCGATCGCCACCCCACTCGAACGCCCGGTAGGCGCGCCAGGGCAGGAGCAGCATCGCACCGTGGTCGGGGTCGTCGGCGAGCTCGCTGCGGACGGTGTCGAAGTCGCGCGGATAGGTGACCGGGGTCGTCGTCGGCCAGGTCGTCGACGCGGCGTCGGGCAGCAGCACCAACGGCAGCACGACGCCGACGATCCCAGCGACGGCTGCGAGACCTGCGTCGCGCCGGGCGACCAGCTCACGCACCCGGTCGACCAGGACGCCGAAAGACACGGCGACCAGGACCACCCACGGGAGCACCCACTTCTGCGAGTCCCGGACCAAGCCGCCGCCCGGCACGTCGGTCACGACCCACCGGACGACCTCGTCGAGCCCGGGCAGCCGGGCCGCCCAGGCGAGCAGCAGGCCGCCGAGGGCGATCGGCAGCAACCGGCCGACGCCGGGCGGGAGCCGGCGCCAGGCCAGCACGACCGCGGTCACGGCGAGCACCGCCGCCAGGACGCCGAGCATCGAGGAGCGCGAGGTCGGCACGCTCTCGAGGTCCCAGATCCCGCCCAGCCCGAGCAGGCTGACGAGCGTGCCGCCCGGCGTGTCCGGGCCGGCCCGGAAGGCGACCACGCCGGTCGGGTCACCGGTCCCCCCACCGGCTCCCAGGAGCGAGGGCAGCACCCAGGGCAGCTGGAGCGCCAGGCAGCCGACGAGCAGCAGGCGGGTCCGCGTGCTCCGGCCGGCGCCGAGCACGACCGCGACGACGGTGCCGATGGCGCCGCCGGTCGGGGTGAAGGACGCCAGGCCGACCCACGCCCACGGCGCCCACGGCGTGCTGGGCGGAGCGGCTCGCCACCGGACCACGGTGAGGACGACCCAGCAGGTCGCGCCGTACCCGAGCAGGAGTGCCCACTGCCCCAGGGCGAGCCGCTCGACGACGTACGGGTTCCACACCGCGAGGGTCGCGGCGGCCAGCCGGGCGACGGTGCTGCCGCCGGCGACGATACGGTGCACGGCCGACCCGGCCAGCGCGATGCCCGCGACGACGGCGAGCCGGAAGAGGACGGCGCCCGGCACGACGCTGCCGGCCAGGCCGAGCAGGGCGTCGAGCGGTACGGCGCGGGGCAGCCGGTCGCCGAGTCCCAGCGAGTCCAGGGTCAGCGGCTGGCGCGGGGAGAAGACCAGGTCGCCGGCGAGGCCGAGACCGGCGTGCGCGTACGCCGGCAGGACCAGCAGCAGGGCGAGCGCCGCGACCCACAGGTCGAGGAGCAGCGGGTGCAGCCGACGTGCCGCCATCACCGCCTCCTCACTCCCCTATGCTGTCGCGGACCAGCGATCCGAACCCTAGGACCAATCGTGGGCGCCGACGCCTTTCCCGCCGTCTTCGGCGTCGCCGACGCCATCCCCGGATGGCTGACGCGCGACCAGGCGCACGCGCTCTTCGACGCCGCCACGCAGCTCCGGCCCGGCTCGACCGTCGTCGAGATCGGCTCGCACCAGGGCCGCTCGACCGTGGTCCTGGCCGGCGCTCGCCCCGACGTCACGGTCGTGAGCATCGATCCCTTCGTCGGGGGGAAGTACGGCGGCGACCTGGCCGCGCGCGCCTTCGCCCGCCACGTGGACGACGCCGGGGTCGCCGACCGCGTCGAGTCGATCCCGCAGCCGAGCGAGACCGCCCGCCGCGCGTGGGGCGACCGACCGGTCGACCTGCTCTACGTCGACGGCGCCCACGACCCGGTGCACGCCTACCAGGACATCCGTTGGGCACGCACGATGGCGCCGGGGAGCCGCGTGCTGGTGCACGACTCCTTCTCCTCGGTCGGCGTGACCCTGGCGCTCGCCTGGGCCGTCGCACGTCGCGAGCCGCTGGTCTACGACCGCCGCGTCGGCAGCCTCGCGGTCTTCACCGTCGGCCGGCCGGGCCTCGGCAGCGCCGCCCGGATGCTGCGTGAGCTCCCCTGGTTCCTGCGCAACGTGGTGGTCAAGACCTTGATGCGGCTGCGGCTGCGGCCGGTCGCCCGGTTCCTCGGCCACCGCGACGCGGCCGAGCCCTACTAGGGCCTGTTCTAGAGCGGCAGCCTGCGGAAGATCGGGCGCGGCACGTGCCGCAGTCCCGACATCACCGCGCGCATCGGCCGGGGCACCCAGATCAGGTCGGACCCGTCGGAGACACCCGTGACGATCGCGGCGGCGACCTGCTCGGACGTCACCGACAGCGGCGCCGGGTCGCGACCCTCGGTCATCTTGCTGTGCACGAACCCGGGACGCACGACCAGCACGCGGGCACCCGACCCGCGCAGCGCCTCGCCGAGCCCGACGTAGAAGCCGTCCATGCCGGCCTTGGTCGAGCCGTAGACGAAGTTGCTGCGCCGGACCCGCTCACCCGCGACCGACGACAGCGCGACCAGGACGCCGTGCCCCTGCTTCCGCAGCACCGGCGCGAGCAGGACGCCGACGCTCACGGCGCCGAGGTAGTTGACCCGCGCGACGTGCATCGCGGTGGTGTGGTCCTGCCACGACTGCTCCTCGTCGCCCAGGACGCCGAACGCGACCAGCGCGACGTCGATGTCGCCGTACGTCGCTGCCTGCCGGATGGTCTCGGCGTGGGTGGCGACGTCCTCGGCGTCGAAGTCCAGTTCCACCACCTCGACCCCCTCGGCGACCAGGGCCGCCGCGACCGCCGTACGACGCGGGCCCGGACGTGCCGCGAGCACGACCCTGAGGCTCCCCCGCGACGCCCAGGCGCGGACCGTGGCGAGCGCGATGTCGCTGGTCCCGCCCAGCGAGAGCACCGTCTGCGGCTGACCGACTGAGTTGATCACTGTTCTCCTTCGACGACGATCCGGAGCCGGCGGGCGAGGTCCGACTGGAACACCCCGTCCGGGTCCAGGGCGGCCTTGACCTCGCGGAACTCCTCGAGGCGCGGGTACATCAGGGCGAAGACCTCGGGGTCCAGCCGCGAGTCCTTGGCCAGGTAGACGCGGCCGCCAAGGTCGGCGACCTCGCGGTCGAGCTCGGCGAGCAGCGGGCCGGCGGCGACCGCGGCCGACGTCGGCACGTCGATCGCGAGCGTCCATCCGGTCATCGGGAAGGACAGCAGACCCCGGTTGGCCGGACCGAACCGCTTGAGCACCGAGAGGAAGGACGACAGGCCGCCCCGGACCAGGCGCTCGAACAGCGCGGGCAGGGCGTCCTCGGCCGCGTCCGGGACGACGAGCTGGTACTGCACGAACCCGGCGCCGCCGTACACGCGGTTCCAGGAGCCGACCCCGTCGAGCGGGTGGAAGAACGCGGCGATCGACTGGATCTCGCCCTCGCGGTGGGCGGGCGCCTTGCGGTACCAGAGCTCGCTGAAGGCGCGGCTGGAGAGCCGGGTCACGAGGTTGACCGGGCTGCCGGGGACCGTCGCCCGGGGTGGGTGGGGCGGCTGCCAGCGGCGCTCCCGCAGACGGGGGCCGAGGTCGTCGAGGGTGGCGTGCTCACCGACGGTGAGGATGGAGCGGCCGAGCGACCGGCCACCGGAGACGGTGTCGATCCACGCGACGGAGTAGGTGCTGGCGCGGTCGGCCTCGCGCATCCGGCGCATCAGGCTGGGCAGGTCGGGGAGCCGCTCGGTGTCGACCTTGAGGTACGCCGAGTCGACGGGCCGCACCCGGACCGTCGCCCGCGTGACGACCCCGGTCAGGCCCATGCCGCCGACGGTGGCCCAGAACTCCTGGCTGTCGGGGCCGAGCGTGCGGGTCGAGCCGTCGGCGGTCAGCAGGTCGAGCGAGACGACGTGGTCGCCGAAGCTCCCGTCGCGGTGGTGGCTCTTGCCGTGGACGTCGGCGGCGATCGCCCCGCCGACCGTCACGTAGCGGGTGCCGGGCGTGACCGGGACGAAGTGACCGGTCGGGAGCAGCCGACCCATGAGGTCGTGCAGGCTCGCGCCGGCGGAGACCTCGACCACGGGTCCACCGGGGCGCTCGAGGTCCGGCTCGATCCAGGACTCGAGAGGCGCGACGACCACACCTCCGGCGTTCTGCGCGGCATCGCCGTACGAGCGCCCGAGGCCGCGGGCCACGATCCCGCGCGGTCCGGCCGCGGCAACCACCTCGGGGAGCTCGGCCACCCCGGCGTCCACGAGACGGGCCACCGACGGCGCCGTCCGCCCCCACCCGGTCAGCGAGGTGGGGGTGCCGTGCGGGGGCTCACCCACCGGAGACCCCGAGGCAGACCAGGACCAGCCAGGCCAGGCCGATGCTCTGGAGGACCCGGTCGCCCCAGACGATGTCCTCGGGCTCGGCGGCCTTGCCGGCGTCGATGTCGACGGCGTAGCGGAGCACACCGAGCACGAACGCCGCGATCGACAGCGCGTGCCACGGCTGGTCGGAGCCGGCGTCCTGCTCGAAGGCCCACAGGCTGTAGGAGATCACCGCCGCGGCGGCCGAGATGCTCCAGACGAAGCGCAGGTAGGTGTCGGTGTAGCTGACCAGGGAGCGTCGGGTGCCGGCATCGACACCGAGCGTGTGCAGCTCGGAGTAGCGCTTGCCTGCCACCACGAACAGCGAGCCGAAGCCGGTGACCAGCAGGAACCACTGCGAGATCGGGAGGTCGGCCGCGATGCCGCCGGCGACCGCCCGCATCAGGAACCCGACGGTGACCACCGCGATGTCGAGCACGGCCTCGTGCTTGAGCCAGAACGCGTAGGCGAGCTGGATCACCAGGTAGGCGGCGATCAGCAGGACCAGGGCGTCGTCGGTCAGCCAGGCGATGCCCAGCGCGAGGACGGCGAGGACGGCCCCGAGGAACAGGGCGCCGCGCCGCGACAGCTCGCCGGCCGCGACCGGACGGAACCTCTTGCGCGGGTGGATCCGGTCCGCCTCGACGTCGGCGACGTCGTTGACGGCGTACACCGCGGACGAGGCGAGGCAGAAGGCGACCAGGGCCGCGCCGGTGGCCGCCGCGACGTCGGGCTCGAGCAGCTGGCCGGCCGCCAGAGGGGCGGCGAGGACCAGCAGGTTCTTCGCCCACTGCCGCGGCCGCATGGTCCGCCAGCACGCCGCCCACCACTGCACCGGGCGAGTCTAGGGTGTGGCTGCTGCTCGGAGGCGTGGCGCCACCCTCTACGCTCGCCGCGTGGTTCTGTCACCGGGCTCCGCGCGCTCGCTCTTCAAGGGCAGCGCGGGCATCGCCATCGCGATGGCGGTCATGAACATCGCCACGTACGGCTTCCAGATCATCGCGGCGCGCATCCTCGGTCCGAGCGAGTACGGCGCGATCGCGAGCCTGATGGCCGTGCTGATGGTCATGGCGGTGCTCCAGCTCGGCCTCCAGGCGACCGCCGCCCGCCGGATCGCCGGCCAGCCCGACCACGTCGCGCAGATCGAGCTCGGCGCCCTCCGGGTGACCTACCGCGCCGCTGTCGCGCTCGGCATCGTGATGGTGGTCCTCTCCCCCGCGATCTGGAAGCTGCTGCGGCTTGACGGCATCGCCCCCGCGCTGCTGCTCGCGGTCGCCGCGGTGCCGCTGACGATCATGGGCGGCCAGGCCGGCATCCTCCAGGGCGAGCGCCGGTGGCTCCCGCTCGCGCTGGTCTACCTGGGCGTGGGCGTGCCGCGGGTCGTCCTCGGCACGATCTGCATCCTGGTCGTCCCGTCGGAGACCAGCGCGATGCTCGGCGTGATGCTCGGCCTGTGGGTCCCGGTCGCGACCGGGTGGTGGGCGCTGCGGATGGGGCGCGCTCCCGGTGCGTCCAGCGACGAGCACCGCGCCCGGCCGATGGCGCGCGAGGCGGTCCTGGCGTCGTTCGCACTGCTCGGCTTCCTGGTGCTCTCGAACGCCGACGTCATCGTGGCCCGCAACGTCCTCGACGAGCACGAGGCTGGCCTGTACGCCGGCGGCCTGATCCTGACGAAGGCGGTGCTCTTCCTGCCGCAGTTCGTGGTCGTGATCGCGTTCCCGTCGATGTCGACGGTCGACGCGCGCCGCAGCGCGCTGGTGCGCAGCCTGGTCCTCGTGCTGACGCTCGGCAGCGTGTGCACGCTGGGCGCGTGGCTCTTCTCCGGGCTGGCGCTGGTCTTCGTCGGCGGCTCGGAGTACGCCGACGTGCAGGACCAGCTCTGGATGTTCGCCATCCTCGGCACCCTGCTCTCGATGCTCCAGCTGCTCGTCTACTCGGTGCTCGCGCGGCGCGGCACCCGCTCGGCGTACCTCGTCTGGGTCGGGTTCGTGGTGCTGCTCGCGACCGCGATGACCGCGACGACGCTCGAACGGCTCGTCACGACCGTCATCTGTGTGGACGCCGCCCTCTTCGTGGTGCTGCTGGGCGTCAGCCTCTGGCGGCTGCGCGAGGACGTCCGGGCCCCGGCGGCGCAGGTCGAGACCGCGCCGCCGTCACCGCACTGAGATCAGTGCGCGGCCTCGTGCCAGCTGCGACCGAAGCCGACCGAGACGTCGAGCGGCACGGTGAGGTCGGCTGCCCCGCCCATCTGCTGGCGCACCAGCGTCTCGAGCGCCTCCCGCTCCCCCGGCGCGACGTCGAAGACGAGCTCGTCGTGCACCTGGAGCAGCATCCGTGACGTCAAGCCGGCGGCGCTCAGCTCGCGCTGCACGTCGAGCATCGCCACCTTGATCAGGTCGGCGGCCGAGCCCTGGATCGGCGCGTTGAGCGCCATCCGCTCCGCCATCTCGCGGCGCTGCCGGTTGTCGCTGGTCAGGTCGGGCAGGTAGCGGCGCCGGCCCATGATCGTCTCGGTGAAGCCGGTGCGCCGGGCCTCGTCGACGACCCCGGCGAGGTAGTCGCGGATCCCGCCGAAGGTCTGGAAGTACTCGTCCATCAGCCCGCGCGCCTCGCCGGGCTCGATGCCCAGCTGCTGCCCGAGGCCGAAGGCGGAGAGGCCGTAGGCGAGGCCGTAGTTCATCGCCTTGATCTTGGCGCGCATCTCGACCGTGACGTCGTCTGCCGGGACGTCGAAGACCCGCGCCGCGGTGATCGAGTGGAAGTCGCGGCCCGACCGGAAGGCCTCGATGAGCAGCGCGTCCTCGGACAGGTGCGCCATGATCCGCATCTCGATCTGGCTGTAGTCGGCGGTCATCAGCGACTCGAAGCCGTCGCCGACCACGAACCCCTCGCGGATCCGGCGACCCTCCTCGGTGCGGATCGGGATGTTCTGGAGGTTGGGGTCGGTGCTCGAGAGCCGACCGGTCGCGGCGATGGTCTGGTTGAACGTCGTGTGGATCCGACCGTCGCCCGACACGGTCTTGAGCAGCCCCTCGATCGTCTGCCGCAGCCGGGAGACGTCGCGGTGCCGCAGCAGGTGCAGCAGGAACGGGTGCTCGGTCTTCACGTAGAGCGCCTGCAGCGCGTCGGCGTCGGTCGTGTAGCCGGTCTTGGTGCGCTTGGTCTTCGGCATGTCGAGCTCGTCGAAGAGCACCACCTGCAGCTGCTTGGGCGAGCCGAGGTTGATCTCCTTGCCGATCACCGAGTAGGCGTCCTCGGCCGCCGTGCGGACCTCCGCGGCGAAGTGGCTCTCGAGCGCCTCGAGGTGCTCGGTGTCGACGGCGATGCCGGTCTGCTCCATCGTGGCGAGCAGGTCGACCAGCGGGAGCTCGACGTCGTTGAGGAGACGGGTGCCACCGCGCTCCTCGAGCTCGTCGTCGAGCGCGGCCGCCAGGTCGAGCACCGCCCGGGCGTGCAGCATCTCGACCTCGCCGGAGGGCTCGTCCTCCAGGCCGAGGCTGAGCTGCCCGTCGTCGACAGCACCCTGCTTGAGCTCGCGCTTGAGGTAGCGGACGGTCAGGTCGGCCAGGTCGTAGGAGCGCTGGTCGGGACGCGCGAGGTACGCCGACAGGGCCGTGTCGCGCGCCAGCCCGGCCAGCGGCATCCCCCAGGCGGCGAGCGCGAGCATCGGGCCCTTGGCGTCGTGCAGCACCTTGGGCCGGGCGGGGTCGGCCAGCCAGGACGCGAGGGCGGCCTGGTCGTCGGGCCCGAACGCGTCGGCCGGGATCCAGGCCGCGGTCCCCTCGGTGGTCGCGAGCGCGAGCGAGGTGACGTCGCCGGTGCCGGCGCCCCAGCGGCCGGCGACGTGCACGCCGACCCGGTCCTCGGTCGCGGCGTGCTCGGCCAGCCACCCGGCCAGCTCGCCCGAGCCGAGCACCGTCGCCGCCAGCTCGAAGCCGGAGTCGTCGATCTCCTCCTCGGAGGTCAGCGTCTCGAACAGCCGGTCTCGGAGCACCCGGAACTCGAGGCCGTCGAAGAGCGTGTGCACCTCCTGGCGGTCCCACGGCTGGAGGACCAGCTCGGCGGGTCCCAGCTCGAGGTCGAGGTCGCGCACCAGCGCGTTGAGGTGGCGGTTGCGGATCACGTCGCCGAGGTGCTCGCGCAGCGCCTCGCCCTTCTTGCCGGTGATCTCGTCGGCGTGGGCGATCACGTTGTCGAGGCCGTCGTACTGGTTGATCCACTTGGCGGCGAAGCCCTGGCCGACGCCGGGGACCCCGGGCAGGTTGTCGGAGGTCTCCCCCACGATCGCCGCGATCTCGGGGTAGCGGTACGGCGGGACGCCGTACTTCTCCTCGACGGCGGTCGGCGTCATCCGCGCGAGGTCGGAGACGCCGCGCATCGGGTAGAGGACGGTCGAGCGGTCGGTGACGAGCTGGAGCGAGTCGCGGTCGCCGGTGAGGATCAGGACCTCCATCTCCTCGTCCTCGAGCGCCTGGGTCACGAGCGTCGCGATGATGTCGTCGGCCTCGTAGCCGTCCTTCTTCAGGAACGGGATCCGCAGCGCGCCCAGGACCTCCTCGATCAGCGGCAGCTGGCTGCTGAACTCACCGGGCGTCTTGTTGCGCTTCGCCTTGTACTCGGAGTACTCCGCGAGGCGGAACGTCTGGCGGGAGACGTCGAAGGCGACACCGACGTGGGTGGGCTGCTCGTCGCGCAGCACGTTGATGAGCATCGAGGTGAAGCCGTAGACCGCGTTGGTGTGCTGCCCGGTGGTGGTCGAGAAGTTCTCGACCGGCAGCGCGAAGAAGGCGCGGTAGGCGAGCGAGTGACCGTCGAGGAGCAGGAGGCGAGGCACCCGCCGACTCTATCCAGGACCACCGACAGGCAGGATGGCGCCATGAGCGAGCGCAACGAGCTGTCCGTGGACGACTACATCGCCGCGATGCCCGAGGGCATGGGCGGGCTGAACGAGAAGATGGGCATCGAGCTCGTCGAGATCTCCGCCGAGAAGGTCGTCGGGACGATGCCGGTCGAGGGCAACACCCAGCCGTACGGCCTCCTGCACGGCGGCGCATCGGTCGTGCTCGCCGAGACGCTCGGCTCGGTCGGCTCCGCAGTGCACGCGCACCCCGACAAGCTGTCGGTCGGCATCGAGATCAACGCGACCCACCACCGCTCGGCCACCTCGGGCACGGTCACCGGTACGGCGACCGCGATCCACCTCGGCCGCACGACCGCGACCTACGAGGTCGTCATCACCGACGAGCGCGGCAAGCGGGTCTGCACCTCGCGGATCACCTGCGCCCTGCTCCCGCGGGAGCGGTTCGACTCCTAACCTTCGGCGCCGGCCCGGCTGCGTCGCAGCGAGCGGCGGGCGGCCAGCACCTGGGTGAGCTGACGACCGTTGGTGGCCGTCGCCGGGCGCCGGTGCACGCTCAGCCGGCTCCGCACGGCGTGCGTGGTGGCGACGCGGAGCACGGCGTACGGCCCCAGCGCGATGCGCGCCATGAACCGGTTGGCGTCGCGCGACCCGGCGACGGCGGCCGTGGCGACGTGCCCGATCCCGAGCTCCTCGGCCCAGCTGACCGCGGCCTCCATCAGGGCGGTGCCGACGCCGTGGCGACGGTACGGCGCGAGGACGTGCGGCGAGAGCGCCCGCACGACCGGCTCGCGGTTGAGCGCCGACATCGTCGTGTGCTCGAGATGGACCGCGCCGGCGAACTTGCCGTCGTACTCGGCCACCACGATGCGCTGGGCGTCGGACGCCAGCACCTCGAGGATCACGGCCTCCATGTCTGCCGCCTGGTCCTCCGGTCCGACCCGACGGATCACGTCGGTCCACACCTCTGCGAGATGGGGGGCGTCTTCGAGGGTCACCGAGCGGAGCGACACCAAGGAGCGATTCATCGAGCCATGCCTCTTCGGCCTCTCACGGTCCGTCGCGCATCCCGATCCCCCGAACGCGACTCCACCGGGAGAGACTACGCTCAGGCGCCCGGCAATGGCAGAGGAGTCCCGTGATCCCCGGCATCGGCACCGTCGTCAACGTCGCCACCGTCCTGATCGGCAGCGTGATCGGCGTCCTGCTCGGCAACCGGCTGCCGGTGCGCACCCGCGACGTCGTGACCGACTCCCTCGGCCTGGTGACGCTGCTGATCGCCGGTACGTCGGCGATGGCCGTCCTGGACGACGACCTGTCGGACTACGTCGGCGACAGCGCACCGATGCTGATCGTGCTGGGATCGCTGCTGGTCGGCGGGATCGCCGGGTCGCTGCTGAGCCTGGAGTCGCGCGTCGAGTCGTTCGGCGGGTGGCTCCAGAGCCGCCTCTCCGGTGGCGCCAGCTCGGCCGAGCGGCACCGCTTCATCGAGGGCTTCGTGGTCTCGTCCCTCATCTTCTGCACCGGGCCGCTCACCATCCTCGGCTCGATCAACGACGGGCTGGGCAACGGTGCCGAGCAGCTCTTCCTCAAGGCGGCGCTCGACGGCTTCGCGGCCATCGCGTTCGCCGCGTCGTTCGGCTGGGGCGTCGCCGCCAGCGCGATCACGATCATCGCCGTCCAGGGCAGCCTGACCCTGCTCGGCCTGGCCCTCGGGGACGTGCTGCCCGACGCCCACCTCGCCGCGATCACGGCCACCGGAGGGTTGCTGCTCGTCGGCGTCGCGCTGCGGCTGCTCCGGGTCCGCGAGATCCCGGTCGCCGACCTGCTGCCGGCGCTCCTCGTCGCGCCCCTCCTGGTCGCGCTCGTGGGCGCGCTCCGCTGACGTTTGCGCCGCTCGGCAGCATTGACGTAACGGTTCGCTAACGACAGGGTGCCGTACGACACCGCGCCATGCGGCCAGACCTACGGTGGCATGGCTATGCCCAACCTTTTCGGGAGGGCGGGCGCGGTGTAGTGCATCAACGCGACAGAAAGGTTCACCCCGTGAATCGAACCACGACCAACTGGGTACGGCTGATGGCGGGCACAGCCGTCCTCGGCCTCGCCCTGACCGCTTGCGGCTCCGACTCGGAGGGCGAGAGCACTCCGGAGGCGAGCGACACCCCCTCGGCGTCCGAGTCGGCTCCGGCAGCGGACTCGTTCACCAACGACAAGTGCGACGCCGGCGCGACCAGCGCCGACACGCTCCGCGTCGGTGGCATCCTGCCGCTGACCGGTAACCTCGCCTTCCTCGGTCCGCCGGAGATCGCGGGCGTCGGCCTTGCTGTCTCGGACATCAACGCGGCCGGCGGCGTCAACGGCGCCAAGGCCTGCCACGACGTCCAGGACTCCGGTGACTCGACCGACATGTCGGTCTCCACCGCCTCGGCGGGCACGCTGGTCGCCAGCAAGCCTTCCGTCGTCATCGGCGCCGCGTCGTCCAGCGTCTCGCTGAACGTCGTCGACACCTTCGCCGACAACAAGATCACCGAGATCTCGCCGGCCAACACCGCGGTCGACCTCAGCGGCTACTCGCCGTGGTACTTCCGTACCGCCCCGCCGGACGGCGTCCAGGGCAACGCGCTGGGCACCCTGATCACCACCGACGGCTACACGAAGGTCGGCTTCCTGGTGTTCAACGACACCTACGGCACCGGCCTGCGCAACGTCATCGAGGAGACGGTCAAGGCCGCAGGCGGCTCCTGCACCTACGGCTGCAAGGGCGACGGCGACGAGTTCCCGGCCGGCCAGACGACGTTCTCGGCCGAGGTCAGCGGTGTGCTCGCCTCGAAGCCGGACGCCATCGTGGTGCTCGCGTTCGACGAGACGAAGTCGATCGTCCCCGAGCTCAAGTCGCAGGGCTGGGACATGTCGAAGGTCTACCTGACCGACGGCAACGTGTCCGACTACAGCAAGGACTTCGCGAAGGGCACCCTCGAGGGCGCCCAGGGCACCGTCCCCGGCGCCGACCCGGACTCCTCCTTCAAGGACCGGCTCAGCGGCTGGGCCGAGGTGGGCGAGGGCTCTGCTCTGAAGGACTACTCGTACGGCGCTGAGTCCTACGACGCGACCATCCTCGCCGCGCTGGCCGCGGTCAAGGGTGGGGCGACCGACTCCGCGACGGTCCAGAAGAACCTGGCCGCCGTGTCGGGTGCCACCGACGGCGAGGAGTGCACCACCTACGCCGACTGTGTCGCGCTGCTCGAGGACGGCTCGGAGATCAAGTACTCCGGCCCGTCGGGCATCGGCCCGATCGACGACGAGAACGACCCGTCGTCGGCCTTCGTCGGCATCTTCAAGTACAACGCCGACAACAAGAACGAGCTCACCACCACGGTGGAGGGCTCCAAGTGATCCACGGGTGATCCTCTGATCACCCCGTAGCACGCGAAGGGCCCCGGACCTCACGGTCCGGGGCCCTTCGTCATGGGCTCGGCTGCGCCGAGATCGTCGAGACACCGAGAACGGCCCCCAGGACCAGGTCCCAGGGGCCGTTCTCGGTGTCTCGACGCCACATCCAGCGGCGGCTCAGTGCCCGTCGCGCTCCTCGTCGACGTCCTTGGCCAGGGTGCCGAGGTAGAGCTCGATGACCTTGGGGTCGTTGGCGAGCTCGCGGCCGGTGCCGCTGTAGGCGTCGCGGCCCTGGTCGAGCACGTAGCCGCGGTCGCAGATCTGCAGGCAGCGGCGGGCGTTCTGCTCGACCATCACGACGCAGACACCGGTCTTGTTGATCCGGCGGGTGCGCAGGAAGGTCTCGTCCTGGCGCACCGGCGACAGGCCGGCGGACGGCTCGTCGAGCAGCAGCACCGACGGCTCCATCATCAGCGCCCGGGCCATGGCGAGCGACTGCCGCTCGCCACCGGACAACGCGCCCGCGCTCTGGTTGCGCCGGTCGTGCAGCACCGGGAAGAGGTCCCACATGGCGTCGAGGCGCTCGCGGATCTTCTTGGGCCGCAGGAAGAGGCCCATCCGAAGGTTCTCCTCGATGCTCAGCGACGGGAAGACGTTGTTGGTCTGCGGGACGAACCCGACACCCATCTCCACCAGCTGGTTGGTGCGCAGGTTGGTGATGTCGCGGTCGCCCAGCGTCACCGACCCCGAGTGCACCTTGACCAGGCCGAACATCGCCTTGAGGAGCGTCGACTTGCCGGCGCCGTTCGGGCCGATGATGCCGATCATCTCGCCCGGGTAGGCGACCAGGCTGCACCCGTTGAGGATGTTGACCCCGGGGATGTAGCCGGCGACGACGTCCTTGGCCTCGACGACCGCCTTCCGGGTCTCGGTGGCGGTCCCGCCCTGCTGCTGCTCGGTCATCGCAGTCCCTCCGCCTCTTCCTCGGCCTCGCGTTCGGCGTCCTCGGCGGCCACCTCATCGGCCATCCCCTCCAGCGCCGCGTCGGTGAGCAGCGCGTCGTCACCGAGGTCGGTGTCGTGGTGCGCCCCGAGGTAGGCGTCGATCACGGCCGGGTCCGACATCACCGTGTCGGCGGCGCCCTCGGCGACCAGCCGGCCCTCGGCCATCACCGCGACCCAGTCGGAGATGTGGCGCACGACGTGCATGTCGTGCTCGACGAAGAGCACGGTCATGCCCTCGTCGCGCAGGTTCTGGATGTGGCCGAGCAGCGACTGGGTGAGCGCGGGGTTCACGCCGGCCATCGGCTCGTCGAGCATGATCATCTTCGGGTCGCTCATCAGCGCGCGGGCCATCTCGAGGAGCTTGCGCTGGCCTCCCGAGAGGCTGCCGGCGTAGTCGTGCTTCTTCTCGAAGAGCTTGAAACGCGCGAGGAGCTCGTCGGCCTTGGCCTCGATCTCCTTCTCCTGCTTGGCCCAGGTGCCGCGGAACATCGACTTGAGGAGGTTCTCCCCCGCCTGGTTCTGCGCGCCCAGCATCATGTTGTCGATCACCGTCATCGCGCTGAGCGCCTTGGTGAGCTGGAAGGTCCGGACCATGCCGGCCTGGGCGACGCTGGAGGCCGACGTCTTGTCGAGCGTGCGTCCGTCGAAGGCCCAGTGCGCGCCCTTGCCGGCCGTGGTCGGCTTGTCGAACCCGGTGATCAGGTTGAAGAACGTCGTCTTGCCGGCACCGTTGGGGCCGATCAGCGCCGTGATCAGGCCGCGCTGCACCTCGAGGTGCTGCACGTCGACGGCGGTCATGCCGCCGAACTGCCGCACGATGTTGTCGACGACCAGGATCGGGTCCGGCTTGCCGGCACCGGGGACGGCGTCGAAGCCGGAGGTCAGCGCCCGGCGGGCAGCCGGGTCCGCGAGTCCGGTGTCGACCTTGGGGTCGGCCATCTGCTCAGACATTGAAACGCAGCTCCCTCTTGTTGCCCAGGATGCCTTGTGGTCGGAAGATCACGATCAGCATCAGCGCCACACCGACGACGATGTACGAGAACTGCTCGGTCTGCTGGTTGCTCATGATGCTGTCCGGCACGTACGCCGCGGCCGTGTACTTGATCCCGATCCGGCCGGCGAAGAAGAGCACCGAGCCGAGCACCGGTCCGAAGATCGTGGCGGCGCCACCGAGCAGCAGCGCGGTGTAGCAGAAGAACGTCAGCGAGCGGCCCATCGAGTCGGGCTGCACGCTCGACGACAGCACGTAGACCATGCCGCCGAGCGCTCCGAAGAGACCGCCGATGATCAGGGCCTGCATCTTGATGGAGAAGACGTTCTTGCCCAGCGAGCGGATCGCGTCCTCGTCCTCGCGGATGCCGCGGAGCAGCCGGCCCCACGGGCTGCGGACCAGCAGGAAGACGACCAACGTGCACAGCAGGGCCAGGCCCCACGCGACGAACCGCACCCACCAGCCGCTGACGCCGGTGCTCTGGTAGGGCACCGGGAAGAGGAAGAAGAGCAGCAGCACGCCGAACACCAGGAGACCGGCCATGCCGGCCGACTGCGCGATGCCCTTGAAGGCGTTGCCGCTGCGGAAGCGCATCACGATCAGCACGATGACCGCGATCGCGACGATCCAGCCGATGATCCGCACCCAGGCGGCGCCGTCAGCGACGTCGGTGTAGTTGAACGGGATCAGCGTGAAGGAGCCGGTCCCGAAGAACGACAGGTTGCGGAAGCCGGTCGTGTACTGGCTGCCCGGGATGCCCTGGGCCGAGCCGGTGAAGTCGACGAGCAGCGCCGATCTGCCGACGTACCTGATGATCTCCGCGGCCGAGATCGTCACGATCGCCAGGTAGTCACCACGCAGCTTGAGGGTGGGCGCACCGAGCACCAGCGCGAAGATGAACGCCGCCCCGAACCCGAACAGGATGCCGAGGATCATCGGCAGGCCGTTGGAGATCGAGATCGCGAAGCCGTAGGCGCCGAGCAGCATGAAGCCCGACTGGCCCATGTTGAGCAGGCCGGTGAAGCCGAAGTGGATGTTGAGGCCGATGACCGCGATCGCGACCGCCGCCGTCTGCGGCGACAGCGCCTCGCGCATCATGCCGTTGAGGATGAACTGGATGGTGTCCATGGTCTTCAGTCCTCCCCTTACCCGACCCGCTGCGGCTTGCCGAGCAGACCTTGCGGTCGCACGAGCAGGAGCAGGATCAAGATCAGCAGCGCGGTCGCGTACTTGAAGTCACCGGGCATGCCCAGGACCGGCGACAGCTCCACGACCAGGCCGATGATGATGGCACCGATGAGGGCGCCGAACGCGGTGCCGAGGCCACCGAGGGTGACCGCCGCGAAGAGCAGCAGCAGGATCTGGAGACCGGAGTCCCACTTGATGCCGTTGGTGACCAGCGCGTAGAGCAGCCCGGAGAGGCCGGCGAGCCCCATCGCGACCGTCCACACGAGGCGGATCACCCGGTCGGTGTCGATGCCCGACGCCGAGGCGAGCGCCGGGTTGTCGGACACGGCGCGGGTGGCACGACCGATCCGGGTGCGGAGCAGTGCGTAGCCGACGCCCGCCAGCACGATCACCGAGATCACCATCGCGACGATCGACTGGTTGGTGATCGTGACCGGCCCGAACTCGCGCACCGACGGGTTGTCCTGGAGGACGCGGACCGTGCGGGCGCCGACGGTGTACTGGTAGACGTACTGGAGCGCCAGGGAGAGGCCGATCGTCACGATCATCATCTGGGTCAGGCCCAGGCCGCGGCGTCGTAGTGGCTGCCACAGCACCCGGTCCTGGAACCACCCCGTGAACGCGCACAGGACCACCACCAGCAGGCCACCGATCCACAGACCGAGCCCGTTCTGGTTGATGAGCAGGTAGCCGAGCATGCCGCCCAGCGTCACCTGCTCGGCGTGCGCGAAGTTCGAGAGGCCCGTCGTGCCGTAGATGAGCGACAGGCCGACCGAGGCGAGCGCGAGCAGCAGGCCCAGCCGCAGTCCGTTGACGGTGCTCTGGACGAGCTCGTCGAACTTGCTGGTCGTGGCGCTGTAGTCGGCGGTGCGGATGGTGAGCAGCGCGGGCTTGGTGACGCCGAACTTGGTCACGACGGTGACCTCACCGGTCTTGACGTCCAGGTCGTCCGGGAGGGACTCGGCGTCGACCTTGACGACGTACTTCCCTTCGGTGTCCACCTGGACGTTCCACTTGCCGCTCTCGCTGGTGGTCACCTCCTGGGACGCGCCGGACTCGTCGGTGACTGTCAGCGTCACGTCGGCGAGCGGACCTTCGTCCGTGCGGATGGTGCCGGCGATGCAGGCCTTGTCGGGACCCGGTAGGCACAGCGTGTCGACGGCGCTGGCCGGACCCGAGGAAATCAGCGCGAGCACCGGCGCGAGCAGCAGCGCGAGAACAAGTCCCGCTACCCCCCTGCGCACGGTCCGCTCGCGGACGACGTGTCGAGACTTCAACTCGGTCCTCCCATTCCAGAACCCGGCTGGGTTCGGACGGCAGTCTAGGGGTGAACGGTGAGTGAAGCGCCAGTCCCCCGACTTCCCGGCGCGGCACGCGCGCAGGCTTTACCGAAGCGTGATCTAGCGGAAACGTCTCGGCTCAGCCGGCGATGCCCGGACCGTGCGCGATGACCCCTTCGGCGACCTGCCGCATCGACAGACGTAGATCCATCGCGGTCTTCTGGATCCACCGGAACGCCTCCGGCTCGGAGAGCTTGAGCTGGTCCTGGAGCACGTTCTTGGCGCGGTCGACGGCCTTGCGGGTCTCGAGGCGCTCGGTCAGGTCGGCGACCTCGGACTCGAGCATCGAGAGCTCGGCGAAGCGGCTCACCGCCATCTCGATGGCAGGCACCAGGTCGGTCTGGCTGAACGGCTTGACCAGGTAGGCCATCGCGCCGGCGTCGCGGGCCCGCTCGACGAGGTCGCGCTGCGAGAACGCGGTGAGGATGACGACGGGTGCGATCCGCTGCCCGGCGATCCGCTCGGCCGCCGCGATGCCGTCGAGGACCGGCATCTTCACGTCCAGGATCACCAGGTCCGGGCGGAGCTCCTCGGCGAGCTCGACCGCCTTCGCCCCGTCACCGGCCTGGCCGACGACGTCGTAGCCCTCCTCCGAGAGCATCTCGGCGAGGTCCATCCGGATGAGGACCTCGTCCTCGGCGATGACGACCCGGCGGGCGGCAGCACCCGGGGTCGGCTGGTCGGTCGACTGCGTCACGGCAGCAGGTTATCCGCCCGAGCGCCGCCGTACGTCGCGCACCCGTCAGGCTGGACGCGGCGCGACCCCCGCCACGGGCAGCCGTCGCGCCGCCCGCTCGCGCAGGAACAGCTCGACCTCCGCACGCTCGACGCGCCGGTGGCTCAGCGCGGTCGAGGCCGTCCGGGCGTTCGCGATCGCTCGTTCGTTGCTGGCGCGGCCCCATCCGCTGGCCTGCTGCCACGGCTTCCACATGTCGACCTCCACTGCCCGAGCACCCGCGTGCCCGAAACTGTAGTAGTTCGATCGACTTTAGCCAAGGCCGGCGTCCGACGTGCGTTCCGTTAAGGTTTCTCGCGCCGTGAGCCCCGATAGCCCAACGGCAGAGGCGATGGTCTCAAACACCATTCAGTGTGGGTTCGAATCCCACTCGGGGCACCGCGCCACACTCGATGTCGGCGCCGTCGGAGATGGTCGGACCGTGTACGACGAACCGACCCGCGACCGCGCGCTCGCGCTGCTGGCGCAGCACACGCTGTCCGAGGTCAGTAGGAGGACGGGCGTCAGTCGTGCCGCCCTCCGAGACTGGCGCGCCGGAGGTCCGTCACGCTCGCCAGCCGCCTGCCCGAGGTGCTCGGGGGCAACCCTCGGTGCCTCCTACGCCGAGCTCCTCGGCTTCTACCTCGGGGACGGCCACATCTCACGGGCCCCGCGGTACTTCGCGCTTCGCGTGTCGTGCGACGCGGCCTACCCATCGATCATCGACGAGGTCGAGACCGCGATCCGAGAGGTTCGGCCCGGCGCCCGCGTCTTCCGCGTCCGTGCGCCGGGGGTCGTCGTCGTCCAGGCGCACTGGAAGCACTGGCCCTGCCTCTTCCCCCAGCACGGTCCAGGCCGCAAGCACGAGCGGCCCATCGTCCTCGAGGACTGGCAGCGGACGATCGTCGAGGCCCAGCCGGCGGCGTTCCTCCGCGGACTCTTCCACTCGGACGGCTGTCGCGCGCGCAACTGGACGACCCGGGTCGTCGCGGGCGAGAAGAAGCGCTACGACTACCCGCGCTGGCAGTTCACGAACGTCTCGGCGGACATCCGCGAGATCTGCTGCTGGGCGCTCGACCTGGTCGACGTGGCCTGGCGGCAGTCCAACCACCAGACGATCAGCGTCTCGACCCGGGCCGGTGTGGCGCGCCTCGACGAGCTGATCGGGCTGAAGTCGTGACGGTCGACGGTCTGGAGCACCCCGCGGCGTAGCCGCTGAACCGGGCAGGAGCGCAGTATCGTCGCGCGTCAGCACCCACCAAAGGAGACGCTCATGGGCACCATCATCGGCATCATCGCTCTGATCGCCGCGATCTGGGTCATCATCGAGGTCGCGCGCTCCAGCGCGAGCACCGGCGCGAAGATCGTCTGGATCGTCTGCGCCATCTTCTTCTCGATCATCACCGCCGTGGTCTGGGCGGTGTGGGGCCGCAAGGAGTTCGGCGGCCAGAAGTCCGTCGTCTGACGCTGGTCATCGCGTGCCGTCGTACGGACGAAGCATCCATCTGCTCCGTCCGTACGACGTCCGCGCTCAGTGCTGGCGCTTGTACGCCGGGGCTACCTCGTTGATGGCGTCCCCCATGCGGTGGATACGCAGCGCGTTGGTCGAGCCGGGGATGCCGGGAGGGGCGCCGGCGATGATGACGACCAGGTCGCCCTCGGTGACCCGGCCGATCTGGAGCAGCTGGTCGTCGACCTGACGGACCATCTCGTCGGTGTGCTCGACCATCTGGGTCAGGAACGTCTCGACGCCCCAGCTCAGCGCCAGCTGGGAGCGGACGGCGGGCACGGGCGTGAACGCCAGGACCGGGACCGGACCGCGCAGCCGCGACATCCGGCGTGCGGAGTCACCGCTGGTGGTGAACGCGACGACGTACTTGGCGTCGACCCGCTCGGCGACCTCCTCGGCGGCCTTGGCGATCACGCCGGAGCGCGTGTGCGGGTCCCAGTCGATCTTCGCGAAGACGCCGGCACCCTCGCTGTTGCGGATCGCGTGCTCCTCGGTCGAGGTGATGATCCGCGCCATCGTCTCGACGGTGTGCACGGGGAACTCCCCCACGCTGGTCTCGCCGGAGAGCATCACGGCGTCGGCGCCGTCGAGCACCGCGTTGGCGACGTCGGAGGCCTCGGCGCGGGTCGGCGACGGGCTGGAGATCATCGACTCGAGCATCTGGGTCGCGACGATCACCGGCTTCGCGTGCAGGCGGGCCTTGCGCACGATCTGCTTCTGCAGGAACGGCACGTCCTCGAGCGGGCACTCCACCGCGAGGTCGCCGCGGGCGACCATGAAGCCGTCGAAGGCGTCGATGACCTCGTCGAGGTTCTCGATGGCCTGCGGCTTCTCGATCTTCGCGATGACCGGGACGTGGACACCCTCCTCGTCCATGATCTTGCGGACGTCGTCGGCGTCCTTGGCGTCGCGCACGAAGCTCAGCGCGATGAAGTCGACCGTGAGGTGCAGCGCGAAGCGCAGGTCCTCGATGTCCTTCTCGGAGAGCGCCGGGACCGACACGGCGACGCCGGGCAGGTTGATGCCCTTGTTGTTGGAGACCTTGCCGCCGACCAGCACCTCGGTGTGGACGTCGGTGCCGTCGACGACGCCGGTCACCCGGAGCCGGATCTTGCCGTCGTCGATCAGGAGCGGGTCGCCGACGTTCACGTCGCCGGGAAGGCCCTTGTACGTCGTGCCACAGATCGTGTCGTCGCCGTCGACGTCGCGGGTGGTGATCACCCACTCCTGGCCGCGGCGCAGCTGGACCGGGCCGTCCTTGAACGTCTCGAGCCGGATCTTGGGGCCCTGCAGGTCGGCGAAGATGCCGACGCCGTGACCGCTCGCGTCGGACGCCTCGCGCACGAGGCGGTACGCCTCCGCGTGGTCCTCGTGGGACCCGTGGCTCATGTTCAGCCGGGCGACGTCCATCCCGGCGTACACGAGCTCGCGGATCCGACGGGGCGACGAGGTCGCCGGGCCGAGGGTGCAGACGATCTTTGCTCTACGCACGTGCCTCACCCTATCGCGACTTTGATCTTCCAAAGACCAAACCTCCGTCGGACTGATCGTGAAATCGCCGAGTCGGCGCAGTCTTCCCTCGTCCAGGGTAAGTCTGCGCCGACTCGGCCGTGCTGACGGTGGAGCTCAGACGACCAGCGGGCGCTCGGTCGGCTTGATCGGCGACGGCAGCGTCGTCGACCCGGTCAGGTAGGTGTCGACCGCGGCGGCCGCGGCGCGCCCCTCCGCGATCGCCCAGACGATCAACGACTGGCCGCGGCCCGCGTCGCCGGCGACGAACACGCTCGGCACCGAGGACTGGTAGCCGAGGTCGCGCTTGACGTTGCCCCGCTCGTCGAGGTCCACGCCGAGCTGCTCGACCAGGCCCGGCTTCTCGGGGCCGAGGAAGCCCATCGCGAAGAGCACCAGCTGGGCCGGGATCTCGCGCTCGGTGCCCTCGATCTCGGTGAGCTTGCCGCCCTCGAAGACGACCTCGACCAGGCGCAGGGCCCGGACGTTGCCGTCCTCGTCACCGAGGAACTCCTTCGTGGAGACGGCGTAGACCCGCTCCCCCGCCTCCTCGTGCGCCGAGGAGACGCGGAAGGTCATCGGGTACGTCGGCCAGGGCTGGCCCGCCGGGCGCGACTCGGGCGGCTCCGGCATGATCTCCAGCTGCGTGATCGACGCCGCGCCCTGACGGGTCGAGGTCCCGAGGCAGTCGGCACCGGTGTCGCCGCCGCCGATGATGACGACGTGCTTGCCGGTGGCCAGGATCTGGTCCTCGACCTCTTCACCCAGGGCGACCCGGTTGGCCTGCGGGAGGAACTCCATCGCCTGGTGGATGCCACCGAGCTCGCGCCCGGTGATGCCCAGGTCGCGCGGGTCGGTGGCGCCCATGGCCAGCACGACGGCGTCGTACCGCTCCTTGAGCTTGTCGGCGCCGAGCGCGGAGCCGACGTCGACGCCGGCCCGGAAGACGGTGCCCTCGCGGCGCATCTGCTCGAGACGCTTGTCGAGGTGCTTCTTCTCCATCTTGAACTCGGGGATGCCGTAGCGCAGCAGGCCGCCGATCTTGTCCGCCCGCTCGTAGACCGCGACGGTGTGACCCGCGCGGGTGAGCTGCTGGGCGGCCGCGAGACCGGCGGGGCCCGAGCCGATCACGGCAACGGTGCGGCCCGAGAGCCACTCCGGCGGCTGGGGCCGGACCAGGCCGGACTCCCACGCCTTGTCGATGATCGAGACCTCGACGTTCTTGATCGTCACCGGGTCCTGGTTGATGCCCAGGACGCAGGCGGTCTCGCACGGGGCCGGGCACAGGCGACCGGTGAACTCCGGGAAGTTGTTGGTCGCGTGGAGGCGCTCGATCGCGCCCTCCCAGTCGTCGCGCCAGACCAGGTCGTTCCACTCCGGGATGATGTTCCCGAGCGGGCAGCCCTGGTGGCAGAACGGGATGCCGCAGTCCATGCAGCGCCCGGCCTGCTCGGTGATGATCGGGAGCAGGGCCCGACCGGCGCTGCCGGGGTAGACCTCGTTCCAGTCCTGCACCCGCTCGTCCACGGGGCGTCGGTCGGCGACCTGACGGCCGCTCTTCAGGAAGCCGCGGGGGTCAGCCATGGAGCGCCTCCATCATCGCGTGGGCGGTCTCGTTCTCGTCGAGGCCGTCGGCTTCCGCCTTGGCCTTCGCCTCCAACGACTTGCGGTAGTCACCCGGCATCACCTCGGTGAAGCGGGTCAGCGACGTCTCCCAGTCGGCCAGCAGCTCCTCGGCGACGACCGAGCCGGTCTCCTCCAGGTGGCTGCGGACCAGCTGCTCGAGCTCGGTCGCGGCGTCCTTGGTGACCGGGCCCAGCTCGACGAGCTCGGTGTTGACGCGCTGCGGCTTGAGGTCGAGCACCCAGGCGACACCGCCGGACATGCCCGCGGCGAAGTTGCGCCCGGTCTTGCCCAGCACGACCACCCGGCCACCGGTCATGTACTCGCAGCCGTGGTCGCCCACGCCCTCGTTGACCAGCCAGGCGCCGGAGTTGCGGACGGCGAACCGCTCGCCGACCCCGCCGCGCAGGAAGATCTGGCCCGACGTCGCGCCGTACGCGATCGTGTTGCCGGCGATGATCTGCTCGTTGCTGTTGAACGTCGCCGCGCGGTCCGGGCGTACGACGATCCGCCCACCCGAGAGGCCCTTGCCGACGTAGTCGTTGGCGTCGCCCTCGAGCCGCAGGGTGATGCCCTTCGGCACGAACGCGCCGAACGACTGCCCGGCGGAGCCCGTGAAGGTGATGTCGATCGTGCCGTCGGGCAGGCCGTCACCGCCGTACTTCTTGGTGACCTCGTGGCCGAGGATCGTGCCGACGGTGCGGTTGACGTTGCGGATCGCGACCTGCGCGCGGACCGGCTCGCCGTTCTCGATCGCGGCCTGGGCCAGGGGCACCAGCTCCGTGACGTCGAGCGACTTCTCCAGCCCGTGGTCCTGCGACTTGGTGCGGAACAGGTCCTGGTCCGGGAACGCCGAGCGGTCCGGCTGGTGCAGCACCGGGGTCAGGTCGAGCCCGGACGCCTTCCAGTGGTCGACCGCGTCGCGGACGTCGAGCGTCGCGACCTGGCCGATCGCCTCCTCGATGGTGCGGAAGCCCAGCTCGGCCAGGATCTCGCGCACCTCCTCGGCGATGAACTCGAAGAAGTTCACGACGTACTCGGCCTTGCCGGAGTAGCGCTCGCGCAGCACCGGGTTCTGCGTCGCGACACCGACGGGGCAGGTGTCGAGGTGGCAGACCCGCATCATGATGCAGCCCGAGACGACCAGGGGGGCCGAGGCGAAGCCGAACTCTTCTGCGCCGAGCAGCGCGGCGATGACGACGTCACGGCCGGTCTTGAGCTGGCCGTCGGTCTGCACGACGATCCGGTCGCGCAGCCCGTTGAGCAGCAGGGTCTGCTGGGTCTCGGCGAGGCCGAGCTCCCAGGGACCACCCGCGTGCTTGAGCGAGGTCAGCGGCGCCGCACCGGTGCCGCCGTCGTGCCCGGAGATCAGGACGACGTCGGCGTGCGCCTTCGAGACGCCCGCGGCGACCGTGCCGACACCGACCTCGGAGACCAGCTTGACGTGCACGCGGGCAGCGGGGTTGGCGTTCTTCAGGTCGTGGATCAGCTGCGCCAGGTCCTCGATCGAGTAGATGTCGTGGTGCGGCGGCGGGCTGATCAGGCCCACACCCGGAGTGGAGTGCCGGGTCTTGGCCACCCAGGGGTAGACCTTGTTGCCGGGCAGCTGGCCGCCCTCGCCGGGCTTCGCGCCCTGCGCCATCTTGATCTGGATGTCGTCGGCGTTGGTGAGGTACTCCGACGTGACGCCGAAGCGGCCCGACGCGACCTGCTTGATCGAGCTGCGGCGCTCGGGGTCGTAGAGGCGCTCCGGGTCCTCGCCGCCCTCACCGGTGTTGGACTTGGCGCCCAGCCGGTTCATGGCGATCGCGAGGGTCTCGTGCGCCTCCTTGCTGATCGAGCCGTAGGACATCGCACCGGTCGAGAACCGCTTGACGATCTCGGAGGCCGGCTCGACCTGCTCGATCGGGATCGGCTGACGGCCGGAGCCGTCGGCGTCCTTGAACCGGAAGAGGCCGCGCAAAGTCATCAGCCGCTCGGACTGCTCGTCGACGCGCGCGGTGTACTGCTTGAAGATGTCGTAGCGGCCGCTGCGGGTCGAGTGCTGGAGCCGGAAGACCGTCTCCGGGTCGAACAGGTGCGGCTCCCCCTCGCGGCGCCACTGGTACTCGCCGCCGATCTCGAGCTCGCGGTGCGCCGGCAGGATGCCGCCGCGCGGGTACGCCGTGGCGTGCCGGCGCGCGACCTCCTCGGCGATCGTGTCGAGCTCGATGCCGCCGAGCTTGGAGGTGGTGCCGGTGAAGTAGCGGTCGACGACCGCCTGCGACAGCCCGACCGCCTCGAAGATCTGCGCACCGGTGTAGGACGCGACCGTGGAGACGCCCATCTTGGACATCACCTTGAGCACGCCCTTGCCGAGCGCCTTGATCAGGTTCTTGACGGCCTGCTCCGGCTCGGCGGAGACGTAGTAGCCCTCGCGGGCCAGGTCCTCGACCGACTCCATCGCCAGGTAGGGGTTGACCGCGGCCGCGCCGTACCCGACGAGCAGGGCGACGTGGTGCACCTCGCGGACGTCGCCGGCCTCGACCAGCAGCCCGACCTGGGTGCGGGTCTTCTCGCGCACCAGGTGGTGGTGGACGGCACCCGTGAGCAGCAGCGACGGGATCGGTGCGTGCTCGGCGGTGGAGTGCCGGTCGGACAGCACGATGACGCGGGCGCCGTCGGCGATCGCGGCCGACACCTCCGCACAGATCTCGTCGATCCGCTCGGCCATCGCCGCTCCCCCGCCCTCGACGGGGTAGAGCCCGCGAGAGACGTGGGTGATGAAGCCCGGCATGTCGCCGTCACGGTTGATGTGGCGGATCTTGGCCAGGTCGTCGTTGGAGATGACCGGGAACGGCAGGACCACCATGCGACAGGACGCCGGCGCCGGCTCGAGCAGGTTGTACTCGGGCCCGATGGTGCCGGCCAGGGAGGTGACCAGCTCCTCGCGGATGGCGTCGAGCGGCGGGTTGGTGACCTGGGCGAAGAGCTGGCTGAAGTAGTCGAACAGCAGCCGGGGCTTCTCGCTCAGCGAGGCCAGGGGCGTGTCGGTGCCCATCGAGCCCAGCGGCTCGCCGCCACCGTTGGCCATCGGCGTCAGGATGACGCGCAGCTCCTCCTCGGTGTAGCCGAAGACCTGCTGGCGGCGGGTGACCGACGCGTGCGTGTGGATGATGTGCTCACGCTCGGTGACGTCCTTGAGGTGGATCAGGCCGGCGTGCAGCCACTCGTCGTACGGGTGCTCCGAGGCGAGCTGGGTCTTGATCTCCTCGTCCTCGATGATCCGGTGCTCGTCGGTGTCGACGAGGAACATCCGGCCCGGCTGGAGCCGGCCCTTGCGGACGATCGACGCGGGGTCGAGGTCGAGGACGCCGACCTCAGAGGCCAGCACGACGAGGCCGTCGTCGGTGACCCAGTAGCGCGACGGGCGCAGGCCGTTGCGGTCGAGGACCGCGCCGATCTGCGAGCCGTCGGTGAAGACGACGCAGGCCGGGCCGTCCCAGGGCTCCATCACGGCGGAGTGGAACTCGTAGAAAGCACGCCGCTTGGCGTCCATCTCGGCGTGGTTCTCCCACGCCTCCGGGATCATCATCAGCACCGAGTGCGGCAGCGAGCGGCCGCCCATGTGCAGCAGCTCGAGCACCTCGTCGAACGACGCGGAGTCGGACGCACCGGGCGTGCAGATCGGGAAGAGGCGGTCCAGGTCGCCCGGGATCACGTCGGAGCTCAGCAGCGCCTCGCGGGCCCGCATCCAGTTGCGGTTGCCCATCACGGTGTTGATCTCGCCGTTGTGGGCGATGAACCGGAACGGGTGGGCCAGCGGCCAGCTCGGGAACGTGTTCGTCGAGAACCGCGAGTGCACGACGGCGAGGGCCGAGGCGATCCGCTCGTCGACCAGGTCGGGGAAGAACTTGTCGAGCTGGTCGGTCGTGAGCATGCCCTTGTAGGCGAGCGTGCGCGACGACAGGGACGGGAAGTAGACGTCCGTCTCGCGCTCGGCGCGCTTGCGCAGGCAGAACGCGAGCCGCTCCAGCGCCATTCCGGTGACCCGCGTGCCGTTGCCGGCGACGAAGAGCTGGGCGAAGGTCGGCATCACGCCCAGCGCCATCTGGCCGAGCCCGTCGGGCTGGACCGGGACGTCGCGCCAGCCGAGGACGGTCAGGCCCTCCTCATCGGCGATCTCCTCGATCCGGCGGCGGGTCTTGGCCACCTCCTCCTCGTCGCCCGGCAGGAACGCCGTGCCGACGGCGTACGAGTGCTGGGCGGGGAGCTCGAAGCCGGCCTCCTGCGTGACCGCGCGCAGGAACGCGTCCGGGACCTGGAGCAGGATGCCTGCGCCGTCGCCGGAGTTGACCTCGGCGCCGGCCGCGCCGCGGTGGTCGAGGTTGCGGAGAGCGGTCAGCGCCTTGGCCACGATGTCGTGGCTGGCGACGCCGGTCAGCGTCGCGACGAACGCGACGCCGCAGGCGTCGTGCTCGTGGCGGGGGTCGTACAGCCCTTGGGGCGGCGGGAATGCGTGCGAGGAGTGCACCGGGCATTCTCCCGTCGTCTCAGCGCCGCGCCAGCCCCACGACGTTGTCGGGCCGGCACCAGCGGATCAGCGAAGCAGATTCTGCGGGCAGGGGACGACATTGGCCCTGGCAGAAAGGAAAGATTAACACCGGTCTAGGGGTGCTCCGGACCCCTGTCCGCGGCGGGGTCGTCCGCCGCGCGCGGGTCCAGGGAGCCTCGGGAGGCGGACGGCTCGGTCTCGGCCTCCTCCGACCGGGGTCCGCGGCCCTCGACGTACACCTGCTCCTCGCGACCGGGCCGGCGACGGGCGCTGATCACGAACCAGATCAGCGCGGCGACGAAGAGCACGATCGAGGTCCACACGTTGAACCGGAAGCCGCCGACGTCCTTGAGCTCGACGTTGTCGATGCGCAGCATCTCGATCCAGCCCCGGCCGAGCGTGTAGATCATGATGTAGAGCGCCACGACCCGGCCGTGGCCGAGGCGGAACCGGCGGTCGGCCCACACGATGATCGCGAAGGCGCCGAGGCACCAGAGGCTCTCGTAGAGGAACGTCGGGTGGAAGAGCGTGCCGGGCGGGTAGCCGGCGTCGACCGCGGTGCTGTCGCTGACCGAGAGCCCCCAGGGCAGGTCGGTCGGCTTGCCGAAGAGCTCCTGGTTGAACCAGTTGCCCCAGCGGCCCAGCGCCTGCGCGACGAGCACGCCGGGGGCCATCGCGTCGAGGACCGGCAGCAGCTTGATGCCCTTGCGCTTGGCGCCGATCACGGCGCCGACGGCGCCGAGGCCGATCGCGCCCCAGACCCCGAGGCCGCCGCGCCACACGTAGAGCGCCTCGATCGGGTGCATCCCCGCGCCGAAGTAGAGGTCGTGGTCGGTCATCACGTGGTAGAGCCGGCCGCCGATGAGGCCGAACGGGACGGCCCAGATCGCGATGTCCTGGATGTCGCCGGGCTGGCCGCCGCGGGCGACCCAGCGCCGCTCGCCGATCCAGATCGCGGCGACGATGCCGAGGATGATCGCGAGCGCGTAGCCGCGCAGCGGGAACGGCCCGAGGTACCAGACCCCCGACGAGGGGCTCGGGATCGAGAGCGTGGTCAGCAGGGGGCTCATCAGTTCCGTTCAGTCCTTGGCGAGCAGCGTGTGGATGTCGGCGGCGAAGTCGGCGGAGGAGGTCTCCTCGCTCCAGTAGACCGTGCCCTCGTCGTCCGCGTCGATGCCGGTGATGGTCGTGCCGTGCGTGACGTCGTAGCCGCCGGAGGGCAGCTTCTGGCCCTTGCTGACCCCGACCCCCATCGGCTTGGCGACCGCGATGATGGTGCCGAGGTCACCGGTCAGCCCGATGAAGCCGGGATCGAAGTGGCTGAGGTACTTCTTCAGCACCTCCTGGGTGTCGCGGGCCGGGTCGGTGGTCACGAAGACCACGTCGACCCTGTCCCGGTCCTGGTCGTCGAGCCGGGTCATCGCGGAGGCGAGGTTGGACATCACCGTCTGGCAGATGTCCGGGCAGTGCGTGTAGCCGTAGAACACCATCGTCAGCGGCTTGTCGGTGTCCTTCGTCAGGGAGTACGGCTGCCCGTCGGTGTCGGTCAGCGGCGTCGACGAGACCTCGAACGGCGGGTCCAGCTCGGTGCCGTGCAGGCCACCCGCCCCGGTGGGCTGGTCGCTGCCGCACGCGGCGAGCGGGAGCAGCAGGGCGGTGAGGACGGCGGCGACGGCGCGACTACGCACGCCGTACCCCGGCTGCGAGGTCCTCGGTCAGCCGCGCCAGGGCGCGCAGCCCGGCGCCGGTGTCGTCGGGGTGGTCGAGCAGTGCCCGGACGAACGCCGAGCCGACGATCACGCCGTCGGCGTACGACGCCACCTCGGCGGCCTGGTCGCCGTTGCTGACGCCGAGCCCGACGCCGACCGGGAGGTCGGTCGTGGCCCGGGTGCGGGCGACGAGCGGGCCGGCCAGGTCGGAGGTCGAGGTGCGCGTGCCGGTGACGCCCATGACCGCGGTGGCGTAGACGAAGCCGCGGCAGGCGGCCGTGGTCATCGCGACCCGCTCGTCGGTGGACGACGGGGAGACCAGGAAGACCTTGTCGAGGTCGTGCTCGTCGGCGGCCTCCGCCCAGGTCGTGTTGGCGTCCGGGGTGAGGTCGGGCGTGATCAGGCCCGCTCCCCCGGCACTGGCGAGGTCGGCGGCGAACCGGCTCACGCCGTACCGCTCGACGGGGTTCCAGTAGGTCATCACGAGCGCCGGGGTGCCGGTCGCGGCCACGGCCTCGACCGTGCGCAGCACGTCGCGGGTCCGCACGCCGCCCTCGAGCGCCTGCTGCGCCGCGGCCTGGATCGTGGGACCGTCCATCACCGGGTCGCTGTAGGGCAGCCCGATCTCGATCACGTCACAGCCCGCGTCGACCATCGTGCGCAGCGCCTCGATGCCGCCCGCGACGTCGGGGAAGCCGGCCGGCAGGTAGCCGACCAGCGCCGCGCGGCCCTCGGCCTTCGCCTTCTCGAACGCGATGCTGCAGCTCACTGGCCGGTCTCCTCGTCGGGCTCGCCGAGCTTGAAGTACTCGAGCGCCGTGCCCATGTCCTTGTCGCCGCGCCCCGACAGGTTCACCAGGATCGTCTGGCCCTGGCGGTCCGGGGCGATCCGCAGCGCGCCGGCGAGGGCGTGCGCCGACTCGATCGCCGGGATGATCCCCTCGGTGCGGGCCAGCAGCGCCATCGCGTCCATCGCCTCCGCGTCGGTGACCGGCTCGTACGTCGCGCGCCCGACGTCGGCCAGGTGGGAGTGCTGGGGGCCGACGCCGGGGTAGTCGAGCCCGGCCGAGATCGAGTGCGACTCGATGGTCTGGCCGTCCTCGTCCTGGAGCACGAAGGTGCGGGCGCCGTGCAGCACGCCGCGCTCGCCGGCGTAGATCGTGGCCGCGTGGCGGCCGGTCTCGTAGCCGTCGCCTCCGGCCTCGAAGCCGTAGATCTCCACGCCGGGGTCGTCGAGGAACGCGGTGAAGAGCCCGATCGCGTTGGAGCCGCCGCCGACGCAGGCGGCGATCACGTCCGGCAGGCCGCCGTACTGCTCGATGCTCTGCGCGCGCGCCTCGTCGCCGATGCCCCGGCAGAACTCGCGGACCATGGTGGGGAACGGGTGCGGGCCGGCCGCGGTGCCGAAGAGGTACGCCGTGTGGTCGACGCTCGCGACCCAGTCGCGCAGCGCCTCGTTGATGGCGTCCTTGAGCGTCGCGCTGCCGGAGTCGACGGCGACGACCTTGGCTCCGAGCAGGTTCATCCGGGCGACGTTGAGGGCCTGCCGCTTGGTGTCGACCGAGCCCATGTAGACGGTGCAGTCGAGCCCGAAGTACGCCGCGGCCGTCGCGCTCGCGACGCCGTGCTGGCCGGCCCCGGTCTCGGCGATGACCCGGGTCTTGCCCATCCGCTTGGTGAGCAGCGCCTGGCCGAGCACGTTGCGGATCTTGTGGGCGCCGGTGTGGTTGAGGTCCTCGCGCTTGAGCAGGATCCGGGCGCCGACCTTGTCGCTGAGCCGCTCGGCGAGGTAGAGCGGGCTCGGGATCCCCGCGTAGTCGCGCAGGATCGCCTCGAACTCGGCGACGAACGTCGGGTCGGCCATCGCGTCCTGCCAGGCGACGGTCAGCTCGTCGAGCGCCGCGACCAGGGCCTCCGGCATGAAGCGACCGCCGAAGCCGGCGGGACCGCCGAACCAGCCCCGCTCATCCGCGTCGAACGTCGTGGTCCGTTCCGGATGGGTGGTCATGGCGTCACTCCTGTCATCGCGGCGACCGCTGCCTGCGGGTCGCCGTCCTTCACCAGGGCCTCGCCGACGAGGACCGCGCGGGCTCCCTCGGTGACGAAGCGCTGGACGTCTGCGGGGCCGAAGATGCCGCTCTCGGCGACCTTGACGCGGTCGTCCGGGATGAGCGGTGCGAGCCGGCCGAAGGTGTCGTCGTGGATCTCGAGCGTCTTCAGGTTGCGGGCGTTGACGCCGACCAGCTCGGCACCCAGCGCGACGGCGCGCTCGGTCTCCGGCTCGTCGTGCACCTCGACCAGCACGGTGAGGCCGAGCTCGCGCGCCTCGTCGTAGAGCCGTCGCAGGGAGTCGTCGTCGAGGGCCGCGACGATGAGCAGGGCCAGGTCGGCGCCCGCTGCCCGGGCCTCGACCAGCTGGTAGCTGGTGACGATGAAGTCCTTGCGGAGCAGCGGGGTGTCGACGGCGGCGCGCACCGCACGGAGGTCGTCGAGGCTGCCGCCGAAGCGCCGCCGCTCGGTGAGCACGCTGATCGCGGCCGCGCCGCCGGCGGCGTACTGGCCGGCGAGGTCGGCGGGGTCCGGGATGTCGGCGAGGTCGCCCTTGCTGGGGCTGCGCCGCTTGACCTCGGCGATCACGCTGGAGCCCGGCGTCCGGAAGTGCGGCATCGGGTCGCGCGGCGGGTCCACGTCGGCCAGGGCGGCGCGCAGGTCGGCGAGCGCCGTCGTCGCCTCCCGCTCGGCGAGGTCGAGTCGCACGCCGGACACGATCTCGTCGAGCACGGACATGCCCCCAGTGTTTCACGCGGCATGGAGGCGCGGTCGCTGGGTAGTGTCCGCTGAACACGGCCGGAGAGACGGTCCGGCCGCCGACCGAAGGAACCCTCGTGAGCTACTCCGAACCACCTCCCCCGCCGCCGCAGTACGGCGCACCTCAGCCGGCGTACGGCGGCGTGCCGCCGAAGCGGTCCGGCATGGCCGTGGCCAGCCTGGTGCTCGGCATCCTCGCGGTGCTCCCGTGCTTCTGGGGCTGCTTCATCTTCGGCATCCTCGGCGTCGTCTTCGGCGTCCTGGGCAAGAAGGACATCCGCGAGTCGCAGGGCGGCAAGACCGGCGAGGGCCTCGCCCGGTGGGGCCTCATCCTCGGCATCGTGGGGATCGCGTTCGGCGTCGTCTACTGGATCCTGGTCGCCACCGGGGCCATCGACATCAGCTACAGCACCTCGCCCTGACCCTGCGCCCCCGACTCAGGGGGCGAGCCAGGACCCGAACGGCAGGTTGCGCACCACCGTGAACAGCAGGAGCAGCGCGAGACCCGTGTAGGCGACGGGCCGCACGACGCTCATCGGCACCTGGTACGGCCGGCCGCGCCAGCGGCCGGCCGTCCACAGGACCAGGCCGACCAGGATGAAGGGCAGGGCGACGACGAAGGCCAGGTTGCTCGACGCAGCGCCGGCCAGGTCGCCGTGGGTGAGGTCGTTGACCGCCCGCAGGCCGCCGCACCCCGGGCAGTAGATGCCCATCGCCGCACTGGGGCACAGGCCCCAGGAGCCGTGGTCGTGCGGGTCGCGCAACCGCAGCGCCAGGCTCGCGACCGCGAGCCCGCCGATGACCAGCACCGGCGCGCGCATCCGGCGGCGGCGCGGCACGACCTCCGCGGCGACCGGTGCTGCCGTGGTGGTCACCGCAGGCTCGTCAGTGGCCGGACTCGTGGTAGCCGAGCTTGGCCATCACCGCGAAGATCACCAGCGAGGCGACCGCGAGGCCCACGCCGATCCAGAAGATGGTCCAGTTGATCGGCTCGAAAAGCATCCCGGCGGCACCGACCACGAAGCCCAGCATCGCGACGGTCACGAACGTCCAGGCCGCAGGGGTGTTGCCGTGGTTGTCAGACATGGGGCTCCTCGTGCGCGGGGCAGGTCCTGGTGTTGGTGGTGCGAACAGCATTCTAGGCAGTCGGGTCGCGACCTTCGTCCATCGCCTTCCAGAGGTCCAGGCTGCTCTGCTCCTCGGGCGGTACGACGGGCGCCGCGGGCGCGCTGCCGGGCGCGTCGTAGCGGGTGCCCATCTCGGGCCAGGACGGCGCCCAAGCCACCGCGAGCGCCCCGGCCGCCACGGAGACCAGCGCGCCGATGACGGCGACCCAGTACCAGGCCGTGTGGCTCAGGTCCGCGTCGCGCACCCCGACGAGCGCGAGCTCGTCGCGGAATTGCGCCGGGACCTGGGAGTAGGCCGCGAGCGCGGCCACCAGGGCGCCGAGCGCCGCGATCGTGCCGAGCGCGGCCACCGCACGGCGTACCCGCCCCCGGGTCACCAGCACGACGCCCCAGCACGCGAGCACGACCAGGCCGAGCGCGGTGACCAGCGGGAGGTGCGCGTCGAAGGTCACCAGCCGGCTGCTCACCGCGGTCGCTCCCGAGCCGGACGCCTCGACGGCCGGCTTCTCGCCGGCGACGGCGGTCAGGGTGCCGGCCGCCAGCCCGAGGAGTACGACCGGGCCGAAGGTGCGGCGCCGATCAGTCACGGGCGTCCCCGGCGAGCAGGACGTCGGCGTCGAAGCAGGTGCGGTCGCCGGTGTGGCAGGCGACGCCGACCTGGTCGACCTTGACCAGGAGGGTGTCGCCGTCGCAGTCCAGGCGGACCTCCTGGACCCACTGGAGGTGGCCCGAGGTCTCGCCCTTGACCCAGTACTCCCGGCGCGAGCGGCTCCAGTACGTCGCGCGTCCGGTGCTGAGCGTGCGAGCCAGCGCCTCGTCGTCCATCCAGCCGAGCATCAGCACCTCGCCGGTGTCGTGCTGCTGCACGACGGCGGGCACCAGGCCCTCCGCGGTGCGCTTGAGCCGGGCGGCGATCTCGGGGTCCAACGGGGTGGTCACGGTTCCAGTATCGCGTGGCGGTGGTTTCGAGGCTCAGGCGCCAGGGCGCCTTCGCACCTCAACCACCGACACGGTGGTTGAGGTGCGAGCGCAGCGAGCCTCGAAACCACCTGGTCGTCAGCTCGACTGCTGGCTTACCCAGCTCGCGTGCAGCCCCGCGTAGACGGAGCCCTCCTGCTGGACGAGCACGGCGTGCGGTCCGCGCTGGACGATCCGGCCGTGGTCGACGACGACGACCTCGTCGGCGCTCTCGGCGGTCGAGAGCCGGTGCGCGATGGTGACGCTGGTGCGCCCGCTCATCAGGCGCTCCAGCGCCCGGCCGATCCGCATCTCGAGGGCGGGGTCGACGGAGCTGGTGGCCTCGTCGAGCACGAGCAGGTCGGGGTCGGCGAGCTGGGCGCGCAGGAGCGCGACCAGCTGGCGCTCGCCCGCGGAGAGCGACTCGCCGCGCTGGCCGACCCGCGTGTCCAGGCCGGCGGGGAGCCCCGCGAGCCAGTCGCCCAGCCCGAGCTCGTCGGCGCTCGCGCGGATCTCGTCGGCGGTGGCGTCGAGGCGGCCGTACTGCACGTTGCTGGCGAGGGTGTCGTCGAAGAGGAAGCCCTCCTGGGGCACCAGCACGACGCTGCGCCGCAGCGACGCCTGCGCGATGTCGCGGACGTCGATGCCGTCGAGCTGCACGGACCCGGACGACGGGTCCATCAGCCGGGTCAGCAGCTTCGCGATCGTGGACTTGCCGGAGCCGGTCTCCCCGACGACGGCCACGCGGGTGCCGGCCGGGATGTCGAGGTCGATCTCGCGGAGCACCGGAGGTCCGCCCGGGTAGGCGAAGCCGACGTCACGCAGGGACACGTCGATCGGCCCGCGCGGGAGCACCTGGCCGTCCTCCCCCGGGTCGACCAGGTCGGCCGGGGTCTCGAGGATGCCGATCACCCGGCGCCAGCTGACCAGGGCGTTCTGGGCGTCGGTGAAGATCTGGGTGCCCATCTGCACGGGCCCGACGAACAGCGTGACCAGGAACGCGAACGCCAGCACCTTGCCCGCCGTCAGGTCCTGGCCGAAGCCGCCCCCGTGCAGGCCGATCTGGATGCCGAAGACCAGCACCGCGGCGTTCGCGAGCCCGGCGGAGATGCCGCCGAGCGAGAACGAGACGACCGTGAACTGCTGGGCGCGCGTGCTGGCCGACTTGTACTCGTCGATCGCCTCGTCGATGCGCTCCTGGGTGCGGTCCTCGATCGCGTAGGACTTCACGACCGCGGCGCCGACGACCGGCTCGGAGATCGCGGAGAGCATCACGCCCACCTGGCGGCGCACGACGCCGTACGCCTCGGAGAGCTTGCGCTGGAAGTAGCGGATCGAGAGGAAGAGCGGCGCGAAGCAGAGCCACACGATCACCGCGAGCTGCCAGCTGTAGATCAGCATGACGACGGTCGCGATCACGACCTGACCGACGCTCACGATCAGCAGCAGGCCGCCGAAGACCAGGAACTGGCTGACCTGGTCGACGTCGCTGGTGACCCGCGAGACGAGGGCGCCGCGGCGCTCGGTGTTCTGAGTCAGCACCGGCAGGTCGTGCACGTGCCGGAACGCCTTGACCCGCAAGGTCGCGAGGCCGCGCTCGGAGGTGGTGAACAACCGGGACGTCATCAGGTACGACGCCCAGCTCGCGACGATGATCGCGAGGGCGGCGACCAGCGCCATCACGACGGTGAAGGAGACGTCCGGGCCTCCTGATCCGTTGATGCCGCGGTCGAGGGTCTGCTGGACCGCGATCGGCACCACGACCTGCCCGGTCGCGGCCAGGAACGCCAGGGCGATCGTCCAGCCCAGGCCGTCGGTCAGCTCCGGCGAGACCGCCACGCCGCGACGGATCGTGTCCATCGCGCCGATGTCCTCGCCGGTGTCCATGCCGGTCGTCCTCGTGTCGGTGGTCGTGCTCATGCCCGGTCCTCCACCAGCTCGACGTCGGTCTCGTACGCGTTGACCAGGCGGGCGTACGCCGGGCTGCGGTCCAGCAGCTCGGCGTGCGTGCCGCGGTCGGCGATCCGACCGTCCTCGAGGTGCACGACCTCGTCGGCGAGCCCGATGGTGGCCTTGCGGTAGGCGACGACGACCAGGCTGGTGCCACGGTCCCCGTCACCCGGCGAGCGCAGCGCCTCGAGGATGCGCGCCTCGACCTCGGGGTCGACCGCGGACGTGGCGTCGTCGAGGACCAGCAGGCGCGGCCGGCGGACCAGGGCGCGGGCCAGCGAGATCCGCTGCCGCTGGCCACCGGAGAGCGACGTGCCGCGCTCGCCCAGGCGGCTGTCGAGCCCGTCGGGCAGGGCGGCGACGAACCCGTCGGCCTGGGCCGCACGCAGCGCGGCCCACACCTCCTCGTCGGTGACGGCGGCACCCAGCGCGACGTTGCCGCGCACGGTGTCGTCGAAGAGGAACGCCGACTGCGGCACCAGCGCCACCACCTCGGCGAGCTCGCCGCGGGCGAAGTCGCGCAGGTCGGTGCCGTCGAGGACCAGCCGGCCCTCGTCGGGGTCCACGAGGCGGGACATCAGCGTCGTCAGGGTGCTCTTGCCGGACGCGGTGGCACCGACGAGCGCCACGGTGCGGCCCGGCTCGACCGTGAACGACACGTCCTCGATCAGCGGCTGGTCGGCGTCGTAGCGGTAGCCGAGGCCCTCGACCTCGAGCCGCGCGCCCGCGACCAGCGTGCGGTCGGCCGCGCGGTCGCCGTACGGCATCTCGCCGGTGGCGCGCAGCACCGTGCGCACCCGGTGGTAGCCGACCACGCTGCGCGGGAACTCGCCGAGCAGCCAGCCGATCGCGCGGATCGGGAAGGAGACGATGGTGAGCAGGTAGGCCACGGTCACCACGTCGCCGGGGGCGGTGGCGCCGTGCAGCACCCGCTCGACGCCGACGACCAGGACGATCAGGACGCCGAGGTTGGGCAGCGCGGCGAGCGTCGGGTCGAAGGCCGCGCGGATCCGGCCTGCGCGGATGTTGACGTCGCGCAGCTGGTGGGCCTTGTCGGCGAACCGGGTGGTCTCCTCGGCCTCGCGGCCCAGTGTCTTGACCACCATGGCGCCGTCGAAGGACTCGTGCGCGACCTCGCTCAGCTCGGCGCGCAGCTGCTGTGCCCGGGTCATCAGCGGCGAGGCCAGCCGCTGGTAGGCGAGGTTGGCGAGGACGACGGCCGGGAAGACCAGCAGCCCGACGAGGGCCATCACGACGTCGGCGAAGAACATCTGCGCCACCGCGATCACCATCATCGCCAGCACCCCGACCGCCATCGGCAGCGGGGCGATCGGACCCCAGGCGGCCTCGACGTCCGAGTTGGCGTTGGAGAGAAGCTGTCCGGTGGGGTGCCGGTGGTGCCACTCCATCGGCAGGGCGAGGTACTGCCGGGTCACCGCGCGACGGGTGTGTGCCTGCATGCGGTACTGCATGACACCCGCGCCGAGCCGGCGGGCCACGATGCCGACCGCGCGCAGCAGGGCGACGCCGAGGAAGAGCGCGAAGACCGCGACCATCAGGTCGGCACCGATCTCGCCGTCGTCGAAGGCCGGCAGCACGACGTGATCGGTCGACCAGCCGAGCACCCACGCATCCGCCACGGTGAGCGCCCCGAAGAGGACGCTGCCGATGGTGGAGAGGGTGAAGATCCACGGCTCACGCCGGATCGCGACCCCGAGGACGCGGAACCCCTCGACCGAGGTGCCTCTCCTGCTCCGTGCCTCCGTGCTGCGTTGCTCGCTCACTACCCGCCCGTCGTCGTGGTGCCGCGTCTTCCGTGCTGCCGGCGTGAACCCCGCCGTCCCGCCAGGCTATTCCCACCCTCCGACACGGGGCGTCCCCTATATTGCCCGCGTGACCGACTCCCTCGCCCGCCGGGAACGCGCCGCGCTCTGCGACCTCGCCGTCGAGGTCGGGGCGGGCTCCCCCACCGAGTGCACCGGCTGGACGGCGAAGGACCTGGTCATCCACCTGCTGGTGCGCGAGCGCCGCCTGCTCGGTGCGGCCGGCATCGTGCTGTCGCCGTTCTCCGGCTTCACGGCGCGGGCGAGCGCGGCGTACGAGAAGCGGGAGTACGCCGCCCTGGTCGAGAAGCTCCGCTCGCCGGGCGGTCTCTTCGTCCTCGGCCCGGTCGAGAAGGCCGCCAACACCTTCGAGTACGTCGTCCACCACGAGGACCTGCGGCGCGCCCAGCCCGACTGGACGCCGCGCGAGCTCGACCCGGCCGACGTCGACGCGCTCTGGGCCCAGCTCAGCAAGGGCCTGACGTTCTTCGGCCGCAAGCTGCCGCGTCCGACCGTGGTCCGGCGGGCCGACACCGGCGACACCGCGGTCGCGAAGAAGGGCGACGACGCCGTCACGATCACGGGCGACGTCGTCGAGCTGATCCTCTTCCTCTTCGGGCGGGAGTCGACGCAGGGCCTGGTCTTCGAGGGACCCGACGAGGCCGTCGCCGCGATCCGATCGGCGGACCTCGGCGCCTAGGGTGCGACTCCTTATCCGGCGCCGTCGCGAGCAGGATTTCGCGCCGTACCTGGCAAGGCGGAGGTGCGAAGGCGGGCCGGAGGCCCGTCGAGTCGCCGACAACGCGGCCAGATCGGATGCGAAAGCCTGCGCAGCAGGCGCTCCCGGACAAGGAGCCGTGCCTTGGGGCCCGTACCGTCGGGCCATGAGACTCGCGCTCGCGGCCACGGTGGCCACCTCGGTGGCGGCACTGGCCGCCTGCACGGGGTCCGATGAGCCCGACTCCCGTCCAGCAGCCACGCCCAGCGGACCCCAGGCGCAGACGACCGAGCTCGACGCCGGTCCGGTGGGCGTCGCCGACGTCGACGGGCAGGCATGGACCGTGCTCGTCGACGAGGGCACGCTCCGGACCTCTTCCGACGAGCACATCCCGGTGGGCGACGCACCGCTCCGGCTGGTCTCGACCCCCAGCGGCGTGTGGGTCACCGTCATCCGCGACGGCACGGTCGTGCGGGTCAACCCGACCACCGGGACGGTCGACCAGACGGTCCGGATGCGCCCTGCGGGCAGCGAGCCGGAGGGCATCGCGTGGGACGGTCGGCTGCTCTGGGTCGTCGACCAGGCCCACGACCGGGTGGTGCCGATGACGCTCGACGGCAAGCAGCTGGCCGCGGTCGACGTCGACGAGGGGCCGCGGCTCGTGTCGACGGGGACGAGCGGCGTCTGGGTGACCAGCTTCGCGGGCAGCGCGCTGACGCGGGTCCACGGCGACCTGGGCGTGACCGCCCGGCTCACCGGCTGCGTCGGGCCGCAGGGCGTGGCCGAGGCGGCCGGCCGGGTCTGGGTCGCGTGCACGCTCAGCGGCAAGGTCGTGGCCCTCGACGTACGCACGCTGAAGCAGGTCGCCGAGATCGACGACGTCCCCGACGCCGACGCCGTGGTCGCCACCGACGACACGGTGTACGCCGTGGGCCAGTCCGGGCCGACCGTCTTCGTCATCGACGCGGCGAGCGGCACGCTCACCGACACCATCGCGCTCGACGAGGCCCATGCCACCAGCGAGAACGTCGGCGCGGCCGTCGTCGGGGACGACCTGGTCGTCACGCACCCGGACGAGCAGAAGATCTACACGCTGCCGCTGCCCTGAGGGCGTAGCGTCTCCCCATGATCGTCTTGATCGTCATCGGGATCTTCGTCGCCGTCATGGTCGTCTACGCGTTCTGGCCGCGGGCGGACGGGCTGGGCTCCCGGGTCAACCGGGCGTCGACCATCGCCCACGGCAAGGCGGGTAACTACGACAACGACGGTGGCGGCGGCAGCGGCGGCGGTGGAGGGCTCTGAGCCTCAGCGGACCGGATGACCGGCGGTCGCCAGCGACTCCTTGACGTCGGCGATCCGCAGCGTGCCGAAGTGGAAGACCGTCGCGGCCAGCACCGCGTCAGCCCCGGCCTCGACGGCCGGCGCGAAGTGCTCGGTCGCACCCGCGCCGCCCGAGGCGATCACGGGGATGCTGACCTCGCGGCGTACGGCGCGGATCAGCTCGAGGTCGAAGCCGTCCTGGGTGCCGTCGGCGTCCATCGCGTTGAGCAGGATCTCACCCGCGCCCAGCTCGGCGGCGCGCACGGCCCACTCGATGGCGTCGAGCCCGGCGGACTTCCGGCCGCCGTGAGTCGTGACCTCGAAGCCCGACTCGGTCCCCGAGGCCCGGCGCGCGTCCACGGAGAGGACCAGCACCTGGTTGCCGAACCGGTCGGCGATCTCCGCCACCAGCTCCGGCCGGTGGATCGCGGCGGTGTTGACGGCGACCTTGTCGGCGCCGGCCCGGAGCAGCCGGTCGACGTCCTCGACGCTGCCCACTCCCCCGCCGACGGTCAGCGGGATGAAGACCTGCTCGGCGGTCGCGGAGACGATCTCCATCGTGGTCGCTCGACCTTCGTGGGAGGCGGAGATGTCGAGGAAGGTCAGCTCGTCGGCGCCCTCGGCGTCGTACAACTTCGCGAGCTCGACCGGGTCGCCCGCGTCGCGGAGGTCCTGGAAGTTGATGCCCTTGACCACGCGTCCGGCGTCGACGTCCAGGCAGGGGATGACGCGTACGGCGAGGCTCACGACGCACCCTTGGTGAGGGCGAGCGCGTCCTCGAGGGTGAACTTCCCCTCGTAGAGCGCGGTGCCGGCGATGGCGCCCTCGACGCCCTCGGGCACCAGGCCCATCAGCGCCCGGATGTCGTCGAGCGTCGTCACTCCCCCGGACGCCACGACGGGCGCCGCGGTCACCGCACAGACGTCGCGCAGCAGCTGGAGGTTGGGGCCGGCGAGCATGCCGTCCTTGTTGACGTCGGTGACGACGTAGCGCGCGCAACCCTCGGCGTCGAGCCGGGCCAACGTCTCGTAGAGGTCGCCGCCCTCCTTGGTCCAGCCGCGGGCGGCGAGCGTCGTGCCGCGCACGTCGAGGCCGATCGCGATCCGGTCGCCGTGCTCGGCGATGATCCGGGCGCACCAGTCGGGCTGCTCGAGGGCGGCGGTGCCGATGTTCACGCGGCGGCAGCCGGTGGCCAGCGCGGCCTCGAGCGACTCGTCGTCGCGGATGCCGCCGCTCATCTCGACCTGGATGTCGAGGGCGCCGACGATCTCGGCCTGGAGCTCACGGTTGGTGCCGCGGCCGAACGCCGCGTCGAGGTCGACCAGGTGCAGCCACTCGGCACCGGCGTCCTGCCAGCGCATCGCGGCGGCCACCGGGTCGCCGTACACGCGCTCGGAGCCGGCGACGCCCTGAGCGAGCTGGACGGCCCGGCCCTCGGTGATGTCGACGGCGGGCAGGAGCTCGAGGTAGTCAGGCATCGTTCACTCTCGTCAGCTGGTCATCAGGATCAGGAGGATGGGGGCGATCAGCACGCTCAGCGCGAGCGCGAGCAGGCGCACGGCCCAGTCGCCGGAGGCGACCCAGACCAGCACGTTGAGCGCGATCACGGAGACGACGACCATCCGGGTGCGGGTCCGGTTGCGGGCCGCGATGACGCCGGTGGGCCGGCCCCGGCCCTTCGGGACCCAGCGGGTGAGCGTGGCGACCCGGGCGTCGCGACGCGCCTTGCGCTCCTGCTCGGCCGCCCGTGCCGTCGCCTCGATCGCGGCCAGCCGCTCACGCTCGGCCCGGCGCTGCGCGCGCTCCTTGCTCATCGGAGGGACCGCACCCAGCTGCGGAGCAGCGCGGCCCCCGCGTCGCCGGACTTCTCGGGGTGGAACTGGGTCGCCGTGAGCGGGCCGTTCTCGACGGCCGCGACGAAGCGGTCGCCGCCGTGCTCCGACCAGGTGACCAGGGGCGCCCGGGTGCGGTCGTTGGTCTCGAGGGTCCAGTCGCGCACGGCGTAGGAGTGCACGAAGTAGAAGCGCTCGTCCTCGATGCCGTCGAAGAGCGTGGTGCCGGCCGGGACGTCGACGGTGTTCCAGCCCATGTGGGGTACGACGGGCGCCTGGATCCGCTCGACCACGCCGGGCCACTCGTCGCAGCCCTCGGTCTCGACGCCGTGCTCCACCCCGCGCTCGAACAGCACCTGCATGCCGACGCAGATGCCCAGCACCGGACGGCCGCCCGCGAGCCGGCGCCCGATGATCCGCTCGCCCTTGATGGCGCGCAGGCCGGCCATGCAGGCGGCGTACGCACCGACGCCGGGGACCAGCAGCCCGTCCGCGTCCAGCGCGGTCTGGAAGTCGCCCGTCAGCGTGACCTCTGCGCCGGCGCGCTCGACCGCGCGCACGGCGGAGCGGAGGTTCCCCGACCCGTAGTCGAGGACGACGACGCGGGGCTGGGTGATCAGAGCGCACCCTTGGTCGAGGGCACGCCCGTCTCCCGCGGGTCGATCGCGACCGCGTCGCGGAAGGCGCGGGCGAACGCCTTGAACTGGGTCTCCACGATGTGGTGCGGCTCCCGGCCGGCCAGCACCCGCACGTGCAGCGCGAAGTGGCCGTGGAACGCGACCGACTCGAAGACGTGCTGGGTGAGCGAGCCGAGGTAGTCGCCACCGAGGACGACGTACTGCTGGCCCTCCGGCTCGCCGGTGTGCACGCAGTAGGGGCGGCCCGAGACGTCGACGACGGCCTGGACGAGCGCCTCGTCGAGCGGGACCGTGGCGTCACCGAAGCGGCGGATGCCGGTCTTGTCGCCGAGCGCCTCGCGCAGCGCCTGGCCGAGGACGATCGCGGTGTCCTCGACGGTGTGGTGCGCGTCGATGTGGGTGTCGCCCTCGGTCTGGACGGTCAGGTCGAGCAGGGCGTGGCGGCCGAAGGCGTCGAGCATGTGGTCGAAGAAGCCGACGCCCGTCGAGACGTCGGTGCGGCCGCTGCCGTCGAGGTCGACCTCGACGAGCACCTTCGACTCCTTGGTCTGCCGCTCGATCCGCGCCGTCCTGCTCATGGTGCTTCCTCTTCCAGAACCTCGGTCAGTGCTTGCTTGAACGCCATCATCTCGTCCGCGGTGCCGATCGACACCCGCAGCCACCCGTCTGGGCCGGTCTCCCGGATCAGCACGCCCCGGTCGAGCAGTCCCTGCCAGACAGCATGACGGTCCGCGAAGGTCCCGAACAACGCGAAATTGGCGTCGGAGTCGGCGACCTGGAGCCCGCGGGTCCGCAGCCAGTCCACGGACGCGTCCCGCTCGGCGCGCAGCTCGTCGACCTTGCCGAGCAGCTCGGGCGCGTGCCGCAGCGCCGCCAGCGCGGCCGCCTGGGTGACCGCGGACAGGTGGTAGGGCAGGCGCACGACCCGGATGGCGTCGCAGATCGCTGGGTCGGCGGCCAGGTAGCCGAGCCGCAGGCCGGCCGCCGCGAACGCCTTGCTCATCGTGCGGCTGACGACGAGGTTGCGGTGCTCGGGCAGCAGCTCGACCGCACTCGGCACGCCGGTGCGGCGGAACTCGCCGTACGCCTCGTCGACGACCACGATCCCGTCCTGGGCGGCCTCGCAGAGCGTGGCGACCGCCTCCGGTGGCAGCGCGGTGCCGGTCGGGTTGTTGGGGCTCGGCAGCAGCACCACGCTCGGCTGGCGCTCCTTGACCAGGTCGCGGGCGCGGGCGAGGTCGAGCGAGAAGTCGCTCTCACGCCTGCCCAAGACCCACTCGGTGACGGTGTCGCGGGCGTACTCGGGGTACATCGAGTACGTCGGGGCGAAGCTCAGCGCGACCCGGCCCGGTCCCCCGAAGGCCTGGAGCAGCTGGAGCATCACCTCGTTGGACCCGTTGGCGGCCCACACCTGCTCGGCGGTGACGCCGTGCGGCGTGTCGGTCGAGAGGTACGCCGCGAGCGCGGTGCGCAGCTCGACGAACTCGCGGTCGGGGTAGCGGTTCAGGGTCGTGGCCGCGCCGGCGACCGCCGTGGCGATGTCTGCGGCGCAGGCGAGCGACGGTCCGTAGGGGTTCTCGTTGACGTTGAGCTGGACGGGCACGTCCAGCTGCGGGGCGCCGTACGGCTCGATGCCCCGCAGCTCCTCGCGGAGCGGCGGCCAGGTCATCGCGTCGACTCTGGGGAGAACCGCACCGAGACCGCGGCGCCGTGACCGGGCAGGTCCTCGGCGTTCGCGAGCGTGACGACGTGGTCGGCGACCTCGGCCAGCGCGTCGCGCGAGTAGTCGACGACGTGCACCGACTTGGTGAACGCGCGCACCGACAGCCCGCTGCTGTGGCAGGCGCAGCCCGCCGTCGGCAGCACGTGGTTGGAGCCCGCGCAGTAGTCGCCGAGGCTGACCGGGGCGTACTGCCCGATGAAGATCGCGCCGGCGTTGCGCACCCGGGCGGCGTACGACGACGCGTCGGCCGTGTGGATCTCCAGGTGCTCGGCGGCGTAGGCGTCGACGACGTCCAGGCCCTGCTCGAGGTCGTCGACCAGGACGATGCCGGACTGGCTGCCGGAGAGGCTGGTGCGGATCCGGTCGACGTGCCGGGTGACGGAGACCTGCTTGTCGAGCTCGGCCTCGACGTCGGCGGCGAGCCGCTCGGACGGGGTCACGAGCACCGCGGCCGCGAGCGGGTCGTGCTCGGCCTGGCTGATCAGGTCGGCGGCGACGTACGCCGCGTCCGCGGTGTCGTCGGCGAGGATCGCGATCTCGGTCGGCCCGGCCTCGGAGTCGATGCCCACCTGACCCTTGAGGAGCCGCTTGGCGGTGACCGTGTAGATGTTGCCGGGGCCGGTCACCAGGTCGACCTTGGCGCACGGACCGACGCCGTACGCCAGCATCGCGATGGCCTGGGCGCCGCCGACGGCGTACACCTCCTCGACGCCGAGCAGCGCGCAGGCGGCCAGGATCGTCGGGTGCACGGCGCCGCCGAACTCCTTCTGCGGCGGGCTCGAGAGCGCGATCGACCGCACGCCGGCGGTCTGCGCTGGCACCACGTTCATCAGCACGCTCGACACCAGCGGCGCCAGCCCGCCGGGCACGTAGAGACCGACCCGGTCGACCGGCACCTTGCGGTGGGTCACGCGAGCGCCTGGCCCGAGGTCGGTGACGGCGTCGGTCTCCAGCTCGTTGGCGCAGGTCGCGCGCAGGCGGCGGATGGACTCCTCCAGGCCGGCGCGGATGGCCGGGTCGAGCTCCGCCAGGGCGGTCTCCAGCGCCGCCGGGGCGACCCGGATGTCGTCGACGGTGACCCCGTCGAACCGCTCGCCGTACTCCCGGATGGCGTCCAGTCCGCGGGTCCGGACCGCCTCGCAGATCGCATGCACCGCCGGCACCGCTGCCTCGACGTCGAAGTCGGCACGGGGCACGGCTGCGCGGTAGTCGACCGTCGTGCGGTCGGCTCCTCGCAGGTCGATGCGCTGGATCATGGGTCGATTCTACGAGCGTGAGCCTGTCGTGCCGGATCGGTGACAGCGAGTGGGACACGGTGGTTGAGGTGCGAGCGCCAGCGAGCCTCGAAACCACCAGCACGAGGAGCGACTACGTTGGAGGTGTGCCGGACTCGCTGCCGATGTTCCCGTTGAACGCGGTGCTGTTCCCCGGGCTGAGCGTGCCGCTCAAGGTCTTCGAGGACCGCTACCGGGCGCTGGTCCACCACCTGCTCCGGGTCGAGGACCCGGTCGAGCGGTCGTTCGGCTCCGTCGGCATCCGCGAGGGCTACGAGGTGGGCGACCACGGCGCGCAGTCGCTCTACCGGATCGGATGCCGGATGCAGCTCACCGAGATCGAGAGCCACCCCGACGGCACCTTCGACGTGGTCGCGGTCGGCATGGAGCGGATCGAGCTCCAGCGCCTCGACACCAGCGGCACCTTCCCGGTCGGTCACGTCATCGACCGGCCGGACGTCTCGGCCCCGGTGCCCGAGGAGGTGATGGAGGGCGCCCGCGCCGCGTTCACGGCCTACCGGGTGGCCCTCGCCGACCTGCGCAGCGACCCGTACGACGGCGCGCTGCCCCGCGACCCGACGTACCTCTCCTGGACGCTGGCCGCGGTCGCCCCGCTGCCGATGTCGGAGCGCCAGTCGCTGCTCGAGGCCGAGGACGCCACGGAGCGGTTGGTCCTGCTCACCGACCTGCTCCGCTCCGAGCTGCGCGCGATGAACGTCATCCCGTCGCTGCCGGCCACCGAGGTGGCTCGCACGCGGTGGTCGCCCAACTAGAGGATCAATGGCCAAGAAGAAGTCGGCAGGTGGCACGCCCGCGACCGTCGCGCTGACGGCGGCGGGCGTCGCCTTCACCCTGCACGAGTACCACCACGACCCGCGCGCGGAGTCCTACGGCCTGGAGGCCGCCGAGGCCCTGGGCGTCGACCCCGCCCGCGTCTTCAAGACGCTGATGGCGAGCGTCGACGGTGCCCTGACGGTCGGCATCGTGCCGGTCTCGGGCCAGCTGGACCTCAAGGCGCTCGCCCGGGCGGTCGGCGGCAGCAAGGCCGCGATGGGCGACCTGGCCGCGGCCGAGCGCGCGACGGGGTACGTCGCGGGCGGGATCTCCCCGATCGGCCAGAAGCGGCGGCACCCGACCGTGCTCGACGAGACCGCGTCGGCGTACGACACGGTCTTCGTCTCCGCCGGGCGCCGGGGCCTGGACCTGGAGATCGCGCCGGCCGACCTGGTCTCGGTCACCGGCGCGACCGTCGCCGCGATCGGACGCTAGCCGGTCGTGACCTTGAGGACGGCGTGCGCGACGTCGTCGTCGACCCAGGCACTCATGCCCAGGGCCTGCAGCGGCGCGAGGTTGTCGCGGACCTCCGCGTCGTCGCCGGCCAGCGCCGCGAGCCAGTCGTCGCCCGAGTCGAAGTTGACGTAGACGACCGCGGCGGCATCGTCGGCGTGCTCGACGACCTTCGTGAACGGGTCGCTGTCGCCGAGGCCGCCGTCCTGGAGCAGGACCTTGCGGTAGTCGGCGTCCGGACCGATCGCGACGACCCCGTCGTCGGTGTCGCTGTCGAGCAGGCCGCCGTCCGCGCCGTCCGCCGCACCGCGCAGCTTGTCGAGGACGGCCTCGATGTCGTCGGCGTCGCCCAGCACCTTGACGCCGACCCCGGTGGCGCTGCCGGTGTCCGTGCCGGAGAAGAGCGACTCCGGGTCGAAGTCGCCGTCGACCGCGAGCGTCAGCGACTCGCCGACCAGGGTCTCCGCGTCCTGGGGCAGGTCGAGTCCGAGCTGCTCCCCGATCTCGGCGAGCAGGTCGTCGCCCGACTCCCCCGACGCCCGGGCGAACTGGTCGACGAGCTCGGTCAGCCACCCCTCTTCGAAGCTCACGCCGATCGCGGCCGCCGTGTCGTCGGGCAGCGTCGCGATCGCCTCGCCCGCCTCGTCACCCTCCGTCACCGACTTCCCGGTGGCCGCCGGATCCGCCGCCAGCTCCAGCTCGAGGCCACCGTCGTCGAACCGGACGGTGGCCGCCGCTCCCTTGAAGTCCTCGAGCGCGTCGATCGCCTCCGACGGCACGACCTCGTCGCCGCTGTCGGACAGCCGAGAGGCGTCGTCCGCGAAGTCGGCGAGCAGACCACCGACGTCGGCCGAGGCGTACATCGAGATGATCCCGTCGTCACCGGCGGCGTCGGTCCACTGCTGGAAGTCGTCGTCGTCGGCCAGCGGCGAGTCCGCCGCGTCGGCGGCGACCTCGTCGACCGTCTTCTGGTCCTCGCCGATCAGGGCCCAGCCGTCGGCAATCGCCCAGGCGCCGTCGTCCGAGCTGCCGCCGCCGCACTCGCGCAGCTTGGCGAGGCCGGCGTCGGCGGCGTTCTCGTCGCTCACCTGGACCACGAAGACGGGTGCCGGCTCGTCGGCTCCGGTGTCGATCGCGGCGACCGCGAACCGGTCGCCGAGCCACGGCTCGATGTCGTCGCCGTAGTCGAGGTCCGCGCACCCGGACTCACCCTGGATCTGGTCGAAGATCCACTCGCGGACGTCGTCGCCGGTGTCGAGACCCACGTGGTCGTCGAAGGCCGGGAACTTCTTCAGCGTGCGCAGCGCCTCGATCTTCTGCCCGCCGCTCGGGTCCAGGTCGATGCTGGCGTAAGCCAGCGTCGAGGCCGGCAGCCCCTCGGAGGGCTGGGCACCGGTCGAGAAGAACGACCAGGCCGCCCACGCGGCGCCACCCAGGACGGCGACGCCGACGGTCGCGGCCACGGCGACCACGGCGGTACGACGTCCGCTGCCGGAGCGCGGTGCGGGCGGCAGCCCGTCGCCGCCCCTGCTGTCGAGGTACTCGACGGCCCCCTCGTGCGGGGGCTCGGACGGCGGCGGACCTGCGGGGGTGTCGATCGGCACCCGCGCAGCCTATCCAGCCGCGCCGGTCTCGGCGGGCGTGTGCTCCGGCTCAGGCTCGCGGAACCGGGTCGGGAGGCCGACGAAGACGAGCACGACCCCGATCAGCGCACCGCTCGGCAGCGCGATCCAGGGGCTCCGCCCGGTGACGGCGAGCGCCATCGGGATCTTCGTCCCGTCGGCCGCCGTGGCCGCGACGACGTCCTGGTCCGCCGGCCCCAGCGCGGTGCCGACGACCAGCATCAGCCACGTCGCGAGCGCCGAGCCCACGACCACGGCGGCGAGCGTCAGCAGCGGCATCCGGGTGGCGAGCAGTGCGGCGGCGATGCCGGCGACCAGGCCGGCGACGAGGCCGATCGCCACGAACCACCCGGTGCCCGAGAACTCGTGCTGCAGGCCGAGCGCGTCGGCGGCGGTCCACTGGTGGTCGTAGGCGACGCCCATGGTCGGCGTCCAGACGCGCTGCCACACCACGCCGGCGAGCGCCCCGACGGCGGCGAAGCCCGCGACGACGAGCCCGAGCTGCACGAGCGCCCGGCGGTCGATGGCGGCCGTCATCCGGTGAGGCACCCCGGGCCGAGGAGCTGCTTGAGGTCGGCGAAGAGCGCGGGGCTCGGCGTCACCCGGTGGTGGTCGCCGATCCGCATCACCAGGGTCTTCTCGCGCATCAGGACCTTCAGGTGGACCTCGGTCACCCCGGGGTGGGTGCGGAGCACCTCCTTGAGGTGGTCCACGGTGTCGGAGTTGACCCGGGTCTGGGGCAGCTTGATCACGACCGGCCCGGACGGCCCGTCGGAGAGGTCCGGCAGGCTGACCTCCTGGCCCATGATCTCCGGCTGGTCCTTGCTCCGCGAGAGCCGGCCCTTGACCGTGATGATCGCGTCCTCGGAGATCATGTGGCCCGACAGCTGCCAGGCGCTCGGGAAGAGCAGCACCTCGATGGCGCCGTCGAGGTCCTCGACGGTGACCATCCCCCAGGCGTCGCCGCGCTTCGTGATCTTGCGCTGCACGCCGGTGACGAGGCCGGTGATCTGGATCGGGCTGCCGTCGGCACGGTCCTCGTCGAGCATCAGCTGACCGACCGTGCAGTCCGAGCTGTTGGCGAGGAGGTGCTCGAGGCCGAGCAGCGGGTGGTCGGACACGTAGAGGCCGAGCATCTCGCGCTCGTGCCCGAGCAGCGTCATCTTGTCCCACTCGTCGAGGTCGGGGATCGCGACCGAGACGCCGAAGCCGCTGTCGTCGTCGATCCCGCCGAAGAGCGAGTCCTGGCCGATCGCCTCGTTGCGCTTGATGTCGACGTACTGGTCGACCGCGGTCTCGTGGATCGCGACCAGCGCGCGGCGCCGGTGCTTCATGTCGTCGAACGCGCCCGACTTGATCAGCGACTCGATGACCCGCTTGTTGCAGACCTGCGCGGGCACCTTGTCGAGGAAGTCGTTGAAGTCCTCGTAGCGGCCCTTCTCCTCGCGTCCGCTGACGACGCCGTCGACGACGTTGGCGCCGACGTTGCGGATCGCGGTGAGGCCGAAGCGGATGTCGGGACCGACCGGGGTGAAGTTGTGCGACGACTCGTTGACGTCGGGCGGCAGCACCTGGATCTTCATCCGGCGGCACTCGTTGAGGTAGATCGCGGACTTGTCCTTGTCGTCCTTGACCGACGTCAGCAGCGCTGCCATGTACTCGGCCGGGTAGTTGGCCTTGAGGTAGGCGGTCCAGTAGGACACCAGTCCGTACGCCGCGGAGTGCGCCTTGTTGAAGGCGTAGTCGGAGAACGGCAGCAGGATGTCCCAGAGCGTCTTGACCGCGGACATCGAGTAGCCGCGCTCCTGCATGCCCGCGGAGAAGCCGGCGAACTGCTTGTCCAGCTCCTCCTTCTTCTTCTTGCCCATCGCGCGCCGCAGGATGTCCGCCTGGCCCAGGCTGTAGCCCGCGAGCTTCTGGGCGATCGCCATGACCTGCTCCTGGTAGACGATCAGGCCGTAGGTCTCGCCCAGGATGTCCTCGAGCGGCTCGGCCAGCTCGGGGTGGATGGCCTCGACCGGCTCGCGACCAGTCTTGCGGCGCGCGTACTTGTTGTGCGAGTCGGCACCCATCGGACCCGGCCGGTAGAGCGCGCCGACGGCGGAGATGTCCTCGAACTCGTCGGGGCGCATGCTGCGCAGCAGTGCCCGCATCGGCCCGCCGTCGAGCTGGAAGACGCCGAGGGTGTCACCGCGCTGGAGCAGGGCGTACGTCGCGGGGTCGGTCAGCTCGAGGTCCTCGAGCACGACGTCCTCGTCGCGGTTGGCCTTGATGTTCTTGACCGCGTCGTCGAGGACCGTCAGGTTGCGCAGCCCGAGGAAGTCCATCTTGATCAGGCCGAGGCCCTCACAGGTGGGGTAGTCGAACTGCGTGATCATCGCGCCGTCGGCGGGGCGCTTCAGCATCGGGATGATGTCGAGGAGCGGCTCGCTGGACATGATCACGCCGGCGGCGTGCACGCCCCACTGGCGCTTCAGGCCCTCGATGCCGATGGCGGTGTCGACGACCCGCTTGACGTCGTTGTCGGCGTCGTAGAGCGAGCGGAACTCGCCGCCCTCGCCGAAGCGCTTGTGCTCGGGGTTGAAGATCTCCTGGAGCGGGACGTCCTTGCCCATCACCGCGGCCGGCATCGCCTTGGTGATGCGGTCGCCCATCGCGAACGGGTAGCCGAGGATCCGCGAGGAGTCCTTGACCGCCTGCTTGGCCTTGATGGTGCCGTAGGTGACGATCATCGAGACGCGGTCGTCGCCGTACTTCTCGGTGACGTAGCGGATGACCTCGCCACGCCGACGCTCGTCGAAGTCGATGTCGAAGTCGGGCATCGAGACGCGGTCGGGATTGAGGAAGCGCTCGAAGATCAGGCCGTGCTGGAGCGGGTCGAGGTCGGTGATCCGCATCGCGTAGGCGACCATCGAGCCCGCACCGGAGCCACGGCCCGGGCCGACCCGGATGCCGTTGTCCTTGGCCCAGTTGATGAAGTCGGCGACGACGAGGAAGTAGCCCGGGAAGCCCATCGAGGTGATGACGCCGACCTCGAAGTCGGCCTGCTTGCGCACGTCGTCGGGGACGCCGTTCGGGTAGCGGAACTGCAGGCCCTTCTCGACCTCCTTGACCAGCCAGGAGTCCTCGTTCTCCCCCGGCGGGCAAGGGAAGCGCGGCATGAAGGTGCCGTTGCCCTCGGTGAAGGAGACGTCGCACCGCTCGGCGACCAGCAGAGTGTTGTCGCACGCCTCGCGCAGGTCGTACTTGTCGGCCCACAGGGCCCGCATCTCCTGGGCGGACTTGATGTAGTAGCCGTCGCCGTTGAACGCGAACCGCTGCCCCGGGCCGTCGCCGGCCGGGATGTCCATCGTCGAGCCCGAGTTGATGCAGAGCAGGTGCTCCTGGCTCTTCGCGTCCTCCCGGTTGACGTAGTGGGAGTCGTTGGTCGCCAGCAGCGGGATCTGGAGGTCCTTGGCCAGGCGCAGCAGCCCGTCGCGCACCCGGGTCTCGATGTCGAGCCCGTGGTCCATCAGCTCGAGGAAGTAGTTGTCCTTGCCGAGGATGTCCTGGAAGTCGGCCGCCGTCTGGCGCGCGGCCTCGTAGGCGCCGTGGCGCAGGTGGACCTGCACCTCGCCCGAGGGGCAGCCGGTGGTGCCGATGATCCCCTTGCCGTGCTGCGACAGCAGCTCGCGGTCCATGCGCGGGTGCTTGAAGAAGCCGTCGCGCCAGGCGCCCGTCGAGAGCCGGAAGAGGTTGTGCATGCCCTCGGTGGACTCCGAGAGCAGCGTCATGTGGGTGTAGGCACCACGGTTGGAGACGTCGTCGGGGCCGCCGCCGTAGAAGTTCACGCCCTTGCGCTCGAAGCGCGAGATGTTGGGCGCGAAGTAGGCCTCGATGCCGATGATCGGCTTGACCCCGGCGCCCTTGGCCTTCTTGTAGAACTCGTAGGCACCGAACACGTTGCCGTGGTCGGTCATCGCGATGGCGGGCATCCCCAGCTCCGCCGTGCGCTCCGCCAGCGCACCGAGCCGGGCGGCTCCGTCGAGCATGGAGTACTCGGTGTGGACGTGGAGGTGGACGAACGAGTCCTGGGAGCCTGAAGCCATCGGCGCGGGCCACTCCTCGGCTGGTCTTGTGCGGGCGTGCAAGAACGGTGCCACGATCACGTCGCGACGGCGCCTTGGGGGAAGGACGCCAGACTACGCGACCGCGGAACCGACTGTAGGAGGACGCACCGACAACCCTCAGCGCCGCGTCACGAGGGGCTTCCTCCCCGCCCGGATCTTCACCGTGAACGTGGTCGTGCGGCCCGGGACGCGGGCCGTGATCACGAGCTTCGTGCCCGCCCGCAGTGCCTTTCTGACCTGCTTCTTCAGCGCGAGGGTGCTGGAGCGGGTGGTGATGGTGAGCCCGCGGCCCTTCAGCTTCGCGGGGCACCCGCGGCCCTGGCAGCGCAGGATGACCGTCGCGCTCGCGGTCCCGAGCCCGGCGACGGAGAGGGTGGTGATCTTCGTCGCGCTCCTCCCCGCCCGGGCGGTCAGCTTGAGGGTGGCGGGGGCCGGCACCACGACGGTGGAGACCGTCCAGCTGCGTACGGCGGCCGGGCCGGTGTTACCGGCGGCGTCGATGGCGCGGACGTCGAAGTGGTGGGCACCGGGTCTCAGTCCGGAGACCGTCTTCGGCGACGTGCAGGCGGCGTACGCCGCGCTGTCGAGCCGGCACTCGAAGGTGGCTCCCGCCTCGGACGTGAAGGCGAACGTCTCCGTCGTCACGGCCTGGAGGGCGCCCTCGCCGGGCCCGCTGGTGGGGTCGAGCGTGACGGTGGGCGCGGCGGTGTCGACCTTCCAGGTGCGGACCAGCGTGGACCGGTCGACATCGCTGCCGTTCTTGGCCCGGACCCGGAAGGTGTGGTTGCCGTCGGCGAGGCCTGTGAACGTCTTGGTGCCGTGCCCGGCACCGTCCAGGCCCCCGCAGTCCCCAAGGACCACATTGTCCATCGAGCAGTCGAAGGTGGTACCTGCCCCCGACCCTGATGCGAAGACGAAGGTAGGCGAGGTCTCGTTGGAAACGTCGGCTGGTCCGCTGACCAGCGTGGTCTCGACGATGCGGAAGCCGATGGACCCGGAGCCGGGGTTGCCCGAGAGGTCGGTTCCGCGGACCCAGAACGTGTGCGGGCCTTCTGTGGTGACCAACGTGTGGCTGGTCGACGACGTACACGCTGCCCATGCTCCGCTATCGAGACGACACTCCGGCGTCCCGCTCAGTGTCTCGTCCGTCGACCAGCTGAACGTGGCCGTGGCGTTGGCGATGGAGACCTGGCCGCCCGTCGGCGTGAAGGTCGGTCCAGTGCTGTCGACGAACAACGCCATCGGCGTGAAGCTCAGCTGCCCGGCCCCGGGGTTGAACCCTTGGCAGACGGTGCCGGACGGCATCGGGCAGCCTTGCCAGGTCACGAACGTGGCATTCCCGATCGGCGACGCGATGAGTGTGACGGACGGGTCACCGACGGCCGGCCCGCACGACGTCGACGTCCCGTTCGCGACCGACGTCCCCGACGTGCACCACGTGGGGTTGCTGCTGAACGAGATCGAGCCGGAGCCCGAGATCGTCGGTGTGATGAAGACCTGGCCGGCGAACGCCGGCGGCACCAGACCGAGCACGAGCGCCAACGCGGAGAGCACCGCCGCGGGCACCAGCCACCTCCGACGTCGACCGGTGTCCTGAGCACTCATCCACGTCCCTCTCCCGAGCAGGTGACGCCACGATAAGCACGCTCGGGCCGCCGCGACTAGGAACTGGCGATATCCAGGCTCTCGGTGATGATCGCGTGGACGATCCGCTCGAGCCGCTCGACCCCGAGCGCAGGGACCCGGACCGCCATCGCCTCGGCGATCTCCCGCTCGCGCACGGCGTCGCGGGTGGCGTCGTGCTTGATGTCCTGGACGGCCACGGTCAGCGCGACCCGGCGCGCGAGCAGGTCGCCGAGCTGCTCGTCGACCTCGTCGATCAGGCCGCGCAGGAACGCCAGCGGCCGCTCCCCGGGCCACGCCATCCGTACGTCGGGCTCGCGCTCCTCGTTGGCGGAGCCGTCGGTGCGCTCGAGCTCGACCAGGCCGTGGCCGGCGTAGAAGTCCCGGGCCGGGGCGTTCATCTCGAAGACCCACAGGCAGAAGCCGTCCGGCCGCTGGGCCTTGACCAGGTCGAGCAGCGCGGAGCCGACGCCTCGACCGGCGTACGCCGGCAGCACGTAGAGGTCGTCGAGCCAGGTCGGGGTGAACCGCGCGTAGCCGACGACGCGACCGTCGACCTCCGCGACCCAGACCTCGTCCTCGGCGAGCCGGGCACCCAGCCAGGCGCGTACCTCGTGCTCGGGGTGCACGCCGGGCGGCATCGCCGCCGCCCCACGGGAGCCCAGGTGCACAGCGGCGACGACGTCGGCGTCGGCCTCGGTCGCGCGCCTCAGCGAGAGGTCAGTGGGCATCCCGGACCACCTCGAGCGCGTGCGCGAGGTCCTCCGGGTACTCGGACTCGTACTCGACGTACTCCCCCGTGTCGGGGTGCTCGAAGCCCAGGCGCATGGCGTGCAGCCACTGACGCTCGAGCCCGACCCGCTTGGCCAGCGAGGGATCCGCGCCGTACGTGAGGTCGCCGACGCAGGGGTGCTTGAGCGCGGCCATGTGCACCCGGATCTGGTGGGTGCGGCCGGTCTCGAGGTGGACCTCCAGCAGGCTGGCGAACCGGTGCGCCTCGAGGGTCTCGTAGTGCGTGACGCTGTGCCGGCCGTCGGCCATCACCGCGAACTTCCAGTCGGACTTGGGGTGCCGCCCGATCGGGGCGTCGATCGTGCCCTCCAGCGGGTCCGGGTGGCCCTGCACGAGCGCGTGGTAGACCTTGTCGACCGTGCGGTGCCGGAAGGCGTTCTTGAGCACCGAGTAGGCGTGCTCCGACTTGCAGATCACCATCACGCCGGAGGTGCCCACGTCGAGCCGCTGCACGATGCCCTGCCGCTCGGACGCACCGCTGGTGGAGATCCGGAAGCCGGCGCCGGCCAGGTGCCCGACCACGGTCGGGCCGGACCAACCGGGCGAGGGGTGCACCGCGACGCCGACCGGCTTGTCGATCACCACGATCGCGTCGTCGTCGTGGATGATCCTGATGCCCTCGACGACCTCGGGCACGACCTCGAGCGGGTCGACCTCCACGGGGATGCGTACGTCGAGCACGGCACCCGGGAGTACCCGGTCGCTCTTCGCGACGGCGGCACCGTCGACCTCGACGTTGCCGGCCGCGATCAGGTCGGCGGCGCGGGTCCGTGACAGCCCGAAGAGCCGGGCCATCGCGGCGTCGACGCGCTCGCCCGCGAGCCCCTCGGGGACGGTCAGCACCCGGTGGTCGGCGTGGTCGCTCACGCGACCTCCTCCTCGGGCGCCTCGGCGTCCTCCGGCTCGTCCTTGGTGGCGCGGGTGCCGTCGAGCCGGACCCCGCGGAAGACCTGGATGAGGATGAGTCCCGCTGCGATGTCGATGCAGATGTCGGCCACGTTGAAGACCGGCCAGTGCGGCAGCATGAAGAAGTCGATGACGTGCCCGCGCAGCGGCGCCGGCTCACGGACCAGCCGGTCCGTCAGGTTGCCCGCGACGCCGGCGAGCAGGAAGCCGAGGGCGAAGGCCCACCCGAGGCTGCCGATGCGGCGGGCGAGGTAGCAGATCACCACGACGGCGGCGATCGCCAGGCAGGTGAAGACCTCCGTGTACGCCGTACCGGTGCTGAACGCCGCGCCCGGGTTGCGCACCAGGTGGAGGACCAGGAGGTCGCCGATGATCTTGACGTCGGGCCTGTCGGTCAGCCGGTCGACCGCGACGACCTTGGAGACCACGTCGACGGCGTACATCGTCGCCGCGACCAGCCCGAAGACCAGCAGGAGACGGCCACGCGAGCCGCGGGGTCGGACCGGTGGCTCTACCTCGTGGTCGCCGGTCAGCGACGCTCCTCGCGCTGCTTGCATGTCATGCACAGTGTGGCACGCGGGAAGGCCATCAGCCGCATCTTGCCGATGGGGTTGCCGCACGACTCGCAGACGCCGTACGTGCCGTCGTCGATGCGGGCCAGCGCCCGCTCGATCTGGGCGAGCTTGTCGCGCTCGCTGTTGAGCACGGTCAGCTCGTGGTCGCGCTCGAAGCTGCTCGCACCGACGTCGGCCTGGTCCTGGCCGGCACCGTCGCCCGAGTCACGCATCAGGCCGTTGAGCTCGCTGTCGAGGCCCTCGACGATCTCGAGGCTGTGCGTGCGCTGCTCGTGCAGCTCGTCGAGCACCTCCTTGAGCTCGGCCTTGGTCCAGGCCGACTCGCCCGCCTGGACGACGAGCTTGCTGGCTGTCGCCTTCCTCGGGGCGGTCGCCTTCTTGGCGGGAGCCGCCTTCTTGGCCGGGGCCGGAACCGGGGCCTTCTTGGCCGGGGCTGCCTTCTTCGCGGGAGCCGCCTTCTTGACCGGGGCCGCCTTCTTCGCGGGAGCCGCCTTCTTCGCCGGGGCCGCCTTCTTCGCCGGGGCCGCCTTCTTCGCCGGAGCCGCCTTCTTCGCCGGGGCCGCCTTCTTCGCCGGGGCCGCCTTCTTCGCCGGGGCCGCCTTCTTCGCCGGGGCCGCCTTCTTCGCCGGAGCCGCCTTCTTCGCCGGGGCCGCCTTCTTCACGGGGGCCGCCTCCTTCGCGGGAGCCGCCTCCTTCACGGGGGCCGCCTCCTTCGCGGGAGCCGCCTTCTTCGCCGGAGCCGCCTTCTTCGCCGGGGCCGCCTTCTTCGCCGGGGCCGCCTTCTTGACCGGGGCCGCCTTCTTGACCGGGGCCGCCTTCTTCGCCGGAGCCGCCTTCTTCGCCGGAGCGGCCTTCTTCGCTGGAGCCGCCTCCTTCGCCGGAGCGGCCTTCTTCGCGGGGGCCGAGGTGCCCGAGGCCGCGGCCTTCTTCGCCGGCGCCCGCCGCGACATCACGGTGCGGGCTGCTGCCTTCGCCTGTCCGGTGATCGACTTCCTCGTCGAGCGTGCCATGAGCGGGCCTCCTCGGCCGTGCGGGCTCCTGTGGTCCGACCACAGTGGGTGCAGGGAGGGTAGCCGCTCGGTGGTAGCCCCTCCAATCCGCCGCACCGTAAATCGCGACACCGGTCGGCCCCCGCGGGGGTCGACCGGTGTCGTCGTGCTCGGTTCAGAGCCAGATCAGGCGTCGTCCTCGCCGAGGATCGAGCGCAGCCGCTTGGGCGCCGGCGACTCGTCGCCGCCGGGGCCCTGGGACTCCGATCCGGTGTTGAGCGACTCCAGCTGCTGGCTGAAGTAGCTCTTGAGCCGGGAGCGGTACTCGCGCTCGAACGAGCGGAGGTTCTCGACCTCGCCGTTGAGCTTGTCGCGCTCCTTCTCGAGGTCGCCGAACATCTGCCGGCGGCGCTCGGCGGTCTCGGAGTCGAGCATCTGCGCACGGGTGCGAGCGTCGGCCTCGAGCCGGTCGGCCTTGGTCCGGGACTCCACGTCGAGACGCTCGGACTTGGTCCGGGCCTCGGCGATGATCTTGTCGGCCTCGTTCTTCGCGTCCTCGACCAGCTCGTCGGCGTTGCGGGTCGCGATCTCCAGGAGGCGGGCCGCGGCGTTGGACGCCTCAGGGACCGTCTCGACCCGGATCGTCTCGACCGGGCTGGCGGCCGCGGCGACGACCGGGGCCGGCGTCGGCACGGGGGCCGGCTCGGGCTCCGGGGTCTTCTCGACGACCGGCTCGGGGGCCGGCGCTGCGGGCACGGGAGCGCCCGACTGCGCGGCGGAAAGCTTCGACCTGAGGTCGTCGTTCTCCTTCGTGAGCCGCGCGAGCTCAGCCTCCACCTCGTCGAGGAACTGATCGACCTCACCCATGTCGTAGCCCTCGCGGAGCCGGACGGGAGTAAAGCGCTTGTTGCTCACGTCCTCAGGCGTCAGCGGCATGACCTCACCCATTCATTCTCGTCAGAGTTAATGTCCATCGAACAATAGCGCCTGTGCTGGCCCCGAGGTCATCCAGCACCACGCATCCCAGGTCAGCCGAAGAAGATCTGTCGGTTCACCTGGAGTAGTACATAAGCAGCGATCATCACGATCAGGAAACTGAGGTCGAGCGACACGCTCCCGATCCGGAGCGGCGGGATGACCCGTCGCAGCGCCTTGATCGGCGGGTCCGTGATCGAGTAGACGACCTCCAGCGCCACCAGCAGGACGCCGCGCGGCGTCCACGACCGGGCGAAGATCTGCACCCAGTCGACGACGAAGCGGATCCACAGGAGCGCGATGAAGAACCACAGCAGCCCCTCGATGAGGCCTCCGGCAACACTCACGTACGACGCGTCCTAGCTCTGGTTGAAGAACCCGCCCTCGACGATGCGCTGCTTGTCCTCGGCGGCAACCGAGACGTTCGGCGGTGAGAGCAGGAAGACCTTGTTGGTGATGCGCTCGATGGTGCCACGTGTCGCAAAGACGAGCCCTGCCGCGAAGTCCACCAGACGCTTGGCATCAGTGTCGTCCATCTCGGACAGGTTCATGATCACCGGGGTCCCGTCGCGGAAGTTCTCGCCGACGGTGCGCGCCTCGTTGTACGTGCGCGGGTGCAGCGTGATGATGCGGGACAGCTCGGCGACCACGGAGGTCGGGCCGGGCGTCGTGCGCCGCCGCTCGGAGAGGTCCGAGACCGGTGCGGGACGGCTCTCACGCTGTCCCTGGCGCGCCGAGACCGGCATCGTCTCCTGCGTGTCGTACTCGCCCTCGTAGGCGCCGTACTCCTCGTCGTACCGGCCGGTGTCCTCGAGCAGGCCGAGGTACTCGCCGATCCTGCGCATTCCGCCGCTCATGACTGTTGTCCTCCGGTACTCCGCGCCCCGTGTGGGGACGCACTCTTGGTGTTTGGGACCCTACTTGAACTGCGGCCTCGAACCGAGGACCGCGGAGCCGACACGCACGTGTGTCGCGCCGGCGTGGATCGCGTGCTCCAGGTCACCGCTCATCCCGGCCGAGACCCAGGTGGCCGTGGGGTGCTCGGCGAGCAGGTCACGGTGGATCTCCGCGAGCCGATCGAAGGCCGGCCGGGGGTCCTCTCCCAGCGGCGCGACCGCCATCAGGCCACGCAGCCGCAGCATCCCGGCCTCCTCGACCGCGCGGGCGAGCGCGGGCAGGTCGCTGGGCTCGGCGCCGGCACGGCCCTCACGCCCCGGCGGGTCCAGGCTGACCTGGAGCAGCACGTCGACCTGGTGCGAGCGCGCGTGCGCGCCCCGGCTCAGGCCGGCCACCAGCTTGGCGCGGTCCACGGACTCGACGACGTCGGCGTACGCCGCGACGGCCGCCGCCTTGTTGCTCTGGAGACCGCCGATGAAGTGCCAGGCGAGCCCGAGGTCGGCGCACTCGGCGGCCTTGACCTCGGCCTCCTGGTGCCGGTTCTCCCCCACGTCGCTGACGCCGAGGTCGGCGAGCAGGCGGACGTCGGAGGCGGGGAAGAACTTCGTGACCACCACGAGGCGTACGTCGTCCGGCGAGCGGCCGGCGTCGGCGCAGGCGGCCGCGATCCGACCACGGACCGTCTCCAGGTTGGTGGCGAGCTCGTCGCGGCGGGAGCTGTCGTCGGTCACGGGGTCCTCCAGACGACGCCCGCGAGCCGGCCGGCGGCCGCGCCGTCGCGGCGGTGGGAGTGCAGCGCCTCGTCCTCCCGGGTGCAGCCGCCGACCTCCGCGACCGCGACGCCGGCCGCTTCGAGCTGGGCGCGGACTCCGGCGCCCAGGTCGAGCGCCGGGGTGCCCCAGCTGGTGGTCGCCGCGGTGGCGGGGACCTCGGCCGCGACCTCGGCCCGCATCTCCTCGGGAACCTCGTAGCAGGCCCCGCAGATGTGCGGGCCGACCCATGCGCGGAGGCCTGTCGCGCCCAGCTCGTCGAGGCGGCGCAGGGCGGCCGGCACGACGCCGCGGCGTACGCCCTCACGCCCGGCGTGGACCGCGCCGACCTCGCCGGAGTCGGCGACGAGCAGCACCGGCACGCAGTCGGCGGCCCGGGCCAGCAGGGCCAGCCCGGCCGCGCCGGTGACCAGGGCGTCGGCGTCGGGGAAGGCCCCGTCCGCACCGTCGGGGACGTGCACGGCGGTCCCGTGCACCTGGTGCATGAGGTACGGCGTCGCGCCGGTCTCGGCCGCGATCTCGGCCAGCGCCGCCCCGCGCACGGCGGGGTCGGCGTTGTCGCCCAGGTCGAGGCGTCTGTCCGTGAACGCGACCGACACCGTGCCGGTGGCCACCGGCACGGTGTCGTGGAAGAGGAAGGTCACTTCAGGAAGTCGGGGATGTCCAGGTCGTCGTCGTCGAACTGGACCTGGGGCGGCGTCGCGGGCTTGGCCGGCGTCGAGGGCGCCGACGGTGCCACGGTCTGGGTCCGGGTGGCGGCGACCTTCTCCTTCTCCTCGACGGCGGGCGCCGGGGCGGCGGCCTGGGCCGGGGCGGGCTGTGCCTTCGGCTCCTTGCGGAGCACGTTGCCCTCGCCGGTGCGCTTGGGCATGCCGCCGTCGAAGCCCGCGGCGATCACGGTGACCCGCACCTCGTCGCCGAGCGCGTCGTCGATGGTCGCGCCGAAGATGATGTTGGCTTCGGGGTGCACCGCATCGGCGACCAGCGCCGCGGCCTCGTTGATCTCGAAGAGGCCGAGGTCCGAGCCGCCGGCGATGGAGAGCAGCACGCCGTGCGCGCCGTCGATGCTCGCCTCGAGCAGCGGGCTCGAGACCGCCATCTCCGCGGCCGCGACCGAGCGGTCGTCGCCGCGGGCCGAGCCGATGCCCATCAGCGCCGAGCCGGCGTTGGACATGACCGACTTCACGTCGGCGAAGTCGAGGTTGATCAGGCCGGGCGTGGTGATCAGGTCGGTGATGCCGGAGACGCCCTGGAGGAGCACCTGGTCGGCCTGCTTGAACGCGTCGAGCACCGACACGTTGCGGTCGCTGATCGACAGCAGCCGGTCGTTGGGGATCACGATGAGGGTGTCGACCTCCTCGCGCAGCTGCGCGATGCCCTCCTCGGCGGAGTTGGCGCGGCGGCGACCCTCGAACGCGAACGGGCGGGTCACGACGCCGATGGTCAGCGCACCCAGCGAGCGGGCGATGCGGGCCACGATCGGCGCGCCGCCGGTGCCGGTGCCGCCGCCCTCACCAGCGGTCACGAACACCATGTCGGCGCCCTTGATGACCTCCTCGATCTCGTCCGAGTGGTCCTCGGCGGCCTTCGCGCCCACGTCGGGGTTGGCGCCGGCGCCGAGGCCACGGGTGAGCTCGCGACCGATGTCGAGCTTGACGTCGGCGTCGCTCATCAGCAGCGCCTGCGCGTCGGTGTTGATCGCGATGAACTCGACGCCCTTGAGGCCGACCTCGATCATCCGGTTGACGGCGTTGACACCACCACCACCGATACCGACGACCTTGATGATGGCCAGGTAGTTCTGTGCTGCTGCCACGGCGATCTCGCCTCTCGCTGGTTGGTCCGGGTGTGCTCTGCGGGTGCAGGGAAGTCGTCCGGCGTGTCCCTCAACTCTGACCCTCAGCCTGAGGGTTATAGTTATGTCAACCTCGCCGTGGTCACGACAGTAGGCACCGACGTACGACGATCCGCGGCGACACGCCGCACGACCTACTCCTTGGTCGTCGGCTGGCCCGGCACGGACACGTCGTAGTGCTGGGCCTGCACCGCGGCCAGGAGGTCGGTGAGGACCTCGGCCTTCTGCTCCGACTCCTCGGAGCTCCCCCACTCGACCTCGCGGCCGTCGCGGAGCTCCAGCGTGATCTCGTCGACGGTCTGGACGTCGACGTGGTCGACCTTGGCGGCGAGGTCGTGCGGCAGCGAGGCGACCACGAGGGCTCCCTCGCGCAGTGCCTCGGCGCCGGTGTCGGCGGAGGTCTGCACCCGCGGCAGGTCGGCCGGTGCCCGGGTGTAGTCGCGGAAGACCACCCCGTCCTCGTCGAGCCCACGCAGCTGGCCGCCGATCTCGACGACGGCCACCGGGTCCCGCTCGACGACGGTGATCAGGACCGTGTCGGGCCACTCGCGGGTCACGTCGGCGGACTTCACCGTCGCCAGCGACTCGACCCGGGTGCGGATGCGCTCCAGGTCGGCGCGGGCCAGCGGGCCGCCCTCCGGTACGGCGGCAGCGCGCTCGACCTCGGCCGTGCTGAGCTGGTCGGTGCCGGTGACCCGCACGCCTTGCACCGCGAGGTAGGACGAGAAGAAGACGAGCCAGAGCACGCCGACCACCAGCGCGATGAGGAGCACGACGGCGAGGACCGGCTTCCAGGCCAGCCACCGGCGGGTCCACTGCCGCCGGGCGAAGCGACGTCGGCTGCGCAGCAGGGCCGGGTCCGCCTCGAGGACGTCGTCATCGGCGGCGAGCGCGTCGAAGCCCTGGGTCTCGTCGGGGTCGCGCGGCTCCTTGGTCGGCCGAGGGGTCCGCCTAGCCATCGAGCAGCTCCAGCACCCGGGGCGCGACCTCGGTGACGGTGCCGGCCCCCAGGGTCAGGACCAGGTCGCCCGGACGCGCCCGCGCGACCAGCTCGGCGGCGACGTCGTCGAAGCCCGGCACGAATGTCACCCGGTCGGCCGGGAGCGGCACCGCGCCCGCGACCAGAGCACCGGTGACGGCCGGGTCGGCGTCCTCCCGGGCCAGGTAGACGTCGAGCACGACGACCTCGTCGGCCGCTGCCAGCGCCACCCCCATCGCCTCGCCGAAGATCCGGGTCCGCGACACGAGGTGCGGCTGGAAGGCCACGACCACGCGGCCCTCCCCCGCGACCGCGCGGGCGGCCGCGAGGTCACCGGCGATCTCGGTCGGGTGGTGGGCGTAGCTGTCGTAGACACGGACGCCGCCGGCCTCGCCCTTGCGCTCCATCCGCCGCTTGGTGCCGGTGTACGACGCCAGCCCGCGCACCAGGTCGGCCTCGTCGAAGCCCAGCTCGCGGCCGGCGGCGAGCGCGGCCAGCGCGTCGGCCAGGTAGTGCTCCCCCGGCGACCACAGCGTCACGCCGGCGAGGGCGCCGGGCTCGCGCGCGGAGACCGTCACGACGCGTCGCCCGGCCGCGCGGTGCCGGTCGGCGAGCGCGGCCGCGCCGGGGTCGTCGGCGACGCAGACCAGGAAGCCGTCGGGGTCGAGGGTGTCGGCGAACTCGTCGAACGCCGCGACGTATGCCTCCTCGGTCCCCCAGTTGTCGAGGTGGTCGGCCTCGACGTTCGTCACGATCGCGGCGTACGGCGCGTAGTGCAGGAAGGCGCCGTCGCTCTCGTCGGCCTCGGCGACGAAGAGGTCGCCGGACCCGGCCGCCGCGTTGACGCCGGTCGCGGCCAGGTCGCCACCGATGGCGTACGTCGGGTCCGCACCCGCGGCCTGGAGCGCGATCGTGAGCAGGGACGTCGTCGTCGTCTTGCCGTGGGTGCCGGCGACGGCGACCACCCGGCGGTCGGCCATCAGCGCGGCCAGGGCGGCCGAGCGGGGCAGGATCCGCAGGCCCTGGCCCACGGCCTCGACGTACTCGGGGTTGTCCTCGCGCACGGCGGTGGACACGACCACGGTGTCGACGTCACGCACCTGCTCGGCGGCATGGCCGAGGTGCACGGTCGCGCCGAGGTCGCGCAGCCCGGCCAGCGTCGGGGAGTCGGTGCCGTCGCTGCCGCTGACGGTGACGCCGCGCGCGAGCATGATCCGCGCGATGCCGGACAGCCCGGCTCCCCCGATGCCGACGAGGTGGACGCGGCCGAGGCGCTCGATCGGCAGGATCTCGTCGGGGACGGGCACCTTCACTGTGCCGTCTCCCGGGCAGAGGCCTCGAACACCATCCGGGCCAGCTTCTCGTCGGCGTCGCGTGGCACCAGGGCCGACGCTGCGGCGCTCATCGCGGCGAGCCGCTCGGGGTCGGTGGCCAGCGCCGGGACGGTCGCCGCGATCCACTCGGGGCTGACGTCCGCGTCGGCGACCAGCAGCCCGCCGCCCGCGTCGACGACGGGGGCGGCGTTGCGCACCTGCTCGCCGTTGCCGATCGGGAGCGGCACGAAGACGGCCGGGAGCCCGACGGCGGCGGCCTCGGTGACGCTCGAGGCGCCCGCGCGGCACACGACCAGGTCGGCCGCGGCGTAGGCGAGGTCCATCCGGTCGACGAAGTTCACGACGACGTAGGGAACGCTCTGCCCGTCCCTGGCGGTCTCGGGCGACGCGTCCCCCTGCGGGCCGACCACGTGCAGCACCTGCACGCCGGCCGCCGCGAGCGCTGCCGCGGCGCCGGAGACCGACTGGTTGAGCTTGCGGGCGCCCTGGGAGCCGCCGGTGACCAGCAGGGTCGGGCGGTCCCGGTCGAGGCCGAAGAACTCGCGGGCCTCCGCGCGCAGGGCGGCGCGGTCGAGGCCGGAGATCATGGTGCGGATCGGCAGGCCGACGTACTCCGCCTTCGGCAGCGGGGTGTCCGGGAAGCTCACCGCGACCCGCTGCGCCACCCGGGCGCCCGCCTTGTTGGCGAGGCCCGGCACGGCGTTCTGCTCGTGGACGAGCAGCGGCAGCCTGCGGCGGCGCGCGGCGAGGTAGGCCGGCATCGAGACGTAGCCGCCGTAGCCGACGACGACGTCGGGGCGGACCCGGTCGAAGACCGCGAGCGTCTCCCTGACGGCCGCCCGCAGCCGCAGCGGGACCTTGAAGAAGTCGGCGTTGGGCTTGCGGGGCAGCGGCACCGGCGGGATCAGCTCGAGGGGGTAGCCCGCCTCCGGGACCACCCTGTTCTCGAGGCCGCGAGGCGTGCCGAGACAGGTGATCTCGACCTCGATCCCGAGGTCGGGGGCGAGCCGGCGGATCGCGTCGGCCGTGGCGAGCAGGGGCGAGGTGTGGCCGGCGGTGCCACCGCCGGCGAGGAGAACGCGCATCACGGCCAAGTTTATGTAGAGCCCTAGTGAGAGGCGCGACCGGCCGAGAGACCGGCCGACCGGGCCTTCTTGCGTTGGGCCAGCGCCCGGGCCGCCTCCGGCTCACGGCGCGCGAACCCGATCAGCAGCCCGAGGGCGACCAGGGACGGCACCAGTGCGGAGCCGCCGTACGAGACGAGCGGGAGCGGGATGCCGATGACCGGGAGCAGCGCGAGCACCATGCCGACGTTGATGATCATCTGGCCGAGCAGCCAGACCACGATGCCGAACGACACGTAGCGCACGAAGGGCTCGGTGGCCTGCGACGCGACGCGTACGGCGGCGAACGCGATCACCAGGAAGAGCCCGATCACCAGCAGGGTGCCGACCAGCCCGAGCTCCTCGCCCAGGACGGCGAAGATGAAGTCGGTGTGGGCCTCGGGCAGGGTGCCCCACTTCTCGCGGCTGGCGCCGATCCCCTCGCCGAACCAGCCGCCGGAGGCCAGCGCGTAGAGGCCGTGGGCCGGCTGCCAGCCGGTGTGATGGAAGTCCTTGAAGGGGTCGGTGAAGGTGGTGAGGCGGTCGAGCCGGTGCTGGCTGGTCGTGGCGAGGTAGAGCGCGATCACGCCGGTCACCAGGATCGAGATCGTGAACAACCGGGCCGGCGCGCCGACCACCCAGAGCATCGCGAGCAGGATCGCGAAGAGGACCAGGGCGGTGCCGAGGTCCTTGCCGAGCATGACCAGCACGATCACCACGCCGATCCCGAGCACCACCGGGAAGATCAGCTCGTGCAGGCTGTCGAGCCGCTTCTCCTTGCGGGCGTAGATGTGTGCCGCCCAGAGCACGATCGCGAGCTTCGCGATCTCGGCCGGCTGGATCAGGAACGGGCCGAGCCCGAGCCAGTTCTTGTTGCCGTTGACCTCGACGCCGAGGCCGGGCACCCGCACCAGCGCGAGCAGCACGATGGAGACGAGCAGCGCCGGCCAGGCGAACCGGCGCACGGCGCCCAGCGGCAGCCGCGAGGCGACCCACGCGCACGGGATACCGATCGCGACCCAGATCAGCTGGCGGGTGACGACGGCGTAGGAGTTGCCGTCGTTGTGCTGGTAGGAGTACACGCTCGAGGCGCTGAGCACCATGATCAGACCGATGGTCAGCAGCAGCGCGGAGGCACCGAGCAGCAGGTAGTAGGCCGTGAGCGGGCGGTCCAGCGCCTCGCGCGCGGAGCGGTACCACCCCAGGACCGCAGGGCGGCGGGTGGTGAGGTCGTCGGGGCTCGCGGTGGTCATCGCGCTCCCCTCCTGCCCGGGCGGTCTCTCGGCGTCAGAGCCTTCGTCGTACGGCGTCCGCGAACGCGTCGCCGCGCTCGGCGTAGTTGGTGAACATGTCCATGGACGCGCATCCGGGAGCCAGCAGGACCGTGTCGCCGGGTCGGGCCAACTCGACCGCGGCCCCCACGACACGCTCCATGGCATGCCCACCATCTACGGGTCCAGTCTCGTCGTCGGCCACGACGATCACGGGCACATCGGGGGCGTGTCGCGAAAGCGCGTCGGCGATGACGTCGCGGTCGCGACCGATCAGGATCGCGGCCCGCAGCCGCTTCCCGGCCGCCTGCACCAGGTCGTCGAAGCGGGCGCCCTTGGCGAGGCCGCCGGCCACCCACACGACCGAGTCGTAGGCGAGCAGCGAGGACTGCGCGGCGTGCGGGTTGGTGGCCTTGGAGTCGTCGACCCAGGTGACGCCGTCGCGCTCCCCGACGACCGCGATGCGGTGCCCGCCGGGGCGGAACGCCCGCAGCCCGTCGCGCACGGCGGCCTGCGAGACGCCGTGCGAGCGCGCCAGCGCGGCCGCGGCCAGGGCGTTGGCGACGAAGTGCGGTGCCTGCGACGCGAGGTCCCCGATGGTGCAGAGCTCGGCGGCGCTGCTGTCGCGCTGCTCGATGAACGCCCGGTCGGCCAGGATGTCCTCGACCAGGCCCACCATCCCGACCGACGGCATGCCGAGCGTGAAGCCCACCGCCCGGGCGCCCTCGACGACGTCGGCCTCGCGCACCAGGCGCTCGGTCTCGGGGTCGGCGACGTTGTAGACGCAGGCGCGCTGCACGCGTTCGTAGATCCGGCCCTTGTCGGCCGCGTAGTCGGACATCGAGGAGTACCAGTCGAGGTGGTCCTCGGCGACGTTGAGCACGGCGGCGGACTGGGCGCTCATCGAGTCGGTGTAGTGCAGCTGGAAGCTCGACAGCTCGACCGCGAACACGTCGTACGGCTCGGGGTCCATGACGGCCTCGACGATCGGCAGCCCGACGTTGCCGACCGCGATGCTGCGCAGCCCCGCGGCCCGCAGGATCGAGTCGAGCATCTGCACCGTGGTCGTCTTGCCGTTGGTGCCGGTGACGCAGAGCCACGGGGTGTCGACGTTCGGGTCGCGCAGCCGCCAGGCCAGCTCGACCTCGCCCCAGACCGGGATCCCGCGGGCGGTGGCCTGGGCGAGCAGCGGCGCGCTCGGCTTCCAGCCGGGCGAGGTGACCAGGACGTCGACGTCGTCGGGCAGGGTCGCGGTCGCGCCCTCCCCCAGGCGTACGTCGGCGCCGAGGACCTCGAGCAGCTCGGCCTTCTCGGCCCGGTCGCCGGCGTCGGACTCGTCGAGCGCGACCACGCTCGCACCGAGGTGGTTGAGGTTGTCGGCGGCCGCGAACCCGGACACGCCGAAGCCCGCGACGACCGCGCGGACCCCCTCCCAGGAGTCGTGGCGACCGAGGGTCGTGGGATCCACTACCGCTCCCTCACAGGCGGGCCACCCACTCGGCGTAGAAGATGCCGAGGCCGCCGGCCACGCAGAGCCCGGTGATGATCCAGAACCGGATCACGATCGTGATCTGCTCCCACCCGAGCATCTCGAAGTGGTGGTGGATCGGTGTCATCCGGAAGACCCGGCGCCCGGTGCCGGTGAGGCGCCTCGTGATCTTGAACGTGGAGACCTGCAGCATCACCGAGACCGTCTCGAGCACGAACAGCCCGCCCAGGATGATCAGGAGCAGCTCGGTCCGGGTCAGGATCGCCAGCCCGGCGAGCGCGGCGCCCAGCGAGAGCGAGCCGGTGTCGCCCATGAAGATCGCGGCCGGCGAGGCGTTCCACCACAGGAAGCCGAAGCACGCCCCGGTCAGCGCGGCCGAGACGATGGCGAGGTCGAGCGGATCTCGGACGTCGTAGCAGAGCGGCGTCGTGGGGTTGCTGCCGCAGAACTGGTTGCTCTGCCAGATGTTGACCAGCATGTACGCCGCGAACACCATCGTCGACGCGCCCGCGGCGAGCCCGTCGAGGCCGTCGGCGAGGTTCACGCCGTTGCTGGTGCCGACGATGATCAGCCAGAAGAGCAGGACCGCGATCACCATCGGCAGTGCGAGCCAGCTGATGTCGCGCAGGAAGGAGATGTTCTGCGAGGCGGGCGGGGTGCCGTTCTCGTCCTCGAGCCACGGTGACAGGGCGAGCACGCCGAAGACGACGGCGACCAGCGTCTGCCCGATCATCTTCGCCTTGCTGCGCAGGCCGAGGCTGCGCTGCTTGGAGATCTTGATGTAGTCGTCGAGGAAGCCGACCAGGCCCATCCCCACGAAGAGGAAGAGCAGCAGCAGCGCCGACGCCGACGGCGGGGTTCCGGTGATCAGCAGCGCCCCGAAGTAGCCGACGACGGTCGCCAGGATGATGACGACCCCGCCCATCGTGGGGGTGCCCCGCTTGGTGTGGTGGCTGGTCGGCCCGTCGTCGCGGATCTCCTGGCCGTAGCCCCACTTCGTGAAGAGGTTGATCGCCACCCGGGTGCCGAGCAGCGAGATGAGCAGGGCCAGGCCGCCCCCGAAGAGAATCGCTCTCATGGCGTGCTGGTCCCTCCCTCCGGTCCTGGGGCGAGCAGCTGCTCCGCGATCACCCACAACGCGACGCCGTTCGACGCCTTGACGAGGACGACGTCGCCCGCCGCGACATTCTCGCGTACCCAGGCCAGTGCCTCGTCACGCCCCGCCGTGAGGATCGCCTCACCCTGACCGTCGACGGCCGCTGCACGGAGCCCGTCGGCGATCCCCGAGGCGGGCTCGCCGACCACGACGACCACGTCGATGCCGAGGCGGGCGGCGGCCGCCCCGACCTCGGCGTGCCCGGCGTGCGCGCTGTCGCCGAGCTCGCGCATCTCGCCGAGGACGGCGACGGTACGACGGTCGCGGCGACGCCCGATCACCGCGAGGGCCTCCAGGGCTGCGGTCGTCGAGGCGGGGTTGGCGTTGTAGGAGTCGTCGATCACGACCAGGCCGTCGGCGCGCTCGTGCAGCGCCATCCGCCTCGGCGACGAGCCGCCGGCGGCACTCAGCGCGGTCGCCACCTCGACCAGCGGCATCCCGACCGCGGTCGCCATCGCGGCCGCGGCCAGGGCGTTCTCGACCTGGTGGGCACCGGAGTGGCGCAGGGCGACGGGGTGCCACGCGTCGGCGTGCCCGAGCGCGAACGACGGTCGGTCGAGGTCGTCGACCTCGACGCCGCGCGCGACGACGGCGCCCTGGTCGCCGAAGGTCAGCACGTGTGCGTTCGTGCGCGGGGCCATCGCGGCCACCAGCGGGTCGGCGGCGTTGAGGACGGCCGTGCCCTCGGCGGGCAGCGCCTCGACGATCTCGCCCTTGGCCTGCGCGATCGCCTCGCGCGAGCCGAACTCGCCGATGTGCGCGGTGCCGACGTTGATCACGGCAGTCACCTGCGGCGGCGCGATCTCGCACAGGTAGGCGATGTGCCCGACACCGCGGGCCCCCATCTCGACCACGAGGTAGCGGGTCGAGGCGTCGGCGGCCAGCACGGTCAGGGGGACGCCGATCTCGTTGTTGTGGTTGCCCACCGTCGCCACGGTCGGGCCGGCCGTCGCCAGTACCTGGGCGAGGTAGTCCTTGGTGCCGGTCTTGCCCTGCGAGCCGGTGAGCGCGAGGACCGTGACGTCGAGCCGGTCGACGACGTGCCGCGCGAGGCGGCCGAGAGCGACCACGGGGTCCGCCACCACCACCGTGGGGGCGCCGGTCGGGCGGCTGCCGAGCACGGCGTGCGCCCCGTCGGCGTAGTCGTGGCCGTCGACGCGCTCACCGACGATCGCCACGAACAGGCCGCCGTCCACGGGCGCGCGGTTGTCGACGTACGCCTCACCGGTGACGACGACGTCGGCGTCGCCTGCGACGGTGCCACCCACCGCCTCGGCGATCTCGCCCAGCGTCATCGGGATCACGTCGCCACCTCGCGAAGGGCCTCGCGCACGACCTCGCGGTCGTCGAAGGGGTGCACCACGCCGTTGATCTCCTGACCTGTCTCGTGTCCCTTGCCCGCGACCAGCACGATGTCACCGGGCGCCGCGCGACGCAGCGCCTCCTGGATCGCGGCGCGCCGGTCGCCGACCTCGACGACCTCTGCCGCGGGCTCGGAGATCCCGTCGAGCATCGCGGCGCGGATGGCGGCCGGGTCCTCGGTCCGCGGGTTGTCGTCGGTGACGACGAGGACGTCGGCGAGCCGCGCGGCGATCTCGGCCATGATCGGGCGCTTGCCCGGGTCCCGGTCGCCGCCGGCGCCGAGCACCACGATCACGCGCCCCTGCGTCAGCGGCCGGAGCGTCCGGATCGCCGCGGCGACCGCGTCCGGCTTGTGGGCATAGTCGACGACGACGACGAACTCCTGGCCGGCGTCCACGCGCTCGAGCCGACCGGGGACTCCCCCGCCCGCAGCGATCCCGGCGGCCACGGCGGCGGCGTCCAGGCCGGCCTCGCCGGCGGCGGCCACCGCGGCGAGCGTGTTGGAGACGTTGAAGTCCCCGGGCAGCGGGCAGCCGGCGGTGATCCGGTCGCCGGCGGGGGTGGTGATCACGAACGTCGAGCCCTCCGCCGTCAGCTCGACCTCGGAGGCCCGCCAGTCGGCGTCGGTGCCGGTGATGGAGAAGGTGCGCATCGGGACCGTCGCGCGGTCCAGCAGCAGCCGGCCGTGCTCGTCGTCGACGTTCGTGAGACCGACCCGGGCGCGCTCGGGGGTGAAGAGCGAGGCCTTGGCGTCGAAGTAGTCGTCCACGTCGCGGTGGAAGTCGAGGTGGTCGCGGCCCAGGTTGAGGAAGACGGCGACGTCGAAGACGACGCCGTCGACGCGGCCCATCACCAGCGCGTGGCTGGAGACCTCCATCGCGCAGACCGCCACGTCCCGCTCGCGCATCATCGCGAACAGCCCGTGCAGGTCGGGCGCCTCGGGGGTCGTCAGGGCCGTCTTCACGTCCTCGCCGGCGACGCGGGTGCCGACGGTCCCGATCACGGCGGCGCGCACGCCGGCCTGCTCCAGGCCGCTCTCGGCCAGCCGGGTCGTGGTGGTCTTGCCCTGGGTGCCGGTCACGCCGATCATCCGCATCGCGGCCGCGGGCTCGCCGTACACCCGGGCGGCGAGGCGGCCGAGCACCGCGCGGGGCCGCTCGACGACGAGGACCGGTACGTCGACGGCGGTCGCCGCCCCGGCGGGGTCGGTCAGCACGGCCACGGCGCCGGCCTCGAGGGCCGCCCCGACGAAGTCCATGCCGTGCGCCCGGGCACCCGGCAGCGCGGCGTACAGGTCGCCCGGCCGGATCCGCTGGGAGGACAGCGAGACACCCGTGACGTCGCCCTCGGCGGCGCCGACGACCTCCGCGGGGAGCCACTGCGCGAGGGTCTGGAGCGACGTCCGCAGCGGGTGCTGGGGGCGGGTGGAGTCGTGCACCACGTGAACCTATCGCTGGTCGGTGCTCACCACTCGACCGGGAGCCGCGAGGGCTGCGTGCCGGTCGGCGGGACGCCGTAGCGGCGCAGCGCGTAGCTCATGATCTTCGCGAACGCCGGGCCGGCGACCGAGCCACCGCCGCCGGAGGCGGGGTTCTGGACGACGACGTAGATCGTGAACCGGGGGTCGTCGGCGGGCGCGAACCCGGCGAACGAGACGGTGTCGGTGCCGTTGTAGCAGCCGCACTCGGCGCCCACGCGCTGCGCGGTGCCGGTCTTGCCCGCGACCCGGTAGCCGGGCACGGCCGCACCGGGCGCGACGCCGACGTCGGGGTCGATGACCCGCTCCATCATCAGCATCGTCTCGCGCGCCGACTTGGCGCTGATGACCCGCTTGCGGGTCGCGTGGTCGGTGCCGACGACCTGGCCGTCGTCGGTGGTGGCGGAGCCGTCGATGACGTTCGGCGAGATCCGTACGCCGCCGTTCGCGATCGTGTTGACCGCCGCGGCCATCTGCACCCCGTTGACCGAGAGCGACTGGCCGAAGGCGATGCGGTCCTGCGTCTGGTGGGTCCAGGTGTTGCCGGGCGGCAGCAGGCCGGACGTCTCGCCGCGCACCCCGATGTCGGTGCGCTGGCCGAGGCCGAACTGGCGCAGGTAGGCGTCGAGCTGGCCCTGCTTGAACTTGTCGGCGGCCAGGACGGTGCCGATGTTGGAGGACTTCGCGATGACGCCGGCGAGGGTCAGCGGGATCGTGCCGTGCGGGAACCAGTCGTGGATGGTGCGGTCCTCGCGGTTCAGCTCCGGCGGCACCACGATCTTGGTGCGCGGCGAGACCAGGCCGAGGTCGATCAGCGAGCTGACCGTCAGCACCTTCTCCACCGAGCCGGGCTCGTAGACGTCCTGGAGGGCGCGCGAGCCGAGGTCGGCCTTCGGGGAGGCGGTCGGGTCGTTGGAGTCGTACGTCGGGTCGTCGGCGACCGCGAGGAGCCCGCCGCTGCGGGTGTCCATCACGATCGCGAAGCCGGACTCGGCCCCGGAGTCCTCGACGGTCTGGCGCAGCACCCGCTGCGTGTACCACTGGAGGTCGAGGTCGATGGTGGTCTTCAGGTCCTGCCCGTCGACGGGCGCGGTCTGGGCGCTCTCGCCGAGCGGGATGCGGTTGCCGCCGCCGACCTCGTACTGGGCCGACCCGTCCGTGCCGGAGAGCTGCTTGTTGAACGTGCGCTCGAAGCCTGCGAGGGGCTCGTCCGTGCCCATGAAGCCGACCAGGTTGGAGCCGACGTCGCCTGCCGGGTAGTCGCGCACGGGGTCGCGCTCGGTGGTCAGGCCCTCGTACTTCCGCTTGGCAGCCTCGGCCAGCACCTCGTTCGCGATGGTGGAGGGCACCCGGCGGGCGATGTACTCGAAGCGGACCTCCCGGCCGTCGACCTCGTGCTCGCGCAGCTTGGCCAGCGTGTCGGCGTAGTCGATGTCGAGCTTCTTGTAGAGGAACGCCGCCAGGTCGGCCGCGTGCGGCGCGGTCAGCCTCGGGTCGGCGATGATCATCAACCCGTCGACGGAGTCAGCGAGCGGCTCCCCGTTGCGGTCGAGGATGTCACCGCGGGCCGCGGGCAGCACGATGCTGCGCAGCCCCTCGGCGGCAGCCATCTGGGCGTACGAGTTGGGGTCCAGGCCCTGGAGCTGCACCAGCCGGGCGCCGAAGACCGAGAGCAGCATCGCGATGACGACGAACCCGACGCGCAGGCGCAGCTGCGGTGAGCCGCGTCGGGTGCCGCGGGGCGAGGGGGTGGCGGGCAACGGCTCGCTCCTCGGTCGGATCGGTCGGGCTGGGTGGCTGGTGGGGCTGGTGTGAACTACTGGTTCTTCTTCTTACCGTCTCCGGCGGCCCGGCCCGCGTTGGCCGCGCCCGTGTCGCCGGACGAGTTCGTGCTGGTCGTCGAGGCGGGTGGCGCCACCACGTGCTTGATGATCGGCTTGGGGTTCAGCGAGGCCGGCTTGGCCGGTGCCCGCTCGTAGATGCGCAGCGGCGTCGAGTCGGCGCAGGGCGCGCCGGTGACCTTGCCGGTGCCGAGCTGGAGGAACGCCGGGCTGCACGCCTGCACCATGCCGAGCCGCTGGGCGGCGGCGGCGATCCGCTGCGGGTCGCGCAGGCGGTCCAGGTCCATCGCGAGCCCCTGCTCGCGGGCCGCGAGCCGGGTCGACTGCTGCTCCAGGGCGGTGGTGGCGAAGGACGCCTGCTGCATGGAGGTGTTGAAGAGGAGCAGGCCGACGACGCCGCCGAGCAGCACCATCGAGACCAGCGCCAGGAACGGCGCGCGCGAGGTCGTCGTACGCCGGTTCGGGACGACGGTCAGCCGCGCCCGCTCGATCGCGTCCTCGGCGAACCGCGGGATCCTCGACCTGATCTGGTACGCCGGACTGCTCATGCGCGTACTCGCTTCGCTCCGTGCGCGCCTGAGGCACAGATGGCGCTGTCCTGGATGATTCGCTCGCTGCGCTCGCTCATGCTGCTTCTCCCCTGTTGTCGCGCACTCGCTCGATCGCCCGCAGCCGCACCGACGCGGCCCGGGCGTTCTCGGAGATCTCCTCCGCACTTGCCTTCTCGCTGCCCCGGGTGACCAGGCGCAGCGCGGGCTCGTGCCCCTCCGGCACGAACGGCATGTCCACCGGGACGTCGCTGCGGGTCGCGGCGACGAACGCCTGCTTGACCAGCCGGTCCTCGAGGGAGTGGTAGGACTCGACGACCACGCGGCCGCCGACGTTGATCGCGTCGATCGACGCGGGCATCGCGCGGCGGAGCACGGCGAGCTCGTCGTTGACCTCCATCCGCAGCGCCTGGAAGGTGCGCTTGGCGGGGTGGCCGCCGGTGCGCCGCGCGGGCGCCGGGATCTCGGCGTACAGCAGCTCGACCAGGCGGCCCGACCTCGAGAACGGCTCGGTGGCACGCTCGCGCACGATCGCGGCGGCGATCTTGCGGGCGAACTTCTCCTCGCCGTACTCCCGCAGGATCCGGGTGAGGTCGGCGGCGTCGTAGCTGTTGAGCACCTCGGCGGCGGTGATCCCGGTCGTACCGTCCATCCGCATGTCCAGCGGCGCGTCCTCGGCGTACGCGAACCCGCGCTCGCGGACGTCGAGCTGCATCGAGGAGACGCCGAGGTCGAACAGCACGCCGTCGACCGACGGGAGCCCGAGGTCGTCGAGCACGTCCTCGATCTCGTCGTAGACGGCGTGGACGCCGGTGAAGCGGTCGCCGTACGGCGCCAGCCGCTGGCTCGCGAGCTCGAGTGCCTGCGGGTCGCGGTCGATCCCGATCACCCGGGTCGCGTCGATGCGTGAGAGGACCGCCTCGCTGTGGCCGCCGAGGCCGAGCGTCGCGTCGACCAGGACGGAGCCGGGGCGGTCCAGCGCGGGCGCGAGGAGCGAGACGACCCGGTCCAAGAGGACCGGGACGTGGGAGGGGCTGACCATGTCAGGCCTGTCGCGCCGCGACTGCGAGGAGCAGGAAGACCACCGCGACCCCGACCGAGGTGGCCGCCGAGAACGCCATCAGCGTGGCGGCGTCGCGGGCCTGGTGGCGCACCCGGGGTGCGGCCGGCTCGACCGTGTCCGGGTAGTGCGGTGCCGCTGGCGCGATGCTCATTGCTTCTCGACCCTCGATGTGGTGGTGCCTGGGGAAGACATCTGGATACGTGCGATCCGCCGGACCAGGTCCCTGCCCGCTCCCGGTGGCCCTCCGTGGTGCTGGGAAGGGAGGGGACCATCTGGAACCGGGGAAGGTGCCCCAGATGGCAGCGGGAGCGGGCTCGAGACCTCGTCCTGCGGATCGCTGTTGAGTTCGGTGGTGACTTGGTGGTGCGTGGTGGGGCTAGTTCGGTGATGCGGGCTGCTCGTCGAGCTCGGCGAACTTCTCCTGCGCTCCGGTGGAGTACTCGCGCCAGCGGGCGGGGTCCCAGATCTCGATCCGGTCCATCACGCCGATGACCACGACGTCGCGCTCCAGCGCGGCGTACTCCCGCAGCGTGGCCGGGATGCCGATCCGGCCCTGCTTGTCCAGCGACCCCTCGTCGGCCCCGGCGAAGAGGATGCGGGCGTAGTCACGCGCGCCGCGCACCGTCATCGGCGTGGCCTGGGCTCGCCGGGCCTCCTCCATGAAGACGTCCGTGGGCCACACGACGAGGCAGTTCTCCTGTCCCTGTGTGACCACGAGCCCCTCCGACAGTCGGTCCCTGAACTTGGCGGGGAGGAACAGCCGGCCCTTGTCGTCGAGCTTCGGGGTGTAGGTGCCCATGAAGAACATCGAGCACCTCACTCCCCTGGCCCCACGGACCCTTCCTCCACTGCGCCCCACATTACTCCACAATCCACCACCGTCAACCACTTCACGCGTGTTGCAGCGGGCGATTGCGCGAGTTCGGCCCGCGGACCGGCGCATCGCTCCCCGGCGTACGGATCCCGCCCGTGACGCGTTTGCGCAGGTCAGACGCCGTACGACGGTGCGGTTGCGGGCTCGGTGGAGCGCGGGTGGGGCGGAACGGCGCTCCGGTGGGGCGTGGTGGAGCGGATCGTGGGGCGGCCGGGAGAAACCACGAAGGCCCCAGGTGAACCGGGACCGCAACCAGATCGTGCAACCAGACAGGATCGGCAGGAGTCAGATGCATGTGGCCCATCGGGCCACGTAGGTTTCCCTCCACGACTTACGGTGGGAACGAGCAGCGGTCGGGCAACGGGGTCGACCGGGCGACGGGGAAGGGACGACGTGGACAGTTCTGTGGGCGGGGTAGCAACAGGCGGGGCCGATCTCGAGACGCTGGCGCGGGTCGTCGGCCGGGTCCGGACCAACATCGAGCGGGTCATCGAGGGCAAGCCCGACGTGGTCTCATCCGCACTGACCGTGCTGCTCGCCGAGGGCCACCTGCTGATCGAGGACGTCCCCGGCGTCGGCAAGACGATGCTCAGCAAGGCGCTCGCGCGCAGCATCGACTCCTCGGTGCGCCGGATCCAGTTCACGCCCGACCTGCTGCCGTCCGACGTCACCGGCGTCTCGGTCTTCAACCAGAACACCCGCGAGTTCGAGTTCCGCCCCGGCGGCGTCTTCGCCAACATCGTCGTCGGCGACGAGATCAACCGCGCCTCGCCCAAGACGCAGTCCGCCCTGCTCGAGTGCATGGAGGAGCGCCAGGTCACCGTCGACAACACGACGTACCACCTCGAGCAGCCCTTCATGGTGATCGCGACGCAGAACCCGATCGAGATGGAGGGCACCTACGCACTCCCCGAGGCGCAGCGCGACCGCTTCATGGCCCGGGTGTCGGTCGGCTACCCGGTCGAGGCGGCCGAGATCGCGATGCTCGACTCGCACACCGGCGCCAACCCGCTCGACGACCTCGAGGCCGTGACCGACGCCGCCGAGGTCCGCAAGCTGATCGGGATCGTCAACCAGGTCCACGTCTCCTCCGCGGTGCAGCGGTACGCCGTGGCGATCAACGCCGCAACCCGACGCTCCGAGGAGCTCTCGCTCGGCGCCTCGCCGCGCGCGACCCTGCACCTGGTCCGGGCCGCCAAGGCGGTGGCGGCGATGGACGGGCGCGACTACGTGCTGCCCGACGACGTGCACCGGCTGACCCGGCCGGTGCTCGCCCACCGCCTGCTGCCGAGCGTCGAGGCCGCGATGAGCGGTCGCTCCACGACGACGATCCTCGACGCGATCGTCGCCTCCGTGCCGGTCCCCGACGCGCGATGAGGGAAGCCCTGGCCGGGCTCACCGTCCGCGGACGGGCGTTCCTGACCGCCGGCATCACCGCGATCGTCTGCTCGATCATCCTCGACCAGTCGACGCTGGCCCGGGTCGGCGTGCTGCTGCTGGCGCTCACCCTGATCACCGTCGCGCTGCTCGCGCGCAACCGCTACCGGCTCACGCTGGTCCGCACGGTGACCCCGCAGCTCGTCGCCGCCGGCCAGCCGGCCCGGGTGACCCTCACCCTCGCCAACGACGGCCTGGCTCCGAACGGCGTCCTGCTGCTCGAGGACCAGGTGCCGTACGTCCTGGGCACCCGTCCGCGGTTCGTGCTGGAGGGCATCAGCCAGGGCTGGCGCCACTCCGTCAGCTACCAGGTCCGCTCCGACGTCCGGGGCCGCTTCGAGATCGGGCCGATGTCGGTCCGGGTCAGCGACCCCTTCGGGCTGGTCGAGCTGGGCCGCACCTTCCGCACCACCGTCCCGCTCACGGTCACGCCCCGGACCGTGCCCCTCGCGCACATCCCGCTCGGCGGCGCCTGGACCGGGTCCGGCGACAACCGGCCGCGGGCCTTCGCGACCGGCAGCGCCGAGGACGTGACCGTCCGCGAGTACCGCCAGGGCGACGACCTGCGCCGCGTGCACTGGCGCAGCTCGGCGAAGCTCGGCGAGCTGATGGTGCGTCGTGAGGAGCAGCCCTGGCAGTCGCGGGCGACGCTCTTCCTCGACAACCGCACGATCGCCCACCGCGGCCAGGGCATCGCCTCCTCCCTGGAGGCAGCCGTCTCCGCCGCCGCGTCGATCGCGGTCCACCTGACCCACCGCGGCTTCGCCGTCCGCCTGGTCACCGCCACGGGCGAGGAGGCCGGCAGCGCCTGGCACGTGCGCGGCGCCGACCTCAACACCGGTCCCCTGCTCGAGTCGCTGGCGGTCGTCCAGCCGGTCGGCCAGCCCCGGCTGGACACCAGCTGGCTCGGCGAGGGCGCCCACGGCGGCCTCACGGTCGCCGTCTTCGGCGCCGTCGAGGCCACCGACCTGCCGGTGCTGCGCCGGATGCAGCACCACGCCGGCTCGGCCGTCGCCGTCGCCGTCGACGTCGGCGCCTGGATCGGCGCGGCGCCGTCCGCTGACACCACCCGGCTCCTGGGCCAGCAGGGCTGGCGCGCCGCCGCCCTGCGCCCGCGCGACCGGCTCGAGGCGGTCTGGCAGGAGCTTGCGCACACCAGCGCCCAGAGCTCGAGGTCGGGGAGCTCGCGGGGCACCCAGCCGGAGGTCCACGCATGAACCGCTCCCGCGGCCACCTCGGCGCCAACCTCCTCTTCGCCGCCGTGGCGGCCGGCACGACCTGGCTCGCCATGTCGGCCTGGCGCGACCTGACCGTCACGCCCGGCAGCTTCCTCAACCCGCTGCTGCTGCTCGCGGTCGTCGTGGCCGGCACCGGGACCGCGGCCCGGTGGTGGCGGTGGCCCGCTCCCGTCGTGCTGCTCTTCCAGCTCGCGGTCACCGGGATCCTCACCAGCCTGCTGCTCACCGGCTCCCCCGTCCCGGTCGGCGGCGCCTTCACCGAGCTCACCGATGCGTTCCGCGACGCCGTCGCGAGCTCGCAGGACTTCGCGGCGCCGGTGCCGACCGAGGCACCGCCCGTCGACCCGCTCCTGATCGTCGGCGGCCTGGCGTGCCTGTTGCTGGTCGACCTGCTCGCCTGCACGCTGCACCGCGCGTCGCTGGCCGGGCTGCCGCTGCTCGCGGTCTTCACCGTCCCGGTCGGCATGGTCGGCGACAGCGTCAGCTGGTGGGTCTTCGCAGGTACGGCGGCCGGCTACCTCGCGCTCCTCTTCCTCCAGGAGGGCGACCAGGTGTCGCGCTGGGGCCGCCCGCTCGGGCTCGACCAGGAGACCGGTGACCCGATCGCCTGGTCGGCCGGCGCCAACACCGTGCGCGGCACCGCCGGCCTGGTCGGCGGCGCCGCGACGGCGCTCGCCGTCCTGGTGCCCGTGCTCATCCCGGCGACCGGCCTGCACCTCTTCGACTTCGGGCCCGGCCAGGGCGGGGGCGACGACATCCGCGTCGAGAACCCGACCGCCGACCTGGTCCGCGACCTCAAGCAGGGCGATGACATCCCGCTGGTCCAGGTGACCACGAACGACCCGGACCCGTCGTACCTCCGGATCCTGACGCTGACCCGCTTCAGCGACGCGGAGTGGAGCCCCGGCAACCGCGACGTGCCGGCCGAGCACCTCGCCGACGGGCTGATGCCGCCGCCGGCGGGCGTGTCCGCGGACGTGGGCCGCAAGGAGTACCCGTGGGACGTCTCCGTGCTCCCGGCCTTCGACTCGCGGTGGCTGCCGACCCAGCCGCCGGTCAGCAGGGTCGTCGCGGACGGCAACTGGCGCTACGACGACAAGACGATGGACTTCATCGCCGGTGACGACGACCTGAGCACCGCGGCCCTCGACTACTCGATGACCGCCGTGCACCTCGACATCAGCTCGGAGCGGCTCGCCGACGCCGGCCCGCCGACCGGCAAGGTCAGCGACATCTTCACCGACCTCCCCGACGACCTGCCGCCGATCGTGCACGACCTCGCCGTGCAGGTCACCGACGGCGCGGAGACGCCGTACGAGAAGGCCGTGGCGCTGCAGAACTGGTTCCGCGAGGACGGCGGCTTCACCTACTCGCTGGCCCAGGGCCCGGACGGCAACGGCAGCGACGCGCTCGTCGAGTTCCTCTCCGACGGCCCCGGCGGCCGGGTGGGCTACTGCGAGCAGTTCGCGTCGGCGATGGCGGTCATGGCCCGGCAGCTCGGGATCCCGGCACGGGTCGCGATCGGCTTCCTGCACCCCGACCCCGACGGTCCCAACCAGTGGGTCTACTCCAGCAAGGACATGCACGCCTGGCCCGAGCTCTACTTCGACGGCGCCGGCTGGGTGCGGTTCGAGCCGACCCCGGCCGGTCGCGCCGACGAGGTGCCGAGCTACACCGAGCCGGGCTCGGACCCGCAGGACGAACCCACCGACGAGCCGTCCGCCTCGCAGAGCTCCTCCGCCCCGACCCAGCCGAACCGCCCGCGCGACACCGAGTCCGCGGCGGCCGCCGCGGACGACCAGAGCAGCGGCGGCTCGTCGGTGCCGTGGATCCCCACGCTGGGTGGCCTCGCGGTGCTGCTGCTCGTCGCCGGTGGCGTGCTGCTGCCCCGGACGCTGCGTGCGCGGCGCCGCGAGCGCAGGCTCGCCTCCGGGCTCGCCGAGCCGGTCTGGGCGGAGCTGCGCGACACGGCCGTCGACCTCGGCCTGCCCTGGCCGCGCGACCGGTCGCCGCGTGCGACCCGGGCCGTGCTCGTCGAGTACTTCGGCGCCCCCGTCGGACCGGACACCGTCGAACGCCCGGCGCACGGCCCCGCGATCGCGCCCGAGGCGGTCGGCGCGCTCGACCGACTCGTGCACACGGTCGAGCTGGACCGCTACTCGCGCTCGGGGGCGAGCCTCGACCCGGTGCGCCTGCGCGCCGACGGGGAGACGTGCGTGGCCGCGCTCTTCGGCGGGGCGGCGCGCTCGGCCCGGCGCCGGGCCACCTGGTGGCCGCGCACCGCGCTCTCGTCGCGGCGCCGGCGCACCGCTCCCGGCACCTTCGAGGCCCGCTACGGCGGCGTGGTCGACCAAGTCTCGTAGCGGGTCTCGTGGCGGCGGGAACGCCGTACACGAGAACGACCCGGCCGAACGTCGCTCGGCCGGGTCGCAGGGGGGTCTGCGCGGAGTGGTGTCCGCCTAGAAGCCGCCGCTCTCGCGGCGACGGTTCCACCGGTCGTTCATGCGGTCCATGAAGGAGCCGCGGGAGGCGGAGCGCGAACGCTTGTTGCGGCGACCGCCGTCGATGACGGTGAAGCCGCCACGGCTGGGGTGGCTGGCGCGGGGGTCAGCGGCGGCGGGGCCGTGCTGGCCGCGCAGCGACGCGAGGGCCACGGTGGCCGAGCCGAGCATCACCACGAACCCGGCGATGCCGAGCACGGTGATGCGGGCGACGGCACCGGTCATCAGGACCGCGACCCCGACGGCGAAGCAGACCCCGGCGACGATGGCCCGGCGACGGGCGGATCGGCGGAACGCCGTGCCGCGCAGCGTCGAAGCGAACTTGGGGTCCTCTTCGACGAGGGCACGCTCCATCTGCTCGAGCAGTCGGAGCTCCTCTTCCGAGAGTGGCACCGCACCTCCCCATGGTCGTCCGCCGGACAGATCTTCTCCGGCACCGGCAAGTCTAGGCAGCGCCCGGGCATCTCGGTAGCCGGGATCGGGAAATTACCCACCTAACAATCCGGTGAACCCCGCCGGACCAGTCCGCGGAAGCAAAATCTCAGCGCGCGAGCAGGTGCAGCTGAGCGGCCAGCGGCAGGTACTCCGCGCGTGCCGAGACCGCTCGCTCGAGCTCCACGAGCGCCGCCGTCGCGCCCGGCTCGAGGTCGAGCAGCGAGCCCGGCACCAGGTCGGCGAAGACCCGGACGCCGTGGACGGACTCGACCGTGAAGCCGGCACCGCCGACCAGGTCGCTGGCCTCGGCGGCGGTGAAGCGGTGGCCGGCCCGGCCGTCGCGCTCCCCCGGTCCGGCGTCGAGCAGTGTCAGCGCCTGGGTGAAGTGCCCGGCCATCGCCCGGGCGACCACGGCCGCGTGCCGCTGGGACACGAGCAGGCTGAGCACGCCGCCGGGACGCAGCACCTCGCGGATCGTGGCCAGCGCGGCCGCCGGGTCGTCGACGACCTCGAGCACGCCGTGGCACAGGACCAGGTCGGCGCTCGCCGGTCCGGCGACCTCGAGCAGCGTGGACAGGTCGCCCTGCACACCCGAGACCTCGACGGAGAGCTCGCGGGCGCGACGGGCGAGCGAGGCCAGCGCGTCGGGGCTCGGGTCGACGACCGTCACCTGGGCGCCGAGCTCGGCCACCCGGACCGCGAAACCTCCCGTGCCGCCGCCGATGTCGAGCACGTCGGCCCCGGTCGCGACGTGCGGCCGGACGGCGTCCCAGACCACGGAGGTGCGGGCGGCGCTGCGTCTGTCGCTGGGTCGGTCGCTGGGGCGTTCCGTCATGCGACCAACCCTAGAGGTCGGCGCCCCGGTGTCAGCCGGCACGCACCGCCGGGGCGTGGATCTCCAGCGGGAGGTGCGGCACCAGGCCGAGCGAGCGCTCGACCACCGCGAGGAACCGGTCGGCGTCGCGCACCAGGTCGTCGGCCTCGCGCTCGGCGACGGCGCGGCTCGAGCCCGCCTCGGCCGCGGCCCGCTTCGCGGCGCCGCCGGCGAAGAAGGTGGCCCACTCGCCGAGCTCGGGTGCCACCTCGGTGAGCAGCACCCACGCGTTCTTCTGCGGGCGCCGGCCGCGTCCGGCGGCCGGTCGGGCGCGCGCCGACAGCAGCGCGGCGGCGGCCCGCAGGGCCGCCACGTGGGCGCAGGCGTAGCGCGTGGACGCCTCGGTGGCCGCCACGGCCTCGCTCAGCGACTCGGCCGCGCGGGCGAGGTAGGAGTGGGTGGTCGCGGGCAGGGCGTACGGGTTCATCGAGCACCTCCGGGTGTCGCCGGCCCGGCGGAGGCGGGGGTCGAGGTCGCGTCCACCGAGCCGTGTTCGAACAGACGTTCGAACACGGCTCACGGTACACCCGAGCGCCGACAGCGCGTCAAGAGCCGGAGTGCAGGTCCTGGGTGGCGTCGTGGGCGCGCAGGTACGTCGCGGTGTCGCGGCTCCACAGCGCGACCACGACGCCGAGCTGGAGCAGCAGGCCGACGACGGACAGCACGACGAAGAGCGCCGGCGGGCCGATGCGGAGCGTGGCCGCGGTGCTGATCGCCATCAGCACGACGGTCGCGGTCAGCGCGACCCGTGCCCACCCGTGCCCGGACCGGAAGAACTGCAGCAGCACCACCGCGACCAGGGCGAAGACGATCAGCATGACCACGGCGACCGGCACGATCGACGGGGCCTGCACGGAGCCGGCGTCCTCCCGCCCGGACTCCCATGCGTCCATCAGCTCGTCCTTGAACAGGACGGACAGCACCGCGGTGATCCCCGACAGAGCGACGAGGGCCCAGGTGAGCCACACCGCCGCCACCACCGAGGTCGGCCGGTCCTGGGTCATGCGTCTCCTCCTCGTCACGGGCCGGGATCCCGGGGCAGGCACGCTGCCCTAGGGTCTCGACCATGGACACCGAACACCCGTCGATCACCCGGTTCCGCGACGACCACGCGCGACGTGGCGGCACCGGTGAGGTCGTCATCCTGCCCGACTCGGTGCACACCGCGGCGCTCGCGGCCGAGGCGCTGGGGTGCGAGGTCGGTGCGATCGCGAACAGTCTGCTCTTCGACGCCGACACGACGCCGGTGCTCATTCTGACCTCAGGCGCCCACCGCGTCGACACCACCAAGGTCGCGTCGTCGCTCGGTGTGAGCAAACTCAAGCGGGCGACGCCGGAGTTCGTGCGCGAGCACACCGGGCAGGTCATCGGCGGTGTCTCGCCCATCGGCCACCCGTCGGCGGTGCCGACCTACCTCGATCCCTGGCTGCGCCGCTACGACGTGGTCTGGGCCGCCGCGGGCCACCCGGCCGCCGTCTTCTCCACGACGTACGACGAGCTGGCCGCGATGACCGGCGCCACCGAGATCGAGGTCGACTGACCGTGCCGCGCGTGGTGGTCGTCGGCGGCGGCTTCGGAGGTCTGGCCTCCGCGGTCCGCCTCGCCAAGCTCGGGCACGCGGTCACCCTGGTCGAGCGCTCCCCCACCCTCGGCGGCCCGCTCTCCGAGGTGACGGCGGGCGAGTTCGCCTGGGACGCGGGCCCGACGTACACGCTGCTGCCGGCGGTCGTGCGCGACCTCTTCCGCAAGTCCGGCCGCCCGCTCGAGCGGGAGCTGGACCTGGTGGCGCTGGACGTCGTGCGCGAGCACCGGTTCGAGGACGGTTCGTCGGTGCGGGTGCCGAGCGGTCGCGCCGCCCAGATCGCGGCGTTCGACGAGCTCGGGCGCGGGCTCGGCCAGCGGTGGGTCGACCACGTCGCGTCGTACACCGACGACTGGGAGGTGCTGCGGCACGGCTACCTCGAGAACCCGTGGAACCCCGACGACCTGCCGCGCGACGTGGCCGCCAGGCTGGACAGCCGCGAGACGCTCCACAAGCGGCTGAAGCGGACCTTCAAGGACGAGAGGCTGCGGCTGGTGGCCGGCCACCCGTTCGTCGCCGAGGGTCACGAGCTGCGCAACGTGCCGGCCTGGGCGGGCTCGACGGCGTACGTCGAGCAGCGGTTCGGGGCCTGGACGGTCGAGGGCGGCATGGCCCGCCTCGGCACCGCGCTGGCCGACCGCCTGGCGACCCGCAAGGTGGCGACGCTGACAGGCACCGAGGTGCGGGACCTGGTGGTGCGCGACGGCCGCGTCGCCGCCGTCTCCACCACGGCCGGCGAGCTCGACGCCGACGTCGTGGTCTGCGCTATCGACCCGCGACGGCTGCCGGCGCTCGCCGAGCACGTCGTCCGGACCATGCCCGCGATCCCGCCGGTCGTCGCCCACCTCGGCCTGTCCGGCGAGGCACCGGACCTGCCGCACGAGCTGGTGCTGCACGGCGACCCGATGCTCGTCGTACGCACGGGCGGGCGGGCGCCGTCCGGCGCGTCGACGCTGACGGTCCACGGGCGCGGCCGGCTCTCGGAGGACATCCTGCGCGCGCTGGCGCGGCACCGCATCGACGTCCGCGCCCAGGTGGTCGAGCGGGTCGACCTCAGCCCGCGCGACCAGGTCGAGCGGTGGGGCGGCTCCCCGATGGGCGTGCTCTGGCAGGGCCGCGCGACCGTGCGCCGGCGGCTCGGCCCGCGCACGCCGATCGAGGGCGTGTACGCCGCGGGCGCGCACGCCACCCCGGGCGCCGGGCTGCCGTTCGTGGGGTTGTCGGCCGCGCTGGTGGCGGCGGAGGTCGGCTCGGCCTAGACCGACATGTTGAGCGCGGAGAAGATCTCGCGCGTCGCCTTGGAGCGGTTCAGCGTGTAGAAGTGCAGGCCCGGTGCACCGCCGTCGAGCAGCTCCTCGCAGAGCTCGGCGGCCAGCGCGATGCCGGCGGCCCGCATGGCGGCGGGGTCGCCGTCGTGGGCGGAGATCCGCTCGACCACCGACGCCGGCACCTCGGTGCCGATCAGCTCACCCTGACGGCGGATGTTGCCGAGGTTCAGGATCGGCATGATGCCCGGCAGGATCGGCAGGTCGACGCCGCGGGCGCGGACCCGCTCGACCAGCGCGAAGTAGTCCTCGGCGCGGAAGAACATCTGGGTGACCGCGAACTCCGCACCCGCACGGGCCTTCGCGACGAGCACGTCGGCGTCGCGGTCGAGCGACTCCGCGGACGGGTGCCCCTCGGGGAACGCCGCCACGCCGATGCTGAAGTCGCCCCGGGCGTGCACCAGCTCGACCAGCTCCTGCGCGTAGGTGAAGCCGCCCTTGGTCGGGGCCCACGGCGCGCGCGGACCCTCCTGGGGGTCGCCCCGCAACAGCATCACGTTGCCGATGCCGACCTCGGCGTACGAGTCGAGGACACCGGTGAGCTCCGCCTCCGTGTGCGCGACGCAGGTGAGGTGGGCCATCGGCGTCATCGTGGTCTCGGCCGCGATCCGGCCGGTGATCCGCACGGTGGAATCGCGCGTCGACCCGCCGGCGCCGTACGTCACCGAGACGAAGGTCGGCCGGTAGGGCTCGAGCTCGCGGATCGCCTGCCAGAGCTGCTCCTCGCCGGCCTCGTCCTTGGGCGGGAAGAACTCGAAGGAGAACGACCGCTCGCCCGCTCGGACCAGGTCGCCGATCCGGGGTGCCTGCGTGTTCGCCATACGCAACAGTCTAAGGACGGGGACCGCCCGCAGGACGCCGGTGTCCACTGGCTAGTCTCGTGCGGGTGACGGCGAACGGGTGGGACAGCGCCGCGTTCCGCGACCGGGTCCAGGCAGCTCTCGACGCGTTCATCGACGAGCAGGCCGCGCTCCTCGCGCCGCTCGGCAGCGACGCCGACCGGTTGGTCGCCGAGGCGCGTACGTCGGTCCGCGGCGGCAAGCGCTTCCGGGCGTCGTTCTGCTACTGGGGCCACCGCGCCGTCGCGAGCCCCGCCGACGAGGAGGCACTCGTCCGCGCCTGTGCCTCGCTCGAGCTGCTGCACGCCAGCGCGCTGGTCCACGACGACCTGATGGACGCCTCCGACACCCGACGCGGCCGGCCAGCGACGCACCGGACCTTCGAGGCCGAGCACCGTGCGGCCGGCTGGCGCGGCGACCAGGAGCAGTACGGCGCCGCCGCGGCGATCCTGCTCGGCGACCTGCTGCTGAGCTGGGCCGACGAGCTGCTCCGGCGCTGCGGCCTGCCGATCACCCAGGTGGCGCCCGCCCTCGAGGTCTTCGACCGTTGTCGGTCCGAGGTGATCGCCGGCCAGTTCCTCGACGTCTCCGTGCAGGCCCGGGGCCGTGCCGACGTCGACGCCGCGATGACCGTGCTGCGCTACAAGTCGGCGAAGTACTCCATCGAGCGCCCGCTGCACATCGGCGCCGCCCTCGCCGGCGCCTCCGCGTCGACCATGCAGGCGCTGAGCGAGTTCGGGCTGCCGCTGGGCGAGGCGTTCCAGCTGCGCGACGACCTGCTCGGTGTCTTCGGCGACCCGGCGACGACCGGCAAGCCCGCCGGCGACGACCTGATCGAGGGCAAGCGCACCGTGCTGGTCGCCCTGGCCCTCGACGCCGCCTCCCCCGCCGACGCGGCGCTCCTCGACCGCTCCCTCGGCACCGCCCTGTCGGTCGACGAGGTCGCCGAGCTGCGCCGGGTCATCGACGCCAGCGGCGCGCACGCCCAGGTCGAGGCGGTCATCGACGAGCTGGCGACCCGCGCCGTACGTTCCCTCGACCGGGCGGGTCTCGACGACCACGCCACCGAGGTGCTGCGCGGGCTGGCCGCGTCGGCGACGCAGCGGGCCGTCTGACCGCCGCCTCTGCCCGACGTTTGGTCACCAACCGCAGAGCCGCAGCCAGCCCTCGCGTCCCCTCACAGCGACATCGCCTGGGCGCGGCGCTTCACCTCGGACCCTCGGTTCTCGCGCAGCGCGTCGATCGGACGCCCGGGGTAGTCGTCGTCGGTGAAGAGCCACGCGATGCACTCACGGTCGTCGTAGCGACCGTCGTGGAGGATCGTCAGCAGGCCGGGGAGGCCCTTGACGACCTGGCCGTCCTGGATGAAGTCGGCCGGGACCTGCTGGCCCGCGCCGGGCGACGGTACGGCGGCGGCGAGCTCGTGGTCGCGGATCATGGTGCGCACCTTGCCGACCGTCACACCGAGCGCGGTGGCGGTGGCGGACCAGTCCAGCCAGTCCGGGACGAGGGCGGCGAGGTCGGAGCTCGGTTCCATGCCGCCAGTCTTCCATTCCGGCCTGCGCCACGCCGCACCGCCGCCCAGCGGGCCACCGGCGGGTCCCGTCCGTACGATTGAGGCCCCGGACCCTTCCCCGTCCGGTCACAGGAGGGTCGCTGTGCAGCGAGACGAGCACGGAGATCGGCACGCCCGCACGGGCGGCGCCGAGGCCGCACCCGACCCCATGACCGGCCGGCTGCTGGACCGGCGCTACCGGATCGGCTCGCGGATCGCGCGCGGCGGCATGGCCAGTGTCTACGAGGCCACCGACCTCCGCCTCGACCGCACCGTCGCGGTCAAGGTGATGCACCCCGGGCTGGGCGACGACAACGAGTTCGCGGAGCGGTTCGTCCGCGAGGCGCGGGCGGCCGCCCGGCTGTCGCACCCCAACGTGGTCGCGGTCTACGACCAGGGCGACGACGACGGCACCGTGTTCCTCGCGATGGAGCTGATCCCCGGGCACACCCTGCGCGACGTGATCCGCAAGGAGGCGCCGATGTCGCCCGCGCGGGCGCTCGCCGTGATGGAGCCCGTGCTCTCCGCGCTGGCCGCCGCGCACCGGGCCGGGCTCGTCCACCGCGACGTGAAGCCCGAGAACGTCCTCATCGCCGACGACGGCCGCGTGAAGGTCGCCGACTTCGGGCTCGCCAAGGCCGTCAGCACCGACACCCAGCACACCGCGACCGGCGGCGTCCTCATCGGCACCGTCTCCTACCTGGCCCCCGAACTCGTGGTGAGCGGTCGCGCCGACGCGCGCGCCGACGTGTACGCCGCGGGCGTCGTCCTCTTCGAGCTCCTCACCGGCACCAAGCCGCACGAGGGCGAGACCCCGATCCAGGTCGCCTACAAGCACGTCCACGAGGACGTCCCGGCCCCGTCGACGCTCGAGCCCGGCCTCCCGGCGTACGTCGACGCACTGGTCGCCCGCGCCACGGCCCGCGACCGCGAGCTGCGCCCTGCGGACGCGGCGGTGCTCCTCCACCAGGTCCACCGGGTCGGCCACGCGCTCGCCGAGGGCGTCCTCGACGACGCCGACCTCACCGCCGACCTGACCCCGATCCGGATGCGCCTCGAGTCCGCGGAGGCCCCGTCGCCCGACGACACCGCGCCGGACCCGTTCGAGGGCCGCGACGTCGGTGACATGACGGCGCCGATCCGCGTGCTGGAGACCCCACTGCCGCCGCGCCCGAGGCCGCCGACGCCCGTGGACCAGCCGCCGCGGCGCTCCCGCAAGGGCCTGGTCCTCCTGCTCGTCGCGCTGCTGCTGGTGATCGGCGGCGGCGTCGGCGCGTGGTGGTTCCTCGACGGCCGCTACACGACCACCCCGGGCGTCCTGGGCATGACCCAGAAGGCGGCCGAGGCGGCGCTCGAGGACGCCGGTCTCACGGCCGAGGTCGGCGACCCGGCGTACTCCGAGACGGTGCCGGTCGGTCGCGTCGTCGGCACCGATCCCGATCCGGGCTCGCGGGTGCTCGACGGCGGCACCGTCACGATCAGCCTGTCGCTCGGCAAGGAGCGGTACGACGTGCCCAAGCTCAAGGGCATGACCGAGGACGACGCCCAGGACGCCCTGTCCGCGGGCCACCTCTCCTTCGGCACGACCACCGAGAAGTGGTCCGACACCGTGGCCGCCGGCATCGTCATCTCGAGCTCCCCCAAGGCCGGGACCACGCTGCGCCCCGACGCCCCCGTCGACCTGGTCGTCAGCAAGGGCCCGCAGCCGGTGAAGCTGAAGGACTGGGTCGGCAAGGACGCCGATGCGGCCGCCGACTGGTTCACGGCGCACGGCCTGACCAGCAAGGTCGCCAGCACGGAGTACTCCGACGACGTCGCCGACGGCGACATCATCTCGATGGACCCGCCCGGCGGCACGACCGTCCACCGCGGCGACGAGGTGTCGCTCATCGTCTCCAAGGGACCCGAGCTCGTCGAGGTCCCGTCGGTGCGCGGGTCCGGGATCGACGCCGCCCGCGACAAGCTCGAGGACCTCGGCTTCAACGTCGTGACCCACCAGTCCCCCGGCTCGCTCGGCCTGGGCTTCGTCTTCTCCCAGAGCCCCGGTGGGGGCGAGATGGTCGCGCCCGGCACGACCATCGACCTCGGCCTCATCTGACCCCAGCACGCCGGATAGGTTGTGCCGGTGCGCAACCCGATCGGAACCCATGTCCTGGTCGGGAAGGGACTCGTCGACGGCGCCGTCGCCAACGCCGACGCGGCGGGCTGCGAGACGTTCCAGGTCTTCGTCGGCAACCCGCGCGGGTGGGCGCTGAGCGCCGGCAAGCCGGCCGAGGACGCACGCTTCCGCGACCTGATGGCCGAGCGCGGCACGCGGACCTTCATCCACGCGCCGTACCTGGTGAACCTCGGCAGCCCGACCCCGTCGACGTACGAGAACTCGGTCGCCTCCGTCGCCCACAACCTCAAGCGGGCCGCCGAGATCGGGGCCGAGGGCGTCGTCGTGCACACCGGCTCGTACGTCGGGGACGTGGACGACACCCGGGCGATGAAGCAGGTCCGCGAGGGTCTGCTCCCCCTGCTGGAGGCGATCGAGGGCGAGGACGCGCCCTGGCTGCTGCTCGAGCCGACCGCCGGGCAGGGCCGGTCGCTGTGCGCGGGGGTCGAGGACCTGGCGCCCTACCTCGACGCGCTGGACCACCACCCCAAGGCCGGCATCTGCCTGGACACCTGCCACGTCTTCGCGGCGGGTGCGCCGCTCGACGAGCCGGGCGGCGCGACGGCCACCGTGGACCGGATCGTCGAGATCGGCGGGCCGGGCCGGTTGCGGCTGGTCCACGCCAACGACTCGATGGACGTCCGCGGTGCCTTCAAGGACCGCCACGAGAAGATCGGTGACGGCCACATCGGCACGGCGGCCTTCGCGGAGCTCTTCGCCCACCCGGCCACCGACGGCGTCCCGTTCATCCTCGAGACGCCCGGCTCGCGCGGCGCGGACGACCCCGACATCCCGCTGCTCAAGCGCCTGCGGGCCGCCCGATGACCGAGACCCGTCGCACGACGCTGCTCGCGACGGGGGCGCTGCTCGGCGTCACCGCGTGCTGGGGCAGCACCTTCTTCCTCATCCACGACCTGGTCGAGCGGGTCCCGCCCGTCGACTTCCTCGCGTTGCGCTTCGGGATCGCCGCGGTGCTGCTGCTCCTGGTCGCGCCGAAGGCACTGCTCCGACTGTCCGCGGAGGCACGCCGCCAGGCCGTCGTCCTCGGTGCGTTGTACGGCGTCGCGCAGATCATGCAGACCGTCGGTCTCGCCCATACGCCCGCGAGCGTGTCCGGCTTCATCACCGGCATGTACGTCGTCGCGACGCCGCTCTTCGCCGCTCTGCTGCTCCGCAACACGATCACCCGGATGACCTGGATCGCCGTGCTGCTCGCGTTCTGCGGCCTGGCGGTGCTCACCCTCGACGGGCTGTCGATCGGGTACGGCGAGGCGATCACGTTCCTCGCCGCGCTGCTCTACGCGCTGCACATCGTCGGGCTCGGCGCCTGGTCGAACGCCGCCGACGCGATCGGGATGTCGATCCTCCAGATCATCGTGGTCGCGGTCATCTGCCTGGTCGCGAGCGCGCCGCACGGCATCGTGCTGCCCGACAACGGGCGCGACTGGCTCTCGGTCGTCTACATGGCCGTCTTCCCGGCCGCGATCGCGCTGCTGGCGCAGACCTGGGCGCAGGCACACCTGAGCGCCACCCGGGCCGCGATCGTGATGAGCATGGAGCCGGTCTTCGCCGCGCTCTTCGCCGTCTGGTTCGGCGGTGAGTCGACCACCGTGCGGATGATCACGGGCGGCCTGATGGTGCTGGCCGCGATGCTGATCGTGGAGGTTGGACCACGTCGCAAGATCGAGGGCGAGGTCCCGCACATCGCGGTGTGAGTCGGCCGGTCGTCTAATCTTGCGCCCGGACCCGCCCCGGGAAGGAGACCGATGACGGACTGCGCCAACTGCGGCCACCGGCTGGGCATCGGTCGCTACTGCACCAACTGCGGCCACCCCGTGGACGACGCTGCCGCGGCACCCGTGCCGTCGGCGCCCGCCGACGACCTCGACTGGCGCACCGACACGGCCGAGCGGCCGCGGGTCCCCCCGGTGCCGGACGACGCGCCACCGCCCGCCTGGACGCCGCCGCCGGCAGCCCGCTTCCCCCTCTTCGCGGACGAGGTCGACGAGGCCGCGGCCGACCCCCACGCCGTACTCCCGCCGCCGCAGACCCACCGGCACCGCTCGCGTCCGTGGGGCGCCTGGCTGGCCGTGGGTGTCGTCGTGGTGCTCGTGCTCGTCCTCGGCACCTGGCTGCTCACCCGGGGCGACGACGAGCCGACGAGCACGCCCGAGCCGACCCCTACTCCGCCGGCGAGCACGGCGAAGACCACGCCGTCGCCGGACGACGAGTCGTCCTCGGCGGCACCCGTCGGCCTGACCGCCGAGAGCCAGGTGACGGTGCCGGAGACCGCCGGCCCGGGGCAGGACACCGAGGGCAACCCGGTCGACTACGAGGCCGCGAACATGCTCGACGGCGTGCCGGAGACCTGCTGGCGGATGCCCGGCGACGGCACCGGCGAGGAGCTGGTGGTGACACTGCCGGGTGAGACCCGGCTGCGCTCGGTCGGCATGATCAACGGCTACGCCAAGCAGGGCGGCGACATCGACTGGTACCACGGCAACCGGCGCATCGAGCAGGTCGAGTGGGTGTTCGACGACGGCACGACCGTCCCACAGACCCTCGGCGACACCGCCTCGGTGCAGTCGGTGGACGTCGACGTCACCACCACGACGATCACGCTGCGGCTCGTCAAGGTCTCCGCCCCCGGCAAGGGGTCGTCGCGGCGCGACTTCACCGCGATCAGCGACCTGCTCTTCGTCGCCCGGTAGCAGCGTGCTCGACCGGCTCTCGCCCGCTCGCCGCCGCTTCGTGCTGGCGATCGCGACGCTGGTCCTGGTCGCCGCCGTCGTCATCGTCGTCGCCGTCGTCGCGACCCGTCCCGACGACGTCGATCCGGTTGCCCAGGACTCCCCCGGACCCGTGCTGCTCGTGCCGGGGTACGGCGGGTCCACCGCCGCCCTCGACGTCCTCGCCGACGCCCTGCGCGCCGACGGCCGCGACGCCACCGTCGTCCGGCTCGCCGGCGACGGCACCGGCGACCTCCGTGACCAGGCGGCCGTCCTCGACGACGCCGCGACGGCGGAGCTGGAGCGCACCGGTGCCGACTCGGTCGACGTGGTCGGCTACTCCGCCGGCGGGATCGTGGCGCGGCTCTGGGTCGCCGAGCTCGGCGGGGCGTCGGTCGCCCGCCGCGTGCTCACGCTGGCCTCGCCCAACCACGGCACCGACCTGGCCTCGCTCGCCACCGGCCTGGGCGCCACCGCCTGCCCGGAGGCCTGCGAGCAGCTCGCGACCGACAGCGACCTGCTGGCCGGGCTCAACGCCGGCGACGAGACGCCGGCCGGACCCGTGTGGGTGGCGCTCTGGACCGAGGACGACAAGACGGTCGTCCCGCCCGACTCGGGCGCGCTGGACGGGGCGACGGCGTTCGCCGTCCAGACCCCGTGCCCGGACCTGGTCGTGGGCCACGCCGACGTGCCACGGACCCCGGCGGTGATCGCCATCGTCGAGGCCGAGCTCGGCACCGACGAGCCGAGCGTGCCCGACGGGTCCATCTGCTAGTCGGTCACGTCCTTGGTCATGAAGTTGGCCCACGCAGCGGCCAGGAACACCACGACGTACGCGACCTGGAGGAGCACGCCCCGCTCGACGTCGCGCCACAGGATGGGGTCGCGGAAGAGGTCGACGAAGGCCAGCCAGTAGCGCGTCGGCAGGTAGGGCTGCAGGACGTGCGCGGCGTCGAGCGTCAGCAGCAGGGTCGACGCGACGAGGACGCCCATCGTGCCGAGCGCCGCGGACAGCGGCTGGCGCACCACGGTCGAGAGGAAGAGCGCGATCGCGGCCACGCCGAGCATGCACAGCATCGCGTAGGCGAGCGCGAGGAGCGTGCGGAGCACCATCTCCTGCGTCGACAGGCCGGTGCCGGAGACGCTGGTGGCGCCCGTGCTGACGCTCTCGCTGCCCAGGAAGAGCGCCCCCACGACGTACGCCGTCGCGGCGACCACCAGCACGGTCAGCACCACGAAGACCATGACGCTGACGAGCTTGGCGACCAGCAGCCTGGTCCGCCCGATCGGACGGACCAGGAGGTAGCGCAGCGTGCCCTGCTGTGCCTCCCCCGCGATCGCCTCTCCGGCCGTCACGGCGACCGCGATCGGCAGGAAGAGCGGCAGCACGATGCCGAGCGCGGCCAGCGGGAAGAGCGTCCCGTCGGTCAGCACCGCGGAGAGGAAGGCCGGCCCGGTGCCCGGGCGCGGCCCGAGGTCGGTGACCGCGAGCAGCACGCCGACCAGGGTCGGCAGCGCGTCGATGAGCAGGATGGTGACCCAGGTGCGCCGGCTGAGGACCAGCTTGCGGAGCTCGACGGCGATCATCGGCGGTCCCCGCTCCGCTCGGCGGCCTCGAGCACGACGTCCTCGAGGGTGCGGCGCTCCGGGGCGAGCTCGAGGACCCGCACGCCGACCCCCACGAGGGCGGCGTTGAGGGCGAGCGGGTCGTCGGCGCGCACCCAGATCGTGTCGCCCTCCTGGTGCTCGACGTGCCCGTCGAGCAGCGCCCGGGCGGCGTCGGTGTCGGGGGTGCGGACGACCGTGCGTCCCGTCGGGCGCTGGAGGTGCGCGAGCTCGTCCTGGAGCACCAGCCGGCCCCGGTCCAGGACCCCCACCCGGGTGCACATCTGCTCGATCTCGGCGAGCAGGTGGCTGGAGAGGAAGACCGTCGTGCCGGCGGCGTTCAGGTCCACCAGCAGCTGCCGGATCTCGCGGATGCCCTGCGGGTCGAGCCCGTTGGTCGGCTCGTCGAGGACCAGCAGCCGCGGTCGTCGCAGCAGCGCCGCGGCGAGGCCGAGCCGTTGGCGCATCCCGAGCGAGTAGGCGCGGACCGGCCGCTTGTCGACCCCCTCCAGGCCGACCTGCGCCAGCGCGTCGTCGATGCGACCCGCCCGGGTGGCGCGGTCGCCGCCGGGGCCGCTGGCGTCGATGAGGGCGAGGTTGGTCCGGCCGGACAGGCCGGGGTACGACGCGGGCCCCTCCACCATCGAGCCGACCAGGGGCAGGACCGCGCGGCCCGAGGAGGGCATCGGCCGGCCGAGCACCTCGATGGTCCCGGAGGTCGCCAGCACCAGTCCGAGCAGCATCCGCACGGTCGTGGTCTTGCCCGAGCCGTTGGCGCCCAGGAACCCGTAGACGTCGCCCTCGCGCACGTCGAGGCCGACGTCCTCGACGGCGGTGATCCGCCCGTAGTGCTTGGTGAGCCCCTCGGTCCGGATCATCCGACTCCTCCGACGTACGTCGTGCCGCGGTCCAGGTCGACGGCCGCCCGACGCAGCGTGTCCGTCGTGACGGTGCCCGTGATCAGCCAGCCACCGTCGTCGTCGGCGCCGGTGAGCAGCACCCCGAGCGGGCCGGCGGTCACCAGCGTGCCGCTGGCCGAGGTCGCGACGTCCGGCGTCTGCCGCAGCTGCTCGCGCAGCGGGCCCGCCTCCCGACCGCGCATCGGGATCGCGATCAGCTGGGTGATCCCGACGCCGTACACCCCGACCGCTCCGTCGGAGCCCGACGACATCGCGAGCCCGCCGACGGTCGCCGGCGGTCGGAACGGCGCGTACTGGTTGGCGGCGTCGGCGATGTCGAGCACGTCGTCGTGGTCGACCTCGATGCCCGGGGCGCCGTCGAAGGTCGTCGTCGACAGGGCCGGCCGGGTCGCGGAGAAGTCCCGCAGCTGGGTGACGAACGCCGGCGACGCGTCCCCGGCGGCGTACACGTCGATGCGCAACGGCACGCCGCTGTCCGGGTCCGCCCACAGGTCGACGTGGTCGACGCTCGACTGCGGCGCCGCGGGCTCGACCCGCAGCCCCGGCGCCGAGACGCCCGCGACCCGCCGAGCAGCGATGCGCCGTACGTCGTCGGCGGTGACGTCGCGCAGCAGCCGCTCGGCGAGCACCGGGGGCACCAGGTCGGCGGTGCGCGGGAGCCGGATGTCGGGGTCGCGGCTGATCCGGGCCCGGTCCCGCTCGTAGCTCCACTCGATCGTCACGCCGTGCTGGTGGACCAGGTCCGTCTCGCCGGAGACGAGCAGCCGGTCGACCCGCCAGTCGTCGCTCCCCCGCCACCAGGCCCGCATCCGGGTGCTGTCGCTGAAGAGCGCACCCACGTCCGAGAAGTCGTCCGCGACCGGCAGCGCGAGGGTGCCCTCGGTCTGGACGTAGCCCGACCACGGGTGCTGCTCGGCCGCCCGCACCTGGTCGAGCAGCTCGGTCGCGGTCACGTCGGACGTCCGCGCCGGCAGCGCGTGCAGGGCGGCCGGGACCGCGATGACCAGCAGGGTGACGAGTGCGGCCACGCACCACCGGTTGAATCTGGTCATACCTCAGCACGCTACGTCGCGATGCCTGACCCGGGTCGCAACGTCAGGAGACTCTCATCTTCTAGCAGCCGAGGACGTCGCGCACCTGACGGTAGGACTCGTCGAAGAACTGCACGTCGCCGTCCGACTCGTCGTCGCTGGGCTCCGGGTAGGCCGCGCAGTAGAACTCCTTGTCCTGGACCCGCTTCTGGTGGCTCTCCCAGGCCGTGATCCCGGCCCCCACCGCCGTCACGACGACTCCGACGGCGATCACCTGCAGGAGGAGCAGCCTGGTGCGCTCCGGGTCGCGCGGCGTACGCGCCTTCGGGGGCTTGGCCGGCTCCGCCGACCCGATGAAGTCCTCGGGGCCGTCCACCGAGTCTCTGGCGTCCATGGCAGGACCCTAGAGCGCCCCCAGCACGGCGGCGGCCTTTTCGGCGTCGCCGCGCGTGACGTCGAGGTGCGTGACGAGGCGTACGGCGGTCGGCCCGACCAGCGACACGGCCACACCGCCCTCGCGAGCGGCCGCCACGAACTCCGACGCGTCGGTGCGCGGCACCACCACGATGTTGGTGTCGACGCTCGCCGGGTCGACCCCGCAGGCCTCGGCGATCAGCCGCGCGTGGGCGTGGTCGTCGGCGAGCCGCTCGACGTGGTGGTCGAGGGCGTGCAGCCCGGCCGCGGCGAGGATCCCGACCTGACGCATGCCGCCACCCATCCGCTTGCGCCAGACCCGACCCTCGGCGATCGCGTCGGCGCTGCCGACCATCAGCGAGCCGACCGGGGCGCCGAGTCCCTTGGACAGGCAGACCGCCATCACGTCGGCGACCGCGCCGTACTCGACGAGCGGCGTGCCGGTGGCGACGTGCGCGTTCCAGATCCGGGCGCCGTCCATGTGCACCCCGACGCCGACACCGGTGGCGTACTCGCGCAGGTCGCGCAGGTCCTCGATCGGCAGCACCGCACCGCCCGCGAAGTTGTGGGTGTTCTCGACCGCGATCGCGGTGGTGCGCACGAAGTACATGCCCATCTCGGGGGCGAACATCGACCGGATCGTCGGCAGGTCGACCTGGCCGCGCGGGTGGATCCAGGTGCGCATCGTGATGCCGGAGTACGCCGCGTGCGCGCCGAGCTCGGCGCGGGCGATGTGGGCGCTGGCCTCGCAGAGCACCTCCTGGCCGGGTGCGACGAGCGAGCGGACCGCCAGCACGTTGGCCATCGACCCGGTCGGCGTGAACATCGCCGCCTCGTGGCCGAAGAGCTCCGCCACCCGCTCCTCGAGCCGGGCGACGGTCGGGTCCTCGCCGTACACGTCGTCGCCGACCTCGGCGCGCGCCATCGCGGCCCGCATCTCCTCGGTGGGCCTGGTCAGGGTGTCGCTGCGCAGGTCGATCACCGCGCCATCCTGCCAGCCGGCCGGCGCGAGAGTTTTGTCGGTCGACCGATGAAACTCATCCTTGAACGACGAAGTTTCATCGTCCAGGCGTGAGTTTCATCGGCCAGCCGATGAAACGCTCCCGCGAGGCAACGCTCAGGCCGACGTTGCTCGGAGCATCTCCGCGACGAGGAACGCGAGCTCCAGCGACTGCACCCGGTTGAGGCGCGGGTCGACGACCGACTCGTAGCGGTGCGCGAGCCCCGCCTCGTCGATCTCCTCGCCGCCGCCGATGCACTCGGTGACGTCGTCGCCGGTCATCTCGACCAGGACGCCACCGGGCCAGGTGCCGAGGGCGCGGTGCACGTCGAAGAAGCCCTGGACCTCGTCGATGACGTCGTCGAAGCGGCGGGTCTTGTAGCCCGTGCTCGACTCGAAGGTGTTGCCGTGCATCGGGTCGCAGACCCACGCGACCTGGACGCCGGCCGCGGTGACCTTCTCGACCAGCTCGGGCAGGCCGTCGCGGATCTTGCCGGCGCCGAAGCGGGTGATGAAGGTGAGCCGGCCGGCCTCGTTGTCCGGGTTCAGCCGCCCGGCGAGGGCGATCGCATCGTCCGCGGTCGCCGTTGGGCCGAGCTTGCAGCCGATCGGGTTCTGGATGTGGCGGAAGTACTCCACGTGCGCGCCGTCGAGCTGCCGGGTGCGCTCCCCGATCCACACGAAGTGGCCGGAGACGTTGTAGGGCTTCTCGGTGCGCGAGTCGATGCGGGTCATCGCGTGCTCGTACTCGAGCAGCAGCGCCTCGTGGCTGGAGTGGAAGTCGACCCGCTTCAGCTCCTCGGCGTCGGCGCCGATCGCACTCATGAAGGCGAGGGCCTTGTCGATCTCCGCCGCCATCGCCTCGTAGCGCTGGCCGGCCGCCGAGGACTTCACGAAGTCGGTGTTCCAGGTGTGCACCTGGCGCAGGTCGGCATAGCCACCGGTGACGAACGCGCGCACCAGGTTGAGGGTCGCCGCCGACGCGTTGTAGGCGTCGAGCAGCCGGTGCGGGTCGGGGATGCGCGCCTCGGGGGTGAAGTCGAAGCCGTTGATCACGTCACCGCGGTAGGCGGGCAGCGTGACGCCGCCCCGGGTCTCCATGTCGGAGGAGCGCGGCTTGGCGTACTGGCCGGCGAGGCGGCCGAGCTTCACGACGGGCACGGAGCCCGCGTACGTCAGGATCACGGCCATCTGGAGCAGCACGCGCAGCTTGTTGCGCACGTTGTCGGCGGTGACCTCCTCGAAGGTCTCCGCGCAGTCGCCGCCCTGGAGCAGGAACGCCTCACCGCGCGAGACGGCGGCCATCTTGGCCTTGAGGTCGTCGCACTCACCGGCGAAGACGAGCGGGGGCATCCGGCGCAGACGCGCGACGTTGGTCGCGACCGCCTCCGGGTCGGGGTACGTCGGCTGCTGTGCCGCGCCGAGGGCGTGCAGGGCGGCGAGGTCGGGGAGGGTGCTGCTCACCCCTCCAGGGTACGGCGGCGCGCGGTGTCCCCCCGATTCGTCGCTGCGCCACGAGACGGGGCGTCCGCCTCAGTCCTCCAGGTGCTCGATGTCGCGGAAGCCGGTCTTCTGCGCCCGGACTCCGCGGTTGGTCATCCAGGTGAAGACCCACAGCACGATGCCGAGCAGCAGCAGGCCGCCGGCGACCTTGTACTGGATCCAGTCCTCCCGGTCCCGCGCCCACGGGCCGGCCAGGAAGAGGCAGGCTGCGGCACCGACGAACGGCACCCAGGACGGCGCCGTGAAGCCCTTCTCGACACTGGTGTCGCGCCGCAGCAGGACGCACGCGACGTTGACGACCGAGAAGACGCAGAGCAACAGGAGCGCGGTGGTCCCGGACAGCGCCGAGATCACCGACGTGTCGGCGAGGAAGGTCACCACGACGATGAGGCCGAGCGCGAGAACGGTCGAGAACGCGATGCCGGCGTACGGCGTCCGCCGGCCGGGCAGCACCTTGCCGAGCGTGCGCGGCAGCACGTCCTGGTGGGCCAGGCCGTAGAGGAGCCGGCTGGCCATCAGCATGTTGAGCAGCGCGGTGTTCGCGACCGCGATGACGGTGAGGAACGGGAAGATCTTGTCGATCGGGAGGCCGGGGGCGCCGATCTCGACGACCGAGAGCAGCACCTTGCCCTCGTCGGCGACCACCGACTCGATCTGGCCCTCGGGGATCACCGCGATGACCGAGATCGCCACCAGCACGTAGAAGATCACCGCGATGCCGAGGCCGGTGAGCATCACCTTCGGGAAGATCTTCACCGGGTCCTGGGTCTCCTCGACCATGTTGACCGAGTCCTCGAAGCCGACCATCGCGAAGAACGCGATCGCGGTCGCAACGGTGACGGCGAGGAACAGCCCGCGGTCGGACCCGGAGTCGAAGACGACGATGCGGCCCATGTCGGCGTCACCCTTGGCCATCACCCAGAAGCCGATGACGATCACGATGACCAGGGCGGCCATCTCGATCAGGGTGAGGACGACGTTGAACTTCACGCTCTCGCCGACGCCACGCAGGTTGATCGCCGCGAGCAGCACCATGAACGCCATCGCGACGACGGTGATCGCGGTGTTGCCCTGCGAGACGTGCCAGCCGAGGCCGTCGAGGCCCGCGAGCAGGTTGGTGGCCAGCAGGTTGGACGACGTCGACGCGCTGGTGATGCCGGAGCAGATCACGGCGAAGGCGACGAGGAACGTGACGAAGTGGATGCCGAACGCCTTGTGCGTGTAGAGCGCGGCGCCTGCGGCCTGCGGGTACTTCGTGACCAGCTCGAGGTAGGAGAAGGCCGTCAGCGTGGCGACCGCGAAGGCCACCAGGAAGGGCAGCCACACGATGCCGCCGACCTCGAGCGCCATCTCGCCGGTGACGGCGTAGATGCCGGCGCCGAGGATGTCCCCGACGATGAAGAGCAGGAGAAGCTTCGGGCCGAGGACTCTCTTCAGGTCGGGAGTCGGTCCGTTGACGTCGGCATCGGCGGTCTGGGTCGTCATGGGTCCACCCTGCCCCCGACCCACGGCGTCTAACCAGGGGTGCGGCTCAGCGGACCTCGCAGTCGACCCCGCCCGAGCACGGTTTCAGCTCGTGGTCCTCGATGACGTCGCCGTCGGCGTCGTACGCGACGACCGCGGCGACCTGGCCCACGACGGTGCCCCACATCATCGAGGCGCCATCGACCAGCGTGCCGCTCTCGACGTGGCCGGGGACGGTCGTGCCGTCGGTCGTCACCAGGTCGACCCGGGCGACGTCGGTGCCGGGCAGGCCGGCGAGCACCAGCTCGCCCGGAGCGCCGGTCGAGTAGTCGTCGTTGAGGAAGACCTCCATGTCGGAGCCGTCCTGGAGGAAGTCGTCGGTGCCCATCCCCCACTGGTACTCCCAGCCCGCCGGACCGTGGATCAGCAGGGCCGGCGCGCAGGCGTCGCCGTGGCCTGCGCAGCCGAGGTACGCCGGCCCGGCGTCGACGAGGATGCCCATCTCCGTCGATCCCACGGGGTAGCCGCCGTCCTCGGCCAGGTCGGTCTGCTCGATGTGGGCGACGCCCGAGTAGAGCCAGCTCGGGAAGTCCGCGGGCCGGTAGGCGGTCACACCCGTGTAGTAGTGCGCGCCGGTGTCGATCGGCGCGCCGACGACCTCGACGTCCACGTCGGGCATGGTCTGCGCGGCGGAGGCGGGCTGCGGCACCACGACCTGCCAGTCGGAGACCTGCGTGGCCCCGGCGACCTGGGTCAGCGCCCGCTGCGCGAGCGCCGACGGCTCGTGCGGGTGGGCGGCAGGAGCCGGCTCGTCGACGGCGCGCCCACCGGCGCCGAAGGTGCCGCTGACCACGAGCCCGACGGCCACCATGGACGCGAGCACCCCGACACCGGCGCCGAGTGCCGTGAGGTGGCGCCGCTGCATGCCGGCGGCCCGGATCGCGGCCAGGTCGGGACCATCCGGCCGGGCGTGGTCGTCGCGGTGCAGCTCGTGCTCGAGCTCGTCGATCGTGCGTGGGCTCATCGGTGCGTCTCCTTCAGGAAGAGCGCGTCCTGCTCGGACGCGGTCACTCGCAGCTTGTGCAGGGCGCGCGAGAGGGCGCTCTTGACGGTGCCGGGCGCCACGCGCAGCTCGCGCGCCACCTCGGACTCGGACATGTCGAAGTAGTGCCGGAGCACGACGACGCGCCGTTCGCGCTCGGTGAGGTCGGCGAGCAGGCGCACGATCTCGTCGCGCTCGTCGGCGACCGCCGGCCCCGGTCCGCCGGTGGCGCGGGCCTCGATCAGGCCGTCCGCCCCCGGTCCGCCGACCTCCGTGAGCCGGCGGCGCCGGAGCCGGTCGATGTTGGCGTTGACCAGCACCTTCCGGGCGTAGGCGAGGGCGTCGGCCCGCCGTACCCGGCGCCAGCTCGCGTAGGTGCGGGCGAGCGCCGTCTGGGCGAGGTCCTCGGCGAGGTGGTGGTCCCCCGTCAGGAGGTACGCCGAGCGCCGCAGCCGGGGCCAGGCCGCCACGGCGAAGTCATCGAACTCCTGCTCCGGTGTCACACCCACCCTTACGCAGTGTCTCCGGGATCGGTTCCGTCGCCGGACGGATCAGCCGAAGAAGACCTGCGCCTCGGCGTACTCCTCGGTGCTGACCAGCTTGAGCTCGCCGGTGCCCTCGATGAGCGGGACCCGCGCGATGTCGGTGCCGCGCAGCGCCATCATGGTGCCGAAGTCGCCCTCGGCCACCGCGTCGATCGCCTGGAGGCCGAAGCGGGTGGCCAGCCAGCGGTCGAACGCCGTGGGCGTGCCGCCGCGTTGGATGTGGCCGAGCACGACCGCGCGCGCCTCCTTGCCGGTGCGCTTCTCGATCTCGGCGGCGATCCGGTCCCCGATGCCGCCGAGGCGGACGTGGCCGAAGTCGTCGAGCTCGCCGGACACGAGCGTCATGTCGCCACCCTCACGTGGGACCGCGCCCTCGGAGACGACCAGGATCGGCGCGTAGCGCGACTCGAAGCGGCTCTCGATGAGCTCGCAGACCTCGGCGATGTCGAACGGCTTCTCGGGGATCAGCACGATGTTGGCGCCGCCGGCGATGCCGGAGTGCAGCGCGATCCAGCCGGCGTGGCGGCCCATCACCTCGACGACCAGCACGCGGTGGTGCGACTCGGCGGTCGTGTGCAGGCGGTCGATGGCCTCGGTCGCGATGTTGACGGCCGTGTCGAAGCCGAACGTGAAGTCGGTGCCGGACAGGTCGTTGTCGATCGTCTTGGGCACGCCGACGACGTTGACCCCGAGCTCGGAGAGCTTGGTGGCGACGCCCAGGGTGTCCTCGCCACCGATCGCGACCAGCGCGCCGACGCCGTCCTTGGCGAGGTTCTCCTTGATCCGCTCCACGCCGTTGTCCAGCTTGAAGGGGTTGGTCCGCGAGGAGCCGAGGATGGTGCCGCCGCGGGGCAGGATGCCGCGGCACTGCTCGATCCCGAGCTCCATCGTCACGCCCTCGAGCGGGCCGCGCCAGCCGTCGCGGTAGCCGACGAACTCGAACCCGTGCTCCTTCACGCCCTTGCGGACCACGGCCCGGATCACGGCGTTGAGGCCGGGGCAGTCCCCGCCTCCGGTCAGTACTCCGACGCGCATGACGTCCAGTCTGGTCATACGGCGCCGCGGACTTCTAGTGGTTGGGCTGGCCGATCTCGTCCAGCAGGTCCCGGAACCACGGCGTGGACGGGTCGAACGCCTTGCCGCCCTTGATGCGCGGGAACTCGCAGACCCGCAGCACGTCACCGGCGTCCTCGTCGTGGCCGACGACGCCGCTCTCGCCGCGCAGCGCGGCCTCGGCCGCGAGGTCGGCGCAGGCTCGGATCAGGGCCAGGTCCTCGGCGTTGGCAGGCGCGGAGCGCGAGAAGTAGCCGCTCTTCTGCACCATCGTCTTCTCGGCGCCCACCATGCCGGCGAACTGCTTGGCGAACCACGAGCCGGGGTTGATGGTGTCGAGCTTGACGTGGCCGAAGGCGTCCCGCTTCGGCTCCTCGCCGCGGGCCAGCATCTCCTCCACGATCGTGGAGACGCCCGCGCCCTCGGAGAGGAACACGTTGACGCAGCCGGTCTCGTCCATGACCGCCTTCAGGCGCTCGGCCTCGGCGGCGATGTCGAAGTCGACCTCGGGGACGTAGACACCGTGGATCTCCCAGCTGTGCCGGGTGTTGTCGCCGAAGCCGGAGAACTCCTGGGTGTCGAGCCATTCCTGGTACTTCAGCGCGGTCGCGGCCGTCAGCCAGCCGCAGTGCCGGCCCATCACCTCGTGGACGATGAGCATCCGCGGGTTGGAGGAGTGCTCGGCGATGATGTTGCGGGCGAAGATCGCGCCCTGCTCGGCCGCCGTCCAGGCACCCAGCGACTGCCGGATCGGCACGACGTCGTTGTCGATCGTCTTCGGCAGGCCGACGACGGTCAGCTCGTAGCCGTTCTCGTGGAGGTACGCCGCGAGGTCGGCCGCCGTCGTGTTCGTGTCGTCGCCGCCGATGGTGTGCAGGACGTCGACGCCGTCCTTGGTCAGCTGCTCGGCGGCGACGTGGAGGGGGTCCTGCCCCTCGGCGACCAGCCCGCGCTTGACGCAGTCCTTGACGTTGGTGAGCTTGACCCGGCTGTTGCCGATCGGGCTGCCGCCGAAGTCGTGCAGCAGGTGCGCCCGCTCGCGGTCCTCGGTCGTCACGGTGATGTGGTCGTCGCCGAGGAGACCGGCGTACCCGTCGCGGTAGGCGATGATCTCGATCTCCGGGTCGAGCGCGGTGTAACGCTCGATGAGGGCACCGACGGCCGAGGACAGGCAGGGGGCCAGGCCACCGGCGGTGAGGAGGGCGACGCGACGGACGGTCATGGACGATGGCTTCTTTCTCGGGCGAGCAGTTCTTTAGTCCTTTCCAGACTAAAGGGTCGGCCCTCCGATGTCGCTACTGTCGCGCCATGACGTTCTCGATCGTGGCCCGCTCCGCCGACGGTGAGTCGTGGGGCGTGGCGGTGGCCTCCAAGTTCCTCGCGGTCGGGTCGGCCGTGCCGGCCGCCGTCGCCGGCGTCGGCGCCATCGCCACCCAGGCCAGCGCCAACGTGGCCTACAAGGGCCTCGCCCTCGCCCACCTCGACGACGGCGCGACCGCGTCGGTCGCGCTGCAGGTCCTCCTGGAGGAGGACGAGGGCCGCGACCACCGCCAGGTCGGCATCGTCGACGTCGACGGCAACGCGGCCAGCCACACCGGAGAGGCGTGCCTCGACTGGGCCGGCAGCGTCATCGGCGACGGCTACGCCATCCAGGGCAACATCCTCACCGGCTCCGAGGTCGTCGAGGCGATGGAGGCCGCCTGGCTCGACTCCTCCCCCGAGGCGCCGCTCGCCCACCGCCTGCTCGAGGCGCTGGCCGCCGGTGACGCCGCCGGGGGCGACTCCCGCGGCCGCCAGTCCGCCGCGCTGCTCGTCGTCCAGGACGAGGCGGGGTACGGCGGGCTCGACGACATCGCGGTCGACCTCCGCGTCGACGACCACGCGGAGCCGATCGTCGAGCTGTCCCGGCTGCTCGGCCTGAGCGACCTCTACCTGACCGCATCGACCGAGGAGGAGAAGGTGCCGATCACGCCCGACCTGGAGGCCGAGCTGGAGGGGCTCGCGACCGCTCTCGGGCACCGCGACTTCGCGAGCTGGGTCGGCAGCGAGAACTACGAGATGCGGGTCGCAGAGGACGGGTCCTGGATCGACGTCCGCATCCTGGAGTTCATCCGTGACACGGAGGCCGACCGATGAGCGTCCTCGCGATCGACGCCGGCACCACGGGCGTCACGGCCCTCGTCGTCGAGCACGACGGGCGGATCTCGGCGCGCGGCTACCAGGAGTTCGCGCAGCACTTCCCGAAGCCCGGCTGGGTCGAGCACGCGCCCGAGGAGATCTGGCAGGCGACGCTGGAGGCCACCCGCGAGGCACTGAAGGCGACCGACGCCGACGCCATCCGGGCGATCGGCATCACCAACCAGCGCGAGACCGTGATGCTCTGGGACCGCGAGACCCTCGGCTCGCCCCGCCGCGCGATCGTCTGGCAGGACCGGCGTACGGCGGACCTGTGCAACCGCCTGCGCGACGAGGGCCACGAGGAGCGGGTGCGCGAGCTGACGGGCCTGCGGCTGGACCCCTACTTCTCCGGCACCAAGCTGATGTGGCTGGCCGAGAACGAGCCGCACACCTGGGCCCTGGTCGAGTCGGGCCGCTACGCCATCGGCACCGTCGACTCCTACCTGATCGCCCGGATGACCCGCGGGACCTACCACGTCACCGACGTCTCCAACGCCTGCCGGACGTTGCTGATGGACCTCGAGTCGGGCGACTGGTCCGACGAGCTGTGCGGGCTCTTCGGAGTGCCGCGCGACGCGCTGCCGGAGCTGGTGCCCAACTGGGGCGAGATCGCCGCCAGCGACCCCAAGACGTTCCTCGGGCTCTCGGTGCCGATCGCGGGGCTGGCGGGCGACCAGCAGTCCGCGCTCTTCGGGCAGACCTGCTTCGACGAGGGCGACTCGAAGTGCACCTACGGCACCGGCTCCTTCGTGCTCACCAACACGGGCTCGACGATCCAGCGGTCGGACGCGCTGCTGGCCTCGGCGGCCTGGCGCTCCCCCGACGGCGACATCACCTACGCCTCCGAGGGCTCGATCTTCGTCACCGGCGCGGCCGTGCAGTGGCTGCGCGACGGCATCCAGATCGTCGGCTCGGCCGCCGAGAGCCAGGCGGTCGCGTCGACCGTCTCCGACAGCGGCGGCGTGGTCTTCGTGCCGGCGCTGACCGGACTCGGGGCGCCGCACTGGGACCCGCAGGCGCGCGGCCTCATCGTCGGGCTCACCCGGGGCACCACCCGGGCGCACATCGTGCGGGCGACGCTCGAGGCGATCGCCTTCGAGGTGCGCGACGTGCTCGACGTGATGCCGCAGCTCTCGTCGCTGCGCGTCGACGGTGGGGCCGCCGCCAACAACCTGCTCTGCCAGCTCCAGGCCGACACCGTCGGCGTACCCGTCGAGCGACCGAAGGTCGTCGAGACCACCGGCCTCGGCGCCGCGTTCTTCGCCGGCCTCGGCGTCGGCGTGTGGGACTCCACCGACGACCTGCGCCACACCTGGACCCTGGACCGCAGCTTCGAGCCCTCCTCCGACCGGGCCGCGGCCGACGCCGCCCACGCCCGCTGGTCGCGTGCCGTCGAGCTCGCCCAGGGCTGGGCGGAGTAGGGCTACCGCTTCAGCTTCGCCAGGGCAGCGGCGGCGGAGTCGCGGGCCCGGGTGGCCTCGGTGAGCTCGGACCCGGTCTCGGCACGGGCGTCCTCGGCGTCGGAGAGCTCGTCGTCGGTCTCCTCGGCGGAGGCCTCGAGCTCGTCGATCCTGCTGCGGAGCTCGGCGATCTCGGCCTGGAGCTGGAGGCCGCGGGCCTCGAGCTCCTCGACGGCCGTGCTGGTCTCGCCGTGGGCGGCGGTGGCCTCCGCCAACGCCTCCTCGGCCGCCTCCAGGGCCTCCTCGGCCGCGGCGACGGCCTTGGCGTCCGCCTCGGGATCGGGTACGACGTGCAGCTCGGGCCGGGCGGGGGGCTCCGCCTCCCGCGCGGGCGCGCTGAAGCCCAGGGCCTCGGGCACGGCGACGGCCGCCTCGACGTCGGCCGCGTCGACGCCGGTGCTGGCCAGGGCGGCGGTGAGCATGCCGCTGCGCAGCGCCAACCCGCAGCGCTCGTCGACCATCGCGGCGGTCAGCGTGGCCTCCACCTGGTCGGCGACCGCCTGGGTGACCTTGGTGCCCTCCTCGCGCGCGATCCGCCGCGCGCCGGTCGTGACCGCGGCGGTCAGCTGGCGCCGCTGCCGGCTCAGCGCCCGCAGCTCCTCCGCCGACATCGACGCCTGGGCCTCGCGCAGCGCGGCGCCGACGGTCAGCACCTGCTCGACCTGCTCGGTGTCACGCCGGACCAGCAGGTTGACAACCCACGCGGCGGTCGACGGCTTGCGCAGCGCCTTCACCTGCGCGGCGAGCGGCGTGCCCTTGAGCTCCTTCGCGCGGGCGTCGCGCGCCGGCGTGAACTCGGGCAGCGGCAGGCCGTAGAGCTCGTCGGCGATGCTCAGCAGGTCGGCCACGGGATCACCCTAGGGCGGGCGTGAAGAGCCTCGCGACGAACCCCGCCAGCGCCGGGTCGGCCCCCAGGGCCGCGAGCGCAGCATCGTGGGCGGGCGGGTCGATGGTGGTCGCGCGGCAGTAGACGTCGACGCCCGCGGGCGTGAAGAGCGTCTTCTCGAAGGCCGTCACGGCCCACTGCGCGGTCGGCTCCGGAGCGGACTCGTCTGCGGCCACCACCCGCCACCGGCTGCTCGTCAGCCGGGTCAGCGGGGTGAGGCCGCGCCAGTGGTAGCCGTCGGCGACGCGCGAGTCGGCGCCGACCACGAGTCGCACCCGCCCGCGGGCGGTGTACTGCACGACGTCGAGCACCCGCCCGTCGGGCAGCGGCGAGTAGGTGACGGACGGCGCGACCCGCGATCGCCAGAACGGCAGGCTCGTCGAGACGATGTGCCAGGTGCCGTCAAGAGGGTCGGCGCCGGTCACTGGTCGGGGCGCACGTAGCGCCCTCGGCGGTGCACGAGCGGCGCGTCGTCCTCTCCCACGGCGACGTCCTGCACGACGCAGGTGAGCAGGCTCGACCAGCCCACGTCGCCCACGGACTCCAGGGAGAGTCCGACCCAGGTCGTCGTGTCGGCCAGGCGCGGGCCCCACGGCGTGTCCTCGAAGGAGCCCATCCGCCAGGGGCCACCCGGCGCGGGAGCGCTGCCCGCGAACGCCTCGGCGAGGTCACGGTGCGACCAGGACAGCATCTGCACCACGGCCCGCCCGGTGCGGGCCACGACGTCGGCCAGGTCGCTGTCGGGGTCGACGAGCATCAGCACGTGGGCGGGGTCGCCGTTGGCGACCATCAGCGAGGAGACCGTCAGGCCGGCGCGCCCCTCGGCGTCGCCGGCGGTCACCAGCGTGACGGCGCCGCCCAGGCGGCCGCGCAGCCGGCGTACCGGGTCGGGGTCGGGGTCCGTGAACGGATGCGTGTCGTGGATGGTCACGACGCGAGCTTCGACTCGCCGGACTTGTCGTCGCCGTCCTTGTCGGACTTCGACAGCTCCTTGGCGCGGGTGGCGTACATGTCGACGTACTCCTGACCGGAGAGGCGCATGATCTCGTACATGATCTCGTCGGTGATCGAGCGCAGGATGTAGCGGTCGTTCTCCATGCCCTCGTAGCGCGAGAAGTCCAGCGGCGTGCCGAAGCGCACGACCGGCCGGGTGAACCGGCCGAAGGTCTTGCCCGGAGGGGCGACCACGTCGGTGCCGACGACCGCGACCGGGATGACCGGCACCTTCGACTCGAGCGCCAGGCGGGCGACGCCGACCTTGCCGCGGTAGAGCTTGCCGTCGTGCGAGCGGGTGCCCTCGGGGTAGATCCCGAAGAGCTCGCCGTCGGCGAGCAGCCGCTTGGCCGAGATGATCGCGCCCTCGGAGGCGTTGCCGCCGGAGCGGTCGATCGGCACCTGGCCGGAGCCAGCGAAGAAGGTCTTCTGCAGCCAGCCCTTGATGCCCGGCGAGGTGAAGTACTCGGCCTTGGCGACGAAGGTGACCCGGCGCGGCAGCGTCAGCGGCATGAACAGCCAGTCGGCGTACGACAGGTGGTTGCTGGCGAGGATCGCCGGCCCCTCGAGGGGCACGTTGTCGGCCCCGGAGACCCGCGGCCGGAAGATGATCCGCAGCCACGGCCCGAGTGCGATCCACTTCAGGAACCAGTAGAACACCGCAAACCTCCGCCCCAGCCCGAGTTCCGTCCCGGCGAAGCCTAGGGCACGGTCGAAGCCGTGTCGCGCACTGCTCGGGTGGTGCACACTTCCGCCATGACGACAGTCCACCCGCTCGCGACGCCGTACTCCGCCCCGGCCCGGCCGGACCTCACCGGCGGCCGGCGCGTCGGCGTGCTCCTCAGCCACGGCTTCACGGGCCAGCCGGCGTCGATGCGTCCCTGGGGCGAGTACCTCGCCGAGCGCGGGTACGCCGTGGAGCTGCCGCGGCTGCCCGGCCACGGCACGACCTGGCAGGAGCTGAACACGCTGCGCTGGGAGGACTGGTACGCCGAGGTCACCAGCGCGCTCGACAAGCTCGTCGCCGAGAACGACGCGGTCGTCGTCGGCGGCCTCTCGATGGGCGGCGCCCTGGTGCTGCGTCTGGCCGAGGACCGTCCCGAGATCGCGGGCGTGGTCGTGGTCAACCCCGCGGTCGCGAGCAAGCGGCTCGACGTCAAGCTGCTGCCGGTCCTGAAGCACCTGGTGGGGTCGTTCCCGGGGATCGCCAACGACATCAAGAAGGAGGGCGTCGAGGAGCACGGCTACACGAAGACGCCGCTCAAGGCGATCCACTCCTTCATGCAGGCCTGGCCGACGATCATCGCGGACCTGCCGAAGGTGACCGCTCCGCTGCTCTACTTCCGCTCCACCGAGGACCACGTCGTCGACGAGGCCTCCCAGCCGCTGATCACCGCCGGGGTGTCCTCGCGGGACGTCACCGTCGTACCGCTCGAGAACAGCTTCCACGTCGCGACGCTCGACAACGACGCCGATCAGATCTTCGCCGGTTCCGCGGAGTTCATCGCCCGGGTCACCGCGACCTGACCGTCGTCTGACCGTTGTCTGGCCTGCATTCACGGCGGGGGCATACGCTCGTCGTGTGCCGGAACACCCCCACGACGACGACTTCGACGCCGGAACCGACGCCGACGCCGTCCCCACGGCCGACGAGCTCGCCTGGCGGGCCATCGTCGACAACTACGGCGACCGCGCCGAGCTCGACGAGCCACCCTCGACCCCGGCCGCGGGACCCGTCCCCGACGCGCCGTTCGGTGGGCGCTTCGGCGACCCCCGCGCCTTCGGGACGCCGGACGACGAGGTCCAGGACATCGACCTCGACGACGAGGACGAGGAGGAGGGCTACGACCCTCCGGAGCCGCCGCCGCTGCCGACCGTCGCGCCGGACCGCGGCCTCGCCTGGGCCGGCGTCTTCGGCTCACCCGTGGTGCTGCTCGTCTGCCTGATCCTGCAGATCACGATCCCGACGTGGCTGGGCTACCTGCTCGTCGTGGGCTTCGTCGGGGGCTTCGTCTACCTGGTCTTCCAGATGCCCCGCGAGCCCCGAGAGCCCTGGGACGACGGCGCCCAGGTCTAGGGCGCTCGACCCGAGCTCGCGAGGGTCGAGAAGCACGCGCTGGATCGAGTAGCCGCGCGACCGAGCCCGCGAGTCCGCGACCGGCGTATCGAGATCACGGCGAGACGACAGACCCCGGCGACGGTCTCGATACGCTCGCTGGCGCTCGCTACTCGACCAACGACTGCCCCCGTTAGGGTGCACTCGTGACTGCCAGCGAGACCGTCGAGATCACCGGCCACCTGATGGACCACGGCATCCTGTCGCGGGTCCTGGACGACATCCGGGAGTACGCCGGCGACTACACGATCGACCGCTTCGACGTGGGCCGGGAGACCGATGACCCGTCGCACGCGGTGATCACCGTGATCGCCGACGACGCGGAGGGGCTGCAGCGGCTGCTGATGCGGCTCCAGACCCGCGGCGTCAACCAGGTCGACCCGGGCGAGGCGACCGTCGCCGAGGCCGATCGCGACGGGGTCTTCCCCGACCACTTCTACTCGACCACCAACCTCGAGACCCGGGTTCGCATCGACGGCGCCTGGCTCGACGTGGAGAACCCCGAGATGGACTGCGGCCTGGTCCTCGAGCGCGACGCCGACGGCAAGCCGGTGCGCGTCTACACGCTGCCGATGTCCGACGTACGCACCGGCATGCTCGTGCTCACCGGCGCCGCCGGCGTGCGCGTGAGCGTGCCCGCGCCGGACGCGAGCGCCGAGGCGTTCGGGTTCATGGAGTCCGAGGTCTCCTCCGAGAAGCCGCAGGCCGTGCTGGTGCGCCAGGTCGCCGACGGCATGCGCGAGGCGAAGGCCGCCGGCAAGAAGGTGCTCTGGGTGGGCGGCCCCGGCGTCGTCCACACCGGCGCCGCGCCGGCGATGGTCGCGATGGTCGACGCGGGGTACGTCGACGTGCTCTTCGCCGGCAACGCCCTGGCGACCCACGACATCGAGTCGTCGCTCTACGGCACCAGCCTCGGGGTCGACCTGGCGATGGGCCGCGGCGTCGAGCACGGCCACGAGCACCACATCCGGGCGATCAACACGATCCGCAAGGCCGGGTCGATCCGCGACGCGGTCGACGCCGGGGTGCTGACCGGCGGCATCATGCACGCGCTCGTGACGGAGGGGAAGCGGTACGTGCTGGTCGGCTCGGTCCGCGACGACGGCCCGCTGCCCGACGTCTACACGGACGTGATCGAGGGCCAGCGCGCGATGCGCGCCGAGCTCACCGACGTGGGCTTCTGCCTGATGGTCGCGACCATGCTGCACTCGGTGGCGACCGGCAACATCCTGCCGGCGTCGATCCCGCTGGTGTGCGTCGACATCAACCCGGCGACGGTCACCAAGCTCGCGGACCGCGGTTCGTCGCAGGCCCGCGGCATCGTCACCGACGTCGGTCTGTTCCTCGAGCAGCTCGCCGTCGAGCTCGTGCCCGAGTACCGGCGCTCCTGAACGTCTGACGCGCCAGGTCGGCGGCGCCGATCGCGCCCGCCTCGGGGCCGAGGGCCGCGCGTACGACGGGCGGCACCGTGCGGTGCGCAGCACCGACCAGCGACTCCCGCAGCGCCGCCCGGGCCGGCTCGAGCAGCAGGTCGCCGGCCGCGGACACGCCGCCGCCGATCACCACGACCTGCGGGTCGAAGGACGCGACCAGGTTGGCGAGCCCGACGCCGAGCCACTCCCCGACCTCGGCGAAGGCCGCGAGCGCGACCGGGTCGCCCTGCTCCGCGGCAGCGGTGATCGCGGCCCCGGCCAGGTCCTCGACGCCCTTGTCGCGCATGAAGCGGGTCAGCGCGTTGCCGCTGCAGTACTGCTCCCAGCAGCCCGTGCCGCCGCACTCGCACGAGCGGCCACCGGGGACGACCTGGGTGTGCCCGAACTCCCCCGCCATGCCGTTGTAGCCGCGGATCACCTCACCGTCGAGGATCAGCGCGCCACCGATGCCGGTGCCGAGGGTGACCACGACGGCGCTGTCGGCCTCACCGACCGCGCCGTACGCGAGCTCGGCGCGCGCGGCGCAGTTGGCGTCGTTGTCGAGCACGACCGGCGCGCTCCAGCGCTCGGCGAGCTTGGCCCGCACGCCCTCGTCCTGCCAGGGCAGGTGCGGCGCGAAGCGGACCCGCTCCCCCTGGGCGTCCACGAACCCGGCGGCCGCGATGCCGATGGCGCCGACGCGGCGTACCCCGGCGATCTCCTGGACCGCCTCGGTGAGTGCGTCCTCGACGAGCCGCGCCTCGACCCGTCGTCCCGGGGTCTCGCGCAGCGCCGTACGCACCACGCGTCCGGAGCGCGACACCGCCGTCGCGAGGACCTTGGTGCCACCGATGTCGACGCCGATGAAGAGGCTCACCGGGCTATTCGATCAGACGGACCGGGTTTCCGATGATCTCGGCCGACCATGTCGTCGTGTCGCTCACCGAGCCGCTGCCGAAGCTCACCCGCACCCGGAACCAGCAGCCGCTCGGTGTCGTGTAGTCGCAGCTGTAGTTGTTCGGGATCGGCACCAGGATGCCCTGGAGCCGGCCGTTCCACCCCGCGCTCGACTGGATGCCCGAGATCGAGCAGCTGGGCAGCGCGACGTTCTTGTAGCCCTGGCCGGTGCAGTTGGCGATCGGGTCGCCGGTCGCCTCGGGCGGTCGCAGCACCGTCATCGTGCCGTTGGTCGCCGCGTCGCCGACGTCGAAGAACTGGAAGAGCAGGGTCTTGCCGGCGGCGCCCGGCAGCACCCGGATCAGGTGGAACGTCGAGGCCGCGGTGTCGGCGTTCGCGTAGATCGGCATCCGGCCCCACGACGACACCGAGATCGCCGACGAGACGGTGGCCGACGAGCCGAAGGCACGCAGCGAGAACCGGTTGCTGCCGTAGCCCGCGACCGACGTGTCGTCGCCGGCCTGGGTGAAGATCTTCGCGGTCGTGTTGTTCGACGGTCGGTAGCTGCCCTCGTTGTTGATGGCGCCCTGCATCGCGACGTTCGTGCGCACCTGCAGGTAGTAGTCGCCCGCCTGGTTGGGCGTGAAGGTGCAGAGCGTGACCCACTGGTGGAAGACCCGGGCCAGGTCGTCGACGTAGTTCGAGTTCGCCTGCGTGGTGCTGGCCGGCGCCTTCGCGATCTTGTACTTGAGCAGCTTGTTGGCGTCCGGCGCGGCGTACCCGGGGTACTGGCGGGTGCAGCCCGGGGTCGTGTTCGGCGCACCGTTGAGCGGGTTCGCGTTGCTTGCCGGGTTGCGCAGGCCGAACGACGTCACCGTCGGCGTCGTACCGCCGATCAGGTTGTCGCCCGGGCAGAACGCCCCAGGGGTCTTGGCGTAGCGCTCGAGGCCCCGGACCGTCGTGTAGGGGTTCCACCAGTTCGGGTCGTTGTCGGTCGTCGTCGTCGGGAACGTGCCGGTGGGCGCCGCGCTGCAGGTGTCGGCGGTGTTGACGAACGCCGGGTCGTAGATCTGGAGCGTGACAGGCTGGTTCACCGCGCCGTTGCCGATGCGGACCAGGAAGAAGTAGCCGGTCTGCCCGTTCACCGCGCCGGTGTAGTCGTTGTTGGCCTTGCTGGCCGAGCACTGGTCCTCGACACCGGAGCAGGTGCGCACGTTGTACTGGTCGCCGCTCTCCTTCTTGATGTCCGGCCCGTTGACGTTGGCCCAGAACTGCGGGAACCGCTCGCACCCGGTGCCGGCAAGCTTGCTGCCACCGGAGATCGAGTCGTCGTCGGGCTCGTTGGCCATCGTGTTGCACGGGCTGCCCATCGGCTGCGGACCGGTGTAGTCGGCGATCGCGTGCCGGGTGACCGTCGCGTCGTCGATCCCGAGCAGCCGCCCGAAGAGGTTGGGGACCTTGGTCGTGACGGTCACCTTCAGCTGGCTGGGCCGGCCCGCCGGCTCGACGACCACGCTCGTGTCGCCGGCGTTCGCGTAGCCGTTGATGCCCGACACCTTGCGGGCCGTCGTCGTCGCGAGCGCGAGGTTCTGCGGCATCCAGGTGACGCCGGCGGTCGCCGCGGCGTCCGCGGCCTTCTGCACCCGCTGCCCCTCGAGCTGGATCCGGGCGATGTCGACGGTGATGGCGCAGAGCGCGAAGAGCAGCGCCGAGATGAAGACGGCCACGATGACGGCGGCGACACCCCGCTCGTCGCGCTGCGTCGTACGCCGGCTCATCCGTGCGTCCCGGGCGCGCAGGTCTGCGGGTCGAGCGGCTCGAACCGGCTCACCGCGCGGTCGTCGACGCCGATCGAGCTCCCGAAGATGCCGGACGCCCAGTCGTGGGTGGCGTGCAGGTAGACCCCGACCATGTCGCTCTGGTTGAGGCAGCCGTTGATCGTCTTGGAGTCCCAGGACCCGCCCGCCCAGCGGAACTTGTCGTCCGCGTCGTACCACGTGAACATCACGCAGTCCGTCGTGGCCGAGCAGTCCGACGGCATGCTGGTGCCGGTCCCCGGGAAACCCTGGTCGTTGGCCTTGTAGACCAGGATGTAGTCGATCGAGTCCTTGGGCATCGACATGCCGGAGCGCTGGATGGCGTCCGCGGCCGCCTGCGCGAGGGCCGGCGAGAACTGCGACGTGCAGGGCGGCGCGCTCGGCCGGGTCACGCAGGTGCCAGGCCCCGCACCCGCTCCGGTCGCCGCGATCCGCGCCGCGATGCGCGTCGCCGACGTGGTCGAGACCTCGTCGCGCACGAGCATCGACAGGTCCACGATGCCGAAGAGCACGGTGAACAGGATCGGCAGCACGAGGGCAGCCTCGACGGCGACGGCGCCCCGCTCGTCACGGGACCTCCGTCGGTGCAGGCAACGCGGTCTCCCGGACACCGGTCTCCTTCCACGGGTGACCGGACGCTAGTGACACCTGAGGCGTCCGCACATCCCCCGCGAGCCGAAACGGTCCGTGCGGACCACCAGGTCTGTCCAAACGGCCGACACGGATGACCCACCGGTGGTTGAGGAAGGCGCGCTAGCGCCCGTCTCGAAACCCCCGCAGCGAAGCCAGGGCGATGAGCGCAGCTTGCGGGGCCGCTCGGGTCGGCCGCCGACGGGGCCTTCTACACGGGGTACGGCGGGCAGGTGGTTGCGGTCCGCGCCCGGGCCGGTGGTTGAGGAAGGCGCGCTAGCGCCTGTCTCGAAACCCCCGCAGCGAAGGCAGGGCGACGTGCGCGGCTGGCGGGTCCGTCGTGGCTGCGCGCCGACATGGCTTTCTACACGGGGTACGGCGGTCTCGGGTCGGCGCCGCTTCCCGGCCTGCGGGCCGGCATCGGTGGTTGAGGTGCGAGCGCAGCGAGCCTCGAAACCACCCCGGAAGATAGATGATAAAAGTTCCCAGACCCCTGTGGATATGGGGGTTCTGAGCCCTCACTGTCGGTGGTGCCTGGGAGAATTCTTCTCATGACAGCGATCTCGACCCCCAGACACCGAGTGTCGGTGGCGGTCGCGCACGCCCACACCGAGCTCGACGCCGTGGCCGATGCATCGACCTGGTCGATGGACGTCGCAGAGACCGCGTCGACGCTCGTCGAGGTCACTCGTCTCGAGGCGCGGGTGGCCGAGCTGAAGGCCCGGGTCGCGATGCACGCCGACGAGATCGAGGTCGGCGACACCGCTGGTGCGACCACTACGGCGAACTGGCTGGCGCACGAGACCAAGCAGACCCGCCCCTCGGCGCACCGGACCGTGAGGTTCGGCTACCAGCTCGACACCCACCCCCAGGTCCGCACCGCCCTCGCCGCCGGCGACCTGCTGGCCGACCAGGCCGGCGTGATCATCGACGCCGTCACCAAGCTCCCCGACGGGCTCGACCCCGATGTCGTCACCCAGGCAGTGGCCCACCTCGTCTGCGAAGCCGCCCATAACGACGCCCGGGGATTGAAGCGGCCCGGGGACCGGCTCCTCGACGTCATCGACCCCGCAGCCGCCGACGAGCATGAGGCGAAGCTGTTGGAACGCGAAGAGGCCGAGGCCGCGATGGCGTGCCGGCTCACCATGGTCGACGACGGCCACGGCAAGGTCCACGGCCGGTTCACCCTCCCCACCCTCCAAGGCGCCCAGCTCAGGAAGATCCTCCTCGCCCTAGCCGCACCCAAGCACCAGGCCGCCACCAACGGACCCGGTGTGGAACGCCGTCCCGGACCGGAACGGATGGGTCACGCGTTCGCCGAGCTGATCGACCGCATCCCAGCCAAAGACCTGCCGCAGGTCGGCGGCACCGACGCCACCATCGTCGTCACCATTAGCTACGACTCCCTCATCGGCGACCTCGAACAAGCAGGTGTCCTCGACACCGGCGAGCGGATCAGCCCCGGAGCCGCCCGCCGCCTCGCCTGCACTGCACGGATCCTCCCCGCCGTCCTCGGCGGCAGATCCGAGGTCCTCGACCTCGGCAGGGCTCGCAGGTTCCACACCAGATCCCAACGCACCGCCCTCGCACTGAGGGACCGCGGTTGCACCGCCGAAGGATGCGACTGGCCACCCGGCCTGTGTCACGCCCACCACGACCCACCCTGGACCCGAGGCGGCCGGACCGACATCGACCACTCCCGACTCCTCTGCCCCAGACACCACGCCCTCGAACACCGCGGGACCGAGATCCGAAAGAGGGAGTAGGGACGAGGATCCCCAGGACGGTGCCGCTCCTCGGTCCACCGAATGCACTGTCTCTACGACCCGGGCCACGATGGTCGCCCCGGACGCGCCGGCAACCCGACAGCGGCGCGGGCGAACCGCCGCGCTGAGCTCAGTCAGAGCCCAGAGCGTTGCGACGACGCGTCAGAGACGCGCCTCGAACCACAGGTAAGGCCTGGTCTCTCCCGGGAGCGCCAGCTCGACCCTGTCGAGACCGTGCCGTTCGAGCGCGGAGCGCGACGAGTGCTCCGCCGGGAGCACCCGGAAGAGCGCGCGTTCGAGCGGCCACTCGTCGCTGAGCCATGCATCGACGGCTGCCACCACGACGTCGGCGAGGCCGGTGGTCTGCTCGTCCTGCCGGAGCCAGAAGGTGACCATCGCCGACGGCGCGCGGAACGCGGCGAGCAGGCCCGGTGGTGCGTCGACGCGCGAGAGGTAGTCGTGCAGCCGGTTCACGTACACGCAGCCGAGCGACCGGTCACCCGACGGCGTGAGGAGCGCGAAGGCGAACGACCGGTCGGCCTCGTGGTCGACCTGGTGCTGCCGCACCTCACGTAGCTCGTCCTCGAGGGTGAAGCCGTCGACCGGCCAGCGGCCGTCGCTGTGGACCCGGATCACGTCCGGGCTGGCGACGTACGCGTCGTAGTCCAGGGCAGCGACGTCAGGCGTCAGCGGTACGGCGACGAAGCGCGCGTGCTCGAGCACACGCGCGCTCACCGCCGCGAGAGGTCGGCCGCGCCGATGAGACCAGCCTTGTTGCCGAGGCGCGCCTTGCGGATCTCCGGGATGGGACGGAAGCCACGGCCGACGAGCTGGCCGGCGAAGGCGGTGCGGGTCGGCTCGAGGAGCAGGTCCTCGGCCTCGCTGACGCCACCCCCGATGACGACGACTCCGGGGTCCAGGATCTCGGTGAGGGACGCGATGCCCTCGCCGAGCCAGCGGCCGAGCTCGGCGAGCTGCTGGCGGGCGCCCTCGTCGCCGTGCTGGGCGGCGTCGGTGATGAGCGGGCCGGTGATCTTGCTGAGGTCGCCGCCGGCGCGCTCGAGCATCCCCTGCGCGATCATCGCGCCGCTCATCGCGAGCGAGCGGGCCTCGCGGACCAGGGCGGAGCCGGAGGCGTACTGCTCGAAGCAGCCGTGCTTCCCGCAGCCGCAGAGGATGCCGTTGGGCACGACGCGCATGTGGCCGATCTCGGCGCCGACGCCGTTGGCGCCGCGGTAGACCTCGCCGTCGAGGACCAGGCCGCCGCCGACGCCGGTGCCGACGGTGACCAGCAGGAGGTCCTCCGCGTCGTGGCCGGCGCCGAAGGCGAACTCGCCCCAGGCGGCGGCGTTGGCGTCGTTCTCGATCACGACGGGGAGCTCGCAGCGCTTCTCGAGCTCGCCCTTGAGGTCCTCGTTGCGCCAGGCGACGTTGGGCGCGAAGAGCACCACGGCGCGCGCCTTGTCGACGTACCCGGCAGCACCGACGCCGACCGAGACGATCTCGTGGCGCGAGCGCAGCTCGGTGACGAGGCCGGCGATGGCCTCCTCGATCGCGTTGGCGTCGGTCGCGGGCGACTCGACGCGCAGCTCCTCGACGATGGTGCCGTCCTCGTCGACCACACCACCGGCGATCTTGGTGCCGCCGACGTCGATCCCACAGGCCAGGCTCATCGGTCTTCCCCTTCGGGCTCGTCCGGCCACGGGCCGGTGTCGTCGGTGTCGTCGAGGTCGATGTGCTCGACCCCGCTCGGCGTGCCGCGCCCGTCGGGCGTCGCGGCCGCCAGCAGTCCGGTGAAGGCCTGGAGCGCTGCGGTCGCCGCCGTCGCCAGCTGCTCCTTGACCTCCGGGCGCAGCTCGCGCACGAGGTGCACGGTGCGGCAGATCGGGCAGTAGGTGCACTCCGCCGCCCCGGTGGCCAGGTGGCCCTCGAGGTCGGGGGTCGCGTCCTTGGCCCAGTCCGAGAGCGCTCCGAGCAGCTTGACGGCCTCCTCGGCCACCGTGCCCACGGGGTCCGAACCGGCACCGTCGTTCGTCGAGGGTCCGTCGTCCTGCGTCATGTCACCTTTCCTGCCTCGTCCACGGGGTCCTCGACGAACCGCACCTGCAGTTCCCCCTGCTCCACCCGTGCTCCGGCGATGCGATGGCGCGCCAGAGCGGACGGGAGCGTGATGAGCCGACGATACGATCCCACGGTCACGACCAGATCGTCGCCATTGCGCGCCAGATCGACCTCGGCGCGTGAGACGAGGGGCAGCGAGAGCCGCAGCACGGCACCGTGCTCGCCGCTGCTGATCCGGAACGGGCCGCGCGACTTCGTGGTCGCGAGCGGGTCCGCGTCGTCGTACAGCTCCCGCGCGAGCGCCGTCAGCTCCTCGACGCCGACGGGCTCCCCCGGACGGTACGACGAGCGCCAGATCGGCAGCCCGGCGAAGGACTCCGCCACCCGCTCGAGCACCTCGTCCTGGGCGACGACCCAACCGGCACGCCAGTCGTCGGCACCCTCGGCCGGGAAGACCCGGTTGGCCACGACCCCGTCGACGCGGTAGCCGAAGAGCGAGAGCGTCGTGTAGGCCCGGCGCGCCTCGGCGAGCACGACGTTCTCCGGCGTGAGCACGATCCGCACGCTCGCGTCGGCACCGCTGAGCAGGTCGCGGACCTCCTCCAGCTCGGCGTGAAGGCGCTCGAGCGCGTCGAAGACCGTGTCCCCCGGCATCGGTACGCCGGCGGCCCGGCTCAGCACCGGGCGCAGCGCCTTGATGACGCGGCGCTCGACCGGCAGCACCCGGTGCATGTACCAGCCCAGCGCCTCGGGAAGCGCCAGCAGGCGCAGCGTCTCGGCGGTCGGCGCGCAGTCGACGACGATCACGTCCCAGGCACCGGACAGCGCCTGGAGCCGGAGCTCGAGGAGGGCGAGCACCTCCTCGGCACCGGGGATGACCGTGAGCTCCTCGGCCGCGACCGGGTCCAGCCCGGCGACGTCGAGGATCGAGAGCAGGTAGCGCTGGATGTCGGCCCAGGACTGCTCGAAGCGGAGCTGGGCGTCGACCTGCTGGACGAAGAGACCATCAGCGACCTCGGTCGGCTCCGCCCCGATCGAGCCGGGCGGGCAGCCGAAGGCGTCGGCCAGGGAGTGGGCGGCGTCGGTCGAGAGCACGAGGGTGCGTCGGCCCTCAGCGGCAGCGAGAGCCGCGGTGCCGGCCGCGACGGTGGACTTCCCGACCCCTCCCTTGCCGGTGAACAGGAGGACGCGCACTAGCCGAGCGACTCCACGCGCTTCTTGAGGCCCTTGAGCGCGGTGTCGATGAGGATCTTCTCGCCCTTGCGCTTCAGCATGCCGATCAGCGGGATCGAGACGTCGAGCGCGAGGCGGTAGGTCACCGAGGTGCTGCCGTCGCCGCGGTCCTCGAGCACGTAGGCGCCGTCGAGCGCGCGCAGCATCTTGCCCTCGACCAGGGTCCAGGTGACCTCGTCGTACCCGTCCCACTCGTAGGCGAGCGTGTACTCGTCCTTGATCGGGCTCACGTCGAGTGCGAAGAAGACCTGCTCGGCCCAGCCGTCGTCACCATCCTGGGTGACCTCGGCCTTGGTCACGCCCTTGGCCCACTCGGGGTAGGCGGCGAAGTCGCCGATCACCGCCATGATGTCCGCTGGGGCGGCGTCGATCACGATCGACGAGGTCGTCTGCTCGGCCATCGTGTCCATCCCTGCTCGTCGGGCGCTTCGGGCTGCGAGCGTACCGGATCGGTCGCCGGTCGGGCGCGCGCGGTAACCTCAGCCGGTGCGTGAGTTCTCGACCCCCCTGACGACCGAGATCGCTACCACCGGCAACCTCACCGACGACGTGGTGGTCAACGCCCGTGAGGCGGGCTCGACCGTGCAGTTCAGCCGCCGCGGCGACGGACCGGACCAGGCCTGGCAGGACGTCACCGCTGCCGAGTTCCTCGCCGAGGTGACCGCCGTGGCGAAGGGCCTCGTCGCGGCCGGCATCGAGGTCGGCGACCGGATCGCCCTGATCTCGAAGACCCGCTACGAGTGGACGCTCTTCGACTACGCGATCTGGTTCGCCGGCGCCGTCACGGTCCCGATCTACGAGACCTCCTCTGCCGAGCAGGTGCAGTGGATCCTCGGGGACTCCGGCGCCCGCGCGGTCGTCACGGAGACCTCCGACCACCTCGCGCGGGTCCGTGAGATCCGCGGCGATCTCGACGACCTCAACCACGTCTGGTCGATCACCGACAACGCCGTCGACACGCTGAGCCGCCTCGGCGGCGACATCTCCGACGAGGAGCTCGAGAAGCGGCGTACGACGGCGACCCCTCTCGACGTCGCCACCCTGATCTACACCTCCGGCACGACCGGGCGGCCCAAGGGCTGCATGCTCACCCACGGCAACTTCATGTTCGAGCTGGGCGTCGCGGTCGACGAGCTGGAGAAGCTCTTCCTGGAGCAGAAGGCCGCGACCCTGCTCTTCCTGCCGCTGGCGCACGTCTTCGCCCGGATCATCCAGGTCGGCTGCATCAAGTCGCGCACCCGACTCGGCCACTCCGCCGACATCAAGCAGCTGCTGCCGGACCTCGCGGAGTTCAAGCCCACCTTCATCCTCGCGGTCCCCCGGGTCTTCGAGAAGGTCTTCAACACCGCCTCGCAGCGGGCGACGGCCGACGGCCGCGGCAAGATCTTCGACGCCGCCGCCGAGACGGCGATCGCCTACTCGCGCGGCATCGAGCGCGGCAAGATCCCGGTGCGGGTCCGCGCGAAGCACGCCGTCTTCGACCGCCTCGTCTACGGCAAGCTGCGCGCCGCCCTCGGCGGCGAGTGCCTGTACGCCGTCTCCGGCGGCGCTCCGCTGGGTGAGCGGCTCGGTCACTTCTACCGCGGCATCGGCCTGGTCGTCCTCGAGGGCTACGGCCTCACCGAGACGACGGCAGCACTGAGCGCCAACCTCCCGGAGGCGACGAAGATCGGGACCGTCGGGCGTCCGCTTCCCGGCACCGCCGTACGCGTGGCCGACGACGGCGAGCTGCTCTTCCGCGGCGGCCAGGTGATGGCCGGCTACTGGCGCAACGAGGCCGCGACCGCCGAGGTCATGGAGGGCGACGGCTGGTTCCACACCGGCGACCTCGGCGAGGTCGACGACGAGGGCTTCGTCCGGATCACCGGGCGCAAGAAGGAGATCCTGGTGACCGCCGGCGGCAAGAACGTCGCCCCGGCCGTCCTCGAGGACCGCCTGCGCGGCCACCTGCTGGTCGACCAGTGCATCGTCGTGGGCGACGGTCAGCCGTTCATCGCCGCGCTCGTCACGCTGGACCGCGACTCGGTGCCCGTGTGGGCCGAGCAGCACGGCAAGAGCACCGACATCGCCGCCCTGGTGGACGACCCGGACCTGCGCGCCGAGGTCGCGGCCGCCGTCGAGGACGCCAACAAGGCGGTCTCCAAGGCCGAGTCGATCCGCAAGTTCACGATCCTCGCCGACGAGTGGACCGAGGAGGGTGGCCAGCTCACCCCGAGCCTCAAGCTCAAGCGCAACGTCGTGATGCGCGAGTGCAAGGACGAGGTCGCCGCCCTCTACCTGGGCTGACCGACTGGTCTGGACATGCCGCTCCGGTCCGGTCCAGACCAGTAGAACTCGTTTCGGACAGATCGGGTCGCCTGGCCCTAATCTGCTCCTGCTTCAACCCCGGCGGGGGCGGGGGTTGACGGCCTAGGCCGTCGCCCATGTTCTTCGACCGCGCCCGGGTGACCGAGCACGGTCCTCTCGGGAAGGTTTTGGCGACCGTGGTTCATCGGAAGTTCTTGCTGATCGGGGCGGTCATCGCGGCCGTTGCCGGCACGGCACTCGTGTTCCTCTACGTCCGCGGGGCCGACGCCCGCGCGGAGAGCCGGTTCGACACCGTCCAGGTGCTGCGCGCCAACGCGCCGATCGCCGTGGGCGAGAGCATCACCGCCGCCTCGCAGGGCGGGAAGCTCGCCCTCGCCAACGTGCCGCGCGACCAGGTCCTCCCGGACGCGGTCACCAGCATCGAGGGGCTCGCCAAGCAGGTCGCGCTGGTGCCGATCTACCCGGGCGAGCAGATCGTCACGGCCAAGTTCGGCAGCGACGCCGCTCCCCCGAGCGCCCTCCAGATCCCCAAGGGCCAGATGGCGATGTCGGTGAACCTCACCGACCCGGCGCGCGTCGCCGGCTTCGTCAACCCCGGCTCGCAGGTCGCCATCTTCGTCAACGGCACCGAGAAGGAGGGCGACGCGTACACCCGGCTGCTCCTCGACCGGGTCACCGTCATCGGCGTCGGCTCGACGACCCCGGTCTCGACGACCACCACCGACGACGCCGGCCAGGCGACGACGGAGGCCCTGCCCCGCACGCTCCTCACGGTCGCCGTCGACCAGGAGGACGCCCAGCGGCTGCTGTACGCCGTGACCAACGGCGAGCTGGCGTTCGCCCTGCTCACCGACGGCAGCACCATCGCCCCCGGTCCGGCCGTCACCGCCGACAACCTCTTCTGACCCACCCGCACCAAGGTCCACCGCAGTCCAGAGCACCATTCTCGGAGGGAAGCTCGAAAATGCCTATCGTCGTCGACCCGGACAGCGGCGCTGTCGCAGCGCTGCTCGCCGCACTGCCCAGCACCGCCCACCAGTCCGCACACGGGGTGCCCAACGGCGACCGCCTGCTGCGGTGGCTCGACGAGCACCCGACGGAGTACGTCGTCGTGATCGGCCCGAGCATCCCGCTCGAGGAGGCGCTGCTGCTCTGCGAGGGCCTGCGGGTCGGCAAGCCCACGCTGAGCCTGGTGCTGGTCCGCGAGCGCCTGGAAGCGGCGATGCTCACCCGGGCGATGGCCTCCGGGGTCCGCGAGGTCGTCGCCCTCGGCGACACCGCGGGACTGCTCGGCTCCGTCGCCCGCGCCGAGGAGCTGCACCTCGCCCTGCGCGGACCCGGGAGCGCCGCGGCGACGGGCCGGATCGTGACGGTCTTCTCCCCCAAGGGCGGGGTCGGCAAGACGACCCTCGCGGTCAACCTCGCGGTCGCCCTGAGCAAGGGTGGCGCCAAGCGGGTCTGCCTGGTCGACCTCGACCTCGCGTTCGGCGACGTGGCGATCACCCTCCAGCTGCTGCCCACCCACTCGATCGAGCACGCGATCGGCTCGGAGTCGGCCGTCGACCTGCCCCTCGTGGAAGGCCTGCTGACCCGGCACGAGGCGTCGGTCATGGTGCTCGCCCCGCCGAACCACCCCGACGTACGCGAGCGCATCACGGCGCTCCTCGTCTCGCGGATCCTGGCCACGCTGCGCACCGGCTTCGACTACATCGTCGTGGACACCGCGCCGGACTTCGACGAGCACACCCTCACCGCGCTCGACGAGAGCGACGAGTGCGTCATGGTCGCCACCCTCGACCTGCCGACGCTCAAGAACGTCAAGATCGGGCTGGCCACGCTCGACTCGCTCGGGATCGCGGCCGGCCACCACCACGTGGTGCTCAACCACGCCGACGAGGACACCGGGCTGACCGTCCAGCAGGCGGAGGAGATCCTGGCGCGCCGGATCAAGGTCCGGATGCAGAGCTCGATCGACGTCGCCCGGTCCACCAACCAGGGCGTCCCGATCATGTCCAGCCAGCCGGAGCACGCGGTCAGCAGTGCCATCCGCGGGCTGGCCGCCCAGCTGTCCGGCGGTGCGAGCGAGCCGTTCGCCGTCGCCGACGAGGACGCCCCCCGCCGCCGGAGCAGCCGGCGCATGAAGCTCCGGAGGTGATGACGTGAGCACTCTCGCCGAGCGGCTCGCCGCCATGCGCCAGGCCCAGCAGCCCGGCACCGTCCCCAGCCCGCGTCACGACGTGGCCGAGCCGACCCCGAACGAAGCCCCGGTCGCCGGCAAGCGACGGGCCACCCCCGCGCCAGCGGAGCCCGAGGCCCGCGGCCGCGGCGGTCGTGCCGGCGGGGCCGACGAGGACCGGCTCAACGAGGTCCGCGGGGCCGTGCACGCCGAGCTGCTCAACACCCTCGGCCCCCGGCTCTACGAGGCGGACCTCGACCAGGACGAGCTCGACCAGGAGCTGCGCACGATCCTGGCGGACGTCCTCGGCGCCCAGGAGCGCCCGCTCAGCGCGAGCGACCGGCTGCGGGTCACCCAGGAGATCCGCGACGACATCATCGGCTACGGCCCGATCGAGCCGTTCCTGAACGACGTGGACGTCTCCGAGGTCATGGTCAACGGCCCGGACAGCATCTTCGTGGAGCGCAAGGGACGCCTGACCGCCGTCCAGGCGCGGTTCGCGGACGAGGCCCACCTGCGTCGCACGATCGACAAGATCGTGTCCCGGGTCGGCCGCCGCGTCGACGAGTCCAGCCCGATGGTCGACGCGCGCCTTCCCGACGGCTCGCGCGTCAACGCCGTCGTCCCGCCGCTCGCGGTCGACGGCTCGATCCTCACCATCCGCAAGTTCGCGGCCGACCCGTACACCTCCGAGGACCTGATCCGCTTCGGCAGCTTCACCCGGACAGCGCGCGACTTCCTCGACGCGTGCGTGCGCGGCCGGCTCAACGTGGTCGTGTCGGGCAGCACCGGCGCCGGCAAGACGACGACGCTCAACGTGCTCTCGTCGTTCATCCCCGGCGACGAGCGGATCGTCACCATCGAGGACGCCGCCGAGCTCCAGCTGCACCAGGACCACGTCGTACGCCTGGAGTCGCGGCCGTCCAACATCGAGGGCCGCGGGGCCGTCAGCATCCGCGACCTGGTCAAGAACAGCCTCCGGATGCGGCCCGACCGGATCATCGTCGGCGAGGTCCGCGACGCCTCCGCGCTCGACATGCTCCAGGCGATGAACACCGGTCACGACGGCTCGATCTGCACGGTGCACTCCAACGGCCCCCGCGACACGCTCTCCCGCGTCGAGACGATGGTGCTGATGGCCGGCATGGACCTGCCGATCCGCGCGATCCGCGAGCAGGTCGCCTCCGCGGTCGACCTGATCGTGCACCAGTCCCGCTTCCGCGACGGCAGCCGCCGGATCACCCACATCACCGAGGTGGAGCGGATGGAGGGCGAGGTCATCACCCTCCAGGACATCTTCGTCTTCGACCACTCGCAGGGCTACGACAGCGACGGTCGCGTGCTCGGCCGCCTGGTGGCGACCGGGCTGCGGCCGAAGCTGCTCGACAAGCTCCGCGAGTCCAACGTCCACGTCGACCCGATGATCTTCGCGACGGTCGGGTGACGCCCGTGACCACCCAGACACCCCGGCTCCGGAGCGCGCGGCGCTTCACGCGCGCGGCACTCGCGTGCGCGCTCGCCGCGCTGTGCGTCGCAGGGCCGCTTGTTGCGGGGCCGGCGGCAGCAGCAGCCGACGACTCCGGGGCCGGGGTCAACCACGTCGAGCTGGTCGGCCACCAGCTGCGGGTGCTGGTCTCCGTGCCCCCGGGTGCGGACGTCGACCTCGACGGCGTCACGGTCGACCTCGCCGGCACCGCGGCCACCGCCGAGGCGCAGCTGGCCAGCGCCTCCGGGACGGTACGCCGGACCGCCGTGCTGGCCATCGACACCAGCGACTCGATGCGCGGCGAGCGCGCGGAGGCCGCCCACGACGCCGCCATGGCCTTCCTCGACGCCGTGCCCGACGACGTCTACGTCGGCATCGTCACCTTCGACGGCGAGGTGGCCACCCCGCTCGAGCCCAGCCTCGACCGCGACCAGGCCCGGTCGGTCGTCGACGGGCTCGGCTTCGGTCACGGCACCCGGCTCCTCGAGGGCATCCAGGCGGCGATCACCGTCGCCGGACAGGAGGGCCAGCGGTCGCTGCTCGTCCTGTCGGACGGTGCCGACACCACGAAGACTCCGCTCAGGACCGTGACCGACGCGGTCCGGGACAGCGGCGTGCTGCTCGACGCCGTGTCGCTCCAGGCGCAGGACCCGTCGCTCGCGACGCTCGCCGCCGCCGCGCACGGCCAGATGATCAGCGCCGAGCCCGCGGCGCTCGACGCGGCCTTCTCCTCGGAGGCCGACGCGCTCGGGCGCCAGGTGCTCGTCACGGCGACGGTGCCGGAGACGATCACCGCCAAGGAGGCCAACGTGACCGTCAGCCTGCCGACGGCCACCGACACCCTCACCGCCACGGCGTACGTCACGGTCCGCGTCGTCCGGCAGCTCCCCGCCGTCACGTCCGACGCCGTGGCGCCCGGCCCGCGCCAGCTGCCCACCTGGGCGGTGTACGCCGGGATCGCGGCCGTCGGCGTGGGCGTGCTGCTGCTCCTGCTGGTCCTGGTGCCCGCGAAGCCGAAGCCGCTCGGTGCGGCCGCACGGGTGGACGCCTACATCGGCGGCCAGCACTCGTCAGCGCCGACCCGACAGACCGAGGCGCTGGCCCCGGTCCGCGAGGCCGCGACCAAGATGCTGTCGCGCAACCGCGGGCTCGAGGAGCGGATCGGCCTGCGGCTCGAGGGGGCCGGCAGCGAGCTGCGCCCGCCGGAGTGGCTGCTGGTGCACGCCGGCATCGCCGCGGCGTCCACCCTGCTCGGCCTGCTCCTCACCGGCGGCAGCGTGCTGGTCGGCGTGATCGGTCTGGCCGTCGGCGTGCTCGGGCCGTGGATCTACCTCGGCCGCCGGCGCGCCAAGCGTCGCAAGGCGTTCAACGCCGCACTCCCCGACGCGCTCCAGCTGATGTCGGGCGCCCTCGAGGCGGGGCTCTCGCTCCCCCAGGCCGCCGACACGATCGTCAAGGAGGGCATCGAGCCGATCTCGTCGGAGTTCCGGCGGGCCCTCGTCGAGACCCGGCTCGGTGTCGACCTCGAGGACGCCTTGGAGGGCGTCGCCGAGCGCCTCGAGAGCGAGGATCTCGGCTGGGTCGTCATGGCGATCCGGATCCAGCGCCCGATCGGCGGCAACCTGGCCGAGCTCCTCGGCACGGTCGCGGCGACGATGCGCGAGCGCGAGTACATGCGCCGCCAGGTCGCCGCGCTCGCAGCCGAGGGCAAGCTCTCCGCGTGGGTGCTCGGCGGCCTGCCCCCGGCGTTCCTGCTCTACCTCCTGGTCACGAACCGTGACTACGTGATGCCGCTCTTCACCACCCCGATGGGGCTGGCGATGTTGGCCGGCGCGGGCACGCTGCTCGCGGTCGGCGTGTTCTGGATGAGCAAGATGGTGAAGGTGGAGGTCTGAGATGGTCCTGCTCTTCGTCCTCGGAGTCGGCTTCGTCGCCGTCGCCCTGGCCCTGACGGCGGCGGCCCTGCGGCCGGGCGTCCAGCCCGGCGGCGTCGCCCGCTCGATCGCCGTGCTGGAGTCCATCACCTCCCCCGCCCCGACCTCGCTCACCCGCGAGATCGACCCGCCCTTCGCCGAGCGGATCCTCGAGCCGATGCGCCGTCGGGCGCTGCGGATCGGGCGCCGGCTCACCGGCGCCGACTCCTCCGAGCGGCTGCGGCACAAGCTCGACCTCGCCGGCAACCCGCCCGGCTGGACCGTCGACAGGGTGGTGTCCGGCAAGGTGCTCTGCACCCTCGTCGGGTTCGCGATCGCGCTGGCGCTCTCGCTCGTCCTCGGGGTCTCCCCGATGATGCGGATCGCGTTCCTCGCCCTCGGCGCCGCGGTCGGCTGGTTCGGCCCCAACCTCTACCTCTACCAGCGCACCTACGAGCGCACCGAGCTGATGCAGCGCGAGCTGCCCGACGCCATCGACCTGCTCACCATCTGCGTCGAGTCCGGCCTCGGCTTCGACGCCGCGATCCAGCAGGTCGCCCGCAGCACCGAGGGTCCGCTGGCCGACGAGTTCAACCGGATGCTCCACGAGATGCAGATCGGCAAGGGCCGCGGCGACGCGCTGCGGGCGCTGAGCGAGCGCAGCAACGTCGCCGACGTCCGCTCCTTCGTCGGCGCCATGGCGCAGGCCGACTCCTTCGGCATCCCGGTCGCGCAGGTGCTGCGCACCCAGTCGCACGAGATGCGGGTACGCCGCCGGCAGCGCGCCGAGCAGCGCGCGCAGCAGGTGCCGGTCAAGATCACGGTCCCGCTGATCTTCTGCATCCTGCCCTGCCTCTTCATCGCGGTGATGGGCCCGGCCGCGATCTCGATCATGGGCAGCGGGATCGGCCAGTGAACAGACGGAGCAGGCGGGTCAGCCGGGCGGGCTCGGAGCTCACCGCGGCCCAGCGCAGGCGGCGTGGCCTGGCCGGGATCGCCCGGGTCTTCGGCCTCGTGGCCGTGCTCGCGCCGGCGGTCTCCTCCCAGGAGGGCGTGGTCCTGCTCGGGGTCGGCACGGTCGGCCTGATCTGGGCGGTCACCCAGGTGGCCGAGCACCGGATGGTCCGCGGCGTCTTCGCCGTCGAGGTGGTCAGCGCCGCAGCCGTCGGGCTCGTGTGCGCCGTCACCTGCAACCTCGCAGAGGTGTCGGGCCCCGGTATCCTCGGGGTCCTCGCCATCCCGCCCGTCACCGCCGCGATCCTGCGCGGCGCGCAGGCCGGGATGTTCGTGCTGGGCGCGGCGTTCGCGGTCTTCGTGACCGTCGCCTGCCTCGCCGACGCCATGACGATCCAGCTGGCGAGCACGACCTTCACCTGGCTGCTGACCGGCATCGGCTTCGGCCTGATCGGCGCGGCCCTGCACAGCACCCTGCTCGGCTCCGACCAGCTCGCCGCGCACCGGACCGCCCAGTCCCTCATCCACCAGCTCGCGTCGGTCTCCGACCGACTGGGCTCGCCCCTGGAGCCCGAGGTGCTCGGCACCGACCTGCTCAACCGGCTCAGCGCCTCGCTCAGCGACGCCGACCTGCCGGCGCGCGGGCTGATGCTCCAGGCGCCGAACGACGGCGAGCTGGTCTGGGTCGCGGGCGCGTCCGCCGGCTCGAGCGCAGACCTGGCGCTGCGGGCGGTGGCCCGGGCCCGGCCCGCCGTCACCGGGCACTCCTTCGCCGTGCCGCTGCTCAGCGACGGCCGGGTCATCGCTGTCGCGTCGGGCCACCTGTCCCCCACGGTCGACCGGATCGCCCTCGGCGAGCGTCTCCAGCGCCTCGGTACCGGTCTGGAGGACCAGGCCGTCGTGCTCGAGACCGCCCTGCTCTTCACCCGCTTCCGCAACACGGCCACCGTCGCCGAGCGCCGCCGGCTGGCCCGCGAGATCCACGACGGCGTGGCCCAGGACCTGGCCTCGGTCGGCTACCTGCTCGACGCCATCAACGGCCACCCGGACCCGCTCGAGCAGGCACAGCTGCTCGACCAGCTGCGCGGCTTCCTCGGTGCTGTGCTCTCCGACCTGCGCCGCGCGCTGGTCGAGCTGCGCACCGACACCGGCCCCGGCCAGAGCCTCGGTGCCGCCCTGGAGGACATGGCCCGCCACGTCCAGACGCTCACCGGCATCGCGTTCCACGTGCGGGTCGACGAGCAGGGCGCCCGGCTGCGCCCCGAGGTCGAGTCGGAGCTGCTCCGCATCGGCCAGGAGGCGATCACCAACGCCGTCCGGCACTCGGGCGGCAGCAACGTCTGGGTCACCTGCCGGGTTGCTGCGCCGTACGCCGAGGTGACCGTCAGCGACGACGGCACCGGGCTCGGCGCCGCCCGCGCCGACTCCCACGGCCTCCAGATCATGCGCGAGCGCGCCCGCCTGATCGGCGCCGAGCTCCTGCTCACCTCCCGCCCCGGTGGCGGTGTGGTGCTGAGGGTCCGAGCGCCCGGTGCGCTCGGCATCAACGACCTCGACTCGGGCACCGAGTCGCAGACCGGAAGGGTCCCCGCATGACAACGCCTACTGCTGGCCAGACCACCCCGACCACGGTGCTGCTCGTCGACGACCACGACCTGGTCCGCGCGGGCCTGCGTGGCGTCTTCGACCGCGAGTCCGACCTCGCCGTCGTGGGGGCAGCGTCCACCGTGGCGGAGGCGATGACGGCCTACGCCGACCTGCGGCCCGACGTCGTGGTGACCGACCTCCAGCTCCCCGACGGCACCGGCATCGACATCGTGCGCGCCGTACGCCGGGGCAACGACAAGACCGGCCTGGTCGTGCTGACCATGCACACCGGTGACCGGCCGCTGCTGGCTGCGATGGATGCGGGCGCGTCGGCGCTGGTCGGCAAGGATGCCCCCTCCTCCGACGTGGTCAACGCCGCCCGCCGTTCCGTGGTATCACCGCGGTCGTTCGCAGCGGCCGGTCTGCTCCAGGCCCTCGGTCGTCGGGCCGCCCGCGAGTCGGGACGCCTCTCGGACCGGGAGACCGAGATCCTGCGGTTGCTCGCAGACGGGCTGGGCATCGGTGAGATCGCCGGTGAGCTCTACATCAGCCGGTCGACGGCGAAGACGCACGTCGCCCGGATCTACCAGAAGCTCGGAGCCGCCAACCGCGCCCAGGCCATCGTCATCGCGATGCGCACCGGGTTGCTCTCGAGCGTCGACACGATCGGCGTCTAGCCGACCGCGGTCAGTTCTCGCAGTCCGCGTCCCCGCCGTTGGCGGAGGCGATCTGTCCGGCCAGCTTGTCGCAGCCGGGGTCTAACAGGGTGTCGCGGACCATGCCGCCGAGCGTGAAGACGACCGTCACGACCAGGGCGGCGATGCCGGCCACGAGCAGGCCGTACTCGACGGCCGAGGAACCAGTCTCGTCATGGGCTCGCATCAGCTGCTCCTCGCTGCCGATTGAGTGTCCAACGTCCAGAAATGTGTTTCGGCCGTGGTCCGCGTTGCGGGGGTCGCGGACCACGACCGAAAGCTTGGGTAGGTCAGGCGATCACGAGCAGTCGGCGGTGCTGGCGCTGTTCGTCGCAGCGGCCTGCTCACCCGAGATCGAGTCACAGGTGTCCTGGAACGTGTCGCTGATCATGCCGCCGAAGATGAAGACGACGGCCACGATGAGGGCCGCGATGCCGGCCACGAGCAGGCCGTACTCGACGGCGGAGGCGCCGGCCTCGTCGCGCTCGGCGCGGGAGGTGTGGAGGAGGTTGCGCAGGTGCTCCATGGTGAATCCCTTCAAGTTCGCACCGGGCCGGTGGGGGTACCGGTTCTGCCGGTCCGGGGCTTGCCCCGATGACAGGAATCCTCGTCCGCCCCGTGGTTGAGCGGGATCGGGTGATGGTCTCGACCGGAGTAGTCCGTTCGGGCCATACGGGTCCGCCGAACGTCCTGCTGTCGGATCGGCTCAGTACCCGCGATCGTCGAGCTGGCGGGCGATCGCGATCCGGGTCAGCCCGATCGGGTGCGAGCCGAACCAGAACTGGGACACGGCCGGCGGGGTCGGGTCCGCGAGCGAGCGCAGCGCGAGCTCGCGCTGCACGGCCTCGAACGCGCGGGCGTCCCGGGTGACCAGGAGCGCGTCGACGTCGGCCCGGGTCTCGATCTGCCGGCTGATCGCGTTCTGGATCGGCGAGGAGAGCAGCGTCCCGATCGCGACCAGGGCGAGCACCAGGGGTACGACGGCGGGGTCGCGCATCGGCGGGCGCCCGCGTCCGGCGAGCGCGCCCACGAGGAGCGCGAGCAGGCCGACCCCGAAGACCGCTCCCGCGGCGCCGATCAGGGTGCCGGTGCGCGGGTCGTCGTGCTTCGCGTGGGCGAGCTCGTGCGCGACCACCGAGAGCGTCTCGTCGCGCGGCACGTCGTTGACCAGGTTGTCGTAGAGCACGACCCGGCGGGTGCTGCCGAAGCCCGACACGTAGGCGTTCAGGGTCGTCGTACGCCGCGAGGCGTCGGCCACCAGGACGTCGTCGACCGGGACGCCCTCCTGGTCGGCCAGGGCCAGCACCTGGGTGCGCAGCGGCCCGTCCGGCAGCGACGTGAAGTCGTTGAAGATCGGCTCGACCAGCACCGGGTAGACGAACGAGCCGAGCACGACGAGCGCGCCGGCCAGGGCCGCGGCGACGGCAGGCCAGGCCCGCTCCCACCGGCGTGCGCAGCCGATCAGCACGACCAGCAGGACCGAGGTCGCGAAGACCTGCACCGCCTCGGTGCGCACCAGGTCGGCGGCGAAGCCGCCCCAGCCCTGCTCGCTCAGCCCGTAGTCGAGGACGTGGCGGCGCATCAGCACCGCGAAGGGCAGCGTGATGACCCGGCCGACGACCACCACGGCCGCGACCGCGAGCACGACCCGCACCCACCACCAGCCGGGCAGCCGCCCGACCAGCCGTGGACCCCACCGGCTGAAGCCGAGGACGCAGGACACGACGAGCGAGACCGCGAGCGAGCTCCAGCTCCAGACCCGTGCCCAGCGCGAGTAGTCCTCGGCGCGGGCGATCTGCTCGGCGGTGAAGACCGACGCGGCCGGCACCGGGCCCGGTGTGCCGCCGGGCACCGGGTGCCAGGGCACCAGCAGGATCGCGAGCACCACGAACGCGCTGCCCCCGACGGCGGTGACGACCAGGGCGACGCGGCGGTCCGGCGTCGCGGTCACGAGGCCAGCTCCTGCAGCTCGCTGCGCCAGTCGGCGGTCAGCTCCGCGACGGTCAGGCCGGTCTCGGCGACGAGCGCGGCCGGGAGGGGCTGCCCGCGGTCGACGGCCCGGTAGAACGCCACCAGGTCCGCCTCGCTGGTCTCCTGCGCGATCTCGCGGCACGCCAGCCAGGCGCTTTCGTACGTCGCGCCGAGGTGCGGCGTCCGGGTGCCGAACGCCCCCTCGTCGGGCAGCCGGCGTGGCGCGCCGCTTCGTCGTACGGCGGCGATGATCTGGGCGGCCGACCGGTCCACCGGCAGGTCCACGTCGCGCAGCGCCACGTAGTCGGCGAACCCCTCGAGCAGCCACAACGGCGTGCGGCTGTCCCAGGCGCCGGTCGCGACGTGGGTGGTCTCGTGGCTCATCACCACCTGGGCGCCGGTCGGTCGCAGGCTGCCGAAGACGTCGGGGTTCACGAACACGTGCACCGGCGAGCTCGGCGCGCTCGAGCCGTCGGCCGAGGTCGTGACCGCCGCGATCTGGTCGTAGTCGCCCTCCTTCGCGCCCAGCGCGGCCTCGAGCGCGTCCACGGACGCGGGCACCTCGACCACCAGGCCGCGGCGCCAGCTCGGCAGCACCCGGCGCACGACCGGCACGGCCGCCTCGGCGCGCGCGGCGTAGTCGTCGGCGACGTCGGAGGAGCCTGCGACGACCACGAGTGTCGAGGGCGTGCGCCGTACCTGCACCGGCCCGGACAGCCAGACCGGCGAGACCCGCCCGCCACCGCCGAACCCGGCCAGCGCGACCCGGTTGCCGTCGTCGACCAGGTGCACGTCCACCTCGGCGCGGCCGGAGACCGTGTCGAAGCCCCGGAACCGCCAGGTCGCGTCGACCGCGGCGTCCCAGGCACCGTCGGAGGTGGGCGCACCGTCGTCGTCGACGTAGCGCAACGTGAAGTCGCCGACGTCCAGCGCGTCCGCGTTGGCGACCAGTGCCGCCAACGTGTCGCCCGCGGCCGGGTCGCCCGCCGGCGCCAGCGCGCGGGCGGCGTCCTGGTCGCGCTCACGCACTGCCGTCTCGAACGCCGCGAGCGTCGTGGTCGCGAGCGTCGGCTCGACGCTGGGGCGGGCGGCGCGCGGCGCCGGCGCGACGTACGTGTCGTCGTGGGTGAGCGACCAGGCGAGCAGGGCGGAGGCGACCAGCAGGCACAGCGAGAGGCCGGCCACCCACCAACGCGGGCGACCGGCCTCTCGAGGCTGATCTGGCGTGACGCTCACCCCGGCATTCTGCCGGGTGGCTCCTAGCCGGGGCGCACCGCACCGACGTACGGCATGGCGTGCAGGCTCGTGACGCGAACACCCGAGCTCGGGTTCTCGGCGTTCACGATCATGCCGTTGCCGATGTACATGCCGACGTGGCTGATCGGGCTGTAGTAGAAGACCAGGTCGCCGGGCTGCAGGTCGGACTCCGCGATGTGCGGGCCGGTGCTGTACTGCGCGCTCGAGGAGTGCGGCAGGCCGACGCCCGCCTGGGCCCAGGCCATCATCGTCAGGCCGGAGCAGTCGAAGGCGCTCGGGCCGGCGGCGCCGTACACGTAGCTCTTGCCGACCTGGGCGAGCGCGTACTGGACCGCGGCGGCGGCACGACCGGAGACCGGGACGTCGGACGGGAGCCGCACGACGCCGCGCGAGAGCATCTCCTCGCGCTCCTTCTCCTTGAGGTCGCCGAGCACGGCCTGCGCCTCGGCGAGCTTGTCGTCGACGACCGACTTCTCCTTCGCCAGGACCTTCTCGGTCTCAGCGACGTCGGCGGCGCGCTTCTCGGTGGCGCTCTGGCGGATGCTCAGCGCCTGCGCCTCGGTGGCGTACTTGTCGAACAGCTGCGACTGGAGGTCGTTGAACGCCGACATCGTCGAGAGCTGCGCGAGGAAGGACTGGGGGTCGTCGGACAGGGCGACCTGGCCGACGGTGGAGAGGCTCTGCCCCTCGTACTGCCGCACGACCGAGTCCTGGACCTGGCCGCGGACCTCCTCGAAGGCGTCGTCCTGGCGGTCCTGGTCGGCCTTCAGGGAGTCCAGGTCACCCTGGAGGTCCTTGAGCTCGAGCTTGGCGTCGTTGTAGCGCTCCTGCGCCTGCTCCGCCTCGTGGTAGAGCTTGTCGACGCGCTTCTGGACGTCGTCGATGCTGGGCTCGGCCTGGGCGGGCGTGGTCGGCATGAAGCCGACAGCGGCGATCATGGCGCCACCCGACAGCATCGTGATGAGTCGCTTGCGGCTCTTCTGCACGGGCGGGCGTTCTCCTTGTGACGTCGTACGCCTACCGGGTGAGCTGACGGATTCGGGCACGACATTTGCCCTACCCCGCTCCGAGGTGGCCCGAGTGCCACCGCCGTCACAGGGATTCACCCCTGGCAGCGGGCGGGCCCGCTACCGATGGTTCCCCGGCTCCGGGCCTCCGACAGGTCGACGGGCCCGGACTCAGCGCGGTGGCCGCGCGCACCTGAGTGATGCACGTCCTCGGCCACCTGAGCGACTGAGGTTAGTCTGCGCCCCCACTGTCGCCAAACTCTCCATCGGCAACGCGCCGTAAATTTGCAAGGAGTTTGTGCGCGGCCCTGCCGAATCGGGTGGCCACCTGTCACACAGGTCACATCCGCCCCACCAGTCACTCAGGCGGACTCCATGTGCGGCGGGTCCACCGGCCGCACCAGTCGCAGCGGCGGGACCAGCCCGCTCTCGGCCAGGACGTCGAGCGCGCGCTGCTCGTCGTCGTCGAAGGTCAGCTCGGGGGGTGGGCCCAGCAGCACCGTGACCACGCAGTCGTGGCAGTGCAGCCCGCGCACCTCGCAGGTGTCGCAGTCGATTCTCGTGCTCATGTCAGGAACGCTCCCAGCCGCCACCGACAGTGGGGTCCGGCACGACGGCCCTCCGGCGTGTCGCGCGCACGACTGCCCACGCGAGGAAGGCCAGGAGCAGGTCGCCGCCGGTGAGCAGCGCGCGGGTCAGCAGCGCCAGCGCCGTGGCCGTGGTGACGCCGGTGACCGGCGCGAGCAGCGCGACCAGGGTGACCTCGCGGGCACCGATGCCCGCGGGGGCGAGCACGACCAGCACGCCCACGGCGTACGCCGTCGTGAACGCCCCGGCGGCGACCGGGAAGAGGTCCACCGACGGGCTCGGGGCGAGCGCGATCATCGCGGCGGCGTAGCAGGTCCAGGTGACCGCCATCAGCCCGACGAGGACGCCGACGGCGCCGGGCGAGAGGCGCAGGTGGCCGGAGCCGCCCGCCAGCCGGGAGCCGACCCGCTCGACGACCGGGGGCGTGAGGCCGACGACGCAGCCGACGAGCCCGAGGACGACCAGCCACGTCGGCAGCCCGGGCGTCCACCAGCCGGAGACGGCGAGCATGCCGGCGACCAGGCCGGAGGTGGCGAGGTTGAGCCAGAGGAACATCAGGGAGGTGCCGACCGTGACCCGCATCGGCACGTCGAAGCCGCGGGCCAGGTCGGCGTGCGCGCCCATCGACCAGACGGAGCCGGGGATGTACTTGCCGAGCTGGCCCACGAAGAAGACCCGCTGGCCCTCCCCCGGCGGCATCCGGTGGCCGTAGCCGGCGAGCAGGCGCAGCCAGGCGACGCTGGTGACCAGCAGCCCGGCCAGCACGAGTGCCGCGGCGACCACGAGCCCGACGACCGACGTGCGGTGCACCGTGTCGAGCAGCTCGCCGCCGCGGTCGTGCAGGCCCCAGAACGCGAACCCCAGGACGGCCGCCAGGAAGACCCAGCGGAGCACGTCCATGAGCCGCCCGCGGGTCATGCGGACACCTCGCGGCGGGGTACGGCGATCACGGCGGTCCGGGTGGGGTAGGGCAGCGACGGCGTGACGCCGCGGGTCCAGGTCACGTGCAGCCGCGTCCCGAGCGCCTCGATGGCGTCGCGGTAGCGGGCCCGGTCGACGTTGTCGAAGAGGATCAGGCCGCCGTCCGCGAGCCGGTCCAGGGCGCGCACCAGGCACGCCTCGCGGGCCCGGCCGTCGATCACGATCAGGTCGAACTCGCCGTCGACCCGGTCGATCGCGTCGGCGTACGCCGTGAAGTCGAGGCCCGCGAAGCCCGGCTTGGCGGAGGTGACCCCGCCGGGGCCGCGGCGCGGCTCGACGACGAGGAGGTGCACGTTGTCGAGGTCGCGCGCGCTCAGCTCGCGGGCCATCCGGCCGCCCCAGGCGGCGTCGTGCTCGATGCTGGCGACCGCCGCCGCCCGGGTCGCGAGCCACAGCGTCGAGGCGCCGGACCCCCACTCCAGCACCCGGGCCCGCGGGCGGGTGCGGAGGAAGTCGTCGACGACGTCGATCGCGTCGAAGGTCCACCAGGGCACGCCGAGGCGGAACATGTCGTCGGCGTCGTAGACCGCGAGCAGCGACCGCACCCACAGGCCGCTGCGGGACCGGCCGGCCGCGCGGTCGAGGACGGCGAGAACGCCGGTCGCCGCGAGCACCGAGCGCAGCGTGTGCACGGACCAGACGTAGAGACGCTTCACCGGACGGTCCCCTCCTCGAGCTGCAGGCCGAGCACCCGGACGTCGTGGTCGGCGTCGCGCACCCGGACCAGCAGCCGCCCCTCGCCGTCCTGCGCCGCGAGCGCGGCCGGGACGGCGGCGCGCAGCGTCGAGCCGTCGCCCGCGACGGGCACAGCCTCGCCGTTGACCTCGAGGCTGACGCCGTGGCCACCCTCGACGTCGAGCACGACGACCAGGTCCCCGCCGCGCGCCCACTCCGGCAGCGTGAAGCCGATCTGCCCCGACTCCCGCGACAGCCCGACGCCCGGCTCCACGTGGCCGCCGCTCCAGCCGCCCAGCAGGGCCGAGCCGCCGTTGCCGTCGCTGGTGAACCGCAGCCCGCCGGCCGGGTAGTCGGTCGTGACCAGGTCGCAGGTCGCGACGTACGACATCGTCATGGTGCGCCACCACATCCGCCGGGTGACGTCGGCGACGCGGGTGCAGTTGGCGCCGATCCGGTCGACGCCGCTCATCACGGCGAGGAACTCCGTCTCGGGCGCGGGCCAGGTGCCGCTGCGCAGGCCGTCGTACGGCGCGAGCGGGCCGATCGGGTCCGTCGTGCAGTCCTCGTGGCCGTCGTTGGACCAGCGCATGAAGTCGGCGCCAGACCCGTTGGGCTGACAGGTCACCCAACCGCCCTGCGGCACCTCGGGCGCGAGCTCGCGGACGCTCGTGCGCCAGTAGTCGGTCGGCAGCTCGAAGTCGGCCCAGTGATCGGCGACCGTCGGCGCGAGCAGCATCGCGGGCACCGTGCGGACCGTGTAGTTGTAGGGGAACACCTGGGCCTGCACCACCACCGGCACGACCAGGGCCGCACCGACCAGCAGCGGGACGGAGACGCGCAGCCAGGTACGTCGCTCCCCCGCCACCGCACCGAGCAGCACGGCTGCGCCGACGGTCGCGAGCACCGCCAGGGCGGGGTAGGCGAAGAGCAGCTGGCGCAGGCCGTTGTAGAGGTTCGAGCCCCGCACGATCGAGAGCACCGGCAGGGTGAACGCCTGGAGCAGCACCAGGGCGAGCACGACCCGGCGGGTGTCGGTGCCCTGCCGTCCGACCCAGAGCCGGCGGACGGCGACCGCGGAGCCGAGGCCACCGAGCAGCAGCAGGAGCGTCGGTACCTCGGCGAGCAGGAAGACCGGGATGTACCACCGGCTCACGCTGCGGTCACCGAACCGGGAGGACTCGAGGACCGAGCCGAGCAGGGCGTCGGCCGGGGTCGCGAACGGCGCGGGGTAGACGACCGCGACGACCCCGACGGCCACGACGAGCGCGGCCCCGATCGTGAGCGCCCCCGAGAGCCGACGTCCGCGCGGGAGGAACACGGCGGCGACCACGGCGGCCAGGGCCAGGCCTGGCCAGATGCCCGGGCGGGTGCCGGCGGCCAGCACGATGCCCGCCACGACGGTCGCCGCGCCGGCGAGCGCCGTACGCCGTCGGGGGGCGACCACGACCACGGCCAGCCCGAGCGTGGTCAGCGTGTAGCCGGTCGCGACCGGCACGTCCTTGACGTTGAACATCGCGTGCCCGGTCCACGCCGGCATCGCCGCGAGCGCCGCGGCCGCGAGCAGGCCCCACGACCACCGGTGCAGCACCAGCCGGGCCAGCGTGGCGGCCGCGGCCAGGCACCCGAGCGAGAGGAGGCCGAGGCCGAGGTGGCGCGCGGCGTACGCCGTCGCGGTGGCCGAGACCTCCCCGGAGCCGTCGGTGCCCGCAGCCAGGGACCACAGGTGCAGCAGGCTCATCGTCACCGGTGCGTAGACGAACTGCTGGTCCTCCCACGGCCCGGGCTTGCCGTCGAGGAGGTCACCGTTGAGGAGGTACCAGCCCGGTCCGAGGTAGTTGCGCATCCGCAGCACGTGGTAGGTCTCGTCCCACGAGACCCCGGTCCGCCACCCGCCCACGAAGACCATCACCGTCGTCACGGCCAGCACCGCGACGCCCACCGCGAGCAGTGGGCGCGGCACCCCCGACGTCACGCGCGTTGGCCCAGTCCGCGGTTGCGGGCGTGCACCACCATCTCGGCGAGCAGGCCGAAGAGCGTGAGCTGGAGGCCGACCATCACCATCAGGACGCCCGCGATCAGCAGCGGCCGGTCGCCGATCGGCTCGCCGAGCACCTTGACGACGGTCAGGTAGCCCAGGGTGAGCATGCCGAGCAGGAGGCTGGCCATGCCGACCGCGCCGAAGAGGTGCGAGGGCCGGTTCTCGTAGCTGAGCAGGAAGCGCACCGTGATCAGGTCGGCGAAGCCGCGCCAGAAGCGGGCCAGGCCGTACTTGCTGGACCCCGACATCCGGGCGTGGTGCTCCACCGGCACCTCGGCGACCCGGTAGCCCATCCCGTGCGCGATGACGGTGAGGTAGCGGTGCATCTCGCCGTACAGCATCGGCGAGACGTCCTCCGCCACGGCGGCGCGCATCACCTTGTAGCCGGAGTTGAAGTCGCGACCCGGCGCGCCCGAGAGCAGCGCGGTCGTGCGGTTGTAGAGGCGCGAGGTCGTGCGCTTGACGAAGCGATCGCGGCGCACGAGCCGGGCCCCGGTCACGAGGTCGGCGCCCGCGTCGATCTCCGCGAGGAGGCGGCCCAGCTCGGCGGGGTCGTCCTGGCCGTCGGCGTCCATCATCGCGACGACGTCGGCGCCCCCGTCGAGGGCGCGGCGGAAGCCGCGCTGGAGCGCCGGTGCCTTGCCGAGGTTGTGGCGCAGCGTCTCGAGCTCGAGGCCCGCGTGCTCGGTCATCAGCTCGATGACGACCTTGCTCGTGTCGTCGCGCGACCCGTCGTCGACGACGAGCACCCGCCCCTGCGGGTCGAACGCCGTCACCTCGTCGAGGAGCCGTGGCAGCAGGACCCGCAGGTTGTCGGCCTCGTCCAGCGCCGGAAGTACGACCCAAAGCACGCTCGCATGCTCGCGACCAGGGATGAACGAACCGTGAGCGACGTGTGGCGTGTCGGTGGCCGCTCCGGGGCGTGTTCCTCAGGCCGCGGCGTACGCGATCCGGATGACCGCAGGCGTCGGTGCCCGGGGTGCCCCGCTGGTCTGCCGGTGTCCCGTCGGCAGGCAGGTCTCGATGGTGTGCAGCTCGCCCGGACCGGTGACGTCTCGCGCACGCCAGCCCGCGCTCTGCTTGAGGTGGTTGCACTGCTCGCAGAGTCCCTGGCCGTTGCCGGCGGTCGTGGCTCCGCCCCTTGCGTGGTCGCGGACGTGGTCGTGATGTCGGATCGGGGCGTCGCACCACGGGCTGCGGCAGGTCCGGTCACGTACCTCCAGGAACTGCCCGAGCGCCCTCGGGAACGTCCGCGAACGAGAGTCCATGGCGACGAGCGCGCCTGTCTCCGGCCGTGCGTAGACCCGACGCAGCGCCACCGTCGCCTCGGCGAGCGCCGTCTTCGTGAGGTCCCTGGCCGTCTCGGCGGTCACCGGCCCGTAGTCCTGCAGCCAACCGGGCTCGACTCCCCCACCCAGCAGCGTCTGGTCGGAGACGACCAAGGCGACCTGGACCGGCACCGCCTCGGCGGTGGCCTGGCCGGTGACGCGCTCGACCAGCACGTCGGCCATGATCTGGCCGCGACTGCGGGGATCGCCGGCGACTCTGGCTCGGTCGGCAGCGCGCCTCAGGGTGGCCCAGACGGCGATCCCCTGCGTGGCCGGGAGCAGGGCGGACAACCGGGCCATGACGTCGGGCGCTGGGCGCAGCGTGACCCGTCGGTCGGCCGCAGCAAGCGAGCGACGCTCGACGACGGCCCGCGCGTCGAGCTCTGCCACCAGACGGCGGGCCTCCTCGCTCACCCTGCGGTCGCCCCAACCGTCGAACGGGTAGCGGCCTGACTCGTCCGGGGCGCACAGCCGCTCGTCGAGCGTCGCGCGGTCGGCCGGCTGCAGGCAGGCACTCTCGCGCGCGATCAACGTCGCCCGCCACTCCGAGAGCACACCCGCCCGCATCGCCGCCAACGTCCAGGGCAGCTCGGCCGTCAGCGCCTTCGCCAGCCCGACCAGGCGGGTCGCCCGAGCGGGCGACACCCGCCGCGCGTACGCCACTAGTCCTGCCGCGTCGTCGGGCCGCCGGGCCGCAAGCCAGGCGGTCAGTCGCGCCTGCTCCGCCTGCGCGGCCGCCACCTGGTCCTCGAGCGCCCGAATCCGGTCGACCAGCTCGCGCGCAGCCACGTCGACGGCAGCGACGTCGTCGCGCTGCCGTCCTCGTGAGTGCGTCGTGGTGGTCATGGAAGCAACTCAACCAGAGCCCACCGACAGTCCCGTGGGACGCGTTTGTGCAGGTCAGCGGCCTGGGCGGTATGAGGTCCGTCGGAGATGCCGCGCTCAAACGCGGCGGAGTGACGCGCAGCGTCGGGGCTGAGCGAAAGGGGCAGATGAGCGCTCTCGGAGCGGCTGGTAGGCAGAAAGGCTAGAACCATGGACTCAGCGAAGGTCATCTAGCGGGTCATCGTCGCTGGAGCCCCTGGGCGGGGTCGTGACGCGACCGATTCTCGTCACCACGTGTTGATCGCCGACAACCCGTCCGGAGCCGCATGAGCAGACTGGCGCTGCCAATGAGCGGTGACCTCACCCAACCAGATCGGCACGCACTTGCGAGCGCGCGCGGGCAACGCGCTCGTCCATCAACACCGCATTGTCGGCCAACCGGCCTACTGTGTTCGCAGCGGAGCAGCCCCGCCCCCAGCCCAAGCCTTCACCGAGGGAGAAGCTATGAGCAAGAAGGACGAGCCGACCGACCGACCGGACAACACCTCGGAGAACGAGCCACCGCGACCCACGATTGCGGACTACGACTCAGTGCCGTTTTCCAACGACGAGAAGGGCATCAATTTCAGCGCAATCGAGACCGACGACTGACCACACGCGTGAGCGATAAGGATTCAGCAGCCGGGTCGGCGAACTCGAAGCCTCCGCAGTCCGACGAGGGGAACGAGTTCGCGCTGTTCGTCAGCGACGAGCTCGACTTCGAGATGCGACGGGCCGACCGGGCCGAGGCACAGGGGCAACGCTTGCTGACCGCATCGTCAACCCTGGTCACTCTTGCCTTCGCAGGGTCAGCGCTCGTGACTAGCCGGTCAGGATTCGAGCCCCCACGCATGTCACTGTGGGCCATGGTCCCTGCAACGCTCTTCCTGCTTGCCGGCGCTGGGCTGGGCCTGCGCGGGAGCAGGGTCACGACCATCCAGCGAGCCTCGATCGCGCTTCTTCGTAGGTGGGACACCGAGCCTCCGACCATGTGGAAGGCGACCTCAGTCGGGGCGCGAACTGCCATCACGGCCGCCAAGATCACCGCTTTGGATTCCCTCCGCCAGGCGAACAACGCGAAGATGAAGTGGGTCATCTGGGGAGGACGCGCGCAGGGCGCTGGCCTCGTCTTCCTGACTCTGGCGAGTCTGGCCATATTGCTCCACGCCGCCAAGAGTTGACGGATTCGGTTCCTTAACTACTGCAATGACCGCCGGTTCTCGGAAACACCATCGTACGGAGCTCTTGCGGTGAAGAGAGGCATGCCGCGGTGGCGTCGCGCCAGATCTGGAGTTGCGATCTGTAGGCAAAGATTGGCCCTCTACGAGACCAGCATCGTCCGACGGGCCCTAGCCGGGACGCACCGGCGCCACGGCAGTGGAAATGGGCGCATTTCAAACATCCATTCGCCCTATCTTGGTCTGGGTGACGGCTCCGACATCTGACTCAAACGACGTGCCGTTCCTTGAGGTACTCAATGGCACGCCATACTCGTTGCCCTCCGAAGCAGCGCCGGCCCTGGTCGAGATGACCAAGCGGCTTCGGAATGTTCGTCGGGGACTCGACAGAGCCATTGAGCAGGCTCGCCGCATGGGTCTGATTGCAGAACTCGATCGGGCGCACGCCGTGTTCACCGTGTTCGAGTCCAACAGTCTCGAGTTCGAAGGGCCTGACCTCGCGGGAACCCTAGACGCTATCGAGTCGACCGAAGGGCAGGCTGTCATACGAAGCCTGAACGCAAACCTGCTGCCCGAAGTGCTGAGGCGCGATCCGGAAGCATTCGCCGCGATTGGGTTAGAGATGGCGCGTGTCGTGGCCAACCGGTATGTCCGAGCCGGCAACAGAGGCATGTCGCAGTCGGACCTACGGTCACTTCACTCCATCGTCGTTAAAGGGTCCTGGTACGCAGGCCAGTACCGATCCTTCGACGCCGCGATCGCCGACAGCCTGCACAAGCCTTTCCCGACCTACGCTATCCCTCAAGCGATGGGTGATTACGCCGCGTGGTCACAGAAGGTATTCAGTCAGGACCTCGCAATCCTCCGAGCAGCGATCGGACATGCCTGGTTTACGCACGTGCATCCGTTTCAAGACGGCAACGGTAGAGTCGCGCGCCTTACCACCAACGTGATGCTGGGTCAGGACGGCCTGCCCCCTGCGATCGTGAAAGCTAGGTCGCAGCGTGGGCAATACCTCGCGGCGTTGTCGCACTCTGACGAGGGCGGCGACATCCTTCCGCTGACTGGCCTGTTCCTCGACACAGTTGAGCGCTACATCGGCGAGCTCCGCAAGCCTCGTGTGTTCCAGAAGATGTTCAACGAGATTGTGCAGCGCCGCGGCGACAGCTACTTCGAATGGTACCGCTCTTGCGTTCGAGACTTCTTGGAGCGTTTAGGGACCGAGCTCGCCCTCAGTAACCTCACGCTTCACCCGATCGACGAGGTAACGCGCGAGGTTTTCAACCAGTTGCGCCGCGATGCCGCCCGTGATGCCGGCTCTCCGGCGGTCCTGATGGCGATCGTGACTGACGACAACGGACAGGAGTTGGCGCTCTATCAGACCCGGACGGCCACCCCGCCCTCGCGGACTCTTCAGCGCCCGGAAGACGAGGAGGCGGTTCCTGCCATCAGGTTCGCGCTGCGAAATGCTCCGTACAGTCTGTCTCCGTGGCGCCGTGCCAGGGCAACCGAGGTGCACGGTCTCCAGCGCGTATGGGTGCAGCCTGATCGTCCAGTTCGGTTGTTCATCGATGGCCTGGAAGGACAGACGCAGCAGTCTGTAATGACCGGTGTCCCGGAACTCGCAGACCGGATCGCGCGTGCTTTCGCAGGTGAGTTCATGGTCCCGCGGGAGTACCACGGGTCCAGCCGTTGGATGTCTCGAGTGAATGGTGGACCTGGGTGACAGGGTCGCCCTGACCGACAGACCAACTGGTATCCCTTCGTCTGTCCGCAGGGCAACGTTTGAGTGCGGCCAAGGATGCAGGCGGTGAAGGAAATCGACGATGGTCTGCTCAGTCGCCTTTGCTCGTCATCGCCGAGATCAGTCCCGCTCCCCCGGGCGACTCGATGATCGTACGGTCCGAATTGCCCGACAAGTAGCCGGTCTCCTCGCTCAAGAACACCGACTGCACTAGTTCGCCGACGACGATGTTGCGGGCGTCGTCGGTTGTCACCGCCGCCTGCAGGAGCCCGAAGGTGTTGAGCGCGTTCTCGCGCCGCTTGTTCAGGACCTCCAGGTGCATGTTCACCCGGTAGTTGCGGACGCAGAACGCGACCGCGAAGCCCGCGATCGACAGCACGACGAGCCGAGACACCGTGTGGCGGGCGACCTCTAGCCACTGGGTCGACGTATCGGCGGAGTCGTAGTCGGGCGGCCAGACGAAGAGGAATGCCACCGTCAGCAATGTGAGGACGACCGCGGCTACAACCGCGACCGCGAGGAACGTCTTCGCCGATTCGGCGTGGCTCGCTGCCTGGTCCTTGTAGAAACGCGAGAGGTCAGTCGCTGCCGTGCTCGCACTCGCCGACGCGAGCGCGGTCTGCTGCTTCTCAACCTGATCGCGGAGGGTTACCAGGGCGTCGGCCGCGTCGGAGGCGGTGGAGGTCGCGCTCGCGGCCTCGTCGAGGGCCTGTTGCAGCGTCTGCTCGTCGGTTCGGATGTACGGCACCAGCGTCAGCACCCGGTCCTTCAGCTCGCGCGCCTGCCGCTCGATCTGCCCGCGCGCCTGGACGAGATTGTCCTGTCGCGGACCGTAGGCGCGCATAAGGTCAAGCAGGTTGCTCAACTGGTCCCCGAAAGACCCGCCGACGATCTCACCCAGGATTACCCCAGGGATGAGGTCGTGCTGCACCCCCTCCGCGCGCTCCAGGACGCGCCGCGCGATCCGCAGGGCGTCCACCGCGTCACGCAGGCTCAGGTCTCCCATATTGTCGGCCGCGAGGCGCGCCAGTTCGTTCTCCGACAGGAGTTCGATGATCTGCTCAAACACTCGTCCGCCTTCCCCGCGAGCGCCCCGAGCGAGCGCGCCCCGATGCTGGCATAGCGCGGCGACGTCCGGCGGTGAAACCGTCGACTGGCCCAGGGTTTGCGCGTGACCGGAGCCAACCCGCGCCTGGTCCTGGGCTCGTCGTCGGAGGGCCGTGAGATGGCGCGCCACCTCCAGGCGGAGTTGTCCGCCGATGTCGTCGAGATCGTGCGTTGGGACCAGAGCGTGTTTGAGGCGGGGTGGCTAAACCCTCGGCTCCTTGCTGGCCAAGGCCTGCGTCTTAGTGGGCGGAATGCCACGGTCCCCAATCGCCCACGACGTACCGCGACGGACGCCTGAGCATCGGACCCTGCGCTACCGAGCAAGCAACGCCAGCAACGCGTCCGGGTCGACCACCCGGGCGCCGTCGCGGCCGACGTCGGTGGCCACCTCGCGGTCGGCGGTGACGACCAGCACCACCCGGCCGGTCGGCTCGACGGAGACCAGGTCGCGGATGACGTCGTCGGCGATCACGCCGCGCGGGCTGTAGAGCACGCGCACACCGCGGGGTGCGACGACGGGCGGGCGGTGGTCGGTCTCGGCGGCGTCGAAGACGACCGTCGTCTCGACGCCGGTGCGGGCCACGACGGCGGCCAGCCCACCGGCCAGCCGGTTGCGCTGGGCCTCGAGCGACGAGCTCGGCCAGGCCCGCTTGCTGACGTTGTAGCCGTCGACGATCAGCCGGGCCCGCGGCATCGCGAGGTACTGCTCCAGCAGGCCGGGGTCGGCCGCACCGAGGGCGCCTGCCGAGCTCGGGGTGCGTACGCCGGCGGCCGCGACCTCCGCCTCGACACGATCGGCCGGCGAGCCCTCGACGGTGGGCAGCCCGAGCTCGCGGCGCAGCCCGGTGGCGGCGTCGATCACCGACTCCAGGAGCAGCCGGGCGCGCATCGTCACCTCGTCCCGCTCGGCCTTCGCGTCCCGCCGGGTCTGGGCCGTGTCGGCCTCGCGGCGCTCGACCTGCCCGCGCAGCTGACGGTTCTCCTTCTCGAGCGCGGCGACGCGGGACTCGCCGTCGGCGCGCACCCGGTCGAGCTCCGCCTCCGCCCGCTCGGCACGCGCCGTCGACTCACGCTCGGCGGCACGGGCCTCACCCAGCCGGCGCCGCAGCGACGCGTGCTCTGCCTGGTGCTCGGCGCGGAGCTCGTCCTCGCGCTCCTGCTGCGCGGAGCGGAGCTCGCGCGCCGTGTGCTCCGCGTCGGTCAGCCGTCGCCGCAGCCGGTCCAGCTCGCGGTCACGGGCGTCGCCGGCCGCGGTCGCCTCCTCGATCCGGGCGAGCCGCCCCGCGACGAGCTCCACCCAGCCGTCCGGCCGGGTGAGCCAGGCGCGGGCGACCACGCCGACGTCGTCGCCGTCGTCGGGATCGGGACGCGCCGCGACCTGGACGGCCACCCGCTCGCGGACCTCGTCGTCGGCCAGCGCCTCGGCGATGGCGCTCGCCCCCAGCCGGGCCCGGCGGGCGGGCGCGAACGCCGCCACCCGTCGTACGGCGGGGGGCAGCGTGGGCACGTCGGGCAGCACGTCGGCCGCCTGCGCGACGACGCGGGTGCGGACCGGCTCGGGGAGCTCGGCGAAGGTCGTGACCACGAGTCAGCTCGTCTCGAGGTCCGCGGTCTCGTGGCGGGCGACCAGCTCGATCGCGTCGGAGCGGCCGCACCACCGGCAGGTCACCTGCTCGATCGACTCGGCGCGCACCTCGGTCTCCTCCACCCGGTGCTCGCCGGCGAGGTCGAAGTGCCAGAACTCCGTCGTACGGCGGGTCCGGGTCACGTCGAAGCGGGTCAGGTTGCCGCAGCCGCCGCAACGCCAGCGGCTCCCGGCGTCCGGAACCGTCGTGGCCATGGGGCCACCCTACGGCCGGGTCCCCGCGCGGCGCCGCAGGATTGTCGGTGGCCGCCTCTAGCGTCGCGGACATGAGCAGTTGGGAGGTGCAGCGCAGCTTCGACGAGCTGGGCCGCCCGCTGCGGGACATCACCTTCTGCGTCGTCGACCTCGAGACGACCGGCGGGTCCGCCGAGGGCGGCTCGATGATCACCGAGATCGGCGCGGTGAAGGTCCGCGGCGGCGAGGTGCTCGGGGAGTTCCAGACCCTGGTCAACCCGCGCACCGACATCCCGGCGTTCATCGCGGTGCTCACCGGCATCACCAACGGCATGGTCTCCGACGCGCCGCCGATCGAGTCGGCGCTGCCCGCCTTCCTGGAGTTCGCCGCAGGGTCGGTGCTGGTCGCCCACAACGCACCCTTCGACGTCGGCTTCCTGCGCTACTTCGCCGACCAGCAGGGGCGGGCGTGGCCGGCGTTCGAGGTGCTCGACACCGCCAAGCTGGCGCGCCGGGTGATCACCCGCGACGACGCGCCCAACTGCAAGCTCTCCTCGCTCGCCAAGGCCTTCAACTCGCCGACGACGCCCAACCACCGCGCCCTCGAGGACGCCCGCGCGACCGTCGACGTGCTGCACGGGCTGATGGAGCGCCTCGGCGGCGTCGGCGTGCACACCCTGGAGGAGCTCCAGACGTTCTCGTCGCGGGTCACGACCGCGCAGCGCCGCAAGCGGCACCTCGCCGAGGGGCTCCCGCACGCCCCGGGCGTCTACCTCTTCCGCGACGACCGGGCCCGGGTGCTCTACGTCGGCACGTCCCGCGACCTGCGCAGCCGGGTGCGCTCCTACTTCACCGCGTCCGAGACCCGCTCGCGGATGGGCGAGATGGTCGGGATCGCCACCGTCGTCGACGGCATCGAGTGCGCCACCGCGCTCGAGGCGGAGGTTCGCGAGCTGCGGCTGATCGCCGAGCACAAGCCGCGCTACAACCGGCGCTCGCGGTTTCCCGAACGGGTCCACTTCGTCAAGCTGACCCGCGAGCCCTGGCCGCGGCTCTCGCTGGTGCGCCGCGTCCTCGACGACGACGCCGACTACCTCGGCCCGTTCTCGTCGAAGAAGACGGCCGAGAAGTGCCTGGCCGCCCTCCACGACACCTTCCCGATCCGCCAGTGCTCCGACCGGATCTCGCGCAAGCCCGGTGCCGGCCGCAGCCCCTGCGTGCTCGCGGAGATGGGTCGCTGCCTGTCCCCGTGCGACGGCAGCGTCGACGAGACGACGTACGCCGCCGTGGTGCGCCAGCTGCGCGACACGCTGCTCCGCGACCCCGACGAGGTGGTCGACGCGATCAACGCCCGGATGGCCACGCTGGCCGACGACGAGCGCTTCGAGGAGGCCGGCCACCACCGCGACCGGCTGGCCGCGTTCGTGCGCGCGGCGGCCCGCACCCAGCGGCTCTCCGCGCTGACCCGCTGCCCCGAGGTCGTCGCCACCCGCCGCAACGACGCCGGGCGGTGGGAGGTCCACGTCGTCCGCTTCGGGCGGCTGGCGGCGGCCGGCGTGATCCCGTCCGGCGCCGACGCCGTCGACTACGTCGCTTCCCTGCGGCTCTCGGCCGAGACCGTCCGCACCGGCCCCGGCCCGGTGCCCGCGGCGACCGCGGAGGAGACCGAGAAGGTGCTGCGCTGGCTGGAGTCCCCCGGCATCCGTCTGGTCGACGTCGACGGCGAGTGGACCTGCCCGGTCGCCGGGGCGACCCGGCACCTCGCCGTGCACGACGCGGTCAACCAGTCGCGGCTGTCGCTGGTGCCGTTCTCCGAGCGGCGCGAGCTCACGACCGTGCACCAGCCCACGAGATAGGGTCCGAGGCGTGATCACCGCCATCGTCTTCGTCAAGGCCGACGTCGCCCGCATCCCGGAGGTGGCCGAGGCCATCGCCGCCCTCGACGGGATCAGCGAGGTCTACTCGGTGACGGGCCAGATCGACCTGATCGCGCTGGTCCGGGTCCGCGACCACGACGACGTCGCCTCGGTGGTGGCCGACAAGCTCAACAAGGTGCCCGGCGTGCAGGCGACCGAGACGCACATCGCCTTCCGTGCCTACTCCAAGCACGACCTCGAGTCGGCGTTCTCGCTCGGCCTCGACTGATCCTCCGCACCTCCGGCGGCGCGGGGTCGGCCAAACGGTCAGACCCCGTGGTCGGCGCGGGTCATCTTCGGCCTCCGGGGGCAGCCGGGAGGCCTCCTCCCCACCTACGCTCGCACGACTTCGACCGGTGGAAGCTGGAGGAACGTCGTGCTCGCTCGAGGAGTGCACGCCCGGGTCGCCGCTGTGGTGGCGACGCTGTTGTTGCTGACCGCCCTGGGCGGTCCCGCCCCTGCGGCGGCCGCCCCGCCGGCGCCGACCGGCCTGGCCCCGGCCACCGGCGACGTCGTCGACGGCACCCCGGTGTTCAGCTGGGACCGGGTCCCCGACGCCACCGGATACGAGGTCGACATCTCGGCCCGTGACGACTTCGCGACGAAGCTCGTGGGGACGATCTCCACCGTCAACCGCCGTGCCACGCCGACGGTGCAGCTGCCGATGACCGACCTCTACTGGCGGGTGCGGGCGAAGGGTGCCAGTGGCAACAGCGAGTGGTCGACCGCGCACTTCTCGCGCAGCCGGATCGCGGGCCCGATGCTGGCCGCGCCCGCCGACGGCGAGCAGCTCGACCCGCCCGACGAGCCGGCCGTGCTGCGCTGGAACCCGGTCTCGGGAGCCACGGCGTACACCGTCGAGATCGACCGCGGCCCGGACCCCGACTGGGTCGGGACCGTCTCGGGCTCGACGAAGACCACGTCGTACACCCCGGGCCCGCTGGCCGGCGGCAGCTGGTCGTGGCGGGTGACCGCGACGCTCGGCGACGGCCAGCTGACCTACCCGTCGCAGGTGCGGTCGTTCACCGTCGGCGAGCTCGCCGACGTGACCGTGACGCTGCCGGCCGAGGGCCAGGACCTCGAGGACGTGGTCCTGGACTGGGACCCCGTGCCCGGGGCGGTGCGCTACGACCTGCGGGTCAGCACCGACGAGCAGTTCCCGGCCAACAGCATCATCGACGACCGCACGGTCACCGGGACCCGCTACTCCCCCGCGGAGACGTACGACGTGGCGGCGTACTGGTGGCAGGTCCGTGCCGTCGACGCGCTCGGCGCCGCCAAGCTCTGGGGGGCGGTGCAGAAGCACGCGTTCACCCGCAGCTGGGACGAGCTGCCCACGGGGGCCGGCCACGGCACCGACCCCAACCCGGTGCCCGACCTCGACGGCGCCCCGCGCCTGGTCTTCCCCGCCAACGACCTGGCCACCGCCGTCACCGGCGACATCTACTTCCAGTGGACGCCGGTGCGGCACGCCACGAAGTACCAGCTCGACGTCGGGACCGACATCAACTTCTCGCCCAACACGTTCCGCTCGTGCACGACCAGCCACACGACGTTCACGCCGATCATGGTCAAGGACACGGCGTGCCTGCCCACGCTCAACGGGCCGACCTACTGGCGGGTGAAGGCGCTCGACGCGCCCGCCGGCGTCCAGGGCCACTTCTCGGCGATCCGGGGGTTCCGCTACTCCCGCGACGACGTGCCGCTGATCAGCCCCTCCAACGGCGACGTGGTGAAGGTGCCCACGCTGCGGTGGGAGTCCGTGGCCGGCGCCGAGAGCTACCGGGTCACGATCACCTCGAAGAACGGCGGTACGACGAGCACCACGACGTACTCGACCTCCTGGACGCCGCCGGCGGCGCTCACCGCGGCGGAGAGCCCCTACCGCTGGACCGTCGCGGCCGTCGACTACAAGGACGTCGTGACACCCCTGCCGCTGACCGGCAGCGAGCCGACGTTCAGCATCTCAGGAACCCCGCCGACCTCCGCCGCGGCCCCGCTCGCACCCCTCGACCAGGGCGCGCCGGCCACCGGACGGTCGCCCGCGCTGCGCTGGGAGCCCTACCCGGGCGCCGACCACTACCACCTCTTCATCGGTCCGGCCGGCACCGGCACCCTCACCCAGGTCGACGGCGAGTTCCACTACCCCGCCGCCACCGACACCAGCACGGGCTCGATCGCGGGCGGCGACTACGTCTGGCGGGTCCAGGCGATCGGCAGCGGCGAGAGCGTGCTCGCCACCGGCGCGCTGGGCAACTTCACAGTCACCGACGCCGCTCCGGTCACCGGCCAGCAGATCGCCCTCAAGGGCACCAGCCTGGACTCCGAGAGCACGTGCACCTACAGCCTGCTCGACCAGCCGGCCGCACGCACCTGCCCGGCCGTCCCGGGCACCCCGGTGCTCGACTGGGAGCCGGACGCGAACACCGCGTTCTACATGGTCTACGTCGCGCGGGACCGGAACTTCCAGAACATGGTCTACGGCGTCTACTCCAAGCCGAACACGATCCCGCGGACCTTCGACTCCCGGTGGATCGACGTCGAGACCCTCGCGGAGAGCCAGGCCGGCTTCCCCTACAACTGGTACATCCGGCCGTGCAAGGCGACCACCGTGTGCGCCCCTGACCCCACCCTGGCCAACCACGCGTTCGAGAAGCGCTCGAGCCCGGTCACCCTCCAGGCGGTCACCAGCACTGCGAACGACATCACCTTCAGCTGGCAGCCCTACCTGGCCACCAACCAGGCGGCCGCGCCGTACGCGCTGACCGGGGAGCGCTCCGACCAGGAGGCGCGCACCTACCAGCTCCAGGTGTCGGACTCGATCGGCTTCGACCACCTCATCGACGACGTCGACGTCGACCAGTCGACCTACACGGCCTCGTCGAAGATGTACCCGGAGGGCAACCTCTACTGGCGGGTGCGGGCGATCGACGGCGACGTCCAGGCGCTGCCGTGGAGCACGCCGCAGACGCTGCTCAAGAGCTCCCCGCGCCCGGCCGCCACGAGCCCGACCGGGACGGTCACGTCGAGCGAGGCGTTCCGGTGGACGGCGACGCCGTTCGCCGCCAGCTACGACCTCGAGGTCTACAAGAACGCCGACACGGCTGCCTCCCCGACAAACCTGGTCCTGACCAAGACGCAGGTGAAGGAGGCGGCGTACGCCCCGACCACGCCGCTGACCCCGGGCGTGGACTACGTGTGGCGGACCCGCCGGGTCGACACGAGCGGCAACAAGGGCGCCTGGAGCGACTGGGCGTCCTACCGGGTCGACGGCACGGCGCCGGTCCTCGAGCTCCCGGCCGCCGGGGCGACGGTGCCCACCGCCGAGGCGCTCTTCACCTGGCAGCCGGTCGCCGGCGCCACGACGTACCGCTTCGAACGACGCGACACCGCGACGGCCACGGTCCGGGAGAGCTTCGCGACCGCGGCCCTCGCCTGGGCCCCGACCGGCAAGCTGCCGTCCGGTGCCTGGCAGTGGCGGGTCACCTCGCTGGACGCGGTCGGCGCGCCGATCGCGTCGTCGGCCTGGCGCGACGTCACCGTGCAGGGCGGCCCCGCGGCGCTCCAGGCCCCGGTGATCACCGGCTCGGGCACGGTCGGCGAGCTGCTGCACGCGACCGAGCCGACCTGGGACGTCCCGGACGTCGTGACGTCCTACCAGTGGCTCCGCAACGGCGCCGCCATCTCCGGGGCGACCAGCGTCGACTACGAGGTGATCGCGGCCGACGTCGGCAAGAGCGTCTCGGTCCGCGCGACCGGGTCGCGCGCCGGTTACGACCCGACCACCGCGACCAGCAACGCGATCACCGGCGTGCTCGGCCCGACGGCCTCGGCCGTGACTCCCCCGGTGCTGGACGGCACCGGCCAGGTCGGTACGACGCTGGTCGGCACCCTGCCGACCTGGGACCAGCCGCTGGTCACCACGTCGTACCGCTGGCTGCGCGACGGCGCGGCCGCCGGCTCGAGCTCGCTGTCCTACGCCGTGCGTGACTCCGACCTCGGCAAGACGATCGTGCTCGAGGTGACGGGTCGCAAGACGGGCTACCTGGACGCGGTCGTGACGACCGCCGCGGTCGTCGTGACCCCGGGAGCGGCCGTGGCCCCGACGCTCGCACCGACCCTGACCGGACCGGCGAAGGTCGGGCAGCGATTGACGGTGCACAGCGGCACCTGGGGCTCGGGCATCCGCTTCAGCTACCAGTGGCTGCGCAACGGCAGCCCGATCTCCAACGCGACCGACAACTCCTACACACCCGTCGCAGCCGACGCCACCCGCTCCCTGAGCGTCGCGGTCACCGGCGCCCGGACCGGTTACCAGAGCGGCACCGTGACCACGGGAGCGGTGACGGTCGCCCGGATGACGTCGTCGACCAGGATCTCCCTGCCCGCCTCCACCGTCACCGCGCGGGCCGGGAAGAAGGCCACGGTCCGCGCGACCGTGAGCGTCACGGTCGTCGGCTGGTCCGCTCCCACCGGTCAGGTGCGCGTGCTCGACGGCAAGCGGGTGATCGCGAAGGGGAAGCTGCGCAGCAACGGCACCGTGAAGGTCGTCCTCAAGGGTCTGCGGAGGGGCAACCACCGGCTGGTCGCGACGTACGACGGCACCACGGCCGCCGCGCGGAGCAGGTCGACCGTCCGGGCGCTGCGGGTGATCTGACCGGTCAGCCGGCGGAGGCGGCGACCCAGCGCTCGAGCGACGCCCGGGCGGCACCCGAGTCGACCGCCTCGGTCGCCCGGACGAGTCCGGCTGCCAGAGCCGTCTGCGGGTCCTCGCCGGGGGTGTCGTGGACGGCGAGCGCGGCGGCGGCGTTGAGCAGCACGGCGTCGCGCACCGCGCCGGTCTCGCCGTCGAGGAGGCGGCGTACGACGTCGGCGTTGTGGGCCGCGTCGCCGCCGCGCAGCGCGTCGGTGGTGCCCCGCGCGATTCCCAGCTCGGCCGGGTCGACGGTCGACTCGGTGACCCGACCCTCGTGCACCCGCCAGACCCGCGAGGTCGTGGTCGTCGTCAGCTCGTCGAGGCCGTCGTCACCGCGGAAGACCCAGGCGTCGACGCCGCGGCCGGCGAACACGCCCGCCATCACGGGCGCCTGGCCGAGGTTGGCGCAGCCGATCGCCTGGGCGCCGGCCTTGGCCGGGTTGGTCAGCGGGCCGAGCAGGTTGAAGGTGGTGCCGATGCCGAGCTCGCGGCGGGGCACGGCAGCGTGCCGCATGGCCGGGTGGAAGGTCGCGGCGAAGCAGAACGTGATGCCGGCGACCTCGGCGACCTCGGCCACCCGGGCGGGCGGCAGGTCGAGCCGGATGCCGAGCTGCTCGAGCACGTCGGCCGAGCCGGACTTCGACGACGCGGAGCGGTTGCCGTGCTTGACGACCCGCGCGCCGGCGCCGGCGGCCACGATCGCGGCCATCGTGGAGATGTTGACCGACATCGAGCGGTCGCCGCCCGTGCCGACGATGTCGAGCAGGCGGCCGGAGATCGCGAGCGGCGTCGCGACGGCGTACATCGCGTCGACGAGGCCGAGGACCTCGTCGATCGTCTCGCCCTTGGCGCGCAGCGCGACGGCGAAGCCGGCGATCTGGGCGGGCGTCGCCTCACCGGACAGCAGCTCGCCCATCGCCCAGGCGGCCTGCTCCGCGCTCAGGTCAGAGCCGGCGACGAGCGAGCCGAGGACCTCCGCCCAGCTCGTCCGAGGTTCGCTCACGTGCTGGCGGGCACGCGCGAGCGCAGCAGCGACACGACCGTCTCGGCCAGCTGGATCGGGTCCAGCGGGTGCGGTACGGCGCCCTCGGCCCGCGACCACGTGGCGAGCCAGGCGTCCTGCGGGCGACCGGTCAGCACGACGACCGGCGGGCACTGGTAGATCTCGTCCTTGAGCTGCTTCGCGATGCCCATGCCGCCGGCGGGCACGGCCTCGCCGTCGAGGATCGCGAGGTCGATGGTGCCGGCATCCATGTTCTGGATGACGACCGGCTCGGTGGCCACCTCGACGTACTCGAGCTCGGGCAGGTCGGGGTGCGGCCGGCGGCCGAGCGCCAGGATGACCTGCTGGCGGGTGTTGACGTCGTCGCTGTAGACGAGCACCCGCAGGGGCTCGGTCCGGGAGGTCGAGTCGCTCACGTCCGCGACCTTACCGCTCGGCGTCGCCCGCGCGGGCCGATGCCGCCCGTTCTCGCGCCTCGAGCAGGTCGAGGCGCCGGTCCTCGCGCTTGGCCTCCTGCATCGACTGGCGCACCCACTGGGTGAAGAGCACCCCGAAGAGGATCAGCGCGACCAGGTCGCCCGAGCCCCAGAGGATGCCGCCGGCGAGGTGCTGGTCGTCGAGCGGCGCCGGCAGCCACGAGCCCATCGGGCCGTCGTGGAGGGCGTTGTAGTGGTCGCCGCCGATCACGTCCTCCTCCGACATGATCGTGACGCCGAGGAACGCGTGGAACGGCAGCGTCAGGACCACGAGCAGCATCCGGAAGGGGTAGCCGACCTTGCCGGGGATCGGGTCGACGCCGACGATCGGCCAGAAGAAGAGGCAGCCGACCAGCACGAGGTGGAGGTGCATCATCTCGTGGAGGTACGTCGAGTCGAGCGTGGCCGGGTACCAGCCGGAGAAGTAGAGCGCCCACGGCGAGACGACGTAGAGCAGGAACGTCAGCGGCGGGAAGGTGAGCACCTTCGCGACCCGCGAGTGCAGCACCACCAGCAGCCAGCGCCGGGGTGCGGCGGGCAGCGTGCGCAGCGCGAGCGTCACCGGGGCGCCCAGCGCGAGCGCCATGGGCACCAGCATCGACAGGATCATGTGCTGGACCATGTGCACGCTGATCAGCGTGTCGTCGTACGTGCCGAGGCCGGAGGCGGTCGCGAAGTAGAAGAAGCCCATCCCGGCCGGCACGAAGGCGATCGTGCGGCCCACCGGCCAGCGGTCCCCGCGGCGGTGCAGGGTGACGACTCCCCAGATGTAGAGGCCGGCCACCCAGATGGTCAGGACGAACGCCACCGGCTGGAGCGACCAGCCGGTGAAGACGGTCCCGAGGGTGAACCGAGGGAGGTTCTCGGCGGCGTCGAGGGCGGTCACGACCGCGGGAAACAGCACGTTGTGAACTTTATGACGGCGAAACGCAGGGGGTCGGGGTGCCCTCCCCCTCAGGTCACGACATAATGACGTCGTGGCGACAGCAACAGCGATCCCAGCCTCCCGTCTGCACGGGCACCACGACCGGCCGAGCATGGTCTCGGTCGGCACGATCATCTGGCTCTCCAGCGAGCTGATGTTCTTCGCGGCCCTGTTCGCGTCGTACTTCACGATCCGAGCGGTCAGCCCCGAGCTGTGGGCCGACAACACGGCGATCCTGAACGTGCCGTTCGCCTCGGTGAACACCACGATCCTGGTGCTGTCGTCGCTGACCTGCCAGCTCGGCGTGTTCGCCGCCGAGCGTGGTCAGGTGGGCCGTGCCGGCTCGGTCTTCAACGTCAAGGGCTGGGGCCTGCGCGAGTGGTTCGTGCTCACCTACGTGATGGGCGCGATCTTCATCGCCGGCCAGGCCACCGAGTACGCCTCGCTCGTCAAGGAGGGCGTCACGATCCAGGACTCGGCCTACGGGACGATGTTCTACCTGACCACCGGTTTCCACGGCCTGCACGTGACCGGCGGTCTGATCGCCTTCCTCTTCGTCCTGGGCCGCACCTTCGTCGCCCGCAAGTTCACCCACGAGCAGGCGGTGAGCGCCATCGTCGTGTCGTACTACTGGCACTTCGTCGACGTGGTGTGGATCGGGCTCTTCGCCACGATCTACCTCGTCCAGTAGCTCCCGAGCCGACCGACCAAGCAAGGACTCAATGTGCGTCTCCTGAATCGATCCGCAGGTCGACTCTCGCGGCACCGCCGTGGCCCGCTGGCGAGCGTGCTCGTGATCATCGCGGGCCTGCTGCTCACCGGCGGCATCTTCACCGCCGTCGTCAACACCACCGCCTCGGCCGACGAGACCTCCTCCAACTCGGAGCTGGTGTCCCAGGGCCGTGACCTGTTCCTGGTCAGCTGCGCCTTCTGCCACGGCCAGAACGGCGAGGGCATCCGCACCGAGAACGGCAACCAGATCGGCCCGCCGCTGGTCGGCGTCGGCGCCGCCGCGGTCGACTTCCAGGTCGGCACCGGCCGGATGCCGCTGGTGCAGCCCGGCGCCCAGGCGCCGACGAAGCCGGAGACCTTCGACGACGACGAGATCGCCGCGCTGGCGGCGTACGTCGCCTCGCTGGGCCCCGGCCCGGCGATCCCCGACGAGAGCGACTACAGCATCGCGGGGCTCTCCGACGAGGAGCGGCAGGCGGCGATCACGCGGGGCGGTCAGATCTTCCTGACCAACTGCACAGCGTGCCACAACTTCGAGGGCTCGGGCGGCGCCATGCCGCACGGCGGGTACGCCCCCAACCTGCACGAGACCAGCGCCCGCCACATCTACGAGGCGATGCTGACCGGCCCGTCGAACATGCCGAACTTCGCCAACGGCAACCTCTCGCCCGACGAGAAGCGCGACGTGATCGCCTACCTCTACTCGCTGCGCGAGATGCCCAGCTACGGCGGGTTCGGGCTCGGCGGCCTCGGACCCGTGACCGAGGGCCTCGCGGCCTGGCTGCTCGGGATCGGCCTCCTGGTCGGTGCCGCGGTCTGGATCGCGGCCCACACCACCCGTACGACCAAGAAGAAGGTGGACGCGTGAGCACCCCGCCCGTCACCGACGGCCACGACGAGCCGGTCGACGAGAACCTGCCGGCCCGGGACGATCTCTACGCCAACCCTGGTCTGCACGAGCACCAGTGGCGGCCGACCGACGTCGATCCCAAGGCGGAGAAGCGCGCGGAGCGTCAGGTCGCCGCGCTGTTCACGCTCTCGGCCCTGTGCACGGTCGGACTGCTGGTCGCCTACTTCACGGTCGACGAGGATGACACGGTCGGCAACCTGGGAGCGCAGAACCTCGCGTTCGGCCTGCTGCTGGCCGGAGCGCTCCTCGGCATCGGCGTGGGCATCATCCAGTGGGCCCGCAAGCTGATGGCGGACGTCGAGATCGTCGAGTACCGCCACCCGGCGTCCTCCTCCGACGAGGACCGCGCGGCCACCGTCGAGGCGCTGAACCAGGGCCTCGAGGAGTCCGGCATCGGCCGCCGTCCGCTGGTGCGCAACTCGCTGCTCGGCGCGGTCGGCCTGCTCGGCCTGCCCGCGATCGTCTTCCTGCGCGACCTCGGCCCGACCAATGCCCAGGTCGTCGCCAACCCGCCGTTCCCGGGATCGGGTCTCGAGCACACGCTCTGGGAGAAGGGGATGCGCGTCGTCCGCGACGTCGTCGGCACCCCGATCCGACCCTCGGACCTGGAGATCGGCGACCTCGTCAACGCCGAGCCCGAGGCGCTGTTCAACGGCGGCGAGGACGGCGAGCCGCTGGAGGGCGTCGCTCTCCAGGTCGGCAAGTCCAAGGGCGCGGTGGTGGTGGTGCGCGTCGAGCCCGACGAGATCATCCCCGGCAAGGGCCGGGAGAACTGGTCGGTCGACGGCATCCTGTGCTACTCGAAGATCTGCACCCACGTCGGCTGCCCGATCTCGCTGTACGAGCGCACGACGCACCACCTGCTGTGCCCGTGCCACCAGTCCACGTTCGACCTCTCGGACTCCGCCCGGGTCGTGTTCGGCCCGGCCGCACGTCCCCTGCCCCAGCTCGCGCTCGCGGTCGACGACGAGGGTTATCTCGTCGCGCAGAGCGACTTCTCCGAACCCGTAGGACCTAGCTACTGGGAGCGTGGCTGATCATGGACACCAGCAAGGTCGCCAACAGCAACACCACGACGGCGGCGACGGCCAAGAAGCCGAGCCGGGCCGCGGCTGCTGCCACCTGGGCCGACGAGCGGCTCGGTCTGGCGACGATGGCCAAGAAGAACCTGCGCAAGGTCTTCCCGGACCACTGGTCCTTCATGCTCGGCGAGATCGCGCTGTGGAGCTTCGTCGTCCTGCTCCTGACCGGTGTGTTCCTGACGCTGTGGTTCACCCCCAGCATGGGCGAGGTCCAGTACAACGGCACCTACGAGCAGCTGCGCGGCGTCCACATGTCCGAGGCGTTCGCCTCGACGCTGCGGATCTCCTTCGACGTACGCGGTGGCCTGCTGATGCGCCAGATGCACCACTGGGCGGCGATGCTCTTCGTCGCCTCGATGATGGTGCACCTGCTGCGCGTCTTCTTCACCGGCGCCTACCGCAAGCCGCGTGAGCTCAACTGGGTCATCGGCTCGCTGCTGCTGCTCCTCGGCACGCTCGAGGGCTTCACCGGCTACTCGCTGCCCGACGACCTGCTCTCCGGCACCGGCATCCGCGCCGCCGACGGCTTCATCAAGGCCAGCCCGGTCGTCGGCTCGTACATGTCCTTCTTCCTCTTCGGCGGCGAGTTCCCGGGCGAGTCGATCATCCCGCGGCTCTACACGATCCACGTGCTGCTGATCCCGGGCCTGCTGCTCGCCCTGATCGCTGCCCACATGCTGCTGCTGGTCTTCCACAAGCACACCCAGTGGCCCGGGCCCGGCCGCACCGAGAAGAACGTCGTGGGCTTCCCGATGCTCCCGGTGTACGCCGCCAAGGCCGGTGGGTTCTTCTTCATCGTGTTCGGCGTGACCGCGCTGCTCGGCGGCCTGCTGTCGATCAACCCCGTGTGGAAGTACGGCCCGTACGACCCGTCCAAGGTGACCGCGGGCTCCCAGCCCGACTGGTACATGGGCTGGCCGGACGGCGCGCTGCGCATCATGCCCGGCCTCGAGACCCACATCTGGGGCTACACGATCAGCTGGAACGTCATGCTCCCGATCCTCGTGCTGCCGATCGTGATGTTCCTGATCGTGATGATGCTGCCGTTCCTCGACGCCTGGATCACTGGTGACAAGCGCGAGCACCACCTGCTGGAGCGCCCGCGCAACGCGCCGACCCGGACGGCCCTGATGGTCGCCCTGATGACGATGTACGGCCTCTTCTGGATCGCCGGCGGCAACGACATCATCGCGATCAAGCTGCACTCGTCGATCAACCAGATCACCTACTTCCTCCGGATGGCCGTCTTCGTCGGCCCGGTGATCGCGTTCATCATCACGAGACGCTGGTGCATCGCGCTGCAGCGCAAGGACAACGAGACGCTGCTGCACGGCTACGAGACCGGCATCATCATGCGCTCCCCCGAGGGCGGCTACACGGAGCGGCACCTGCCGCTCCCGGAGTCGCGGGCCTACACGCTCACCGCGCGCGAGCGCGACCCGCACCTCAACGGCGGTCCCGAGCCCGCCGACGCCAACGGCGTCCCCGCCCCCGGCACGGGACGCCTGGCCGGCTTCCGGCACCGCGTGCGCACCCTGTGGTACGCCGACAACGTGCAGAAGCCGACTCCGGCGGAGCTCGAGGAGGGCCACCACCACGCCGAGCACGAGCACGAGCTCCAGGAGGGCGTCGAGGGCCATGCCGCCGACGGCCACCAGTTCGACGGCCACCACCTGGTCGAGGACGAGACGCTCGGCAGGCACTGATGGCGGCGGCGTAGCCGACTCCATCGTCGGTGGTCGAGCAGCGACCGGGGACGCGCCAGCGGACCCGACGGAGCGTGTCGAGACCCAGCAAGACGAGAAGCAGCCCCAGCCACGGTCGTCATGACCAGGCTGGGGCTGCTTCGTATCTCACCGGGTCTCGGTACGCCGGTCGCGAGCTCGTGCCTCGCTCGCGCGGCTACTCGACCTGGCTGCTGGTCTCTGCCCGAGCAAGCTCGGTCAGAGGCAGCTCAGAGCGCGGAGCCCTTCTTGAACTCCTTGAACGACTCGTTCCAGTCGCCGTAGCCGTTGTCGAAGGTCATCGGGCGGTCGGTGCCGGTGTACTCGACGACGTCGCCTCGGCGGCTCATGTCGTAGAGCCACTTGGCGTTGTCGGTGCTCATGCCCGTGCAGCCGTGGGAGACGTTGGCGTAGCCCTGGGACCCGACCGACCACGGGGCGGCGTGGATGAACTCGCCGGAGTAGGTCAGCCGCATCGCCCACTGGACGTCGTCGATGTCGTAGGCGTCGGCGCTGCCGGCGGGGATGCCGACGGTCTCGGAGTTCATCCGCTTGACCGGGAACTTCTCGATGATCACCTTGGTGCCGGAGCGGGTCGTGAAGCCGGGCTTGCCGGTGGTGATCGGCAGCGTGCGCAGCAGCTTGCCGTCGGAGAAGACCTTCATCTGGTGGGTCTGCGCGTTGACCTTGTAGACGTGCGCGTCGCCGACGTGGAAGTCGAGCTCGCGACTCTCCTGGCCGTAGATGCCGTTGCCGGCCTTCACGCTGTTGACGTCGACGTCCACGTGGACGTCGGTGCCGGCCTTCCAGTAGGTCTTCGGGCGCCAGTGCGCCTCGGTGTCGCTGAGCCAGTGCCAGGCGCCGGGCTGGGCCGGCTTCGAGGTGACGGTCATGTGCTTCTGGAAGGACGCGCGGTCCGTCACGGGCACGTCGAACGTGACGATCACCGGCATGCCGACGCCGACGGTCTCGTCAGCCAGCGGCGCCACCGACGGGTAGGTCTGCTGGTCGAGGGTGAGGTCCTCGGTCTTGAAGCGGGCGGTCCTGGTGACCTGCTTGCCGTCCTCGCGCTCCGCGGTCGTGCGCACGACGTACGACGTGCCCGGCTCGAGCCGGCCGGTGGCCTGCCAGGCCGCGCCGTCGGCCGAGACCTCGCCCGGCAGCTTGCCCGCGCTGGACGAGGCGTCGACGGACGTGATGGTGCCGCCGTCGGCGGCCACGGCCAGCTCGGTGTCGACGGGGACGTCGGCCGCCCCGCGCTTGACGTTGAGGGCCACGTGCAGCGGCGTCACCGTGGGGCTCGCCGACTCGCTGGAGTCACCCGCGAGCGCCGAGGCGCCGGGGACGTCCTTGCTGTCGCAGGCGGTCAGGACGAGCCCGGCGAGGATCAGGGCCGCGGTCGCCGCCAGCGGGCGGAGGCCTCGGTCGGACATGCTGGAACTCCCCCATGGACGACTGCGCGTGGACTCATCCAGGGTAACCGCCGACCCCAGCCGCGCCCATTCGGCGCAGCGGCGAGCCGCCGGCGGACGGCTCAGTGCGCGTGGATGCCGCGGTAGTACTCGAAGATCCATCCGATCAGCGCCATCGCGCCGAGCAGCACGCCGATGATGAAGAGCCACCACGCGCCGGCGGCGACGCCGAAGACGCACACACCGAGCGTCAGCGAGCACCACAGCGGCCACCAGGAGTACGGCGGGAAGAAGCCCAGCTCACCCGCGCCGTCGGCGATCTCGCCGTCCTTGCGGTCCTCCGGACGCGGGTCCATGTTCTTCGCGTGGAAGCCGAGGTAGAGCGTCACCATCAGCGTCAGCAGCGTCGTCATGGTCAGCGCCGAGGTGCCGGTCCAGTCGCTGGTGATGAACCAGTACGCCGGGCTCACCAGCACCAGGAAGATCGTGCAGATCGCGAAGACCCATGCCTCGGACTTCATCAGGCGTCGCCCCTCGGCTCGTCGTTGCGGTCGCGCAGCAGCTCCTCGCGACCTTCCATGTCCGGCGCGTCGGCGACGTCGCCGTCACGCGCGGCCTCGTTGTCCTCGAGCTCGATCGCGGCCACCTCCGGGTGGTGCAGGTCGAACGCCGGGGACTCCGAGCGGATCCGCGGGATGGTGACGAAGTTGTGGCGCGGCGGCGGGCAGCTGGTGGCCCACTCGAGCGAGCGGCCCCAGCCCCACGGGTCGTCGGTGTTGACCAGCGGAGCGCGGCGCGACACGTAGACGTTGTAGAGGAACGGCAGCGTCGACGCGCCCAGCAGGAAGGCGCCGATCGTGGACACCTGGTTCAGCGTCTGGAAGCCGTCGCCGGGCAGGTAGTCGGCGTAGCGGCGCGGCATGCCCTCGACGCCGAGCCAGTGCTGCACCAGGAAGGTGAGGTGGAAGCCGATGAACAGCAGCCAGAAGTGCAGCTTGCCGAGGCGCTCGTCGAGCATCCGGCCGGTCATCTTGGGCCACCAGAAGTAGAAGCCCGCGAACATGGCGAACACCACGGTGCCGAAGACGACGTAGTGGAAGTGCGCGACCACGAAGTAGGAGTCGGACACGTGGAAGTCCAGCGGCGGGCTGGCCAGGATGATGCCGGTCAGGCCACCGAAGAGGAAGGTCGTGAGGAAGCCGATCGACCACAGCATGGGCGTGTCGAACGATATGGACCCGCCCCACATGGTGCCGATCCAGTTGAAGAACTTCACACCTGTCGGGATGGCGATCAGGAACGTCATGCCGGAGAAGAACGGCAGGTCGACGGCACCGGTGACGAACATGTGGTGTGCCCACACGGCAACGGACAGGATCGCGATGCCGAGGGTCGCGCCGACCAGGCCGACGTAGCCGAAGATCGGCTTGCGGCTGAAGACCGGCAGGATCTCGGTGATGATGCCGAAGAACGGCAACGCGATGATGTAGACCTCGGGGTGCCCGAAGAACCAGAACAGGTGCTGCCACAGGATCGCGCCGCCGTGGGCGGTGTCGAAGACATGGGCGCCCAGCTGTCGGTCGGCCTCGAGCGAGAGCAGCGCGCCGGCGAGCACCGGGAACGCGATCAGCACGAGCAGGCTGGTGACCAGCGTGTTCCACACGAAGATCGGCATCCGGAACATGGTCATGCCGGGCGCGCGCATGCAGATGATCGTGGTGATGAAGTTGACGGCACCGAGGATGGTGCCGAGACCGGCCATCCAGAGGCCCATGATCCACAGGTCACCGCCGACGCCGGGCGAGCGCACGGCGTCGGAGAGCGGCGTGTAGGCGAACCAGCCGAAGTCGGCCGCGCCCTGCGGGGTCAGGAAGCCGGAGGCGGCGATCAGTCCGCCGAACAGGAACAGCCAGTAGCTGAACATGTTCAGGCGCGGGAACGCCACGTCGGGCGAGCCGATCTGGAGCGGCATGATCACGTTGCCGAAGCCGAAGAAGAGCGGCGTCGCGAAGAGCAGCAGCATGATCGTGCCGTGCATCGTGAAGAGCTGGTTGTAGAGCTCGTCGTTGACGACCTGCATGCCCGGGTAGGCGAGCTCCGAGCGGATCAGCATCGCCATCAGGCCGCCGACCATGAACCACGCGAACGACGTGCCGAGGTAGAGCTTGCCGATCAGCTTGTGGTCGGTCGTCGTCAGGATCGTCGCGAGCTGCTGGCCCAGGGGCCGGCGCGTCTGGACGACCGTGCTGGTCGGCTGTGCGGACGTGGCGGTCACTCCGCCCCCTCCTCGGACTCGTCACCGGACTCGAGTCCGGCCTGGGTGCTGGCAAAGTCGCCGCCGAGCAGCGGCTTGTCGGAGGTGGCGCCCTCGTCCTGGAGCTGCTGGAGGTGCGCCTCGTACTCCTCCTCGGTCACGACGTGGACGTCGAAGAGCATCCGCGAGTGGTAGACGCCGCAGAGCTCGTAGCACTTGCCCTTGAAGTCACCGGTGCGGGTCGGGGTGATCGCGTAGTGGTTCACCCGGCCCGGGACGACGTCCATCTTCATCAGGAAGCCCGGGATGCCGAAGTCGTGGATGACGTCGGGCGAGTGCAGGTTGAAGCGGGTGGTCTTGCCGACCGGCAGGTAGAGCTGCGGGATCTGCGAGCCCGTGCCGGAGTCGTGGACGTACGACGTGTACGGGAACTCGGTGGAGCTCGGGGTGACCTCGCAGTCGCCCTTCTCGCCGATGCCGTAGTTGAAGGTCCACGACCACTGCTGCCCGACGATCTCCATGCAGCTGTCGTCGGGCCGGTCGTCGTCGAGGACGTAGTTCTGGGTCTTGACCGTGTGCGCGAAGAACACGACCACCATCAGCACCGGGGCGATCGTGTAGAAGATCTCGAGCGGCAGGTTGTAGCGCGTCTGCACCGGGATCTCGTCGTCGCTGCGGCGACGGAAGCGGATGATCGCGTAGAAGATCAGGCCCCAGACGATGACGCCAGTGATGAGTGCGGCGATCCAGGCGCCCTGCCAGAGGCTGAGGATGCGCTCGCCCTGCTCGGAGGCCGGGTCGGGCATCGCGAAGCGCTCCCACTCGCCCTTCGTCTCCGACGAGCAGCCACCGAGCACCAGGACACTGATACCCACAGCGGCCAGGGCTGCCACGCGACGGATGGTCGCCGGCTTCCCCGCCGTACGCCTGGGGAGTTGCAGACCCACGAACGAGCCCCTCTCTCAACGATCACGGACAGGTCGAACACTATCTGAATCGCACCCCGGTTGAGCCGCTGGGGGTGTCGGTAGATTGCGCGTGTGACAAAAGCCGCGGCCTACCTGGACTCGGCGTCCTCGGAGCCGTTGCACCCCGCGGCGCGGGAGACCCTGCTGGCGGCGTACGAGCGCGGGTACGCCGATCCGCGCCGGCTGCACGGTCCCGGCCGGGATGCCCGGCTGCTCCTCGACAACGCGAGAGCCGTGGTGGCGGAGTGTCTGGAGGTGCGACCCGACGAGGTCACGTTCACCTCCTCGGGCTCCGACGCCGTGCACCGTGGGCTGCTCGGACTGGTGAAGGGCCGCGGGTCCGGAACGACGGCCTACGCAGCGGTCGAGCACTCCTCGGTCGTCCACGCGGCGACCTGGGCCGGCCAGGCCGTGGAGATCCCGGTCGACCGGCTCGGGCGTGTCGACGCCTCGGCCGTGCCGGTGGACGCGGGCGTCGTCGCGGTGCAGAGCGCCAACCACGAGGTCGGCACCCTCCAACCCGTCGCGGACCTCGACCTCGGCGCGTCCCTCTTCGTCGACGCCTGCGCCTCCATGGGTCGGCTCCCGCTCCCCCGCGGCTGGGCCGCTCTGGCGGGCTCCGCCCACAAGTGGGGCGGCCCGGCGGGCGTCGGGGTGCTGGTGGTCCGCAAGGGCGTGCGCTGGCTCAACCCCTTCCCGGGCGACGACCGCATCGACGAGCGGGCCAGCGGGTTCGAGAACGTGCCCGCGGCGCTCGCGGCAGCGGCGGCCCTGCGCGCGGTGGTCGAGGAGCGCGACGAGGTGAACGCGCGTCAGCGCGCCCTCGTCGACAGGATCCGCGCCGCGGCAGGCGAGGTCCCGGACGTCGAGGTGGTCGGCGACCCGGTCGACCGGCTCCCCCACCTGGTGACCTTCTCCTGCCTCTACGTCGACGGCGAGGCGCTGGTCACCGAACTCGACCGCCGCGGGTACGGCGTGGCGAGCGGATCCGCCTGCACCGCCTCGACGCTCACCCCGAGCCGGGTGCTGGAGGCGATGGGCGTGCTCACCCATGGCAACGTCCGGGTCTCGCTGACCCGCGACACCACCGAGGCCGACGTCGACGGCTTCCTCGCCGAGCTGCCCGGGGTCGTCCGTGACCTGCGCGCGCGGGTCGGCCTGTGACCGACCTCGAGCTCGACTGCCGCGGGATGCTCTGCCCGCTGCCGGTCATCGAGCTCGGCAAGAGGTACGCCGAGGTGCCGGTCGGCGGCCTGGTCGCCGTGCTCGCCGACGACGTCGCCGCACGCACGGACATCCCGGCGTGGTGCCGGATGCGCGGGCAGGAGTTCGTCGGGGAGCTCGAACCCGGCCGCTACGTGGTCAGGAGAGCGACTTGAGGTGCGGCTGCACCTCGGCGGCGGCGTCCGCGCCGTAGGACTCCTCGACGCGCGCCAGGAACTGCCCGGCCGTGAAGGAGTACTCCTGCGTGCCGACCGTCTCCACGACGTACGCCGCGAGGACGCAGCCCACCTGGGCGGCCCGCTCGTGGCCGAGGCCCCACGCCAGCGCGGCGAGGAAGCCGGAGCGGAAGGCGTCGCCGACGCCGGTCGGCTCCACGGCGGTCACGTTGGCGGCGGCGGAGAGCACGAGGGTCGGCAGGCCGCGGCCCTGGACCCGGACGCCGTCCTTGCCGAGCGTGGTGACCTGCACGCCGACGCGGTCGAGCACCTCGTCGGCGCTCCAGCCGGTCTTCTGCTCGATCATGTGCGACTCGTACTCGTTGGAGAAGAGGATCGCGGCGCCGTCGATGAGCTTGCGGATCAGGTCGCCGTCGCTGAAGGCCAGCTGCTGGCTCGGGTCGGCGATGAACGGGTAGCCGCGCTGACGGCACTCGTCGGTGTGCCGGAGCATGCCGTCGGGGTCGTCGGCGCCGATCAGCACGTAGTCGGGGGTGCCGACGCGCTCGACGACCGGGCCGAGCTCGATCAGCCGGGCCTCGCTCATCGCGCCGGGGTAGAACGACGCGATCTGGGCGCCGGTGGGGTCGGTGGTGCAGACGAACCGGGCCGTGTGCCGGGTGTCCGAGATCCGCACGTGGGAGCAGTTGACGCCGTGCCGCTCCAGCCAGGAGCGGTAGTCGGCGAAGTCCTCGCCGGCCGCCCCGACAAGGACCGGGCTGAGGCCGAGCTGGCCCAGGCCGAAGCACATGTTGGCGGCGACGCCGCCGCGGCGGATCTCAAGGTCGTCGACGAGGAACGACAACGAGATCTTGTCCAGCTGCTCGACGACCAGGGAGTCGGCGAACTTGCCCTGGAAGCTCATCAGGTGGTCGGTGGCGATGGAGCCGGCGATCAGCAGCGACATGACACGGAACACTACCGAGCGGTACTCCTACTCGTACTAATCGGTAGCGCCTAGCGTCGAAGCATGACCGCACCCCGACTGGCCTACGACGACCTCGCCTCGCCCGCCGAGATGAATGCCGACTGCCTCGCCGCCCAGGCGGCCCTGACCGGCCCGCTCACCGCCGCCGCGAGCCGGCTGTCGCAGGAGCAGACCAAGCGCGCGGAGATCGAGGTCCCCGCGGCCGCCGCCCGCCTGGCCGCCGCGATCTACGGCGACGCCTGACAGACCCCCCACAAGACAACAGCCCCGGACCGCGAGGTCCGGGGCTGTTGTTGTCGGTCGGGTCGCTCAGTGGAAGCTGTCTCCACAGGCGCACGAGCCGGTCGCGTTCGGGTTGTCGATCGTGAAGCCCTGCTTCTCGATCGAGTCGACGAAGTCGATCATCGCGCCGTTGAGGTAGGGGACGCTCATCCGGTCGACGACCACGGACACGCCGTCGAAGTCGGTGACGACGTCGCCGTCGAGGCTGCGCTCGTCGAAGAAGAGCTGGTAGCGGAGGCCGGAACAGCCACCGGGCTGCACCGAGATGCGCAGCGACAGGTCGTCGCGGCCCTCCTGCTCGAGGAGGCTCTTCACCTTGCCGGCCGCGACATCGCTCAGGTTGATCTGGTCGGTGCGGCGCTCGGTGGTGGTCTCGACCTGCTCGGTCATGTGCGTTCTCCCAAGGTCGGAGGAAGTCTGTTACTGGCTCCAATGGTCGCACACGGACGGTTATTCCCCCGACATCAGCGCGACCAGGTGCGGGCGATCCGCTCGGCCAGGTCGGCCAGCGCGCCGGCCGGGTCGGCGAAGGCGCGCTCCTCGCTGGCCGCGTCGACGAGCGAGTACGCCGACTCGATCCCGAGCGCCCGCATCTCCCGCGACCCGACGTGCACCTGCCCGGCGAGCACCACGCACGGTCGCAGCGCCTCGGCGGCTACCTCGGCGACGCCGTACGGCACCTTGCCGCCACGGCTGGAGTAGTCGAAGGCGCCCTCGCCGGTGATGACCAGGTCGGCGGCGCGGGCCCGCTCGGCGAGGCCGAGGGCACGGGCGACGAGCCCGATGCCGGGCTCACGGGTGCCGCCGAGGAGCAGCACGGCGAAGCCCAGCCCGCCGGCCGCACCGGCACCCTCGGCGAGGGCGACCTTGCGGTCGGTGGCGGCCGCGAGCTCCTGGAGCCAGCCGTCGACGGCGGGCAGCCGCTCCTCCGGGATGCCCTTCTGCGGCCCGAACACCTTGGTCGCCCCGAACAGCCCGGTCAGCGGGTTGTCGACGTCGCTGGCGGCGACCAGCTCGACGTCGAAGGCGGGCAGCTCGACGGTCGTGATGCCCGCCAGCCCCACAACGCCCTCGTCGAGGGGACGGTCCGCGGTCGCGCCGAGCGCGGCGAGCAGCCCCGCTCCCCCGTCGTTGGTGCCGCTGCCGCCGAGCCCGAGCACGACCCGGGTGGCGCCCGCGTCCACGGCGGCCGCGACCAGCTCGCCGACGCCGTACGTCGAGGCCGTCTCGGCGTCCTCGCCCCCGGTCAGGTGCAGGCCGCACGCCTGCGCGGTCTCGACGTACGCCGTGTCGTCGACGCGCAGGACCGTGGCCGGGGTCGGCTCGCCGTGCGGACCGCGCACGGTCACCGCCAGCAGGTCGCCGCCGAGGGCCGCGTGCAGCACGTCGACGAAGCCCGGGCCGCCGTCGGCCATGGGTGCGAGGTCGAGCTCGTCACCCGGTGCCCGGCGCCGCCAGCCGGTGGCGATGGCCTCGGCGGCCTCGACCGCGGTGAGGGTGCCGGCGAACTTATCCGGTGCGACCAGGACACGCATGCGCCCTAGTGTGTCGGAGTGCTGATCCGCCCGATGACCCTGGATGACGTCCCGGCCGCAGAGCGACTCAGCGACGGAGCCTTCTTCGAGCTCGACTCGCGACAGCGGCGTCCCGACGAACCCGAGCCGCAGCATCGGTCCGACGCCCACCGGCGCGTCTGGACCGAACGCACCCGGCACCTCGTGAGCACCGATCCGGGCGGCTGCTGGGTCGCCGAGGACGAGACCGGGATGATCGGCATGGCGACGTCGTTCCGCAGGGAGGTCCTCTGGTGCCTGGCGACCTTCGCGGTCGTGCCGGGCCGACAGGGCCAGGGCATCGGGAAGGGCCTCCTCGCCGCGGCCGCGAGCCACGGCGCGGCCTGCACGCGCGGGATGATCGCGGCGTCGTCCGACAGCGCGGCGGCGCGCGTCTACCACCAGGCGGGCTTCGCCCTGCACCCCCAGATGTCACTGACGGGACCGCTCGACCGGTCGGCGATCCCGGACGTCGAGAAGGTCCGCGAGGGCTCACTCTCGGACGTCGACCTGATGGACTCGGTCGACCGCGCGACGCGCGGCGCCGGGCACGGCCCTGACCATCCCGTGCTCATCGGGCTCTGGCGGCTGCTGGTCACCGACACGTCGACCGGCTCCGGCTACGTCTACCTCAGCGAGCGCGGCTCACCCGCCCTGCTCGCCGCGTCCAACCGCCGTACGGCGACGCGCCTGCTCTGGGCCGCGCTCGCCGAAGGTGCCGACTCCGTCGACCTCCGACACGTGACCGGCGCGAACCAGTGGGCGCTCGACGTCGGCCTCGCGGCGCGGCTGCGGCTGAGCCAGGACGGATATCTCGCGCTGCGCGGGATGAAGCCGCCCGCGCCGTACGTTCACAGTGGTGCACTGCTCTGACCGGAGCACCCGACAAATAGGATGGGCGCCATGACCACCGTGGACCTGCCGCTGCTCCCCCTCGGCCGTGGCGTCGACCTCAACAGCGAACGCGGCGTCGAGTGCCCCGGCGACCTGCCTGCGGCCTCCGACCCCGACCTGGTCGCGCGTGCCCTGGCCGCCAAGGCGGCGCTCGGCGACAAGGTCTTCGTGCTGGGTCACCACTACCAGCGCGACGAGGTCATCCAGTTCGCCGACGTCACGGGCGACTCGTTCAAGCTCGCGCGCGACGCGGCGGCCCGCCCGGACGCCGAGTTCATCGTCTTCTGCGGCGTGCACTTCATGGCCGAGTCGGCCGACATCCTCACGAGCCCGCAGCAGCAGGTGATCCTCCCCGACCTCGCCGCCGGGTGCTCGATGGCCGACATGGCGCGGCTGACCCAGGTGGAGATGGCGTGGGACGCGATGGTCGAGGCGGGCGTCGCCGACTCCGTCGTACCCGTCACCTACATGAACTCCTCCGCCGACATCAAGGCGTTCTGCGGCCGCAACGGCGGCGTCGTCTGCACGTCGAGCAACGCCGAGGTCGCCCTCGAGTGGGCCTTCGACCAGAAGCCGGACGCGAAGGTCCTCTTCCTCCCCGACCAGCACCTGGGCCGCAACACCGCCGTGCTGAAGATGGGTCTCACCCTCGATGACTGCGTCGTGTGGGACCCGCACCGCCCGAACGGCGGCCTGACGACCGAGCAGCTGCGCGACGCGAAGATGATCCTCTGGAAGGGCCACTGCTCCGTGCACGGCCGCTTCTCCGAGGAGGTCGTCGACGAGCTGCGGGCGACCATCCCGGACATCCAGATCCTGGTGCACCCCGAGTGCAAGCACGAGGTGGTGCTCAAGGCCGACCTGGTCGGCTCGACCGAGTTCATCATCAACACCATCGAGGCCGCCCCGGCCGGCTCCAGCTGGGCGATCGGCACCGAGCTCAACCTGGTGAAGCGACTCGCTGCCGCCCACCCGGACAAGCGGATCACGTTCCTCGACAAGACCGTCTGCTACTGCTCGACGATGAACCGGATCGACCTCCCCCACTTCGTGTGGGCGATGGAGTCGCTCGTCGCGGGCCAGGTCGTCAACCGGATCGAGGTCGACCCGGAGACCGAGAGGCACGCGCTGGTCGCCCTGGAGCGGATGCTCGCCCTGCCGGGCAAGACGCACAAGGACTGACCGCTCGCTCAGGCGGGCAGCTCGAACCAGGCGCAGGTGCCGCCGTACGGCGAGTCCGTGAGGCCGATCCGGCCCCCGTGCGCCTCGACGATCCGTCGGCAGGTGGTCAGGCCGATGCCCGAGCCCTCGACGTCCTCGTCGATCCGGGCGAGCGGCTGGAAGACGCGCTCCTGCTGGTCCGCGGGGATGCCGGGACCCCGGTCGCAGACCTCGATCCGCCACCGGTCGCCCACCTGCTGACCGCCGACCTCGATGTGGGCGGCCTCCCCCGGACGGACGAACTTGGCGGCGTTCGCCACCAGGTTCTGCAGGACGGCGCGCAGCTGCACCGGGTCGCCCGTGACGGTCGGCAGGTCGCCGACCTCGACGGTCGCGCCGTCGAGCGCGGTCCTCAGGTCCTCGCGGACGTCGGCGAACACGGCCGCCAGGTCGACCGGCACGCGCTGGAGCTCACCCCCGACCCGGGCGAAGGCCAGCAGGTCGTTGATGAGCGACTGCATCCGGTCGGCGCCGCCGATGGCGCGGTGCACGAGGAACGCGAGGTCCGCGTCCTCGTCGACCTCCTCGTCCATCATCTTCAGCGACAGCGTCACGGCCGTGAGCGGGTTGCGCAGGTCGTGGCTGACCTGGCCGGCGAAGGCGGCGAGCTGCTCGTTGGACCGCTCGAGCTCGCGGGTGCGCAGCTCGAGCTCGAGCAGGTCGACGACCCGGTCGGCGAGGCCGACCAGCGCGTGCTCCTGCTCGTCGCTCAGCGACCGCGGCACCTCGTCGAAGACGCACAGGGTGCCGATCACGACGTCCTCGGGCGTGCGCAGCTGGTGGGTGGCGTAGAAGCGGACGTTGCCGATCACGCCGGTCACGAACGGGTTGTCGCGGAACCGTGGGTCGAGGCTGGCGTCGGGCACCACGACCGGGCGACCCGCGTGCAGCACGACGTTGCACATCGAGTCCTCGCGGGTGCACACCGAGGCGTCGAACCCGTGCGTCGCGATCTGGTGCTGCTCGGTGTCGGTGATCAGGTTGATCGTCGCCATCGGCGTCTGGGCGACCTGGGCGGCGATCTCGACGATCGCGAGCAGGTCGGCGCGCGGCGGCTGGACCAGGACCTGGTACTTGCCGATCTCCGCGACGCGCACGACGTCCTGCGCCCCGTCGTACGTCGGGTCCTGCACCGAGCTCGTCACGGTCGTCGCCCCCCACTGGCTCATCCGGTCGTCGGGCGGCAGGTTAGTACGCCGCCGCCTCACGCTGCCAGAGCCTCACTGCCCCTGACGCTGGAAACCGGTGGGCGGACCCCCCGTGCCGCCGAACCCGCCGGTGCCTCCGGGGCCACCGAACTGCATCCGGTTGTTGGTCTCGGTGTCGCCCGTCGGCAGCGCCGCGTCGAGGTCGGCAAGCACGACCTCGTCGCCCTGCGCGAGGCCGTCGGTGATCTCGACCCGGGTGGCTCCGGTGACCCCGGTGGTGACCGGCGTCGGCGTCGCCACGCCGTCCTGGAGCAGGGTGACCCGCCCGTCGGACACCGCGGAGGCGGGCACGGTCACGACGTCGGACGCCGTACCGGTCACGACGGCGACGGACGCCGTCAGCCCCGTCGCGATGTCGAGGTGCTTGCGGCGCAGCGTGATCGTCACGGCGTACGTCGAGTCGCTGGCGGGCACCGAGCTGACCTGGGTGACGGTGCCGCGCAGCGCGGCGTCGGCACCGGCCGGCGTGGCCCGGGCGACCTGCCCGACCTCGAGCTCCTGCACCTGGGTGCTGGACACGGAGACCTGCACCGTCGTGGTGCCCTGCGAGACCAGGACGAAGACCTCGGTCCCGGCGGCCACCGAGTCGCCGACGGCGGCGTCGACCGCCACCACCTTCCCCGCGAACGGCGCGGTCACGGTGGCCATGGCGAGCTCCTGCTGCGCGGAGACGAGGTCGGCCTTCGCCTGGTCGATCGAGGCCTGGTCCTTCGCGAGCGTCGCCGCGGTCACGGTGCCGCCGCTCATCCCGCTGCTGCCCGTCGTGGCGGCGACGAGCACGATGGCGGGCTCCTGGTCCGTCGACGCGACGGCCGCGTCCGCGGCGGTGCTCGTGTCGTCGCCCAGCGCGGCGGTCAGGGTGTCGCCCAGCGCCTCGAGCGCGTCCTGGAGCGCCTGCTGGTCGGTCGCGACCTGCTGCTGGGCGGCCTGGACCGCGGTGAGCGCGTCGGTGCACTCCTGGCTGACCGCGGCCTCGGGGGTCGCGGTGCAGGCGGCCTGCTGGGCGGCGAGCGCGTCCTGCGCCGCCGCCAGCGAGGTCGACACCGCGGACTGCGCGGTCAGCACCGCCTGCTGCTGGGCGGCGAGCGCCGCCAGGTCGACGCCGTCGTCATCACTCTCGTCGTCCCCGTCGTCGGGCTGGGTCGACGGGCTCGCCGAGGGCGACTGGCCCTGCGGAGTCTGGCCCTGCGGAGTCTGGCCCTGCGGTGACTGGCCCTGCGGTGACTGGCCACCTGACTGGGGCGTCTGCGTCTGCCCGGTGCTCGCGTCCGAGACCGCCTCGGTCTGGGCGGCGATGTCGGACTCGAGCTGGGCGCGGGCCGAGGCGAGCGTCGAGCGGGCGTGCTGCACGGCCTCGCGCAGGCTCCCGTCGTCGAGGCGGCCGAGCACCTGGCCGGCGCTCACCTTCTCCCCCGGCTCGACGGTCACCTCGGCGACCGTGCCGGACGTCGCGAAGGCGAGGTCGGCGCGCCCGGCCGGCTCCACCGTGCCGGTCAGGTCGACGGTCTCCTCGAGGTCGCCGATGCTCGCGCGTGCGGTGCGGTACGACGGGTCGTCGGCGGCCGCGGCGTACCCGGCGTACCCGACTCCGGCCACGGCCAGCACGGCGACGCCCGCGACCAGGCGGCGTGGGATCCTCACGCGGCACCGCCCTCCGGGCCGCGCATGCCACCGCCACCGAAGCCGCCGGTGCACTGGCCGTCGACGGGGTCGGAGACGCTGATCGTGGTCGCCACCACCGCACCGGTGTCGTCGCTGTCGCCGCGCGCGGTCACGCACCGGCCGACGGTGACCGCGGAGGCCTGCGCCTTCGCTTGGGTCGTGTACGTCGTGTCGTCGCCGACCGTCACCGAGACGTCGGACGCGTCCTCACTGCCCGGCTGCGTGGCGCTGACGGTGAAGCCGGTCGCCGACACGGAGGTGACCTCGCCGACGGTGCCGAACCCGCCGCCCATGCCTCCGGGGCCACCCGAGGGCATGTCGGACGGCCGGTCCGTGGGCATGTCGGACGGCATCCCCGACGGGGCACCGTCGGGACGCTGGCCACCGCCGAAGCCGCAGCCGTCGTCGTCGTTCGCAGCGGTGATCCGCACGGTCGCGGCGGTGTCGTCGTCGCCGTCGGTCACCATCACGCAGCTTCCGACAGTGACGTCCGCGAGCGTGGCGTCGACCTGCTGGGTGAAGGTCGTGCCCTTCGTCCAGCTGACGGCGACCTGGCCGCTCTGGTCGTTCTGCACCTGGGCGGTGCTGCCGCTGACGGCGGCCACCGTGCCGGAGGCGCCGGGCGTGCGGCCGCCCTGGCCGGCGTTCGGAGCACCCCCGGCCTGGGCGGCGGCGCCGGAGGTGTCCGTGGCGGCGTCGTCGCTGCCGCCACCGCACGCGGCGAGGGTGGCGACGAGCAGCACCGACGAGGCGGTGGCGAGGGTGACGCGGGTGAGGTTCATGGTGGGCCTTTCGAGGGTCGGCAGCGTCATTCGCTGCGCAGGGCGTCGATGGGGGTGAGGCGGGCGGCGCGGCTCGCGGGGTAGACGCCGAAGCCGACGCCCAGGGCGAGCGCGGTCAGCAGGGCCGCGGCGGTGGCGAGCAGGGAGAGCGTCACCGGCTGGTCGATGAGCGGTGGCAGCACCCAGGAGCCGACGACCCCGACCAGCACCCCGACCACCCCGCCGGCGAGACCGAGCATCGAGGCCTCGACCAGGAACTGCCGCCCGATCACGCTCGGGGTGGCGCCGAGCGCCTTGCGCAGCCCGATCTCGCGGATCCGCTCGGTGACCGAGACGAGCATGATGTTCATGACGCCGACCCCGCCGACGAGCAGCGAGATCGCGGCGATGCCGGTGAGCAGCACCGTCAGCGTCTTGTTGGTCGAGTTGGCCGTCTCCACCAGCGACTCCTGGGTGGAGATGCTGAAGTCGGCCTCGGCGGTCGTGACGCCGTGGCGGGTGGCCAGCAGGCTCTGGACCTCCTGGTAGGCCGCGCTCAACGTGCCGGACGAGGCGGCCTCGACGTAGATCGTCGACACCGAGCCCGAGGTCGAGCCGGTCAGCGCCTTGGCCGTGCTGATCGGCACCACCGCCTGGTCGTCCTCGGTGCTGCCGGAGTCGGAGGAGCCGCTGGAGTCCAGGACCCCGATCACGGTCAGCTGCTGCCCGCCGACGGTGACGGTCTGTCCGACCGGGCTGCCGATCGAGAAGAGCTCGCTCGCCGTGTCCGGCCCGAGCACGACGACCTTCGCCCCGGAGGCGACCTCGTCGGCGGTGAAGAAGCGGCCGGAGGTCAGGGTGCGGGCGCGTACGTCGAGCCAGTCGGTCGTCGTGCCGACGACGGACGTCGTCCAGTTGGTCTCCCCCGCGGTCACCGCCGTCGAGGTCGAGGTCGTCGGCGCGACCCGGCTGACGTCGGGCACCGCGGTGCGGTCGGCGATCGCGGTGGCGTCGTCGAGGGTGAGCGTGGTCGCGGACCCGAAGCCGCCGCGCATGCCGCCCGAGTCGGTGCTGCTGCCGGGCGAGACGATCAGCAGGTTGCTGCCGAGCGCGTCGATCTGGTCGCGCACCTTGTCCTGGGCGCCCTGGCCGAAGCCGACGGTGAGGATCACCGAGGCGATGCCGATGACGATGCCGAGCATCGTCAGCAGCGACCGCATCCGGTGCGCGCGGACGGCCTCGGCGCCGGCGCGCAGGGTCTCGGCCCAGTTCATGCCGACACCCCCGCCCGCGCGGTCGGCCGGTCCGAGGTGATCTGGCCGTCGCTGATCACGAGGTTGCGGCCGGCGCGCTCGGCGACGTCCTTCTCGTGGGTGATCAGCACGATCGTGCGGCCCGCGCCGTGCAGCTCGTCCAGCAGGTCGAGCACGTCCGCGGTGGAGCGCGAGTCGAGGTTGCCGGTCGGCTCGTCGGCCAGGATCATCGCCGGCTCGGTCACCAGGGCGCGGGCCACGGCGACGCGCTGCTGCTGGCCGCCGGAGAGCTCGCCGGGGCGGTTCTCGGTCCGGTCGGCGAGACCGACCCGGGTCAGCGCCGCGACGGCACGCTCGCGCCGCTCGTGGCGGGACACCCCGGCGTACACGAGCGGCAGCTCCACGTTGCGCCAGGCGGGCAGGCTGGCCAGCAGGTTGAACTGCTGGAAGACGAAGCCGATGCGTCGGTTGCGGACCTCGGCGAGCTGCGCCTCGCTCATCGTCGAGACGTCCTCGCCGGCGAGCAGGTACCTGCCTGCGGTGGGGTTGTCGAGGCAGCCCAGGATGTTCATCAGGGTCGACTTGCCGGAGCCCGAGGGACCGACGACGGCGACGTACTCGCCCTCGCTGATCGCGGTGTCGATGCCGCAGAGCGCCTCGAACTCGAGGCTGCCGGAGCGGTAGGTCTTGCGGATGCCGTCCAGCGCGATGATCGGCTCGCTCACTGGCCGGGACCCGTCATCTGCGGCTGGCCGTTGCCGCCCATCTGGCTGAAGTCGGGCATCTCTCCGCCACCGGGGAAGCCTTGCTGGCCGCCCTCGCCGGTGCCGTTGCCGCCGCCCGTCGGCCGGGTGAAGCCGGGGACGACGATCGTGTCGCCCTCCTCGAGGCCCGAGAGGATCTCGGTGGTCATGCCAAAGGTCTCGCCGGTCGTGACCTCGACCTCGGTCTCCTTGCCGCCGTCGACCTTGGTGGCGTACGTCGCGCCGTCCTTGGTCGTCAGCGCCCGGCTGACCACGGTGAGCACGTCATCACGCTGCTTGACGATGATCGTGGCGGTGGCCGAGACGCCGGCGTACAGGTCCTTCTGCTTGCCGGTGACGGCGATGGTGACGGGGAAGACGGCCGCGCCGCTGTCGTTGGTCTGGGCGACCAGGCCGACCTCGGAGACGGTGCCGTAGACGGTGTCGGTGACGCCGGTGACCGCGATCTCGACCTGGAGGCCCTTCTTGAGCTGGTCGACGTCCGCGGCCGCGACGGTCGCGTCCACGACGTACGAGCCGGTGGCGACGATCGAGATCGTCCCCGTGGAGGTGTCCGTGCTGCTGCTGTCGGCGCCGGTGCTCGCGCCGCCCGTCGAGCCCGAGCCGACGGTGTCGCCCTTGCTGAGGTCGACGGAGGTGACGGTGCCACCGATCGTGGCGCGCAGCGTGGCGTCGGTGACGGCCTGCCGGGCGTCGGCGAGGGTGGCGCGGGCCGAGGCGACCGCGGCCTCGTCCGCCGCGACCTGGACGTCGCTGGCGCCCGCGTCCTCGTCCTCGTCCAGCTGGGTCTGGGCGGCGTCGAGCGAGGAGGCCGCGGCCGTGCGCGTCGCCACCAGCCCGGCCCTGCCGACCGTGGCCAGCACGTCTCCCTTGCGCACCTTGTCGCCCTCGGAGACCGCGACCCGGGTGACGGTCCCGGAGACCGCGAACGACTCGTCGCTGGTCCGGCTGGCGGCCAGGGTGCCGTCAGCCGAGACGGTCTCCCGCATGGTCTGGGTGGACACGGTGGCGGTGGTGCTGGTGGCGGCCTGGGAGCTGTCACGGGTGAGCATCCAGGCACCGGTGCTCGCGACCGCGACCAGCGCCACGAGGGCACCGACCAGCAGGATCCGCGAACGGCGACGGGTAGGCAGTCGCACGGTCATCCTCTCGACGTCGAATCGATGCAGGACCGGCGGTCCCGCGACGCAGACGATGTCGGCCGGGACTGTGGGGGTCCTCGGGTCAACCTGTGCGGCGGCTGTGGCCTACAGCCCGGGAGCTCCCCAGACGGCGAGCCAGCGGCCGAGGTCCTGCTCCATCGGGAGCTCGCCGGCGAGGGCGTCGCGCAGCTGGATCTCGAGCAGGTTGTCGCGCCGCCGCTCCGCGCCCGGCTCGGGGGCGAAGGCGTAGAACGTGCCCTGCTTGTAGAGGTAGACCAGGCCGACCCGACGGCCGTCGGGACCGACGAACGGCACCAGCGAGCAGAGCAGTCCCGGACCGAAGCCGTGGTCCTCGAGCGAGGTGTTGACGGCGTGCAGGTCGGTGCAGAGGTCGGCCATGCCGTCGGGGTCGTCCGGGTCTTCGTGGACCACCAGCCAGGTGAACCCGAACTCGTCCTGGCTGAGCTCGACGTCGGGCTCGTCCGGGTCGGCGTTGAGGAGCTCGACGACCTCGGCCTGCACCTGCGCGAAGGCGTTGCCGCTCGCCGCGCGGTAGCAGACCGAGCCGGCGCCGGTGGGTCGCAGGCCCAGGGTCGTCTCGAGCGTGACCGCCGCGCTCGGGACCAGGAAGAGCGAGTCGAGCTGCGGTGCCTTGGGCCGGCTGCGGCCGGTGACGACGTCCCAGAAACCCACGACGGCGGCCGGTCAGGCCGAGCGGTTGAGCTCGGCGCGGATGCTCGCGAGCTGCTCGAGCCGCTGCTCGAGGGTCGGGTGGGTGGAGGTCAGGGTGCGCAGCGAGACGCCCTTGACGGCCGGCGCGATGAAGAACGCGTTCATCGGCTGAGAGGCGCGCAGGTCGCGGTCCGGGATCGTGTTGATCTCCCCGGTGATCTTCTGGAGGGCCGAGGCGAGCGCCTCGGGCTTCATCGTGAGGTAGGCACCCGACCGGTCGGCGGACAGCTCGCGGTAGCGCGAGAGCAGCTTGAGGAGCAGGAAGCTGACGGCGTACGTGACCAGGCTGACGACGAGCACGACCAGCCAGACCGGCAGTCCGCCGTTGTTGTTGTCGCGACGCCCACCGCCGAAGAACGCGCCGTACTGCGCGCCGCGCGTCAGCATGCCGGCGAGGATGCCCGCCGACGAGGCGAAGGTCATCACCAGGACGTCACGGTGCGCGACGTGGGAGAGCTCGTGCGCCAGGACGCCCTCGAGCTCCTCGGCCGTGAGCATCTTGAGGATGCCGGTCGTGACGACCACGACCGAGCGGTCGGGCGAGCGTCCGGTCGCGAACGCGTTGGGCAGGTCGGTGTCGGCGATGCCGACCCGGGGCTTCGGCATGTCGGCGAGGGCGCAGAGCCGCTCGACCATGTCGTGCAGCTCGGGCGCCTGCTGCGGGCTGACCTCGCGGGCGCCCATCGCCTTCATGGCGACGGTGTCGGACTTGTACCACTGGAACCACACCAGCCCGAGGCCGCCGAGACCGATCAGGATCCCGATGCCGACGCCGCCGTAGCTCCAGAAGACCGACATCAGGACGACGACCAGCCCGACGAAGAGACCGCCGAGCAGGAACATCACCAGCGTCATCCGGGCGGTGAGCCCCGCGTCGCCGACGAACCGAGTGTGTGCCATGCCCCTATTCTCCGGGGTCGCTCAAGGCGTCAGGCGGGGTCGCCCTCTGTCTTCTCCTGGACCTGCTCCTGGGCGTCGGCGGCCCCCGTCGACTCGATCGCCGGCGTGCTGCCGCCCTTGAGCGCGGCCAGCTCGGCCTCGACGTCGGCCTGCGAGCTCATCGCGTCGAGCTCGCGGGAGATGTCGTCGCCGCCGCCGACGGCAGAGACGTCGTCGAGCGCACCGGAGGCGATCAGCTCGTCGATGGCGCCTGCGCGCGCCTGCATCTGCGCGGTCTTGTCCTCGGCCCGCTGGATCGCCGCGCCGACGTCGCCGAGCTCGTCGCCGATGCCCGACATCGCCTCGTTGATCCGGGTCTGCGCCTCGGCGGCGGTGTACGTCGCCTTGATCGTCTCCTTGCGGGTCCGGAACGCCTCGACCTTGGCCTGGAGCCGCTGCTGGGCCAGGACGAGCTTCTCCTCCTCGCCCTGGAGCTGGGTGAGCTGCGTCTTGAGGTCGGCGATCTGCGCGGAGAGGCCGGACTTGCGGGTCAGGGCCTCACGGGCGAGGTCCTCGCGGTCCATCGTGATGGCCTTCTGGGCCTGGTCCTGGAGCTTGGCGGACTGCTGCTCGAGCTGGTTGATCTGGAGCTCGACGCGCTTGCGGCTGGTCGCGACGTCCGCGACGCCGCGGCGTACCTTCGCGAGCAGGTCGACCTGCCGCTGGTAGCTGTAGTCGAGCGTCTCCCTCGGGTCCTCCGCACGGTCGAGCGCCTTGTTGGCCTTCGAGCGGAAGATGAGCGTGAAGCGCTGCCAAAGTCCCATGCGGCCAACCCTAGGTGCAAAAGCAAGGGACGGCGACGACGCCGGTAGTCTGACCGGTAATCGTCCCTCCCAGTGAAGGCCCCGCGTTGTTCCGTCGCAGCAAGACCGAGTCCGCCCCCGAGCCGCAGCCGACCAAGGTCGGTGGCAAGGGTCGCCCCACCCCGACCCGCAAGGAGGCCGAGGCCGCCGCGAAGGCGCGGGCCAAGGCCCCGCGCACGCGCAAGGAGCTGGCGGCCGCGCAGCGGTCCACCCGGTCGGAGTCCAGCAAGTCGATCCGCCAGGCGATGCGGGACGGCGACGAGCGCTACTACCCGGCCCGCGACAAGGGTCCCCAGCGCCGGTTCGTCCGCGACTTCGTCGACGCGCGCTTCTCGCTCGTCGAGCTGGTCATCCCGCTGCTGCTGGTGACGATGATCCTCGGCTACTCGGGCAACACCTCGCTGGCCCGGATCGGCAACACACTGCTGCTGGGCACCGTCGTGATGGTCGCCCTGGACCTCGTCCTGCTGCGCTTCCGGCTGCGTCGGGCCTTCGACTCGCGCTTCCCCGGTCAGTCGGCCAAGGGGCTGACCTACTACGCCGTGACCCGGTCGATGCAGATGAAGTTCATGCGGCTGCCCAAGGCGCGGGTCCGCATCGGGCAGCACCTGCCCGAGGACTACGACCGCTAGCTCGTCCTAGAAGTCCCGGCTCGCCGGGGACTGGGTCTTCGCCGGGTCCCGCTCCACGATCGGGTCGACGATCTCGTCGATCGCCTTCAGCGTCGCGTCGTCCAGCGTCACGCCCGACGCCTTCACGTTGTCGCTGACCTGCTCGGGCCGACTGGCGCCGATGATCGCGGCGGAGACGTTGTCGTTCTGGAGGACCCAGGCGACGGCGAGCTGGGCCAGCGACAGGCCGGCCTCGTCGGCGACCGGCTTCAGCTGCTGCACCCGCTCGAGGACGACGTCCTGGAGCCATCGCTTGATCATGTTCGCGCCGCCCTTGTCGTCGGTGGCGCGGCTGCCTTCCGGCGCGGCCTGCCCGGGCAGGTACTTGCCGGTCAGCACGCCCTGCGCGATCGGCGACCACACGACCTGGCCGATCCCGAGCTCCTCGCTCGTCGGCACCACCTCGGCCTCGATGACCCGCCAGAGCATCGAGTACTGCGGCTGGTTGGAGACCAGCGGGACGTGCAGCTCGCGGGCCAGTGCGTGCGCCGCTCGGATCTCGTCCGCGCGCCACTCGCTCACCCCGATGTAGAGCGCCTTGCCCTGGCGTACGACGTCCGCGAACGCCTCCATCGTCTCCTCGAGCGGCGTCTCGTGGTCGTAGCGGTGCGCCTGGTAGAGGTCGACGTAGTCCGTCTGCAGCCGCTCCAGGCTGCCGTTGATGGACTCGTGGATGTGCTTGCGCGACAGGCCGTGGTCGTTGTGCGCGCCCGGCCCGGTCGGCCAGTAGACCTTGGTGAAGATCTCCAGCCCCTCGCGCCGCTCGCCCTTCAGCGCCTCGCCCAGAACCGTCTCGGCCTTGGTGTTCGCGTAGGTGTCCGCGGTGTCGAAGGTGGTGATCCCCTCGTCCAGCGCGCGTCGTACGCACGCCGTCGCCGCGTCCTCCTCCACCTGGGACCCGTGGGTCAACCAGTTGCCGTACGCGATCTCCGAGATCTTGAGGCCGCTGCTGCCGAGGTTCCGAGTCTTCATGCGTCCGACCTTAGGACCCCGGTGGTCACCGCGCGAGGCGCGCTCGGGTCGGCACCGCCAGCCGGCCTTCCGGCGGTTGAGGAGGGCCGCCAGGCCCGTCTCGAAACCCCGGAAGCCGAGGCAGGGTGTCGAGGTGGCAACTAGAGAGTGGTGATGGTGACGCGCGTGCCGGTGGTGTCCGTGCCGTGCCGCCAGAGCCGGTGCGACCCGTACCGGTAGGTGACGTCGAAGCTCGTCACGTCCACGACGCCTGGCTCGGTCGGCGTGACGGTCATCAGGAGGTAGTCGTCGGATCCGAGCCGCACGTGGGTGACCGGGCGTACGGCGAGGCACAGCTCCTCGGGGATTCCTTCGAGGAGACCGATGACGTCCCGACCACCGGGCGTGCAGACGGAGAACGCGATCGTCGACGCCGACGTATTCTGAGCGAGGTTGGCCTCGACGTCCGTGATGGTCACGTCACCCACGCCGTCGGGTGCGCCCGGAACCGTGATGCCGACGCTCACGGGCGTGCCGACAGTCGCACTGTCGTAGCTGACCACGTTGCCCGGTGCATCGAACAGGCTCGGGTGCGTCCACCACCAGCCGGCTGCGGCGAGGCCGGCGACCGCGATCAACCCGACGACCCCCAGGGCCACCCGTCGGCGCGTGACTCGGGGCCGGCTGCCCGCCGGTGCCGGTGGGTCGACGACGTCGGTCACGGGCTCAGTGTGGCACCCGATCGACCCGCCGTCCTGGGGTTGCAGCCGGTGGTTGAGGTGCGAGGCGCGCTAGCGCCGAGCCTCGAAACCACCTCCCGCGACGTACCGCGAAAAAAATAGACCCGAAGAACTTCTCGAAAGTGTCCACATCCCGGGCAGAACAAGGGTTCTGAGCATCTGATTGTCGGTGGCGAGTGCTTGGGTTGAACCATGACCGCAGCACCCGACACCTCGATGCCGGCCGGCTTCGCCGACCCGGCCGACGAGGTGCTGCGCGAGGTCATCGACACCCTCGACCTGGTCGTCTACGCCGAGGCGCGCCAGCTCGAGCTGGCGGCCCGCTGGGTTGACCTCCACCCGGGCGACGACGTCGACCTCTCGATCCCGTACGGCGAGCGCGACCTGCAGATCGCCGGCGACGGCGCCCCCACGGTGGCGGAGTTCGCCATCGCCGACTTCGCGCTCTCGCTGGGGCTCTCGACCGACGCCGGCCGCACCCTGCTCGGCGACGCGGTCGAGATCCGGCACCGCCTCCCTCGGCTCTGGGACCGCGTGGTCGCCGGGGAGGTCCGGGTCTGGAAGGCGCGCAAGGTCTCCCAGGCGACGCGGTGCCTCCCGCCGGAGGGAGCGGCGTACGTCGACCGCCACCTCGCCCGCGTCGCGCACTCCTGCTCGTACGCGCAGATCGAGAAGGCGGTCGACAAGGCACGGGCCGCGCTCGACCCGGCCGCCGTCGAGGCGGAGCGCCTGGCCCGCTCGGACGAGCGCTACTTCCGGATCCGCACGGACGAGCTGACGACCGACGGGCTCGTGCACGTGGACGGGCTGCTCGACCTCCCGGCCGCGCTGGCCCTCGAGTCGGCGATCTCCGAACGCGCCCACGACCTGCTCGACACCGACCCCACCCTCCCGATCGACCACCGCCGCGCAATGGCCGCCGGCATGCTGGGCTCCGCCGACCACGCGACCGAGATCGTCATCTACGCCCACACCCGCCCGGACGGGCACGAGCTGGTCGACGTCGTCAACACCCGCTCGATCGTGACCACCGACGAGCTCGTCGAGTGGTGCAGCCTCGCCGGCGCCCGGGTGACGCTGAGGCCCGTGATCGACCTCGCCGCCGAGCTGACCACCGATCGCTACGCACCGACTCCCCGCCAGCACGAGCAGGCGATCCTGCTCAACCCGACCTGCGTCTTCCCGCACTGCTCGCGCCCGTCCCGCGGCTGCGACCTCGACCACATCGTGCCTTGGCCGCTCGGCCCGACGACGTCCGCCAACCTCGCCCCGCTCTGCCGGGGCCACCACCGCCTCAAGACCCACGGCGGCTGGAGCTACGTCCGCACCGGCACCACCGACTTCCTGTGGACCAGTCCCTCCGGACGACATCTCCGCTGACCACACCCCGCCGGCCACGGCCGGTGGGGCCAGAGGCACGCGCTCCAGGCGTAGGCTCGCCTGCCGACGACGACAGGGGTGGGACATGGTGGCGAGCAAGTCCGCTCGGGAGCGTAAGGCGGCGGTCGAGGTCGGGCCGCTGGCCACGGTGAAGATCGACCTCGGCGCGGACAAGCAGTTCCTCTACAAGATCACCTGCACGACCTGCACGGCGAAGGGCCACCGCAAGTGGTCGACGCACCGGTCGGGCGAGGACAACGGCTACCTGGCGGCGATGGACCGGTGGATCTTCCACCTGACCGAGAAGCACGCGGGCGCCGAGGCGCCGTGCCTCGCCTACCTGGGGGCCGCCCAGCAGCGCCTGCACGAGCGGCGCGAGCAGGGCACTCAGCCGTCGTAGTCGAGCACGACCTCGGCAGACGTCGGGTGCGCCTGGCAGGTGAGCACGTAGCCGCGCTCGATCTCGTCCGGCTCGAGGGCGTAGTTGGCGTCCATCGCGACGGTGCCGGCGACCAGCCGCGCCCGGCAGGTGCCGCAGACGCCGCCCTTGCAGGCGAACGGCAGGTCGGAGCGTACGGCGACCGCCGCGTCCAGCACCGGCTCGCCGTCGGGCCGGAGGTCGAACGACGAGGACCGGCCGCCGAGTCGGACCGTGACCTGCGCGGCACCGTCGACCGCACCGGCGAGGTCGGCGACCGGCGCCCGCGGGACCGGGTCGGCGTGGAAGAGCTCGCTGTGCACCTGCGCGTCCGGGACCCCGAGGTCGGCGACCGTCGCGCGCAGCTCGACGAGCATCTGCTGCGGCCCGCACAGGAACCACTGCGCCGACGCGGCGTCGGGCAGCAGCGCCGCGGCGATCGCACGCAGCCGCTCGCCGTCCAGACGCCCCGACAGGAGCTCGACGTCGGAGGCCTCCCGCGAGAGCACGTGCACGATCTGGAGCCGGTCCGGGTAGCGGTCCTTCAGGTCGTGCACCTCGTCGAGGAACATCACGGTGCGGTGCGTGCGGTTGGCGTAGACGAGCGTGACCGACGAGGACGGCTCGGCCTCCAGGACGGCGGTCACGATCGAGAGCACGGGCGTGATCCCGGAGCCGGCGGCGACCACCACGCAGTGTCGCGACGCCGCCGGGTCGAGCGCGGTGGTGAACCGGCCGGCCGGCGTCATCACGTCGAGCGTGTCGCCGACGGACAGGGTCGACAGCACGCCCTCGCTGAAGGCACCGCCCGGCAGCCGCTTGACCCCGATCCGGAGCCGGCCCGAGGAGGGCGCGGTGCAGATCGAGTAGGAGCGGCGTACGTCGTCGCCGCCGCGGATGTTCAGGTGCTGGCCCGGCGTGTAGACGAACTCGTCGGCGAGGTCGGGCGGCACCTCGAACGTGAGCGCGACCGCGTCGTCGGTCAGCTCGTCGATCGCCGCGACCCGCAGCGCGTGGAAGGTCGCTGCCACTAGTGAGCCTTGAAGTGGTCGAACGGCTCCCGGCACGCGCGGCACACCCAGAGCGACTTGCACGCCGTCGACCCGAAGCGGCTCGACTCGCGGGTGTCCAGCGAACCGCACTGCGGGCAGCGCACGGACAGCTCCAGAGCGATCGGGCCACCCACCGGGCCGGGCGGGGCGACGCCGTACGCCGCCAGCTTGCCCTTCGCCTCCTCGGTCATCCAGTCCGTCGTCCAGGCCGGGGCGAGCACGAACTCGACGTCGACGTGCTGGTAGCCGGCGGAGGTCAGCGCGTCGACCAGGTCCGTGCTGATCGTCTCCATCGCGGGACAACCGGAGTACGTCGGCGTGATCTGCACGTGCACGCGACCCTGGTCGTCCTCGGTCACGTCACGCAGGATCCCGAGGTCGGCGATGGTCACCACCGGCAGCTCGGGGTCGGGCAGGTCGGCGGCGATCTTCCACGCGGCCGAGCGTTCCGCCGTCACCACGTCGCCCCCGGGTGCGAGCGGTGCAGGTGCTGCATCTCGGCGAGCAGGTGGCCGAGGTGCTCGGTGTGCAGGCCCCGACGTCCGCCACCGATGGCCGGCGCGACCTGCGGGACGGTGAGGGTCGCCTCGCCGATGACGGCCTCGATGCGCGTGAGCGTCGCGTCCCGCAGGGTCGACGGGTCCACGACCGCGCCCTCGACGGGCGCGAAGAGCTCCTCGACGTGCGGCCACTCCCCCTCGAGCGCCGCCTGCACGCGGTCGTGCGACTCCTCGGTGCCGTCGCCCAGCCGCAGGGTCCACAGCCGCGCGTGGTCGCGGTGGTAGGCGACCTCCTTCACGGCCTTCGCCGCGATCGCGGCCAGCGTCGGGTCGTCGCTGCGGGCGAGTGCGGCGTAGAGCTCGCCCTGGTAGGCCGAGAAGACCAGCAGGCGCGCCATCGCGACCCCGAAGTCGGTCTGCGGTCGCTCGACGAGCCAGACGTTGCGGAACTCGCGGTCGTCGCGCAGGTAGGCCAGGTCGTCCTCGGAGCGGCCGGCATCCTCGACGGTGCCGGCGTACGAGAGCAGCGACCGGGCCTGGCCCAGCTGGTCGAGCCCGATGTTGGCGAGCGCGAGGTCCTCCTCGAGCTCGGGCGCACGGCTGATCCACCAGCCCATCCGCTGCGCGGAGACGAGCGCGTCGTCGGCCAGCCCCAGGACGTACGGGAAGAGATCGCTCACAGGTGCTCGACCCCGTCCGGGACGTCGTAGAAGGTCGGGTGCCGGTAGACCTTGTCGTCGGCGGGGTCGAAGAACGAGTCGCGCTCCCCCGGGTCCGAGGCGACGATCTCCGACGACGGCACCACCCAGAGCGAGACACCCTCCTGGCGGCGGGTGTAGACGTCGCGCGCGTTGCGCAGCGCCAGCTCGGCGTCGGGGGCGTGCAGCGACCCGACGTGCGTGTGCGAGAGCCCGCGCCGCGAGCGGACGAAGACCTCCCAGAGCGGCCAGCCGGTGGTCATGCCGCACCCGCGGTGCGCGCAGCCCGCTTCGCCTCGTAGGCGGTGGCCGCGTCGCGCACCCAGGCGCCGTCCTCGTGGGCACCCACGCGGTGCGCCATCCGGTCGCGGTTGCAGGGTCCGTTGCCGGCGATCACCTCGCCGAGCTCGGTGAAGTCGATCGGCCCGAAGTCGTAGTGGCCGCGCTCCTCGTTCCAGCGGATGTCGGGATCGGGCAGCGTCAGCCCGAGGACCTCCGACTGCGGCACCGTCATGTCGACGAAGCGCTGCCGCAGGTCATCGTTCGAGAACCGCTTGATGCCCCAGGCCATCGACTGCGCCGAGTTCGGCGAGCTGTCGTCGGGCGGGCCGAACATCATCAGCGACGGCCACCAGTAGCGGTCGACGGCGTCCTGCGCCATCGCCCGCTGCTCGGGGGTGCCGTGCGCGAGGGTGTGCAGGATCTCGAAGCCCTGCCGCTGGTGGAAGGACTCCTCCTTGCAGACCCGCACCATGGCGCGCGCGTAGGGCCCGTAGGAGCACCGGCACAGCGGCACCTGGTTGACGATCGCGGCGCCGTCGACCAGCCAGCCGATCGCGCCCACGTCCGCCCAGCTCAGCGTCGGGTAGTTGAAGATCGAGGAGTACTTCTGCCGGCCGGTGTGCAGCTGGTCGAGCAGGTCGGCTCGCTCGACGCCGAGCGTCTCGGCGGCGGCGTACAGGTAGAGCCCGTGGCCGGCCTCGTCCTGCACCTTCGCCATCAGGATCGCCTTGCGGCGCAGGCTCGGCGCCCGGCTGATCCAGTTGCCCTCCGGCTGCATCCCGATGATCTCGGAGTGCGCGTGCTGGGCGACCTGGCGGACCAGCGTGCGGCGGTAGGCGTCCGGCATCTCGTCGCGCGGCTCGACCCGCCCGTCGTCGGCAAGGAGGTCGTCGAAGGCCGTGCTGGTCGCCATGCTCGGACGCTACCAGCATCTGTTACAGATCCGCGCATGTCGAGCGATGCCGTGTAACAGCGCGAGGTGCTGACAGGATGGCGGGCATGAGTGACGTGTCGGTCCGCATCGCCTGGTCCGACGACGCCCCCGCGATCGCGGAGCTCCAGCTGCGCAGCTGGCGCGAGATGTACGCCGGCGTCGTGCCGGCCGACGCGCTCCCCACCGACGTCGAGGCCGCGGCCGGCGCCTGGCACGCATCGCTCTCCCGGCCCGGCGACGCCCGCAACCGCGTGCTCGTGGCGCTCGAGCGCAACCGCGTCGTCGGCTTCGCCATCACCTCGCCGGCCAGCGACCCCGACTGCGACCCCATCGTCGACGCCGAGCTGTCCGAGGTCACGATCGACCCGGCAGAGCGCGGCAAGGGTCACGGCTCCCGGCTGCTCCAAGCGGCTGCCGACACCCTCGTCGCCGACCGCTTCGAGCGCGCCGTGCTCTGGTCGACGGCCGGCGACGACGGCCTGCGCGCGTTCCTCACCGAGGCCGGGTGGGCGGCCGACGGGGCCCACCGCGAGCTCGACCTCGACGGCTCGGGAAGCACCCTGCTCAAGCAGGTCCGGTTGCACACCGCACTCACAGGCTGAACCTCTTGATTTCTGGGCACCAAGGGTCAGGATGGATATCCATTCCAGATCGGGGACAGGTCATGTTCGGTCCGTTGCCACGGCTGCACCGCACGCTCGTCGTCGTCACCGCCCTCGTCGTCGGGGTCCTGTCCGGCATCTGGCTGGTCCACGCGACCGGCACGCCGACGCTGGTCGGCGCGGGCCTGGGCTGGGGCCTGCTGGCTGGCCTGCTCCTGAACTACGTGCTGCTCCACGACTTCCAGCACCGGCCGCGGCCGGTCCGGGTCCGGCGACACTGACCCACTAGCCTCTCCGGGGTGACCGACGCCCCGCTCGACCCGCGCGAGCGCTCCGCGATCATCCGCGACAGCCTCGGCGTCGGCATCGCCACCGGGGCGTACGGCGTGGGCTTCGGCGCCGTCTCCGTCGCGGCCGGCCTCTCGGTCGCGCAGACCTGCGCGCTGTCGTTCCTGGTCTTCACCGGGGCCAGCCAGTTCGCCCTGGTCGGCGTGGTCGCGGCCGGCGGCGCCCCGATCTCCGGCGCCCTGACCGCCATGCTGCTCGGCACCCGCAACACCCTCTACGGCCTGCGCCTCGCTCCCCTGCTCGACTGGCGCGGCTGGCGGCGGGCGGCGGCGGCCCAGGTGCTCATCGACGAGTCGACCGCGATGTCGGTGACCCGCGAGACGACCCCGGCTGCGCGCCTCGGCTTCCTCACCACCGGCGTCTCGGTCTTCGTGCTCTGGAACCTCGCGACCCTCGCCGGCGCGGTCGCCGGCAACGCGATCGGAGACCCGCGCACCTACGGCCTGGACGCCGCCGTCGGCGCCGCGTTCCTGGCCCTGCTCTGGCCGCGGCTCCGCAACCGGCGCAACCAGCTGGTCGCCGTCGTCGCCGCCGCGGTCGCGCTCGGGACCGTGCCGGTCGTGCCCGCCGGCGTACCCGTCCTCGCGGCGGCCGCCGTGGCCCTGCTCGCGGGGGTCCTCAGATGATCTGGGTGGCCGTGGCGATCACGGGCGTCGGGTGCTACCTGCTCAAGCTGGCCGGGCTGTCCGTCCCGCCGCGGGTGCTGGAGCGGCCGCTGGTCGAGCGCGTCGCCGACTACATCCCCGTCGCCCTGCTCGCGGCGCTGATCGCCGTGCAGGTGTTCAGCCGAGGGCACGAGCTCGTGATCGATGCTCGTGCCCTCGGCCTCGGAGTCGCCGTCGTGCTGCTCCTGCTGCGCGCGCCCTTCCTCGTGGTGGTGTTCGGCGCCGCGCTGGCCGCGGCGCTGGTCCGTCTGCTCTAGCTCAGACGGGCTGGACCTCCCCGAGCACCTCGAGCACGTCGAGGGGCGAGTTGGCCGTGTCGAGGCGGCGCACCTGGTCGGGGTCGGTGAAGACCTGCGCCAGGCGGGCCATCAGCTTGAGGTGCTCGTTGCCGAGGGCGGCGACCGCCACGACGTACTTGACCTCCCGACCGTTCCAGTCGATGCCGTCCGGGTAGCGGACGAAGGACAGCGCCGTGCGCTGCACGCCGGCCTTGGCCTCGTTCGTGCCGTGCGGGATGGCGAGCAGGTTGCCCATCGCCGTGGACACCGACCCCTCCCGCTCGTGCATCGCCGCGACGTACGCCGCGTCGACGGCCCCGGCGGCGACCAGCAGCTCGCCGGCCCGGGTGATCGCGTCGTCGCGGGTGGCCGTGCCGCCGTCGAGGACGATCGACTCCTCGGCCAGCAGGCCGCCAGCCGAGTCCGGCTCCGGCTCGTCCGCGGCCGCGGGCGCCGTACCGGCGATCGCGTTGCGGGCCCGGACCAGCTCGACGACCTCGTCGTAGCGCGGGCTGGCCATGAAGTTCTCCACCGACACGTGCACCGCCGACGGCGTCTGCTGCCGGGCCCTTTCGGTGAGGTCCTCGTGGGTCACGACGATGTCGTGGTCGTCGCGCAGGTTCGAGATCGCCTGGTTGACCACCGTGACGTCGGTGAAGCCGGCGTCGTGGACCTTCTTGCGCAGCACCGAGGCGCCCATCGCGGAGGAGCCCATGCCGGCGTCGCAGGCGAAGACGATCGAGCGGACCCGACCGGCGCCGACGGCGTTGGAGGTGAGGATCGCGGAGGCGACCGAGCTCTTGCCCTTCATCGACTCCATCGCGCCGGTCGCCCCGACCAGGTCACCGTCGTCGGTGGACTTGTCGGTCTTGAGCAGCAGCGCGCCGACGAGGAACGACACCAGCGCGGCGCCGAAGACGCCGACCGTGATCCCGGCGAAGTCGCCGCCCGGGGTCTGGGCGTAGACCGCGATGATCGACCCGGGGGCGGCCGGGGCGCGCAGGCCGACGTCGAAGAGCGTCAGCAGGAAGACACCGGTCATGCCGCCCGCGATCGTCGCGAGGATCATCTTCGGCTTCATGAGGACGTACGGGAAGTAGACCTCGTGGATGCCGCCGAAGAACTGGATGACGGCCGCACCGGGGGCCGACGCCTTGGCGATGCCGCGGCCGAAGACGGTGTAGGCCATCAGCAGGCCGAGGCCCGGGCCGGGGTTCGCCTCGAGGAGGAAGAGCACCGACTGGCCCTTGTCCGCGGCCTCCTGGATGCCGAGCGGCGTCAGCACGCCGTGGTTGATGGCGTTGTTGAGGAAGAGCACCTTCGCCGGCTCGATGAAGACCGAGGTGAAGGGCAGCAGGTCGTGGTCGACCAGGAAGTTGACCGCGTCACCGAGCCACTCGATGACCTTGCGGAGCACCGGGGCCAGCAGGAACATGCTCGCGATCGCCATCAGGCCGGCGAAGATGCCGGCGGAGAAGTTGTTGACGAGCATCTCGAAGCCCGGCTTGATCCGGTGGCTCCACAGCGCGTCGAGGCGCTTCATCCCCCAGGCAGTGAGCGGGCCCATGATCATCGCGCCGAGGAACATCGGCGAGCCGGTGCCCCCGTCCCCGAGGAAGATCGGGTCGCTGGTCGCCATGATCACGCCCATCACGGACATCGCGCCGACGACGCCGCCGCGGGTCTCGTAGACGAGCTTGCCGCCGGTGTAGGCGATCAGGATCGGCAACAGGTAGTAGATGGTCGGCCCGACCATCGTCGCGATCTTCTCGTTGGGGATCCACCCGTCGGGGATGAAGAACGCCGTGATCAGGCCCCACGCGATGATCGCGCCGATGTTGGGCATGATCATGTTCGACAGGAACGTCCCCACGCGTTGGACGTGGACCCGCGCGCTCACCCGCTGGCGGGCGGGGGTCTCCGGAGCTGCCGTGGTGGTCATCGCACCTTCTCTCGACCGGACCGACGCGCTGTGACGCCGATCACCGGAATCTTTGAATGTGTTTATATGCCGCCGGAATTGCCCGAGTCAAGGGTTCAAACCAACACGACCGGGCCTATCTCCACACAAATACGCTACAGTCGAGCGTCGAACCGAGCCCCCTGGAGGAGAGACCGATGAAGGCCCTGCGCTTCTACGCACCCGAGGACGTCCGCCTCGAGGAGGTGCCCGAGCCCGTGTGCGGGCCCGACGAGGTCAAGCTGCGGGTGCGCAACTGCTCGACCTGCGGCACCGACGTGAAGATCTTCCACAACGGCCACCAGAACCTCACCCCGCCGCGCACCATCGGTCACGAGATCGCCGGCGAGGTCGTCGAGGTCGGCGCCGACGTCAACGCGACGTACGGCGCCCAGTTCGGTGTCGAGTGGGCGGTCGGCGACCGTGCGCAGGTCATCGCCGCGGTCCCCTGCGGTGAGTGCCACGAGTGCCGCAAGGGCTGGATGGCGGTCTGCCAGAACCAGACCTCGGTCGGCTACCAGTACGACGGCGGCTTCGCCGAGTACATGATCGTCCCGAAGCAGGTGCTCAAGGTCGACGGCCTCAACCGGATCCCCGACAACGTCGGGTACGACGAGGCGTCGGCCGCCGAGCCCTTCGCGTGCGCGATCAACGCCCAGGAGCTGCTCGGCATCGAGGCCGGCGACACCGTCGTCGTCTTCGGCGCCGGCCCGATCGGGTGCATGCACATCCGGATCGCCCGCGGTGTCCACCAGGCAGGCGCCATCTACCTCGTCGACGTCAACGCCGAGCGCCTCGCGATGTCGGCCGACGCCGTGAAGCCGGACGAGACCATCAACGGCGCCGAGGTCGACGTCGTCGAGCGGGTCATGGAGCTGACGGGCGGCCGGGGTGCGGACGTCGTGATCACGGCGACCGCCGCGAACGTCACCCAGGAGCAGGCGATCTCGATGGCCGCGCGCAACGGCCGGATCTCGTTCTTCGGCGGGCTGCCGAAGAACGACCCCTTCATCAAGTGCGACTCCAACCTGGTGCACTACCGCCAGCTGCACATCCATGGCGCCAACGGCTCGGCCCCGGAGCACAACAAGCGGGCGCTGGAGTACATCTCCACCGGCCAGGTCCCGGTCAAGGACCTGATCACCCGCCACGTGCCGCTCGACGACGTGCTGTCGGCCTTCGACATCGTCAAGAAGGGCGAGGCGATCAAGGTCACCGTCGAGCCGTGACCGACGAAGTCGGGCACGGCGTGGCGACGGGGAGATTGAGCAAGCCCCGCGGCTGAGCCCGCGAAGCCGCGACGGGCGCGTCGAAATCCAGGTCGAGCCCTGACCGACGAAGTCGGGCACGGCGTGGCGACGGGGAGATTGAGCAAGCCCCGCGGCTGAGCTCGCGAAGCCGCGACGGGCGCGTCGAAATCCAGGTCGAGCCCTAGGTACAGCAGGGCCCGCACCGACGTGGTCGGTGCGGGCCCGCTCGCGGTCTCCCAGAGGGTCAGCTCACGCCGACAGCGCTCCAGGCCGTGGCGACCGCGTTGTACTGAACGCTGCCCTGGGTGAACAGGTCACGAGCAGCGTTCAGGCTCGCCGTCCGAGCACCGTGGTAGTCGGTGCTGGAGGTCATGTAGACCGTCAGGGCGCGGTACCAGATCTTGGCCGCGTCGTCGCGACCGATGCCGCTGACGGTGGAGCCGTTGCAGGTCGGGCTGTTGTAGGAGACCCCGTTGATGGTCTTCGCGCCCGACCCCTCGGCCAGCAGGTAGAAGAAGTGGTTGCCGATGCCCGAGGAGTAGTGGACGTCGACGTTGCCGGCGTTCGAGGACCAGCAGTTGAGCGAGTCGCCGTCGGCGGCCGGGTTGTCCATCCGGCGGAAGCCGGCGTGGTTGGCCAGGTCGAACTCCTCGCCGATCAGGTAGTCGCCGACGTCGTTCGGGTTGGCCGCGAAGAACTCGACCATGGTGCCGAAGATGTCGGAGGTCGCCTCGTTGAGGCCGCCGGACTCCCCGTCGTACGTCAGGTTGGCGGAGTGCTCGGTGACGCCGTGCGACATCTCGTGACCGGCGACGTCGAGCGAGACGAGCGGGCCGTAGCTGGTGCCGTCGCCGTCGCCGTACGTCATCTTGGTGCCGTCCCAGAAGGCGTTGACGTAGCCGTTGCCGTAGTGGACCCGGTTGTAGGAGCCGCTGCCGTCGCCGAAGATCCCGTTGCGACCGTAGGTGGTCTTGTAGAAGTCCCAGGTCATGTTCGTGCCGTACTGCGCGTCGACGGCGGCCGACTCACGGCTGCTGGTCGCGCCGTTGCCGAAGGACGTGTCGGGGCTCGTGAAGAGCGTGCCCGCCTTGCAGCCCGATCCGAAGATCTGGCAGACGAGCGAGTCCTCCTTGTTGTTCAGGTCGGTCGTGTAGGTGTTGCCGCGGGTCGGGTCCTTGAGCTGGTACGTCGAGCCCGACTGCGTCAGCTGGAGCGGCACGGTCCCGGAGTAGAGCGACTGGCCGGAGCCGTCGACGGTCTCGATCTGCTGCTCGCGCCACAGCACCTTGCCGGTGCGGGCGTCGACGTACGTGGCGAGCCGGCTGGGCGTCCCGTCGTCCTGGGTGCCGCCGGAGACGACCTCCCAGGCGAGTCGGCCGGTGCCGGAGGTGGCGTCGACGACGAGCCGCGAGGACTCCTCCTTCGCGCCCGTGATGTCGCGGGTGGCGGGCGCCTTGGCAAGGGCATTGGTCGCGGCGGACGTGGCGGCGACGAGCGGGGTGGTGGCGAGGCTCAGCGGGGTCTCGAGGGTCTGGCTCACGCCCCGGGCGGCGCCGGCGGGGCCGCGGTGCACGACGCGGTCACCGCCGATGACCGGCAGCCCCTCGTAGCTGCGCACCATGCGCGTGTGGGTGGTGCCGTCGGCATCGGTGATCACGTCGACGACCCGATAGGTCGTCGACTCGGTCTCCAGCGAGGCAGGTGCGGCGCCGGCAGCGGCTCCGACGGCCTGGGTGCCGACGGCCACGACGGCCAGGGCCGCGGTGGCGGCCAGTCCCGAGATCGTGCGCATGAGAGGTCCTTCTCGTCGTTGAGGAGGGCTGCGTGGACCGCAGCCTCGTCGCTCTCAACGAGAGGTGGAACGCGGGGGTACGCGCAGGTTCCTGCAATGCAGGAACCTGAACCTCAGTCGATGTCCAAGCTCAGTCGATTTCCAAGAAGTGCTCGAGCCCGACCGTCAGGCCCGGGTGGTCGGCGATGGCGCGCAGGCCGGTGAGCACGCCCGGGACGAAGGAGGCCCGGTCCAGCGAGTCGTGCCGGATGGTCAGGGTCTCCCCCGGACCGCCGAGCAGCACCTCCTGGTGGGCGACCAGGCCGCGGATCCGCAGGCCGTGGACCCGGATGCCGTCGACGTCGGCGCCGCGGGCGCCGTCGAGGCCCGTGCTGGTGGCGTCCGGGACCGGGCCGAGGCCGGCCTCGCGGCGCGCGGCGGCGATCAGCTCCGCCGTACGACGTGCCGTGCCGGAGGGCGCGTCGGCCTTGGTCGGGTGGTGCAGCTCGACGACCTCGACGGACTCGTAGTAGGGCGCGGCCGCCACCGCGAAGCGCATCATCAGGATCGCGCCGATCGAGAAGTTGGGGGCGATCAGGACGCCGGTCGACGGGGCATCGGCCAACCAGCCGCGCAGCGTGTCGAGACGGGCGTCGTCGAACCCGGTCGTCCCCACCACGGCGTGGATGCCGTGGTCGATGCAGAACTCGAGGTTGTCCATCACCACGTCGGGGTGCGTGAAGTCGACGACCGCCTCGGCGCCCGCACTCACCAGCCCGTCGATGTCGTCGCCCGCGTCGATCGCGGCGACCAGCTCGAGGCCGTCGGCCTCCTCGACCCCGCGGCACACCTCGGTGCCGACCCGTCCGCGTGCGCCGAGCACTCCCACCTTGATCACGCGCGCCAACCTACCGGCAGCTGCCTTCCGGCTCGGCGGTGCCTGACTCGGCGCCGACGGTCTGGCAGTCTGTGGGCATGGCGGTACAGACGATCCCCCCACGGATCCGGTGGGCGGTGGACCTGATGGACGTCCAGCCGGCGGACCACGTCCTGGAGATCGGCTGTGGCCCCGGGTTCGGCGCGGAGGCGATCTGCGAGAAGCTCGAGACCGGCAAGGTCTTCGCGATCGACCGCTCGGAGTCCGGCGTCGACCGCACCAAGCGCCGCGGTGCCCGCTTCGTCGAGACCGGCCGGCTGACCGTGCGCCAGATCGACCTCGCGACACTCCGGGTCCCCGTGAAGCGGCTGCACAAGGTCTTCGCGTTCAACGTCAACCTCTTCTGGATCCGCTCCTGCGCCGACGAGGTCGCGCTGCTGCACGAGCGGGTGCTGCCGGGCGGTGCCGTCTACCTCTTCTTCGACGCCAACCGGCCCGAGCTGGTGCCCAACATCGTGCGCAAGGCGTCCTCCGCGCTCCAGGAGGGCGGCTTCCGGGTCTCGGTCGTGGACCAGAAGGCGCCGCCGGTCGTCGGCATCATCGGCCGTCGATAAGGAAATAGCCTTCATCTATCTTGCATAAGGTTTTCCCCTGAACTAACCTCGAGGCATGACCACCCCCGTCGTGGTCCTGACCGTGGACCAGCGCGGGAGCCGGACCAGCCCGGACCGGATCCCCGAGATGCTCGCCGGGCTCGCCGCCGTGCCCGCCCGGCTCGGCTTCGAGCGCACCGTGGGCGACGAGCTCCAGGGCGTCCTGGACGACGGCACCGCGGTCGCCGACACGGTCGAGCGGCTGCTGCGCGCCGACGGCTGGAACATCGGCGTCGGGGTCGGAGTGGTCGAGGAGCCGCTCCCCGACCACACCCGCGCAGGGCGCGGCCCGGCGTACCTCCACGCGCGGAGCGCGGTGACCGCCGCCAAGACCAGCCCCTGGCACACCCGGGTGGTCGGGGACGACCCCGCCGCCCGCGCGCTCGAGACCACGATCTGGCTCTGGGCGGCCGTGCTCGCCCGCCGCAGCAGCCGCGGCTGGGAGGTGGCCGACCTGGTCGCCGAGGGCCTGTCGTACGCCGAGGTGGGCGAGCGGCTCGGGATCAGCCAGTCGGCCGTGAGCCAACGGGCCCAGGCTGCCGGCATCGTCGAGGGCCGCCGCGCCCACGAGCTGGTCGCCGGGCTCACGCACCACCTGATCGGGAAAGGAGGGGTCGCCGATGACTCCTGAGAGCCATGACGCCTGAGAACTGGGGCGCCCTGACGCTCGTGCTGCTGGGCTTCGGGGTGCTCACGAGCCTGCCGGCCTGGACGGCGTCCGGCCGCCGGATCTGGGCACCGGCGACGCTGGTGCTGCTGGTCGCCGCGGCCCTGGTGGCGGCCGTGCCCGACCCGGTCGCCGTCGAGGGCAGCGGTGCGACGACGGCGCTCGTGGCACTGGCCGGGGCGCTCGCGGTCGCCGGAGGCGGGCCGCTGACGGCCCTCGTCTTCGACCTGGTCGACCGGCGCGAGCCGCCGGCGGACTCGCTGCGGCGGGCCGGGCAGGTGCTCCGCGGCGGCACCTGGATCGGGGCGCTCGAGCGGGTGACGATCTTCGCGACGCTGGTCGCCGGCTGGCCCGAGGGGCTGGCGCTGGTGCTCGCCCTCAAGGGCCTGGGCCGCTATCCGGAGCTCCGGGCAGCCGAGACCGGCGGCGCCCCCACCGGCGCGGCCGAGCGCTTCATCATCGGCACGTTCACGAGCGTGCTCTGGGCGTGCGGGTGCGCCGGCGTCGTACTTCTGCTGCGCTGACCCGGGGAGCGTGGAATCCTGACGGACGTGGAGACGCTCTCGGTCCGGCTGGCCAACGCCGTGGCACGGCGCGCCGACGCGGGCTGGACGTCGGCGGCCACCGCGGAGGCGGCGCTGGCCGCGGTCGCGCCGGAGACGCCCGACGTCGACCTCGAGGCGACCCTCGGCACCATCGCCCACCAGTTCGGGCTCTCCCCGACCGACACGGCGATCCTCGAGGTCGCGGCCCTGGCCGACCAGAGCGTCAGCGGCCACCTGCTGCTGGGCCTGCTGTCCGGTGACGCCGGCCCGGCCCGACCGAGCGTGGCGATCGCCCTGGAGGTCGCCGGGCTGCCCGCCGACGCCCGCGCCGCCCGCGCCCACCTCGGACCGCGCTCGCCGCTGGTGCACTACGGGCTGGTCGACACCTCGGGCACCGACGTCCTGCTCAGCCGCCGGGTGGTGCTGGCCGACCGGGTCGCCGCCCAGCTCTCCGGCGACGAGCTGCCGCCACGACGGCTGCTGACGCTCCTGCTCGACGCCGTACCCGTCGACGTCGAGGGCACCGACCTGGTCGCGACCGCCCTCGGCTCGGGGCAGCGGCTGGTCTGGGTGCACGCACCCGGGGCCGGCGCCGGCGCGGCCCTGGCGACCGCGGCGTGCCGGCGGCTCGGGGTGGCGCACCTGGTGGCCGACCTGGCCCGCCTCGACCCGGCCACACCCGTCGACCAGGCGGTGCTGGAGATCCTGCTCGAGGGCGGGCTCGCCGGCAGCGTCGTCGTGCTCGTCGGCGCCGAGCGCGCCCGCGCCGACATCTACACACGCTCGGCCGTCCCGGTCATCGCCGTCAGTGCCGAGCCGTGGGACCCGTTGTGGCCGGCCGACCTGCCGCTGACCGTGCACGCACCCCGGCTCTCGGTCGCGGAGCGCCAGTCGCTGTGGGAGCCCGTGCTGGGCGACGCGGCGGCCAGCCGCGAGGTCAGTGGCATGCCGCTGTCGCCCGAGCAGATCTCGATCGTGAGCCGGCACGCGACCACCACGGCCGCGCTGCACGGCGAGGACGGCGTCTCCGCCGAGCGGGTGCGCCACTCCGCCCGCGAGCTGAGCCGGGGCCGCAGCGTGCGCGCGAACGCCGGCTCCTCGGTCACCCTCGACGACCTGGTGCTGCCGGCCGCGGCGCTCAGCGAGGTCCAGCGGCTGCTGGACTGGGCGCGCTACCGCGACGAGGTCACCGCGATGGGCCCGCTGCACGGCAAGGGCGGCAAGGGGATCGGCATCTGCGCCCTCTTCTCCGGTCCCCCGGGCACCGGCAAGACGCTGGCCGCGCACGTCGTCGCCGACTCCCTCGGCATGGACCTCTACCAGGTCGACCTCTCCTCGATCGTGGACAAGTACATCGGGGAGACCGAGAAGAACCTGGAGCGCGTCTTCGTCGAGGCCGAGGCGACCAACGCCGTGCTGTTCTTCGACGAGGCGGACGCCCTCTTCGGCTCCCGCTCCGAGGTCAAGGACGCCAAGGACCGCTACGCCAACCAGGAGATCGCCTACCTGCTCCAGCGGATGGAGCAGTTCGACGGCATCACCGTGCTGGCCAGCAACCTGCGCGGCAACATCGACCCAGCGTTCGCCCGCCGGCTGCACTTCATGGTCGCCTTCCCCGAGCCGGACGAGCCGACCCGGCAGCGCCTGTGGCGCCACCACCTGGAGGGGCTCGAGACCGACCCCGCCGACCCGGTCGACGTCGAACGGCTCGCCGGCGCGGTCGAGCTCGCCGGCGGCGACATCCGCAACATGGTCCTCACCTCCGTGTACGCCGCGGTCGCCGAGGGCGTGCCGCTCGGCATGCGCCACGTCACCGACGCCGTGCACCGGGAGCACCTGAAGCTCGGCCGACGACCTCCGGCGGGGTTGCCGAACCGGTCTTGACCAGTGGGCAAATAGCCCTGCTCGGCCGCGTTCGGCAGACGGCGGGCACCCGCAGGAGGAGAATGCGACGGTGACCGGTCCCACGCACGCGACCCCGGAGGCGGAGCAGGCTGCTCCACAGCCGGCACCGGTCGAGCCCATGGGTGCCGCGATCGCGCCGATCCCGCTCATGGTGGGCCACGCCGAGGACCGCGCCGAGTCCGACGCCGACGCCATGGCCGACACCGCGCTGGCCCGGCTGCGCCGGCTCGAGGGCAACGACACCCACACGCACGGTCCCGGCTGCGACCACTCCACCGTTTCGCGGGGCGACGTACGTCGCAGCCCGGCGCCGCCGAGCGGCGCACCCGTCGTGGGCTACGAGGGCGGCGCCCTGGACGCCGGGACCTCGGACGCGATCGAGTCCCGCCGTGGCTCCGGTCGCGCCCTCGACGCCGACGTACGCCGGCGCATGGAGACGGCGTTCAACACCAGCTTCTCGTCCGTGCGCATCCACGACGACGCCCACTCCGCGAAGCTCAACAGCGCGGTCTCCGCGAGCGCGTTCACGACCGGCAAGGACATCTTCTTCGGCAGCAAGCAGTACGCCCCTGGCACGCCCGGCGGCGACCGGGTGCTGGCCCACGAGCTCGCGCACACCCTCCAGCCGGAGAGCGCTGCGAACCGCACGGTCGCGCCCGGCGTCTCGCCGAGGGCGCACGCAGCGATCGTCCGCAGCGTGAACACCGCACAGACGATCCGGCGCGACGGGTTCTTCTCCCGTCTCTTCGGCTCGAGCAAGAAGAAGCCCGAGCAGGGCGCCGCGCCCGAGGCGGCCGCGCCGCCGAAGCCGAAGCCGCTCGCCCCGCCGCCCCCACCGCCCCCCGGTTTCAAGGGCAAGGGCGGCGCGCTGCCCTCGACGAAGGTGGAGGGCGGCAAGGGTGGCGTGGTCGCCGGCGTCATGACCGGCGCCGGAGCGGCCGGCCAGTTCGGCTCGGCCGCCACCCCGATGCTGGGTGGGCTGACCGGCGGCGCTGCGGGCGTCCTCACCACCGCAGACGCGATGATGGGCCTCAACAACGCGGACAACATGGCGGCAGAGGCGGTCGACTACCACGACGAGGGCATGTGGAACCTCGCCGGCCGCAAGGGCAAGAACCAGGGCATGCAGGCCGTGACCGGCGCCGCCAGCATCGCCAAGGGCGGCGTCGAGATGGGCTACCTGGCGAGCGCGGGCAGCGCCAACGTCGCGAAGTCGATGGCGGCCGGCGCCGGCAACGTCGGCCTCGGCGTCGCCGCGGGCGGGCTCGGTGTCGCGGTCGGCTCCCTCCAGACGGCGCAGGGGCTGTGGCGCAGCGGCAAGGCGATCCAGAAGCTCTGCCGCCTGACCTGGGGCCGCTCCAAGGAGATGTACAGCGAGCGCGGCAAGAGCTCCTGGAAGCCCGCGGTGCTCAGCGCGGAGAAGTTCAAGCTGGGCGTCGGCGTCCTCAAGACGGCGCTCGGCGTGCTCGGCATCGCCGCCGGCGCCCTGCTCATCGTCAGCAACCCGATCGGCTGGGGCATCGGCATCGCCGCGGCGATCGCGGGCGGCGTCTACGCCGTCGGCAAGATCGCGGCCAAGATCTCGGACGCCAAGAACCGCACCCGGATCGCCGAGAAGATCCAGGCCGGCGAGGACGCGACCGCGGTCGTCGGCGAGGGAGGCACGACGACGGCCGGAGCATCCCGGGCCAAGATCGCCGAGAAGACGGCTCAGTCCAACAAGCGCTCCGACAAGAAGCGCACCGGGGACAAGAGCGAGGACGAGCACCACAACCGCAACCAGGCGATCGAGACCGCCAACGAGGTCGCGCGTCTCGCCTCCTCCACGGCAGTGATCGCCTCCGAGATGCGCGACCGGATGCTGTGGGCCGACGACCACGGCAACCAGCGCGTGTGGAACTTCCTCGAGACCGCCACCCAGAAGGGCACCGACGCACCGGCGAACTGGGAGCACGAGTCCGAGAAGGAGCTCTTCGACGCCTACATGCTGCTCAGCTCGATCAACGTCAGCCGCGAGGAGGCCGTCTCCCCGATGGGCCAGGAGCTGATCGAGAAGAAGCTCTCCAAGATGGAGTCGATGTAGCCGGTGGGACCCGCACCGCTCGATCCCTCGGAGGACCCGGCGTACGAGCTCCTCGGCCTCCTCGGCGAGGAGCTCGCCTCGGGCGAGATCGACAACCGGCTCGTGGCCGCCGAGGGACTCGCCCCCGCACAGCTGGTGATCCCCCTGGTCGCCGACAGCGGCGAGATCGCCGTCATCAACCTGTGCTTCCTCCCGGAGCACGACCTGCCCGCAGTCCTGCAGTACATCGTCGCGCTCGAGTACGACGTGCAGCCCGGCGCCGTCGAGACCACGGCCCGCTTCCTCCACATGGTCAACTCGGGCCTCCCGCTGACGGGTTTCGAGCTCGGCGAGTCGGTGTCTGCCGTGGTGTTCCGCTACCTCCAGGCCGTCTCGGTCCAGCCGCTGGTGACCGAGGTGGTCCTCTGGCCGCTGTCGATGATCTTCCACGCCGTCACCCGCTTCAGCCCGCTCATCGCCCAGGCGTGCGCGGGTGCCCCGATGGAGGAGCTGGTCTCCGGCTACGGCCTCGCGATGGCGGAGCTCTACCGGTCATGACGAGCGCCGCACCGGAGAAGGTCGGTCCCGTCGCCGAGCAGGCCACGCCCGCGTCCACGCCGACCTCGAGCGCCGGCCCGAGCGATGCACCGCGGGCCCCTGTCCCCCTCCCGGTGGTGGCCCGCGACCCGGCGACCACTGGCCTGCCCGACGGCGAGCCGCCGCTGCTCTCGGTGCAGCAGATGCAGGTCAATCCGCAGTCCATCGAGGAGCTGCTGGCGTGCAGCGACTGGAACATACGCTTCTTGTGTGGCCACACGTCCCCCGACGGCAAGCTGATGACCGTCCTCAAGACGGCTTTCGAGGCGGACTGGTTCAAGGCCAAGTCGTGCCTGGTGTTCGACAAGTGGCCGCAGGGGCTCAAGCCCCGGTTCAGCCATGAGATGTCGCTGCAGCTGATGACTGCCCTGACCGTGCTCCGCGGCGAGGTCCACAAGCGAGTGATCCCGGAGGCGCAGAACGCCGTCCGCGCGGAGATGGCCACCCGCGCCGCCAAGCTGAAGGGCAACCAGAAGCTGGCAGAGGGCCTGACCGACCAGAAGGGCATCAAGCCCGCCGAGCAGGTCGTCTACAAGGGTTCCGTCGGTGCCGACACCGTCACATCCGACGTCGACGTGTCGACGGGCGGCAAGAACTCCGAGCTCGCTGTGCGCGCCTACAACGAGACCTTCCGCAAGCTCGTCGGCGTGACCTACGACCCCGGCACGGTCTTCGACCTCAACGTCTACGCGATGGACTTCATCCACGGCTTCGACGACGCCAACGAGGGCGCGACCATCATCCCCAAGGCCGAGAACGCCGAGAAGCTGGACGACGACAAGGCCGCCGGCCGCGACCGGGAGCAGGACATCTGGGCACTGGTCCACGTGGCGCGCTACATGCCCGCCGACGCCGACTGGGACGCCTACGTCCTGGAGTCGGTGAAGGGACTGAGCGGCAAGAAGGAGGCCGACCAGCGCGATCGGCTGGCGACCGCACGACGCCGGGCCAAGGGTTTCGAGTACCGGCTCCTGTCGATGATGGAGCACCTGTGCAAGAAGCTCGACGTACGCCTCGGCGGCAAGTCGTCGTGGGGCAAGCACGAGGAGGAGCACTTCGAGGAGGGCGCGTTGCGGATGCGGGCGGCCAACCGACTCTACGAGGACAAGCTCCTGCAGGTGAAGGAGATCCGGCTCCAGATCGAGACCGCGCGGGACTCCCTCAAGGGTCCGAAGCCACCCGAGGGCGCCGCCCAGCGGCTGCAGACGCTGATCTCCCGGCTGGACGGTGAGCTGTCGATGGCTCAGCTGTACGCGAACGAGGTCTACGGCTCCGGCGGCGCGACCGTCCACGCGGTCCTCGGCATGCAGGTCCCGAAGGCGCTCACCGAGAAGCGGGGCAAGAAGGTCCAGGCCGACATCCCCAAGCCCCAGTGGTACGCCGCATTCAACGACAACCTCGGCGACGTGCTCAAGGACTTCGAGCACTACGGCAAGGCCGACCACGGCACGCCCGACCACTGGTACGCCGCGTTCAAGATGGGCAAGTACGCGCACCGCATGGTCGACGCGCTTCCGCACCTGGCCACGGGTGCCGCCGACGACCTGATGGCGACCGCCGACCTGACCGAGCTGCTGGCCAGTGCCGACGTGGTCGCGCTCCAGACGCTGGCGGAGCACCACCTCGACCAGAAGGGCAAGGGCGGTGGCAAGGACCCGATCACCTTGAAGAACCACGCCTACTTCGGTGTGATGAACGAAGGCCGACTCGGCGAGCTGCGCACGAACGCGATCACCCTCGGCGCCAAGGTGCGAGCGGCGGTCGCCCGCAAGGGGCCGGAGACCGAGGTGCCGACCGGGCCGGTCCGCGGTGCCGACATCACGCCGCTGCAGTTCGAGAAGATGCGCGCCGACCTCGACGTCGCGCTCCGACAGGCGCGCGCGATCACGGCCGAGGCCGAGGGACCGGCGAGCAGCTCAGGACACTAGGCCGGCCCCACGACCGCCAGGATCTCGGGTCGGCCGAACACCTCGCGAGCCACATCGCGCACCTGCTCGACGGTGACGGCGTCGATGCGGCGCATCACCTCGTCGATGCCGAGCAGCTCGTCGTGGACGAGCTCGGCCTTGCCGATGCGCGACATCCGCGACGCCGAGTCCTCGAGCCCGAGCACCAGTCCGCCGCGCAGCTGGCCCTTGCCGCGGGCCAGCTCCTCGTCGGTGATGCCGTCCTGCACGACCTTGGCCAGCTCCTCGCGCACCACGCCGAGCACGTCGTCGAGGCGGTTGGGCAGACAGCCGACGGAGACTCCCACGAGACCGGAGTCGGCGTGGTGGGACGAGAACGAGAAGACGGAGTAGGCCAGACCGCGGTGCTCGCGCACCTCCTGGAAGAGCCGGCTCGACGTACCCCCACCCAGGGCGGTGTTGAGGACCCCCAGCGCGAACCGGCGATCGTCGTCGCGCGCCAGGCCCTCCATGCCGAGCACCAGGTTGACCTGCTCGAAGGGGCGCGTCGCCTCGATCTGGCCGGACCGGACCCGCTTGCGGCCACCGTGGCGCGGGGGCACCGGGGTCTCCTCGACGTCCAGCCAGCCGTTGCGCCCGAACGCCTTGCGGACCTGGCGCACCAGGGCGTCGTGGTCGACGTTGCCGGCCGCGGCGACGACGATGTTCGCCGGTCGGTAGTGGCGGCGGTAGAAGCGGTCGACCTGGGCCCGCGTCAGCGCGGTGATCGACGCCTCGGTGCCGGCGATCGAGCGGCCGAGCGGGGTGTCGCCCCAGGCCTGGGTCGCGAAGAGGTTGTGGACGACGTCGTCGGGGTCGTCGTCGTGCATCGCGATCTCGTCGAGGATCACGTCCCGCTCGGCCTCGACGTCCTCGGACGCCAGGGTCGAGCTGGTGATCATGTCGCCGAGGACGTCGACGGCGAGCGGCAGGTCCTCGTCGAGGACGCGCGCGTGGAAGCAGGTGTACTCCTTCGCGGTGAAGGCGTTGAACTCGCCGCCGACCGCGTCCAGGGCCACGGAGATGTCCAGCGCGGACCGCTCCGGGGTGCCCTTGAAGAGCAGGTGCTCGAGGAAGTGCGAGCAGCCGTGCAGTGCCGGCGACTCGTCGCGCGAGCCGACCCCCACCCACACGCCGATCGCGGCGGAGCGGACGCCGGCCTGCTTCTCGGTGATGATCCGCAGACCGCTGCGCAGCGTCGTACGACGCACGCGCGACGTCACCTGACCCGCCGCGTCACGCTCGGTGACGAGGGTGGTCGTGGTCTGGGCCCGAGTCTGAGAAGGCGTCGACCCGCCCGAAGCGGACTTCGAGCGGGTCGACGATGAAGCCTTGGTCACTCGGCGGCTTCCGCACCTTCGTCGGCGCTGTCCGAGGCAGCCTCGTCCTTCTCGATGAACGGGACCAGCGACAGCTTGCCGCGGTCGTCGATCTCGGCGATCTGGACCTGGATCTTCTGACCCACGGAGACGACGTCCTCGACGGCGTCGACCCGCTTGCCCCCGGCCAGGTCGCGCAGCTTGCTGATGTGCAGCAGCCCGTCCTTGCCCGGCATCAGCGAGACGAACGCACCGAAGTTGGTCGTCTTCACGACCGTGCCCAGGTAGCGCTCGCCGACCTCCGGCATCGTCGGGTTGGCGATGGCGTTGATCGCGGACCGGGCGGCGTCGGCGGCCTCACCGTTGGTGGCACCGATGTAGATCGTGCCGTCGTCCTCGATCGAGATCGACGCACCGGTGTCGTCCTGGATCTGGTTGATGACCTTGCCCTTCGGCCCGATGACCTCGCCGATCTTGTCCACGGGGACCTTGATCGTGATGATCCGCGGGGCGTGGACCGACATCTCCTCGGGCTCGTCGATGGCCTCGGCCATCACGTCGAGGATCGTCATCCGGGCGTCCTTGGCCTGGTTCAGCGCCGCAGCGAGGACCTCGGCCGGAATGCCGTCGAGCTTGGTGTCGAGCTGCAGCGCCGTGACGAACTCACGGGTGCCGGCGACCTTGAAGTCCATGTCGCCGAACGCGTCCTCGGCACCGAGGATGTCGGTCAGCGCGACGTACTGCGTCTCGCCGTCGAGCTCACCGGAGATGAGGCCCATCGCGATGCCCGCGACGGACGCCTTGAGCGGCACACCCGCCTGGAGCAGCGCGAGGGTGGACGCGCAGACCGAGCCCATCGAGGTCGAGCCGTTGGAGCCCATGGCCTCGGAGAGCTGACGGATCGCGTAGGGGAACTCCTCGCGGTCGGGCAGCACGGGCAGGAGGGCGCGACGCGCGAGCGCACCGTGGCCGACCTCGCGACGCTTCGGGGAGCCGACGCGGCCGGTCTCGCCGGTGGAGAACGGCGGGAAGATGTACTTGTGCATGTAGCGCCGGTGCTTCTCCGGCGACAGCGTGTCGAGCTGCTGCTCCATCTTGAGCATGTCGAGGGTGGTGACGCCCAGGATCTGGGTCTCGCCACGCTCGAACAGCGCGGAGCCGTGGACCCGCGGGATGACGCCGACCTCGGCGTGCAGCGGACGGATGTCGGCCAGGCCGCGACCGTCGATGCGCACCTTGTCGCGCAGCACGCGCTCGCGCACGACCTGCTTGTTGACCGAGCGGAATGCCGCGCCGATCTCCTTCTCGCGACCCTCGAACTGGCCGGCCAGCTGCTCGAGCAGCGCCGCCTTCAGCTCGTCGGTCTTGGCCTCGCGCTCCTGCTTGTCGCCGATCGTCATCGCGGCGCTGAGGTCGGCCTTGACGGCGGCCTCGACGGCGTTGAAGACGTCGTCCTCGTAGTCGAGGAAGACCGGGAAGTCCTGGACGGGCTTCGCGGCGACGTTGGCGAGCTCCTGCTGGGCCTCGCACAGCTGCTTGATGAACGGCTTCGCGGCGTCCAGACCACCGGCCACGACGGCCTCGGTCGGAGCCTGCACGCCGCCCTGGACCAGGGTCCAGGTCTGCTCGGTGGCCTCGGCCTCCACCATCATGATCGCGACGTCGCCGGTCTCGGTGACCCGACCCGCGACCACCATGTCGAAGACGGCGTCCTCGAGCTGGCTGTGGGTGGGGAACGCGACCCACTGGCCCTCGATGAGGGCGACGCGGACGCCGCCGACCGGGCCGGAGAACGGCAGGCCGGAGAGCTGGGTCGAGATCGACGCGGCGTTGATCGCGAGGACGTCGTAGGGCACGTCGGGGTCGAGCGCCATGACGGTGATGACGACCTGGACCTCGTTGCGCAGGCCCTTCTTGAAGGTCGGGCGCAGCGGGCGGTCGATCAGGCGGCAGGTGAGGATCGCGTCCTCGCCCGGCCGGCCCTCGGAGCGGAAGAACGAGCCGGGGATCTTGCCCGCGGCGTACATCCGCTCCTCGACGTCGATCGTCAGGGGGAAGAAGTCGAAGTGGTCCTTGGGGTGCTTGCCGGCCGTGGTGGCCGACAGCAGCATGGTGTCGTCGTCGAGGTAGGCGGTCACCGCACCGGCGGCCTGCCGGGCGAGCAGCCCGGTCTCGAACTTCACCGTGCGCTGCCCGAACTTGCCGTTGTCGAGGACAGTCTCGACGGCAGAGATCACGGGCTCGTTGGACGTGGATTCAGTCAAGGGTCGTTCCCTGTTCTGTTCACGGAGCCGCCGTTGCTGCCGGTCTTCGATCGAGGCCCACGCTGCTACAGCGGAAGCCACTACCGAGGACCGGGACAGCCGAGGCGGTCGGCTCCTGGGGGTAATACTCGGATTCAGTTGTGCTGCGTCCCGAGCCTATCGGCGTCGGGCCGAAATGCGACGGAGCGGCTGCCCGTGAGGGGCAGCCGCTCCGCCCCGGAGACCGGGAAAATCAGCGACGGAGGCCGAGGCGCTCGACGATCGAGCGGTAACGCGCGATCTCGGTCTTCTGCAGGTAGTTGAGCAGACGACGGCGACGGCCGACGAGCAGCAGCAGACCACGACGGCTGTGGTGGTCGTGCTTGTGGGTCTTGAGGTGCTCCGTGAGGTGGCTGATGCGGTGGCTCAGCAGAGCGATCTGGACCTCCGGCGAACCGGTGTCACCCTCGGACGTGGCGTACTCGGCGGCGATCTTCTTCTTGGTCTCCGCGTCGGTACCGATCGACATGCGGGCTCCTTCTCCGGCCCTCACGGGCCCAGTCGTTGCGCGGCGCGCCCGGGCCTGTTCACCGGGGCACTCTCATTCCGCGGCCGTTGGACGGCAGTGCTGCCTGGGTAGGCAACCGAAGAACCTTACCGCGCAGGCGGCGCGGGCGCCCAATCGGGCGTGCGACCATCGGAGCGTGCTGCAACGTCTCGGAAAGCTCCTCGTCACCCTGGCCCTGGTCGGCACGACCTGCGCGGTGCTCCCCGCCCAGGCGAGCGCCCCCGCCGGACGGTCCGCGGAGCCCCCGTGGGCGTCCCGGCTGCCGGCCGGGACCAGCCAGGTCGTGCGCACGGTCTCGAGCCGGACGTACTGCCGCCAGGTGTGGTGCACGGTCACCCAGGCGTGGGAGCGCTCGGAGGACGGGACCTGGCTGAAGGTGCGCGAGTTCCGTTCCACGATCGGCGTCCACGGGTGGGGCAAGCGCCGGGAAGGCGACGGCCGCTCCCCCGGAGGGGTCTTCCGGATCAAGGTCACCTTCACGACCACCTCGAGCAACCCGGGCGAGATGCCGTGGCGCCGGCGTCGGCCGACATCGATCGTCTCGGCCAGCGCCGGGCCGAACTACAACACCTGGCTGGAGGTCCCCGGCGTCACGTCGGGCGACCGGCCGTCGATGCGCTCGGGCTGGGTGGTCGACTTCAACCGGGTCCGGCTCCAGCCGGGCGTCGGGCCGCGGCCGGTGCCCGGGCGCGGCAGCGGGATCTTCTTCCACACCTCGAAGCCCGGGCACCGGTGGGCGCCCACGGCCGGCTGCACGCAGGTCGGCAACCCGCGCCAGATGCGCTGGCTGCTGACCTGGCTGCGACCCGAGGCACGGCCTCGGGTCGTCCAGGACCTCTAGAGCGGCCGCCTCAGACGGACGGCGGCGGGTCGTTGCGCTCCTGCACGACCCGACTGCCATCGGAGTACTGCGTGACGGACGTCGACCGGCGCCGCGACGCGGTCGTGGCGGCCGTGAGGACGATGACGAGCGCGCCGGCGGCGCACAGGATCCAGCCGACCATGGTGAGGTCGACGTTGGCGAGCTGGTCGGTGACGGCGAGCGCGAGGATCAGCCCCACCGCCAGCAAGAAGATGCCGAGTCCGTAACCCATTGCGTCTGCACTCCCTCTGTCCGCGGCCCGCAGCGGGCCGCTCCCCCCGGAGAGTGTCCGGAAGGAGCGGCCCCGAAACCCGGTCAGCGGGTCACGGCGTACGCCGGCTCCGGCTCCTGGACCACGACGGCCTGCGGGCGGCGCGGCTTCCAGGGCCACCAGACCTTGTCGCCGAGCAGCACCAGGATCGCGGGCAGCATCACCAGGCGGACCAGCGTGGCGTCGAGCAGGATCGCGGCCGACAGGCCGACGCCCATCATCTTCATCTCGAGCATGCTCAGCGTCGCGAAGATCGCGAACACCGAGACCATCACCGCCGCCGCGCTGGTGACGACGCCGGCGGTGTCGGCGATGCCCCGCTCGACCGCCAGCCGGGTCGGCAGTCCGGTGTCCATGTGCTCGCGGATCCGGCTCAGCACGAAGACGTGGTAGTCCATCGAGAGCCCGACCAGGACGACCAGCACGAAGAGCGGCAGCCAGTCGATGACGAAACCGGGGCTGGTGAAGTCGAGGAACCCGCTCCCCCAGCCGTGCTGGAAGACCAGCGTCATCACGCCGAACGCCGCGCCGATCGACGCGAGGTTCAGGACGGTCGAGATGATCGCGAGCGGACCGCTGCGGAAGGTCACCGCCATGATCGTCATGGTCAGCAGCAGCACGAACCCGATGACCAGCACAAGCCGGCCGTCCTGCTGCTCGGCGAAGTCGAGGCTCTCCGCGGCGCCGCCGCCGACCGCGTGCTCGCCCAGTCCGTCGAGGGTCGCCGGCACCAGGTCGCCGCGCAGCTCACGAAGTGCGTCGTCGACGCGGGGGTCGGTCTCGTCGAAGGGCATGCCCAGCACGACGAGCGACGTCGTGCCGTCCTTCGAGGTCTCGACGCCGCGGCCCGACGAGACGAAGTCGCCGGTGGCGACCGCTCGCGTGGTCAGCTCCTCGAGAGCCGCCTCGACCTCCTGCGTCGAGGCGCCGTCGGAGCGCACGACGACGCGTGCCGAGGCACCCTCGTCGGCCGGGAAGCTCTTGCTGATGTCCTTGATCGTCTGCACCTGCGGGATCGACGTGGGCAGCGTGTCGAGCGTGCCGGAGTGCGTCTTCATGCCCAGCGCTGGGATGGCGAGGCCGAGGACCACGACGCCGGACAGGGCGAGCGCGACCACGGGGTGCCGGACCACCGGTGCCAGGAGGCGGCTGCTGATCCCGCCACGGCCGATCCGCCGGTTGAGCCGCCACAGCAGCGGCACGCGAGGCCGGTCGACCCAGCGGCCGAGCTTGACCAGGAGCGCCGGGAGCACCGTGATGGAGCCGAGCACCGCGACGGCGACGACCAGGATCGAGCCGACCGCCAGCGAGTTGAAGGTCGCGTTGCCGACGACGAACAGGCCGGCCATGGACGCGATCACCGCGCCGCCCGACACCAGGATCGAGTGGCCCGACGTCCGGGCCGCGATCTCCACGGCGTCCAGGGTCGAGTGTCCCTTGGCGCGCTCCTCGCGCTCGCGCTTGAGGTAGAAGAGCGAGTAGTCGACGCCGACGGCCATGCCGATCAGCACGATCATGCTGGAGACCGTCGGCTCCGACGGCACCAGGTGCGACAGCGGTGCCAGCAGCCCGATCGTCGCCGCGACGCTGGTGCCCGCGAGCAGGACCGGGATGCCGGCCGCGATCAGCGCGCCGAAGGCGAGCGCCATCAGGATCAGGGTCACGGGCAGACTGATCGTCTCGGCCGAGCCGAGGTCCTCGGCCACCCGGTCGTTGATGGCCGCGTCGACGCTGACGTCACCGGCCTGGCGCACCTGGAGGTCCGGGAAGTCCTCCTGGACGCCGTCGGTCACCGCCTGCACGGCGTCCGCGTCGGCCTCGTCGTCGGCGCCGCTGGCGAGCTCGACCGGGACGAGGAGCGCCGTACGACCCTCGTTCCACTGCGGCTCCGCGACGTCGGCGACGCCGTCCGCGGTCTTGGCGCCAGCGACGACGGCCGCGGCCGCCTCCTCCGCCTGCGGTACGTCGAGGCGGCCCGAGGTGGCGGTGATCAGGACGTTCTCGGTGTCGGGCTGCTCGAGGTGCGCCTGCGCGACCATCGCGTCCGCCCGGCCGGACTCACCGATCCGGTAGTCGGCGTCGGTGGCCTCGTGCGTGGGGATGGCGACCGCGAGGCCGACCGCGAACGCGACGAACGCGATCCAGCCGAGGATCGCGCGCCAGGGGTGCAGCGCGCTCCAGCGCGCAGCGTTCATCGGTACTGCTGTCAGTGGGTTGCCCATGGCCGTCTCTCCTGGGATTCCGTTGGTGTGAAGGGGATGCCTCCAGCCTCGGATCGCGGACGGCGCACGTCAGGGGCGCTGGGACCCGTTCGACAGTGGTGCCTGCACCACTGTGCGACGTCGGGTCGACCCGAGAGGATGGAGCGGTGAGCGTCACCTCCGAGACCCCGAGGCGACCGGGTCCCTTCCTGCTGACCTGGTACGCCGTCGCCCAGCTGGGCATGTCCATCGCCCTGCTGGCGCTGTTCATCGTCTGGGTGGTCGGCGGGGTGCTCGCCGTGCTCTGGGTGGGCCTGGTGATCCTGGTCGCGGCGATCCCGGCCACCCGCGCGATCGCGAACGTGCACCGGAGGATGGCCGCGCGGACGCTCGGCAGCCCGGTGCCCGACCCGTACCGGCCGGCGCCCGGAGGTTTCTTCACCCGGCTGCGCGCCTATGCGGTCGACCCGATGACCTGGCGCGACCTCGTGTGGATGCCGGTCGCGTTCGTCGCGTCGTTCACGATCAACCTGGTCGTCGTGATCCTGGCGCTGGGCGTCGTCACCTGGTTCATCTGGTGGTTCGCGACGCCCTGGCTGATGCGGGCGCGGGCCTCGGTCGACCGGTGGTTCCTGGCGTACAGCAGGACCGAGCGGCTCGAGCAGCGGGTGCAGCTGCTGACCGAGACCCGGGCCGACGCGGTCGACCACTCCGCGGCCGAGCTGCGGCGCCTGGAGCGCGACCTGCACGACGGCGCCCAGGCCCGGCTGGTCGCGCTGTCGATGAGCCTGGGCATGGCCGAGGCGGCGTTCGACACCGAGGACCCGGAGCAGGCGCGCCAGCTGGTCCGCGACGCCCGGGCGACCACCACGGCCGCGATCGGCGACCTGCGCTCCGTGGTCCGCGGCATCCACCCGCCCGTGCTCGCCGACCGCGGGCTGTCCGGCGCCGTCGAGGCGCTCGCGCTCGACATGGCCGTCCCGGTGACGGTCGACGCGCGGCTGCCGGGACGCCCGCTCGCGCCCGTGGAGTCGGCGGTCTACTTCGGGGTCGCTGAGTGCCTCGCCAACATCGGCAAGCACTCCGGCGCCCGCAACGGCTGGATCACGCTGCGGCACGAGGACGGTGTCCTGCGCGCCGTCGTGGGCGACGACGGACGTGGCGGTGCCGATCCGGGCGCCGGAACCGGCATGCTGGGGGTCATGCGGCGACTGGCCGCCTTCGACGGCACGCTCAGCGTCTCGAGCCCGGCCGGCGGCCCGACGATCATCACCCTGGAGGTTCCGTGCGACTTGTCCTCGCCGAAGACCACGCCCTCCTCCGGGCCGGCCTGATCCAGCTCCTCGAGGGCAACGGCTTCACGATCCTCCACGCGGTCGACAACGCGCCCGCCCTCGAGCAGGCGCTGCTCGACCCGGCTGCCGAGGCCGCCGTGCTCGACGTACGACTGCCGCCGACGCAGACCGACGAGGGCCTGCGTGCCGCGATCGCCGTACGCGCGGCGCGGCCGGGGTTCCCCGTCATGGTGCTCAGCCAGTACGTCGAGCAGCTCTACGCCCGCGAGCTCCTCGCCAGCGGCGTGGGAGCGGTCGGCTACCTGCTCAAGGACCGGGTGTCCGACGTCGCCGAGTTCGTCGACGGCGTACGACGCGTCGCTGCGGGCGGCACGGTGCTGGACCCGGAGGTCGTCGCGACCGTGATGGCGCGGCAGCGCGAGGAGCCCCTCGAGCGGCTCACCCCCCGCGAGCAGGAGGTGCTCGGGCTGATGGCCGAGGGCCGCTCCAACGCGGCGATCGCCGCCCACCTGCACGTCACCGAGAAGGCCGTCGCCAAGCACATCAACAGCATCTTCACGAAGCTCGACCTGCCCATCGACGAGGACGACCACCGCCGCGTGCGGGCCGTCCTCGCGTGGCTGCGGGTCTGAGTCAGCGCCGCCGCGCCATAGCCCCGGCGGGGTCGCACGTCCGGGTGAGCCGAGCCGAGCGAGCAGAGCCGGGCGAGACATCTCCGCGCCACCCCGGTGGAGCGACCTGATCCGGTCGACCCTGCGTCGGTGACCCCGCTCGTGGGACTACTGCCGACCCACCGGCCCACCGTTCACTGGTCGCCATCAGACGGCATCCGGGCCTCGGCTCGCTGCGCAGAGAGGACTAGTGCGATGACGCAGGCGTCAACGGAGTTCGAGGACGAGCTCGAGATGGAGGACGAGTACGAGGACGAGGCCTTCTTCGGCGGGCTCGCCAAGATCGCCGGCTCCCTGCTGGGCGAGGAGGAGCTCGAGTTCGAGGACGAGCTGGAGGGCGAGTTCGAGGACGAGTTCGAGTACGAGCTCGAGTCGGAGTTCGAGGACGAGTACGAAGGCGAGTACGAGCTCGAGTCGGAGTACGAGGCCGAGTTCGAGGACGAGTACGAAGGCGAGTACGAGCTCGAGGACGAGTACGAGTCGGAGGACGAGTACGAGGGTGAGTACGAGGACGAGGCGGAGCTCGAGGCCGAGGAGGAGTTCTTCTTCAAGAAGATCGGCCGGGCCTTCAAGCGTGGCCTCCCGATCTTCAAGAAGATCGCCAAGATCGCCGGCCCGCTGGTCGCGACCGCCGTCGGTGGTCCGGCCGCCGGCATGCTGGCCCGGGCCGTCACCTCGCAGCTCGAGGGCGAGTTCGAGGACGAGCTCGAGTCGGAGCTGGAGGAGATGGCCACCGCACCCGTGAGCGCCTCCCAGGCCGAGGCCGAGTACCTCGCCGCCCGCGCCGCCGCGACCGAGTCCGAGTCGGAGGCCGAGAGCTTCGTGAGCTCGGCCGTCACCATGACGATCACGCCGCGCGACCGGCGCGAGCTCGAGCTGCTGCTGCCCAACCTGCTCCGCGGGGCGTCCGCGCTGACCAAGATGCTGCACCGCAGCCCGGCCAGCCGGCCCGGTGTCCGCCTGGTGCCCGGCATCGTCGGGTCGACGGCGAGCACGCTCGCCCAGATGCAGGCGTCCGGACGGCGGATCCGCCCCGAGGACGTCGGCGCCGTCATGGCCGGGAGCGCCCAGCGGGTGCTGTCCGACCCGCGCTGGCAGCGGGCCGTCGCCCGCAGGCACGCCCGCGGCCTGGCCCACGTGCACCACCGCCGGCACCGCAGGGCCGGGGTCCGTGGCGGGGTCCGCCGCGTCGGCCGCGGTGGCTACCGCACCGGCTACCGGACCGGCGGCCCGCGCCGGGTCACCCGCGGTCCGGTCCGCACCGGACGTCGTCCGGCCACCGTGACGCGCCGGCCCAGCCACGTGCACACCCAGCGCGCCGGCACCCGGGTCCAGCGACCCCGTCCCGGTGTCGTCCGGGTGGTCACCCCGGTCCGCGTGCCCGCCCGCAACGGGAAGCCCGCTCGCACGATCAAGGTCGTCAGCGACGTCAAGGTGCCGCGCGGCGCCGTGCCGACCGGCCGTCCGGTCGGGCTGACCGCCAAGAAGCGCCGCTGACCACCCACCCGCACGACGAGAGAGATCCCGATCGGAACCAGGAGTCGACATGACCACGTTGAACCACCGCTATCCCGCCATCCAGGGCGAGTTCGAGGACGAGTACGAGCTCGAGGACGAGTACGAGCTCGAGGAGGAGTACGAGGACGAGGCCTTCCTCGGCGGACTCGCCAAGATCGCCGGCTCCCTGCTCGGCGAGGAGGAGTACGAGGACGAGCTCGAGGGCGAGTTCGAGGACGAGTACGAGGAGGAGGCCTTCTTCGGCGGGCTCGCCAAGATCGCCGGCTCCCTGCTCGGTGAGGGTGAGTACGAGCTCGAGGGTGAGTTCGAGGAGGAGGGCGAGTACGAGTTCGAGTTCGAGGCGGAGGCCGAGGCCGAGATGGAGTCGGAGCTCGAGCTCGAGGACGAGTTCGAGGACGAGGCCGAGGAGGAGGCCGAGGGCTTCGTCAACCCGGTGCGGCGCATCTACCGCGACGCCGAGTCGATGGCGCACCTCGCCGTACGCGCCGAACGCGCGCAGAGCGAGGCCGAGGCCGAGGCGTTCATCGGCGCCCTGGTGCCCATGGCCGCCAAGCTCATCCCCCGCGCCGCCAAGCTGATCTCGCGCAACGCCCCGACCCTGGTCAAGGGCGCGAGCCGGATCGTGCGGCAGCTGCGTCGCTCGCCCCAGGGCCGCAAGCTCGTGCGCGGCCTGCCGGTGGTGCTCCAGCGCACGGCGCAGAGCCTGGCCGACCAGGCCGCCAACGGTCGCGACATCGACGCGAGCACCGTCGTGCGCACGCTGGGCACGATGACCGGCCGGGTCCTCGGCCCGCGTCGTCGCCGGCGCGCGATCCGCGCCGTGAACACGTTCGACCGCCGCTGGCAGCGGCGCGCGCAGTGGCAGCGGGGCCGCGGTCGCGGCCGCCGGCCGTACCGCATCCACGGTCGCGGCGTCCGCCGCCCGGGCTACCGCGCTCCCGTGCGCCGCCCGGTGAACCGGTCCATGGCTCGGCGGAGCAACCGCCGTGTCCGCCGTTAGCGTGCGGGCGGTCCGTCCCGTGCCCGTCGCCCGGGTGCGGAGGACCGACCCCGCACCCGGGCGCACCCCGATCGCCTCGTTCACGACCGGCCAGGGCGTCAACGTCCGCAGGCACCTGGAGGCGCTGCGCGACTTCCGCCGCACCGAGTTCGGTACGTCGATCGCTCGGCCCTCGGAGGGCCACATCCAGGCGGTCAACGAGCTGCTCGAGCGGCTGCGCCGCCCGCTGGAGCGGGCCGTGGTCGACGTCGAGCGGGCCGGCCGGCAGGCCGCCCGCAACCCCGGCTCGGCCGACCTGTCGGAGCTGCTGCGTCGCAAGGCGAAGGCCCACGACTGGGTCCGCGCGACCGAACGCGTGTGGGACTTCTACTTCGAGCTCTTCGGCCAACGCCAGGGCACCTTCGGCGAGTGGCTCTACGCGTGCGACAAGATCGCGCTCGACTGCTACCAGCACGTGCACATGCACCTCGGCAAGGCCCGCTCGATCCCGAGCCCCGCGCCGTTCGCGTACATGCGGACCGGCTTCTCGCCGGCGACGTACCGACGCAACATCCCGCTGCGCAAGCTCGGCCGCCAGCTGAACCCGTTCCCGCTCGTGCAGCTGCCCTACCACCGGATGGTCAACCCCTGGACGATGGGCGCGGTCCTGCACGAGGTCTGCCACAACCTCCAGAACGAGCTGGCGCTCGAGGACGAGATCCCGCGCTCGGTCTACCGCACGCTGCGGGGCGCCGGGCTGCCGAAGTCGGTCGCGAGCACCTACGCCCGGTGGAACCGTGAGATCTTCGCCGACCTGATGGGCTGCATGCTCGGCGGCGAGGCGTTCGTCGCGTCGCTGATGGACGTCATCGGCCGCAGTCCCGAGCAGGTGCTGGCCTTCTCACCGCACGGCGTGCACCCCACGCCGTACCTGCGCACGGGCCTGTCCACCCACCTGCTGCGCCGGATGGGCTTCGACCAGATCGCCGGCGACTACGACCGGCTGTGGCGCAAGCTCTACCCGTCGACGGCGGGCACCACGATCCCGCGACAGATGCTCGCCACCCAGAAGGACGCGGCGCAGCTCGTCGTGGACGCGATCTGCTACACGAAGTTCCCGTCCGTGGGCGACCGCACGCTGCGTCAGGTGATCACCTTCGAGCCTCGCCAGCAGGCGATGATCGAGGAGGCCGCCGGGCGGCTCGCGAAGGGCATCGACCCCGGCGTGGTCCCCGAGCGCTTCCTCATCGGCGCCGTCAGGATCGCCGTCGACCGCGGGCTCTGCCCGCCGGAGACCGCGATGCGCAACTTCTACTCGGGACTGTCGGGGAGCTGACGCCATGACCATCAGCATCGCGCTCCAGCAGCTCCGCGACTCGACCGGACGCCTGTCCGAGGCCGTCACCGAGCTGGTGATGATCGCGCACGAGGACCGGCCCGACGACAGCGAGGTCGCGGCCGTCGACCACCTGGCCGAGCAGGTCTCCGAGCTCCAGTCGGCCGTCGTCACGGCCGGTCGCGGGCTCGCAGGCATCGAGGGCCCGGCCGCGGTCGCGGCCCGGATGCCCCTGGTCGACGCGGCGCTGGCGGCCGCCTCGCTCTGCTACTGGCGGGACCTGCGCTCGTACGCCGCCACCTCGGCCATGCGCCAGGTCGCGCGTCGAGGTGCCGCCGACTGGCGGGCCTGGCAGGTCAGCATCGAGCAGTCCCAGCAGCGGTGCGAGCAACCGCTCGACGAGGCGGCCGCCAGCGCCCGGACGGTCTGGCTCGAGCTGGCCGAGCTGGTCTCGCTGTGGCTGTCCCACCCACCCACGATCGACGCCGGTGTCCCGGCTTCGGAGAACACGGCATCGCAGAACACGGCATCGCAGAACACTAGGAGGAGCACATGAGCTCGAAGTCAGCCACCATCCCCGTCGTCGATGTCGACCAGGCCTTCCCGGCACTGGTGGGCACCTCGATCGGGACCACCGCCGTGGCGCCGTACGACCAGGGCCCGACGGTTCGCGCGGCGATCCGGGACGTGCTCGGCGTGCGGAGCCGTGAGCAGGACCCGAAGGCGTTCACCGACGCCCTCACCGCGGCGTTCCGGCTGGTCCGGGTCGAGGGCCACGTCGAGTCGCAGTTCGTGCCGCGGGGCTACGCCATCCAGGCCGACCTCGGTGCGGTCACCGGCGGCCAGGCGTCGCTCTACCGCCGGGCGTCGATCGCCCGCACGGAGATCCTGCGGATCCTCGACGGCCTCACGCCGTTGCGCGTCGACGGCGACCTCGACGACATGGACGCGTACCGGACCATCGTCCGCAACGCGGTCCAGAGCCTCGTCGACGAGATGGGGGCGCCGGGCGGTCCGCGGATCGGCATGGTCGACGCCTACTTCACCGGCCTCACCGGCGCCGAGCACGGCGACACCCCGGACACCATCGGCGGCCAGCTCGGTGCCCTGCGCGACCGCTTCGGCCTGATCGACGACAACGTCAACACGATCGAGGAGGAGGGGCTGCGGACGGCCTTCTGGACGCTCGTCGACATGGTCACCGACCTCAACGACGCGTGGGACGCGCAGAGCGACCACTTCGCCGGCGGCGACGGCACCGGCTTCCTCGGCACCGAGCTGATCCTGCTCTCGCGACTGATGGAGGCCGCGTCCGACCAGGTCGACGAGCTCGAGCACATCCTCGACTCGGTGCTGATCCCGCACTCGGAGCGGCAGACCATCCGCCTCCACGACGCCACCAACCTCACCCTCGACGGGCTGCTGACGTGGCTGCACACGTTCCTCACCGACGAGGGCCGGCGGCTCGCCCAGGACGCCGGGCGCGACGGCATCGTCTCGGCGCTGGCGCCGACCGCGGTGGCGCTCGCCCAGACCTTCCAGCGCTTCCTCGCCGACCCGATCGTGCCCTGCGAGCCGCGTGACGGCCGGGTCCCGATCCGCTACCTGCCCGCCGGCTGCTGCCAGCGCTGGCCGGCCGGCATGTTCGCGGCCCGCGTCGCGATCGCCGTCTCCAGCCTGTGCCGGCTGCTCATGGAGCTGGCGCGGCGCGCGCAGCGGGTCGGCCGGTACGCCGGGGTCGTCGTCATCGACGTCACCGTGTCCGAGATGTACAACTCGGTCGACGACGGCGTGCAGTCCCGCGCGGCGAACGTGGAGTTCCGCGGCCTGAACATGCGGCCGTCGTACATCCCGGCGTTCGTGCGGCAGGACGCCCGCGCCCGCGGCCGCAGCTGCTGCACGGCCGAGGAGCTCACTCTCGACGACCTGGTGCTGCCGATGGACCTGTCCGCCACGGCCGACGGCGAGAGCATCTCGGCGACGTTCCGCTACGAGGCCGTCAGCCAGGTCGTCGGGGAGGCCGGCGTCGAGGTCAGCCTCCAGGGCGCGGTGCTGCCGGCGTCCGACGTCCCCATCGCGATCCTCGACCTCGAGAGCGGCCGGGTCGTGCACGCCCCGTGGCCCGCGACGTGGCCCCGCCTGACGCGGGCCGACCGGCCGCGGCGCTTCGAGGACCGCGGGCCCGAGAAGGAGGAGTCCTGGAAGGTCGCGGACTACGAGTTCCGCAGCAGGTCGGTGCCCTTCCCCGACGACCTCGACGACGACCTGGACGACGACCTGGACGACGTGGACGACGACGGGCTCGGCGAGCCCGGCGCGTTCCGCGTCGCGAGCGACTACCTCAAGGACGCCCGCGAGGTGGCGAGCGGCCTGGTCGCCGAGGCGAGGATCCACTACGCCCGGCTCCAGGCGACGGTGCAGCAGGAGCAGGAGATGCAGGCGAAGGCCCAGGTCACCAAGCAGGTCCTCGACGACGAGATCGACGGGCACAAGGTGGCGCTCGCCAAGCCCGGCCTCTCGAAGAGCAAGCAGTCCGAGCACCGGGCCGCGGTCCAGCGGCTGCAGCGCAAGGCACGGCAGGCGGACAAGGACCTCGCCGACCTCACGAAGTCGGCCGACCACACGCAGGCCGAGATGTACGCCGTGGGCACGCAGGTCGACGCACTGGCCTCGATCCTCGAGCGCACCAGCGGAGCCCACGACATCGTCGACCGCACAGTGAAGGAGCACTGAGATGCTGACCGAGAAGGACTACCAGGAGCGGATCGACCGGATCCACGCCCTCCGCGAGCAGGTCGCCGACCGGCTCTCCGGGAGCCTCGTCTCCAACCCGGCGCTCGCCGAGGAGCTGAACGGCCAGATCGACGACCTCGTCGACGCCGCCACCCGCGCCGACCACGACGCCGGCGCGCCGCCGGACCGCGGGCTCGCGGCGCTGGTCGGCATCGGCCCGGACGCGGCCCAGGAGTTCGGCGAGACGCTGACCACCCAGGGCGTCACGCCGTACGACGACAACGTCAACTCCGAGCGGATCGTCGCGGTCGGCGACCTCTACTACCTCTACCAGCACGAGGCCATCGGGGTCTTCAAGGTCGTGCAGAAGCTCAAGGAGCTCTTCGAGAGCGGCGCCGTGCGGCTCTCGTCGGGGCCCGGCGCCTACCGGCTCTACCAGTTCGACCGGCGCGACGTGCTCCGCTACACCCGCAAGGACCGGCACGACGCCTACCGCCGGGTGCTCGGCTACGGACGGGGGCTCGGGTCGGCGCAGAGCCGCCCGAACACCGACTTCCACATGCTGTTCGGACACTTCGTCAACCAGGTCACGCTCTTCTGGCGCGACAAGCGGATCTCGGACGTGATCCGGGAGCGCGCGCTCGACCCGAGCTTCGGCTCGATCGCCGTCGTCCGGCGGGCCGGGCTCGACCTGCGCAACAACCTGAAGTTCACCTCGTTCGGTCACCTGAACGTGCTGCGCATCGAGGTCATGCAGGTGCTCGAGGAGTGCTTCCGGATCCTGGGCTCGGAGGACGTCAAGGACCTCTTCGGTGCCGACAACGCGTGGGACGTCGTGGACGAGGTCCTGATCCGCTACTTCGACGAGCGGCTCCAGAGCTCGCCCCGGCAGCGGATGGCGGTCACCGGTCGCGAGGTGCTGCGCTGGCTCTCCGGCCCGCACATCCTGGAGACCGGCCGCGGCGAGTTCGAGACCATGCTGATGGACATCGCGGAGCCCGCGGAGGAGTGGCTGACGTCGGCGCAGGCGATGACCCTGGCCCGGCGTACCGGCTCCGACCGGGTGCTCCCCTGGGAGACGCTCGGCCAGTCCGGCATCGCGGTGCCGGTCAACGAGCGGAGCCCGCTCACCGTCCCGCCGTCGTTCGCCCAGCCGCGCCGGATGGCGCCGCCGGTCTATCCGCGTCGTGGTGGTCGGGGGACCTACCGCGGCAGTCGCGGTGGCGTGCCGCGCCGCCGGCGCTGACACCGACCTGCGATGGACGGGCGGCTCGGGGCGGTGCGCGCCGCGGCGGCACGCAGCGCCCCGACCGCCCTGGTCGAGCTCGAGGCCTGGCTCCGCATCCCGTCGGTCAGCGGCGACCCCGCGCACACCGACGACGTCGACCGGGCGGCCCTGTGGGTCGCGCGCCGGCTCGGTGCAGGCGGCGCGACCGTACGCCGCCTGCACGCGGCGGCCGGTCCCGTCGTCGTGGCCCGCACACCCGGTCACGGTGCGGGTACGACGGTCGTCTACGGCCACCTCGACGTGAAGCCGCCAGGGCCCGGATGGACCACCTCACCCTTCCACCCGACGCGGCGCGGACACCGGCTGCAGGCGCGCGGCGCGAGCGACGACAAGGGCCAGCTGATGTCCCACCTCGTCGCCCTGGCCGCGTGGACCCGGGCCGGCGGACCGCCGGGCGACGTCGTCACGGTCGTCGACGGCGCCGAGGAGGTCGGCAGCCCCGGCCTGGCCGCGGTGCTCGCGCGTGAACGACGGGGCCTGCTCGCCGGTCCCGTCTCGGGCGCCGTCGTCGTGGACACCCGCGCCGCGGGACCGGGTCGCCCCACCGTCACCGTCAGCCAACGGGGTGCGGTCGGGCTGCGTCTCGTCGTCGACGTCGGCGGTCGTCCGGTGCACGCCGGCCGGCTCGGTGGTGCGGTCGTCGATCCGTCGCTGGTGCTGGCGCACCTGCTCTCGCGCGCCGGTCGCGTGCTCGCCACCGTGCCCCAACCGGGTGGTGCCCGACCACCCGAACCGACTACGGCGGCGATCCGCGCCGCCGCCATGGGTCGTGCGGTCCATGCCGATGACCCGGTCGGTCGCGCGACGCGGCGCGGGCTGCTGTCGGTGACCCGGCTCCGCGCCGGCGCGGCGGCCGGCGCCGTACCCACCCTCGCGGAGGCGCTCGTCGACGTCCGGCTGCCACCGGGCGTCGCACCTGCCGCCGTCCTCGAGCGCCTCGAGCGCGCGCTGCGACGCGAGCTGCCCCCCGGCGTACGGCTCCGGTTCGAGCCCGGACGCGGCGAGGCCGGGCTCGTGATCTCGCCGTCGCAACCCGTGCGCGCCGCGGTCGACGCCGCCTGTCGCGCGGCGTACGGCGTGCCGGCGACGTCGTCGGCGTCCGGCGGCTCGATCGGCGCGGTCGGCGTGCTGCGGCAGGTGCTCGGTCAGGATCCGGTGCTGCTCGGGCTGGCGCCGGCCGACGACGGTGCGCACGGTCCGGACGAGTACCTGGACCTGCGCGAGTGGCCCGCCCAGGTCGACACGCACGTGGTCCTCCTGGACCGGGTTTCTGCCGTCGGAACCCCCCGATCAGGCCACGGAAGGCGACCGTTCTCCTCTGCTACCGTCCAAAGACTTGCGGCGTCGGGGGAACGGAAAGCACAGCGACTCTCGGGAGTGACATGACGGTCCGACCTCGTCTCGGCGACCTGGTTGCCGACGCGCTGCCGGTCCCCGCACCGCGGTCGGCGGACGTCGACCGCGAGCGGCTCGCACTGCTGCTGCGCGAGGTCGGCACGCTGGTGCGCGAAGGCGGCTACGAGACCGACGAGCGCGAGGGCGTGCTGCTCGACGTGACCGTCGGGCGCGTCCGCTGCCTGCTCGTGCAGCAGGAGCCCGCGCTCCGCGTCACGCTCTCACCGCGCGAGCGGCAGATCGCGATGATGGTCGCGCACGGGCGCACCAACCAGGCGATCGCGACGTCGCTCGAGATCAGCGTGTGGACGGTGTCGACGCACCTGCGCCGCATCTTCGCCAAGCTCGCCGTGTCGAGCCGCGCCGAGATGGTCGCCCGGCTGCTCGCCGACCACGACTACTCGCCGCTGGTCGCGCCGGACCACTAGAGCAGGAGCGCCCGGACCGCGTCGCGGGCTGCCGTCGGGTCGGCCGCGGAGAGCGCCGCCTCCGCGGCCTCCTCGCAGACGTCCATGGTCGCCGTCGCGAGCCGCGCACCCACAGGTCGTACGGCGGCCGCCGCCATCGACAGCGACGTGATGCCCATGCCGACGAGCACGCAGGCCAGGAGCGGGTCGGCGGCGGCCTCGCCGCAGACGCCGACGGGCTTGCCGGCCTGCCGGCCGGCCTCGGCGGTGATCGCGATCAGCTGGAGCACGGCCGGCTGCCACGGGTCGGTGAGGTGGGCGAGGTCGGTGGCCATCCGGTCGGCGGCCATCGTGTACTGCGTCAGGTCGTTGGTGCCGATCGAGAGGAAGTCGACGACCTCGAGCATCCGGTGCGCGAGCAGCGCGGCGCTCGGCACCTCGACCATCACGCCGGCCGTCAGCCCGCGCTCGTGCACCTTGGCCGCGAAGTCGGTGGCCTCGGCGACGGTGGCGACCATCGGAGCCATCACCCACGCCTCCGTGCCGGCCTCCTTCGCCGCCTGCGCAACGGCGTCGAGCTGTCGGTCCATCAGCCCGGGGTTGTCGAACGAGAGCCGCAGCCCGCGCACGCCGAGGGCGGGGTTCTCCTCGCCGTCGAGGGTCGCGTAGGCGACCGGCTTGTCCGACCCGGCGTCGAGCGTCCGCACCACGACGTAGCGGTCCGCGCCGAAGGCGTCGAGCACCTCGCGGTAGATCGCGGCCTGCTCGTCGACGCTCGGCTCCTCCTTGCGGTTGAGGAAGCTCAGCTCGGTGCGGAAGAGGCCGACCCCCTGGACCGGCGCCTCGGCCGCGGTGCGCGCTGACGCGCCGTCGGCGACGTTGGCGAGGATCTTGACCGGCACGCCGTCGGCGGTCCGGCCGGGTCCGTTCCAGGTGGCCAGGGCGGCCCTGCTCTCGGCGTCGGCCGCGGCCCGCGCCTCGGCGTCCTCGGGGTCGATCTCGACCGCTCCGGAGGCGCCGTCGACCAGCAGCCGGGTGCCCTCGGCGATCGTCATCGCGCCGGCGACCCCGACCACGCACGGGATGCCCAGCTGGCGGGCGATGATCGCGGTGTGGCTGGTCGGGCCGCCGCGCTCGGTCACCAGCGCGAGCACGAGCGCCGGGTCGAGGCCGGCGGTGTCGGAGGGCGCGAGGTCCTCGGCGACCAGCACGCACGGCGTCGTCGGGACGCCGACCCCCGGCTCCGGCTCGCCCACCAGGTGGGCGGTGATCCGGCGCTCGATGTCGCGCAGGTCGGTGACCCGCTCGGCCATCAGTCCGCCCATGCCGGTGAACACGGTGACGAACTGCTCGACCCCCGCGTGCACCGACGCCAGCAGGTCGTCGCCGCCGCGGAGGTGCTTGCGCACCGCGCCGCGCAGGCCCGAGTCGCGCGCCAGGCCAGCGCTGGCGGTCAGCACCTTGGCCGCGTCACCGGTGACGCCGGACGCGCGGCGTACGAACCCCTCGGCGACGGCACCGGCCGCGGCGTCGTAGGCCGCCAGCGCGGCGTCGACGTCGGCGTACGCCGACCCGTCGAAGGCGGCGACGGCGTCCGGGGAGATCTCGGTGCGGACCACGACGGCCGCCCCATGGGCGATCCCGGGGACGACCGGCGTGCCGCGGAGCAGGGAGGGGGTGCTGGTGACCATGCTCACAAGTAAACGCTCGGCGCGCTTGACAGTCAACACATTCGGGCGTAAAACAACAGATACAAAGATCGAAGGGGGCTGACCGCAATGTACGCCGAAGAGCGCCAGCAGGCTATGGCCCAGCTCGTCACCGAGCGCGGCCGGCTGTCGGTCAACGAGATCTCCGAGCGCTTCGACGTCACCACCGAGACGGTGCGCCGCGACCTGTCCGTCCTCGAGCGGATCGGCCTGGTGCGCCGGGTCCACGGCGGCGCCGTCCCCGCGAGCTCCCTGGCCGTGATCGAGTCCGGGCTCGGCGAGCGCGACCAGGCCAACACCGCCGAGAAGGAGCGGGTCGCCAAGGCCGCCCTCGAGCAGCTGCCGCCCGCCGGAGGGACGGTGCTGCTCGACGCGGGATCGACGACCGGTCGCTTCGCCCAGCTCCTCCCCCGCGACCACCGGCTCACGATCGTGACCCACGCCGTCCCGATCGCGGCCCGGCTGGCCGGCCTGCCGCACATCGACCTCCACCTGCTGCCGGGCCGGGTGCGCAGCACCACCCAGGCCGCGGTCGGCGCCGACACCATCACCGCGCTGGAGCGGCTGCGCGTCGACGTCGCCTTCCTCGGCACCAACGGCATCACCGCCGACCACGGGCTCTCGACGCCCGACCACGACGAGGCCGCCGCCAAGCGCGCCATGGTCGGCGCCGCGCGACTGGTCGTCTGCCTCACCGACTCCAGCAAGGTCGGCGCGGAGGCGGCGATCCGGTTCGCGACGCTCGAGCAGGTCGACGTCCTCGTCACCGACGACGGGATCGGTGACGATGAGCGCGAGAAGTTCGAGGCCGCCGGGCCACAGGTCGTGATCGCGTGATCGTCACCTTCACGGCGAACCCCAGCCACGACCGGACCGTGCACCTCGGCGGTCCCCTCGAGCGCGGCGCCGTGATCCGGGCGGACTCGGTGACCTCCCAGGCCGGCGGCAAGGGCGTCAACATCTCGCGGGCCTCGGTGGCCGCGGGCGTCCCCACGCTCGCCGTCATCCCGGCCGCCAAGGACGACCCGTTCGTCCACGAGCTGCTGGCCGCGGGCATCGACTGCCGGCCGGTCCACCACGACGGCACCCTGCGCGTGAACCTCACCATCACCGAGCCCGACGGCACCACCACCAAGCTCAACAGTCCCGGCCCCGAGCTGACCCCCGGCGTACGCCTCGAGCTCGGCGACGCCCTGTGCCGCCGCGCCGCGACGGCCGACTGGGTGGTGCTCGCGGGCTCGCTGCCTCCGGGCACGCCACCCGAGTGGTACGCCGAGCTCGTCGTCGCGCTGCGCGACACCGGCGCCCGGATCGCCGTCGACACGAGCGACGCCCCGCTGCGCGCGCTGGTCGACCACCTTCCCGCCGCCGCCCCTCATCTGATGAAGCCCAACGGCGAGGAGCTCGCCTCCTTCACCGGCGGCCAGGCCGACGTGCTGGAGTCCGACCCGGTCGCCGCGGTCGCGGCCGCCCGCACGCTCGTGGATGCCGGGGTCGCGACCGTGCTCGCGACGCTCGGCCCGCACGGCGCCGTCCTGGTCACCGCCGACGGCGCCTGGTGCGCCACTCCCCCGGAGACGACCGTGGTCAGCACGGTCGGCGCCGGCGACTCCAGCCTCTTCGGCTACCTGCTCGGCGAGCTCCAGGCCCGCGAGCCCGACCAGCGCCTCGCACTCGCAGTCGCGTACGGCAGCGCCGCCGCCGGACTGCCCGGGACGACCATCCCGCAACCCCACCAGGTACGACCCGAGCTCGTCTCCGTACGCAGCCTCGACATCATCTCGGGAGAGTGAGCATGTCCGACCTCATCACCGCCGACCTCGTGCGCCTCGACGCCGATCTGGGCACCGACAAGCACGATGCGATCAGGGCGCTCGCCCGGGTCGCCGACGAAGCGGGTCGGGCGACCGACGTCGACCAGGTGGTCACCGATGCCTTCGAGCGCGAGGCCAAGAACCCGACCGGGCTGCCGGGCGGCATCGCGATCCCGCACTGCCGCACGGCCGGCGTCGAGGAGCCCACCCTCGCCTTCGCCCGGCTCGCCCCGAAGGTCGACTTCGGCGCCAAGGACGGCCCGGCCGACCTGGCGTTCCTGATCCTCGCCCCCGAGGGCGGCGGCAACACCCACCTGCAGCTGCTCACCAAGCTCGCCCGGTCGCTGGTCAAGGCGTCGTTCACCGACGCCCTGCGGGCCGCACAGACCCCGCAGGAGGTCGCCGACCTGGTCAACGAGGTCGTCGGCGAGGCTCCCGCGGCGGCTGCCCCCGAAGCACCAGCCGCCGCCCCGGCCGGCCGCCGTCATCTGGTCGCCGTCACCGCGTGCCCGACCGGGATCGCGCACACCTACATGGCCGCCGAGGCGCTCGAGGCCGCCGCCGAGCGCGCCGGGGTCGACCTCCAGGTCGAGACCCAGGGCTCGGCCGGCGCCAAGCCGCTGGCAGCGACGACCATCGCGAACGCCGAGGCCGTGATCTTCGCGGTCGACGTGGGTGTGCGCGACCGCGGCCGGTTCGCCGGCAAGCCGCTCGTCTCGTCGGGCGTCAAGCGCCCCTTCGACCAGGCCGACCAGATGATCGCCGAGGCGCTGCGCCACGCCGACGACCCGAACGCCCCGCGCGTCGAGGGCGACGGGGGTGGCTCCGAGGAGTCCGCCGACGGCTCGACCGGCGAGAGCTGGGGCGGCCGCACTCGCCGGGTCCTGATGACCGGTGTCTCCTACATGATCCCGTTCGTCGCCGCCGGTGGCCTGCTGATCGCGCTGAGCTTCCTCCTGGGCGGCTACGAGATCGTCGGTCCGTACGGCGACATCGCCGTCAACAACACGTTGTTCGACCTGCCCGACCCCCAGGCGCTGGGTCTCGACCACGCGCTCTTCGGCTCCGGGCTCGCGGCGTACATCGGTGCGCTGTTCTTCATCATCGGCAAGACGGCGTTCTTGTTCTTCATCCCTGCGCTCGCCGGGTACATCGCCTACGCCATCGCCGACCGACCCGGCATCGCGCCGGGCTTCATCGTGGGCGGCCTGGCCGCCAACGTCTTCCTCGTCAACGACGGCAACGGCACCGACCTCCCCGCCACCGGTTTCCTGGGTGCGATCGTCGGTGGCGTCCTCGCCGGCCTGATCGCGCACTGGATCTCGGGGTGGCAGGTCCCGACGTGGATGCGCGGACTGATGCCGGTCCTCGTCATCCCGCTGCTCACGTCGATCTTCGCCGGCCTTCTCATGATCATCGTGTTCGGCAAGCCGATCGGTTGGTTGATGGACCAGCTGAACGACGGCCTGAACTCGCTGAGCGGAAGCTACGCCGTCGTCCTGGGCGTGATCCTGGGCCTGATGATGGCCTTCGACATGGGAGGCCCGCTCAACAAGGTCGCCTACAGCTTCGCCGTCGCGGGCGTCGGAGGCGCCGCGCTCGCCTCCGACGCGCCCGAGCTGCAGATCATGGCGGCCGTGATGCTGGCCGGCATGGTGCCGCCGATTGCGCTCGCGCTGGCGACGGTCGTACGTCCGGGCCTGTTCACCGTCGCAGAGCGGGAGAACGGGAAGGCCGGCTGGCTCCTCGGCGCCTCGTTCATCACCGAGGGCGCGATCCCGTTCGCGGCCGCCGACCCGCTGCGGGTGATCCCGGCCATCATGGTCGGCTCTGCGGTCACCGGCGGCCTGTCGATGGCCATGCACGTCGCCGTACGAGCCCCGCACGGCGGGATCTTCGTCATCTTCGCCGTCGACCACGTCATCGGCTATTTCATCGCCCTCGCTGCCGGCGTCGTCGTCGGTGCGATCGGCGTCATCGTGCTCAAGTCCCTCGGCCGGGAGCCGGCCACCCAGTCCGCCGACCGCGAGCTCGCGGCCGTCTGAGAAGGAGAACCACATGCCCAGCAAGACCGTCGCCGTCGGCTCGTCCGTCGGCCTGCACGCCCGCCCCGCCCAGCTCATCTCCGAGGCTGTCGAGGAGCTCGACGTCGAGGTGCTGCTCGGGATCCCCGGCGACGAGCCGGTCGACGCCAGCTCGTCCCTCCTGATCATGACCCTGGGCGCCGGCCCCGGCGACCTGGTCGAGGTCAGCAGCGACGACCAGGCCGCCCTCGACGCGATCGTGGCGCTGGTCGAGAAGGACCTCGACGCCGAGTAGTCAGCGGTTCCGCAACGCCAGGTAGACGGCCCGGACGCCGACGGCGCGCTCGAGCTCACGCACGACGCTGCCGAAGAACTGCTCGCGGTACGCGTCGTCGGTCACCGTCGACACCGTCAGGTAGAGCCCGGAGAACGCGGCCAGGAACGTCGAGACCTGCACCAGGGCCCGTGAGGTGGTGAACTTCGGGTCCGTCTGCCACGCCTCCATCACGTTGCCGGTCATGATCAGCGTCCCGAAGAGCATCAGGAACGCGAAGACCGACAGCGAGAGCAGCAGCACCTGCACGACCTGGACGATCATCAGGACGAGGATCAGGTTCCAGCGCTCGTAGCCGCTGACCTCGGCGTACGACGCCGGGTCGGCGTCCGGGTCGTCGACCAGCTCCTGGCAGGCGTCGGCGAGCGGGGTCTTCGCGCAGGTGCGGAGGAGGAACGCGTCGTCGACGTCGTCGTCGGCTCGGTCCACCTCCTCCGGCAGCCGGACGAAGAGGAAACCCACGGCGAGCGCCGCGAACAGCAGCACCACGAGCCAGAGCGAGCCGACGGTGAGGTTGCCGCCGACCTGCCACATCTCGGTGTTGATGAAGAGGAACGTGATCGCGAGCAGCAGCAGCGGCAGCGCCCGGGTCGTCATCGGGAGCAGCAGCCGCACGCTGCCCGAGGTGCGGCTGAGCGCCCAGCCCACGATCGGGCGGGCACGCAGTGCGGTGAGGGCGTACCAGAGCGCCGCAAGGAGCACGATCGCCAGCAGCACGCCCGGGCCGGCGCTGATCTCGTCGGAGAACCACGCGAGCCCCACGCCGGCGGCGACCGCGACCAGGCCGACCCCGACCAGCAGCGGGAGCGTTCGTCCCGGCCGCAGCGCCGCGCGCACGGCGGCCCGCTCGGTCGGCACGAAGTAGGGCAGGCCGTGCCGCTGGAACCACACCTCGGCCGCGGCCAGCGGGTCGGCGGGCTCCGGGTTCATCGGACCAGCAGCTCGCGGGCGCGGTCGACGTCCGCCGTCATCTGCTCGACGAGCGCCTCGACCGACTCGAACGCGACCATGCCGCGCAGCCGCTCGACGAAGCTGACCTCGACCTCCACGCCGTACAGCTCGAGGTCGGTGCGGTCGAGCACGTAGCTCTCGACGCGTCGGTCGCGCACACCGTCGAAGGTCGGGTTGGTGCCGACGCTGATGGCGGCCGGGTAGGTCTCCCCCGTGTCGAGGCGACGCAGCCAGCCCGCGTAGACGCCGTCCGGCGGTGCCGCGGTCATGGCGTCGGTCGGCACGTTGGCGGTCGGGAAGCCGAGACCGCGGCCGCGCTGGTCGCCCTGCACGACGACGCCGCGCACGGCGTACGGCCGGCCGAGCGCCTCGGCGGCGCCGGCGACGTCACCGGCGGCCAGGCTCATCCGCACGTACGTCGAGGACCACACCTGCGGGCCCCCGTCGAGCGGGATGCCCTCGGCGACGAAGCCGAGCCGCGCGCCGGCCTCGCGCAGCGTCGCGACGTCACCGGCGGCGCGGCTGCCGAAGCGGAAGTTGGCGCCGACGACCACGGCGGTGGCGTGCAGGCAGTCGACCAGCACGCGCTCAATGAACTCCTCCGGCGACCAGCCCGCCACGTCGCGGTCGAAGGGCACCGCGAGCACCGCGTCCGCGCCGGCACCGCCGAGCAGCTCGGCACGCACCTCCAGCGAGGTGAGCGTGGTCGGGGCGTGCTCGGGTCGCAGCACGGCCATCGGGTGCGGGTCGAAGGTGACCGCCACGACCGGCACCGACCCCTGGTCGGCGAGCTCACGGGCCCGGGCCAGCACGTGGCGGTGCCCGAGGTGGACCCCGTCGAAGTTCCCGATCACGACGGTGGTCGGGCCGAGGTCACCCGGGACCTCGTCGAGGGAGCGCCAGATCTGCACGCGCGACACCCTATCGAGCGGGCTGGACGAAGACCGCGACAGCCTTGGCCGTCTCACCGCGAGGCTCGTAGAGCGCGAGGAACTCACCGTCCGGCGCGAACACCGCGGTGAGCCCGTCGAGGTCGATGTCGAGGGCCCGGCCCACCCGTACGTCGGCGGTCTGGTCGTCGTCCAGGTCCCGGCTCGAGAACGCGGCGCGGGCGGCGTCCGCGATCGGCATCAGCGCAAAGGAGTCGCCGAGCTCGTCGAGGGTCCGGGCGCTCGCCAGGTCGTAGGGGCCGACCGCCGTACGCCGCAGCGCCGTGAGGTGGCCGCCCACCTCGAGACGGGCGCCCAGGTCGCGCGCGATCGCGCGGATGTAGGTGCCGCTGGAGCAGCGGACCGAGACGTCGAGGTCGACGGTCTCGCCCTCGACGCGGACCTCGTGGACGGTCAGCTCGTGCACGGTGACGGGCCGCGCCTTCAGCTCGACCTCCTCGCCGTCGCGGACGCGCTGGTAGGCGCGCTTGCCGTCGACCTTGATCGCCGAGACGGCGGTGGGCACCTGGAGCAGGTCACCGACGAAGTCGGCGGCCGCCGAGCGGATCGTCGCCTCGTCGAGGCCGGCGGCCGAGACGGTCGCGGTGACCTCGCCCTCGGCGTCGTCGGTCGTCGTCGAGACGCCCAGGCGGATCGTGGCGTCGTACCCCTTCTCCGTGAGCATCAGGTGCCCCAGGAGCCGGGTCGCCCGGTTGACGCCGAGCACCAGCACGCCGGTCGCCATCGGGTCGAGCGTGCCGGCGTGGCCGACCTTGCGGGTGCCCGCCAGCCGACGGACCCGGGAGACGACGTCGTGCGACGTCATGCCCGCGGACTTGTCGACGACGACGAGACCGGACTCAGTCATCCTCGTCGAGCTCGTCGTCCTCGACGATCTCGCGTGGCTTCTTGTACGGGTCCTCGTCGCCGGCGTACGACGCACCGCGCTGGGCGGCGACGGCGTCGTCCTGGGCCTTGGCCCGGGCGAGCACCTCGTCGAGCTGGCGTGCCGACTCGGGCAGCGCGTCGGCGATGAAGGTGAGCGTCGGTGCCGTGCGGGTGCCGAGCTGCTTGGCGACCTCGGCACGGATCAGACCCTTGGCCGACTCGAGGGCCGCTGCGGTGTTGGCCAGGGCCGCCTCGTCGTCGCCGGTGGCGTCGAGGACGGTGTAGAAGATCGTGGCCTGCTGCGAGTCGCCGGTGACGCGGACGTCGGTCACGGTGACGAAGCCGAGCCGCGGGTCCTTGATCCGACGTTCCAGCATCTCCGCGACGATGACCTGGATCCGGTCGGCGATCTTGCGCACGCGTGGGTTGCTCATGTCTCTTTCTTACTCCTAGACGCCAGACGGCGCAGTCCCCGAAGGGACTGCGCCGCCTGAAGGGTGGATCAGCTGCGCGGGATTTCCTTCATCTCGAAGGCTTCGATGATGTCGCCCTCGCGGATGTCCTGGAAGTTGCGGAGCACCAGACCACACTCGAAGCCCTCGCGGACCTCGGACGCGTCGTCCTTCTCGCGCTTGAGCGACGCGAGGTCGAGGTTGTCGGCGACCACGGCGCTGTCCCGGAGGACCCGCACCTTGGCGTTGCGACGGATGACACCGCTGGTGACCATGCAGCCCGCGATGTTGCCGATCTTCGACGAGCGGAAGATCGCGCGGATCTCCGCCTGGCCGAGGGTCGACTCCTCGAACTCGGGCTTGAGCATGCCCTTGAGGGCCGCCTCGATCTCCTCGATGGCCTGGTAGATGACCGAGTAGTACCGGATCTCCACGCCTTCCTTCTCCGCCATCTCGGTCGCCTTGCCCTGGGGCCGGACGTTGAAGCCGATGATGATGGCGTCGGAGGCCGCGGCCAGGTCGACGTTGGTCTCGGTGATCGCACCGACACCGCGGTCGATGACGCGGATGCTGACCTCGTCGCCGACGTCGATCTGCGACAGGGCGTCCTCGAGCGCCTCGACCGAACCGGACACGTCGCCCTTGAGGATGAGGTTGAGCTCCTGGCTCGCACCCTTCTCCATGGAGGCCATGAAGTCCTCGAGCGTCCGGCGCACGCGACGCTTGGCCTGCATGGCCGCCCGCTCGCGCGACTCGCGCTTCTCGGCGATCTGACGCGCCATCCGGTCGTCCTCGACCACGATGAACGTCTGACCCGCACCCGGGACCGCGGTGAGACCGAGGACCATCGCGGGACGCGACGGGTCGGCCTCGGTGATGTTGTCACCGTGCTCGTCGAGCATCGCGCGCACGCGGCCGTAGCCGGCACCGGCGACGATCGAGTCACCCACGCGCAGCGTGCCGCGCTGGACCAGCACCGTGGCGACCGGACCGCGACCGCGGTCCAGGTGCGCCTCGACGACGAGACCCTGGGCGTCCTGGTGGGGGTTGGCCCGCAGGTCGAGCGACGCGTCGGCGGTCAGGATGACGGCCTCGAGCAGCTTGTCGAGGTTGAGCTCGGACTTCGCGGAGACGTCGACGAACATGCTGTCGCCGCCGTACTCCTCGGGGACCAGGCCGTACTCGGTCAGCTGGCCACGGACCTTGGTCGGGTCCGCCTCCGGCTTGTCGATCTTGTTGACCGCGACCACGATCGGGACACCGGCGGCCTTGGCGTGGTTGAGCGCCTCCACCGTCTGCGGCATGACACCGTCGTCGGCCGCGACCACGAGGATCGCGATGTCGGTCGCCTGCGCACCACGGGCACGCATGGCGGTGAACGCCTCGTGACCGGGGGTGTCGATGAAGGTGATGCGACGCTCGTCGCCGTCCACCTCGGCCGTGACCTGGTAGGCACCGATGTGCTGGGTGATGCCACCGGCCTCCTTGTCGACGACGTTCGCGTTGCGGAGCGCGTCGAGGAGCTTGGTCTTGCCGTGGTCGACGTGACCCATGACGGTGACGACCGGCGGCCGGATGGCCAGGTCGCCCTCGTCGCCCTCGTCCTCACCGAACTCGAGGTCGAAGGACTCGAGCAGCTCGCGGTCCTCGTCCTCCGGGGACACGACCTGGACGACGTAGTTGAGCTCCTCACCGAGCAGCTCGAACGTCTCGTCGTTGACCGACTCGGTCGCCGTCACCATCTCGCCGAGCGAGAACAGCATCTGCACGAGCGAGGACACGTCGACGCCGATGCGCTCGGCGAAGTCGGTCAGGGACGCTCCACGCGGCAGCTTGACGGTCTCGCCGTCGCCCTTGCGGACGCGCACGCCACCGATCGTCGGGGCCTGCATGGCCTCGAACTCCTGGCGACGGGCCCGCTTGGACTTGCGACCACGACGCGACGGGCCACCCGGGCGACCGAAGGCACCCTGGGTCTGGCCGCGCTGGCCGGGACGGCCACCGCCGGGACGGCCGCCGCCGCTGGGGCCGAAGCCGCCGGGACGACCCGGAGCGCCGGCACCGGCACCGGCCGGGGCACCGCGACCGGGCGCGCCACCACGACCCGGAGCGCCACCGCGGGCGCCCGGACCACCGGGACCACGACCGCCGCCGGGGCCACCGGGGCCACGACCGCCGGGGCCACCACCGAAGGCGGCCGGGGACTTGGGCATCATCGCCGGGTTGGGACGCGGCATGCCCGGGCGACCGGGAGCGCCACCGTCGCGAGCACCCGGGGGGCGCGGCGGACGGTTCTCGCCACCGGGGGCACCCGGAGCGGCCGGAGCCCCACCCGGGGCGGGGGCGGGCTTGCGGCCCATGCCCTGGCTGGACGCGAACGGGTTGTTGCCGGGACGCGGGGTGCCGGCGGGCTTGCCCACCGGGCGGGGGGCGGGAGCCTTCGGGCTCGCCGAGGCGGCGGGCGCCTCGGGATCGGCCGGGGGCTCGGTCGCGGCGGGTGCCTCGGCAGCGGGCGCCTCGGCGGCGGCGGCCTTCTTCGGGCCGGGGCGCGGGGCGGCCGGTGCCTCGGGGGCAGCGGTCGAGGCGGCCGGCTCGGCGACGGGCGCGGCCGGCTCGGCGGCCGGAGCCTCGGGCTCGGCTGCCTCGACGGGGGCGGGGGCCGCAGCGGCCTTCTTGGCGGGTGCCTTGGGGGCCGGCTTGGCGGGCGCCGGAGCGGCAGCCGCCGGGGCCTCGGCCTTCAGCTTGTCGCCGTACTCCTTGCGGAAACGCATCTCCGCAGGCAGCTCGACGGTGGAGCTCGCCGACTTGACGAACTCCCCCATCTCCTTGAACTTCTCGAGAACGAACTTGCTCTCGACGCCGAACTCCTTGGCGAGTTCGTGAACTCGGGTCTTAGCCACGCTTCTCCTTCTGGCCTGAGACCCGGGTCCAGTTCTGTGCTGGGGGGTGATTCAGACCGTTAGTGGTTGTGCATGCTCATCGGAAAGAACTCATCGAGTGCTCATGAGCTGCTGCTCCAGTTTCTGTCGGTCGATCAGGGTTGGTGTGCGTGCGAGGCGAGGTAGTCACCCACCGGTGCGCTGGAGAGCCCCGCCGTGACCCGAAGGGCACGGCCGAAAGCCTTCCGGCGTACCGCGAGCTCGAAACACTCGGCGGTGGGGTGCAGGTGCGCTCCCCGGCCGGGTCGGGTGGCTGTCGGATCGGGTACGGCGGCCGGGTGACCGTCTGCATCCGAGCCGGCGGTCACCCGCAACAACTCGCTCTTCGCGGCTCGTGCCCGACACCCGATGCACGTCCGGACGGGGCCCGGGCATGCAGAGGAGATGTGTTCACTCGCCACTGACGACAACCCTACCGCGCTGACCCCACCTATTTCGAACCGGGGCGCGCCGCCCTGCCGTCGTGGGGTGAGCGGCCAGCGCCGCGTCGTACGCCGTGGACAACGGTGTGCTGACGCTGTCCATTCCCCCGGAGCACGGTCTGTGGTGCGCGAGGCGCAGCCTCGCTTCGAGGACGACCCGGAGCAGCTCGAGTGCGGCGAGCTCTGCGTCGTCGAGGTGTTCGGCAAGGACCTCGGTCCGGAGCCGTCGGCGGAGGTCGGCGTCGGCATCAAGGCGTTCCGCGACCCCGCCCTCCGGCAGGACTTCGACGCGCCTCGGGTGCCGATCGACGTCGCCGACCCCCACACGTACGCCGTCGACTGGGACGCCGCCGAGGCGGTGCTCACGGTGGACGGCGAGGTGGTCCGCCGATGTCCCGGACCCCCGACGTACCCGATGCAGGTGATGGTCGCCGTCTTCGACTTCCCCGAGTGGTCGACCGGCGATGACGACCACCTCGTGCCGGCACTGACGGTGGAGTGGATTCGGGAGTAGGTTGCGGCGGTGCTCGCCACCGTGCTCGCCCCGATCAGCCGCCGGCTGGTCTACCCGCGCGGCGAGACGCGGATCCCGGTCGAGGACACGACGTACGACGTGACCGTGCGCGGGGCGCAGCTGCGGGGCTGGGTGCTCAACCCCGGCCGGGAGCACGCGCTCGTCTACTTCGGCGGGAACGGGGAGGCCCTGGGCTGGCTGCGTCCCGAGCTCGAGCGACGCTTCCCCGACCACACCAGCTATCTCGTCGCCTACCGCGGGTACGGCGCGAGCAGCGGGAAGCCGAGCCAGCGGGCGCTGACGGCTGACGCGTTCGCGCTCGTCGACCACGCCGCGCACCGGCACCCCGAGGCTCCCGTCGACGTCCTCGGCCGCAGCCTGGGCAGCGGCGTCGCGGTGCAGGTCGCCGCCCACCGGCCGATCGAGCGGCTGGTGCTGGTGACGCCGTTCGACAGCCTCGCGGCGACCGCCGGCGACCTCTTCCCGCGGCTGCCCGTGCGGCACCTCGTCAAGGACCGGTGGGACTCGGCCGCGATCGCGCCCGAGGTCACCGCCGACGTGCTGGTGCTGCGCGCGGGCCGAGACGCGCTGGTCCGCCCGGCGCGCACCGACGCCCTGCTCCGGGTGTTGCGACCGGACACCCACGTCGTCGACTTCCCGGACGCCGGCCACTCGGACCTGTCCGAGGACCCGGCGTACTGGAAGGCGATCGAGGACTTCCTACAGCCCTGATGCTCGAGCCACCTGATGGATTTCGACGCGCTCGCGCGACTTCGTCCCTCAGTCGCGTCGCTTGCTCAATCTGGCCGAGCCCACGCGCCGCCCTCGTCCCTCAGGCGTCGCTGCTCGTCTCAGCCTCGTCCGAGCGGATGTCGATCCGCCAGCCGGTGAGTCGCGCGGCGAGGCGGGCGTTCTGGCCCTCCTTGCCGATCGCCAGGGACAGCTGGAAGTCGGGCACCACGACACGCGCCGACTTCGCGTCGGCGTCGATCACCTCGACCGAGGTGACCCGGGCCGGGGAGAGCGCGTGGGCGACCATGTCGGCCGGGTCCTCGGACCAGTCGACGATGTCGATCTTCTCGCCGTGCAGCTCCGACATCACGTTGCGCACCCGCGAGCCCATCGGGCCGATGCAGGCGCCCTTCGCGTTGACACCCGATGCCGCGGACTTCACGGCGATCTTCGTGCGGTGACCGGCCTCGCGGGCGATCGCCGTGATCTCGACGGTGCCGTCGGCGATCTCGGGCACCTCGAGGGCGAAGAGCTTCTTGACCAGGTTGGGGTGCGAGCGCGACAGCGTCACCTGGGGCCCGCGCATGCCCTTGCGGACCGACACGACGAGGCACTTGATGCGCATGCCGTGGTCGTAGCGCTCCCCCGGAACCCGCTCGCCGACGGGCAGCAGCGCCTCGATCTTGCCGAGGTCGACCATCACGTCGTCGGGGTTGCGACCCTGCTGGATGATCCCCGAGATGATGTCGCCCTCCTTGCCGGCGAACTCACCGAACCGGATGTCGTCCTCGGCGTCGCGCAGTCGCTGGAGCATGATCTGCTTCGCGGTCGTCGCGGCGATCCGGCCGAACCCGTCGGGCGTGTCCTCGTACTCGCCGACCACGGTGCCGTCCTCGTCGACCTCGGAGGCCATCACGGTGACGTGACCGCTCTTGCGGTCGAGCTCGACGCGCGCGTTCTCCTGGGCGCCCGGGGTCTTGTGGTACGCCGTGAGAAGCGCCTGCTCGATCGCTTCCACCAGCACGTCGAACGAGATCTCCTTCTCCCGCTCGAGCATGCGCAGGATGCTCATGTCGATGTCCATCAGGCCCCCTCCTCTTCTTCGTTGTCCTCGTCCAGCGTGCGCCGGTTGAACTCCACCTGCACCAGGGCCTTCTTCACGTCGGCGTACGCGACGTCGCGGCGCTGGCCGCTGACGTCCAGCGCCACGGACTCGGCGGACGCCTCCAGGATCCGTCCGGTCACGGACTCGCCGTCGGTGAAGGTGACCTTCACCAGGCGGTCCGCGTTGCGGCGCCAGTGCCTCTCGAGGGTCAGCGGGCGGTCCACGCCGCGGGAGGTCACCTCGAGCGTGTAGGGCTGCTCGCCCATCACGTCGGAGTCGTCGAGCACCCGGTTGACCTCGCGCGTCGCGTCGGCGACCTCGTCGAGGGTCACCCCGCCGTCCTTGTCGACGGCGATCCGCAGGATCCGGCGCTTGCCGGCCGGCGTGATGTCGACGGCCTCGATGTCGAGGTCCAGGGCGCGCAAGGGGTCGCCGAGCTCTGCCTCGATCCGGGCCCGGGTGGCGTCCTGGTTGGCACTGCTCACGGTGGGGCGACCTCCTTGTGCTGTTGTCGATCGTCCACGATAGCGGCTCGATAGGGTCAATGCCGTGTCCGCCGATCCACAGCTCTCCCGTCGCGTCCTGCTGGCGGCCGGCCTGGCAGGTACGGCGCTCGTCTCGGCCTGCGGGGAGGCACGCTCACCCGCCCCGCGGAGCGCCGACGACCCGGACACGGCGCTGGTCGACGAGGTGGTGTCGAGGATCACGGCGACGGCCGCGCTCGCCGCGCGGGTCCCCGACCTGGTCGCGATGCACACCGCCCACCTGGACGCCCTCGACGCCGCGCCGCCGGTCGCCGGGAAGGCCCCGCGAGGCCGGCTGCTCCGATCGGAACGCCAGCTCCAGCACTTCCTCGTCGACGCCGCGGGCCGCGCCGAGAGCGGCCCCCTCGCACGTCTGCTCGCCTCCATGTCGGCGGCCGTCTCGCAGCAGGTGGCGGTCCTGTGAACGCCTCCTCGAACGACGTCGAGCCGCTCCAGACGACCCTCGCCGCGGAGCACGCCGCCCTCTACGTCCTCGCAACGCTCGGCGGCCGCGCGTCGCAGGACGAGGACCTGCGCGCGGCGATCGGCGAGGCGTACGCCGAGCACCGTCTGCGGCGCGACCAGCTGAGCACCGCGATCACCGACCTGGGTGCCGACCCGGTGGCCGCGGAGGCGGCGTACGACGTGCCAGGAGGTCTGGACCGGTCGGCGCGGGTCGCGCGGGTGGCCCGGGAGACCGAGGAGTCGTGCGCGACGACGTACGCCTGGCTGGTGGCGATGACGACCACCGAGATGCGCCAGTGGGCGATCAGGGCCCTCAATGAAACAGCGGTCCGCGTACTCACCCTCCGGGGAACTCCCGAGATGTTCCCCGGAGCGGGTGAGTACGCGGACCGCTGAGGCCTGGACTTGAGGCCCGCGAGCGAGATCCGCCGGGATGTGGGGGGACTGGCGGTTCTCCCTCTTGCAAAAGCATGCAACACAGCGGGGTCTGAGGGCGAGAGAGCGCCAACCTCACGTTTCTGCATTGCACAAAAGTGCAGCGATCCGCGGCGTCAGGACCACCCGTCGACGAGGCCCGGGATCTCGGCCAGCGAGTGCACGACGGCGTCCGGCGTGCCCTCGCTGTGGCCGACCTGCTCGGTCGGGATCACGCTGTGCGGGACGTGGATCGCGCGCAGACCGGCGTTCTGGGCGCCCCAGACGTCGTCGAACAACCGGTCCCCGACGTACACGCACCGGCTCGGGTCGGTGGCGCCGACCGCGTCCATGGCGGCGCGGAACGCGTGCGGCGACGGCTTCGTCCACGGGACCTCACTGGTGTAGACGTCTCCGTCGATGAGGTCGAGCACGCCGTCGCGGCGGAAGAAGCCCTCGTGCCACTCCCGCGGCCAGATCGTGTTGGAGAGCACCCCGACCTTGATGCCGCGGGCGCGCAGCGCCTCGAAGAGCGGGCAGACCTCCGGGTCGGTGAGGGTGTGCGGCTCCCAGAACTCGTAGTAGGCCGTCAGCAGCTCCGGGTCGTGCTCGAGCCCGGCCTCGGTGAAGAGGTCGGCCACGCTGGCGCTCTGCTGGTGATCGCGGGAGCGCCCCCAGACCGTCTGGTTGGCCTCGTGGAGGCGGCGTGAGAACTCGGTTCCTGAGGAGGCGAGGAACGAGCCGTCTCGAAGGGCGGCGTCCGCGCCGACGGCCGCCTGCGCGAGGGCGAGCGACTCGGCGTGGAAGTCGATGTCGTGCCAGCGGGTGAGCGTGCCGCCCCAGTCGAAGATGACGGCGTCGATGCCCCCGCTCACCGGCGGACGAGCCTCACCACGTGGTCGACGACGTGCTCGGCCGCGACCTGCTCGCTGGCACCGCTGGCGCGGTCCTTGACCTCGATCGTGCCGTCGGCGGCCAGACCCTTGCCGACCACCACGATGGTCGGGACGCCGATCAGCTCGGCGTCCTTGAACTTCACGCCGGGGCTGATCTTGCCGAGGCGGTCGTCGAAGAGGACGTCGACGCCCTGGCTGCCGAGCTCGTGGGCGATCCGCTCGGCGGCGGCGAGGACGTGCTCGTCCTTGCCCGCGGCGACCAGGTGTACGTCGGCGGGCGCGACCTCGCGCGGCCAGCACAGCCCGACCTCGTCGAGGGTGCCCTCCGCGATCGCGGCGACCGCGCGCGAGGCCCCGATGCCGTAGGAGCCCATGGTGACCGTGACGAGCTTGCCGTTCTCGTCCAGCACCTGGAGGCCCAGGGCGTCGGCGAACTTGCGACCCAGCGCGAAGATGTGGCCCATCTCGATGCCGCGGGCGGTGTGCAGGGTGCCGTCGCCGTTGGGGCAGGGGTCGCCCTCGCGCACCTCGGCCGCCTCGATGGTGCCGTCGGGCGTGAAGTCGCGGCCGGCCACCAGGTCGAGGACGTGGCTGCCGGGGGTGTCGGCGCCGGTGACCCAACGGGTGCCCTCGACGATGCGGGGGTCGACGAGGTAGCGGATGCCGGACTCGTTCTTCTCCCCCAGCACACCGGGACCGATGTAGCCCTTGGCGAGGCTCGGGTGCTTCTTGAACTCGGCCTCGTCGAACGCCTCGATCTCGGCGGGGTAGACCTGCGCGTCGAGGCGCTTGAGGTCGACCTCGCGGTCACCGGGGACGCCGATCGCGAGGGGCTCGCGGGTGCCGTCGGGGTGGTGGAGCACGACGATGACGTTCTTGAGCGTGTCCGCCGCCTCCCACGGCCGGTCGGCGCGGGCGAACGCCTCGTTGAGGTGGTCGACGAGGGTGTCGATGGTCGGGGTGTCGGGGGTCTGCTCCGCGTGGGCGGCGGGCGCGTCGTCGTACGGAACGGGGCTGGGCGTCGGCACCTCGACCGCCTCCACGTTGGCGGCGTAGTCGCAGGTCGAGCAGCGGACGTAGGTGTCCTCGCCGTTGTCGGCGCGGGCGAGGAACTCCTCGGACATCGAGCCACCCATGGCGCCCGACATCGCCGAGACGATGACGTACTCGAAGCCGAGCCGGTCGAAGATCCGGATGTAGGCGTCGCGGTGCTTCTGGTAGCTGGCCTCGAGCCCGGCGTCGTCGACGTCGAAGGAGTAGGAGTCCTTCATGATGAACTCGCGCCCGCGCAGGAGGCCGGCACGGGGGCGCGCCTCGTCGCGGTACTTCGTCTGGATCTGGTAGATCGAGAGCGGCAGGTCCTTGTACGACGAGTAGAGGTCCTTGACCGTGAGGGTGAACATCTCCTCGTGCGTGGGGCCGAGCAGGTAGTCGCCGCCCTTGCGGTCCTGGAGCCGGAAGATGTTGTCGCCGTACTCCGTCCACCGGTTGGTGGCCTCGTAGGGCTCGCGGGGCAGCAGTGCCGGGAAGCTGAGCTCCTGCGCGCCGATGCCGTCCATCTCCTCGCGGATGATGCCCTCGATCTTGCGCAGCACCTTCAGACCGAGCGGCAGCCAGGTGTAGATGCCGGGCGCCGCGCGGCGGATGTAGCCCCCGCGCACGAGCAGCCGGTGGCTCGGCACCTCGGCGTCCGCGGGGTCCTCTCGCAGGGTCCGTACGAACAGGCTCGACATCCGCATGATCATGCGGAGAGGTTACTTGTGGGGTCCGGGCTGCTGCGAACCAGTAACGCCCCTCTCGCCCCTGCTCGCATCCGATGACACACCACGCACCGTTTCCGACCCCATTCAGGTGTCTCCTGTGTCATCCGACGCGGATCAACCGCCGACCAGCACCGGGCGCGCCTCCACGACCCGCAGCTGCTGGGGGCTGCCCGGGATGGTCACGGTGCCGGCGACGTCGCGCCACGGCCCGCCGTCGACGCGGAACTGCGCGGCGTACGTCGTGTCCACGCTCGGGCTGACCCGTCCCTTGCGGGTGTAGTTGTGGGTGATGTCCAGGTCGGGATAGGCCGAGCCGGGCGACGTCGACTCCTTGCTCTCACCGTCGCCGAACCGCCACCCGAACGACGCCGGCCAGATCCGCAGCTCCACCTGTCGACCGAGCAGTGTCACCGTGCGGGTGAACTCTCCCTGCTCGGTGTAGAAGTTCGTGTCGAAGTTGACCAGGGTCCGGCCGTTCGGGGGCTGGATCACCAGGTCGGCCGCGGGGAGGGGCAGGCGGCGGAAGGCTCGAGCGACCAGCCCCGGAGTCACGACTGGGTTGCTTGCAGACTGAGCATCGATAGGGCAGTTGTTCCCACCGTCCAGAATCGTCCCCGTGCTTGTGAGGTAGGTAGTCACGACCATGGGTTGACCGTCATCGCACAGAGCGGGCTCAGTACAGGTCTGTGCGCCTCCGAGTGCGCACGCCGGATCCTGAAGCGTCTCGACGATTGACGTGCTGCCGCTCGACACAGGAGTTGTCATCCCAGCGGGACGGTCATCTGAGAGCGAAACGATGAATCCGGTCGGCCCGGGCGAGACGTGATCGTCACTACGGGCTTCCGCATAGGGCAGCGCTAACACGAGAAGAATCGCCACGATCCAAGTAGCGGGTGCTTTCTTCATTTCGTCGCCAACGATCGAACGACCCACCCGTCATCGGTGGGCTGGAGGTACAGACGAAGGTTCGCCGCACCTCCTTGGTACTGCTCGTCCCTGTCGCTCCCTGGCATGTCGACCACCTGCTTGGTGCTCTCAACCCGACAACTGACTACCGCCCAGTTCTCGCCGTCGCGATCGATGAATACGGTTTCGAGGTCAGAAACCTGTCCATGCCCGCCTCGGATCTGACCGCCGCCGGCGTAGGCGTTCTCAATGAACTCAACCCCCTTGTCGCATGCCGTGCACTTGACGCCGAGGCTTCGCAGGCTGGTGACGTCCCCGGTCCGCTGCGCAAAGTTGACGGTGTCCCAGTAGAACTCAACGAAGGTCTCGGCCGCAGAGGCGTCGGAGCCCAGCGCAGCGGCCGGCAAAGAAGGCGCAATTGGGCCTGACGCAGCCGTGGACGTCGGCGAAGCAGGTGACGTCGACTCGGTCGGCCCGAACTTGGGCTCGGGGTCGTCGTCGGTGCACCCGCCGACGGCGAGTGCCGACAGGAGGACGGCGGCGGTGAGGACCGCCCGAGTACGGCTCACGACGCCGATCATTCCCCGACCGGCGGCGGGGCGAAACTGTCAGGCGGGCGCCTGTGGAGAACCCGCCCGGTCAGCCGCGGGCGGCGCGGAGGGCGGCTCGGATCATGGGGAGCTGCATCGGGACCCGCGCCCAGGAGCCGACCTTGAGGCCGGTGTTCTTGGTGTTCGTCGCGTCGAGCGCCATCTTGATGTTGGCCGGCCAGACGCCGAGGAGCAGCGCGACGCTCCCCCACCCGGCCGCGCGACGCGTCGCCGGCGCCGCGAGCCCCGCGGCGAGGACGAGCTCGGCGACGCCGCTGCCGAGGATCACCTCGCGGTGGGCCGGGACCCAGCCGGGCATGATCGGCTCGTAGAACTCCGGCTTCACCAGGTGGATGGTGCCGCTGGCCGCGAAGCCGAGGGCCAGGAGCTTGACGCTGCGAGGAAGGGGCATGCCCCTAGAACATCACAGTCGCAAAGCGCGCCGTCTCGTAGAAGCCCACCCGCTCGTAGACGCGCCGGGCCGAGGTGTTCCAGTCGTTGACGTAGAGCGACACGACCGGGGCGATCTCGCGGCGCACCAGCTGCACCACGGCGGCCATGCCTGCGGTGGCGAGGCCGAGGCCGCGCCGGTCGGCGGGCACGAAGACACCCTGGATCTGGGCGGCGTACGGCGTCGCGCAGGCGACCTCCGCCTTGAAGACCAGCCGGCCCGTGTCGTCGAAGCGGGCGAACGACCACCCACGGTTGACCAGCTGGGTGACGCGGGCGCGGTAGAGATCAGCGCCGCCGCCGTACTCCGGCGAGACCCCGACCTCCTCCGTGTACATCGCCACGCAGGCCGGGTAGAGCTCGTGCATGTCCTCGCGGGTCGTGCGGCGGACGAGCGGGTCGGGTGCGACCAGCGGCCCCGCGGCGAGCTCGAGGTGCGGCTGGTCCCAACGGGCCTCGCGGGGCTGGCCCCAGGCGGAGGCGACGCCGTTCCAGAAGGTGCGTACGGCGTCCTGCGGGCCGACGATCGTCGAGACGGTCCGACCACGGGCCAGGGCCCGCTCGGCGAACGCGGCCGCGTCGTCGACGCTCGCGCCGATCGGGACCAGGTTGGCGCCGACGTGGCAGGCAGCGGCGAGCTCGCCGGCCTCGAACCGGCCCCACATCTCGCCACCGAGCCAGCGGGGCTCCAGGTTGGTCGTCGTCGCCCGGTAGTCGGCGAAGACGTTCACGACCGGGTCCCGGCGCGCGAGCGCCAGGAAGGCGTCCAGGTCCGCGGCCCCGAGGGGGCGGACTCCGTGGCGGGTCGTGAGCACGTCTGGAGCCTAGATCACGGAGATCAGACCGAGTCGATGATCGCCGTGCGTCGCGCCTCGTACTCCTCCGCGGTGATCAGCTCCTGCTCCCGGAGGTGCCGGAGCTCCTGGAGCCGCGCGGCGGCCGTGCCGGTCGCGGGCGCCGACGGCGTCGCGGGCTCCGCGGGCGGCGTCCGCAGGTTGGAGGCGAGGTACGTCGCCTCGAGCCCGTCGTCACTGAGCAGGGCCATCGTGGCCGCGTCGCCCTCGTCCATGCCCGAGTCGCGCGCCATCCGCTGGGCCGTGCTGACGCGCCAGATCGTGGTGGCGACCCCGGCGACGAGCACGAGGACGAACAGAACGACGAACCAACCAGGGATCCCCGGGTCGGCCGAGCCGTCGTCGAAGGCAGGACCCCAGGGGTCCTCGAGTGCGATCAGGAGCCCGAGCATGCCCGGAGCGTACGCCGTACGGCGGGCCCAGGATCAGGAAACGGTGACCTGCGCGCCGGCGCCGTCGACCGACTCCATGCCCTCGGCGATCCGCATGGCCTCCTCGATCAGCGTCTCGACGATCTGCGACTCGGGGACGGTCTTGATGACCTCGCCCTTGACGAAGATCTGGCCCTTGCCGTTGCCGGACGCGACACCGAGGTCGGCCTCGCGGGCCTCCCCCGGGCCGTTGACGACGCAGCCCATGACGGCGACCCGCAGCGGGACCTCCATGCCCTCGAGGCCGGCGGTCACCTGCTCGGCCAGCGTGTAGACGTCGACCTGGGCGCGGCCGCAGGACGGGCAGGACACGATCTCGAGCTTGCGCGGGCGCAGGTTCAGCGACTGCAGGATCTGGATGCCGACCTTGACCTCCTCGACCGGCGGGGCCGAGAGGGAGACGCGGATGGTGTCGCCGATGCCCTGCGAGAGCAGCGCGCCGAACGCGGTGGCCGACTTGATGGTGCCCTGGAACGCCGGGCCCGCCTCGGTCACGCCGAGGTGCAGCGGCCAGTCGCCGGCCTCGGCGAGCAGCTCGTAGGCACGCACCATCACGACCGGGTCGTTGTGCTTGACCGAGATCTTGAAGTCGTGGAAGTCGTGCTCCTCGAAGAGGCTCGCCTCCCACACCGCCGACTCGACGAGGGCCTCCGGGGTGGCCTTGCCGTACTTCTCGAGCAGCCGCGGGTCGAGGCTGCCGGCGTTCACGCCGATCCGGATCGACGTGCCGCGGTCCTTCGCGGCGCGCGCGATCTCCTTGACCTGGTCGTCGAACTTGCGGATGTTGCCGGGGTTCACGCGGACGGCGGCGCAGCCGGCGTCGATCGCGGCGAAGACGTACTTCGGCTGGAAGTGGATGTCGGCGATCACCGGGATCTGCGAGTGCTTCGCGATCTCCGGCAGCGCGTCCGCGTCGTCCTGGCTGGGGCAGGCCACGCGCACGATGTCGCAGCCGGTGGCGGTCAGCTCGGCGATCTGCTGGAGCGTGGTGTTGACGTCGGACGTCAGCGTCGTCGTCATCGACTGCACGGAGACCGGCGACTCGCTGCCGACGCCGACCTTGCCGACCTTGATCTGACGGGTCGTACGGCGGGGCGCGAGCACCGGCGGAGGTGCTTCGGGCATGCCCAGGCTGATCGCGGTCATGGCATCGATCCTAGGTCGTGGCTACGAAGGGAGCTTCACGGGGACGACGAGGTCGCCGACGATCAGCACGCTGCCCATGACCAGCAGGCAGCCGGCCACGACGTACGCGATCGGGAGCAGCTTCGCCACGTCGACGTAGCCCGGGTCGGGACGGCCGCGCAGGCGGGCCCAGGCCCGGCGCAGCGCCTCCCAGAGGGCGCCGGCGATGTGACCGCCGTCGAGGGGCAGCAGCGGGATGAAGTTGAACATCCCGATGAAGAAGTTGAAGCCGGCGACCAGCATCAGCAGGAAGACCGCCTTCTCCTTCACGGGGAACTCCTCGTGGGAGACGGTCTCGCCGGCGATCCGGCCGCCGCCGACGATGCTGACCGGGCCGTCGGGGTCGCGCGGGTGCACGCCGACGATCGCCTCGGCGACGCCCCAGACCTTCTGCGGCAGCGTGCCGAGGGCGACCACGGTGTCCTTGGTCATCCCGCCCATCTGCTCGAGCGTGTAGAGCGGGCCACCGGTGACGAAGCCGGTGAAGGTCGGGCTGACGCCGAGGAAGCCGACCTGGGTCAGCTTGTCGTCGGTGAGCGAGGTCGGTCGGGCGGTCACGGTCGTGTTCGTGGTGAGCGTCAGCTGCTTGCCGTCGCGCTCCACGACGATCGTGGCGGTGCCGTCGTCGTTGGCGCGGATGACGTCCTGCATCGCCTCCCACGACGTGAACGGCACGCCGTTGAAGGAGACGATCGTGTCGCCCTTCTCGATGCCGGCGGCCTTCGCCGGCGCGACCGGGTCGGTGGGCTTGCAGGCGCGGTCGACCTCGGCGGCCGGCAGCACGCAGTCGACGACCTCGCTGATCTCGGCACTGTAGGGCTTGGCCTCGCCGGGGTTGCCGTACGTCGCGAAGACGCCGGCGAAGATGAAGAAGGCGATCAGGATGTTCACCGTGGGGCCGCCGGCCATCACGATGACCTTCTTCCACCAGGTCATCTTGTAGAAGAGCCGGTCGGAGTCCTCGGGCTTGATGGTCTCCCACTCGGCCGCGCGGGCGTCCGAGATGAGCTGGGTGAACATGCCGGTGTTGGACTTGCGCACCCGCACGACCTGCTGACCCTCGGCGTCGACCGTGACCTCGTCAGCCAGGTCCTCGGCGCCCGGCGGGAGCATCCCGACGATCTTGACGTAGCCGCCGAGCGGCACCGCCTTGACGCCGTACTCCGTCTCGCCGACCTGCTTGCTCCACACGGTGGGGCCGAAGCCGATGAAGTACTGCGTGACCTTCCCGCCGAACTTCTTGGCGGGGATCATGTGGCCGAGCTCGTGGAGACCGATCGACGTCAGGATGGCGACCACGAAGATCACCACGCCCAACAGGTAGAACAGGCCGGTCATCGGTTCCCTTCGATCACTCCGTCAATCAGGTGGCGTGCCGTGCGGCGCGCCCAGGCGTCGGCAGCGAGGACGTCCTCGACGGTCATCGACTCCCCCTCAAAGGGTACGTCGTGCGTGCTGAGAACAGCCTGAACCGTGGGCACGATCTCCGTGAACGCGAGTCGGCCGTCGCGGAAGGCCTCGACGCACACCTCGTTGGCGGCGTTGTAGACCGCAGGGGCGGTGCCGCCGCGCTCCCCCGCCGTCCGCGCGAGCGCGACGGCCGGGAAGGCCTCGTCGTCGAGCGGGAAGAACTCCCAGGTCTCGGGTCGCGTCCAGTCGACCGGCGGTGCGGTGTCGGGCACCCGCTCAGGCCAGGCGAGGCCGAGGGCGATCGGGATCAGCATGGTCGGCGGGCTCGCCTGCACCAGCGTCGAGCCGTCGACGAACTCGACCATCGAGTGCACGACGCTGGTCGGGTGCACCACGACCTCGATCCGGTCGAAGGGGATGCCGAAGAGCAGGTGGGCCTCGATCACCTCGAGCCCCTTGTTGACCAGGGTCGCCGAGTTGATCGTGATCACCGGGCCCATGTCCCAGGTCGGGTGGTTCATCGCCTGCGCCGGCGTGACCTCGGCGAGCTGCTCGCGGGTCCGACCCCGGAACGGCCCGCCGCTCGCGGTCAGCACCAGCCGTCGTACCTCCTCGGGGCTGCCGCCCCGCAGGCACTGCGCGAGCGCGCTGTGCTCGGAGTCGACCGGCACGATCTGCCCCGGCTCGGCGCGGTCGAGCACCAGCGGGCCGCCCATGATCAGGGACTCCTTGTTGGCGAGCGCGAGCGTGCTGCCGGCGTCGAGCGCGGCGAGCGTGGGCCGCAGCCCGACGGCGCCGGTGATGCCGTTGAGCACGACGTCGCAGTCCTGACCGGCCGCCTCGACGGAGGCGTCCTGGCCCAGGCCGGAGTACGCCGGGGAGAACTCCGCGACCTGCTGCTCGAACAGCTCCGGGTTGCCGCCGCCGGCCGTCAGCCCGACCACCCGGAAGCGGTCCGGGTTGGCCCGGACGATCTCGAGCGCCTGGGTGCCGATGGAGCCGGTGCTGCCGAGGATGACGATGTCTCTGCGGGGGCCACTCACGACCCCATCCTGGCGCACTACTCTCGTCTCATGAGCATCGCGCAGGAACGCCGTCTGGTCACCGCCATCCCCGGGCCCGGCTCGCAGGAGCGCCTGGATCGCAAGAAGGCCCACGTCGCCGACGGCGTCGGCACGACGCTTCCCGTGTTCATCGTGGAGGCGGGCGGCGGCGTGCTCGTCGACGTCGACGGCAACCACCTCATCGACCTCGGCTCCGGCATCGCCGTCGTCTCCGTCGGCAACGCGGCGCCCGCGGTCGTGCGCAACGTCCAGGAGCAGGTCGCGGCCTTCACCCACACCTGTTTCATGGTCACGCCGTACGACGGCTACGTCGACGTCTGCGCCGCCCTGGCCGAGCTCACCCCGGGCGACCACGCCAAGAAGTCGGCGCTCTTCAACTCCGGCGCCGAGGCCGTCGAGAACGCGGTGAAGATCGCGCGCGTCGCGACCGGGAAGGACGCGGTAGCGGTCTTCGACCACGCCTACCACGGCCGGACCAACCTGACGATGGCGATGACCGCGAAGAACATGCCGTACAAGAACGGCTTCGGCCCGTTCGCCGGCGAGGTCTACCGCGCGCCGATGTCCTACCCGCTGCGCGACGGGCTGACCGGCGAGCAGGCCGCCGCCCGCGCGATCGACGTGATCGAGAAGCAGGTCGGCGCCGCCAACCTCGCGTGCATCGTCATCGAGCCGATCCAGGGCGAGGGCGGCTTCATCGTGCCGGCACCGGGCTTCCTGCCGGCCCTCGCCGAGTGGGCCCAGGCCAACGGCGTCGTCTTCATCGCCGACGAGATCCAGACCGGCTTCTGCCGCACCGGCGACTGGTTCGCCAGCGACGACGAGGGCGTCGTGCCCGACCTGGTGACCACCGCCAAGGGCATCGCCGGCGGCCTCCCCCTCGCCGGCGTCACCGGCCGGGCCGACCTGATGGACAGCGTCCACGTCGGCGGCCTCGGCGGCACGTACGGCGGCAACCCGGTCGCCTGCGCCGCCGCCCTCGGCGCGATCGAGGAGATGCGCGACGGGTCGCTCGACACCCGGGCCCGCGAGATCGGCTCGATCATGGCGACCCGTCTCGGCGAGCTCGCCGCGGTCCACGACGTCATCGCCGACATCCGCGGCCGCGGCGCGATGATGGCGATCGAGCTCTGCAAGCCGGGCACCACCGAGCCCGACGCCGCCCGTACCGCCTCTGTGGCGGCCTACTGCCACCAGCAGGGCGTCGTCGTGCTGACCTGCGGCACCTGGGGCAACGTCTTCCGCTTCCTGCCGCCGCTCTCGATCAGCGACGCGCTGCTCGAGGAGGCGTTCGACGTCGTCGCGGAGGCATTCACCGCGACGGCGTGACCGTCGCGCTCCTGAGGTCGGCGAACGACGTGTGCACGATCGCGGGAAGCTCCTCGGTCGCGCCGCCGCGTGCCCACCCCTCGAAGGACACCCGGAAGACGGCGATCCCGGTCTGAGCCACCAGGCAGGCCAGCCGCTCCTCGACGCCTCGCGCCATGAGCGCGGTCATCAGCGCGTCCGCCCAGGAGGTCATCTTGCCGAGCTCCCGCTCGCGGAGCTCCGGGTGCGCGTCGATGACGGCCTGCCGACGCGTCACGATCGGGCGGCGCCCGTCGAGCAGCTCGGCGGCCTGCTCGAGGGCCGCGGCCACCAGGTCGTACGGCGACGCCTCGGCCGCCCCACCGGCGACCGAGTCGGTCAGCATCTCCTCGAGCACCATGCCGCTGCCGAAGAGCACCTCCCGCTTGTCGGTGAAGTGCCGGAAGAAGGTCCGCTCGCTCAGACCGGCGCGCTCGGCGATGGCGGCGACCGTCGTCTGGTCGTAGCCGCGCTCGGCGTACAGCTCGAGCGCCGCGACCTCCAGGCGGCCACGCGCGTTCGGCTCCCAGCGACCCATGCCGCGATCCTACGTGATGACAGTCTCTGACATCACCGTGCTAGCGTGATGACAGATCCTGACATCACTCTCCTGGAGGTACTCCCATGCGTGTCTTCGTCACCGGCGCGTCCGGCTTCATCGGCTCGGCGGTCGTCCCCGAGCTCCTCTCCCACGGCCACCAGGTCGTCGGCCTGGCCCGCTCCGACGAGGCGGCCGCGACCGTCGCCGGGCTCGGCGCCGAGGTCGTCCGCGGCTCGGTCGACGACCTCGACGTGCTGCGCGCGGGTGCGACCGACGCCGACGCCGTCGTCCACCTCGCCTTCCGCCACGACATCGCGTTCGCCGGCGACTTCGAGGGCGCAGCGACATCCGACCGGGCGGCCATCGAGGCGTTCGGCGAGACGCTGGCCGGCACCGGCAAGGCGCTGTCGATCGCGTCGGGCACCGCCATGCTCGCGCCCGGGCGCGTGGCCACCGAGGAGGACCAGGCCGTGTCCGCCGGTCACATCTCGGCCCGGGCTGCCAACGCCGCCCTCACCGTCGCGCTCGCCGACCGCGGCGTCCGCTCCTCGGTCGTCCGCCTGACGCCGACCGTGCACGACGCGGGTGACGGCGGGTTCATGCCCGCCGTGGTCGCCACCGCGCGGACCACGGGCGTCTCGGCGTACGTCGGCGACGGCAGCCAGCGCTGGCCGGCCGTGCACCGCACGGACGCCGCCCGGCTCTTCCGGCTCGCGATCGAGGACGCACCGGCCGGCTCGGTGCTGCACGCGGTCGGTGAGGAGGGTGTGACGATCAGGGAGGTCGCCGAGCTCATCGGCGAGCACCTCGACCTGCCGGTGCGGTCCATCGCGGCCGAGCAGGCGCCCGAGCACTTCGGCTTCCTCGGCGCGCTCCTGTCCACCGACATGCCGGCCTCGAGCGCCGCCACCCAGCAGCTGCTCGGGTGGGAGCCGACGGGCATCGGGCTGCTCGAGGACATGGCGGCGCACTACGTTGACTGACTCTTGACGCGCGTCAACTAGAACCTGTTGCATGCGTCACATGACCTTCGACGCGATCATCAAGGGCGGCCGCTGGTTCGACGGCACGGGCGCCGAGTCCGCGATCCGCAACCTCGGCGTACGCGACGGCCGGGTCGTCGCCGTCACCATCGACGACCTCGACGAGACCGGCTGCCCGGAGGTGGTCGACGCGCGGGGCCAGTGGGTGCTGCCGGGCTTCGTCGACATCCACACGCACTACGACATCGAGGTGCTCGACGGGCCCGGCCTGCCCGAGTCGGTGCGGCACGGCGTCACCACCCTGCTGCTCGGCTCGTGCTCCCTGTCGACGGTGCACGTCGGGGGCGTCGACGCGGGCGACCTCTTCGGCCGCGTCGAGGCGATCCCGCGCAAGCACGTCATCCGTGCCGTCGACCAGCACAAGACCTGGAAGAGCGCGGAGGAGTACGTCGGCGCGCTCGAGTCGCTGCCGCTCGGCCCCAACCTCGCGGCGTTCATCGGTCACTCCGACATGCGCACCGCGACGATGGGCCTCGACCGCGCGACCCGCAAGCAGGTGCGGCCGACCCGGCGCGAGCAGGCCCGGATGGAGTCGATGCTCGACGAGGCGCTCGACGCGGGCTTCGTCGGCATGTCGGCGCAGCAGCTGCTCTTCGACAAGATCGACGGCGAGCTGTGCCGATCGCGCACGCTGCCCTCGACGTACGCCAAGAGCAGCGAGATGCGCGGCCTGCGCTCGATCCTGCGCCGCCGTCGCCGGGCACTCCAGGCAGGCCCGGACGCCAGCCACCCGCACACGATCCTGACCCAGGCGCTGGGCTCGATCGGCCTCTTCGGCCGGCCCGCCCTGCGCACCAGCCTGCTCTCGGCGGCCGACATCAAGGCGATCCCGTTCGTCATCCACCTGATGCGCCCGGTCGCCTGGGTGGTCAACCGGCTCGGCGCCGACTTCCGCTGGCAGCACCTGCCGGTGCCCTTCGAGGTGTACGCCGACGGCATCGACCTGGTGATCTTCGAGGAGTTCGGCTCGGGCGCGATGGCCCTGCACCTGCAGGAGAAGCTGGCGCGCGACGAGCTGATGCGCGACCCGGCGTACCGCGAACGCTTCCGCAAGGACTACGAGAGCAAGTACGGCCCGCGGGTCTGGCACCGCGACTTCTTCGACGCCGAGATCGTCGCCTGCCCCGACGCCTCCGTCGTCGGCAAGTCCTTCGGGCAGGTCGGCGTCGAGCGCGGCGGCCAGCACCCCGTCGACGCGTTCCTCGACCTGGTGCTCGAGCACGGCACCGACATCCGGTGGCGCACCACGATCAGCAACCACCGCCCGGCGGTGCTGAAGAAGCTCGCCGCCGATCCCGGCATCCAGGTCGGCTTCTCCGACGCCGGCGCGCACCTGCGCAACATGTCCTTCTACAACTTCGGGCTGCGGCTGCTCAAGCACGTCCGCGACGCCGAGGTGGCGGGCAAGCCGTTCATGACGACCGAGCAGGCCGTGCACCGGCTGACCGGCGAGCTCGCGTCCTGGTACCGGATCGACGCCGGCACCCTGCGCAAGGGGGACCGCGCCGACATCGTGGTGATCGACCCGGCCCGTCTCGACGATGAGCTCGAGAGCTACCACGAGAGCCCGGTCGAGCAGTTCGGCAACCTGTCCCGGATGGTCAACCGCAACGACGCGGCCGTGCCGGCCGTCTTCGTGAGCGGCCGCCGGGTGGTCACCGACGGCGTGCCCACTCCCCTGCTGGGCACCGAGCGGACCGGGCAGTTCCTGCGGGCCGACCGGGCCGGGCTGCCCGTCGCCGCCGCGGCGGCCGAGCGGTCGTCGGAGGCCATCGCGTGACGCGGACGCCGAAGGAGGCCGTGCTCGGCCTCTGGCGGACCCTGTCCGAGCGCGACTACGCCGGCATCGCCGACTGGGTCACCGACGACTGCATCTACCTCGACGTGCCGGTCGGCCCGACGCTCGCGGCCCGCGGGCCGGAGGACATCGCGAAGCGCCTGCGGGTCGGCTGGGGTGGCCTGGCGGCGTACGAGAACCACGACGGCCTGCTGGTCGCCGAGGGCGACGACGTGATGTACGAGCACTCGGAGACCTGGACGTTCGCGAGCGGCGAGGTCTTCACCCTCGACTTCGCGACCGTGCACAGGGTCCGCGACGGCCGGGTCTGCCTCTGGAAGGACTACTGGGACTACGGCGCGATCATGAACAACGCGCCCGCGTCCTGGGTCGAGGGACTCGCCACCGCAGACACGTCCTGGGTCTACGACGCGAGCGGTGAAATCTAGGGCTTGACCCTGACGCAGCGTCAACCCTGCACGCTGCTCGCATGACAACCCCCACCACATCCCTCGGGACCGCCATCGAGGTCATCGGGATCGCCAAGTCGTACGGCGACCAGCCCGTCCTCCAGGGCCTCGACCTCACCGTCCCGACCGGCACCGTCTACGCCCTGCTCGGGCCGAACGGCGCCGGAAAGACCACCCTCGTGCGCATCCTCTCGACGCTGCTGGCCGCCGACGCGGGCACCGCCCGGGTCGGTGGGCACGACGTCGCGCAGCAGTCCGACGCCGTACGCCGCAGCATCGGCGTGACCGGCCAGTTCTCCGCGATCGACGACCTGCTGACCAGCCGGGAGAACCTGCGGCTGATGGCCGACCTCGCCCATCTGCCGCGGCCCGAGGCGGCGGCGAGGGTCGACGAGCTGCTGGCGACCTTCGACCTGACCGACGCCGCCGACCGCCGGGCCGCGACGTACTCCGGCGGCATGAAGCGGCGGCTCGACCTCGCGATGACGCTGGTCGCCCGCCCACGGCTGATCTTCCTCGACGAGCCGACCACCGGGCTCGACCCGCGCAGCCGCCGCGACCTGTGGCAGATCGTGCGGGAGCTGCTCGCGGACGGGGTGACGGTCTTCCTCACCACGCAGTACCTCGAGGAGGCCGACCAGCTCGCCGACGCCGTCGGGGTGCTCGTCGACGGCCGCCTGGTCGCCGAGGGCACGCCCGCCGAGCTCAAGGCGCAGGCGGGTCACTCGACCCTCGACGACGTGTTCCTCTCCCTGACCGAGACCAAGGAGTCCTTCTGATGTCCACGATGACCTACGCCGTGCAGGACTCGGCGACCCTCTTCCGCCGCAACCTCAAGCACCTGCTCCGCTACCCGTCGCTGACGATCACGATCATCGCGATGCCGGTCGTCTTCCTGCTGCTCTTCACCTACGTCTTCGGCGGCACCCTCGGCGCCGGCCTGCCCGGCGGGGCCGCAAGCGCCGACCCGCGGGCCGACTACCTGCACTACCTGACGCCGGCGATCCTGGTGATGACCGTCGTAGCGGTCGCGCAGAGCACCGCGATCCTGGTGGCCAAGGACGCGACCGAGGGGATCATCGACCGCTTCAAGACGCTGCCGATCGCCCGGTCCGCACCGCTGAACGGGCACGTGCTCGCCGCGATGGCGCAGACCGTCTTCGCCCTGGTGGTCGTGCTCGCGGTCGCCCTCGGCCTGGGCTACCGCAGCGACACGTCGGTCGTCGGCTGGGCCGGCGCCATCGGCATCCTGCTGCTGATGGGGTTCGCGGTGACCTGGCTGTGCGTCGGCCTCGGTCTCGCCAGCGGCAGCGTCGAGGCGGCCAGCAACGCGCCGATGCCGTTGATCCTGCTGCCGTTCCTCTCCAGCGCGTTCGTGCCGACCGACTCGATGCCGGCCGGGCTCGCCTGGGTCGCGGAGCACCAGCCGTTCACGCCGATCATCGAGACCCTGCGCGCCTGCCTCGACGGCACCTCCCCGGGCTCCGACGCCTGGTGGGCGATCGGGTGGTGTGCGCTGATCTCGGTGGTGTGCTGCGCGTGGGCGGTGCGGCTCTTCGGGAAGCCTCGGGCAGTCTGATCCCCATGCTCACGATCAGCCAGCTGGCTGCGTACGCCGGCGTGACGGTGCGCGCCGTGCGCCACTACCACCAGGTCGGACTGCTGCCGGAGCCGGCGCGGGACCACTCCGGCTACCGGACGTACGGCGCCGCCGACGTGGTCCGGCTGATCCGGGTCCGGACGCTGGCCGAGGCCGGGGTCCCGCTCGCCCGGGTGCAGGAGCTGCTCGACGCCTCGCCGGCGGAGTTCGGCGAGGCCGTCGAGCAGATCGACGCGGAGCTGCGGGCGAAGGTCCGCGGGCTCCAGGAGCACCGGCGCCGGATCGCCCACCTGGCGGCCGGCGACACGCTCGCCGTGCCGGCCGAGGTGGTCACCTACCTCGACCGGCTCCGCGGCACCGGCGTCTCGGCGGCGATGGTCGACGGCGAGCGCGACGCCTGGATCCTGATGGCGGCGCGGTGGCCGGAGCGGATCTCCGGGTTCATGGCCGAGAAGAACACCCAGCTCGACGACCCGCGCACGGTCCGCCTCTACCTGCTGATCGACGAGCTCAGCCAGTCCGGCATGGACGACGAGCGCCTCGGTGAGGTGGCCGACCTGATGGTCGAGATGAACGAGGAGTCGGCGGCGCACGGTGGCCTCGACCGACAGGAGGAGGCGCTGGGCGACGACGCCTACGTCGCCCTGCTCGACGCGTTCGCCACGGACGCGCACCCCATGGTCGAGCGGCTCCAGGAGCTGATGGCCGAGCGGGGCTGGACCGGATGGATCAAGATGGAGCCGACCTAGCCTGCGAGGTGGCCCCAGGCCGGGGCCAGCTCGGACCACGGACCGGTGGCTGCGACGCGACCCTCGACCAGGACCACCACCCGGTCGGCCTGGGCGAGGGCGGCCCGCTTGCTGGTCGCCCCGATGACGGTCGCGCCCCGGTCGCGCAGCGCGGACCAGAGCTCGATCTCGGTGGCGGCGTCGAGGGCCGAGGAGACGTCGTCGGCGAGCAGGAGCTCGGCGTCGCACGCCAGACCGCGAGCCAGGGCGAGGCGCTGGACCTGGCCGCCGGACAGGCGGACGCCCCGGTGCCCGACCAGGGCGTCGGGCCCACCCGCGCTCTCGACGTCGGGCAGCAGCCGGGCGCTCTCGAGGGCCGGCAGGACGACCCGGTCGGCGTGGTCGAGCCGGACGTTGTCGGTGAACGTGCCGGACAGCACCCGCGGCACCTGGGCGACGTGGGCGACCCGGCCCGGGCGCAGGAACGTCTCGGTGTCGACGGCCGGCTCGTCGTTCCACCGGATCTCGCCCGTCGAGGAGACCAGCCCGGCCAGGGCCGAGAGCAGGCTGGACTTGCCCGAACCGACCTGCCCGAGCAGCAGCACCAGCTCGCGGGAGCCGACCGTCAGGTCGACGTCGCTCACACCGATCGTGCCGTCGTCGTGGACGGCCGAGACGCCGCGCAGCTCGAGGATGCGCAGCGGGTCGCGCGGACCGGGGACCGGCGCGGGAGCCGCGCCGCTGACCAGGTCGACTCCCGCCGGCAGGTGCATGAGGTCGCCGCCACCGGCGAGCCGGCTGGTGGTCTGCATCCACGCCCGGGTGCCGGGCGCCTCGGTGATGACGGCACCGGCCACCCGGCCGAACCAGTCGAAGCCGTTGACGGCGCCCGCCACCAGCAGCGCGGTGGCCAGGCCCCAGCCACCGGCGGCGAGGATGCCCCAGGCGGCGACCACGCCGCACTGCACCATCACGATCGGGACGCCGTCGAGCAGCGCCTGCACCCGGTGCTCGCGCACCGCGGCGTCGACACGGCCGCCGTCCACCTCGCGCAGGTGGGCGTGCACGCTGGGCGTCGAGGCGGCGAGCTTGACCGTGCGGATCGAGTCGAGGGCCGAGACCAGTGACCGGCCGAACCGGGCGCGCGCCGCAGCCGAGGCCGCGGCGGACCGGCCGGCCACGCGGCGACCCAGGGTCGAGGCCAGCGACGAGGCGACCATGACGGCGAGCAGCACGCCGCCCGCCAGGAAGCTCTGGGCCAGCACTGCCGTCAGCGCCGCGATCACGAGACCGTTGATGAAGTCGACCCAGCGGTCGGCGTACCGCGCGAGGCGGTCGGCGTCCATGGTGCGCGCGACGACCTCGCCCGGCGGGGTGCGCTGGAGCCGGTGCTGCTCGGTCTGGCCGGCGAGGACAGCGGTGCGCACCCGCAGCATCACCGCGATCCACCAGCGCGGGTAGAGGCGGATCGCCTCGGCGAGCAGCAGCGGCGAGGCCAGCAGCGACAGCACCACTGCGGCCGTCAGCATGGTGGGGGTCTCGCCGCGCTGGAGCGCGACGACGACGTGGCCCCAGAGGAAACCGGTGACCGCACCGAACGCACCGCAGAGCGCGGAGGCCAGGAAGATCACGATGCTGAGCGCGCCCCACTGGGGCTCGACCAGGAGCGCCGACGTGGTGGCGCGCCCGAGGCTCGGCACGGGCTCGAGCTCCGGCTCCGGCGGCGGTGCTCCGACCCGGCGGGCGGTGCCGACCTGGGTCGAGCCGACCTCGTCCGCGATGCCGCGGTCGTCCTCGGCCGAGGCGGTGAGCAGGGTGCGGAACGGCCCGTCCTCGGCGGCCAGCCGGGTCCGGGGACCGCGCTGCACGACGCGTCCGTCGTCGAGGACCGCGACCTGCTCCGCGCGCTCGGTGGTCGAGAGCCGGTGCGCGACGAGCAGGCCGGTGCGCCCCGACAGCAGCCGGTCGGCGGCGCGGACCACGTTGGCCTCCGTCACCGGGTCCATGCGTGCGGTCGCCTCGTCGAGCACGACGACGCTCACGTCGCGGACGAGCAGCCGGGCGAAGGCGACCAGCTGCTCCTCCCCTGCCGACAGCGTGGTGCCGCCGGGGCCGAGGAGGGTGTCGAGCCCGGCGGAGAGGCCGGCGACCCAACCGTCGAGGCCGAGCTCGGTCACGGCGGCCTCGACGCGCTCACGCGGGACGTCCTCGAAGAGCGCGACGTTGTCGGCGAGGGTGCCGGCGAGGATCTCGGTGCGTTGGGTGACCACGCCGACCGAGGAGCGCAGCGACCCGAGCTCGAGGTCGAGCACGTCGACCCCGCCGAGCAGCACGGAGCCGGGCTCGGGCTCGACGGCGCGGGAGAGCAGGGACGCGAGCGTCGACTTGCCCGAGCCGGTGCGGCCCACGAGCGCGCAGGTGGTGCCGGCCGGGACGTGCAGGTCGACGTGCTGGAGGGCGAACCGGCCCTCGACGTAGGAGAAGTGCAGGTCGGAGAAGCGGAGGTCGAGCGGCCCCTCCGGGACCGGGCGGCCGCCGCTGGGCTCGCGCTCGGCGCCCAGCACGCCGCGCAGCCGGATGACGGCGCCGAACCCCTCCTGGAGGTCGGGGAGGTGCCGGGCGAGCTGGTCGACCTGTCCAACGAACATCGTCGTGACCAGGAAGAGCGTGACCAGCGACGAGGTGTCGAGGTGGTCGTTGACCACGAGCGTCACCCCGACGAGCGCCGTGCCGGCCAGCACCGCGTGCAGCATCGACCCGGCCCGTCGCGTCACCCGGGCCTCGACCTGGAGGACCGCGTCGAAGAGCGCGTGGACGCGGGCGGCGAGCTCGGTGCACCGGCGCAGCACGTGGGACTGGCCCAGGCTGGCACGCAGGTCGTCGCGGCCCGCGACACCCTCCTCGAGGGCGGCGGCGTGGTCGGTCCACGCGGCCTCCTCCACGACCTTGCGGGTGGAGATCTCCGGCAGCAGGGGGCGTACGACGGCGAGTGCTGCCAGCCCGGTCACCGGGAAGAGGAAGAACGCCGGCCACCAGGTGACGCCCGCGACGATCCAGAGCGGGCCGGAGGCGAAGACCGTGCGGATCGCCATCCAGCCGCTCTGCCGCAGCAGGGTGCCGACCTCGTGGGTGTCGTCGTCGATCCGGTCGAGCACCTCGCCGACGGCCTGCTCGGTCAGCGCCGAGAGCGGCTGGTGCATCGCGGCGTCGAGGAGGTCGGCGCGCAGCTGCCCCTCCGCCCGGTCGACGGTGCCGGCCCACAGGGTGCGCGCGAGGGTGTCGAGCACCGCGGCGCCCACGACGCAGAGCGCGAGCAGCGCGACCAGCCGGCCGGTCGCGTCCTCGGCCAGCCGGCCCGCCACGAGCGAGCCCAGGGAGGTGCCGAGGGCGGCCACCGCGCACGCGACCAGGGCGCACACGGCGACCGGCGTACGCAGGCGACGCCAGTCGACGGTCCGTCCCGGCTCGGGGGGATCGAGGCGCGGAGACGTGACCGTCCGGTCGGGGCCGAGAGTGGTGGACATCGAGGTCGAGGCTATGTCGCTGCACCGACAGTCGTCGCCCGGTTTACGAGGGTGTGGGGGTGGGGTGGCGGCGTGTCGGCGGGTTTCACCGGCTGACCGCCGAACCCCGCGCAGGGGCGGTCCAGCGGGTCGCGCCGCCGGGCTCGACGGTCGCCAGCGCGGTCATCGAGCGGGCCGCGATCCGGTAGACGTGCCACGGCGGCGGGCCCGCCGAGGGTGCGCTGAACTCGGCGGTCAGGGCGGTGCCCGACTCGTCGACCCGGCACGGCCAGTCGACCGCCCATTCGGCCGCGCGTGCCGCCACGACGGCGGGGTCGGTGACCAGCTCGGCGTCCCCCTCGACCACGAGGTCGAACTCGTGGGTCGCGACGCTGATCGCGCAGCGGGGGTCACGGGCGACGTTGCGGCCCTTGCGCGTCGTACGCCCGGTCTCGAACCAGAAGGAGCCCTCGGCCCAGATCGCACCGATACCCGTGACGTGCGGGCTGCCGTCGGGGTTCAGGGTGGTCAGCCAGCAGGTGTGCCGGTCGGGCCCCCCGGTCCCCGGCGCCTGGCTGAATCCGGCGTCGAGGCGCGCGACGATCGGCGCCCACTCGAGAGGTGGCAGGTCGTAGAGCTCGGCGAGGTTGGTGGCGTCCATGCCAGGTATGACTCGGTCGGGGCGGCCGAGTCATCGGGCGAGCCACGTGACAACCTGAGCCACCGACCGCGCGTCACAGTCTCGGGAGGTGGGTGGATGCGTCGGGTGCTCGTGGTGGCGCTGCTGCTCGCCCTCGTCACGCCGGTCCCGACGTCGACGGGCGCGCCGGGGCACCGTGATCGCGTCGTCCCGTGCTCGCGCGGGCTGGTCGCGCTGACCTTCGACGACGGCCCGTCGCCGACGGTGACGCCGCGCCTCGTGCACGTGCTGCGCCGCCTCGACGTGCCGGCGACGTTCTTCATGGTCGGCACCCGGGTCGCGGCGTACCCCGAGGTGGCCCGGCTGGTCGAGCACAACGGCTTCACCATCGGCAACCACACCTGGGCGCACACCGACCTCACGACCCAGAGCGACGCGGAGGTCCGGCACGCGCTGCGTGCGACGCGCCGGGCCATGCACGCCGCCGGCCTGCACCCGACCGAGCTGGCGCGGCCGCCGTACGGCGCGACGAACCCGCACGTCGAGCGGCTGCTCACGGGCATGGGCTACACGTCGGTGCTCTGGACCATCGACTCGCGCGACTGGACGGGCCTGTCCCCGCGACAGATCCGGGCCGGCATCGGCTCCGCGGTGCGCCCGCACCGCACCAACCTCGTGCTCCAGCACGACGGCGTGACCAACTCCCCCGCAACGCTGCGCGCCCTGCCCACCGAGGTCGCCGACCTGCGTCGGCGCGGGTTCTGCTTCGCGGCGCTGGACGCCGCCGGTGCCCCCACCCCGCCGGTGCCGCTCGTCGAGGTCACCCCCGACCGGCGCCGCGTCGCCGAGGGTGGACGACTGGCCGTCACCGTCCGCCTGAGCCGGCCGACGTCGCGGCCGACGGCGGTGCGGGTGCTGGGCCGGACCGTGCGGTTCGGGGTCGGCGAGCGGTCGGCGCGGACCGCCGTCCGCGCCCCCCAGGACGCTGCCGACGACCACGACAGGCGGCTCGACCTCACCCTCGACGGCCTCCGCGGGGTCGCGCCGGGCACCCCGGTGTCCGTGCCGGTGATCGACGACGACCCGCCTCCGGTCGTCAGCGTCGGCACCGCCGAGACCGAGGCGTCACCGCTGCTCGCGCTGGGCGCGACGGTGCCCGTGCGGCTCGACCGGACCAGCGACCGCGACGTCGTGGTCGAGGCCCACAGCGAGCTCGGCTCGGCGTCCACGATCGTGCCGGCCGGCGCCCTGACCGCGGACCTGGAGCTCACGGTGCCCGTCGGCACCCCGCAGGACGCGGTCCGGGAGGTCGCGGTCGAGGTCGACGGCGGCAACGCGGGGACGCTCGTCGTACGACCGCCGACGCGGACGCGCACCGAGGTCGTGCAGGAGGTGTTCGCGCGGGTCCGGTGGCCGATGACCGTCGCGGGGCTGTGACAGCCGGTCAGCCGGCACTCGTCGCGGCCATGACCCGCACCTGGGTGGACGCCTCGGCGTGGTCCTGCGTGCCGACCAGGCGGACGACGTAGGTCCGGTCCGCCAGCGGGGCCGCCACCGAGATCCGGGCCCGGCCGCTGCCGTCGAGCCGCGCGGTGCCTTCCTGCACCAGCTGGCCGCCGCGCCGGGTCAGCAGCACGACCTGGTCACCGCTCTGGCCGCCGGTGGTGCTCACCGTGACCGTCGCCGTGTCGGCGCTGGTCGCGGCCGACGCACTGACGCTCGGCTGCACGACCAGGGTCAGGCTCGGGCTGCGCACGCCCTGCGCCGCCAGCCGGAGCTCGGTGCTGCGCTGGACCGGGCCGGTCGACATCGCGACCGAGCCGTCGGAGCCGCTGCGGGCGGTCGCGACCTGGGTCCAGCCCTGCGAGCCCGAGCGTGCCTCGAGCGCCACCCGGGCACCCGGGACCGGCGTGCCGTCGGCGGCGGACACCGTGCCGGTGACGATGGCGGTCCCGCCCGGCGCGACCTGCTGACCGGCTCCCGCGGACGAGATCGCGACCGAGGCGGGCACCGGCGCCGGCGGCGTCGTCGGGGTGGGCTCAGCCGTCGGGGAGGTGCTCGGGCTCGCCGACGGCGATCCCGACTCCGTGGCGGAGGGATCGGCCGAGGGCGACTCCGTGGTGGCCTCGTCGGTCGGGCTGGCGGAGGGCTCGATCGCGGTCGGCGACGGCTTCTCCGACGGCCGCGGAGCCTGGCTGTGCGACGGCCGCGGGTGCGGCGGCGGGACCGGGGTCGGCGACGGCGCCACCGGGGTCGGCTGGACCTCCGGCTCGGCCGGCGGCACGTCGGGCTTCGGCTTCGGCACGCCCAGCGGCGCCAGCACGGAGTGCACGGCCCGCTGGACCGGCTCCGGCAGGTTGCTGGAGTACGCCGCGGCCACGCCGGTGGTCGCCAGGGCGACCGAGGCGGCGAGGATCGCGGTCGTGCCGACCCGCCGGGCGGTACGACCGGTCATCGGCACCACCACGCCCGGGGCCGCACCGGCCTGGGCGGCCCGGAACATCGCGAGGTAGGTCTCCTCGTCGGCCAGCTCGGCGACGGTGCCCGGCGCGCTCAGCGCACGCTCGATCTCCTGCTCGTCCATCTCGTCGTACGGCATCACTCACCGCCTCCCGCTCTGTGCCCGAGAGTCTGTGACAGCGACCTGAGCGCGCGGTGCACGCCCACGCGGACCGTGCCCGGCTGCTTGTCGAGCAGCCTCGCCACCTCCGCGACGTCCAGCCCGGCCACGACCCGCAGCAGCACCATCTCCGCCTGCGCAGGCGGCAGCGTGGCGACCAGCGCGAGCGCGCGGGACGTCGCGTCGTTCCCGACGGCCTCGTCCTCCGCACTCGGCGTCGTGGGCACCTGGCGCACGACCTCGATCGGGTCGGGGACCGAGACCAGCGCCGGCGTGCGCGTGCGCGCCCGGCCACGGTCGACGGCCCGGTGCCTGGCGATCGTGAACAGCCAGGCCCGGAACTCCGGCACCCCGCCCTCGAACGACGACAACCCGTGGACGACGTGCATCCAGGTCTCGGCGGCCAGGTCCTCCGGGCTCTCCTCGCCACGTCCGCGCAGGTAGCGCAGCAGACGCGGGTGCAGCTCCCGCCACACCGTCGCGAAGCCGCGCTCGTCCCCCGAGCGAGCGGCGACCAGCGCCTGCTCCAGCTCGTCCACGTCCCCCGTGTCGAGAGCCGTCACCGCACGGACGCCGCGCGGCAGCGGTCTGTCGTTCGTGGCGTCCAGCGCAGCTCCTCGAGATCGGTCTCCGATTCATCAGTCCGTGAGCGTCGCGCTGGTGCTCGCGGCGAATCGTCTAGCGGCGTACCCCAGACGGTAGTCGGTCCCCGGCGCGCTCGGCCGCACAAAACGGACCGTGCCGTTGCGTGCCGTGCGTGCGTGGTCGACGACCGTCCAGGTGGCCGTGCCGGCATCGTACGTCTGGAGCGTCACCAGTGCGCCCTTGACGGGGTGTCTCTGCGCCCGGAGCTGACCGGTGACGGCCAGGCCCCGCGGGACGTCGCGACCGCGGATCGACAGCGAGCTCGGCGCGCGGACACCGATCTCGACCACCCGGCTGACCCCGCCGGGCAGCCCCGCGGCGGCGTGCGCGCGGAGCCGGTAGCGGGAGGCGGTGGCCGGGGTCACCGTGAAGCTGACCGACCCGTCGGCGGCGGTGGTCGCCGTCTCGGCGATGGCCCACGCCGTCTTCGGACGGACCGTCTTGCTGACCAGGTCGACGCTCACGCCGGCGACCGGGCTGGCCGAGTAGGTCACGGTCCCGGAGACGACGCTGCTCCCGCCCGGGTCGACCCGCCGCGGCTCGGCCAAGATCGAGACGACCTGCCGGACTCCGATCTGCACGGTCCCGCTGCGGACCGGGCGGAACCTCGACGTGCCGGCGAAGGCGAGACGGTACGCCGTGGGGCTCGCCGGGCGCACCCGGAAGCTCACGAGCCCGTCCCGGTCGGTCCGCTGGCCGTTGCGGTACTGCCAGTTCCCGCCCGGGGTGGTGCGGGCGAGCAGGACGACGTACTTGCCGCGCAGGTGGAAGCGGTTCACGCGGAGGTTGCCACGCACGACGCCGGTGCCGTCGGCGCCGACGACGGGGCGCATCGCGCGGATCGAGAGGGTGGTGGGGAGGCGGTGAGCCGGGTGACTCGGTGCGTGCACCCGGATCACGGCGACGCCGCTGTAGCGCGGCTTGGCGTCGTCAGCGCCTGCGTAGTGCCAGCGGTACCGGGTGGTGACCTCTGGCGCCACGGTCAGGCGCACGCCTCCCTTGTCCCCCGTGGTGGCCGTCCCGATCGGCGTGAAGACCTGCTCGCCGGCCGCCTGTGCTTCGAGGTCGACCGGCCGGTCGGCAGGGGAAGCGCCTTCCACCTGCAGGTTCCCGGCGATGACGCCGGACTCGCCCGGCGTCACGGACGGCTGGAGGGGCCTGATGGAGATCGACGTGGCTGCCGGTGCCGCAGTGGCGGCGACCGCCGGGGCGCCGACCGTTCCGAGTGCGGTCGTGACCAGTGCCGTCGTGACCAGCGCGGCCACCACGGCGCGGACGAGCGTCGTGGTCCGGGACATGCGCTTCATAGCCTGCTCTCCTGGGCGGGGGAGGTACCTCTCACCACTGACAGCGTCGAAGACCCCGAATGCGTTACACGGGGCTCAGAGCTCCTTCATCCCCCAGGGGCTGCCGTACTCCGTGAGCAGGTCGAGGAACGGCACCGCGTCGAACGCCTCGGGCCCGAGCACGCCGGCGCCGCTCCAGGTGCCGCGGGCGAGCAGCTCGAGGGCGACGACCGGGTTGATCGCGGTCTGCCAGACGACGCACTGGTGGCCGTACTCGCGCATCGTCCACTCGTTGTCGACCACGTGGTAGAGGTACGTCGACCGCTCGGCGCCGTCCTTCCCCGTGCCGGTCACCCACAGGCCGGCGCAGGTCTTGCCCGTCATCCGCGCGCCGACGGTCGCCGGGTCCGGGAGGACGGCGGCGACCACGTCGCGCGGGCTGACCTCGACGCCCTTGACCCGCACCGTGTCGGTCTTGTCGAGGCCCAGGGTGTTGAGCACCTTGAGGATGTTGATGAACTCGTCGCCGAGGCCGTACTTGAAGGTCGCCCGCTTGCAGTCGACCCAGCGCGGCATCAGGAGCACCTCCTCGTGCTCGACGTTGACGCACTCGACCGGGCCGATGCCCTCGGGGAAGTCGAAGACCTCCGGCTCCGAGAACGGCGGGGTCGTGAACCAACCGCGGTCCTTCTCCCAGATGACCGGCGGGTTGAGGCACTCCTCGATCGTGGTCCACATCGAGAACGACGGCGCGAAGATCTCGTTGCCGTCGTCGTCGGTGACCACCAGGTTGGCGCCGTCGCGGGTGCCCAGCTCGTCGATCTCGCTGAAGAGGTGGTCGGCGGCGTACCGCGCGAAGACGTCGGAGAGCCCGGGCTCGACGCCGATGCCCACCAGCGCGAGGCGGCCGCTCTGCTCCCACTCCTCCGCCACGGCGAACTGCTCGTCGCCGAGCTTCACGCCCGTCTGCTCGTACGGCGCCTCCGGGTGCGGCTTCGACAGCGACATCGCCATGTCGAGGTAGTCGGCGCCGGCCTCGGCCGCTCCGTTGAAGATCGGCATGTTGAAGACCGGGTCGACGGCGTTCATCACGTGGGTGATGCCGTGCTCGCGGCACAGCGCCGCGACCGACTCGGCCGACGACGCGTCGATCTGCGCGCCGACGTACCTCTCGTCGGCGGCAGCCGCCTTCTCGGCCCTGGCCGCGTCGTAGTCGGCGACCACGATCGTCTCGAAGAAGTCGCGCCGCGCCGCGATGGCGGCGAACGCCGACCCCACGCCCCCGGCGCCGACCAGCAGGATCCTCATCGGATCACTCACCGTGGTAGCTCATCACGTGCTTGATCCGGGTGTAGTCCTCGAAGCCGTAGCCGGAGAGGTCCTTGCCGTAGCCGGAGTGCTTGAAGCCGCCGTGCGGCATCTCGGACACGAACGGGATGTGCGTGTTGATCCACACGGCGCCGAAGTCGAGGCGGCGCGACATCCGCAGCGCGCGGGCGTGGTCGCGGGTCCACACGCTGGAGGAGAGTGCGTACTGGACGTCGTTGGCCCAGGTGAGCGCCTGCGCCTCGTCGCTGAACTTCTGCACGGTCATCACCGGCCCGAAGATCTCGGTCTGGATCTGCTCGTCGGTCTGCTGGAGGCCGGAGAGCACGGTGGGCTCGTAGAAGTAGCCCTTCTCGCCCTTGCGGGTGCCGCCGGTCTGGATGCTGGCGTGGTCGGGCAGCCGGTCGACCATGCCGGTGACGTGGGCGAGCTGGTTGGCGTTGTTGAGGGGGCCGTAGTAGGTCGCCTCGTCGTCGGGCATGCCGGTCGGCATCCCCTTCGCGGCCTCGGCCAGCGCGGCGACGAACTCGTCGTGGATGCCGGCCTGCACCAGCACGCGGGTGGCGGCGGTGCAGTCCTGGCCGGCGTTGAAGAGGCCGGCGCCGGCGATGCCCTCGGCCGCCTTCGCGATGTCGGCGTCGTCGAAGACCACGCAGGGCGCCTTGCCGCCGAGCTCGAGGTGGACGCGCTTGAGGTCGTGCGAGGCCGCCTCCGCAACCTGCATGCCGGCGCGCACCGAGCCGGTGATCGCCACCATCTGCGGCGTCTTGTGGGAGACCAGCGCGCGGCCGGTGTCGCGGTCGCCGCAGACCACGTTGAGCACGCCCGGCGGGAGAAACTCCTGCGCGATCTCGGCCAGCAGCGTCGAGCTCGCGGGAGTGGTGTCGCTGGGCTTGAGGACGACGGTGTTGCCGGCCGCGAGCGCGGGCGCGATCTTCCAGATCATCATCAGCAGCGGGTAGTTCCACGGCGTCACCTGGCCGACGACGCCGACCGGCTCGCGGCGTACCCACGAGGTGTGGTCGGCCATGTACTCACCGGCCGCCTTGCCCTCGAGCATCCGCGCCGCACCGGCGAAGAACTTGAAGTGGTCCGAGGCGTAGGGCATCTCCTCGTCCATCGTCAGCTGGACCGGCTTGCCGGTGTCCTTGCACTCGACGGCGTTGATCTCGTCGACGCGGTCCTCGATCGCCTGCGCGATCTTCAGCAGCGCGTTGGAGCGGTCCTGGGGCGTCGCGTAGCCCCAGCCCTCGAAGGCGGCGTCGGCCGCGGCGTAGGCCCGGTCGATGTCCTCGTCGCCGGACCTCGGCGCCTGCGCGTACACCTCCCCCGTGGTCGGGTCGATGACGTCGTAGGTCTCCCCCGACACGCTCTCGACGAGCTCTCCGTTGACGACGTTCTTGAAAGACTGGTCAGCCATGCCGCGAGCCTAGAGGTCCGACAACGGAATCTGTAGGGGTAAGCCACCCTGGAACACTGATTTCGTTGTTTCAGGCCCGGTAGACGGCCGTCCCGTCGATCCAGGTGGACACCACCCGGGTGCCGCCGATGTCGTCGGCCGAGCCCGCGAACGGGTCCCGGTCGAGCACCACGAGGTCCGCCGTCGCGCCCGGGCGCAGCACCCCGGCGCTCCGTACATCTTCTGGCCCACGGTGGTTGATCCACGCCGAGCCGGAGGTGTACGCCGCGAACGCGCTCTCGAGCGCGATCGCCTGCTCGGGCAGGAACCGCTCGTGCCCGGCGCGGCCCGCCTCGCCGTACGCCGTCCGGTTGACGGCGACGTGGATCGCCTCCAGCGGGTTCGGCGTGCTCACCGGCCAGTCGCTGCCCGCGACCAGGCGGGCGCCGGCGCGCTCGAGGTCGCCGAAGGGGTACTGCCAGGCCGCGCGCTCCTCGCCGAGGAACGGCAGCGTCAGGTCGACCATCTGCTCGTCGAGGCACGCCCAGAGCATCTGCAGGTTGGCGGCGACTCCGAGCCCGGCGAAGCGGCCCACGTCGTCGGGGTGGACGAGCTGGAGGTGCGCGACGTGGTGGCGCCGCTCGGGATCGGTGCCCTCGAAGGCGTCGAGGGCCTCGCGGGCGCCGCGGTCGCCGATCGCGTGCACGTGCACCTGGAAGCCGGTGGCGTCGAGCAGCCTCACGTACTCCCGCAGCGCCTCGGGCTCGACGAACGAGTGGCCGGCATTGGTGGTCGCGTGGCCGCAGCGGTCGAGGTACGGCGCACCCAGGGCGGCCGTGAAGTTCTCGGCGACGCCGTCCTGCATCACCTTCACGCTGGTCGCCCGGAACTGCCCGTGCGTGTACTGCTCGCGGCGCGCCACCAGGTCCGGGATCTGCTCAGCACCGCGGGTGCGGTCCCACCAGAGCGCGCCGACGACGTGCGCGGAGAGGTCGCCCTCCTGCGCCGCGCGGAGGTACGTCGGGCCGGGGTCGTCCATGCCGGCGTACGCACCGACGATGGCGTCCTGCCACCCGGTCACGCCGTACGAGTGGAGGTAGCGCTGCCCCTCGAGCAGCGCGGCGTAGTACTCGTCGTCGGTGGTCTGCGGGGTCAGCCGCGCGACCGCGTTCATGGCGCCCTCGTGCAGCGTGCCGGTCGGGCGGCCCTCGGCGTCGCGCTCGAAGCGGCCGTCGGCGGGGTCGGGCGTGTGCCGGTCGACGCCGGCGAGCTCCAGGGCGCGGGTGTTGACCCAGGCGCCGTGGTGGTCCCGGTTGGGCAGGAAGACCGGCCGGTCGGGCACGACCGCGTCCAGGTCGGCGGCGGTCGGCGTGCCGCCCGGGAAGGCCGACATCGCCCAGCCGCCGCCGAGGATCCAGGGCCGTTCCGGGTGCGCGTCGGCGTACGCCTTGACGATCCGCAGGTAGTCGTCGCGGGTGTGGCCGTCGGTCAGGTCGCAGCGGGTGCGCTCGAGGCCGCCCTGCACCGCGTGGACGTGGGCGTCGACGAACCCGGGAGCCACCAGCCCGCCATCCAGATCGACCACCTCGGTGGTTGAGGTGCGAGCGGAGCGAGCCTCGAAACCACCGTCGACCGACACGATGCGACCGCCGTCGACGAACACCGACCCCGCCCCGACGTACCGGTGCCCGTCGAAGAGGGCGCCGTTGGTGAAGAGCGTCGCCATCAGCGACCTTCCAGCAGCGGTCCGGCCGGGTCGTGCGAGATGCCGTGCTTGCGGGCGGCCAGGCCGGAGAGCGCCTCGAGGCAGACCCGGTTGGCGAGGAACGCGGTGATCTCGGCATGGTCGTACGGCGGCGAGACCTCGACGACGTCGATGCCCGCGACGGGCAGCTCGCGGCAGATCCGGCGTACGGCGTCGAGCAGCTGCCTCGAGGAGAGCCCACCGGGCTCCGGCGTGCCCGTGCCGGGCGCGTGGCCGGGGTCGCAGACGTCGATGTCGACGGAGAGGAAGACGGCGTCGCACTCGTCGAGGGCGATCTCGAACGCCTCGTCGAGGCAGGCCTCGAGACCGCGCTTGCCGATCTCGGTCATCTCGTAGGAGCGCATGTTCTGCTCGGCCATCCAGCCGAGCGTCTCGGGGCCGGGCCAGTAGCCGCGCAGCCCCATCTGGAGGAACCGGTCACCGCGCAGCGCGCCGGACTCGATCAGCCGGCGCATCGGCTGGCCGTGCCCGTAGAGCGAGCCGAACTCGATGTCGCCGGTGTCGGCGTGCGCGTCGAAGTGGATCATCGAGACCTTGCCGAAGCCGTGGTGGCGCGCGACCCCAGTCGCGTCGGGCAGGGCGATGGAGTGGTCGCCGCCGAGGATCAGCGGGATCGCGCCGGCGCTGGCGACGGCGTAGACGGCCTGCTCCAGGGCGCCCAGCGAGCGCTCGATCTCCCCCGGCGGCATCTCGACGTCGCCCGCGTCGACGACCCGGATGTCCTGGAGTGCGTCGACGCGCAGCGCGAGGTGCGGGCGCGAGCCGTCGTGCGGGAGGTAGTCGGTCTGCCGGATCGCCTGCGGGCCGAAGCGGGTGCCCGGTCGGTGCGACGTGCCGCCGTCGAACGGGGCGCCGACGACCACGACGTCGGCCGCGGCGAGGCTCGTCGCGTCGTCGAGGTCGACCGGGTCGACGCCGAGGAAGGTGATGTCGGGTCCGAATTGCGGTCCGTACCGGGTCATGGGCCCAATTCAACAACGGATTCCGGAGAAATCACACGCTTGAGCGACGGATTCGCTTGCTTCTCGCCATGCGGACCGCGCACCATGGAGGTATGCAGCAGGACTACGACCACCTCCAGCGGGCCGCCAAGGACCACCTGTGGATGCACTTCACGCGCCACTCGACGTACGACACCTCCGACGTGCCGATCATCGTGCGCGGTGAGGGCGCCTACATCTACGACGCGCAGGGCAAGCGCTACCTCGACGGTCTCGGCGGGCTCTTCGTCTCCCAGCTCGGCCACGGGCGCACCGAGCTCGCCGACGCGGCGGCCGCGCAGGCCAAGGAGCTGGCGTTCCACCCGCTGTGGTCCTACGCGCACCCGAACGCGATCATGCTCGCCGAGCGGATCGCGGCGTACGCGCCGGGCGACCTCAACCGGGTCTTCTTCACCACCGGCGGCGGCGAGGCCGTCGAGTCCGCGTGGAAGCTCGCCAAGAACTACTTCAAGCTCACCGGCAAGCCGATGAAGCACAAGGTGCTCAGCCGGACGATCGCCTACCACGGCACCACCCAGGGCGCCCTGTCGATCACCGGCCTACCGCCGCTCAAGGCGCAGTTCGAGCCGCTGGTGCCGTCGACCTTCCGGGTCCCGAACACCAACATCTACCGGGCCTCCGAGACCACCGGCGGACTGCTCGACGGCAGCGACCCCGAGGCCTTCGGCCGCTGGGCGGCCGACCAGATCGCCGTACAGATCGAGAACGAGGGGCCCGAGACCGTCGCGGCCGTCTTCCTCGAGCCAGTACAGAACGCCGGCGGCTGCTTCCCGCCCCCGCCCGGCTACTTCCAGCGGGTGCGTGAGATCTGCGACGAGTACGACGTGCTGCTGGTCTCCGACGAGGTCATCTGCGCCTACGGCCGGCTGGGCTACATGTTCGGCGCGGAGCGCTACGGCTACCAGCCCGACATCATCACCTCGGCGAAGGGCATCACCTCGGGCTACGCCCCGCTCGGCGCGATGATCACCTCGGACCGGCTGATGGAGCCGTTCCTCCAGGGCGCCGAGATGTTCGCCCACGGCTTCACCTTCGGCGGCCACCCGGTCTCGACCGCGGTCGCGATGGCGAACTTCGACGTCTTCGAGAACGAGCACATCCTCGAGCACGTCCGCGACAACGAGGGCGCCTTCCGCTCCACCCTCGAGCGGCTCCTGGACCTGCCGATCGTCGGCGACGTCCGCGGCGACGGGTACTTCTACGGGATCGAGCTGGTCAAGGACAAGGACACCCGGGAGACCTTCAACGAGGAGGAGTCCGAGAAGCTGCTCCGCGGCTTCCTCTCCAAGGCGCTCTACGACGAGGGCCTCTACTGCCGCGCCGACGACCGCGGAGACCCGGTCATCCAGCTCTCTCCCCCGCTGATCTGCGACCAGACGCACTTCGACGAGATGGAGCAGATCCTGCGCACCGTCCTCGACAAGGCGGCCACCCTCCTGTAAGCCGACCCGGCGCCAGTTTTCAGCCGACCCGGCGCTGGTTTGGCAGGGTCGTGGACGTTGTCCACAGATCACGCCCGACGCCGCTGGGATGGACCTCATCGGGGCAGGTGTCTTCGGCATGGAGACACCTGTCCTGCCTGATCATCCGTTCGGCATGGTCGACGCCCGGCACTTCGGGCTCGACGCGAGCACGCTCTTCCAGCTGGTACGCCGCGGCGTTCTGCGACACCCAGTGCCGGGTGTCTACATCCCAGCCTCGCTCCCCGACGGCCTGGAGCTGCGCTGCCGGGCCTTGCGGCTCATCCTGCCTCCAGACGCGTTCGTCTGTGATCGTTCCGCCGCCTGGCTCCACGCGGGCGACCGCGCGCTCGCGCCCAACGAGCACCTGGAGGTGCCGCCGCTCTCCTGCTTCGTCCCGAGCGAGGGGCACCGCCTGCGCAACAAGCTCGTCGTGAGTGGCGAGCGCGAGATTCTCCCGCGCGACCTGATGGAAGTCGACGGGCTCTGCGTCACGACGCCGCTGCGGACCGCGCTCGACCTCGGACGGCTCGAGTCGAACGCTGACCTGAAGCTCAACGGCATGGACGCCATGCTGCGACTCGGCCAGTTCTCCCACGAACAGCTTCTCGCACAGGTGCCGCGCTTCAACCGCCGCCGCGGGGTCGTTGCGCTGCGCGTCCTGGCGCCGCTGGCCGATGGCGGCTCCGAGTCGTTCGGAGAGAGCGCCCTTCGACTGCGTTGGATCGGCGCGGGCTTGCCGCGACCCACCACCCAGATCTCGGTCCGGGACGACGGTCGCGAGATCTACCGCATCGACATGGGACTCGAGGACTTCCGCTTCGGCGCCGAGTACGACGGCGAGCAGTGGCACGGACCCGAACGCGCGGCGTACGACGGCGAACGCCACCGCTGGCTCGAGGACGAGCGGAACTGGACGCTCGAGCACTTCCGCCGTCGCCACGTGTTCGGCCAGCAGCAGGACGCAGAGGTACGGCTGCGGACGTCGTACGAGGCCCTGCGTGCACGCCTCGGACTCCCCCGGCGCTTCTTCGTCTGAACCCAAACCAGCGCCGGGTCGGCTACAAACCAGTGCCGGGTCGGCTGCAAACGAGCGCCGGGTCGGCGTCAGGTGAGCTTGGCCGCGCGGCGGCGGCTGGTGACCTCGCCGCCGACGACGATGGCGACGGAGATCAGGAACATCACGGTGCCGACGACGTTGACCTGCATCGGGACGCCGCGCTGGGAGACGCCCCAGACGTACATCGGGAACGTCGTGGTGTTGCCCGCGTTGAGGTTGGTGACGATGAAGTCGTCGAACGACAGCGAGAAGCTGAGCAGCGCGGCGCCGAGGATGCCCGGGAAGACCAGCGGGAAGGTGACCCGCCAGAACGTCTGTCTCGGCGTGGCGTAGAGGTCCATCGCCGCCTGCTCGAGGTTGTCGTCGAGACCCGCTAGTCGGGCCCGGACGGTGACGACCACGAAGGACAGGCAGAACATGATGTGCGCGATCAGGATCGTCCAGAAGCCGAGCTGACCACCGACGCCGGCGGCGACGAAGAGCGCGAGCAGCGAGGAGCCCATCACGATCTCGGGCGAGGCCATCGGCAGGAAGATCAGGAGGTTCATCCCGGAGCGGCCGGCGAACTGGTGGCGCACCAGCGCGAACGCCATCAGCGTGCCCAGGATCGTCGAGCCCAACGTCGCCAGGAAGCCGATCCGGATGCTGGTCCAGAGCGAGCCGCACATGCCCTCGGGCTCGCAGGGGTTCAGCCAGTTGTGCAGCGTGAAGCCGTCGAAGCGGTAGATCAGCCGGCTGCTCGGGTCGTTGAAGCTCATCAGGATCACGACGAAGATCGGCACGAACGTGTAGATCAGGACGGCGATCCCGAGGATGAGGACCAGGTGCTCGCGGAACCAGCGGCCGGCGGCACTGCCCTGCTTGTAGGTCACGGCGGTGCTCACAGCAGGTCCTCCGTCCCCGCGCGGCGCACGTAGAACAAGACCATGCCCACGATCAGCACCATCAGGATCACCGAGAGCGCGGCCGCCGCCGGGTAGTCGTTGGCGTCGGTGAAGAGGCTCTGGATCACGCTGCCGATCATCCGCTGGTTCGGGCTGCCGAGGAGCTGGGCGTTGATGTAGTCGCCGACCGCCGGGATGAAGGTCAGCAGCGTGCCCGACACGACGCCCGGCAGGGAGAGCGGCCAGGTGACCTTGAAGAACCCGACGAAGGGGTTCGCGTAGAGGTCGCTGGACGCCTCGATCAGGCGGTGGTCGATCTTGTCGATGCTCGCGTAGAGCGGCAGCACCATGAACGGCAGGAAGTTGTAGGTCAGACCGGCGATCACCGCGACCGGCGTCGCGAGCAGCCGGCCGTCGGCGCCCAGGACGTGCACCGCCTGCAGCGTGTTGACGATGAAGCCGTCGTCGGCGAGCAGCAGCTTCCACGACAGCGTCCGCACCAGGAAGCTGGTGAAGAACGGCGCGATCACCAGGACCAGCATCAGGTTCTTCCAGCGCCCGGCCTTGAACGCGATCGCGTAGGCCAGCACGTAGCCGAGCAGCAGGCAGAGGAGCGTCGCGAGCGCGCCGTACGCGAGCGAGCGGACCAGGGGCTGCCAGTAGGACTGGATCGCGTCCGTGTAGTTGGCCCAGTGGTAGGTCATCTCGTAGCCGTTGAGGTCCGACCCGCTGGGGTCGAACAGGCTGGTCGCGACCAGGGAGTAGAGCGGTACGACGAAGAACAGGGCGAGCCACAGCACGCCGGGGATCAGCAGGAAGTACCCGGTGGAGCCGCGCTTGCGGACCGTCTCGCTCATTCGGCGTCGACCTTCTGCGCGCCGGCCGAGGCGTCCTGGCTGAAGTCGAGGAGGAACGCGTACTCCGGGCGCCACGACAGCTCGACCGACTCACCCGGGCGGAACATCCGCCGTCGTCCGGTGTTCTGCTCGAAGACACCGAGCTCCTGGCCCCACGGCATCCGCACGAGGTACTGCGTGCTCACGCCCACGAAGCTGACGTCGGTGACGACGCCGCCGGGGATGGTGTTGCCGGGCGCGTCGAGCGCCTCGCCGGGCTCGCCGATGAGCACCTTCTCCGGCCGGATCCCGACCCAGCCCTTGTCGCCGTCGGCGTGGCACCGGTCGGTCGGGATCGAGACGCCGATGCCGTGCATGTCGACGGTGACGACGTCGGCGGCGCGGTTCTGGATGGTGCCCTCGATCAGGTTCGACTGGCCGAGGAAGTTGGCGACGAACGTCGACTGCGGGTTCTCGTAGAGGTCCGCCGGTGCGCCCATCTGCTCGATGACCCCGGCGTTCATCACCGCGACCGTGTCGGCCATCGTCATGGCCTCCTCCTGGTCGTGCGTGACGTGGACGAAGGTGAGCCCGACCTCGGTCTGGATCCGCTTGATCTCCAGCTGCATCGAGCGTCGCAGCTTGAGGTCCAGGGCGCCGAGCGGCTCGTCGAGCAGCAGCACCTCGGGCTTGTTGATCAGCGCCCGCGCCAGCGCGACCCGCTGCTGCTGACCACCGGACAGTTGGGCCGGCTTCTTGCGGGCCTGCGACTCGAGCTCGACCAGCTCGAGCATCTCGCGCACCGCCTGCTCGACGTCCTTGCGCTTGCGGCGACGCAGCCCGAACGCGACGTTCTCGAAGATGTCGAGGTGCGGGAAGAGCGCATAGCTCTGAAAGACCGTGTTGACCGGCCGCTGGTAGGGCTTCGCGTAGGTGATGTCCTGCCCCGCGAGGGTGATCGACCCCGAGGTCGGCGTCTCGAGACCCGCCACCATCCGCAGCGTCGTCGTCTTGCCACAGCCGGACGGCCCCAGCAGCGCGATGAACGAGCCGCGGGGTACGTCGAGGTCGAGGCTCGAGACCGCGTGGAACGAGCCGAACGACTTGGTCACCTGCCGCAGCCGCAACCCGTCGTACGCCTCGGAGTCCGTCGCCGTCGGCTCCTGCTCAGCCACCTGTGACATCGTCGAACTCTCCTTGGTAGGCGGTGATCTGCTTCTCGTCGAGCGGCATGAAGTCGAACGTGACGGCGAGGGTCTCGTCGTCCGGGAAGATCAGGACGTTGTCGACCAGGCTCGGGTCGACCTTCTCCATCGCTTCCTTCGCCCCGTCCACGGGGCAGATGTAGTTGACCCAGGCCGCGAGCTTGGCCGCGTTCTCGGGGTCGTAGTAGTAGTCGATCCACTTCTCGGCGTTGGCCTGGTGCTCGGCCAGGTTGGGCACGAGCATGTTGTCGCTCCAGAGCGACAGGCCCTCCTCCGGCGCGATGAACTTGATGTCCGGGTTGTCGAACTGCGCCTGGATCACGTCGCCGGACCACGCCTCGCACGCGACGATGTTGCCGGCCGCGAGGTCCTGGATGTACTCGTTGCCGGTGAACGCGCGCACCTGGCCCGACGCGACGACCTCCCGCAGCCGGTCGATGGCGTTGGCCCAGTCGTCGTCGGTGAAGTCGCTCGGGTCGGCGCCGACCACCTTGAGCATGAAGCCCATCGTGTCGCGCATCTCGCTGAGCAGGCTGATCTTGCCGTTGAGCTCGGGGCGGGTGAGCAGCTCCTCGAAGCTCTTCACCTCGCCGGTCTTCGCCGCGTTGTAGGCGATCCCGGTCAGGCCGCTCTGCCACGGCGCGTGGTAGGTGAGGTCGGGGTCCCACTGCCGGCCCTGGAGGGGCTTGATCAGGTTGGCGTGCAGGTTGGGGACGCTGCCCTTGTCGAGCGGCTGGATCCAGCCGAGCGAGATCATCCGCGCGGCCATCCAGTCGGTCAGCACGATCATGTCGCGGTTGATCGTCTGGCACGACCCGAGCTGGTTCTTCACCTTGGCGTAGAACTCGTTGTTGTCGTTGACGTCGTCGGTGTAGTCGACGCTGACCCCGGTCTGGTCCTCGAAGACCCGCAGGGTCGACGTGGGCTTCTTGATCGGGTCGATGTACGCCGGCCAGTTGGAGACGATGAGCTTCTTCTGGCTGGCCGACAGGTCGGTCGCCCGACAGTCGGCGGGGTTGACCTTGCGGGGGTCGACCCCGAAGAACGGCAGCTGCAGCGCCGCGAGGCTGACGCCCGCGAACGCGAACCCACCGCCGGCCTTGAGCAACCCGCGACGAGACAGCCCGCCTCGTCCACCCCCGGTGGGTCCCTGCACCATGCGGACTCCCTTCGAACCTGCTCGACGCCTCGGATCGTGCCACGCTGAGGGGCTCTCGACAAGCGATCCCGTCGATACGAAACATCCTCGCAACGAAATCCTTCGTCCCAGGTTGCCCAGACCACCGGTGGTACGCCGCTACCATCCCCCCATGAGCAGGAACTCCGGCCGGGCAGCACTTCCGTTGGACGACGTCTCCAAGGCGATCATCGAGCAGCTCCAGCAGGACGGGCGGCGCTCGTACGCCGCGATCGGCAAGGTCGTCGGCCTGTCGGAGGCGGCCGTGCGCCAGCGCGTGCAGCGGTTGATCGAGTCGGGCGTGATGCAGGTGGTCGCCGTGACCGACCCGCTCGAGCTCGGCTTCGCCCGCCAGGCGATGGTCGGGATCCGGGTCTCCGGCCCGCTGGAGCCGGTGGCGGACCGGCTCGCCGAGCTCGACGAGGTCGACTACGTCGTCATCACCGCCGGGTCCTTCGACCTGCTCGTCGAGGTCGTGTGCGAGACCGACGAGCACCTGCTCGAGCTCATCTCGGGCAGCATCCGCACCGTCGAGGGCGTGGTCGCCACCGAGACGTTCATGTACCTGAGCCTGCGCAAGCAGACCTACTCGTGGGGTGTGCGCTGACCCCCGTCGACCGCAGGGATCCGCACTACGAGCGGCTCTCGCTCTGGCACGACACCGTCGAGACCGACTGGACGCCGCGGGCCCCGCTCGAGGGTGACGTCGAGGCCGACGTCGCCATCGTCGGCGCGGGCTTCACCGGGCTCTGGACCGCCCACTACCTCGCCGAGGCCGACCCCGAGCTGCGCGTCGTCGTGCTCGAGGCGGAGACCGCCGGCTTCGGCGCCTCGGGGCGCAACGGTGGTTGGTGCTCGGCGCTCTTCCCCGCCTCGCTGCCGACGCTCGCCGGGTACGCCGACCGCGCGGCCGCCCTCGACCAGCACCGCGCGATGCGGGAGACCGTCGACGAGGTGGTGCGGGCGGCCGCCGCGGAGGGCATCGAGGCCGACATCGCGCAGGGCGGCACCATCTCTCTCGCCCGCAGCCGCGCGCAGTGGTCCCGGGCGAAGGCCGAGGTCAAGGAGGCGCGGGCCTGGGACCGCGACGAGGACGACGTCCGGCTGCTCAGCGCCACCGAGGCGACCTCGATCCTCCGTGGCAGCCACACCCGCGGCGCGACGTACACGCCCGACTGCGCGGTCGTGCACCCCGCCCGCCTGGTCCGCGGGCTCGCGAGCGCGGTCGAGCGCCGCGGCGTCGCCATCCACGAGCAGACCCGGGTCACGGCGATCGAGCCGCACCTGGCCCGCACCGAGCAGGGGCTGGTCCGGGCGCGCACCGTGCTGCGTGCGACCGAGGGCTACACGGCGACCCTGGCCGGTGAGCGGCGCACCATGGTGCCCGTCTACTCGCTGATCATCGCGACCGAGCCGCTGCCGCCGGAGGTGTGGGACGAGATCGGCCTCGCCCGACGCGAGACGTTCACCGACCACCGCCACCTGATCATCTACGGGCAGCGCACCGCCGACGATCGCCTGGTCTTCGGCGGCCGCGGTGCGCCGTACCACCTCGGCTCGCGGATCAAGCCGGAGTACGACCGCGACGAGAAGGTCTTCGCGCGGCTGTACGCCACCCTCGTCGACCTCTTCCCGGTCCTGGTCGGCACCCGCGTCACCCATGCGTGGGGCGGCGCCCTGGGCATCCCGCGCGACTGGTGCGCGTCGGTCGGGCTGGACCGGGAGACCGGCCTGGGCTGGGCGGGCGGGTACGTCGGCGACGGGGTCAGCACGACCAACCTGGCCGGTCGCACCCTGCGCGACCTCGTCCTCGGCCGCGACACCGAGCTCACCCGGCTCCCGTGGGTCGGCCACCGCTCCCCCGGCTGGGAGCGCGAGCCGCTGCGCTGGCTCGGCATCAACGCCGGCCTGCACGCGATGACCCTCGCCGACGCCGAGGAGTCGCTCACCCGGATGCCGAGCCTGGTGGCGCGCGCCGTCGCGCCCCTGCTGGGCTAGGCCTGTTGGAATGGGGAGCATGACCACCCGCGCCCTCGTCCGCCGTCCCGGACCCCGTCTGGCCGACGGGCTCCTCACCCACCTCGAGCGGCAGACGGTCGACCTCGACCTCGCGCTCCGCCAGTGGGAGTCGTACGTCGCAGCGCTGCGGGCCGAGGGCTGGGAGACCGTCGAGGTGCCCGCGGCCGACGACTGCCCCGACGCGGTCTTCGTCGAGGACACCGTCGTGGTGCTCGACGACCTCGCCGTGATCAGCCGCCCGGGTGCCGACGAGCGCAAGCCGGAGACGGCGGCCACCGAGGTCGCCCTGCGGTCGCTGGGCTACCGGATCGCCCACATCGAGGCGCCCGGGACGCTCGACGGCGGCGACGTGCTCAAGCACGGGCGCACGGTCTGGGCGGGTCTCGGCGGGCGCACCAACGCCGAGGGCGTGGAGCAGCTCGCGGCGCACCTGGCCCCGCTCGGCGCCGACGTGATCGGCGTACCGGTGGCGAAGGTGCTGCACCTCAAGTCGGCCGTCACGGCCCTGCCCGACGGCACGGTCGTCGGGTTCGCGCCGCTCGTCGACGACCCGGAGGCGTGGGACGCCTTCCTCCCCGTGCCCGAGGAGGGCGGCTCGCACGTCGTCGTGCTCGACGGGTCCAGCGTGCTGATGGCGACCAGCGCGCCGCTCACCCGCGCGCTCTTCGAGGAGCGCGGCCTGCGCGTGGTGGCCGTCGACATCTCCGAGTTCGAGAAGCTCGAGGGCTGCGTGACCTGCCTGTCGGTCCGGCTCAGGGGGTAGCCCCGAGGCGGATCAGCCGAGCCCGTTGTCGGCCGTGTCGGCCGGCTTGCTCTCGGTGTGCAGCCAGGCGTCGAAGAAGCCGTCGAGGTCCTGGCCGCTGACCTCCTCGGCGAGCGCCTGGAACTCCGCGGTCGAGCCGTTGCCGCCGCGGTGGTCGGCGACCCAGCGCCGCAGCAGCTGCCAGAAGGCGTCCTCGCCGATCCGGTTGCGCAGCGCCTGGAACGTCATCCCCCCGCGCTCGTAGACGAACGGCGCGAAGATCCGGTCCACGCAGCTGACCCCGGTCGGGCACGGGTCGGCGACCTCGCCCTGCCAGAACGCGTCGTCGGCGTCGGTCGTGGCGTACGTCCGGCGCATCCGCTGGTCGGCCGACGACTGTCCGTTGACCTCGGACCAGCGCCACTCCATGAAGGTGGCCGCCCCTTCGTTGAGCCAGATGTCGCTCCAGTGGTGCACCGCGACCGAGTCGCCGAACCACTGGTGCGCCAGCTCGTGGACCACGGTGACCTGGTCGAGGCTCGCGGGTGAGTACGTCGGGCGCGTCTGGTTCTCCAGCGCGAAGCCGGGCTCGAGGCTGGTGGCCAGGCCGCCGACCGTCGAGAACGGGTAGGCGCCCAGCTGGGTCGAGAGCCAGTGGGTGACGGCGGGCGTCTGCCGCATCAGCCGCATCGCGCCCGGCTGGGCCACTGTCGGCAGCGCCTTGGACACCGCGACCAGCCACGGCAGGCCGTGGTCGACCCCGCTGGCGACCCGGAACGGCCCGGCGGCGAAGAACGCGAGGTAGGGCACCATCGGCTCGTCCGCACGCCACGTGGTGGTCGCGAGGGCACCCTGCGCGCGTCGGTGCACCTGCCGGCCGTTGGAGATGACGGTGTGCTGCTTCGGCACCGTGATGCTGACGCGCATCCGGGCCTTGTCGAGCGGGTGGTCGTTGGCGGGGAACCACCACGGCGCCATGTGTGGCTGGTTCATCGCGACGACCTCGTCGCGACCGGCGAGCCAGTTGCTCTCCCCGGCGTACGCGTACTGCCCCGGCCGGCCGTCGTAGCGGACCCGTACGTCGACGGTCTCGCCGGCCTCCAGGGCGTGCCGCACGACCAGCTCGTGCCGGGTCTGCGAGTAGCGGACCGGCCGGCCGTCGACGCGCACCGAGCTCACGGGCAGCAGGAAGTCCAGGTCGAAGCGGGAGATCGCGGCCGTGCCGCGCAGCCGGACGTCCGTCCAGCCGGACAGGCGGCCGTGCCGGAAGCCGTAGCGGTCGTGGACGTCGTACGACAGCACGTCGATGCCGCCGTTGCCGTCGAGCGGGAAGTAGGAGTCGCCGATCCCGGCGGCCCCCGGAGGCGGCCCGTCGACACCCGCGGTCGGGCCTGCGGCGCCGAGGGTCAGCGTCAGGGCGACACCGACGACGACGGAGGCGAGGGAGCGGCGGGAGCGGAGCACCCGGGCAAGGTACCCGACCGCGCCCCCGTCCCCTGCACCGTCGTTTGTGTTATAACTCTACTGACTCACTGCACTTTGAGACGGAGGCGCGCATGCAGGTCCGCACGACGGAGATCCCGGAGCTGGGCAACCGCACCCACCTCGTCCACGACGGCCGGCATGCCCTGGTCGTCGACCCGCCGCGCGACATCGCGCCGATCGAGGCGGCCGCCGAGGAGGCCGGGGTCGAGATCACCGCCGTCGCCGACACCCACGTCCACAACGACTACGTGTCCGGCGCCCTGGCGCTGGCCCGTCGGCACGGCGCCGACTACCTGCTCTCGGCCGACGAGCCGGTGCAGTTCGAGCGGCTCGGCGTCCGGGACGGCGACGTCGTCCCGGTCGGGAGGCTCGAGGTGACGGTGGTCGCCACGCCCGGGCACACCCGCCACCACCAGTCCTTCGTCGTCCGCGACGCGGCGGACGGCCCCGCCGCACTGTTCAGCGGCGGCAGCCTCCTGCACGGCACCGTCGGTCGCACCGACCTCGTCGACCCGCGGCTGAGCCACGAGCTCGCCCGGGCGCAGTGGTCGAGCGTGCGCACGCTGGCCCGGCTCGAGCCCGGCACCCACCTGCACCCCACGCACGGCTTCGGCAGCTTCTGCGCGGGGGGCGCCGCGACCGAGACCGACGGCACCCTGGGCGCCGAGCTGCTGGTGAACCCGGCCCTGCTCCTCGACCGCGACCGTTTCGTCGAGGAGCTGGTCGCCGGCTTCGGCCCGGTCCCGGCCCACTACGACCACATGGCGCCACTCAACCGCGCCGGCGCCGGCCGCGCGCTTCCCCGGCCGGGACGCCCGGTCACCCGCGACGAGGTGACCGACGCGATCCTCGCCGGGCAGTGGGTCATCGACCTGCGCCAGCGGGCGGCGTTCGCCCGGGGCCACCTGCCCGGCTCGGTCAGCGTGGAGTACTCCCACCAGTTCGCGACGTACGTCGGCTGGCTGGTCCCGTGGGAGGAGGACTTCGTGCTCCTCTACGACTCCCCCGCGGACGTCGGCTCCGCCCTGCACGACCTCGCGGCGATCGGCATCGACGGGCCCGGCATCCACGACCTCGACCCGCCCTCGGACCTGACCGCGACCTTCCGACGCACCGACTGGACCGGCTTCCGCGAGCACACCGGGCCCCAGGTCGTCGTCGACGTGCGCGAGCGCGACGAGTACGACGCCGGCCACCTGCCCGGCGCCGTGCACCTGCCCGTCCACGAGGTCGACCGGCACGGGGACGACCTCCCCCCGGGCGAGCTGTGGGTGCACTGCCGCTCCGGCTACCGCGCGGGCATCGCCGCGAGCCTGCTGCACCGCAGCGGACGCAGCGTCGTGCACGTCGACGACTCGTGGGACCGGGTCGACGAGCTGGCGATCGCGACGACCGTCGCCGCCTGACCACACCACGACTCCGAGTCCACGATGCAGGAAGGTGGTGATGTGGACGTAACTTTTATCTAGTTACTTGATTGTCTTAGACAACATGCGGGTTCATGGGGACCCGCTTCTCGGGAAGGTTCACCTCTGTGTCCACTCCATCCACCGCGCCCAGCCGCGGCCGCCGGCTCCGCCGGTCCGCCCTGGGCGCCGCGCTGGTCGCGCTCGGTCTCTGCTCCCTCCAGGCCGCACCCGTCCAGGCCGAGGACGACCCCGGCCAGCCGGTCGACATCGCCGGACCTGCCATCCAGGCCCTGAACGCACTCGTCCAGGGCCTCTTCAACAGCGACATCGTCGGCCAGACCTCCAAGGTCCTGGGCGGCGACGGCGAGACCTACTGGCTCACCAACCACCTGCGCTCCGACCTGGTGCCGACGACGGCACTCCAGGACCTGGGCCTCGGTGACGCCATCCCGGACCTCGGTCTCGGCGGCGGCAGCGCCGGAGGCGGGGTGCCCGACGACGGCAAGCGACACGAGTACCTCGTGGTCTGGGCCGGAGACAACAACGTGCTCGACCGGTCCGGCAAGCAGCTGACCAACCTGCCCGACGTCGTCACGCCGGACCTGCTCGGCAAGGGCGACCAGATCGGTCCCGACTTCTTCGCCGTCGTCGACGCGACCAAGGGGTCGGCGTCGTACGGCAAGGTCGTCAACACCGTGACCGTCGGCCCGCTCGTCGAGAACGAGCCGCACCACATGCAGTACATCTGGCACAAGGGCAACAACATCTTCGCCGGCGGCCTCTTCACCGACGTCACCTACGTCCTGGACACCAGCAAGCTCCCCGCCCTGGAGCTCAAGCACGTCAACCTCCCCACGGACACGCTCTGCGGCTCGGTGCCCGACGCCTACTGGGTCACCAAGGACGGCTCGGCGTACGGCACCTACATGGGTGGGCCCGACGTCCCCGGGCCGTGCACCTACTCCGACGGCACCACCCGGATCGGCAACGGCTTCGCCGGCTCCCCCGGTGAGGTCGTCCGCCTCGACGAGAACGGCAAGACCGTCTACGAGGCTCCGGCGACCCCGGAGACCGCGGAGACCGAGCAGCGCTGCGACAACATCCCGCAGCTGGCCGCGGCCACCTGCGCGAACCCGCACGGCATCCAGGCCCGCGAGGACCTCGACACGCTGGTGACCAGCGACTACAACGAGCCGCGCAACATCATCCTCAACCCGGTGCAGGCGCCCTCGTCGTACCTGCGCCGGCCGACGGTGCGCACCTGGGACATCTCCGACCAGGACCACCCGAAGCTGAAGGCGGTGTCGTTCCTCCCGGACGGCCCCCGCGTCGGCAAGGTGCCGCACCAGGAGGAGCCGCGGGCGGCGATGGAGACCACGGTCACCAACCTGCCCGGCCACCAGGGCGCCTTCGCCGAGACGATGCAGGGTGGCGCGATCTACTACGCCCCCGACATCACGGCCGCCAAGCCCGAGTGGCGCGAGGTCTTCGACCTCACGACGTCCAACAAGCAGGCCGACCCGGACCGCAACCCGTACGGCGGCGGCTCCAACGGTGGGTGGCTGCAGACCAGCCTGGACGACAAGTACCTCTACCACGCGGTCGCCGGGCGCCAGCCCAGCGGCACCGACGAGGGGTCCCCGTCGTACATCCTCAAGCTGGACATCCAGGACCTGCTCGCCGCCGGCACCGACACCACCTGCACCATCGACACGATCGAGGAGACCGTCAACGGGGGCGCGGAGAGCGACTGCCCGGCGGTCACCGACATCCTGCCGGCACCGGGCGGCCCGCACTGGGGCGCGCTGGACAACCTGGCGGTCGGGGACGACGGGTACTTCCACGAGACCAAGGACGTGAAGCGGATCGCGTACTCGAACTACTTCGTGGCGCGCACCGGTCTCAACGGTGACCACCGGGTCTGCCTCGTCGACGTCGGGAGCGACCAGCAGCTCACGACCGACGCGTCGTTCAAGGACGAGACGACCGGCGACACCTGCATCGACTTCGACCGGGAGACCTGGCCGCACGGCGACTGGGGTCCGGCCAAGCCGCACTCGATGCTCTTCGTCACGGCCGATGACGACATCAAGTAACGCACGTACGAACGCTCTGCGCGTGGGGGCCGCCGTCCTGGTCGGCGGCCTCCTCGTGGGGGTCTCTGCTTACGCAGCAGGGCTCGGCGCGGACGACCAGCACCGGACCGGCAACCAGCTGGTCCGGGACTGGTCGGCCCGCACCGACGGTCAACAGGTGCTCGGCGGCAGCCGCACACCCGGCGTCCCCAGCGTGCAGCGCCTTCGTCACGACGACGTGACCTTCACGATCACGGTCGCCCCGGCGCGACCCGGGCCCAACCTGGTGCGGGTCGACAGCACGCACGACCACGGGCGCAGCTCCCCGCCGGTCCTGGTCGGGACGAGCGAGGACGACCTCGTCCGCGCCCGGCCCCGGCCGGGGACCGACGGGCTCTGGGCGGTCGTGGACCTGCCCGAGGGCAGCGGCACGGTGCTCGTCACCCACGGTCCGACGCACCGGCTCCCGTTCATCGTCGAGACGGGGACGGACCCCGTCGACACGGCGGACTGGGTCGGGGACGACGGGCCCGAGTGCGTCGCGGTCGCCACGGCGGCGGTGCTCGCCGCAGGTCAGGCCCCGACGGACTGCCCCGCATCGGCGCTCACCGCTCACGACGCGGACTCCCTGCGCGGCGTGGTCGACACCCTCGTCGACCGCGGCGTCGAGGAGATCGCCGTCGAGCACGACGAGTCGGCCCGCAGCGTCGCGGCGTACGACCTGGTGCGCGGGCTGGCTGGCGAGGCCGGGGTCCGTATCGTCCGGCCGGACGACGCCCCGGGGGACCGGAACGCGCTGGTGGTCCTCGGCGGGTGGACGACGGCGGCGAGCGACCTCGCCGACGTGTCGTCGCGTCCGCTGCGGCAGCAGCCGATCCGCTCCGACGGCACCTGGCTCGCGCCGTGGCTGCTCAGCCCGGGCGTCGTGGACTCGACGGCGGGCGCGATGCTCGCGCTCGACTTCGACATCCGCGACCAGGGCGCGCAGGAGTTCAGCCAGACGCTCGGGACGTACTTCCCCGGGCAGCTCCCCACGGGCCCGGCGTACCTCGCCTGGCGTTCTGTCCGCGGCGACGCTCCTCGCCCGCTGGGCCTCTACGCCGCGTCCCGCGCGGCCTACATGCCCGCGAGCAGCGGCCATGCCTCCCACGAGACCGTCGTCGCCTGGTTCCCCGGCGGCACGGTCACCCCCGTCGGCTCGCTCGGCGCGAGCTGACGCACCTCTCGGAAAGGCTCCACCATGTCCACCACCCACAGGTCCACCCAGCACTCCCGGGGGCTCGCCCCGGTCGCGGCCACCGAACCTCCCCCGCAAGCCCGGGTCGTCGTCATCGGCCTGGTCGCCGCGCTCGTCCTCGGCGGCCTCGTCTACAGCAGCTCCGGCCAGGTGCCGGCGATCCTCTTCGCGCTCGGCCTCTCGCTCGGGTTCGTGCTGTTCCACAGCCGCTTCGGCTTCACCTCCGCCTGGCGGCAGCTGGTCGCGGTCCGGCAGGGCAAGGCGCTGCGGGCGCACATGCTGATGCTCGCGGTGGCGTGCACGCTCTTCGCCCCGATCCTCGCCAACGGCATCGGCTTCAAGGACGTGCCGGCGCTGCCGACGCTCGCCCCGATCGGCTTCGGGCTCTTCGTCGGCTCGTTCATGTTCGGCGTGGGCATGCAGCTCGGCGGCTCCTGCGCGTCGGGCACGCTGTTCGCCATCGGCAGCGGCCACACCGCGATCCTGCTGACCCTCGGCGGCTTCATCGGCGGCGCGACCCTCGGCGCCTACCAGTTCCCGTGGTGGACCAACGAGCTGCCCAGCCACGCGCCGATCTCGCTGACCGACTGGTTCGGCGGGTACGCCGGGGCGTGGGCGGCTTCGCTGGTCCTGATGGGCCTGGTCGTCGGCGCGACGTACCTGCTCGCCCGCAACCGCTCCGTGCCGGACGTCGAGCCGGCCCCGGTCGCCGAGGGCGCCGCCCGGATCGTGCGCGGCTCCTGGCCGCTGTGGGTCGGGGCGCTGCTCCTCGCCGGCCTGAACGCCGCGACCCTCTGGGTCTCCGGCGGTGCGTGGGGCGTGACGTTCGCGTTCGCGTTGTGGGGCTCGAAGATCCTCGACCTCGTCGGCGTCGACGTGCTGTCGTGGGGCTTCTGGCAGGACCCCGCCAACCTCGCGAAGTACGACGCCGGCATCTTCGCCGAGAAGACCTCGGTCATGGACTTCGGCATCATCGTCGGCGCACTGATCGCCTCCGCGGCGGCCGGCGCGTTCGTGCTGCACCGCCGGGTCCCCCTCCGGCTCGCGGTCGGCGCGGTCATCGGCGGCCTGCTGATGGGCTACGGCGCCCGGATCGCCTTCGGCTGCAACATCGGCGCCTACTTCGGCGGCATCGCCTCCTTCAGCCTGCACGGCTGGCTGTGGGGCGTGATGGCACTCGTCGGCACCTACGTCGGGCTCGCGTTCCGGCCGCTCCTCGGGCTGACCAACCCGAAGCCCAGCGACAGCATCTGCTAGAGCTGTCGCTCCCTGAACGACGCCCCGCCCGGCGCACCCCCGGGCGGGGCGTCCTGCTTCCGAGTGGGTTGCTGACAAGTCGGGTGGCGCGCGCGCATACTCGATGCACCACGGTGTGAGCACACCTCTCGGCATCGGCAGGCAGCCATGAACAAGCAGCGCATCCCCGGCGTCAGGGACGCCAGGCTTCCTGGGATCACGGCCCGGACCTACGGGGTCCTCACGGTCGTCATCCTCGCCGTCGCAGCAGTCACGGCCACGGCGGTCACCCACCTGCCGCGCGAGGACACCGTCGACGTGGTCGACTTCGACCTCGCCACCCCGGCAGCGTCGTCGTGCAGCTATGACGCCAGCACCCGGCAGACGACGATCCGCACCCACCTCGACGCCACCATCCGCAACCGGACCGCGGTCGCGCTGACCGCCGGAGTCCGCGACGCCGGCACGGGGCTGCCCGCCGTCACGGCGGGGAGGACCGTCGACGTCAGGGGCCACCAGACGGCCGACTACACGTTCGTCGTCGACGTCCCCGCCACCGCCGACCCCCACCGCTGCTTCGTCGAGGAGAGCGGCGACTTCTAGAGCGCCACGGTTAATTCGGTTGCCGCCCCCGGCGGCAGCCTGCACAGTTGGCCCCGAGCGTCCGGAGCGACCGGTGCCCGACCGAGAGGAGCGTGACATGTCCATGACTGTCCTTGGCCTGTCCGCAGACCACTCTTCCTCTCTTTCCTGGAGCACCCACACCGATGACGCACGACACCCCTTCCGAGATCTCTGACCTCGACCCCTCCTTCGTCTTCGACTTCGAGACGTACGACGACCTCGCCGACGGCCAGCGCTGGTCCACCTGGCTCGACGTCGAGCCCCTGTGCCGCGGCCCGCAGCCCCGCCCCGACTGGGTGGTGACCTCGCAGGCCGCGGTCGACACCGAGCTCGGCATCCTCAAGACCGGCAAGGAGGCCGACGCGTTCCTGGTGGAGCGCGCTGTCCCCGGCAGCTCGGCACCCGGCGAGTCGGTGATCATGGTCGCCAAGCGCTACCGCAGCAACGAGCACCGCACGTTTCACCGTGCCGCGTCCTACACCGAGGGCCGCAGCGTCAAGCGCTCCCGCGACGAGCGCGCCCTCAAGCGCAAGAGCACCTGGGGCAAGATCGTCGCCAGCAGCGAGTGGGCGATCTCCGAGTGGGACGCGCTCAAGCGCTGCTGGGCGCTCGGCCTGCCGGTCCCCTACCCCGTGCAGATCGACGGCGTCGAGCTGCTGATGGAGTGGATCACCGACGACGAGGGCGAGAGCGCGCCGCGGCTCGCCCAGACCCGGCCGGACCCGGCGCTGCTCGCGTCGTACTTCGACCAGCTGCGCGACGCGCTCGTCACGCTGGTCGGCAACGGCATGGTCCACGGCGACCTCTCGGCCTACAACATCCTGGCCGCGGGCGACCGCCTGGTGATCATCGACCTGCCCCAGGTCGTCGACCTGGCCGGCAACCTCGCCGGCCACGAGTTCCTGCTCCGCGACTGCACGAACGTGTGCACGTGGTTCCGCTCCCGGGGTCTCGAGGTCGACGGCGACGAGCTGTTCGCGGAGCTGCTGGCGTACGCGTTCTAGAGTCGGGCCGTGCAGAGACCGGGAGTCGTCCGGGGTGAGCCCGTCGAGGCCGTCACCCAGCTGGAGCTGTGGATGGCCGACGAGCCGGACGTCCCGGTCGACACGGCCCGCACCTCGCTCTACACCGCCGCCGAGCTCTACGGGCACGGCGCGTACGCCGACTCGCTCGACGGGTCGGCGTACGCATGGTCGCGCCGACCCCGCACCCGGGCCGCGACCTTGGCCCGCGCGCTCCACGACCATGCCATCGACCTCGCCCTCGACTCCTGGACCTCCGGCCGGCGACTGGTCGGCGTGATGGGCGGGCACCGCCTCGAGCGCGGCGAGCCGACGTACGCCGACGCGGCGCGGCTCGGGGCAGCGCTCGGGGCCGGCCACGTGGTCGCCACCGGCGGTGGGCCCGGCGCGATGGAGGCCGCCAACCTCGGTGCCCGGTTCGCCGGGCGACCCGACGACCTCGACGCGGCGCTCGCCCAGCTCGCCGGTGTCCCGTCCTACCAGCCGAGCGTCGACGCCTGGGTGCGGCGGGCCTTCGAGGTGCTCGAGCGGTTCCCGGCCGACACCGACACGCTGGGCATCCCGACCTGGCACTACGGCCACGAGCCGCCGAACGTGTTCGCGACCGCCATCGCGAAGTACTTCCGCAACTCCACGCGCGAGGCGACCCTGCTCGAGGTGTGCGACGCCGGGATCGTCTTCCTCCCCGGCCTCGGCGGCACCGTCCAGGAGATCTTCCAGGACGCGTGCGAGAACTACTACGCGACCGAGGACGCGGTGGCGCCGATGGTGCTCGTCGGCGCGGCGTACTGGACCGAGGAGCTGCCCGCCTGGCCGCTCCTGCGCACCATCGCGCGCGGCCGCGCCATGGAGGAGCACGTGCACCTCGTGGACTCGCTCGCCGAGGCCGTGAACCTGATTGTTTCGGGGACGTGAACCGGCGGCGAAGCCTAGATTGACGCGGTGCAGATCTCACGCCGTGACCTCATCCGTACCTCCGCCGCAGCCGGCGCCGTCATCGCCGCCGGAGGCGTCGGTCTCGCCGATGCCGCCGTCGCCGGCACCGGCCCCCTCGCCCGGTCGACGACCCGCACCACCGTGCTCGGGAAGGGGCCCGCGGGCGTCGGCGGCTTCGCCCCCGTCGTCACCCAGCCCGGTGAGTCGTACGTCGTCCGCGGCGGCCTCGGCGCCAAGGCGCGGGCCGGCCGGGCCAAGCGGCGCGGCTCGCTGCTGGCGTTCGCCCAGATCAGCGACGTGCACATCATGGACTGCCAGTCGCCCATCCGCGCGGAGTACGGCGAGAGCTTCAGCTCCAGCGCCTACCGCCCCCAGGAGCTGCTGAGCGCGCACGTCGCCGACGCGATGGTGCGTCAGATCAACGCGGTCCGCCGGGGCCCGGTGACCGGCCGCAAGCTGGCCTTCACGATCCAGACCGGTGACAACTCCGACACCGGGCAGTACAACGAGCTGCGCTGGAACATCGACGTGCTCGACGGCGGGACGCTCCGGGTCGACTCCGGCGACCTCACCCGCTACGAGGGCGTCATGGACCAGGACCCCGACTTCTACGACCCGGAGTTCTGGCACCCCGAGGGCACGCCGCTGGGCAAGGCCGACGACGCCCCGCGTGCGACGTACGGCTTCCCGGTGATCCCCGGCCTCCTGGACGCTGCCCGCCAGCCGTTCGACGCCGTCGGCCTGACGATGCCGTGGTACGCCGTGATGGGCAACCACGACGGCCTCATCCAGGGGAACTTCCCGCACTCGCCCGCCCAGAACGCCACGGCGATCGGCACGTCCAAGAAGGTGAAGGGCGGCCTCAACCGGACCGTGACGGCGGACCCCGACCGCCGGATCCTCGACAAGGCCGCCTGGGTCGACGAGCACTTCACGACCACCGGCACGCCGGACGGTCACGGCTTCACCAAGGAGAACAAGGCCAAGAAGACGGCGTACTACTACTTCGACCAGGGCCCCCGCGGCCTGGTGCGGTCCGTGGTGCTCGACACCGTCGCCCCGTCCGGGGACCAGGGTGCGCTCGACAACAAGCAGCTCAGCTGGCTGCTCCGCCTCCTGGACCGGAGCAAGGACAAGCTGGTCGTGCTGTTCAGCCACCACCCGCTCTCCTCGTTCACCGACGAGAACCTCTCGGCGCTGATCACCCGGGAGCTGCTCGCCCGCCCGCAGGTGGTGGCGTGGGTCAACGGTCACACGCACACCAACCAGATCTGGGCGCACCCCCGCAAGAAGAAGGGCAAGGTCGTCGGCGGGTTCTGGGAGATCAACACCGCCTCGCACATCGACTGGCCGCAGCAGGCCCGGCTGCTCGAGATCGTCAACAACCGCGACGGCTCGCTGTCGATCTTCGCCACGATGCTCGACCACGGCGGTGCGGTCGAGCCCGACCTGGGGTCGACCGACCCGGTCCAGCTCGCCGGGCTCTCGCGCCTGCTGGCCGCCAACGACTGGCAGGAGCACGACGAGAACCGACGCGGCGCCCGCAACGCCCGCAACGTGGAGCTGCTGCTGCCCGCGCCGAAGTTCCTGCGTCCCAAGAAGAAGCCCAAGAAGAAGTAGCCGGCCGCTGGCGCGGCCGGGTCCTCAGGACTCGGTCGCGGCCAGCTGCCCGCAGGCGCCGTCGATCTCGCGGCCGCGGGTGTCACGGACCGTGGTCGGGATGCCCTTCGCCTCGAGCCGACGCACGAACTCGCGCTCGTCGGCCGGGTCGGACGCCGTCCACTTCGAGCCCGGGGTCGGGTTGAGCGGGATCAGGTTCACGTGCACCCAGCCCCAGTCGCCGCGCGCCTGGAGCACGTCGCCGAGCAGGTCGGCGCGCCAGGCCTGGTCGTTGATGCCGCGCATCATGGCGTACTCGATCGAGACCCGGCGCTTGGTGACCTTGGCGTAGTTCCAGGCGGCGTCGACGGTCTCGTCGACCGAGAAGCGGGTGTTGATCGGGACCAGCTCGTTGCGCAGCTCGTCGTCGGGCGCGTGCAGGCTGAGCGCCAGCGTGACCGGGATGCCCTCCTCGGCGAGCTGGAGCATCCGCGGCACCAGACCGACGGTCGACACGGTGATGCCGCGCGCGCTCATGCCGAGACCGTCGGGGGTCGGGTCGGTGAGGCGGCGTACGGTCCCCATCACGGCCTTGTAGTTGGCCAGCGGCTCGCCCATGCCCATGAAGACGACGTTGGACACGCGCCCCGGACCGCCGGGCACCTCACCGCGGGCGAGTGCCCGGGCGCCGGCGACGACCTGCTCCACGATCTCGGCGGTCGACATGTTGCGCTGGAGCCCACCCTGGCCGGTGGCGCAGAACGGGCACGCCATGCCACAGCCGGCCTGGCTGGAGACGCACATGGTGGCGCGGTCGGGGTAGCGCATCAGGACCGACTCGACCAGGGCGCCGTCGAACAGCTTCCAGAGGGTCTTGCGGGTGGTGCCCCGGTCGGCCTCCATGGTGCGCAGCGGGGTCATCAGGTCGGGCAGCAGGCCCGCGACCAGCTCGTCGCGCTGGGTCGCCGGGAGGTCGGTCATCTCGGCCGGGTCGTCGACCAGCCGGGCGAAGTAGTGCGTCGAGAGCTGCTTGGCCCGGAAGCCCGGCAGCCCGAGCTCCTCGAGGCGCGCCTTCCGCTCGTCGGGGGTGAGGTCGGCGAGGTGCGGCGGCGGCTTCTTGCGCCCGCGCGGCTCGTCGAAGACCAGGGGAAGGGGGGTGCGCTCAGACATCGTGCCGATTCTCCCACCCGTCGAGGGTCCGGGGCGATTCGTGACCCGGGGCGGCTCAGGCGTCCCGGGAGATCATGAACCAGAGGACCAGCGCCGCGACGCCGCCGACGACCAGCGCGGTCGCCACGACCCCGATCAGCATGTAGATGCCGAAGCGACGCGTGCGCGGAGCGATGACGAGCCCGATCGGCACGGCCAGCGTGACGATCACGAACGGGAAGAGGTCCTCGGCGGTCTCGTCGTCGACGAGCACGTGCAGCAGGGCGATGAACAGACCGGGCACGAGCACGACGAACGCCAGGCCGGTGAAGAAGCCGGTCAGGGACGCGAACGTGGGGTGGTCACGGTGCCACCAGTCCGGCTGCCGCTCGGTGGTCGGCTCGCCGGCTGGGTCGTGGGGCCCCGTGGGCTCCGTCGGTGAGGTGTCCTGGTCCGTGCTCATCACTGATGATGCTAGGTCGTGCCGAGCCGCACCCGCGCCAGTGGGGGCGGCGCGCCGCCCTCGGAGACGGCGGCGAGCGGCCGGCCCCGGAGTTTCATCGGCCGACCGATGAAACTCACGCCTGGACGATGAAGCTTCGTCGTCCAGGCGTGAGTTTCGTGGCGAAACAGGGTGGTGATCCTACGCAGGCCTACGTGCTGACGACCTCGAGGACATCGGGCATCGCCAGCGCCGCCCACCTCTCCAGGTCGGGCTCGGTGCCGCTCAGGGCTGCCGCCAGGACCGTCCACGCCGTGCCGTGCCCGACGAGCACGAGGTCCTCGCCCGGGTGCTCGTCGATGAGGTGACGGACGGTCGTCACCACTCGCTCACGAGTCACGCGGAGAGGCTCCCAGCCGTCGTGAGCCGATCGGTCGGGGTCCGCGAAGGCGCGGCGTACCGTCGCTGCGAAGTCCTCGATCCAATCGGGCGTGTCCCGCTTCTGCTCGCGCAGCCCGTCCACCACGCCGACCTCCGCGTCCGTCAACAACTGGGCCGTGGCCAGAGCCATGGGCTCAGGAGAGCAGAACCACCGTGCCACGGCCGGCAGGCGCCCGGACTCACGGAGCGCCCAGATCGCGTCGAAGCCAGCCGGGTCCAGTTCCCAGGCACTCGGGAGAAGCCCGGGCTCGACCAGCGGGCGACCGTGCCGGACCAGGTGAAGCACTACGTGAAGACCGCGTAGTGGAGCAGCAGCCAGATCGGGGCGACCGTGGCGAGCAGCGAGTCGAGCCGGTCCATCAGGCCACCGTGGCCCGGGATCACCTGGCTCATGTCCTTGATGCCGAGGTCGCGCTTGATGACCGACTCGCACAGGTCACCGAGGGTCGCCATCACGACGGCGATCAGGCCGAGCGCGATCCCGACCCACCAGTCGCCGTCGAGCAGGTAGACGACCAGCGCCCAGCCGGCGACCAGGCAGAAGACCACCGAGCCGGCGAAGCCCTCCCAGGACTTCTTCGGCGAGATGACCGGGGCCATCGGGTGCTTGCCGAAGAGCACGCCCGCGACGTAGCCGCCGGTGTCGGAGGCGACGGTGATCGCGATGAACGTGATGATGCCCTGCACGCCCGGGTCGTCGATCCCGTGCGCGTTCACTCCCCCGCCCTCGGCGAGCAGCAGGGCGACGAACGAGCCGAGGAACGGCACGTAGATCAGGCTGAAGACCGACGCCGTGGCGTTCTGGACGTAGCCGTCCACGCCGCGGCGCAGCAGCCACAGCATCGTCATCAGCGCGGCGACCGCGGTCGCCGTGACCAGGGCGGGCGCGCCCCAGAAGTACGCGACGACGACCATCACCACGCCGCCGAGCATCAGCGGCTGCTCGGGGAGGTCGATCCCCTTCGCGCCGAAGCCTCGGTGCAGCTCCCAGACCGCGACCACCACGGCGATCGCGACGATCACCATGAACGCCGTCTTCCAGAAGAGCAGCGACAGCAGGATCGCCCCGACCAGGACGAGGGCAGAGGTGATCGCGGCGGGCAGGTCGCGGCCTGCCCGGCCGTGGTCGGTCTTCGCCGGGGTGGTGGTCTCGCTCATGGAGGATGTCGACCTGCTCAGACCTCGAGCAGCTCGGCCTCCTTGTTCTTGAGCATCTCGTCGATGGCGTCGGTGTGCTTCTTGGTGATGCCGTCGAGCCGCTTCTCGGCGCCGGTGACGTCGTCCTTGCCGACCTCGCCGTCCTTCTCGATCTTCTCCAGGCCCTGCTTGGCCGTACGCCGCAGGTTGCGCACGGCGACACGGCCGTCCTCGGCCTTGGCCCGGGCGACCTTGATGTACTCCTTGCGGCGCTCCTCGGTGAGCTCCGGGAAGTTGCAGCGCAGCACCTTGCCGTCGTTGGAGGGGTTCACGCCGAGGTCGGAGTCGCGGATGGCCCGCTCGATGTTGCCCATCGCGCCCACGTCGTAGGGCTGGATCAGGATGATCCGGGCCTCGGGGGCGGTGAACGACGCGAGCTGCTGGAGCGGGGTCGGCGAGCCGTAGTAGTCGACGACGATCTTGCTGAACATGCTCGGCTGGGCCCGGCCCGCCCGGATCGCCGAGAACTCCTCACGGGTCGCGTCGACCGACTTGTCCATCTTGCCGTCGGCCTCGTTGAGGATGTTGTTGATCGTCACCGCTGCTCCTTCGTTGTCCTGTGCCCTCAGCCTGCGCTGACGAGCGTGCCGATCTTCTCACCCTGGACCACGCGCAGGATGTTGCCCTCGGGCTCCATGCCGAAGACGACCATCGGCAGCTTGTTCTCGCCGCAGAGGGCGAACGCGGTCTGGTCCATGATCCGCAGGCCGCGGGCCATCGCCTCGGCGTACGTCAGCTCGTCGAACTTGGTGGCCGTCGGGTCGAGGTGGGGGTCGGCGGTGTAGACGCCGTCGACGCCGCTCTTGGCGACGAGCACGACGTCGCACTTGCTCTCCAGCGCGCGCTGGACGGCGACGGTGTCGGTGGAGAAGAACGGCATGCCCATGCCGGCGCCGAAGATGACGACCCGGCCCTTCTCCATGTGCCGGATCGCGCGGCGCGGGATGTAGGGCTCGGCGACCTGGCCCATCGTGATGGCGGTCTGCACGCGGGTCTCGACGCCCATCTTCTCCAGGAAGTCCTGGAGCGCCAGGCAGTTCATCACGATGCCGAGCATGCCCATGTAGTCGGCACGGACCCGGTCCATGCCGCGCTGCTGGAGCTCGGCGCCGCGGAAGAAGTTGCCGCCACCGGTCACGACCGCGATCTGGACGCCGGCCTCGGCCACGGCCGCGATCTCCTGCGCGACCTTCTGCACGACGTCGGGGTCCACGCCCACCTTGCCGCCGCCGAAGACCTCACCGGACAGCTTGAGCAGGACTCGCTTGTAACCGGTCACGGGCGGCTCCTTCTGAGGTCGGTGCGAACGTGCTGGGAGTGCGAGAAGGCCGGTCCGATGATCAGTGCTGCTGTCATCGAACCGGCCTCCTCGGCGTACGTCTGGCAGAAACCTATCCGCTTACGAGCCAACCTCGAAGCGGACGAACTTCTTCAGGGTGGTGCCGGACTCGTCCATGACGGCCTTGACGGTCTTCTTGTTCTCGGTGACCGACGGCTGCTCGAGCAGGACGACGTCCTTGAAGAACCCGTTGAGGCGGCCCTCGGTGATCTTCGCGATCGCCTGCTCGGGCTTGCCCTCCTCACGGGAGGTCTTCTCGGCGATGTCGCGCTCGTGCGCGACGATGTCAGCGGGGACCTCGTCGCGGGTGAGGTACTGCGGACGCATCGCGGCGATCTGCATCGCGGCGGCACGGGCAGCGTCGGCGTCGCCGTCGTACGCGACGAGCACGCCGACCGCCGGCGGGAGGTCGGCCGCACGCTTGTGCATGTAGGCCACGACCGCACCGTCGAAGTAGACGTACTGGCCGAGCTCGATCTTCTCGCCGATCGAGACCGCGAGGCCGTCGACGACCTCGCCGACGGTCTGGTCGCCGAGCGAGACCGCCCGGAGCGCCTCGACGTCGGCCGGCTTGGCCTCGGACGCGGCGTCCGCGATCCGCTGCGCGGCCGCGACGAAGTCCTCGCCCTTGGCCACGAAGTCGGTCTCGCACTTGAGCTCGACGAGCACGCCGGGGGCGTGCGCGACGAGACCGGCGGAGGCCTCGCGCTCGGCAGCGCGGTTGGCCGCCTTGGCGGCGCCCTTGACGCGCAGGATCTCGACGGCCTGGTCGAAGTCGCCGTCCGACTCGTCGAGCGCCTTCTTGCAGTCCATCATGCCGGCGCCGGTGAGCTCGCGGAGCTTCTTGACGTCGGCAGCGGAGAAGTTAGCCATGATCCTTCTTCCTCGAAGTATCCGAAGTGTGGTGGGTGGTGCTCAGGCCTGGGCGTCGGTCGTCTCGGCGGCGGCCTCGGCGGGCGCCTCCTCGACAGCCTCGACGGCCTCGGTCGCCTCGGCGGCCTCGGACGCGGCACCGGTCGCCTCGGCGGCCGGGGTCTCCTCCGTGGCGGCGTCGCCACCGGTGGCCTCGACGGCGGCAGCCTCGGCCTCGCCACCCAGGAGCTCCCGCTCCCACTCGGCCAGCGGCTCCTCGGCACCCACGGCCTCGGTGCCCTCGGACGCCTTGGCGCCGGAGCGAGCGATGAGGCCCTCGGCGACGGCGTCGGCGACCACGCGGGTCAGCAGGCCGACGGCGCGGATGGCGTCGTCGTTGCCCGGGATCGGGTAGTCGACCAGGTCGGGGTCGCAGTTGGAGTCCAGGATGCCGATGATCGGGATGCGCAGCTTGCGCGCCTCCTCGACGGCGAGGTGCTCCTTGTTGGTGTCGACGATCCAGACGGCGGACGGCGTACGGCTCATCTCGCGAATGCCGCCGAGGGACTTGTTCAGCTTGTCCCGCTCGCGGCGCATCTGGAGCAGCTCCTTCTTCGTGCGGCTGCTGCCGGCCACGTCGTCGAAGTCGATCTCGTCGAGCTCCTTGAGGCGGTTGATCCGCTGGTGCACGGTCTGGAAGTTGGTGAGCATGCCACCGAGCCAGCGCTGGTTGACGTAGGGCATGCCGACGCGGGTCGCCTGCTCGGCGATCGCCTCCTGGGCCTGCTTCTTCGTGCCGACGAACATCACGGTGCCGCCCTTGGCGACGACGTCCTTGATGAAGGCGTAGGAGCGGTCGATGTAGGCCAGCGACTGCTGCAGGTCGATGATGTAGATGCCGTTGCGCTCGGTCATGATGAAGCGCTTCATCTTGGGGTTCCAGCGACGGGTCTGGTGCCCGAAGTGGACGCCGCTCTCGAGAAGCTGGCGCATGGTGACGACTGCCATGTGGATCTCCTGTTGTGCGAGCCCGCACCGTTGGTGTCGGTCCTTGAACCAGGGCCGACCGGGGCGTGCTCTGTCGTTGTTTGCAGTTCGTGCCGCCGACGGGTGCCGGTGGCCCTGACGCCTGCGCGCGGCCCGACCCCCCGATCGCTCGGGAGGACTGTGGGACGCGCCCGCGGGTGATCGGGTCCTCGGAGCTCCAGGTCCCGTCGCGGTCTGCGGACGTGCGAAGTCAACCCTTGCGGGTTGCACGGACAAGAGTAGTCCACGCCCGCCGGACGGGCTAATTGCTGCGTGCGGGCCCGAAACCGTCCACAGGAGGCCCTCCGGGCACCTCGTTCCCCAGCCCCGGGTGGGGCGTTCGCCACGGTCGCGGGCCGCAGGCAGCCTCGACCCATGCGCCTGCGTCTCGCCACCCTCCTGCTGCTCCTCGTCGGTTGCTGCTGGCCGCCCCGCGCGGCCGCCGCCGACACCGACCCGGTGGGGGTCTGGCCGCTCGCGCCCGCGCCGTCGGTCGAGCGGGGCTTCGACCCCCCGGACGACCCGTGGGGTGCCGGCCACCGCGGCGTCGACCTGCTCGGACGCCCCGGCCAGCCGGTCCGCTCGGCGCTCCCGGGCCGGGTGTCGTGGGTCGGGGTGCTCGCGGGCCGCGGCGTGGTCGTGGTGGACCACGGCGGCACGCGGACGACGTACGAGCCGGTCGACGCGACGGTAACCCTCGGCCTGAGCGTGCGGGCCGGTCAGCCGATCGGCACCCTCGACCCCGTCGGCTCGCACTGCCTCCCGCTCGCCTGCCTGCACTGGGGCTGGATCGAGGGCGAGACCTACCTCGACCCGCTCCGGCTGGTGGGCGCCGGGCCGGTGCGGCTGCTCCCGCTGTGGCGCGACCTCCCGATCGGGACCACTGTCCGGCTGCCGTACGAGCGGTGGCGCTCTCCCCTCAGCCTCTGGCCCGTCATGCTCGGGGGTGCGCCTGCTGATAAGCCCGTCGCAGTCGGTCCGTGGTGACGTGCGTGTAGAGCTGGGTCGTGGCCAGGGAGGCGTGGCCGAGCAGCTCCTGCACCGAGCGCAGGTCGGCCCCGCCCTCGAGCAGGTGGGTGGCGGCGGTGTGGCGCAGCCCGTGCGGGCCGATGTCCGGCGCCCCGGGGACGTCCGCGATGCGCCGGTGGACCATGGTCCGCACCGCGCGCTGGTCGATCCGCTTGCCTCGGGCGCCCAGGAAGAGCGCGGCGCCCGACCCCTGGACGGCGAGCTGCGGGCGGCCGTGCCGGACCCAGAAGTCCACGGCCCGGGCGGCCGGCCTCCCGAAGGGGACCGTCCTCTCCTTGCGGCCCTTGCCGAAGACCCGGATCACGTTGCGCTCGCGGTCCACGTCGTCGACGTCGAGCCCGACCAGCTCCCCCACCCGGATCCCCGTCGCGTAGAGCAGCTCCAGGATCGCGATGTCGCGCAGCCCGGTGGGGCTGCCGTCGTCCGCGTGCTCCGTGGCCGAGCGGATCAGCTCGGCCGCCTCGTCGGCGCGCAGCACGGGCGGCAGCGACTTGTGAGCCTTGGGTGAGCCGAGGCTGGCCCCCACGTCCGTCGGGATCCGACCGGTGCGAGCCAGCCACGCGGTGAACACCCGCGCCGCCGTCGCCCGCCGGGCGATCGTGGTGCGCGACCGCCCCATCGTCTGCTGCTTCGCCAGCCAGCTGCGCAGCGTGCGCAGGTCGAGCTGGGTCACGTCGGTGTCACCGAGCCGCGCGGCGTGGTCGAGCAGGCTCGCGACGTCGGCGAGGTAGGCGCGCACCGTGTGCGGCGTCAGGTCGCGCTCGATGGCGAGGTGGCGCTCGTACGCCGCCAGCACGCCGGCCATCGCCTCCGGCAGCGCGTCGTCGGCCTCGACCGCGTCGACCTGCTCCGTCATCCCCCCACTCTAGGAACGCGCGCCGTCCTCAGTCGTGAGCGAGCGCGGCGAGCCGCCAGCCGTCGTCGGCCACCTCGACCATGCCGCGCAACTCCAGCTCGAGCAGTGTCGCGTGGACGGCGTCGGTGCCGAGCCCCACGACCCGGGCGACGGAGGCAGAGGTGGCGCCGCGCGCGAGAGGAACCCCGTCGAGCACCAGGCGCTGGCGATCAGTGAGGGCGTCGCGCGGGCGGTCGCGGCCGCGCGGACGCTCGAGCAGGTGCTCACCGGCAGCACCCAGCACCTCCAACACCTCGTCACCGTGGGTCACCAAGGTCGCGGCGCCGGATCGGACGAGCTGGTGGACGCCGGCGGAGGACGCGCTGGTCACCGGTCCCGGCACTCCCATCAGCGTCCGATTGAGGCGGGCGGCCCAGTTGGCGGTGTTGAGGGCGCCGCTGCGCAGCGCCGCCTCGACCACCAGGGTGCCGGCGGTGAGTGCCGAGATCAGGCGATTGCGCGCCAGGAACCGTATCCGCATCGGTGCACCGTCCGGGAACGTCTCCGAGACGACCGCACCCCCGGCGACGGCGATGTGCTCGATCAGCTCCCGGTGCGCGAGCGGGTAGACCCGGTCAGCGCCACAGGCCAGCACTGCGATCGTCGGTGCGTCCACGGCGATCGCGCCGCGATGAGCGGCCTGGTCGATCCCGTAGGCCGCGCCGGAGACGATGGGTCTGCCGGCCTGGCCGACCGTCGCGGCGACCTCGCGCGCCACGTCGTCGCCGTAGGTGGTCGCACTCCGCGACCCCACGATCGCCAAGGAACCGCCGAGCCCGTCGAGCCGTGCCGGCCCGCGCACCCAGAGTCCCAGCGGCACGCCACCGTGTGGCGCGACGGTCCCGGCGGCGGCCAGGTCGTCGAGCCCCACCGGCCACTCCTCGTCGCCGGGGACGACGAAGCGCAGACTCCGACGGGTGGCGAGCTCGAGCTCGCGCTCGGGGTCGACGTCGTCGAACCGGTGCCGCGTCCGCGGATCCTCTCGGAGCGACGCCAGCACCGTCTCGGCGCCCAGGTCGGCCACCAGGTCGAGCATCGTGGGCTTGCCCGGCTCCGTCACCCTGGCCAGCGCCACGCGGGCGAGTCGGTCGGCGTCCGGGGCGCTCACGATGCGCGTCCGAGCATCTCGAGCAACAACGGCCCACCGCCACGGAGCAGCAGGGCGACGTGGACCTCCTCGATCCCGGGGCGATCCAGACCGCGGAGATCGGCGATCGTCCAGGCGACGCGATGCACCCGGGTGCCGCCTCGCCGACTCAGATGTCCCTCGTAGACCTGGTCGTCGACCAGCAGCTGTCCCTCCGCCGGCAGCGGCCAGCGGTCGCGCAGCACCGGCCCGGGCGCATGCGCGTTCAGCCGCCAGCTCTCCCCGGCGAACCTCTCCGCCTGCCGCTCCCGGGCTCGCGTGACCCGCTCCCGGATCACCGCGGACGACTCCGGGCGGGTGAACTGGTCACCCCGGTCGGCCTTGGTCAGCGCGCGCAGGTGTCGGACGATGTCGACGCGGTCGGCCACGGGACCGGTCACCTTGAGCTGGTAGTCGCGCCGCTGCTGGGGCTTGCACCGGCAGCGGTTGCCGCCCGGATCGTTGACGTAGTCGCCACACGGACAGGGATTGCACGCCAGCACGACCATTCCCCGCGCGGGAAGCGTGACCGACTCCTCCTGGCGGGCGATCGTGACGTCGCCGCTCTCCAGGGGCTGGCGCAGTGCCTCGATGACGTCTGAGCGGAAGAGCGGGAACTCGTCGAGGAAGAGCACACCTGCGTGGGCCCTGCTCACCTCGCCGGGCCGCACCTGACCCGAACCGCCCCCGATCAGGCTGGCCTTGCTGGCGTCGTGGTGCGGCGCGGCGTAGGGCGGCTCCGCGATCATCCCGCCGCTCGGGTCCAGGATCCCGGCCAGCGAGTGGATCGCGGTGAGCTCGAGCGACTCCTCGCGGGTGAGCGCGGGCAGGATGCCCGGGATGCGCTCGGCGATGCTCGTCTTGCCCGTGCCCTTCGGGCCCGAGAGCAGGAGGTGGTGGCCGCCGGCGGCGGCGACCTCCACGGCGTACCGCACGTCGGCCAAGCCGAGCAGGTCGGACATGTCGGTCTCCTCCAGGCGATCCTCACCACGCCAGCTCAACAGCCGGGCCCCCGACATCGGCGCGACCGGAGGCGCCTCGGGGACCTCCTCCCCCCGCAGCTCGGCGACCACCTGCGCCAGGGAGCGCATCCCGAAGACCTCCATGCCGGGCACCATCGCCGCCTCGCGGGCCTGTGGCTCCGGCACGAAGACGCGCCGGATGCCGCGCTCGGCCGCCGCGAGCACCATCGGCAGCACACCGGCGACCGAGCGGAGGTTGCCGTCGAGCGTGAGCTCGCCCAGGAAGGCGGTGTGCGGGAGCCCGTCGGCCGCCACGTAGCCGTCGGCAGCCAGCACGGAGACCGCCAGCGCGAGGTCGAAGACGGTACCCCGCTTCAGCAGGTCGGCCGGCGACAGCAGGATCGTGGTCCGCTTGGTGGTGGGCCAGGGCATCCGGCTGTTGATGATCGCCATCCGGCAGCGGTCGCGCGCCTCGTTGAGGGTGGCGTCGGGGCGACCGACGAGGGTCAGTCCCGGCTGACCGGGCGACACGTCGGTCTGCACGTCGATGAGATGCCCGACCGCCCCGTGCAGCGAGACCGCCCGGGTCGTCGCGACCGGCATCAGCCGATCCCTTGCACGTGATCCACCACCGACCGGCCGCGCCGAGGTCGCAGCACCGCCACCAGGTCGACCCGGACGTCGGGCACTGCCAGGCCGTGCTCGGCCTGCCAGGCCATGGCCAGGCGTCGCAGCCGGTCGAGCTTGGCGTCGGTGATCGCCTCGTGCGGCGTGCCGTAGTCGACGCTCGTGCGGGTCTTCACCTCGCAGACGACCAGCACCGGGCCGTCGCGCAGCACGAGGTCGATCTCACCCGCCTCGCACCGCCAGTTGCGGTCGAGCAGCACCAGCCCCTGCTCCACCAGGTGGCGCGCCGCCACCGACTCGCCGTACGCGCCGAGCGCCTGCTTCACCGTCGCCGAACTCGTCATCCCGAGACCTCCTGACCGCCAGCGTCGCGGTCGGCGGGGACGTTCGGGAGGGCGCGGTACGGCGCCTGTGGATCACCCGGTCGGACGGGCTCCTGTGGACGGGAAGTGGCTCAGCTCTTGGGGAGGTCGATCTCCGTCGGGCTGAGCTCCTCGACGTTGACGTCCTTGAAGGTCAGCACCTTGACGTTCTTGGCGAAGCGGGCGGGACGGTACATGTCCCACACCCACGCGTCGCTCATCGACACCTCGAAGAACACGTCGCCGGCCTCGGTGCGCGCCTTCACGTCCACCTGGTTGCACAGGTAGAAGCGGCGGTCGGTCTCGACGACGTACTTGAAGATGCCGACGACGTCCCGGTACTCGCGATAGAGCGTCAGCTCCATCTCGGTCTCGTACTTCTCGAGGTCCTCGGCGCTCACGACAGCGACTCTATCGCCGTCTCCGCGAGCGGACCTGGCTCCAGGCCGGCGGCACGCCGGACGTTCACGAACCGCATCCGGTGCACCGGTGACGGACCGTGCTCGGCGAGCGCGGCGCTGTGGACGTCGGTGATGTAGCCCTTGTGCGTCTTGAAGTCGTACGCCGGCCAGTCGGCGTCCAGGTCGGTCATGATCCGGTCGCGGGTGACCTTCGCGAGCACCGACGCAGCGGAGATGCAGGCCGCGACGCGGTCGCCCTTCCAGACCGCGAGCCCGGGCACGCCGAGGCCGTCGACGGGGAACCCGTCGGTCAGCACGTACGCCGGCGGCAGGTCCAGCAGCGCCACCGCCCGCCGCAGCGCCTCGATGTTGGCCACGTGCATGCCGAGCCGGTCGCACTCCTCGTGCGAGATCGACACGACGGACCACGCGACCGCGCGCTTGACGATCTGCGCGTAGCAGCGCTCCCGGGCCTTCTCGGTGAGCAGCTTGGAGTCGGCCAGCCCCGGGATGATGCCCGCCTTGCCCGGCGGCAGGATCGCCGCGCCCGCGACCAGCGGACCGGCGCACGCGCCGCGGCCGGCCTCGTCCACGCCGGCGATCGGCTCGATGCCGTGCCGCCGCAGGGCACGCTCGTAGCCGTACAGGCCGGCATCCCTCCGGACCGTGGAACCGCGTGGCAGGGCGCTCAACGGTGGACCTCAGCCAGCGTCGGGGACGTCCGCGAAGGTGTCGGGACGGTGGATGACCTTGAACCGGTCGCTCGGCCAGAGGAGCACGAAGACCTTGCCGACGACGTCGTCCACGTCGACGTACGGGTTCTTGGTGCAGTCGGTCGCCTTGGGCTGGCACATGTGGAACGACGAGTCCGCGGAGTTGTTGCGGTTGTCGCCCATCACGAAGATCTGGCCCTTCGGGACCGGACCGGCCTCCCAGTTGCCGTTGCAGTTGGTGACCATCGGGCCGTAGCAGGTCGCGCCGCCGAGGCGGGCGTACTCCTTCTCGTTCAACGGCTGGCCGTTGACCGAGATCCGGCCCTGGTCGTCGCAGCACTTGATGACGTCGCCCTCGACGCCGATCACGCGCTTCACCAGGTGACCGCCGGAGGGGTAGAGACCGACCTTCGACAGGGTCTTGGCCACGACGCCGGTCGGGCCGGCGGCCTCCTCGCCGCTGAGCCAGTCGCCCGGGTCCTTGAACACGACGATGTCGCCGCGCTCGGGACCGTCGAACCAGTACGACGGCTTCTCGACCAGGATCCGGTCGTTCTTGACCAGGCCCGGCTCCATCGACTCCGACGGGATGTAGAAGGCCTGCACGAACAGCGCCTTGATCACGATCGCCAGCACCAGCGCGATGCCGAGCAGCAGGATCGTCTCCTGCCAGACCGGGAGGTGCTTCTTGTCCTTCTTGCCCGGCTTCGCGGGCTCGGACGCCGGTGCGTCGGCCGTGGGTTCGTCGGTGGTGCTCATGCCCTCGCCATCATCGTGATCAGCGTCCCTGTGAACTGGTCCGTCGGAAGCCACGCCCCAGAGTAGACGCACGGCCCAGACACACGAAGACCGCGACCCCGGTGTCGGGATCGCGGTCTTCGCAGAGGTACGGCGGGGCTCAGGCCTCGCGGCGCTCCTTGATCTTCGCCTTCTTGCCGCGCAGGTTGCGCAGGTAGTAGAGCTTGGCGCGGCGCACGTCACCGCGGGTCACGACCTCGATCTGCTCGAAGATCGGGGAGTTCAGCGGGAAGGTGCGCTCGACACCGACGCCGAAGGAGACCTTGCGGACGGTGAAGGTGCGGCCGACGCCCGAGCCGTGGATGCGGATCACGACGCCCTGGAAGACCTGGATGCGGGAGCGGTTGCCCTCGACGACCTTCACGTGCACCTTGACGGTGTCACCGGCCCGGAATTCGGGGAGGTCGGAGCGCTTGATCGAGTTGCCGAGTTCGGCGATGACGTTCGTCATGGTGGTGTCTCTCCTCGCAGATGTCACAGGTCAGCCGCGGTACGGGGATCATGGTGATCTGGTGCAGTTGTAGGTCCAGCCACGCTGGCCGGCGGCGCCGAACTCCCCCTGTGACAGGAGCCGGAGCGGAACCCCCTCGGAGACGTCCTCGGGGCGATCCCTGTTTGACCGGGTGGACCGAGGAGCAAGTCTGCCACAGGGGTGTCAGCGCGGACCAATCCGCTTGGTCATGCGTACGGCGCCCGGGAACGGCTCGCCGGGCTGCAGGCGGTAGCCCGCCTTCTTGTAGATGCGCTGGTTGCGGAGGCTGCCCGCACCGGTGAAGAGCGCGTACGTCGTGGCCGTGCTGGGCACCAGCGCCTCGATCCGCTCCAGCAGGGTGCGGCCGAGGCCGCGGCCGGCGAGATCGGGAGCGACCATCAGGCGCCCGATCTCCCACTCGTCGCCGTCGAGCGAGGCCCGCACCGCGCCGACGAGCCGGCCGGCCGTGCGCGCGACCAGCACGGTGTCGCGGGCGAGCCAGGCGCGCAGGTCGTCGTAGGTCTCGTGCAGCGCGGGGATGCGCACCCCCGGGTTGTCGTGCTGCTCGGCGACCCAGCACGCGAGCTGGAGCACGTAGAGCTCTCCCGCGTCGGCGGGCTCGGCCGCGCGGATCGCTACGTCCTCGAGGAGCACGGAGCCGTGGGCGAGGTCGGGTCGCCGCTCCGCCGTACGCCGGAGCGCCTGGTCGCGCCGCCAGGCCGCGATCGCGCCGTGGTCACCCGAGAGCAGCACCGGCGGCACCTCGCGCTCGCGCCAGGTCGCGGGCTTGGTGAAGACGGGGTACTCCAGGAGCCCCGCCCCAGATCCGGACAGGGCGTGGGACTCCTCCACGAGCGACTCGGCGTTGCCCATGAAGCCCGGCACCAGCCGGACGACGGCCTCGGTGATCGCCAGCGCGGCCACCTCTCCCCCGTTGAGCACGTAGTCGCCGAGCGAGATCTCGCGGACCTCGGCCCTCGTCGCGACCTCGTCGAGCACCCGCTGGTCGATGCCCTCGTAGCGGCCGCACGCGAAGACGATCCGTTCCGCGGACGCCAGCTCGCGCGCGACGGCCTGGGTGAAGGGCTGCCCGGACGGCGTCGTGAACACGACGGTCGCCGGGCCGTCTGCGAGCAGCGCATCGAACGCCTCCCCCCACGGCTCCGGCTTCATCACCATGCCGGCGCCGCCGCCGTACGGCGTGTCGTCGACGGTCCGGTGCCGGTCGGTCGTCCAGTCGCGCAGGTCGTGCACGCGGACGTCGATCAGCCCCTTGTCGCGCGCCTTGCCCGCCAGCGAGAGCTCGAGCGGGGCGAGGTAGTCGGGGAAGATCGTGACGACGTCGATCCGCACGGCTCAGTCGTCCTCGGGAAGCGGCGCGACCAGGCCGGGGCGGTCGGCAACGACGACGCGGCCCCCGGCGACGTCGACCTCGGGCACGAGCGCCTTCACGAACGGCACCAGGGTGTCGCGGCGGTCCGGAGTCCGGATCGCCAGCAGGTCCTGGGCCCCGCCGTGGACCAGGCCGGTGACCTCACCGAGGAGGGTGCCCTCGAGGTCGTACGCCGTGAGGCCGACCAGCTGGTGGTCGTAGAACTCGTCGGGGTCCTCGGGCGACTCGTCGGCCGGGATGGAGGCGTGCAGCAGGATCCCGCGCGCCGCCTCGGCGGCGGTGCGGTCCGGGATCTCCTCGAACCGGACCAGCAGCGTCGAGGAGTGCCAGCGCGACCCGGCTACCGTGACGGTCCGCAGCGTGTTGGCCGATCCCGTCGGGGCCTCGACGTCGAGCACGGAGCCGGGCGCGAAGCGCCGCTCGGGCTCGTCGGTGCGGACGTTGATGGTCACGTCGCCGCGCAGGCCGTGGGCCTTGCCGATCCGGCCCACGACGACGTCGATGCTCTCCACGCGTTCCCTTCCCAGGTTGAAATGCCGAACGGGTGTCGCCCCGGAGGGCGACACCCATTCAAGCGGTTCGTACGACGACCTACCGACGACGGTCCACGTCGACGAAGTCGATCCGGGCCCCGCCCCGTCCCGCCAGGGCGGAGATGACGGTGCGGAACGCCGACGCGGTGCGCCCGCCACGCCCGATGACCTTGCCCAGGTCGTCGGGGTGCACGCGCACCTCGAGGATCGAGCCGCGACGCAGCTGCTTGTCGCGCACGACCACGTCGTCGGGGTGTTCGACGACACCACGCACCAGGTGCTCGAGCGCCTCGGCGAGCATGGCGGTCAGGACTCGGTCTTCTCGGCGTCGGCCTCGGTGGCCTCAGCAGCAGGAGCCTCGGCAGCCGGGGTCTCCTCGGCCGGGGTCTCCTCGGCGGCGGGGGTCTCCTCGGCCGGCTTCTCCTCGGCCTTCTTCTTCGGGGCCTTCTTGGTCACCGCGTCGCCCTTGGGCGCGCTGGCGGCATCCTTGAGGGCCTCGTTGAAGAGGTCCAGCTTGCTGGGCTTGGCCTCGGCGACCTTGAGGGTGCCCTCGGTGCCGGACATGCCCTTGAACTTCTGCCAGTCACCGGTGATCGTCAGGATCTTCGCGACGGCGTCCGACGGCTGCGCGCCGACGCCGAGCCAGTACTGCGCCCGCTCGGAGACGACGTCGATGTACGACGGATCCTCCTTGGGGTGGTACTTGCCGATCTCCTCGATGACCTTGCCGTCGCGCTTCTTGCGGGAGTCGACGACGACGATGCGGTACTGCGGCACCCGGACCTTGCCCAGGCGCTTCAAACGGATCTTGACGGCCACGGTTGTGGTGTCTCCTCAGAGTTTCGTGTGTGGGTGAGGTGTCCGGGAGCCGGGTGGGGAAAGCACCAGGCCGGGACCTCGATGGGCTCTGCGACGTCCGGGTGAGAGGGTCCGGTCGCGCAGGACTCAGCCGCCAAGTCTGCCAGACGCCGCGGCCGAGGAGAAAATCGGGCAGAGTCGTGGCCATGAGCCAGCCGCCGCCGTCGTACCCGGTGCCGTCGGGCTACCCGCCCGGGCACCCCCCGATCCCCCAGAAGTATCGCCCGAGCGCGTGGTGGTTCGTGCTCGGGGGCGGCCTGATCGTCGTGGCGATCGCCGCCGGCGTCGGGCTCTTCATCTGGACGCTCGCGGCGTTCTTCCAGACCGACGCGACGGTCCCGGCGAACGGTTCCGCCCACCAAGTCACGGTCGACACCGGCGGCGAGCGGATGCTGTGGCGTCACAGCGACGTCTTCGACCCCGGCTGCACGGTCGCGGACGCCGCGACGGGCACCGAGGTCGAGCTGCACCCGGTCACCAGCCAGCTCACCAAGGACACCGGCGACGGCGAGTGGACCGCGGCGTACCGCTTCGACCCGGGCTCCGGGCGGCTCGACATCACCTGCACGACCGGTGGCGAGGTCCAGATCGGGCCGGCGCCGAGCATCGCGGGGTTCGTCGGCGGCATCATCGCCACGATCGCCGTCCCCACCCTGCTCGGGCTCTTCGGCCTCGCGACGCTGATCGTCACCGGGATCATGTGGGCGGGGCGGCCCGCCCGGCCGAAGGGCTGACCCCACAACCAACGACCTGCCCGCGGCGTCCCACGGGCATGACCCCCTCCCAACGGCTGCCGTGGCTGCGACCCGCGGCGGTCCTGGCGCACCGGACCCGCCGGCGGGCCAGCTGGCTGCTGAGCGGTCCCGTCCACGGCACCGCCTGGGCGTCGTACCGCTCCCCCGACGACCTCCCGGTGCGGCTCCAGCGGCACGGCTCGCTTCTGCTGCGTGAGCTGACAGGTGCCGACATGGTGCTCCAGCACAACAAGGTCGTGAACCTCCGGCTCGCCTCCGCGCGCGTCGACCGACTGGTGCTCCGGCCGGGCGAGACGTTCTCCTTCAACAAGGTGGTCGGCAACTGCACGCGCCGCAAGGGCTACATCGAGGGCATGCGGCTCTCGGACGGCGCCCCGGTGCCGGGCGTCGGTGGCGGCGTCTGCCAGCTCGCGAACCTGCTGCACTGGATGGTGCTGCACTCCCCGCTGACCGTGCTCGAGCGCTCCGAGCACAGCTTCGACCCGTTCCCGGACAACGGCCGGGTGCTGCCCTGGGGCGTCGGCTGCTCGATCGCCTACAACTACGTCGACCTCGTGGTCCGCAACGACACCGCGACGACGTTCCAGCTGCGGACCTGGGTCGGCGAGCGACACCTGCGCGGCGAGCTCCGCGCCGACCGGGAGCTCCCCGTGTCGTACTCGATCGAGGCTCGTGACGAGCGGTTCGACCGAGGTGACGACGGGCTGGTGCGCCGGAGCAACGAGATCTGGCGGACCACCACGGACCGGCGTACCGGAGAGGTCGTCGGCACCGAGCTGGTACGCCGCAACCGGGCGGTCGTGAAGTACCCGGTGGGCGTGTCGCGAGCCTGACAGAACGCGCTCGGGCTGTGATACTCCGTCGAGTGTCTGAAGCACCCGGGGGCTCCGTCGGTCCGATCGCGCTCGTCGTCGAGGACGACGAGGACACGACCGCGCTGCTCGAGGTGGTGCTGACCCAGGCCGGCTTCTCGGTCCTCACCGCCGACAACGGCGCCGACGGCATCGCGCTGGCGCGCGAGCACCGGCCGGCGCTGGCGACCATCGACGTGACGATGCCGGAGATGGACGGCCTCGAGGCCACCCGCCGGATCCGCGAGTTCAGCTCGACGTACATCGTCATCATCAGCAGCCGCTCCCAGGAGTCCGACATCCTCGCCGGCTTCGACGCCGGCGCCGACGACTACGTGCCCAAGCCGATCCGGCCGGTCGAGCTGCGCGCCCGCCTCGCCGCGGTGGCGCGCCGGCCCACGGGCGAGATCGTGGACGGCCCCGCCGCCGTGCCCGCCGGCTGGCAGGCGGCCGACGAGGACGCCGCCCGCTCGGAGTTCCTGCGACAGGTCGTCGCCGGTCAGCCGCTCGAGGAGCTCGGCGGCGACGAGGAGGGCGAGGAGGAGGACTCGGGCAAGGACGGCCGCGAGGGCATGCTCGAGATCGGCATGCGCTTCGTCGGCGGCTGGATCGAGTTCCGCGGCCTGCGGATCAACCCCGCGCGCGGCATCGTCGTCGTCGACGACCGCCTCGTCGACCTGCCGCCCGAGCAGGTCGAGCTGCTCGAGGTGCTCATGTACGCCGGCAGCCGGACGCTCAGCGCCCGCCAGCTCGCGCTGCGGGTGCGCCACCAGACCGAGGAGACCGCGACCACCACGCACCGCCAGGACGAGCGCTGGATCGACGCACTGATGACGGGCCTGCGCTTCCAGGTCAAGGACGACGGCCCGACTCCGCGGTGGTTCGAGGTGCTCCCTCGGGCCAAGTACCGCTTGGTGAAGCCGACGTCAGACGACGCGCCCGCGGAGCACGACGCAGGCGGGGCGCAGCAGGACTGACAGGTCGGCCAGCGGATCGGCGTCGTAGACGACGAAGTCGGCCGGCGCGCCCTCGGCGAGGTCGGCGTTCCACCCGAGCCACTCCCGCGCGCGCCACGAGGCGGCGCCGAGTGCGTACTCCCGCGGCAGGCCCATCGCCGCCAGCCCGATCACCTCGCCGGCGAGGTTGCCGTGCCGGCTCACCCCGCCGTTGTCGGAGCCCGCGTAGAGCGGCACGCCTGCGTCGTACGCCGCCATCAGCGTGGCGCGTCGGTGCACGAAGAGGTCGGTCATCGTGCGCGAGTACGCCGGGAACCGCTCGCGGCCGGACCATGCGTACTCCGGGAACTTCTCCGTCTGCATCACCGTCGGCACCAGCGCCACCTGACGCTCGGCCATCAGCTCGAGGTGCTCCTCGGCGAGCCCGGTGCCGTGCTCGATGCAGTCGATGCCCGCGTCGAGGAGCCCGGTCAGGACGTCGCGGCCGAAGCAGTGCGCCGTGACCTTCGCTCCGTGCTCGTGCGCCGTCGCGATCGCGGCCGCGAAGTCCGCCGCCGGGAAGGACGGCGTCAGGTCGCCGTCGTCACGCGAGATCCAGTCGCCGACGAGCTTGACCCAGCCGTCGCCGCGCTGGGCCTCGCGGGCGACCGCCGCCGACAGGTCGGCGGGCTCCACCTCGTCGGCGTAGTTGCGCAGGTAGCGCTTGGTGCGCGCGATGTGGCGCCCGGCCCGGATCAGCCGCGGCAGGTCCTCACGTTCCTGCACCCAGCGGGTGTCGACGGGCGAGCCGCAGTCGCGGATCAGCAGGGTGCCGCCGTCGCGGTCCTCGATCGCCTGCTGCTCGGTCTCCTCGTCGCTGATCGCGCCGTGCTCACCGAGCCCGAGGTGGCAGTGCGCGTCGACCAGCCCGGGCACGATCCAGCCGTCGACGGCGCGCTCGGCGCCGGCGACCGGCTCGTAGGTGACGGTGTCCCCGACGACGAACAGCTCACGCCGTTCGCCGTCGGGGAGCACCGGACCGGAGAACTTCAGCACGGGAGCAGCCATGCTCCCGGACGCTACCGCGCTAGCGCGTGCTCAGGCCGAACCCGTAGCGGTAGAGCGGGTTGTACTGCTTGTCGCCGACGTTGATCGGCTCCTGGGCGACCGTGCGCGGCCAGGTCACCGGCAGCTTGCCGATGAAGGGGCTGCGCCCGTAGAGCACATCGGCGACGCCGCCGCCCTCGCTGCCCGGCAGCCACGACGCGACCAGCGCGTCGGTCTGGGTGAGCAGCGCCGGCGGGATGATCATCGGCCGGCCCGAGACGACCAGCACCGTGCACGACACGGTCCGGGCGCAGACGGTGCGGACCGCCTGCTTGTCGGCCTTGCTCAGCTCCATCGTCTGCTTCTGACGGGGCTGGCCGGCGTCGCCCGGGTCGTAGGCCCACTGCGGGCCGCCGACGTCGCCGAAGCCCTCGGCGTACGGCGTCTCGCCGACGACCACGACCCCGACCGCCTTGCGGGGGACCCGCTTGCTGGCGTCGACGCTGTAGACGACGTCGCCCTTGGCGGCCTTCTCGATCCCGTCGAGGATGGTCTGGCCCGGGACGACGTTGGTCGAGCCGCCCTGCCAGGTGAGCGTCCAGCCGCCGGCCTGGTTGCCGATGTTGTCGGCGTTGCTGCCGGCGACGTACACCGTGTCCTTGGCCTTGAGCGGGAGGGTGCGCTGCTTGTTGCGCAGCAGCACCTGGCTCTCGGCGACGGCACGCCGGGCGACCGCACGGTGCGCCTTGCTGCCGATGTCGCCGATGTGGGTGCGGTCGGTGAGCGGGTGCTCGAAGAGGCCGAGGTCGAACTTGGCCTTCAGGATCCGCGAGACCGCGTCGTCGATGCGGGCCATCGGGACCTCGCCGTCGCCGACCAGGTCGGTGAGCGTCGGGATGAACTCGTCCCAGCCGGTCGGGTTGTTGGGCGCCTGGATCGGCTCCATGTACATGTCGATGCCGGCCAGCACCGCCGCCTTCACCTGGGCGCGGTAGTCGCCCGGCAGCTGCCGGATGCCCCGCCAGTCGGTGATGACGAAGCCCTTGAACTTCTGCTGGTTCTTCAGCCAGCCGGTGATGAGCTGCTTGTTGCCGTGCATCTTGACCGCGTCGGCGGTGGACCCGCCGTTGAAGTCCGTGCTCGAGAAGGACGGCATCACCGAGCCGACGTGGTGCTTCTTGATCGCGGGGACGTACGGCGACAGCGCGAGCTTGTCGAACTCCTTGCGGGTGACGCGGTCGATGCCCTGGTCGATCGGGTAGGCGCCGGTGCCGGCAGCGGACTCGTCGTACGACGTGAGGCCGTCGCCGGCGAAGTGCTTGGCGGTCGCGAGGACCCGGTCGGCGTGGTCGAGCTGGCCGGGCTTGCCCTGGAGGCCGTCGATCGAGGTCTCCATCGACTTCACGAGCCGCGGGGTCTCGCCGTAGCTCTCGTAGGTGCGGCCCCAGCGGTCGTCGCGGGCCACGCAGACGCAGGGCGCGAAGGCCCACTGCGGGCCGGACGCGCGGGTCTCCTCGGCGGTGATGTGGCCGATCTTCTCCACCAGCTTCGGGTCGCGGGTCGCGCCCAGGCCGATGTTGTGCGGGAAGACGGTGGCGCCGAGGAGGTTGCCGTGGCCGTGCACGGAGTCGACGCCGTAGATGAGCGGGATGCCGAGCCGGGTGTCGAGCGCTGCCCGCTGGTAGCGGTCGACCATGTCGGCCCAGGCCTCGGGCGTGTTCGACGCGGGGACGGATCCGCCGCCCGAGAGCACGCTGCCGAGCGCGTTCGTCGTGATGAGCGACGGGTCGGCGTCGACGTCGATGCGCTCCGCCTGGGTCATCTGGCCGATCTTCTCCGCCAGCGTCATCCGGCCGAGCAGGTCGCTGACGCGCTGGGCGGTCGGGAGGGTCGGGTCCTGGTAGGGCAGCGGGTCGTCGCCGGCTGCTGGTGACGAGGGTTGCAGGAGCGCGACGGCGAGGGCGCCGCCCGCGAGAACGGCGAGCACCGATGCGCGCCGCCGTGAAGAGGGGTGGGTGGACAATGCCTTCTCCTTGCCGAGATCAAGGGTGGGGTGACGTCCGTCACGCTAGGAACCGGATACGTCCGGGTCAATGCGTAAAGATCGGGTTCCGTCGTCTTGTTTGTCCATCTTCCGGATGAATGGTCCTAGGCTGCCCTCCATGGCCACCACCGGAGCGCTGGAACGGCTGCGCGAGGCCAACCGGCGCGCGATCACCGGACTCCTGGCCGGCGACGGACCGATGAGCCGGGCCGACCTGGCCCGCGGCACCGGTCTCTCGCGGACCACCATCTCGAGCCTGGTCAGCGACCTGATCGCCGGTGGTGAGGTCGTCGAGACGGCCGACCGCGGCCGGCCGCACAAGGGTGGCAGTGGCCGCCCGCCGCTCCTCGTCGCGCTCAGCACGCCGCGCGGCGTGGTCGCCGGCGTCGACATCGGGCACGGGCACGTGCGGGTCGCCGTCGCGGACCGCGGCGGCGTGGTGCTCACCGAGGAGACCGACCTGCTCGACGTCGACGAGCACGGCGTCGACGCGCTCGACCGGGCCGCGCGGATGGTCCGCGACGGGCTCGTCGCCGCCGGGGTCGGCCGCGATGACCTGCACGGCGTCGGGATGTGCGTCCCGGCACCGCTCGACCGACGATCGGCGCGGATCCGTACCGGGATCATGCCGGGCTGGCGGCACCTCTCCCCCGGCGACGAGCTGCACCGACGCCTCGACGTCCCCGTCTTCGCCGACAACGACGCCAACCTCGGCGCGCTCGCCGAGCTCGGCCACGGCGCCGCCCGCGGGATGACCGACGTCCTGTACGTCAAGGTCGCCAGCGGCCTCGGCGCGGGCATCGTGCTCGGCGGGCGACTGCACCGCGGCGCGACCGGGATCGCCGGCGAGATCGGCCACGTCCAGGTCGGCGAGGACGGGCAGGTCTGCCGCTGCGGCAACCGCGGCTGCCTCGAGACCGTGGTCTCGGCGCCCCGCCTGCTGGCGCTGCTGCAGCCGGCGTACGACGAGGAGCTGTCGATCGAGAGCATCCTCGACCTCGACGCGCACGACGACGCCGGCGTACGCCGGGTGCTGAGCGACGCGGGGCTCTCCGTGGGCCGCGCGCTCGCCGACCTGTGCAACAGCCTCAACCCCGAGGCGATCCTGCTCGGCGGCTCCCTCGGGACCTCGCCGTCGCTGGCCCTGGGCGTGCGCGCCGCCGTGGACCGCTACGCCCAGCCCGACACCGCCGCCGCCGTGCGGGTGGTCGCCGGCCAGCTCGGCGACCGGTCCGAGGTGGTCGGCGCCGTGTCGCTGGCGATCGCGCGGGTGGCGGCCTGAGATCGGCCTAGAGCTGGTCGAGCAGCCAGGACGGGCTGAGCGCCTGGGCGCCGACTCCCCCGACCCGGGCCTGCAGGAACCGGTCGGCCGTCACGACCACGACCCGGTCGCCGCGCTCGGCCGCCCGTTGCGCCTCGGCGACGATCGTGTCGTCGCCGGCGCCCTTCGCGTGCACGGTCCGGACGTGCCCGTCCCGGCCCACCTTGACCCCGCCCTTGGCCTGACCCTCGAGCACCAGCACCACCTCGTCGTACGGCGTGTCCGCGACCAGCAGCGCCTCGTGCAGCCGACGAGCGGCGCCGGCGCGGTCCTTCCACCAGCCGTCCGGGCGGCTGCCGACGACGTTGGCGGCGTCGACGACGAGGGTCTGCATCCGGCCTCCGGAAGAGTTTCATCGGCCGGCCGACGTTTCTCACGCTCGGACGATGAAGCTTCGTCGTCCAAGGAGGAGTTTCATCGGCCGGCCGATGAAACTCTCGCGACGGTCTACTTGAGGTACTTGGAGAAGTCCTTGGGCAGGTTGAGCGCTGCGGCGGCCTTCTCGTAGTCGACCGGCTCGTCGGAGGCGGGCGTGCCGAACGGGTTGCCCGGGTTGGCGGCCTTCTCCTTCGCGGCGGCGGCCTGCTGGGCGGCCTTCGCCGGGTTGCCGGACCGCTTCGCGCCCTTGCCCTTCTTCTGCTGCGGCTTGGTCTTCGAGCGCTTCGGACCGCCCATGCCCGGCATGCCGGGCATCCCGGGCATGCCACCGCCCTTGGCCATCGACTGCATCATCTTGCGGGCCTCGAAGAAGCGGTCGACGAGCTGGTTGACGTCGGAGACCTGCCGGCCGGAGCCCTTGGCGATGCGCGCCCGGCGCGAGCCGTCGATCATCTTCGGGTTGGCGCGCTCGGCCGGGGTCATCGACTGGATGACAGCCTGGATGCGGTCGATCTCGCGCTCGTCGAAGTTCTCGAGCTGGTCGCGGAACTGCCCCATCCCGGGCAGCATCCCCATGATCTTGGACATCGAGCCGAGCTTGCGGACCTGCTGCATCTGCTCGAGGAAGTCGTCGAGCGTGAACTCGCCGCCCTGGCCGGTCAGCTTGGCGGCGGCCTTCGCGGCCTGCTCGCTGTCGAACGCCTTCTCGGCCTGCTCGATCAGGGTCATCACGTCACCCATGTCGAGGATGCGCGAGGCCATGCGGTCGGGGTGGAAGAGGTCGAAGTCGGTCATCTTCTCGCCGTTGGAGGCGAACATGACCGGCTTGCCCGTGATCGACGCGATCGAGAGGGCGGCACCACCGCGGGCGTCACCGTCGAGCTTGGTGAGCACGACGCCGTCGTACCCGACCCCGTCGAGGAACGCCTGGGCGGTCGACACGGCGTCCTGGCCGATCATCGCGTCCACGACGAAGAGCACCTCGTCGGGCTGGACGGCGTCGCGGATGTCCGCGGCCTGCTTCATCAGCTCGGCGTCGACGCCGAGGCGACCGGCCGTGTCGACGATGACCGTGTCGTGGAGCGTGCGCTTGGCCTCCGCGACGGCGTCACGGGCGACCTGGACCGGGTTGCCCACGCCGTTGCCGGGCTCGGGGGCGAAGACGGTGACACCGACCCGCTCACCGTTGACCTGGAGCTGGTTGACGGCGTTGGGCCGCTGGAGGTCGGCCGCGACGAGCATCGGCGAGCGGCCCTGCTCCTTGAGCCACAGCGCGAGCTTGGCCGCCAGCGTCGTCTTGCCCGCACCCTGGAGGCCGGCGAGCATGATGACGGTCGGGCCGGTCTTGGCGTAGCGCAGCCGGCGGGTCTCGCCACCGAGGATGTTGACGAGCTCCTCGTTGACGATCTTGACGACCTGCTGGGCCGGGTTCAGCGCACCACTGACCTCCTCGCCGCGGGCCCGCTCCTTGACGGCCCCGACGAACTCCTTGACCACCGGGAGGGCGACGTCCGCCTCCAGCAGCGCGATGCGGATCTCGCGCGCCGTGGCGTCGATGTCGGCCTCGGAGAGGCGGCCCTTCCCACGCAGGTTCTTGAAGGTGTCGGCGAGCCGGTCGGAGAGTGTGGCGAACAAGTGGTGGTCCTACCCGTGATCTGCTGAGTGTCTGGACGGTCAGAGACTGAGCCCCAAGCCTAACCGGGACGCCCTGGTACGCCGTACGCTGGCGGCATGCTCATCCTGGCCATCTGCCTCGGCACCGTGGTGCTGCTCGGCGTCATCGTCTGGATGGGCACCCACATGGTCTCCCACCCCGACCCCAACGCCGGTGCCATCGGCGGCGGCGTCGGCGCCGGTCTCGGCATGCTCGACCCCGGCGCCGCGCGGGCGCGCGAGGAGGTCGACGACAAGAAGAACCAGGCGGAGATCCTGCCGACGCCGGACGACGACGACGAGCACCCGCGGTGGAAGGTCGACCTGCACCGCGGGACCGTCAAGATCCCCCGGCCACCGCAGTGAGGGCCGCGCGTACGGCGTGCGCCGCCTCGGCCGCGCGCTGGTCGCTGAGCACGCCGGCGTGCGCCTCCTGCAGGTAGAAGACGTCCACCGCCTGCGGGCCGAGCGTGTCGACGTGCGCCGAGCGCACCGCGATGTCGAGGTCCGCCAGCGCCGCGCAGGCCAGGTAGACGACGCCCGGCCGGTCGCCGGTGCGCACCTCCAGGACCGTGGCCTGGTCCGAGGCCTCCGGCCGGACGGCGACGGTCGGCTCGAGCGAGTCGGTCGCCGCGGCGCGGCGGAGGCGTTCGGCCGCCTCGACCCGTCCGGCCACGACCGCCTCGTAGCGGGTGCGGAGCACCGCGGCGTCGAGGTCGGGCACGCCCACCTCCCACACGGAGACGCCGTACTGCTCCTGCGCCCAGGCGCGGGCAGCGCGGACCGGGATCCGCTGGAGGGCGAACATCGCCGCGAAGTCCGCCAGCAGGCCCACCCGGTCCGGTGCGATGACGGTGACGCGGGTGCCGTCGTCGTCGTGCTCGACGGTGATCGCGGCCGAGCCCCGGCGTACCTCCTTCGGGATCGCGACGTCGTCGGTGACGATCGGGGGCAGCGCGACGCCTGAGTCGAGAGCGGCACGGGCGCGCCTGGCCAGGTCGTTGATCAGGCCGGAGCGCCAGGCCGACCAGGCCTTCGGCGAGGCCGCCTTCGCGTCCGCCTCGGAGAGCGCGAGCAGCAGGTCGAGCGCCTCTGCGGTCTCGACGCGCTGGGTGATCATCTCGACGGTGGCGGGGTCGTCGGGGTCGCGGGTCGTGGCCGTCTCGGCGAGCACCAGGTGCCACCGGACCAGGCGCGCGACCAGGTCCACCGCGTCGGGGGCGAAGCCCATCCGGGTCGCGATCTCGCGGGCGATCGGCTCCCCTGCGACGCTGTGCTCGGTCAGGCTCCCCTTGCCGATGTCGTGCAGCAGCGCGGCGACCATCAGGACGTCCGGACGCGCGACGTGCCGGATCAGGTGCGAGGCCTCGATACAGGTCTCGACGACGTGCCGGTCGACGGTGAACCGGTGGATCGCGGACGCGTGCGGGAGCAGGCGGATCCGGTCCCACTCGGGCAGCGCCCGGGCGAGGGCCCCGGTCTCCTCCAGGGTCTCCCAGACCGCCAGCAGGCCACGCCCGGACGCGAGGAGGCGGACCAGCAGCTGTCGTGCCTCGGCCGGCCACGGGGTCGGCAGCGGCACGCCCTCACGCGCGAGCCGCGCCGCGGTGGCCGGGGCCAGGACCACGTCGTTCTCCGCGGCGGCCGTCGCGGCCCGCAGCAGCAGCACCGGGTCCTCGGCCGGCTTGGCCGAGCGGTCGAGCACCACCTCGCCGTTGGCGAGCGCGACCCCCGCGGCCAGCGGAGTCAGGTCGGGCCGCCGGGCGCGATGGTTGGGCGCCGGCCGGGCGAGCGCGGCGTCGACGCGGCGCCAGGTCAGGTGGGAGAGGTGCGCGATCCGGCGGCCGAGCTCGCGGACGTGCACCTGCGCGTCCCGGGCATCGGCCAGCCCGAGCGCGTGCCCGAGGTCGCTCCACTGCTCCGGGTTGATGCGGTCGGTGGGGCGACCGGCCGTGTCGTGGAGCGCGTCGCGGACGTCGAGCATCGACAGCCGGGCCCGCTCCAGCTCGCCGTGCGGCACGTCGACCATCCAGGTCGCGACCAGCGCCTTGAGCACGGTGGCGTCACGCAGGCCGCCCTCCGCCTCCTTGATGTCGGGCACCGACAGGTGGGCGACCTCGCCGACCGACTCGTGTCGCGCGCGGACCATCTCGCGCAGCGCGGGCAGCCGCTCCTTCGCCGTACGCCGCCAGTTGGCGAGCATCGTGGTCCGCAGACGGAGGGTGAGGTTCGGGTCGCCGGCGAGGTGGCGCGCGTCGAGCAGGCCGAGTGCGACCTTGAGGTCGGCGTCGGCGGCGGCGACCATCTCCGTCATCGTGCGCACGGAGTGGTCGAGCCGGGATCCCGAGTCCCAGAGCGGGTACCAGACCTTCTCGGCCACGGCCCGGACGTCGACCCCCTCGTCGGAGACGAGCACGACGTCGAGGTCGGAGTACGGCGCGAGCTCGCTGCGGCCGTAGCCGCCGACGGCCACGAGCGCGGCGCCGACGTCCGGGCCGCCGCTGTCGCGGTAGGCGTCGGCGCAGAGCGCGTCGGCCTCGGCGGCCCGCCGGGTCCGGTCGGAGGCTGTCAGAGCGCTGCCTCGTCCTGGTCGCCCGTGCGCACGCGCAGCACCGACTCGACCGTGGTGACCCAGACCTTGCCGTCGCCGATCTTGCCGGTGCGCGCGGACGAGGAGATCGCCTCCACCACCGCGGCGGCGTCCTCGTCGGCGATGAGGATCTCGATGCGGATCTTGGGCACGAGCGCGATGTCGTACTCGGCCCCGCGGTAGACCTCGGTGTGGCCCTTCTGCCGGCCGTAGCCGCTGACCTCGCTGACGGTCATCCCGGTGACGCCGGTCGCCTCGATGGCGGCCCGCGCGTCCTCCCACTTGTGGGGCTTGATGACGGCGGTGATGAGCTTCACGGGGCCTCCTGGGGCTGGGCGCACGATGGGGAGAGGGCTCGGGTCGTGGTCCGATCATGCCGGACGGACGGTGCCCGAGGACGGGACCGGCCCGGCTCCTCGACGAGGAGCCGGGCCGGACACACATCAGGGATCAGATGGCGGCCGAGTCACGGTCGCCGGTGCGGACCCGCACCACCGTGTCGACCGGGCTGACCCAGACCTTGCCGTCGCCGATGCGTCCGGTCTGCGCGGTCTTCACCACGATGCCGACCACGTCCTCGGCGTCGCCGTCGTCGACGACGATCTCGATGCGGATCTTCGGGACCAGCGCGATGTCGTACTCGGCACCGCGGTAGACCTCGGTGTGGCCCTTCTGCCGGCCGTAGCCGCTGACCTCGCTGACGGTCATGCCGGTGACACCGAAGGTCTCGAGCGCCTCGCGCACGTCCTCCCACTTGTGCGGCTTGATCACCGCGGTCACGAGCTTCATGCGTTGACCCCTTCCGTGACGGTGCTCTTGGCCAGGACCGACGAGGCGGAGGTGCCGCCGCCACCGAGACCGGTGTGCAGGTCGTACGCCGACTCACCGTGCTGGTCGCCGTCGATGCCCTCGACCTCGGCCTCCTCGGTGACCCGCCAGCCGATCGTGAACTTGATCGCGAACGCGATGATCGTCGTCAGGACGCCGGTCCACACGATGGTGAAGAGGGCCGCGAGCGCCTGGTCACCGAGCGAGGCGAAGCCGCCGCCGTAGAACAGGCCGTCGATGCCGCCCGGCGCGCTCGAGGTCGAGACGAGGCCGATCAGCAGGGTGCCGACGAGGCCGCCGACCAGGTGGACGCCGACGACGTCGAGCGAGTCGTCCATGCCGAACATGAACTTGAGGCCGACCGCGGCGGCGCAGGCGCCACCGGCGACCGCGCCGACCACGATCGCGCCGACCAGGCTGACCGCACCACACGCGGGCGTGATGGCGACCAGACCTGCGACGATGCCCGACGCGGCACCGAGCGAGGTGGCCTTGCCGTGCAGGATCCGCTCCATCAGCAGCCAGGCGAGCATGGCGGCGCAGGTGGCGATCGTGGTGTTCATGAACGTCACGCCGGTCTCACCCTGGAACTGGGCCGAGAACGCCTCGGGGCTCGCGAGCGAGTCGGAGGTGAAGACGATCGAGCCGACGTTGAAGCCGTACCAGCCGAACCACAGGAGGCCGGCGCCGATCATGGTGAGCGTCAGGTTGTGCGGCTTCATCGGCTCCTTCATGAAGCCGACGCGCTTGCCGATGACCAGGGCGAGCACCAGGCCCGCCACACCGGCGTTGATGTGGACGACCGTGCCGCCCGCGTAGTCCTGCGCGAACGTCGAGCCCTTGGCGAGCTGCTGGGCGACCCAGCCGCCGCCCCACACGTTGTGGGCGATCGGGAAGTAGCAGGCGGTCAGCCAGAGCGGGACGAAGACGACCCACGAGACCAGCTTGACGCGATCCGCGATGGCTCCCGAGATGAGCGCGACCGTGATGGCGGCGAACGTCAGCTGGAAGACGACGTAGATCAGGTTGACGTTGGACACGCCGTCGAGGCCGAACATCGTGAACGGGTTGGCGATCAGCTTGCCGTTGCCGTTGCCGGCGCCGTCACCGCCCCAGCCCATCGACCAGCCCCACAGCACGAAGACGATGGCGGCCACCGCGAACGCGACGTACGACATCATCATCATGTTGAGCACGGACTTGGACCGCGTCATGCCGCCGTAGAACAGCGCCAGGGCGGGCACGGTCATCATCAGGACGAGGGCTGTCGCCACCAGCATGAAGGCGTAATAGCCGTCCACAGAACCTCCAGGGATCACATCTCGGGAGGGCGGGTACGACGACGACCGCACTGTCGGCTCGGGGAACCCGCCCCATTGCCAGACACCTTCGAAGGCCGAGGTTTCGACCCGCGTTGCCGCGTGTTGCGATCAGGAAACGAGATGGGCCCGTTTGTTACTTCGGTGTTACGACTCCCCCAACGGCGTTTGAACCCCCGCCGTCACCCGAGCAGGGCGTCGACGAACGCGCTGGGCTCGAACGGCGCCAGGTCGTCGGCGCCCTCGCCGAGGCCGACCAGCTTCACCGGGACGCCCAGCTCGCGCTGCACCTGGACGACGATGCCGCCCTTCGCGGAGCCGTCGAGCTTGGTCAGCACGATGCCGGTCACGTCGGCGACCTCGCCGAAGACCCGGGCCTGGATCAGGCCGTTCTGACCGGTCGTGGCGTCGAGCACGAGCAGCACCTCGGTGACCGGGGCCTGCTTCTCGATCACCCGCTTGACCTTGCCGAGCTCGTCCATCAGGCCGGCCTTGTTCTGGAGCCGGCCGGCCGTGTCGACGATGACGGTGTCGGCACCGGTGTCCACGCCCTCCTTGACCGCCTCGAAGGCGACGCTGGCGGGGTCGGTGCCCTCCGGGCCGCGGACGACGTCGACGCCCACCCGCTCGCCCCAGGTGGCCAGCTGCTCGACGGCAGCGGCGCGGAACGTGTCCGCCGCACCCAGGACCACCGACCGGTCCTCGGCCACCAGGATCCGGGAGAGCTTGCCGACCGTGGTGGTCTTGCCGGAGCCGTTGACGCCCACGACCAGCACGACGCCGGGCTTGCCGTCCGCCCCGCTCACCTGGAGCCGCCGGTCCATCCCGGCATCCACGAGCGCGAGCAGCTCCTCGCGGAGCACGGTGCGCGGGTCCTCGGCGCTGCCCTCGACCCGCAACCGGGTGCGCAGCTTCTCGACCAGCTCCTGGGTCGGGGCGACCCCGACGTCGGCGGTGATCAGGGTGTCCTCGATCGACTCCCAGGTGTCCTCGTCGAGCCGGTCGCGCGACAGCAGGGCGAGCAGGCCGCGGCCCAGGCCGCTCTGCGAGCCGGCCAGCCGCTGACGGAGGCGGACCAGGCGGGAGGCAGTGCCCTCGGGCTTCTCCAGCGTCGGAGCAGCGTCGACCGGGACCTCGGCGGGCACCTCGACCGCCGGCTCCGCCACGTCCGCGTCGGTCGGCGGCGGGACGACGACGTCCGGCGCGGGCGCCTGCGGAGCCGCGGGCGGCGCCTGCCGGGAGCGGCCGACGAGCAGCGCGACGACGAGGACGACCGCAAGGACCGCGATCGCGATGACCAGGTACAGCCAGGAAGCCATGCCTCAATCCAACCAGAGGCCTCCCCCGCCTACGTCAACGGCGGCGCTCGGAGTCCTCGTACTCGGCGTCGAAGCCGAAGATCGACTGGTCCTCCTCCTCGAGGACCGGCGCCGCGTCGGCCGCCTTGGCCATCGCATCGCCCAGCCACGGCGTCGCGGGCATCCGCTCACCGCGGTGCGGGAAGGCGACGTACGCCGCCACCAGACCGGCGACCACGAGGATCAGGACCATCACGACCACGATTGCGAGCACGCGCGAACCTCCCGAGAGAAACAGACAGTCACACGACTACCCGTTCCTCCACCGTGTCACACGGGTCAGGCCGGCCCGGCATCGCCGCGCAGGAGCGGCTCGACTGCGGCACGGATCACGTCGGGCATCGGCGTCGACGGCCGCGCCGGGTCGGTGTTGTCGACGTACACGTGCACGAAGCGACCCTCCGCGGCCGCCTCGTCCGACGGCCCCTGGAAGAGGCCGATCCGGTAGATGATGCTGGAGCTGCCGACCTTGTCGACGACCAAACCGGTCTCGATCGGCGCCGGGAAGCCGATCTCGCGGAAGTAGCGGCACGACGTCTCCGCGACCACGCCGATCTGGGGCAGCTTGCGGACGTCGACACCGGTCGCCTCGTAGAGGTGCGCGTTGACGGCCGTGTCGAAGAGCTCGTAGTAGGTGGCGTTGTTGAGGTGGCCGTAGGCGTCGTCGTCGCGCCACCGGGTCGTGACGGTGCGCCACGCGACGTAGTCGGCGCGGGTCGGCCGGTCCCCCACTAGGCCGACTCGGCCTCGCGCAGGCGCTGGCTGATCACCGCGGAGACGCCGTCGCCGCGCATGGTCACGCCGTAGAGCGCGTCGCCGACCTCCATGGTCCGCTTCTGGTGGGTGATGACGAGCAGCTGGGAGTTCTCGCGCAGCTCCTCGTAGATCTCCAGCAGGCGGCCGAGGTTGGTGTCGTCGAGCGCGGCCTCGACCTCGTCGAGGATGTAGAACGGCGACGGGCGGGCCTTGAACAGCGCGACCAGGAAGCACACGGCCACCAGCGAGCGCTCACCACCGGACAGCAGCGAGAGCCGCTTGACCTTCTTGCCGGCGGGTCGCGCCTCGACCTCGATGCCGGTGTTGAGCATGTCGTCGGGCGTCGTCAGCACCAGGCGGCCCTCGCCGCCCGGGAAGAGCCGCGAGAACGTGTCGTCGAAGGCGCGGCTCACGTCGGCGTAGGCCTCCGTGAAGACCTGCTCGACCCGCTGGTCGACCTCGTGGACGATGTCGAGCAGGTCCTTGCGGGTGCGCTTGAGGTCCTCGAGCTGCTCGGTGAGGAACTTGTGCCGCTCCTCCATCGCCGAGAACTCCTCGAGCGCCAGCGGGTTGACCCGACCGAGCTCGCGCAGCGAGCGCTCGGCGGTGCGCAGGCGCTTGGCCTGCTCGTCGCGGACGTACGGCGTGGGCTCGGGCGTCTCCTCGCCCTCGGGGACCTCGCCGCTGAAGGGCACCAGCTGGTCGGGGCCGTAGTCGGCGACCAGGCCGTCGCCGTCGAGGCCGAGCTCCTCCAGCGCGCGCTCCTCGAGCTGGTCGATGCGCATCCGCTGCTGGGTGCGAGCCATCTCGTCGCGGTGCACGGAGTTGACCAGCTCGTCGTGCTCCTTGCCGAGGTCGCGCAGGGAGGTGCGGACGTCGCGCAGCTGCTGCTCGCGCCCGCTGCGGGACTGCTCCACCGCGGAGCGCGCCTCGGCGGCCCGGTGGATGGAGACCTCGAGACGGCTGAGCACGTAGCCGACCGCGAGCCCGACCGCCTCGGCGGCCCGACCCTCGCGGATCATCCGCTCGCGGCGCTCGGCGGCCCGGGCGCGGGCGTCGCGCTCCTTCTCGGCCGCCCGGAGCAGCGAGTCCGCGCGGCCGTGCAGGGCCCGGGACCGCTCCTCCGACGTGCGCAGCGCGAGACGGGCGTCCATCTCGCCCTGCCGGGCGGCGCGGGCGGCCTCGGTGAGCTCCTCGCGCGCCGTCGTGTCGGGCTCGGCCTCCGGCGCCTCCTCGGCAGCGGCGAGACGCGTCTCCAGGTCGGTGAGGCCGGCGACGGCCTGGACCCGGGCCTCCTCGGCCTTCTCGATCGCCTGGGTGAGCCGCTCGGCCTCACCGCGGGCGGCGCGGGCCTGGGAGCCGTACTGGCCCAGCTCCTCGGCGACCGCGGCCAGGGTCGCGTCCGACTCGTGCAGCTTGGCCAGCGCGACGTCGACCCGCTTGCGCGCGTCGAGCCGCTCGCTCTCGAGGCGGGACATGTCGAAGCCGAGCCGCTCGGAGGCGGCCACCGCCTCCGCGAGCTGCTCGGCGGCCTCGTCGACCGCGGCCTGGATCTCGATCAGGCTCGGCTGGCTGCTGGAGCCGCCGGAGGCGAAGTGGGCGCCGATCAGGTCGCCCTCGCGGGTCACCGCGGTGAGGTCGGGCTGCGCGGCGACCAGGGCCCTGGCGGCGTCGAGGTCGTCGACGACGGCGACCTTGAAGAGCAGGCGAGTCAGTGCCGGCCGGACGGTGTCGGGGCAGTCGACGACGTCGGCGGCGTACGTCGCGCTGGCGGGCAACGACGGCCAGTCGCGGGTCTGGGCGGGACCCCCGCCGAGGAGCATCCCGGCGCGGCCGAGGTCGGCACCCTTGAGGTGCCCGATGGCGCGCACGGCGGCGTCGGCGTCGGCGACCGCGACGGCGTCCGCGGCCGAGCCGAGCGCCTGCGCGATGGCCGTCTCGTAGCCGTTGCGCACCGAGACCAGCGCGGCCACCGAGCCGAGCAGCCCGGAGACCTCGTCGCTCGCCGCGAGCAGCGCGCCCGCGCCGTCCTTGCGGTTGAGGCCGAGCTCGAGGGCGTCCTTGCGGGCGGCCAGTCCGGTGCGGTCGCGGTCGGCCTGCAGCGCCTCGTCGCGGGCCTTGGCGAGCCGGTCCTCGATGTCGTCGAGGGCGGTCGTCGCGGCCTCGTGCTCGGCGTCGAGGCCCTCTTCGCCGGCATCGAGTCCGGCGACGCGGGTCTCGAGCGAGGTGAAGTCGCGCTGCGCGCGGTCGGCGCGGGCGACAGCCTCCTCGCGGGCGAGGCCGAGGCGGCCGACCTCCTCGTCGGCGGCGGTCGCGCGGGAGCGGAGCGTGTTGACCTGGCCGTGCAGCCGGGCCAGGCCCTCGCGGCGGTCGGCGGCGGCGCGTTGGAGAGCCGCGATCTTGCGGTCCTCCTCGGCGGCCGCGTCCTCGGCGGTACGACGTGCCGTCACGGCCTCCTCGAGGGCCACGCGGTGGGCGTCGACCTCGGCGGTGATCCGCTGCTCCTGCTCGCGGACCTGGGCGGCCTCCGCCTCGAGCTGCTCGGGGTCACGCCCGGAGCGCGCCTCCTCGACGTCGGCGGTGCCGGCGGCGTTGCGCACCCGCTCGGCGGCCAGCGACTGGGTGCCGCGCAGCCGCTCGCGCAGGCCGGAGAGGGCGAACCAGTTCTCCTGGGCCTGGGCCAGGGCCGGCAGGTCCTCGCGGAGCGCGGCCTCGAGCGCCGACTCCTGCTCGCGGCTGCGGGCGACCTCGGCCTCCACCTGCTCGCGGCGCGCGACCAGGATCGACTCGTCGGCCATCTCCTGCTGGAGGGAGGACCGCGCGGTCATCAGGTCGTCGGCGAGCAGGCGGGCGCGGGCGTCGCGGACGTCGGCCTGGACCGTCGCGGCGCGACGGGCGACCTCGGCCTGTCGGCCGAGCGGCTTGAGCTGGCGCCGGATCTCGACCAGCAGGTCGTTGAGCCGGGTCAGGTTGCCCTCGGTCGAGTCGAGCTTGCGGAGCGCCTTCTCCTTGCGCTTGCGGTGCTTGAGGACGCCCGCGGCCTCCTCGATGAAGCCGCGGCGGTCCTCGGGGGTCGCGTGCAGGATCGTGTCGAGCTGGCCCTGGCCGACGATCACGTGCATCTCGCGGCCGATGCCGGAGTCGGAGAGCAGCTCCTGGACGTCGAGCAGCCGGCACGGGTTGCCGTTGATGGCGTACTCGGACCCGCCGCTGCGGAACATGGTGCGGCTGATCGTGACCTCGGTGTACTCGATCGGCAGCGCGCCGTCGGAGTTGTCGATGGTCAGCACGACCTCGGCACGGCCGAGGGGCGGGCGCCCCGACGTACCGGCGAAGATGACGTCCTCCATCTTGCCGCCGCGCAGCGACTTGGCGCCCTGCTCACCCATCACCCAGGCGAGGGCGTCGACGACGTTCGACTTGCCGGAGCCGTTGGGCCCGACGATGCAGGTGATCCCCGGCTCGAGCTGGAGGGTGGTCGCCGAGGCGAAGGACTTGAACCCCTTGAGGGTCAGGCTCTTCAGGTACAACGTCTGGCTCCCAGCGTCAGGCGGCTCGTCGGACTGAGGACGAAGGCAGCATCATCGCAGCCGGCCAAGGGGGGAAGCTCAGCGAGGCTCACCCTACCCGCAGCCACCCCCGATCCCTGGCATTAGGGGAGCATCACCGGTAGGTGTCCGACACGGCGCGCAGCCCGGCGACCAGCACGGCGATGCCGAACTCGAACCGGTCGTCGCCGTCGCCCGCCGTCATCACCCCCGCCATGCTCGTGACCAGCGGGAACTCCGCCGCCGGGAGCGCCTCCATCATCGCGCGCAGCTGCTCGTCGATCGCGGTGTGGTCCGGCTCGGCACCCGGCGGGGTGCTGTTGGCCCGCTGCATCCAGATCGCCTCCTCGACGGCGATCGCGCTGACGTACGCCGCCGCGAGGTCGCAGAACCACGCGGACGCCTGGGGCGAGATCCCGCCCGCGTCGCAGATGGCGAGCAGGCCCTCCATGGTGCGCAGCGCGCCCATCCCGGACGGGATCATCCCGATGGCGGCGCGGGCGGAGCCGGGGTGCCGACGGTAGAGCGCCAGCATGTCGCGCAGCACCTGCCGGAGCTGCTCGTCCCAGTGCTCGGGGTCGGGTGCGGGGACGACCAGCTCGGCGCTGATCCGGTCGAGGACGAGCTGGTCGACCTCCTCCTTGTTCGCCACGTGGGCGTAGAGCGAGGCTGGGCCGGTGTCGAGCGCCTTGGCCAGTGAGCGCATCGAGACGGCGTCGTACCCCTGCTCGGCCATCAGGCCCATCGCGGCGTCGACGATCCGGTCGACCGTCAGCCGCTCCTTGGGGGCCGCGGCCGGCTCCCCGGGCAGCGTCACCCGGATCCGTACCGGGCCGGCCTGCCAGGACTTCTCGCGCTTCCGCTCCGCCATGACGAACACTGTACTTGACACGAACACCGTTCGGGTTTAGAACACTGTTCGTGACTACGAACACTGTTCGCGACCCGGACCTGTACGACGAGCGGGGCTATCGCTTCCGCTGGATGGTGATGGCGGTGGTGATCATCGCCGACGTCATGGACCTGCTCGACGCGACCATCGCCAACCTGGCCGGGCCGTCGATCCGCGAGGACCTCGGCGGCAGCGCGAGCACGCTGCAGTGGGTGCTCGCGGCGTACACGATGTCCTTCGCGATCGGCCTGGTCGTCTCCGCCCGGGTCGGTGACCAGGTCGGGCGCAAGCGGATGTTCGTGATCGGCATGGTCGGCTTCACGCTGGCCTCGCTGCTGTGCGGCCTCGCACCCACGGCGGGCCTGCTGATCGCGTTCCGCGTGCTCCAGGGCCTCTTCGGCGCGGTGATGATCCCCCAGGGCCTCGCGATGGTGAAGCAGTCGTTCGCGCCGGAGGACCTCCAGAAGGCGTTCATCCCGTTCGGCCCGATCATGGGTCTCGCCGCGGTGCTGGGCCCGATCCTGGCCGGGGTGCTGCTCGACGCCGACCTCTTCGGCACCGGCTGGCGGATGATCTTCCTGATCAACGTGCCGGTCGGCGTCGTCGGCGCGGTCCTCGCCTGGCGCTACCTGCCCGACGTGCCCCGCAACCCGGAGGCCCGCCTCGACCCGGTCGGCGCGGTCCTGCTCACCGTCGCGTCGGCCCTGCTCATCTACCCGCTCGTGCAGGGGCGCGAGCACGACTGGCCGTGGTGGTGCTTCGCGATGATGGCCGCGTCGGCCGTGGTGTTCGGGCTGTTCGTGCTCAGCGAGCGACGCAGCCGGAACCCCGTCATCGAGCCCTCGCTGTTCACGCACCGCGGGTACGTCGCCGGCGTCACCTTCATCGGCGTCTTCTTCGTCGCGATGTCCGGCACGATGCTGATCTTCAACCTCTTCCTCCAGCTGGGCCTCGGCTTCGAGCCGCTGAAGACCGGCATCACGATGACGCCCTGGGCGCTCGGCATGGCGATCGGCGCCGCCGCCTCGGGTGCGGCCCTCGGCCCGCGGTTCGGGCGCCGGGTCCTGCACGCCGGTCTGCTCATCTCCGCGGCCGGCATCGCCTGGCTCGCCTGGACGATCGGCGGGGCGGACGCCTCGCTCGGTGGCTGGGACCTGGCCCCGATGACGCTGCTCGCCGGCTTCGGCTCCGGCCTGATCTTCGCGCCGCTCTTCGACATCATCCTGTCCGACCTCGACGATCGGGAGGTCGGCACCGGCTCGGGCGTGCTCAACGCCGTGCAGCAGTTCGCCGGAGCGCTCGGTGTCGCCCTGCTCGGCACGCTCTTCCTCCAGTGGGTCCCCGAGGACGGCTGGTTCGAGGCGACCCGGACGATCCTCTGGGTGACGATCGGCTGCTACGCACTCGCGTTCGCGGCCGTCTTCCTGCTCCCGCGGTTCGCCCGCGAGGGCGTCGGCGAGTAGCCGTAGGGTCTGCGTCGTGGATCTCCTCGGCACCGGCCGCGACGCGGACGTCTTCGCCCTCGACGCCGACCGGGTGCTGCGCCGCAGCCGCGACGGCCGCAGCACGGCCCACGAGGCCGCGACGATGCGGCAGCTCGCCGACCTCGGCTACCCGCTCCCCCGCGTGCACGAGGCCTCGGGGGCCGAGATCGTCATGGACCGGGTCGACGGCCCGACGCTGGGCGAGGCGCTGCTGACCGGCGCGGTCGACACGGGCGACGGCGCCGAGGTGCTGGCCGGACTGCACCGCGACCTGCACGCGGTGACGTGGCCCGGAGCAGCCGCCGGGGACTGCCTCGTGCACCTCGACCTGCACCCGCTCAACGTGATCATGGCCGACCGCGGCCCGGTCCTCATCGACTGGACCAACGCCCGGGTCGGACGGCCGGGGCTCGACGTCGCCGTCACCGTCCTGGTCATGGTCCAGGTCGGCCTCGGCGACGAGACGCTGCGCGACGTGCTGCTGTCCTACTCCGAGGAGTTCGCGGCCCGCGTCGCGACGCCGTACGCCGCGGAGCTGCCGGAGGCGACCGCGATCCGTAGGGCCAACCCGCACCAGACCGAGGCCGAGGCGGAGCGCTTCGACGAGGCGGTCGAGATCACCCGACGCTGGGCGTAGCGGCCTCGTCCGCGTGCGCGATGTGCGTGAGCTGGCCCCAGATCAGCAGCACGAAGACCGCCGAGCCGACGAACGCGAACCAGAACGGCGCGGTGACGCCCCAGTGCTGGGCGATCACGCCGCCGATGCCGGAGCCGATGACCAGGCCGCCGTACACGCCGACGAGGTTGACCGACCCGACCCGGCCCTGCAGCTCCGTCGGCACCGCGCGCTGCCGGATCGTCAGCGACGTGGTTCCCCAGATGAACGCGTGTGCGCCGAAGACGAAGAAGATGCACATGGCGACCCAGGCGGTCGTGGTGAGGGCCAGGGACAGCATCGTGAACGTCTCGAAGACCAGCCCGATCCGCATCAGGTTGCCCAGGCTGACCCGGCGGGTGATCCAGCCGTAGGACAGGGTGCCGACCAGCCCGCCCACCGCGGAGATCGTGGTGAGCAGCCCGAAGCCGATCGGGCCGAGGCCGAGCCGCTGGGTGGCGTAGAGCACCAGGATCGACCAGGCCGCACCGAAGGTGATGTTGAAGACGAAGATCGTCAGCACCAGCGTGCGCACCGCGGCGTGGTGGCGCACCCAGCGGAACGCTTCCGCGATGTCGTGGCGGAGGTGCGTGTCCGGGGCGGGCTCGCGCCGGTGCTCCGGCAGCACGACCCGCGAGATCAGCACCGCACCGAGGGCGACCACGACCGCCTGCGTCGCGAAGGGCACGGCGTGGCCGAGCGCGAAGAGCGCGGCGCCGATCGGCGGCCCCGCCAGCTGGTTGACCGTGATGAAGCCCGTGGTCAGCCGCGCGTTGGCGATCGCGAGGTCGTCGCGCTGCACCAGCATCGGCATCAGGGTCGCGGCCGTGTTGTCGGCGAAGACCTCCGCCGTGCCGAGCAGGAACATCGCGACGAGCACCAGCCAGATCGACACCACGTCGGTGGCGACCGTGAGCGTCAGCAGCACGAGCACGACCGCCCGCGCCAGGTCGACCGTGACGATGATGAGCCGCCGGTCGAGGCGGTCGGCGAGCGCGCCGGCGTACAGGCCGAAGACGAGCGGCGGCAGCCACTGGAGGAGCGCGGCGAGCGCCACCAGGATGGGGTCGTGGGTCAGCGAGGCGACCAGCAGCGGGCCGGCCGCCAGGGCGATCCCGTCACCGAGGTTGGAGACCCACGACGAGGCGATCAGCCAGCGGAAGCCGATCCCGAACCGGCGGGGTGCGACGATCTCGACGCCGGCGTTGAGAAGGGTGCTCACAAGGGCGCGACGCTACGGGCCGAGGCGGGTCGCCGCGACCGGTTTACGTGCAGCGGCTCAGGCCGGCTGCATCTCCTGGAGGTGCGAGGTCTCGATCTCGAGGAGCGCGGCGGCGTGGGCCTCAGCCAGCCGGTCGTTCTCCTCGGACAGGCGCCCGGCGAGCGCCTCGAGCTCACCCACGCGGGCCCGCAGCCGAGCGTTCTCGGCGGCGAGGGCGGGGCTTCGCAGGTCGCTGTTCATGTATCCGATCAGCGCCTTGGCCATGAATGAGCCTTCCGGGGGCTAAGAGGGGGTCGGCTCGCGGTGGCGGGCCGTCTTCAAGAGTCCCACCAGGCGGGCCTCCGGTCAATTGGACGCGTCAGTCCGGCATCGGCACCGGACGGGCGGGCGTCCGCCGCTTCCGCGGCACGGGCTGGCACACCGGGCAGAAGTACGACGACCGGTTCATGAACGCGACCCGGCGGATCGGCGTACCGCACCGCTCGCAGGGCTCGCCCTCGCGGCCGTAGGCGTGCAGCGAGCGGTCGAAGTAGCCGGACTCACCGTTGACGTTGACGTAGAGCGCGTCGAACGACGTGCCGCCCTGGCCGAGCGCCGAGACCATCACGTCGCGGGCGTGGCCGAGCAGCTCGCGCACCTGGGCGGCGGTGAGCCGGTCCCCCGGGCGCTCGCCGTGGATCCGGGCGCGCCAGAGCGCCTCGTCGGCGTAGATGTTGCCGACGCCCGAGATCAGGTTCTGGTCGAGGAGCTGGCGCTTCACGCCGGAGGTCCGCTTGCGGACCTTGCGGACGAAGAGGTCGTCGTCGAACTCCGGGTCGAGCGGGTCGCGGGCGATGTGCGCGATCTCCGGGGGCAGGTCCGCGCCGCCGGTGGAGATCGACAGGCCCCCGAACATGCGCTGGTCGACGAAGCGCATCTCCTTGTCCTGAGTAGGCGAGGGACGAGCCGTATCGAAGGGGCGGCCCTCGTCGGAGCCTTCCAGGACGAAGCGGACCCGGAGGTGCCGCTCGGCGGGGGCGTCCGCCGGCTGCACCAGGATCTGGCCGCTCATCCCGAGGTGGCCGAGGAGCGCGTCGCCGTTGTCGAGGGGGAGCCAGAGGTACTTGCCGCGGCGTCTGGCCGCCTCGATGCGGCGGCCGGCGAGAGCGGCGGCGAAGCCGGCCGGCCCGCCGGGGTCGCGGCGCACCGGGCGCGGGTGCAGGACCTCGACGCGGGTGATGGTGGCGCCGACGACGTGGCGCTCCAGGCCGGCGCGGACGACCTCGACCTCGGGCAGCTCGGGCACCGGAGGAGGTCAGCCCTGCGGGGTGAGGGAGGCGACGATCTCGCCGTACGCCGTCTCGGCGGCGGCCTGCTCGGCTTCCTTCTTCGAGCGGCCGAGGCCGTTGCCGTAGAGGTTGGCGCCGACGCGGACCTGCGCGGTGAACGTCTTCATGTGGTCGGGGCCCTCGTCCGCGATGACGTACTCGGGGACGCCGAGCCCGTGCTCGGCGGAGAGCTCTTGGAGGGAGGTCTTCCAGTCCAGGCCGGCGCCCATCGCGGACGCGGCCTCGATGAGCGGGTCGAACAGGCGGTGCACGACGACCGCGGAGGTCTCGAAGCCGCCGCCGCTGAGGTGCACGGCGCCGATGACGGCCTCGACGGTGTCGGAGAGGATCGACGCCTTCTCGCGACCGCCGGTGGCCTCCTCGCCGCGGCCGAGCATCACGTGCTCGCCGACGCCGATGGTGCGCCCGACCTCGGCCAGCGCGCGGGCGTTGACCACGGCCGCGCGCAGCTTGGCCAGCCGGCCCTCGGAGAGGTCGGGGTGGGTGCGGTAGAGCGTCTCGGTGACGACCACGCCGAGGACGGAGTCACCGAGGAACTCCAGCCGCTCGTTGGTCGGCAGCCCACCGTTCTCGTAGGCGTACGAGCGGTGCGTGAGCGCGCGCTCGAGCAGCTCGGGGTCCAGCTCAGGATCCCCGAGTGCTGCTCGCAGCGCGGCGTAGTTGGTCAGCGGACCGGGACCGGTCAGAGGACCTGACGACGCTCGGCGCGCGCGCCGTACTGGCCGCACTCGCCGCACGCACGGTGCGGGAGGTGCTTGGCACCGCAGGCGGGGTTCGCGCACGTCACCAGGTTGGGCGCAACGGCCTTCCAGGCCGAGCGACGGTGGCGCGTGTTGCTGCGCGACATCTTCCGCTTCGGGACAGCCACAGTTATCTCCTCTACCAGGACCGGCGGTGCCGGTCAGTCTTGGTCTTGCTCATCTTGCCTCAGGGCGGACAGTCCCGCCCAGCGCGGGTCGATCGCTGCCTCGTGCGCGTGGTCCGGGTCGTCCGCGAGCCGGGCGCCGCACTCGACGCACAACCCAGGGCAGTCCTCCATGCACAGCGGCTGGAACGGTAGTGCGAGCACCACCGCGTCCCGCAGCAGGGGCTCCAGGTCGACCAGGTCGCCCTCGAGCTTGCTGACGCCGTCGTCCTCCTCGGAGGAGTAGTCCCGGTCCTCGTAGACGAACAGCTCCTGGAACGTGACCTCCGTGGGATCGGAGATCGGCTCCAGGCACCGTGCGCACTCACCCTCGAGCTCCGCCGTGGCGGTGCCCGTGACCAGCACACCCTCCATGACCGCCTCCAGCCGTAGGTCGAGCTCGACCGGCGAACCTTCGGGGACACGAAGGACTTCGATGCCCAGATCTGCCGGTGCCGGGACCGTCCGTTCCACCTGTCGCTGGGACCCCGGGCGGCGGCCGAGCTCGCGGGTGTCGAGCACGAGCGGCGCTCTCGGGTCCAGGCTGCTCAGGTTTCTACTTCCGGTTCAGGCACAAACAGATCAGCGAGAAGCGTACCGGTCGGTCGCGGGCGCGACCAATTCGCTCGTGGTCCGCTCACTCGTGCTTCTGTGCGATCCGGGCCACCAGCCGCTCGTGCACGGACGCCGGCACCAGCGCCGAGACGTCCCCGCCGAGCGAGGCGACCTCCTTGACCAGGCTGGAGGAGACGTAGCCCAGCGCCGCGTTGGTCGGCACGAAGACGGTCTCCACCCCCGTGAGGTGGGAGTTCATCTGCGCCATCGGCAGCTCGTACTCGTAGTCGTTGCCGCCGCGGAGGCCCTTGACGATCGCCTGGGCACCGATCTCGCGGCAGAAGTCGACGATCAGGCCCGTGAACCCCATCACCGTGACGTTGGGGAGGTCGGCGCAGACCTCGCGCAGCATCTCCAACCGGTCGTCGGGCTCGAAGAGCCGCGACTTCGACGGGTTCGTGCCGGTCGCGACGACCAGCTCGTCGAAGATCGCCGCGGCACGCCGGAAGATGTCGACGTGACCGTTGGTCACCGGGTCGAACGAACCGGGGCACACGGCGCGTGTCATGGCGTGGAGGTTACCGGTTCCCCGCGGAGAACTCGGCGTACCAGAGCGTGGTCTCGCCGTACCGCTTCGCGCGGGTGTCGGTGAACCCCTCCGGCCAGCGCGGCTCGGGGCTGCGCGACGCGCGCTCGACCACGACCAGGGCGCCCGGCACCAACCAGCCGTGCTCGACCAGGGAGTCGAGGTCGGCGGCGACCTCGTCCTCGGTGAGCGGGTACGGCGGGTCGCTGAAGACCACGTCGTACGGCGCGCTGGGCGGCTTGCGCAGCGTGGCGGCGACCGAGGCGGCAACGACGCCCGCCTTGGCGAAGCCGATGGTCCGGGCGTTGTCGCCGATCAGCGCGGCCGTCCGGCGGTCCTGCTCGACGAGGGTGACGACGCCGGCCCCGCGCGACCAGCCCTCGAGGCCGACCGCCCCCGAGCCGGCGTACAGGTCCAGGAAGCGGAGCCCGTGCAGCGAGCCGCACCACGACTCGACGGCCGAGAACAGCGCCTCGCGGACCCGGTCGCTGGTCGGCCGGGTCGCCGAACCCCGGGGCGTCTCGAGGCGGCGCCCGCCGGCCTGGCCGCCGATGATGCGCGTCATGCGGAGATCACGACTTCTCCATGAAGTCCGACTGCACCGACTCCTCGAGCCGGGTGACGGCCGTGGCGAGGTCGCTCGCCTGGGCGAGGTCGGGATCGGCGTCCAGGAGCGCGACGGCGGCCTCGCGGGCCTGCACGATCGTCTTCTCGTCCCGAAGCACGCGCAGATTCTGCAGCCCCGAGCGGTATCCCGACTGCGATTTGCCGAGAACGTCTCCCTCGCGGCGCTGCTCGAGGTCGACCCGGCTCAGCTCGAAGCCGTCGGTGGTGGACGCGACGGCCTCCAGCCGGTCCCGCGCCGGGGTGCCCGCCTCGGCACGTGAGACCAGCAGGCACAGGCCCGGCAGGCCGCCCCGCCCGACCCGGCCGCGCAGCTGGTGCAGCTGGGAGACGCCGAACCGCTCGGCGTCGACCAGCACCATCGCGGTCGCGTTGGCGACGTCGACACCGACCTCGATGACCGTCGTGGCCACCAACACGTCGACGTCGCCGGCCGCGAAGGCCCGCATCACCCGGTCCTTGTCCTCGGGCTGCATCCTGCCGTGCAGCTTCTCCACCCTGAGCCCGGCGAGCGGACCCGCGACGAGCTGGGCGGCGACCTCCTCGACGGCGGCGAGGCCTCCCGCGGGCTTCTCCGGGGTGACCGTGTTGCCGTCCTCGTCGAGCTCGAGCTGGTCGGACTCGCCCTGCTCCTGCTCGTCGCCCGTGATGCGTGGGCAGACGACGTACGCCTGGTGGCCCTTCTCGACCTCCTCGCGCACCCGCTCCCACACCCGGCCGAACCAGGTCGGGTGCTCGGCGAGCGGGACGACGTTGGTCTGGATCGGCGCCCGACCGGCCGGCAGCTCGGTGAGGGTCGAGACCTCGAGGTCGCCGAAGACGGTCATCGCGACGGTGCGCGGGATCGGCGTCGCCGTCATCACGAGCACGTGCGGCGGGGTGCCGGCCTTGTCGGTGAGCGCCGCGCGCTGCTCGACGCCGAAGCGGTGCTGCTCGTCGACGACGACGAGGCCGAGGTCGTCGAAGATGACGTTCTCCTCGAGCAGCGCGTGGGTGCCGATCACGATCCCGGCCTCCCCCGTCGCGATCCGCGACATGGGCGCGGTCCGCTGGGCCTTGGTCATCGACCCGGTCAGCAGCTCGACGTTGGTCGCATCGGCTGCGCCGCCGAGCATGCCGCCGGCGGCGAGGTCGCCGAGCATCGCGGTGATCGAGCGGTGGTGCTGCTGGGCGAGCACCTCGGTCGGGGCCAGCAGCGCGGCCTGGCCGCCCGAGTCGACGACGCGCAGCATGGCGCGGAGCGCGACCAGCGTCTTGCCGGAGCCGACCTCACCCTGGAGCAGGCGGTTCATCGGGTGCGCCTGGGCCAGGTCCGCCTCGACCTGCGCTCCGATCTCCCGCTGCCCGGCGGTCAGCTCGAAGGGCAGCCGCTCGTCGAAGGCCGCGAGCAGACCGCCCTGGTCGCCCGTGCGGGCGCGGGCGCCGAGCTCCTGGACCGCGCGCCGGCGCCGGGCCAGCACGAGCTGGGTGACCAGCGCCTCGTCGAAGCGGAACCGCCGCTGGGCCTCGGTGATGTCGGCGTACGTGTCGGGCGCGTGGACGCGGTCGAGGGCGTCGCGGGCGGCCAGCAGGTCGTAGCGCTCGCGCACGGCGTCCGGCAGCAGGTCGGGCACCTCGTCGACGACCGTGAGAGCGAAGGCGACGGCCTTCTGGATGTCCCACGAGTCGACGCTCTTGGTGAGCGGGTAGATCGGGTAGAACGCGCGGATGCTCTCCAGCGACAGCTCCGCGAGGTCCTCGCCGCCGTCGCCGAAGAGCACCATCTGCGGGTTGGTGAGCTGCCAGGTGTCCCGAAAGCGGCCGACCTTGCCGAGGAAGATCCCCTCCCGCCCCTCGACGAGGCGACGCTTGTTCCACTCCGCGGTGCCCTTCGACTTCGCGAAGAACGACATCTGCAGCGTGGCGCCGTCGGCGTGCACCGCGGTCTCGACGCGGTATGCCGGGCGGTTCGTGCGTCGGTCCGTGTAGGTCTTGATCTCAGGCCTGCCGAGCCTCCCGGAGAAGGTCAGCATCTCCCCCTCGTGCAGCTGCTCCACGCGACTCAGCTCGCCCGTCTTGATGTAGCGGCGCGGGAAGTGGTGCAACAGGTCGTCGACCGTGCGCAGGCCGAGTCGCTCGACGATGGCGTCGCGCTTCTTCTTCTGGTCGCCGAGGACGGTGGCGACCGGCGAGTCGAGGGTGATCATGCGTCGTCTTCCAGGGGGCTCACTCGGCGGACATCAGCAGCGGGTAGCGCGGCTGACCTCCGTCGTACACCACGACGTCGACAGCGGGGTGGTGCTCCTCGACGTACGCCGCGCACCGGGTCGCGAGCGCCCCGTCGCCGTCGCCGGCGCCGCCGACGATCGTGACCAGCTCACCACCGCCGCCGAGGAGCCGCTCGAGAACGTCGGTCGCGACGGCGAACAGGTCCTCCCCGACGACCGCGAAGTCGCCCGCCACGACGCCCAGGACGTCGCCGGGCTCGCACGGGCCGGCCATCGTCATCGCCTGCTTGGCGGCGATCGTGACGGCCCCCTGGCGTGCGTGCCGCGCGGTCGCGGTCATCTCGAGCACGTCCTGGTCGAAGGCCCGACCGGGTTCGTGGACCGCGATCGCGGCCAGGCCGGTGACCTGGGCCTGGGTGGGGATGACGGCCACCCGGACCGCGCCGCCGTGGTCGGCCTCGGCGGTGCGGGCCGCGATCTCCGCGACCCGGACGGAGTCGGCGTCGTTGGGCAGCACGACCACCTCGGCGGCGCCGCAGCCGGTGATCGCCTCCAGCAGCTCGCCGGTCGACGGACGGAGCCCGGGGCCGGCGGAGACGACCACCGCGCCGGCCTCCTCGAAGAGCGCGGCGAGCCCGGGTCCGGCGGCGACCGCGATCACCCGGCGACCGGAGCGCGCGGACACCCGGGCGGCGCCGGCGGCCTCGACCTGCTCGGCGAAGTGCGTGACCCGGACCCGGTGCGGCCGTCCGGCCTCGATGCCGGCCTCGATGGCAGCGCCGACGTCGTCGACGTGGACGTGGACGTTCCAGAGCCCGTCGCCGCCCACGACCACGAGCGAGTCGCCGAGGCCGGCAAGCGTCTCCCGCAGGTCGGCGATGCCGGAGTCGTCGGCGTCGAGGAGGTACATCACCTCGTAGGACGGTCCGTCGGGCGTCAGGTCTCCGGCCGTGGGCTGGATCGGCACCGGGATGTGCCGCGCGCCCAGCGGGGCGGTCACCGGCACCGGCCTTCGGCCGGTCAGGACGGTCTCGGCGGCGTCGAGGATCACGCTGAGCCCGCGACCGCCGGCGTCGACGACGCCGGCATCACGCAGCACTGGCAGCAGGTCGGGCGTGCGGGCGAGGGCCTCGCGCGCCGCGGCGGCCGCCGCGACGAAGACGTCCCGCGAGCGCGCCCCCGGCTCCCCGGCGGCCTTGGCGGCCGCCTCGCCGGCGGCCCGGCTGACCGTGAGGATCGTGCCCTCGACCGGCGTACCGACCGCGGCGTAGCTCGCGTCGGCCGCGCCGACCAGGGCCGCCGCCATCACGGCAGCGCTGCGCTCGTCGGCCTCCGCCTGCACGATGCGGCGGGCGATCGCCCGCAGCATCTCGCTGAGGATGACGCCCGAGTTGCCGCGTGCCCCGAGCAGCGCACCTCGGCCGAAGGCGTCGAGCGCCGGGCCGAGCCCGACCTCGGGGTCCTGCGCCACCACGGCGCGTACGGCGTCGCGCGCGGCCGAGACCGTGAGGTACATGTTCGTGCCGGTGTCGCCGTCCGGCACCGGGTAGACGTTGAGCGCATCGATCTCCTCGCGGGCCTCGGCCAGCGCGTCGGTGGCGACGTCGACGAAGCGCAGCACCACCGCGAGGGTGATGCGACCCTCGATCGGTACTTCCATCATCGCGACCTCGATCGTGGAGAATGGTGCGGGCGGGCTCGGTCGTCCTCGGGAGTCGTCCTCGGAGGAGATGAGTGCCACAGGCTAGTGGCTGGTGCACGATTTCCGCCTCGGCGGCCCGTCGGATACATTTGTTCGGTTGCCCGTTCGCGGGCCCCCTTTCTCAGACCATCGATTCGTTCAGGAGTACCTCGTGGCTGCCGTCTGTGACATCTGCGCCAAGAAGCCGGGCTTCGGCAACAACCGGCCGTGGTCGCGCAAGATCACGAAGCGCCGCTTCGACCCCAACATCCAGCGCGTGCGGGCCACCGTCAACGGCACCCCGAAGCGTCTCAACGTGTGCACCGGCTGCCTCAAGGCCGGGAAGGTCACGCGCTAGCGGTTGCGGCGCAGCCGCCACCGCGTCAGCGCGGGAGATCGAGCAAGGCGTCGCACCGCGAAGCGGGGCGAACCGCCGGGTCGAGATCCAGCAGGGCGAGAGCAGACCGTCACCCATCAGGGTGGCGGTCTTCGTCATTTCAGGTGGCTGTCGGGGCTGAGGCTGCTTCTCGGCTCACCGGGTCTCGAGACGCCGGTCGCGAGCTCCTTCGTCGCTCGCGCGGCTCCTCGACCTTGGCGCTGGATCCAGGCCTTCGCAGGCTCAGGCCTGGGCGCCTAAAAGTGCGTCCAGCCGGTCGGTCCGTCGTACGCCGCGCCGTCGACCGTGACGCCCGAGCCGGCGGAGACCGCGCCGATGACCGCCCAGCCGTCCGGCACCGCCTCGACGGACGGGAAGGTGCCGAGCAGCGCGTGGTCGTCTCCCCCGCCCAGGATGAACTGCATCGGGTCGGCACCGAGCGCCGCGCCCACCGCGTGCAGCGGCTCCGGGACGTCGAAGGCGGAGGCGTGCACGTCGATCGCGACGCCGGAGTCGTCGGCGAGGTGCCCCGCCTCGGCGAGCAGGCCGTCGGACACGTCGATCAGCGAGGTCGCGCCGGCCGCGGCGGCCGCCCGGCCCGCGTCGTACGGCGGCTCCGGGCGCCGGTAGGCCTCGACCAGGACCCGCGGGGAGCGGAAGCCGCGACCGAGCACCGCGAGCCCGCCGGCCGCCCAGCCCTGGCGTCCGCAGAGGGCCAGCACGTCACCGGGACGGGCGCCCGAGCGGAGCACCGGCGACTCCGTGCAGGCGCCGAGCACGGTCACCGCGATCACGACCTGGTCGGCCCGGGTGAGGTCTCCCCCGACGACGCTGGCGCCGACCAGGGCGCACTCGTCGGCGAAGCCGCGCGCGAAGTCGAGCGCCCACTGCACCGGCAGGTCAGCCGGCGCCGCGAGGCCGACCGTCAGCGACGTGGCGCGACCGCCCATCGCGTTGATGTCGGAGAGGTTCTGCGCCGCGGCCCGGTGGCCGACGTCGGCGGCCTCGGCCCAGTCGCGGCGGAAGTGGCGACCCTCGACCATGAGGTCCGTCGAGACGACCACGTGGCCGGTGCGCACCCGCAGCACGGCGGCGTCGTCGCCGGGTCCGACCAGCACCTGCTCGCCCTGCGGGAAGAGGTCGACGATCGCCGAGATCAGTCCGAACTCGCCGGCGTCGGCGAGGGTGGCGTCTGGTGGGAACGACATGGGGCCATCCCACCAGATGCGACAGCGGGTACCGCACGGTAGGTTGGCCGACGGCAGTTGCAGAAGTAGCCGAACCCAGGGAGAGCTCGATGGTCGTCCAGGCGTACATCCTGATCCAGACCGACGTCGGCAAGGCCGCAGAGGTGGCCTCCGCCATCGCGCAGGTCAAGGGCGTGACCCTCGCCGAGGACGTCACCGGCCCGTACGACGTCATCGTGCGCGCCGAGGCCCGCAACGTCGACGAGCTGGGCAAGCTGGTCGTCTCCAAGGTCCAGAACCTCGACGGCATCACCCGCACGCTGACCTGCCCGGTCGTGCACATCTGAGTGCAGACCCGACCGCGTTCGCGACGCCCCGTGTCCCTCCGGACCCGGGGCGTCGTCGCGTGCGCGACCCTGCTGCTGGCGACGGCCTGCCGCAGCGGGCCGCCGGACATCCCGCGGCCGGACCTCCCGAAGGAGGAGGACGCCGCGTGCCGGGCGCTGGTCGCCGACCTGCCCGCCACCCTCGCCGGTGAGGCGTCGGTGGAGGTCACCGGCGCCACGGCGTACGGCGCGGCCTGGGGCGACCCGGCGATCGTGCTGACCTGCGGGGTCGGCGCCGTCGACCTCGACGACGTGCCGAAGTGCGTGGTGGCCGACGGCGTCGGCTGGCTGGTGCCACCCGACGAGGTGGACGGCGACCGGGACGCGACCTTCACCGCCGACGGCTACAGCCCGCGCGTGCAGCTCGAGGTGCCGCGGGACTACCTCCCCGAGCAGGGCGCGAGCGCGCTCGCCGAGCTCGCGGCGCCGATCAAGGCCCACACCACGAAGATGGTGCCCTGCGTCTAGCGCCCTCTAGCGCAGGCCGGTGTCGCGGGCCAGCGCGAGCCGGATCAGCCGGTCCACGAGCGCCGGGTAGTCGACCCCGGACGCGGCCCACATCTGCGGGTACATCGAGGTCGGCGTGAAGCCCGGCATCGTGTTGATCTCGTTGACCACGACCCGGCCGTCGGCGAGCACGAAGAAGTCCACGCGGGCCAGGCCCTCGCAGCCGACGGCCTCGAAGGCCCGCACGGCCAGCCCACGGATCTCGGCGGCGATGTCGTCGGGCAGGTCGGCCGGGATGTCGATCTCGGTGCTCTCGCCGGGCAGGTACTTGGCGGCGAAGTCGTAGAACTCGTGGTCACCGCCGACGCGCAGCTCGGCGGGCAGGCTGGTCTCGGGCGTGCCGTCGAGCGCCTGGAGGACACCACACTCGATCTCGCGGGCATCGACCGCGGCCACCTCGACGAGCACCTTGGGGTCGAACCGGACCGCCTCGGCGATCGCGGCGTCGAGCTCGCCGGCGTCGTGCACCTTGGAGATCCCGAAGCTCGAGCCGCCGCGGGCGGGCTTCACGAACTGGGGGTAGCCGAGCGTCGACGCCCGCTCGCGGCACCCGGCCGGGTCCCGCTCCCACTCGCGCGCCGTCACGGTGACCGACGGGAGGACGGGCAGCCCGGCGGCCGCGAGCACGACCTTCATGTACGCCTTGTCCATGCTGACCGCGGAGGCCAGCACCCCGGCGCCGACGTAGCGGACGCCGGCCATCTCGAGCATCCCCTGGATGGTGCCGTCCTCGCCCCACGGCCCGTGCAGCAGCGGGAAGACCACGTCGACGTCGCCGAGCATGCGCGGCGGCTGCGACGGCTCGGTGACGACCAGTCCGGTCGACGAGGCCTCCGGCGCCAGCGCGATGGTGGCGCGGTCGCCGTCGACGGCGGGGAGCCGGTCCGGTCCCTCGATCCGCAGCCGCTCCGGGTCCCCGGACTCCAGCACCCACCGGCCGTCGGTGGCGATGCCGATCGGCACCACGTCGTACAGCTCGGGGTCGATGGCCGCGAGGACGCTGCCTGCGGTGACGCAGGAGATCGCGTGCTCGCTGGACCGACCTCCGAACACGACGGCGACGCGGGGCTTGCGGGAGGGAGAGTTCATCGGCACGACCCTATCCGGCTAGCGTCGTGCCATGACCGACGACCTGCGGCCCGCCACCATCGCCGTCACGACCGGACGCCCGGCCCACGAGCCGGACCAGCCGCTGAACCAGCCGATCGTGATGGCCTCGACGTACGTCGCGGGTGGCGACCTCGAGTACGGCCGCTACGGCAACCCGACCTGGACGGCGTTCGAGGACACGCTGGGCGCCCTCGAGGGTGGCCGGGCCCTCGCGTTCTCGAGCGGGATGGCCGCCACCACGACGGTGCTGGACCTGGTCGGGCACGATGCACTGGTCATCGCGCCGGCGCACTCCTACACCGGCACGCTGCTGGAGCTCGCCGACCTGGAGAGCCGCGGACGGCTGCGCACCAAGCTGGTCGACATCACCGACACCGAGGCCGTCGTGGGGGCGGTCGAGGACGCGGCGCTGGTGTGGTTCGAGTCGCCCACCAACCCGGCCCTCGAGATCGCCGACGTCGAGGCCATCAGCGCGGCCGCGCACGAGGCGGGTGCGTACGTCGTGGTCGACAACACCTTCGCGACCCCGATCAACCAGCGGCCCCTGACCCTGGGCGCCGACATCGTCGTGCACTCGGCGACGAAGTACCTCGCCGGCCACAGCGACGCCCTGCTCGGCGCGGCCGTGACCGCGAACGACGAGCTCTACGACGTCCTCAAGGGCCGTCGCGACCTGCTCGGCGCCGTACCCGGCACCCTCGAGGCGTGGCTGGCCGCGCGCGGCATCCGCACCCTGCACCTGCGCGTCGAACGGGCGCAACAGAACGCCGCCGAGCTGGTCCGCCGGCTCACGGGCCACCCTGCGGTCAGCGAGGTCCGCTACCCCGGCTTCGGCGGGATCGTCTCGGTCGTGCTGGCCTCCGGCGCGATGGCCGCCGACCTGTTCACGCACCAGACCCGCCTGTGGGTGCATGCGACCTCCCTGGGCGGCGTGGAGTCGACCCTGGAGCGGCGGCGGCGCTGGAAGGCGGAGCCCGCCACGATCCCCGACGGCCTGGTGCGGCTCTCCGTCGGCATCGAGGACGTCGAGGACCTGTGGGCCGACCTCGAGCGGGCGCTCGACAACCTGGTCGAGTAGGTCAGTCCGTCTCGGCCTTCGTGTCGCGGGCGATGAAGGCGTCCATCATCTCGGCCGCGGTCATCCGGCCGTCGACGAGCGCGTCGACGTGGTGCGCGATCGGGGCGTCCACGCCGGTGCGCTCGGCCAGGGCGAGCAGCGAGGAGCAGGACTTCGCGCCCTCGGCGACCTGGCGGGTCGAGGCGTAGATCTCCTCGGTCGTCATGCCCTGCCCGAGCTTCTCGCCGAAGGTCCGGTTGCGCGACAGCGGCGACGAGCACGTGGCGACGAGGTCGCCGAGCCCGGCGAGGCCCATCAGCGTCAGGGGGTTGGCGCCGAGCGCCATCGCGAGCCGCGCGGTCTCGGCGAGGCCGCGGGTGATGAGGGAGGCGGTGGTGTTGTCGCCGAAGCCGAGGCCGACGGCCATGCCCACCGACAGGGCCACGACGTTCTTGTAGGCACCGCCGAGCTCGCAGCCGAGCACGTCGATGCTGGTGTAGGGACGGAACGCCGGCGAGTGGCAGCGCGCCTGGAGCATCTTGGCGACGTCCTCGTCCTCGCAGGCCACCACCGAGGCGGCCGGCTCGCGACGGGCGATCTCCTTCGCCAGGTTGGGGCCGCTGATGACGGCGATCCGCTCGGGGCCGGCCTCGGTGATCTCGGCGATCACCTGGCTCATCCGCTCCAGGGTGCCCAGCTCCACGCCCTTCATCAGCGAGACGAACGTCGCGCCCGGCTCGACGTACGGCGCCCACTGGCTGAGGTTCTCGCGCAGCGACTGCGACGGGGTCGCGAGCACGACGACGTCGGCACCGTGCAGCGCCTTCTCGACGTCGTGGGTGGCCTGGATCGCCGGCGGCAGCTCGACGCCGGGGAGGTAGTCGGCGTTCTCGCGCTGCTCGTTGACCGCCGCAGCGACCTCCTCGCGGCGCGCCCAGAGGGTGACGTCGTTGCCGGCGTCGGCCAGCACGATCGAGAAGGCGGTCCCCCAGGAACCGGCGCCGAAGACCGCGACCTTGCCGCTCATGTGCCATCCTCCGGTGCCGACTTGTTGGGGTTGCCGATCTGCCGTACGCCCTGCTTCTTCATGTCGAAGCGCTCCGCGGGCGCCTGCTCGCCGCGGACCTCCTCGACGAGCGCCGTGATCGCCGCCATGATCCGGTCCGTCGCCTGCTGGATGACGGCCGGCGTCCGCTCCTGGTCGACGAGGTCGGAGAGGTCGACCGGGGTGCCCACCTTCATGGTGATGAGCTTGCGCGGGAAGAGGTCCGGCTTCTTCGCGTACGGCGCGAGGATCTCCTGGGCACCCCACTGGCCGACCGGGATGACCGGGCAACCGGTCTCCAGCGCGATCCGCGCCGCACCCGACTTGCCGGTCATCGGCCAGCCGTCGGGGTCGCGCGTGATGGTGCCTTCCGGGTAGACGACCACGCACTCGCCGTCCCGGACCGCGGCCACGGCGGCGTCGAAGGCGCCCGCGGCGTTCTTGCTCATCCGCTCGACCGGGATCTGGCCGGCCGCGCGCAGGAAGTAGCCGAGCGCCTTGTTCTTGAAGAGACCGGACTTCGCCAGGTAGCGGGGCAGCCGGCCGTGGTCGTAGACGATGTGCGCGGCCGTCAGCGGGTCGACGTGCGAGACGTGGTTGAGCACGAGGATGAAGCCACCGGACTCCGGGATGCGCTCTCCGTCGATCCACTCGTGGGTGGTCGTCGCCACCAGCGCCGAGCGGACGATCGGCTCCGCGATCCACCACGCCCAGCCGCGCTTCTGCGTCTGCTTCCGAACAACCACGTGCGCAGGTTAGTCCACCCGCCTGACAGGATCGGGGCGATGTCCGCCCAGCCCCGCCCCCGCTACGCCGCCCTCGTGCCGGTCAAGCCACCCGCCGTCGGCAAGTCGCGCCTGGCCGGGCTCGGCGACGGCACGTCGCGCCGCCGGCTCGCGGAGTCGTTCGCCCAGGACACGGTGCTCGCGTGCCTGCGGGCCGAGACGGTCGAGCAGGTGCTCGTGGTCACCGACGACGCGCAGTTCTCCTACGTGTTGTCCGCGTTGGGCTGCTCGGCCATCCCGGACGGCGTCTCGGGCGACCTCAACGCGACGCTGCGCCAGGCCGCGGCCGAGGCCCGGCGCCGGTGGCCGGACCTGGTGCCGGTCGCCCTGTGCGCCGACCTGCCCGCCCTCCGGCCCGAGGACCTCGACGAGGTCCTCGCCGCGCTGACCACCGAGCGGCCCAGCTTCGTCCCCGACGCCGCCGGCATCGGCACCACGGTCTACGTCGCCGACCACGACGGCTTCGACCCGCACTTCGGGCCGGGGTCTCGGGCCGCTCACCTCGAGGCAGGGGCGCGCGAGCTGGTCGACGCCCCGGCCTCGGTACGACGCGACGTGGACGAGCCCGCGGACCTGACCGACGCCGTCGCGCTCGGTGTCGGTGCGGCGACGGCCGTGGCCCTGCTCGTCGCGGACGACGCGTCCTGACACGGCAACGGGCCGCCATCCCTGAGGATGACGGCCCGTTGCGATGATGCTGTGCGGGTCAGGCCTTCTTGGCGGTCTTCTTCGCCGGAGCCTTCTTCGCGGGGGCCTTCTTGGCGGGAGCCGCCTTCTTCGCCGGCGCCTTCTTGGCCGCCGCCTTCTTGACCGGCGCGGTCTTCTTGGCGGGAGCCGCCTTCTTCGCCGGAGCCGCCTTCTTCGCCGGCGCCTTCTTGGCAGGAGCCTTCTTCGCCGGCGCCTTCTTGGCAGGAGCCTTCTTCGCCGGCGCCTTCTTGGCGGGAGCCGCCTTCTTCGCCGGAGCCGCCTTCTTGGCGGGAGCCGCCTTCTTCGCCGGAGCCGCCTTCTTGGCCGGAGCGGCCGCCTTCTTGGCAGCGGCGGCAGCCTTCTTCGCGGGGGCCGCAGCCTTCTTCGCCGTGGCGGCGGAGGCCGTCACGGTCAGCTTGGGCAGCTTCTTGGCGCCCGAGACGACGTTCTTGAGGTCGGCGCCGGCGGTGAACTTCGGCACCGCGGTCTTCTTCGCCTTGATCCGTGCGCCGGTCTGCGGGTTGCGCACCCAGCGGGCCTCGCGCACGCGCTTCTCGAAGGACCCGAAGCCGGTGATGGCGACCTTCTCGCCCTTCGCCACCTCCCGCGTGATCGTGTCCAGCACGGACTCGAGGGCGTGCGATGCCGCCTTCTTGTTGCCGTCGAAACGAGACGAGAGTGCCTCGATGAACTCTGACTTGTTCACTGTCTTCCCTTCCAATGAACGCTGTGGTCGAGCCCATGCTCGACTTTCTTCAATGCACGCTAGGTAAACGTGGCGGCACTCACAATCACCACACGGCGTTTTGCGGTGTGTTTTTCGTCGTTCTCGAATTGCACATTCGGCGCCCAGATCCGCTCAGCGACGGGCATTCCGATATCCGCGGGGCGGTGAGACGCAACTGTCGTAAATGCAGTGATGCCGAGAATCCCCAACCAGGGTTGGGGATTCTCGGCATCGACGCGACGTCGGCGTCGCCGTCAGCTTGCGTGCTGCGTCACCGGCTTCCAGCTCGGGCGGGTCGCCTCGAACGCTGCGATGTCGGCGTCGTGGCTCAGCGTGATCCCGATGTCGTCGAGCCCCTCGAGCAGACGCCAGCGCGTGTAGTCGTCGATGTCGAAGGAGTCCTCGATGGCGTCGATGCCCTCACCCGCACGCACGGTGCGGCTCTCGAGGTCGACGGTCACCGTCGCGCCCGGCTGCTCGTCGAGCAGGTCCCAGATGCGCTGCACGACCTTCTCGTCGACCTGCGCGGCCACCAGCCCGGCCTTGCCGGAGTTGCCTCGGAAGATGTCGCCGAAGCGCGGCGAGATGACGGCCTTGAACCCGTAGTTCTGGAGCGCCCAGACCGCGTGCTCGCGTGACGACCCGGTGCCGAAGTCGGGGCCGACCACGAGGACCGAGCCGCCGGCGTACGCCGGGTTGTTGAGCACGAACGTCGCGTCGTTGCGCCACGCGGCGAACAGGCCGTCCTCGAAGCCCGTGCGCGTGACGCGCTTGAGGTACTCGGCCGGGATGATCTGGTCGGTGTCGACGTTGCTGCGCCGCAGCGGCACGCCGACGCCGGTGTGGGTCGTGAACTTGTCCATCAGTTGCTCCCAACGGTGGCGGGCTCGAGGTCGGCCGGGGACGAGAGGGTGCCGCGGATCGCGGTGGCCGCGGCGACCGGCACGGACACCAGGTGGGTGCGACCGCCCTTGCCCTGCCGGCCCTCGAAGTTGCGGTTGGAGGTCGAGGCGGAACGCTCGCCGACCGACAGCGTGTCGGGGTTCATGCCCAGGCACATCGAGCAGCCGGCGCCACGCCACTCGGCGCCCGCCTGCTTGAAGATGATGTCGAGGCCCTCCTCCTCGGCCTGGAGCCGCACGCGCGCGGAGCCCGGGACGACGAGCATGCGGGTGTCGGCGGCGACCTGGTGGCCCTCGATGATCTGGGCGGCGAGCCGCAGGTCCTCGATCCGGCCGTTGGTGCAGGAGCCGACGAAGACGGTGTCGACCTTGATGTCGCGCATCGGCGTACCGGCCTCGAGGCCCATGTAGCGCAGCGCGTTCTCGGCGGCGATCTGGTCCTGGGTGTCCTCGAAGTCCTCGGGACCGGGGACGTTCGCGCCGAGCGGCACGCCCTGGCCGGGGTTGGTGCCCCAGGTGACGAACGGCGTCATGGTGCTCGCCTCGAGCACGATCTCCTTGTCGAAGACCGCGTCGTCGTCGGTGCGCAGCGTCTTCCAGTGCGCGACGGCGGCGTCCCAGTCGGCACCCTTCGGCGCCTCGGGGCGGCCCTCGATGTAGTCGAAGGTCGTCTGGTCGGGGGCGATCATGCCGGCCTTGGCGCCCCACTCGATCGACATGTTGCAGACCGTCATCCGGCCTTCCATCGAGAGCTCCTCGATGGCCTGGCCGCGGTACTCGACGATGTAGCCCTGGCCGCCGCCGGTGCCGGCGTGGGTGATCAGCGCGAGGACCATGTCCTTGCCGGTGACGCCCTCGGGGAGGCTGCCGTTGATGGTGACCGACATGGTCTTGGGCTTGGCCTGCGGCAGCGTCTGGGTGGCGAGCACGTGCTCGACCTCGGAGGTGCCGATGCCGAACGCGATCGCGCCGAACGCGCCGTGCGTGCTGGTGTGGCTGTCGCCGCACACGATGGTCATGCCCGGCTGGGTCAGGCCGAGCTGCGGGCCGACGACGTGGACGATGCCCTGCTCGACGTCGCCGAGCGGGTGCAGGCGGACGCCGAACTCCTCCGCGTTGCGGCGCATGGTCTCGACCTGCGTGCGCGAGACCGGGTCGGCGATCGGCTTGTCCCAGTCGAGCGTCGGGACGTTGTGGTCCTCGGTCGCGAGGGTCAGGTCGGGACGGCGTACCTGCCGGCCGGCGAGGCGGAGCCCGTCGAACGCCTGGGGCGAGGTCACCTCGTGGATGAGGTGGAGATCGATGAAGAGCAGGTCCGGCTCTCCGTCGACGGACCGGACGACGTGCTCGTCCCAGACCTTCTCGGCCAGGGTCTTGCCCATGACTGACTCCCTCAGATATCGGCTCGGTGTTGATCAGTGGTGGATACGTCACAGAGCGTACCGCTTGCATCCCATGATCTGAGACGCCAGTATTGCCATATGGACAACACCAGCGGAGTGGGCGTGCTCGACAAGGCCGCCCTCGTGCTCACCGCCCTCGAGTCCGGACCGGCCACCCTCGCGGGTCTGGTCTCCGGCACCGGCCTGGCCCGGCCGACCGCACACCGTCTGGCCGTCGCCCTCGAGCACCACCGCCTGGTCGCGCGCGACATGCAGGGCCGCTTCGTGCTGGGCCCGCGGCTCGCAGAGCTCTCCGCGGCGGCCGGCGAGGACCGGCTGCTCGCGACAGCCGGGCCGGTGCTCGCGCGGTTGCGCGACATCACCGGTGAGTCCGCGCAGCTCTGGCGCCGCCAGGGCGACCACCGCGTGTGCGTCGCGGCCGCCGAGCGGCCCAGCGGCCTGCGCGACACCATCCCGGTCGGCTCGCAGCTGACGATGCGCGCGGGCTCCGCCGCACAGGTGCTGCTCGCCTGGGAGGACCCGGAGCGCATGCACCGTGGCCTCCAGAACTCCGCGTTCTCCGCCGCCGCGCTGTCCGGCATCCGCCGTCGCGGCTGGGCCCAGTCGGTCGGCGAGCGCGAGCAGGGCGTCGCGTCGGTCTCCGCACCGGTCCGCTCCCCCGGCGGCAAGATCATCGCGGCCGTGTCGGTCTCCGGACCGCTCGAGAGACTCTCGCGCCAGCCCGGCCGGATGCACGCCCCCGCCGTGCTGGCCGCCGCCGAGCGGCTGTCGGAGTCGCTGCGGCGGGCGGCTGCGGATTAGATGCCCTCAGCCTGAGCTCGCGAAGGCTGAGGCTCGGCATCACGGTCGAGTAGCCGCGCGAGTGAGGAACGAGCTCGCGACCGGCGTATCGAGACCCGGTGAGACGAGAGACCACAGGCCGACTGCCGTCTCACCGGGTCTCGATACACGCCGTCGCGACCTCCTTCGTCGGTCGCGGGCGCAGTCGACCTGCTTTGTTCCTCCAGTCGGACTGCTTCGCAGTCCGACTAGAACAAGGCATCCTGCTCCAGCTCGAGGAGGAGCTGCTTGCGCTCGAGGCCGCCGGCGTAGCCGGTGAGGGTGCCGTTGGCCCCGATGACGCGGTGGCACGGGATCACGATCGGGATCGGGTTGCGGCCGTTGGCGAGGCCGACCGCGCGGGAGGCCGCGTTGGTCATGCCGAGCCGGTGCGCGATCTCGCCGTACGACGCGGTCTCACCCCAGGTGACGCCGAGCAGCTGCTCCCAGACCTTGCGCTGGAACGTGGTGCCCTCGGGCGACAGGGGGAGGTCGAACTCCTTGAGGTCGCGGTCGAAGTACGCCGTCAGCTGGCGGACGGCCTCGACCAGGACCGGCTCGGAGTCCGCCTGGGCGCCGCGCACCCGACCATCGGCGTCGTGAAAGGGCGTGAACTCGATCTGGGTGATCGCGCCGTTCTGCTCGACGATGCGCAACGGGCCGATGGGCGAATCCATCACGGTCCACATGTCAGTGCTCCTTCGGGTTCGGCTGAAGAGTAGAGCTGTTCCAGAGGTAGAGCTGGGCGTAGGAGCGCCACGGGCTCCACGCCTCGGCGAGCTGCGCCGCGTCGGCCGGGTCCCGGCCCAGGCCGACGAGCGCGTCGCGGATGCCGATGTCCGTCGGCAGGAAGACGTCCGGGTGGCCGAGCGCGCGCAGCGCGATGTAGTCGGCCGTCCACGGTCCGATGCCGGGCAGCGCCAGCAGTGCGCGTCGTACGTCGTCGCGGTCGGGGCCGCGGTCGAGCGCGATCTCCCCCGAGGCCAGGGCCGCGCAGAGCGCGATCAGGGCGCGGCCCCGGGCGCGCGGCATCGGCAGGTCCTCGGGGTCGAGGGCGGCGAGCGTCGCGGCGTCGGGGAAGAGGTGGGTCAGGCCGTCGACCGGTCGTGCGATCGGCCGGCCGTGCAGAGCTGCGAGCCGGGCGGCGACCGTGCGCGCGCCGGCGACGCTGACCTGCTGGCCGAGCACCGCACGCACCGCGACCTCGTGGCCGTCGACGTGCCCGGGCATCCGCAGCCCCGGCCAGCGGCGCACCAGCGGACCGATCAGCGGGTCGCCGGCGAACGCGTCGCCGACCGCCACCGGGTCGCAGTCGGCATCGAGGAGCCGACGCACGCGCTCGGTGGCCGCACCGATGTCGCGCAGGTCCTCGAGGGCGAAGGACGCGGTCACGAACGCGGTCTGCTGGGGCGCCGGCTCGTCCGGGATCTCCAGCCGGACCGTGCCGGTGCCGTGCGGCAGCGCCAGGGTCCGGGCATACCAACCCTCCCCCGCGGCCTCGACGCCCGGCACCGCACGCAGCGCGAGGAAGTCGAGCAGCTGGCGCCCGGCGTACGGCGTGCGTACGGCGAGCCGCATCACGACCGTGCCGGTGGCCGGCTGTCCGCCGCGGTGCCCGCGGAGCTGGGTCGGCGACGAGGCGTAGACCTCGCGCACCGTGTCGTTGAACTGCCGCACGCTGGAGAAGCCGGCCGCGAACGCGACGTCGGCGTACGTGAGGTCCGTGGTCTCGATGAGGATCCGCGCGGTCTGCGCGCGACGGGCCCGGGCCAGGGCGAGCGGCCCGGCGCCGAGCTCGGCGGTCAGGATCCGGCCGAGGTGGCGCGACGTGTAGCCGACCCGGTCGGCCAGCCCCTCCACGCCCTCCCGGTCGACCACGCCATCGGCGATCAGCCGCATCGCGCGGCCCGCGGCGGTCGCGGCGACGTCCCAGTCGGGGCTGCCCGGCGTCGCGTCCGGCAGGCAGCGCTTGCAGGCGCGGTAGCCGGCGGCCTGGGCCGAGGCCGCGCTCGGGTGGAACGTGACGTTGTGGAAGGCCGGGGTGCGCGCCGGGCACGACGGGCGGCAGTAGATGCCGGTCGTGCGCACCGCGGTGTAGAAGACGCCGTCGAACCGGCGGTCCCGCGACTTCACGGCGCGGTAGCAGGACTCGCCATCCATCTGGGTGGCCATCCGGGTCTCGAGGGTCGAGGGCATGACCCCATCCTCCCCCACGCCACCGACACGATCTGGCGGGAATCGGACACCGCCATTCCTGCTCTTTTCCTGCGTCCCCGTAGGCTGGGCGGAAGTGTCTCGGGGACACCATCCCTAGGAGGACCGGTCTTGGCCAAGGCGACCCGCCACCAACGACGTACCGCGCTGCGGGTCATGATCGCGACCGAGCTGGTCATCGCAATGGTCACCGGTGCGACCGTGGTCTTCGCCTACAACCAGGTGAACAACGGGATCACCGAGGGCGACAAGATCCCCCACCAGGTGGCCCCGCCGGAGGAGAAGCCACTGCCGACGTCCGCGATCAACATCCTGGTGATGGGCTCCGACGCCCGCAACTGCGACGGCTGCGGCATCGACAGCGAGACCGGCGAGGGCGGCTCGGACACCACGATCCTGATCCACGTGGCGAAGGGCCGGAAGTCGGCGTACGGGATCTCGATCCCGCGCGACACCCTCGTCGACCGGCCCGACTGCACCCTCGACGGGAACACGATCCCGGGCCAGGAGGATGCCACCTGGAACGAGGCGTTCGCGCTCGGTGGCCCGGCGTGCACGGTCGCCCAGCTCGAGGCGCTGACCGGGATCTACGTCAACGACTACATCACCATCGACTTCGGCGGCTTCAAGGACATGGTCGACGCGGTGGGTGGCGTCGAGGTCTGCATCCCGGAGGACGTCGACGACGAGGTGGCCCACATCCACTTCGACGCGGGCACCCAGAAGCTCGACGGCGACGAGTCGCTGAAGTACGTGCGGGAGCGGCACTCGACCGCGAACTCCGACCTGGGCCGGATGAAGCGCCAGCAGGCCTTCATCTCCTCGATGCTCAACACGGTGATGTCGGCCGGGACGCTGACGAACCCCCAGAAGGTCTACGACTTCGCGAAGGCCCTCGGCGGATCCATCGAGACGAACCCCGAGATCGCGAGCGTCGGCAAGCTGGTCAAGCTCGCCACCTCGCTGCGCGGGGCCAACCTGGCGCACATCAAGTTCGTGACCGCTCCGACGACCGACTTCCCGGTCGACGACCCCAACTGGGGGCGGCTCCAGCTCACCGACGAGGCCGACGCCCTCTGGGCGAAGGTCAAGAAGGACGAGCCCTTGGGCACGTTCGGCAAGGGCGCGATCAGCGGCAAGAACCAGAGCGGCGACAAGGCGGAGGCCGCCGCGAACGGGCTCTGCTCCTGACGGCTACGCGAGGAACCTCGCGACGTACGGCGCGAACCGCTCGCGCAGCTCGTCGACGTCGAGACCGATGTCCTCGGCCCGGTAGTCGATCGTGCCCAGCCGGCCGCGCTCGTGACCGGCCAGGTAGGCGCCCATCGCCGCCGCGGCCTCCGGAGTCACCGGCTCGCCGGCGAGCTCGTAGACCCGCTCGGCCGTGGCGAGGTCGTCGGCCATGAACTCGTCGAAGCGCACGTCGGTCGAGCGTTCCGCCGGGACCACGTCCCGGTCCCGCACCAGCGAGGTGAGCATCAGGTCGATCCGGTCGCGCCAGTAGCGACCCATCTTGGCGACCGGCACCGGCGCCCGGTGCATCCGCGCGGAGTAGACGACCATCGTCGCCATGGAGACGGTCACCGGCACCGGGTCGCGGTGCGTGACGACGACCGTGAGGCCAGGGAAGACCGCCTCGAGCACCGGCAGCTGTTCGAGGTGCTGGGGTGACTTGAGCAACCACCGGCGCCCACCGCGCTCGTGCTGGAGCACCTGGAGCTGGGTGCGCAGGTAGCGGTAGTGCGGGGTCTGGTCGTGGTCGAGGTAGTAGTCGCGCCAGGCCGGGACCTCCGCGACGGTCTCGAAGAACATCGTCGAGAAGTCGTTGGCCAGGAGCTGGATCTCCTCGTGCACGTGGTCGGTCGTCATCTCGTGCATCAGCGCGAAGTGCGGCATCGCGGCGTTCATGAAGTCGACGGCCAGGTCGGAGCGCGCCCGCCGCGGGTCGGGCTCCACGCCCACCTCGGCGGGCATCGGCAGCGGCTCCATGCTCTCCCAGTAGGGCAGCGTGCGGAACGTCGGTCCGGCCGCGAGCAGGTTGTGCAGGTGCGTCGTACCGGTGCGCGGGAGGCCGGCGATGACCACCGGCGGGACCAGCTCGATCTCGTGGATCTCCGGGTGCCGGGCCAGCCGCTCGGTGAGGAGCAGCCGGTTGCGCAGCATCTGGAGGAGCTGGGAGTAGAGGTTCAGCCGGCCGGGGCCGTCGAGACCGTCGATGTCGCGCATCGCGGCGAGCAGGAGGTCGAGCCGCTCCTCGTAGTCCCGGGCGCCGAAGTCGCTGAACCCCGTCTCCGCCCGTGCCTGCTCGTGCAACGCCGCCGAGTCGAGCGGGCACGCCTCGGCCATCTGGTCCATGAACCCACGGATCTCGGTGATCTCCGGGGAGAACGACGGGTGGTCGAGGTCGACGAGCCGAACGGACATGAGGTGCACCCTTCTGCCGGTGTGACGCCGGTTACGTTACTGTCGGTTTCGTAATGACGACAGCCCCCGGTAGACCACGCGACCGGCGCATCGACCGCGCCGTCCTGGCCGCGACCGCCGAGCTCCTCGTCGAGGTCGGGTACGCCGACCTGACGATCGCCGCGGTCGCGGAACGGGCGCGCACGACGAAGCCGGCGATCTACCGTCGCTGGCGCTCGAAGGCACACCTGGTGCACGAGGCGGCGTTCCCGACCGACGCGGAGCGGGTGCAGGTGCCGTCGACCGGCGCGCTGGACACCGACCTGCGCGCCATGGTGCGCGCCTGTGTCGACGTGTTCGCCCACCCGGTCGCGCGGGCCGCGGTGCCCGGGCTGATCGCGGAGTTCGCCGCGGACCCGACGCTGCACGCGGCGCTCGTCGAGCGGCTCGCGGACGGGCCGCTGGGCACAGCGCGCGAACGGCTCGCCGGTGCCCCCGTCGACCCCGGCTCGGTCATCGAGGCGATGGCCGGCACCACCCTGCTCGCCCTGCTGTTCCGCGGCGACGGCGAGCTCGACGACGACTGGATCGACACCACCACCACCCTCCTCCTGAAAGGCATCGCCCCATGAGTGCAGAGACGTGGGAGTCCACGCAGGCCTGGCACGAGCTGCTCGACGGGCTCAAGGAGCTCGACCAGACCTTCCTCGCCGGAGACCGCGCCGTGTCGGGCGAGCGCGCGGTCGTCGACGGTTACCGGATGCTGACGACGATCCTCGGCGTCGGCCTCGACACCTACCTCTATGCCGACCCGGGCCGCCCGGTCTTCGTCGACACCGTCACGCCGTTCCGCCGCGACCGACGCTGGGGCGGGGACAACACCGACTCCTACTACGCGTACGTCGTGCTCGACCCGACGCGCACCTACCGCGTCCACGGCCACCGTGGCGACAGCGCCTACTTCTCGATCACGATCTACAACGAGCCCTCCCCCGGCGCCTGGTCGGACCGGGTGATCGGCGTCGTCAACGACAGCGACCTGACCTTCGACGCCGACGGCCGCTTCGAGATGGTCTTCGGCCCGGCCCGGCCCGAGGGGTACGACGGTGTCTTCGTCGAGCTCGCCCCCGACGCCGCCGTCGCGCTCACCCGCGACTACCAGATCGACCCGCTGACCGGCGCACGCGTGCAGTGGGATGTCGAGGCCCTCGACGAGCCCGACCCGGTGCGTCGTACCGATGCCGACACCGCGCAGGCGCTGCGCTCGACCCTGAGCTGGATGCGCACGATGTTCTCGATCGTGCCGCTGGCGGTCGGGGTCCGCAACGACGACGAGCGGCACGACCTCGGCCACGAGATCGCCCAGGTCGCGAACACGTTCGGGACGCCGTACCAGGTGCCCGACTTCAACTTCGGCTGGTCGGCCACCGACGCCTGCTACTCCTTCGGCAGCTACGACCTCGAGCCCGACGAGGCGCTGGTCGTCACGCACCGGCCGCCGACCTGCCGGTTCTGGAACGTCATCGTGTGGAACCAGTTCATGGCCGGCCACAACGTCACCGACGGCCGCATCTCGATCAACCACGGCACCGCCGTCCCGAACGCCGACGGCACCGTCACCACGGTGATCGCCCGCTCCCAGCTCGCGCACCCGAACGCGATCAGCACGCTGGACCAGCAGGCCGGCAACCTGGCCTTCCGCTGGTTCCTCGCCGACGCCGTACCCGAGCCGCCGGTCGTCTCGCTCGTGAAGATCGACGAGGCGCCGACCACCATCTCGTAGCCCCGACCGAAGCGCCGGCGCACCGCACCCGTGACAATCACGGCATGACCACGACGATCCTGCGCGGCGGCCGCGTCATCGACCCCGAGGCCGGGACGGAGACGATCGCCGACGTCGTCGTCCGCGACGCGAAGGTCGCCGAGATCTCGGCGACGCCGGTGCTGGAAGCGGACGCGACCGTCGTCGACGTCACCGGGCTCGTCGTCGGGCCCGGTTTCGTGGACCTGCACAGCCACGTGCACTCCATCGCCGGCCAGCGGCTCCAGGCCTTCGACGGCGTGACGACCAACCTGGACCTCGAGGCCGGGCTGATGCCGATCGAGCGGGCGTACGACGAGGCCGCTGCGGCCGGGCGGGTCCTCAACTACGGCTTCTCGGCGTCCTGGTCCGACGCCCGCGGCCAGGTGCTGGCCGGCGTGGTCCCGAACGCCCGGTTCGACAGCTCGACCGACCTGCTGGGCAACCTGGACTGGCAGCGCACGTCGTCACCCGCCGAGCTGGCGGCGTGGCTCGGGCTGCTGGAGCGCGAGCTCGCCGCCGGAGCGCTCGGCATCGGGGTGCTGATGGGCTACGCACCCCGCTCCGACCCGGCGGAGTACCTCGCGGTGGCGCGGCTCGCGGCTGCCGCCGGGGCGCCCACCTTCACGCACGTGCGCGAGCTCGTCGAGGCCGACCCCACCACGCCGGTCGACGGCTCCCGCGAGGTCGCGAACGCGGCCGCGGAGACCGGGGCGGCCATGCACCACTGCCACGTCAACAGCACCTCGCGCCGCCACGTCGACCGGGTGCTCGGCACGCTCGGGGACGCCCGGGCCGCCGGCTCCCGGGTCACCGTCGAGGCCTATCCCTACGGCATGGGCAGCACCAGCGTCGGCGCGTTCTTCCTGGCGCCGGAGCGACTCCCCGCCTGGGGGCTGACGCCGTCGAGCATCGTGCTCGTCGGGACCGGCGAGCGGATCGCCGACGTACGCCGCCTCGAGGAGGTCCGGACGCTCGACCCGGGCGCGACCTGCATCGTGGAGTTCTTCGACGAGCGCGACGAGCGGGACCGCGAGCTGCTCCGCCGGGCGCTCGCCTTCCCGGACGCGATCGTCGCCAGCGACGCGATGCCGCTGGAGTGGCCGGACCACCGTGCCGACACCCGCGAGTGGCCGCTGCCGCCGGGGGCCTCGACGCACCCGCGCACCTCGGGCACCTTTGCCCGCAGCCTGCGGCTGATGGTCCTCGAGCACGGGCTGTGGGACTGGCCCGAGGCCTTCCGGCGCTGCTCCTACCTGCCGGCCCGCGTGCTCGACGACGTCGCGCCGGCGATGCGCGCCAAGGGCCGGCTCGCACCCGGTGCCGACGCCGACCTCGTCGTCCTCGACCCGGCGGCGGTCACGGACCAGGCGACCGTCACGGACCCAATCCGGCCGTCCGCCGGCGTCCGGCACCTGCTCGTCGGCGGCAGCTTCGTGATCCGCGACGGTGGGCTCGACCTCGACGCCTACCCGGGGCGCGCCGTACGCGGCGAGATGCGCTGAGAGCGACAGCACCTGCGGCTTGTCATCAGACTGCAATGCTGCAGTCCGGGGGACTGTCATGTTCCCGCGACACCGTGAGAGGCATGCCACCTCGGGACAAGCGCGTTCGCGCAGCCGCAACGAAACGCATGCGGTCCGGACCTGGAAGCGCGGTTCTCGGGCTGGTCGAGGACGTCGGCGACGCAGACGTGGTCGTCCTGGTGCCGCCGGGCAGCCTGGAGAGCTCGCTGGCTGCTCTGGACCGGCAGCTGGACGCCGCTCTCGGTCTCGCACCGCGAGCGCTGGTGCTCGACATGTCGGCGATCGCTCGGATGTCATCCACGACGATCGCCCAGCTGTTGTGGGCGCGACGGCGCTGTTCGCTCGTCGGCATCGAGGTCCTGCTGCTGAATCCGACGCGACAGTGCCGCGAGGTTCTCGAGCGCATCGATCTGCTGCGGCGTCCTCAGGCGCCGCGTGCCTGACCGGAGACGCATGGGTCGCTGGAGAAGCCGAGACAGGCAGGAGGACGGCGATGGCCGGATGTAGCACAAAAAGCCTTGTCCAGACGAGCATCGCAGGGATGCCGGGCGTCACCAGGTTCGACCTGGAGTGCCATCCTCGACTGGACCACGACGCGTTGGCAGTGACGCGGCGATGGGCCGACGACCGCGCGCTCGGCGCCCGGGGGCGCGAACGACTCGTCTGCCTCACGCTCGCGGCGGTCCAGCACGGTCTGCGCTTCGGACCGACGCGACTCACCATCCTCCTCAGGTGGCTGGACGTCGACCTGGTTCGGCTCGACGTCACCTGGAACGAGTCCGCGACACCTGCGCTCGCGGGCACGGACCCTCACGACGTCGGGGAGGCAGCCCCGATCTTCGACGGCCTCGCGCGGGAATGGGATGTCTCCACCACGGGGACGGGTTGGGGGCAATGGATGATCCTGAGCATCGACTGACCGAAGGCGAGGCAGACCATGACCTTCGAAGACCTGGCGCCGGCCTAGCATGGGAGGGATGCCCCGCACCAGGTACCGGCCACGACTCGCGGTCACGGTGCGTCCATGAGCGCCGGGACGAGCAGGCCCTCGGTCCGACCGGTGGCGGCGCGTGTGCGCGGCGCCCTGCCGTGGTTGCTCCGCTGGCTGGTCTGCGCGGCCGCGGTGGCGCTCATCTCGGCGCCTCTTGCGCTGGAGCGCGCAGTGGAGCAGGCCTCCTTCGAGGATCGGCTCGGCACCTTGCCCGTCGAGGTGCGGCTGGCGCACAACGGCCACACGACGCTCGACACAGGTCTGCTCGGAAAGGTGTACCTGAGTCGCACGTCAAGCGGCGGGCTCGGTGCCGAGCTGCGCTCGACCGGGCCTCCGATCGCAGACGGGACGCTCGCGTCGTACGTGTCGCCGGCGTTCGTCCGCGCCAACACCAGGTTCGTCGACGACCCCGACGGTGTCGCTGCGGCGTACGGCGCGGAGCTGCGCCACCAGGTCCTGAGCACGACCGTCCGACTCACCCTCGCCACGGGTGCGGTCGGCGGCGCGCTGCTGGTGGTCCTCTGGCACCGGACCTCGCGCCGCTCCCGCCGTGCCAGGTGGGTCGTCGTCGGTGCCGTGGTCGTGCTGGGAGCGGGCGCCTCCGTCTCGCTCGCGATGTCGCAGTTCCGCTCCTGGGAGGGCACCCAGCCGATCGGCCGAAGCTACGCACTGCCCCACCACGACGACATCTCCTTCAGCAGCCCGCAGACCCGCGAGATCGCCGAGCAGATCCAGCCGTTCATCGTGAAGAACACGGCGCGGATCAGGGAGCGCGCGACGCGCTACGAGCAGACGGCCGCCACGTCGCTCGACGACGAGCTCGATGCAGGCGCCGACAGCATCGCGCCCCGCGACGGCGAGGTCGTGGTCCTCGCCGAAGCCGACCCCCAGGGCAGCTCGGTGGCCACCGCCGTGCGTCGCGACCTGTACGCCGCCCTGCAGGACCATCTGCCTGAGGGGTCACTGGTCCTGCGCACCATCGCCGGCGACGTCTCCTCGAACGGCACCGTCGCCGAGGCCGGCTTCGTCTCGGGCGAGGCTTCGGCCAGCCCCGGCATCCCCGTGGTCGCGGCCAAGGGCGATCACGACACCGACGTGACCGTCGACCAGCTGCAAGAGGCGGGCGTCGCCGTTCCCGACACCGAGATCGTCGAGGCCGGAGGACTCCGTGTCGCCAGCGCTCGCGATCCGGCGTTCAAGGCCCTCTTCGGCGGGCTCGTGGTCAACGACACCGGGACGACGGAGGCCGACATCGGTGCCGCCCTGCGGTCGTCGGTCGACGGCGAGGATCCGACCGCGGCGTACGACGTCGTGCTGCACCAGCCCCGGGCGGTGGCCGGATACCTGGGGGTCGACCTCGGGGACGTGAAGGCGTCCGCGACGTCCCTGACCACTCCCGTGGACGACGGCATCGCGGACCTGCCACCGGGCATCGTCACCTACGGCCACCTGCACGACCCGGCCGGGCCGTGGGTCGTCTGGAACACCGACACCGACGACGTCACCTGGACCGTGATCACCCAGCTCGGGACGGCCGGGGGCGTCGAGGAGAACCCGACGTTCAACCGTTTCTCCACACCGGTCTCCACTCCTCTCAAGGCGCTCAGCGTCCAGCTGCAGTACGTCGATGCCTCCTCCGGGATGCAGACCGGCCTGGTGCCGATCACGGTCGCGACCGACGGCACGGTCACCATCGGCGACCGGGTGGACCTCGGGCTCCCCTGACGTGCGCCAGGGGCCGTGGTCGGCACGATCGGGACTTCCGGTTCTTTGCAGTCTCATGACATTCCCGGCCCGGACCATCCGCCGCGTCCGACCACGTCCGGGCCAATGAGAGCATGAAGCAATGACTCGGCTCCTGATGCTGGAGGACGACGCTGGCCTGCGTGCGTCCCTGAGGATGGTGCTCGAGGACGAGGGCTATCAGGTGGTCGAGGCGGCCGAGGCGGAGCAGGCTCTGGTCCTCGTGGCCGACCCCGTCGGCTTCGACCTCATGCTGGTGGACCTGATGCTCGGCGGGATGGACGGGTTCTCCTTCATCCAACGCGCACGACCCCAGACACAGGCACCGATCCTCGTGATGAGCGCGCGCGACGGTGTCGAGGACATCGTGGCCGCTCTGGAGGCCGGTGCCGACGACTACGTGACGAAGCCCTTCTTGGTCGAGGAGGTCAAGGCCCGGCTCCGGGCCTGGCTACGGCGTCCCTCCCTGGCCAGCGGCGCACGTGCCGGCACCGAGTCAATCGTGCTCGACTCGCGCGGAGGACGCCTCGTGTTCGACCGGGACGCAGCGAGCCTGACGCGTGGCGAGGACGAGATCCACCTGACCAACACCGAGTTCCGGCTGCTCAGCGTGCTGGTCGACAATGCCGGTCGCGTGCTGAGCCGGGCTTCGCTGCTGGAGCACGTGTGGGAGCGCGGGTTCTTCGGTGACGAGCGCATCGTCGACGTGCACGTCCGGCGGCTCCGCAAGAAGGTGGAGGTCGAGCCGAGCTCGCCCGACCTGCTGGTCACGGTCCGCGGGCTCGGGTACCGGCTGGACGTGCAATGACGATCGTCCCCCGCCGAGGACTGAGGACGTCGGTGACGATCGCCTTCGCCCTCGGCGCGCTGCTGCTGTCTGCCTCGCTCGCCATCGGTACCTACTTCTCGTCGCGGCACTTCCTGGTCGAGCAACGCGAGCGGACTGCCCTGCGCCAGGCCTTCACCGACGGCGCGAGGGTGCGAGACAGCCTGCAGACGTCGGGTGCCCAGGTCGACGAGGTGCTCGGCGCCCTGAGCCCCCCGTCCGGCGCGATCATCTACGTGCGTCGCCGCGGAGAGTGGTACTCCTCGACGCTGGACGGCGCCGGCCCGGCGTTGACCACCGTCGCCCAGCCGGCGGTCGCGGAGGGGACGGTCGGCGTGGGGTGGACCGGGGACACCGACCCACCGTCGATCGTGGTCGGGATTCCGCTGCCGGCCGTGGATGCCGAGTACTACGAGGTCTCAGCCGCCGAGGAGCTCGACCGCACGCTGTGGACCCTGGGCGCGGCCCTGGCTGCCTGCGCCGCCGTCACGACACTCGCTGGAGCGGGCGTCGGTCGGCTCGTCAGCCGCCGAGTGCTCGCGCCCTTGCAGGACGTCACGTCCGCGGCGGTACGGGTCTCGGCGGGCGACATGTCCACCCGCCTCGACACCACCGAGGACCCGGACCTCGCCGCCCTCGTAGGCTCCTTCAACCACATGGTCGACGCCTTGCATCGCCGCATCCAGCGGGATGCCCGGTTCGCCGCAGACGTCAGCCACGAGCTGCGGACGCCGGTCACCACCCTGACCACCAGCCTGAGCCTGCTCGAGCACAGCCCCGATCTGTCACCGCGGACCGAGCGCGCTGTGCAGCTGATGGCCGACGAGCTCGATCGCTTTCGTCGCGCCCTGGAGGACCTCCTGGCCCTCGGCAAGCTCGACGCTGGTCGCGACGAGACCCACCGCGCGCACGTCGCCGTCACGGAGCTCGTCGCCCAGGCACTCAAGACTGCCGGCCACGCCCCGGACCTGGCCACCAGGCAACCGGCCGGGGACGACGGGGTCTGGGTGCATGTGGACCGACTGCAGATGCTCCGTGCCATGACCAACCTCTTCCGGAACGCCGACCTCCACGGTGGCGGCCTGACCGGTGTCACCGTCCACGTCGGCGCCGGCGTCGGCGGTGACGTCGTCGACGTCCGGGTCGAGGACCAAGGCCCCGGCGTTCCTGTGGCAGACCGCATCCGGATCTTCGAACGGTTCGCGCGCGCCGGAGGGCACAAGGACGGCACCGGGAGCGGTCTCGGGCTCAGCATCGTGGAGCAGACCGTACGAGCCCATGGAGGCGACGTCTGGTGCGCCGACGGCCTGGCCGGCGGGGCGGTGTTCGTCGTCAGGCTGCCGATCGTCGACGGGCCCGAGCGATGAGGGGCCCGACAAACTCCACAGCACGGACGGCAGCACGCGCGATCGGTCTGGTGTCCACAGGCATGCTGATCCTCGCGGCCTGCGGCGTGCCCGACGGCGGCGACGTGCGCACCGTCGATCGCGACGCCGTCCCGTACCGCCTCCTCGAGTCCGACCAGCCCTCGCCAGCACCCACCACGGGAGCGATCACTCGGGCGACGGCTCCTGCCGTCTTCTGGGTCGACGGGGACCGGTTGCTACCCGAAGCCACCGCGGACTCCTGCACCTCGTCGCCCAGCCTTCTCGTCGAGCACCTCCTGACGAGTCTCACCACAGGTCCCTCCGAGGAGGCTCGAGCCGCCGGGCGGTCCTCGGCCCTCCCGACGGACTTCGTCCTCCACCTCGTGGCCGTCCGCGGGGGGACCGCGGAGGTCGACATCGACCCGGGAGCGTCGCTGAGCGCCGAGCAGCTGCCCCTGGCGGTCGCCCAGGTCGTCCTCACCGTGACCACGGCACCGGCCGTCGAAGCGGTGACGTTCGTCGACGATGGTGAGCAGGTGCGCGCGCCCATGCCCGGAGGCGTGCTGACGGAGGGCCCGGTGCGACCCGGGGACTACGAGGAGTTCCTCCCGACCGCGCTGCGGCCGGCCGAGTCGCTGGGCTGCCCGGCTCCCTGACCCCGCGGCGGCATCGCCACACCGCAGATGACAGCTCCCCCACCGGTCATGTTGCGATCTCATGACGGTGGGTGGGCGAGGTTCCGTCAAAGCGAGCGAACGCCTTGTCGGGGTCACGGGGTCATGCATGGATGGAGAGACCGAGACGTCCACCAAAGGGAGGCGAGCACACGATGCTCACGATCACCCCGCGTGCCATGACCGTCATCCGACGCGTCACCACTCATCCGAAGCTGGCCCCGACATCCGGAGTACGCATCGCTCCGCGCGACGACGTGCACGGACCGGCGCGTTCAGACGCGACCCTGGACGTGCGGATCGTGCCGGGTCCTCAGACGAACGATCGCATCGTCGAGCAGGAGGGCGGGCGGCTCTACCTCGCACCCGAGGCGTTCGAGCGCGTCGAGGGTCGAGAGCTGGACGCCGTGACCGATCGCGATGGACGGGTCCAGTTCGTCTCCAGGACCGCGGCATGACCACCACGACACTCGAGCTCCGACAAGCGCTGCGTCGTGAGCAGGTCCTCGCACGGGCACGGGCGGCTTCGCTGCGCGCGGAGCGGCGGCTCGGGCCCATCCGACGGGTCCGACGTGCCTGCTGACTCGCTCCGCGGCACGGACACCGACGGGAGGGCCACGACGCCGGCGGCAGAGCTGGTCTACCTGTCGGCCAGCGACCTCCGGCTGAGCTCGTCGGAGGACGACCTCCGGGGTCTCGTCCTGCTCGGTCGCGACGGTCTCCGAATCGGCGAGATCGCCGACCTCGTGATCGATGTCGCCGAGCGCCGACCGCGTCTGCTCTCGGTCGCCTCGGGCGGTCTCCTCGGCTTGGCGGAGGGCGAGTCACTGGTGCCGGTGGAGGCGGTGGCCCGCACCGGCGACCGGGTCCGTCTCACGTGGTCCCATGCCTGTGCGCACGGCCACCCGCTCCGCCACCTGACCTCGCCGGCCGCCCGAGCTCCCGGCCGAGCGAGCGGGCACGCGAACGTCCCGTTCGCCGCCGCCTACGCGGCGTTCGGGGTCCGACCCTTCTGGGAGACCCCGCATCGATGACGTGGTCGAGCCTCGCTCCACGACAAAGGGGCCCTGCCCAGCATCTCTGCTGGACAGGGCCCCTCGTCCGTCACCTGTACCCCCGACCGGATTCGAACCGGCGCTACCGCCTTGAGAGGGCGGCGTGCTAGGCCGCTACACAACGGGGGCTTCGCTCTGGGATGTCCTCCCGAGCAACCTGCGAAACTCTAGCGTTAGCCTTCGTGACGCACAAAATCGCGGCTCTCCGAGCAACCTCGGGGGCCGCGATCTTCGCTGGGATACTAGGACTCGAACCTAGAATAACTGGACCAGAACCAGTCGTGTTGCCAATTACACCATATCCCAATGGCCCCCAGCAGAGGGCCGCTCGGCTCGTCTCCGAACCGAGAAGAAACCTTACACGCGAGGTCTGGAGCCTTCCAAAACGCCCGGCTCGGCCGCCGTGTCGGTGGCCGTCCGGACCCCGCGGCGGCGGGCCACGACCAGCACCAGGCCCAGGTAGACGAGCGACTGGGTGAGCGTCACCGGGATGGTCCACCAGCTGTCGCCGGTCGGGTTGAGCGTCGAGGCCATGTCGCTGAACGCGAGCGCCAGGCCGAAGGCGAGCCAGTTGTTGAGGACGTGCATGGCGATGCCCGCCTCGAGCCCACCGGTGAGCACCACGGCCAGGCCGGCCACGATGCCGAAGGCGAAGCGGTCGAAGAAGACCGGGGTGCTCTGGCTGCCGTGGGCGAGGGCGAAGAGCAGCGCGGGGAAGAGCACGGCCGCCCAGGCGCCACCGAAGATGTTGCCGAAGGCCTGGGTCAGGTAGCCGCGGAACGCGTACTCCTCCCCCGCCGCCTGCAACGGCGTGAGCAGCAGGATGACCAGCAGGTAGTCACGCGTCGTGCTGGTGAAGTCGTTGAGCTGGCCGCTCATCTGCGGGTCGTCGGCCGACGACGGCACCATCGCCGAGACGACCAGCGTCGCGAAGAGGGCGATGAACGCGAGCCCGAAGCAGACCAGCAGCCAGCGCCACCGGATCCGCGGCGCGATCGACGCGAGCCAGCCGGGACGGAGCCCGTGCAGCAGCCAGGTCAGCAGCCAGGCGACCGGGATCGCGCCGGCCAGCGCCAGGTTGAGGTAGGCGAGGCCCAGCGGGGTGGGGTGGTCGAAGTCGGTGATCCGGGTGAGCTCGTCGCCGACGTCCCTGCCGGACACCGCGAAGCCGACCGCGAACGGCAGCTGGACGAGGAACGGCACGAGGACCAGGAAGGACGCGACGAGCAGGAAGATGCCCGCGAACGGGCGCCACACGCCGCGCCGGCCACCTCGCTGGACCAGGTGGTACGGCAGCCCCGACCCCTCCGACATGTCAGCCGAGCGCGCTCTGGAGCCGACGCAGCGAGCGCTCGCGGCCGAGCAGCTCCATCGACTCGAAGAGCGGCGGGGAGATCCGGCGCCCGGTGACGGCCACCCGCACCGGTCCGAACGCGTTGCGCGGCTTGAGGCCCATGCCGTCCACGAGCTCGGCCTGGAGCGCGTCCTGGATCGCGGCGGTCGACCAGCTCTCGAGGGTCTCGAGCCGGTTCATCGCGCGGGCCACGACCGCGCGGCCGTCGTCGTTGAGCAGCTTCTCCGCGTCGGCCGGGTCGACGGCGAACGCCGCCTCGTCGACGAAGAGGAAGGCCAGCATGTCGACGGCCTCGGCGAGCTTGTTGATCCGCTCGGCGACCAGCGGCATCGCCTGCTCGAGCAGCTGCGCGTCGGCGTCGCTGACCGGGTCGGACACCACGCCGGCCGCCTTGAGGAACGGCAGCGCCCGGTCGGTGATCTCGTCGACGGACAGCAGCCGCATCTGCGCCGAGTTGATGGCGTCGGCCTTCTTGAGGTCGAAGCGTGCCGGGTTGGGGTTCACGTCGCCGATCTCGAACGCGGCGACCATCTCCTCCATCGAGAAGACGTCGCGGTCCGCGGCGATCGCCCAGCCCAGCAGGGCCAGGTAGTTGAGCAGCCCCTCGGGCAGGAATCCCTGGTCGCGGTAAGCCAGGGCGTGCGCCTCGGGGTCGCGCTTCGAGAGCTTCTTGTTGCCCTCCCCCATCACGAACGGCAGGTGGCCGAACTCCGGCATCACGGTGCCGATGCCGAGCTCGATCAGCGCCGCGTGCAGCGGGATCTGCCGCGGCGTGCTCGACAGCAGGTCCTCGCCGCGCAGCACGTGGGTGATCCGCATCAGCGCGTCGTCGACCGGGTTGACCAGGGTGTAGAGCGGGTCCCCGTTGGCGCGGCAGAGCGCGAAGTCCGGCACGTACTGCGTCTCGAAGGTCACCTCACCGCGCACCAGGTCCTGCCAGGTGATCGAGCCCTCGGGCATCCGGAAGCGGACGACCGACGAGCGGCCCTCGGCCTCCCACGCCGCACGCTGGGCCGGGTCGAGGTCGCGGCAGAAGCCGTCGTACCCCATCACCTTGGAGCCGGTCGCCTTGCGGCGCGCGTCGACCTCCTCGGTCGTGCAGAAGCAGTCGTAGGTGTACGACGACGCGGCGAGCTTGGCCAGCGCGTCGGTGTAGAGGTCGCTGCGCTCGCTCTGGCGGTACGGCGCGTAGGGACCGCCGACCTCGGGGCCCTCGTCCCAGTCGAGGCCGAGCCAGCGCATCAGGTCGAGGATCGCGTCGTACGACTCCTGGGTGCTGCGCTCCTTGTCGGTGTCCTCGATGCGGAAGACGAAGGTGCCACCGTGGTGACGTGCGAACGCCCAGTTGAAGAGCGCCGTGCGGACCAGGCCGACGTGCGGGGAGCCGGTCGGGCTCGGAGCCATCCGGACGCGGACGGGGCTGGTCATCGCTGGGCCACCTTGTTGGTCAGAGTGCCGAGACCGGCGATCGAGATCTCGACCTCGTCACCGACCTCCATGGGCCCGACACCCTCGGGGGTGCCGGTGAGGATGACGTCGCCGGGCAGCAACGTCATGACGCTGGTGATGTGGGAGATCAGCGTCGGGATGTCGAAGATCAGGTCCTGGGTGGACCCGTCCTGCTGGAGGTCGCCGTTGAGGTGCGTCTGGATGCTGCGCCCCTCGGCGAAGTCGTGCGGGTCCAGGTCGGTCTCGACCCAGGGACCGAGCGGGCAGAACGAGTCGAAGCCCTTGGCCCGGGTCCACTGGCCGTCGCTCTTCTGGAGGTCGCGCGCGGTCACGTCGTTGGCGATCGTGTAGCCGTGGATGACGTCGGTCGCCTGCTCGGGCGGCACGTCGCGGCAGATCCGGCCGATCACGACGGCGAGCTCGCCCTCGAAGTGCAGGTTGTTGGTCTGCCGCGGGTAGAAGATCGGGTCGCCGGGCCCGACCACACTGGTGTTCGGCTTGAGGAACATCAGCGGCTCGGTCGGCGGCTCCCCGCCCATCTCGGCGGCGTGGGCGGCGTAGTTCTTGCCGATCGCCACGACCTTGCTGCGCGGGAGCACCGGCGCCAGCAGGCGCACGTCCTCCAGCTTGTACTCCTGGTCGAGCAGCTTGACGCCGACGTACAGGGGGTCGCCGGCCAGGGCCACGACCATGCTCTCCGGGTCGGGCTGGCCGAACTCGTCCAGCTCGCCGGTGACGACGCCGTACATCGGGTCCTCGCCCGTGGTGAATCTCGCGATGCGCACCCACCGAGCCTATCGACCCCCGGACTACGGGTAGTCGCCGCCGGTGACGTGGAAGAACTCCTCGAGCGTCTCGACGTGCGTACGGCGGAGCTCGGCCGCGAGGTCCCGGCCGACGTAGCGGAGGTGCCAGGGCTCCGGCGAGTAGCCCGTGACGGCCGTCGAGCCGGGCTGGTAGCGGACGACGAAGCCGTAGCGCCAGGCGTGCTGCGCGAGCCATCGGCCGCCGGGCGTCTGCGCGAAGCAGGCCTCGAAGTCGCAGCCCGGGCTGGCCGGCGTGACGAGGTCGACGGCGAGCCCGGTCTGGTGCTCGCTGTGGCCGGGGCGGGCCGACACCTGGTCGGCGGCCGCCGGGCCGCTCGCGGCGACGACGTTCGCGTAGACGCCCTCCTGGTAGCCGTAGGACCGGAAGGCGCTGGCGATCTTGAAGCCCAGTCCGACGCCATCACTCGCGTCGAGCAGGCGGGTCAGCGGCTCCGCGGCCGGCGTGGCGACCTGGTAGCCGCGGACCAGGGAGATCTCCGGGCGGTAGTCGGGCGGGAGCGGGTGCTTCTTGTTCACCACCACCCAGGTGCTGGCCGGGTCGGTGGTCGAGTGCTGGGTGCGGTCGAAGACCGCTGGGGCCGACGCCGGGCTCGGGGTCGTCTCGACGACCGGCGGTGTCACCGGCGCGCTCCCCTGCGGCGGTGACGGCGTGGAGCAGGCCGTCGCGAGCAGGACAGCGGCGACGGCCCACGGCGTACTCGTCCTCACGCCCGGTTGACGGGTGCGCCGCGACGACAGGTTGCATGCAACCCTTCAGTCGGCGGGACCCGTCAACCAGGTGAGAGGAGCGGCGTGCGCGACGACGAGCGATCGAGCGAGTTCGTGGCCTTCACGCGCGCCCACCGGACCGACCTGATGCGGACGGCTGCCCTGCTGTGCGCCGGGGACGAGGCCTTCGCGGAGGACGTCGTGCAGACCACCCTGACCCGTCTCTACCTGGCGTGGGGACGCGTACGCCGCGCCGACAGTGCGCTGGCCTACGCGCGCCGCAGCCTCACCCACGTCTTCATCGACGAGGCCCGTCGGGCGCACCGGCGCCGGGAGTCGGTCGTCGCCGACCCCGCGCTCTCACTCGCGACCGAGCCGGCCGTCGCAGCCCCTGACCCCGCGACACGTGAGCTCGTGCGCGCGGCGCTCGCGTCGCTCGGTCCGCGGCAGCGCGCCGTCGTCGTTCTCCGGCACTGGCACGACCTCGACGTCGCCGAGACCGCTCGGATCCTCGGCTGCTCGACCGGCACCGTGAAGTCGCAGAACGCCCGGGCGCTCGCCCACCTGCGCGCGCAGCTCGGCTCGCTCGACCTGCTCCCCCTGGAGGTCTGGTGACGTCCGACGACCTGAAGCAGGCGCTCGAGTCCGTGGCCGGGAGCGAGCGTCCCGCGACCGACCCCGCCGCCGACCTCGCCCGCGCGCGCACCGCCGCGCGCCGCCGGAGCCGTCGGCGCTTCCGCGCCGGCCTGGCGGGCGTGGCCTCGGTCGCCGTGCTGGCCGTCGGCGTGGGTGTCGTCGTCGGCGACGACGAGCCGGGCGCGCCCGCCGTGACCGCCTCGTCCGGCGTCGAGCTGGTGGCGAAGACGTTCGACGCGACGCCGTACACCTTCGACCTGACGCCGAAGGGGTGGTCGGTGCAGGCCCAGCAGCCCACCGCGGTGACGATCGTGCCCGACGACGGCTCCACGTCGGACGACCCGAACGTCTTCGTGGGCAAGCTCGTGATCCTCTTCGACGCCAACCCGCCGTCGGGCCGCGCGGTCGACCAGGACGGCCGGCGCTTCTGGGTGTCCGGCGACTCCGGCTACACGACCCTGGCCACCCGATCGGCGCCCGGCGAGCCGGCCGGCGTCGTGCGCATCCAGTACCCGAAGGGCGCCGGCTGGGACGAGGCGTCCATGGTCGACTTCCTCGGCAGCGTGCACGTCGGCCCGGGTGCTCGTCACGGGTTGGGCTGAGGCGATCACCCTCGCCTAGCCTTGACGGCTGTGCGGGTCTTGGAGCGTGAGTCGTGGCAGGCGTCTGCCGACGCGCACGCCGCGCGGGTCGACGCCTTTGTCGCGCCCCACCTGGCGCGACGCTCCGAGAGCGTGAAGCACCCCGTCCACGACTTCCTCTTCACCTACTACGCCCAGCGGCCCGCCCAGCTGCGCCGCTGGCACCCGGGCTACGGCGTACGGCTGCTCGACGCACCGTCGTACGACGGGCTGAAGGGGTACGCCGACGGCGCCGTGACGCCCGAGCACGTCGCATCCCAGCAGCCGCTGCTCATCGCCCTGTCCCGCCTGCTCCGCGCGACCGCCGGCCGGCCCGCGAACTTCGGCTGCTTCGGGATGCACGAGTGGGCGATGGTCTACCGGCTCTCCGAGGACGAGACCCGGCACGCCGACTGGCCGCTCCGCCTCGGCCCGGCCGGCACCGACGAGGTCGTCGAGTCGCACCGGATCGCCTGCTCGCACTTCGACGCCTACCGGTTCTTCACCCCGGCGGCGGCGCCGCTCAACACCCTGTCGCCGACCGCATCGGACCGGCCCGAGTTCGAGCAGCCCGCCTGCCTGCACGCCGGGATGGACCTCTACAAGCACGCCTTCCGGCTCACCCCGATGATCAGCTCCGACCTGGTCGCGGACTGCTTCGAGCTGGCCCGCGATATCCGCGAGCTCGACATGCGCGCCGCGCCGTACGACCTGCAGGACCTGGGCTTCTCCCCCGTCCGGGTCGAGACCGCCGCCGGCAAGGCGGAGTACGCCGAGGCCCAGCGGGTCTTCGCTGCCCGGGGTGAACCGCTGCGGGCGCGACTGATCGAGGAGTGCGAGCGACTGCTGGCGGTCTGAGGGTGGTGGTTTCGAGGCTCAGGCCTGGCGGCCTTCGCACCTCAACCACCGACCCGAGGGCTGTGACAAGCGTCCCAGATGGCGGGTCACGGGTTGCGGATCGTCGTCGAGGATGGATTAGGTAAGGCTTACCTAAATCCCATTCTCGGAAGGATCCACGGTGTCGACCCAGCACGTCTTCCACCCCGACCAGGTCGAGGAGTACGTCGCGTCGATGCGGCTCGGCGTGGACTTCCTCGCCGATGCCCTGCGCCGCGTCGACGGCCCCGCCACCGGGGTGCTCCCGGAGGTCGCCGCGAAGGCGGTCACGGATGTCGACCTCGACCGGCCGCTCGGCGACCAACGGGCCGCGCTCGAGGAGATGGGCCGGCTCTGGCTCGACGACACGATCTGGTTCCACGAGCCGTCGTACGCCGCCCACCTCAACTGCCCGGTCGTCATCCCGGCCCTGCTGGCGGAGCTGTTCGTGAGCGCGGTGAACCCGAGCCTGGACACCTACGACCAGAGCGTCGGCGGCACGTTCGTCGAGCGGCACCTGATCGACTGGGCCGCGGGCCGGATCGGCTTCGGGCCCGGCGCCGACGGGATCTTCACCAGCGGCGGCACCCAGTCCAACCTCCAGGCCCTGCTGCTCGCCCGCGACCACGCCCTCTCGCTCGGCGCCAGCGCCGGCGACCTCCGCATCCTCACCAGCCGCGACGGGCACTTCAGCGTGCAGAAGGCCGCCCGCATGCTGGGTCTCGGCGACGCCGCCGTCGTCACGGTCGCGACGGACGGCGACCGACGGATGGAGCTCGGCGCCCTCAGCCGGGCGCTCGCCGAGACCACCGACGCCGGGATGACGCCGATGGCGGTGGTCGCCACCGCCGGCACGACCGACTTCGGCGCCATCGACCCGCTGCCGGAGATCGCGGCGCTCTGCGAGGGCTACGGAACCTGGCTGCACGTCGACGCGGCGTACGGCGGCGGCCTGCTGGTGTCCCCCAGCCGCCGGTCCTGGCTGGCCGGCATCGAGCGCGCCGACTCGGTGACCGTGGACTTCCACAAGACCTGGTTCCAGCCGGTCTCGGCGAGCGCGCTGGTCGTCCGCGACGCGCGCCACCTCGGCCACGTCACCTGGCACGCCGACTACCTCAACCCGCACGACCCCCACGGCACCGGCCACCCCAACCAGGTCGACAAGAGCCTCCAGACCACCCGGCGCTTCGACGCGCTCAAGCTCTGGATGACGCTGCGGGTGATGGGGCCCGACACGATCGGGTCGTACGTCGACCGGGTGGTCGACCTCGCCGCCGAGGTGGGTGACCGGCTCGAGGCCGACCCGGGCATCGAGCTCGCTGCGCGTCCGCAGCTGAGCACCGTCGTGCTGCGTCCCGCCCGCCTCACCGAGCAGCAGGCCGACGTGCTCCTGCCCGTGCTGCGCGCCCGTCTCTACGAGAGCGGCCGAGCGATGGTGGCCGCCACCCGGGTCGACGGGCGCCGCTGGTTGAAGCTCACGCTCCTCAACCCGCTGGCCACCGTCGACGACGTCCTGGCGATCGTCGCCGAGCTGCGTGGTGCGGAGGTGGCCCGATGAAAGACTTCATCGGCATCGGCCTCGGCCCCTTCAACCTCGGCCTCGCCTGCCTCACCGACCCGCTCGACGAGCTCGACGGCGTCTTCCTCGAGGCGCGCGACGACCTGGCCTGGCACCCGGGGATGATGCTCGACGACGCGACCCTCCAGGTGCCGTTCCTCGCCGACCTGGTGACGATGGCCGACCCGAGCTCGCGCTGGTCGTTCCTCAGCTATCTCAAGGAGACCGGCAACCTCTACCCGTTCTACATCCGGGAGTCGTTCTACCCGCTGCGCCGCGAGTACGACGACTACTGCCGCTGGGCCGCCGAGCGCCTCGACAGCGTGCGCTTCGGCCAGGCCGTGACCAGCGTCGAGCACGATGGGGCGTCGTACGTCGTCACCACCGCCACCGGCGAGCGGCACCGTGGCCGCCGCCTCGTGCTCGGTGTCGGCACGGCACCGCAGGTGCCGGAACCCCTGCAGGGCATGGGGATCCACTCCGCCGACTACCTCTCGCACAAGCGTGAGCTGCAGCGGCTCGGGTCGATCACGATCGTCGGCAGCGGCCAGAGCGCCGCGGAGATCTACCGCGACCTGCTCCTCGAGAGCCCCGACCACGACTACCGCCTGACCTGGCTGACCCGCAGCCCGCGCTTCTTCCCGATGGAGTACACGAAGCTCACGCTGGAGATGACGTCGCCGGAGTACACGTCGTACTTCCACGACCTCCCCGGCGCGACCCGCGAGCGCCTCTCCCGCGAGCAGCGCGGGCTCTACAAGGGCATCAGCCGCGACCTCGTCGACGAGATCTTCGACCTGCACTACCAGCTCCGCGTCCAGGGCGACGGCCCGCACACCACGCTCGTCACCAACACGACGGTCACCTCGGCGACGTACGACGGTGCGTACGAGCTCGCCTGCCACCACGACGAGACCGGCGAGGACTTCACGCTGCGCACCGAGGGGCTCGTGCTCGCGACCGGGTACGCCGCGCAGGTGCCGGACTTCCTCGACCCGGTGCGCGACCGGATCCGGTGGGACGAGCGCGGCCGGTACGACGTGGCCCGCGACTACACGATCGACCACGCCGGCCGTGAGATCTTCGTGCAGAACGCCGAGGAGCACACGCACGGGCTGGCCGCGCCCGACCTGGGCATGGGCGCCTACCGCAACTCGGTGATCATCGCCGCGATGACCGGCCGCGAGGTCTACCCGATCGAGAAGCGGATCGCCGTGCAGAGCTTCGGGGTGCCGCGATGAGACTGACCCTCGAACCGCTCGACGCCGACCGCGACGCCGCGCTGCTGCACCAGTGGGTGACGCACCCGCGCAGCGTCTACTGGGAGATGCAGGACGCGACCGTCGCCGAGGTCGCGTCCGAGTACCGCCTGATCGAGGAGAACCCCCACCACCACGCGTGGCTGGGCCGCGTCGACGGGGCGCCGGCGTTCCTCGCCGAGACCTACGACCCCGCGCACTCCGAGCTGGCGGGCCTGCCCGAGCTGCGACCGGGCGACACCGGGATGCACGTGCTGGTCGCCCCGACCGACACCCCCGTCCACGGCTTCACCCGTCGCGTGTTCGCGGCAGTCGTCGAGCACTGCTTCGCCGATCCCGCCGTACGCCGTGTGGTCGTCGAGCCCGACGCCCGCAACGACCGGATCCGCGCGCTCAACAGGGAGTTCGGCTTCCGCGAGCTGCGCACGATCACCCTGCCGACCAAGGAGGCAGCCTTGTCCGTCCTCACCAACCCCAAGATCAAGGGGAGCCACCTGACCCCGGAGAACCTGGCGATCGCCCAGCGGCACCTGGTGATCAAGGCGATCAGCGAGTACGCCCACGAGCGGCTGCTCACACCGGCCGCCGACGGCGAGCTGTGGGCCGTCACCACGCCGGCCGGGGACACGACGTACACCTTCGCCGCCGAGCGGCTCGCCCTCGACCACTGGGCCATCGACGCCGCGTCCGTGGTCCGGACCGTGAAGGACGAGCCGGCGGACCTGGACGTGCAGGAGCTCGTCGCCGAGCTCGCCGAGGTGCTCGGCATCCCCGACGCGCTGCTGCCGACCTACCTCGAGGAGCTCGCCGCCACCCTGGCCTCCGCGTGCTGGAAGCTCCAGCACTCCACGGCGACCGTCGAGGACCTGCTGAGCGCCGACTACCAGGCGATCGAGGCAGCGATGACCGAGGGACACCCAGGGTTCGTCGCCAACAACGGCCGGGTCGGCTTCGGCGCCGACGACTACGCGGCGTACGCCCCCGAGACCGGCAGCACCGTGCGCCTGCACTGGCTGGCCGCCCGCCGCGAGCACACGCGGCTGTCGCTGGGCGAGGGCATGACGGCGCCGTACGACGTGCAGCTGCTGGTCGACCACGGGCTGGACCCGGAGGAGTACGCGCTGGTCCCGGTGCACCCGTGGCAGTGGGACAACAAGATCGCGATCACGTTCGCCCCCGACCTGGGCCGGCGCGACCTGGTGCACCTGGGCGAAGGCTCGGACGACTACCGCGCCCAGCAGTCGATCCGGACCTTCTTCAACACCACCGACCCGACCGCGCCGTACGTGAAGACGGCGCTGTCGATCCAGAACATGGGTTTCATGCGTGGCCTGTCGCCGCGCTACATGGCGGCCACCCCCGCGATCAACGACTGGGTGCACGACCTGGTGACCGGCGACCCGACGCTGCAGGGGTGCGGGTTCACCGTGCTCCGCGAGCGTGCTGCGATCGGCTACACGGGCGACGCCTACCACCGGCTGGCCGGGCGCTCGGCGCACCAGAAGATGATCGCGGCGCTCTGGCGCGAGAGCCCGATCCCGGCGCTCGCGGACGGCGAACGGCTCGCGTCGATGGCCGCCCTGCTGCACCGCGACGCCGACGGCCGGTCGCTGGCCGCGGCCATGATCGAGGATTCGCCCCTGGACGCGCGGGCCTGGGTGCGCAGCTGTCTCGACGCCTACCTGCTGCCGGTCGCGCACTGCCTGCTGGCGCACAACCTGGCCTTCATGCCGCACGGCGAGAACCTCGTGCTGGTGCTGCGCGACCAGGTGCCGGTGCGGGCGATCATGAAGGACGTCGGTGAGGAGGTCGCGGTCATGGGCGACCAGCCGATGCCCGAGGACGTCGAGCGGATCCGCGTCGAGGTCGACCCCGACATCAAGGCGCTCGCGCTGCACACCGACGTGTTCGACGGCGTGCTCCGCCACCTGGCGGCGATCCTGCACGTCGACGGCGTGCTCGACGAGGGTGACTTCTGGGCCGAGGTCGCCGGCTGCCTGCGCCGGCACGCCGACGAGCACCCGGGGCTCGCGGACGCGGCGGCGGCGTACGACTTCTTCCGCCCGACGTTCCGGCACAGCTGCCTGAACCGGCTCCAGCTGCGCAACACGCTGGAGATGGTGGACATCGCCGACCAGAGTCAGTCGCTGATCTACGCCGGGACGCTGGATAATCCGATCGCATGACATCCCGGATGACCGAGATCAGCATCGACTGCGCCGACCCGGACCGGCTGGCCGCCTTCTGGTGTGCCGTGCTCGGGTACGACGTGATCGACTCCGAGGACGGCCTGGTCGAGATCGGACCGCCTGCTCGGCCCGACGCCGAGCTGCTCGACGCCGTACGACGCGGACCGGTGGCGCCGACGATCTTCCTGTGCCGCGTGCCGGAGGCGAAGACGGTCAAGAACCGCCTGCACTTCGACGTCTCCCCCGTCGACTGCACCCAGGCCGAGGAGGTCGCCCGGATCGAGGCCCTCGGCGCGACGCATGCGGAGGTCGGCCAGACGGGCGAGGAGTCGTGGGTGGTGCTGGCGGATCCGGAGGGCAACGAGTTCTGCGTGCTGCGCAGCCTGGCGCCGGGCGAGTTCGCGTTAGCGTGAGGGCATGCGCCTCGGACGCCTGCTGCTCTCGGCCCTGCTCGGGCTGGTCCTCGTCGGATCCCTGACGACCGCGGTCCACGCCGACCCGCGGTGGGTCTTCTACTCGAACGACAAGACCCGCTACGAGTCGCCGTGGTTCAAGGGCGCCCACCGGATCATGGTGCCGTTCGGCTGCACCAGCGCGCCGTACTACTCCCCCGACTCCCGGTGCAGCGGCAACCGCGGCTTCCACCACGGGCTCGACGTCGCGATGCCGTGCGGGACGCCGTTGTACGCCGCCCACCGGTTCCGCGTCCTCTCGAACGACTCGCTCGGCCCGGCGTACGGCACCAACCCGCTGCTGCTGCGCAACCGCAAGCTGGGCTGGGACCTGGTGATCGGCCACACCCGCAAGGTCTACGTGCGCGAGGGGCAGGTCGTGAAGCGCGGCACCATGTTCGCCCGGGCCAACGACAGCGGCGCGCCCGACGGCTGCCACCTGCACTTCGAGCAGCGGGCCGTCGGCGGTGGGCTCTCCACGGCGACCTGGCCGCGGAAGCTGCTCGCACTGACCCCGCACCAGAAGTCGTGACCGACGAGCGGGTCCTCTCCCACTTCGTGGGCGCCGACGGCCGCCTGCACACGATCCCGTCGAAGCACGCCAAGCTCCTCGTCGTGCTCGACCACCTCGCGCAGTCCTTCGAGCCCGGGCAGCGTTACGAGGAGGCCGAGGTCAACCTGGTCCTGCGGGGCTTCCACGACGACTACGCTGCGCTGCGGCGCTACCTGGTCGAGAACGACTTCCTGACCCGGGAGGCCGGCATCTACTGGCGCAGCGGCGGGAAGTTCGAGGTCTGACATGAGTGGCTTCCGACCGGCGTCGCTCACGGCGTACGCCGTCGGTGCCGTCATGTGGGGCGTGCTCGCGATCGCCATCGGTGCCGACCGGCTCTACAACGAGTGGCACAACTACCGGGTCCTGCACGACTTCATGGACGGTCGGAGCGGGACCGTCGTCCTCGGCTCCTCCGTCGTCGCGACTCCGACGCTCTTCGTGCTGGTGGAGCTCGCGTGGGTCGTGGTGACGGTGGCCTGGCTGACGGCCGCGGTCGTCCATCGCTTCGCCGGAGATCGGCACCCACGCGCGGGGCGACAGCTGGCCGCCGCCTGCGCGAGCGTCACCGTCGCCGTCGTCGGGCTCGTCGTGATGTTCCGTGACGAGCCGTGGGGCTCGAACCCGTTCGAACCGCACCTCGTGACGCCGACGTTCCTCGCCGCCCTGGTGCTCGTCGTCGTGGGCGTCGCTGCGCTCGCGCTCGCGTGGTGGTCCCTGCGGACCGATCAGTCCCAGGAGGCCCCGGGATCACAACCCGTGCAAGCCAACTCCTGACGAAAGAGGCTGACATGGGCACGATCGTGGTCAACACCAACCTGACGCTCGACGGCGTCGTCCAGGACCCCACCGGGGACGAGGAGTTCAGCCGGGGCGGCTGGTTCGACAGCACCGTCGGTCCGGACCGCTCCGCGTGGGCCGAGGTCGAGGCCGCCGAGGCCGAGGCCACCGCCGCGATCCTGATGGGCCGCCGCAGCTACGACTGGTTCGCCAGCAGGTGGCAGGAGCGGCCGGGAACCTGGGCCGACCGGCTCCGCGCCGTACCGAAGTACGTCGTGACGTCGCGCACCGACGGACTCGGCTGGGACAACACAACCGTCCTGGACGGCGATCCGGTCGAGGCCGTGAAGCGGCTGCGCGACGAGGTCGAGGGCGACGTGGTCGTCTACGCCAGCCGCCAGCTGGTGCAGACGCTCCTCGACCACGACCTCGTCGACGAGCTGCGGCTGATCGTGCTCCCGACGGTGCTGGGTGCGGGGTCGCGGCTGTTCGGCGAGACGGCGGCCCCGGTGCCCGTCCGGCTCACCGACGCGCGGATGATCGGCGACGGGCTGGCGTTCCTGACGTACGCCGTGGTCAGCCCGCAGCCCGCCTGACCAGCGCCTCGACCGTCGCCACGTCGGCGTCGGTCAGCGTGGTGATCGCGTACTCCGTCGGCCACATGGTGCCGTCGTCGAGCCGGACGCCGTCGTTGAAGCCGAGCGTGGCGTAGCGCGCGCCGAACTTGGCGGCCGGCTTGAAGAAGAGGATCGCCTTGCCGTTGCGGCCGTACGCCGGCATGCCGTACCAGGTCTTGGCGTCCAGGTCCGGCGCCACGGTGGTGACGATCGTGTGGATGCGCTCGGCGAGGACGCGGTCGGCGTCCTCCATCTCGGCGATCTTGTCGAGCTGGGTCTGGAGGTCGTCGGCCTTCTTCGCGCCCTTCTTGCCGTCCGCCTTGAGCTCGGCGGCGCGCTCCTTCATGGCCGCCTTCTCGGCCTCGGTGAACCCGGTGTGCTTCGTCGTGGTCTTCGTCTGAGTGGTCATGGCTCGACGCTAGGACCGGCGCCGGACAAACCGCTTCTCGATTCCTGACCGCTTCGCTAGCGTCGAGCGATGACCGCAGCGTTCGTGGCCCTGGAGCTCGACGCCGCCGACCCGCGGGGGCTGGCGCAGTTCTGGGCCGGTGTCCTCCGCCGGGAGGTCGACGGGACGATGCTGCCGCCGGTCGGCGACCCGGGCTTCGCGATCCGCTTCGTGCCCAACCCGGAGCCGAAGATCGGCCTGAACCAGATGCACTTCGACCTGACGAGCTCGTCCCTGGCTGACCAACAGGCCACCGTCGAGCGGGCGCTCGCGTTCGGCGGCCAGCACCTCGATGTCGGCCAGCTCCCGGAGGAGGAGCACGTCGTGCTCGCGGACCCGGAGGGCAACGAGTTCTGCGTCGTCCCGCCCGGCAACGACTTCCTGCGCGACACGGGGGTCATCGGCTGCCTCTCCTGCGACGGCAGCCGTGCTGTCGGCCTCTTCTGGCACCGGCTGCTGGGCTGGCCGCTGGTCTGGGACGAGGGTGAGGAGACGGCGATCCAGTCGCCCCGGGGTGGCACGAAGATCAGCTGGGGCGGACCCGCGGACCGACCGAAGGTGGGCCGCAACCGCTTGCGACTGCGCCTCGACGTACCGGATCCCGACGCCTTGACAGCACTCGGAGCGACCCGTCTCGACGACACGACGTACGCCGACCCGGACGGCAACGAGCTCTGTGTGTCGGGCTAGCTCCGGTCGATCATCGCCTGCATCGCCTCGGGGTAGCGGTCCCCCACCACCTTGACGCTGTCGGACGCCGCGGTCAGGTCGGCGAGGTCCTCGGCCGTGAGGTCGAGGTCGGCGGCGCCGAGGTTCTCGTCGAGCCGCTCGAGGCGCCGGGTCCCGGGGATCGGCACGATCCACGGCTTCTGCGCCAGCAGCCAGGCCAGGGCGACCTGGCCCGGGGTGGCGCCGAGGCGAGCAGCGATCGCCTTCACCTTGTCGACCAGCTCGATGTTGGTGGCGAGCGCCTCCGGGGCGAAGCGCGGCAGCGTCGAGCGGATGTCGCCCTCCCCGAAGGTGGCGTCGGCGGTGACCTGGCCGGTCAGCAGGCCACGACCCAAGGGGCTGAACGGCACGAACCCGATCCCGAGCTCCTCGACCGTGGCGAGCACCGAGTCCTCGGGCTCGCGCCAGAACAGCGAGTACTCGCTCTGCAGCGCGGTCACGGGCTGGACGGCGTGCGCCCGTCGGATCGTGCTGGGGCCTGCTTCGGACAGGCCGAAGTGGCGCACCTTGCCGGCCTCGATGAGCTCCTTGACCGTGCCGGCGACGTCCTCGATCGGCACGTCGGGGTCGACCCGGTGCTGGTAGAGCAGGTCGATCACGTCGGTGCGCAGCCGCCGGAGCGAGCCGTCGACCGCGGCGCGGATGTGGTCCGGTCGGCTGTTCACGCCGCCACCGTGGTCACCCTCGTGGATGGCGAAGCCGAACTTCGTCGCGATCACGACCCGGTCGCGGACCGGCTCAAGCGCCTCGCCCACGACCTCCTCGTTCACGAACGGGCCGTAGACCTCGGCGGTGTCGAAGAACGTGACACCGTGCTCGACGGCATCACGGAGGAAGTCGATCATCAGCGGCTTGTCCGGTGAGGGCCCGAAGCTCTGGCTGATGCCCATGCAGCCGAGGCCGAGCGGCGAGACGGTGAGGTCGTTGCCGAGGGTTCGCGTGGTCACCCTGCCACTGTAGGTCGACCGGCCAGGACCCTGATCCCGTCGACCACGATGGTGAGACCGAGCGCGAAGTCGGAGTCGTCACGGGGCGCGTCGTCGATCGCGCCGACCGACCCGGCCTGGAGGTGGGTCTGCTCGTCGACGGCGTGACCGAAGACGAAGTGCAGCAGCGTGCGCGCAGCGGTGGGGACCAGGTCCGCTCCGAGGCCGCCGTCCTCGAGCGCGGCCGCCAGCTCGTCGTACGGCGTGGCGGCGCCGAGCCCGAAGGAGCGCACGGTCGCGACCAGCTCGGCGCCGTCGCGGTAGGCGAGCATCGCGTCGCGCAGCTCGGCACAGACGGCCGTGACCCGGTCGTCCCAGGCGGAGGGGCGCGGCGCGCGGCGGCCGCGGGCCAGGACCTCGTCGGCGACGGCCGCGAGCAGCCGCTGCTTGTTCGGGAAGTGGTGGTAGAGCGCGCTGGGCTGCACGCCGAGCTCGGTGCCGAGCCGCCGCATCGTCAGGTCGGCGAGACCGTAGGTGTCGAGCACGACCAGGGCGCGGTCGACGACGTCCTCGCGGTGGTAGCGCACGTCACACCCTTCCCGTCGACCTCCTCCTCGGTCACGATTGACCGGGGACGGTCCGAACCCTAACCTGAACGGCGTTCACCTGAACACCGTTCAGGTCCGTCCGAAGGAACCGAGCATGACGATGGCCGAGACTCCCACCACTTCCGCCGAGACCACGACCGCGGCACCGCGCCAGCGGTCCACCGCGACCGACCTGGCGCTGATCGCCGCCTTCGCGGCACTCATCGCCGCGTGCGCGGTCATCGGCGGCATCCCCGTCGGTGGTGCGGGCGTGGACATCACGCTCCAGACCTTCGGCGTGCTGCTCGCGGGCTGCGTGCTGGGCGCGGTGCGCGGCTTCCTCTCGGTCAGCCTCTACCTGGTGCTGGGCGCGATCGGGCTGCCGGTCTTCGCGGGGCACACCGGCGGGCTCGCCGCGTTCACCGGTGTCTCGGCCGGCTACCTGTGGTCGTTCCCGGTCGCGGCGGCGCTGGCCGGATTCCTCGTGCAGTACGTCTTCGGCGCCTACCGCACCCGCGCGGTCTTCGTCTTCGTCGCCGCGATGGCCGGCACCGTGCTCAACCACGTCTGCGGCATCGTCGGCATGAAGCTCTACCTCGACGTGACCTGGAGCGACGCGATCACGTTCGACGCCCCCTTCTGGGTCGGCGACATCGTCAAGTCGCTCTTCGTCGCCCTCGTGGCCGCCGAGGTGCACCGCGCCTTCCCGCGCCTGCTCGGGCGGCGCTGACCCCTCGATGCCGCTGATCGAGCTCGAGGCGGCGGGAGTCACCGCTCCGGGACCCGACGGCGACGTCGTCATCCTCGAGCCGACCACGCTCCGCCTCACCGAGCAGCGCGTCGGACTGATCGGCGCCAACGGCTCGGGCAAGTCCACGCTGGTCCGGCTCGTCAACGGCCTGGTGACGCCGACGTCGGGCCGGGTGCTGGTCGACGGGCTCGACGTGGCGCGCGAGGGTGCCGCCGTACGCCGCCGGGTCGGCTTCTGCTTCACCGACCCGTCCGCGCAGCTGGTGATGCCGACCTGCGTCGAGGACGTCGAGCTGTCACTGCGCCGGTCGGTCCGCAACGCCGGCGAGCGGCGCCGTCAGGCGCTGGCGGTGCTGGAGCGGTTCGGCCTCGGCGAGCGGGCGACCCTCAGCGTGCACAGCCTCTCCGGCGGCCAGCGCCAGCTGCTGGCCCTCGCCGGTGTGCTCGCGACCGAGCCCGCGATCCTGGTCGCCGACGAGCCGACGACCCTGCTCGACCTCGCGAACACGCGCCGCGTGGCCGACGTGCTCTTCGGCCTCCCCCAACAGCTGCTGCTCGTCACCCACGACCTCGACCTCGCCCGCCGGTGCGACCGGGTGCTGGTCGTCGAGGACGCTCGGGTGCGCTTCGACGGACCCGCCGACGAGGCGGTCGCGGACTACCTGTCGACGGTGCCGGGGTGAGCACGTGAACCCGTCGTACCTCTTCGGGGTCTACCAGCCCGGCACCTCTCCCCTGCACCGCGCCTGGGTCGGGGCGAAGGTCGGCGGTCTCGCGGTCTTCAGCCTGAGCGTGGTGCTGGTGCGGAGCATGCCGGCGGCGTTCGGCTTCCTCGCGATCGCGGTGGTCGCCGCGCTCGTCGCCCGGGTCGACCTGCGGCTGCTGCTGCGGTCGCTGCGGCCGGTCCTGATCGGCGCCCTGATCTTCGCCGCGCTCCAGTGGCTGCTCTACGGACCCGTGAAGGCGACCGAGACGCTCGTCGACCTGGTGGCGCTGGCCCTGGCCGCGATCGTCGTCAGCACGACCTCGCCGGTCAACGCGATGCTGGACGCGTTCATCCGGTGGATCACTCCCCTGCGTCACGTCGGCGTGGACCCGGAGCGGGTGGCCCTGGCCTTCGGCCTCGCCATCCAGGCGCTGCCCGGCACCGTGGCGCTGGCGCTCGAGACCCGCGACGCCGCCCGAGCCCGGGGAGTCCGGCACCCGCGGGCGTTCCTCACCCCGTTCGTGATCCGCGTCGTGGCGCGGGCGCACGAGACCGGCGACGCCCTGCACGCCCGCGGGCTCGGCGACGGATGACTCAGACGAGCCAAGCCGCCAGCAGCACGGGTACGACCGGTGCGAACCCGACCAGCAGCACCACCGGCAGTCCGCTGCGGTGCCGCCAGCCGAAGCCGCAAGCGAGCAGTGCCACCACGACGGCGAGCACCAGCGGCCCGCCGCCGAGGGCGTTGCTGGCCCAGGTGAGGCCGACGGCGAGCGCCAGCAGGTAGCCGACCCAGCCCGGTCGCGGCCGGTCGACCATCGTGCGGGCGAGGGCGCAGAAGACCAGCGCGACCCCGGCGTACCAGAGCGCGTGCCCGACGACCTCGTCCCAGAGGTGGGCGGTGTCGCTGGGGTGGGCGTTGCCGACGGAGTTGCCGGCGAGGTGGATGCCGTGACCGGACGCGTAGGCGAGGGCGCCGGCGCCGAAGAGCCACCAGGTGCGCTCGGACGCCGGTGCCGCGCGCAGCGTGAGCGCCGCCGGCACCAGCACGAGCCACGGGACGAGCAGGTCGAGCCAGTCGGCCCAGCGGGTGTCGTCGGGGCCGGCGCCGAGCCCGTCGGGCAGCAGCCCGAGGTGGTGGACCACGGCGTACGTCACCGCCGCGAGGGCCAGCCAGCGGGAGTACACGCCGGTCAGTGTGGCGGATGCTCGGCGAGCCAGTCGGCAGCACGCCGCTTGGACGCCCGCGAGAGCCATGCGTCCTGGACCACCTCGGCGACCTCGTCACGGGTGAGCTCACCGATCCGGCTGGCGCGCAGCAGCACGGACGGGTGCCCGTCGAAGTGCGGGGTCGTGAAGTACGGCGTGGTCTCGTCGAGCACCATCGCCTGCTTCTCGACCTCGTCCGCGACCCAGAAGACGATCACGTCGTCGTAGCGCTCCCCCGTCTCGGGGTCGAAGGCGTCCGGGCGGCGCGAGCGGAAGAACACGAACGACTTGCCGCCGACCTGGTAGACGGGGCGCTCGGCGTCCGGGTCGTAGACGACAGCGTGCGGCATCGCGAGCGCGACGTCGTGCACGTCCTGGACCCGGGCTCGCCTGCTCATCCGGAGTAGGGCACCTCGGTGCGCCAGTCGGCCTCGTCCTGGTGGGCCGCGGCCCAGATCGCCTCGGCGACCCGGTCGGGGGTGAACGCGCCCTCGCGCGACAGCGTGCCGCGCACCGTCACCGACACGGCCCGGATGCCGTCGGGCTGGAGGGTCGTGTCGAGGCTGTGCACGAGGTTGCGTACGCCGGCCTTCTGGACGCCGAGCGAGGCGGCCTGGTTCCAGGGCTTGTCGGCGGCCATGCTGCCCGTCACCGTCACCCGGCCGCCCGCCGACATGAACGGACGCGCCGCCTGCACGCTGGTCAGCAGGGCCCCGACGCCGAGCGCGACGTCGTCGAGGAGCTCGGCGACCGTGAGGTCCAGCGGGTGCTTCTCGCGGAAGGCGCTGGGGTTGAAGTGCAGGACGTCGATCCGGTCGGCGAACCCACCGAACCGCTGGATCGCGGCCGTCGTCTCGCCCACGTCGGTGACGTCGACGACGGTGTGACCGACGGCGGAGCCGAGCGCCTCGAGCTCGCCGGCCAGCTGGACGAGCTGCTCCTGATCGATGCCGAGCAGGCCGACGTCGTACCCCTCGCGCGCGAAGCGGCGCGCCACGGAACCGCTCACCCCCGGGCCCGCACCCACGACGACGACGACAGGACGACTCATGTCCTCACCCTCTCAGAGGCGTTGGTTGAGGAACCAGCGATGACCGAACGGATCCCGGAAGACCGCCACCCGACCGGCGGGCGGGCTGTCCTCCGGGCCGCGGTCCAGGGCGGTCCCGGAGGCCACGACCCGGGCGCACGCGGCGTCGACGTCCGCGACCGTGAGGTGCAGCGAGACCGCGTTGCCGCGGGTCGGGTCGGGTCGCGCGACGCCGGCGGACTCGAACTCGTCCGACATCATCCAGCTCGCCCCGTCGACGGCCAGCTCGACGTGTCCGACGCGCCCGTCGTCCATGACGATCGGCTCGAAGGTGACCTCGGCGCCGAGGACGTCGACGTACCAGTCGATCGCGGCCCGCGCGTCCGCCACGCAGAGGTACGGCGTCAGCTCACTCACCACAGGTCTCCTTCTCTCCAGTCACAGGTGATCGGTGCATCGAGGTCGAACGCTCCGCCGAGGACGTAGATGGAGTCCTCGTCGGGCGTGGCCACCACGCCGTCGGGCGTGAGGGCCGAGGTCGGTCCGCGCCAGCGCAGCCAGCCGCGCGACTCGTAGAGGGGACGGCCGGCCTGCGAGGCGCAGAGGCCGAGCAGGTCGTAGCCGGGTGCCAGCGCCTCGAGGGCGGCCATCACCGTGTGCCCGTGGCCGCGTCCCCGGTGCGTCTCGTCGACGGCGACGGCCTCGACGTACCCGCAGCGCAGCCAGCGTCCGTCGACGAGGAGGCGGCGGAGCACGACGGCACCGTGGGCGACGACCGATCCGCCGTCGTGCACCAGCGCGTGCTCGCCGCCGAGGGCGTGCGACCAGTCCTCGTCGCCGAACGGGTCGAACGACGCGAAGCAGAGCTCGCGTGCCGCCGCGAGCTCGGTCCGGTCCACCTGGGCGGTGTGACGCAGCGTCACCACTGCGTCTACCACTGGGGTGGCCTCCGGTCCGCCCAGGGCGCGGCGGCCTCGACCTGGCTGGCAAGCGCGAGCAGCAGCTCCTCCTCGGCCGGCCGGGCCGCGATCATCACGCCGACCGGGAGCCCGTCGGGCGTGAAGTGCAGCGGCAGCGAGACCGCCGGCATGCCGGTGACGTTCCAGGCCGACGTCCACGGGGTGAAGGCCTTCTGCGCGTCGAAGTCGGCCTGCGGGTCCTCGTCGTCGCGCATCGCGCCGACCAGCACCGGCGGCGACGCCAGGGTCGGCGTCAGCACCGCGTCGTACGGCGCGAGTGCGGTCAGGGCGTCGGCGGCGAAGCGCCGCATCGCGCCGATCGCGAGCCCGAACTCCGGTCCGCTCACCGCCCGGCCGCGAGCAGAGAGCCAGCGGGTGAGCGGGCGGAGCAGGTGCTCCTTCTCGGGAGGTACGGCGGAGAGCGCGGTCAGCACCGCCCAGCAGGTCTCGAAGACCGGCACCGCCTCGCGCGGCAGCGGGACCGGCACGTCCTCGACCTCGTGGCCGAGCGACTCCAGGAGCCGCGAGGCGTCCTCCCAGGCCCGCTGGCACTCGGCGTCGACGGGAGTGTCGGTGATGACTGGTGTGATGAACCGACCGATCCGCAGCCGCCCCGGATCGCGGCGGCTGGCCGCCAGGAAGCTCTCGGAAGGAGGTGGCGCCCAGGACGGATCTCCCACCCGACGACCGGCGAGCACGTCGAGCATCGCCGCCGCGTCGGCCACGGTCCGCGTGATCGGTCCGGCCGTGGCCAAACCCACCGGGTCGCCGTACATGGGGTGACCGCTGATCCGACCGCGCGTCGGCTTGAGGCCGACCAGGCCGCAGCAGGAGGCCGGGATCCGGATCGAGCCACCGCCGTCCGAGCCCTGGGCGAGCGGGACCAGCCCGGCGGCGACCGCCGCCGCCGCTCCGCCGGACGAGCCTCCCGCCGTGCGGGTGCGGTCCCACGGCGTCACCGCGGGCGGGGCCACGTCGGGCTCGGTGTAGCAGGGCGAGCCGAACTCCGGGGCGTTCGTCTTCCCCAGGCTCACCAGCCCCGCGGCCTCGAGAGACAGGGTCACACCGTCGGAGACCTCGGGCACGTGGTCGGCGAACGCGGCGGAGCCGAAGGTCGTGCGGACCCCGGCCGTCAGGTTGAGGTCCTTGATCGCGGTGGGCACGCCGAAGAGCGGCCCGTCGTCGGCACCGGGCTCGAGACCGGCGGCGCGCTCCCGCGCCAGCTCGGGGGTGAGCGTGACGAACGCGCCGACCGAGTCGAGCCGGTCGGCGCGTTCGAGGTAGTGCTCGGTGAGCTCGAGCGGCGAGACCTGGCGTCGGCGCACCAGGTCGCCCTGCTCGAGCGCGGTCAGGTCATGGAGTTCGGCCACGACCCGACGCTAGCTCCTGCGGGGACAGCCGGTCAGGCGGCGGCCTGCTCCGCGTCGTAGTCGACGAGCACGCGCACGGCGTTGGTGAGCCGGGCCAGCACGTCGGGGTCGGTCAGCACGTCGACCTCGAGGGCCGACTGCGAGACGGTGACGTCCTCGACGACCTTCGCGCCGGCGATCCCGGCGGAGCGGACGGCGTCCGCGTGCGCCCACTGGCCGCCGTACGGCGTGGGGGTCACGCCGACGACGCCGAACGGCTTGCCGACCAGCGCGCCCGCGCCGTACGGCCGCGAGAGCCAGTCGATCGCGTTGCTGAGGACGGCGGGCATCCGGCCGTTGTACTCGGGCGTCACGGCGAGCACCCGGTCGGCGCGCGAGACCTGGTCGCGCAGGCGGGCGGCCGAGGCCGGGATGTCGTCGGGGGTGTCGAGGTCCTGGTTGTAGAACGGGACCTCGCCGAGACCGTCGATGATCTCGATGCTGACGTCCTCGGGTGCCTGGCCACGCAGCACCTCGGCGAGCTGGCGGTTGACGGAGTCGCTGCGGAGGCTGCCGACGAGGACGGCGATCGTGGTGTGAGTCATGACCTGCAAAACGGACCACGGTCCGTTTTCTATTCCGAGGCGCGCCGTGGGCTGGCTCACTAGGCTCGGCCGACGATGTCCGAGCCACACCTGCTCCCGCTCCTCGGCGCTCCCCCGCTGGAGCGCCGCGACGCCGCGCGCAACCGCGAGCGCCTGCTCGACGCGGCCAAGGAGCTCGTCGAGCGCGACGGGGCGCACGCGGTGACGATGGAGGCGGTCGCGACCGCGGCCGGCGTCGGCAAGGGCACGCTCTTCCGCCGGTTCGAGTCCCGGGAGGGGCTGATGGCGGCGGTGCTCGACCACTCCGAGACCGAGTGGCAGGCGCTGGTGATGAGCGGACCGGCTCCGCTCGGTCCGGGCGCGGAGGCGTGGGACCGGCTGCTCGCGTTCGGCCGGACCCGGCTCGAGACCACCCTGCTGCACGCCGACCTGATCCGCGAGGCGGGCCGCTCGGGGGCGCGCGCGTCGGGCGCCTACTCGTTCGCGGCGACCCACGTGCGCTACCTGCTCTCGCAGCTCGGGGTCACCGGCGACGTACCCCTGCTCGCGGTCGCGATCCTGGCGCCGCTGGAGCTCCCGATCCTCGAGCAGGTCTCGCTCGACGGCTTCCCGGTCGACCGCTTCTACGACGGCTGGGTCGACCTGGTCGGCCGCATCGTCACGCCTCCTGGCGCCGCAGCCCGAACGTGACGCCGTCGACGAGCGCACCCCAGGACGCCTCGATGACGTTGGCGCCGACCCCGACCGTCACCCACGACGCCTCGCCGTCGGTGGTCTCGATCAGCACCCGCGTGATGGCGTCGGTGCCGTGGCCCTGGTCGAGGATCCGCACCTTGTAGTCGATCAGCTCGAACTTCGCGACACCCGGGTAGGCCAGGCCGATCGCCTCGCGCAGCGCCTGGTCGAGGGCGTTGACCGGACCGTTGCCCTCGCCGGTCTGCACGTAGCGGACGCCGTCGGCCTTCAGCTTCACGGTCGCCTCCGAGACGGCGTCGTCACCGGGGCGCGTCTCGGTGATGACCCGCCACGACTCGACCTCGAAGTACGACGGCCGGGTGCCCTCGACCTCCTCGACGAGGAGCAGCTCGAACGACGCGTCGGCCGCCTCGAAGGTGAAGCCCCTGTTCTCGAGCACCTTGACCCGCTCGGTGATCCGGGTGACCAGCTCCCGGTCTCCGGACAGGTCGAAGCCGAGCTCGCGGCCCTTGAGCTCGATCGAGGCGCGACCGGCCATGTCGGAGACCAGCAGCCTCATGTCGTTGCCGACGCCCGACGGGTCCATGTGCTGGTAGAGGTCCGGGTCGACCTTGATCGCGCTCGCGTGCAGGCCGGCCTTGTGGGTGAAGGCCGAGCTGCCGACGTACGGCTGCCGCGACGCGGGCGGGAAGTTGGTGACCTCCGCGACCGCGTGCGCGATCCGGGTCGCCTCGCCGAGCAGGCCCTGCGGCAGCACCCGCTTGTCCAGCTTGAGCTCGAGGTTCGCGACCACGGAGACGAGGTCGGCGTTGCCGGTGCGCTCGCCGTACCCGTTGATGGTGCCCTGCACGTGCGTCGCGCCGGCGTCGACGGCGGCCAGCGTGTTGGCGACCGCGCAGCCGGTGTCGTTGTGGCAGTGGATGCCGACCCGGACCTGGGCGTTCTCCCGGACGTCGTGGACGACGTCGGCGACCCAGCCGGGCAGCATCCCGCCGTTGGTGTCGCAGAGCGCGATCACCTCGGCGCCCGCGTCGTACGCCGTGCGCAGCACCTCGAGCGCGTAGTCGCGGTTGGCGCGGTAGCCGTCGAAGAAGTGCTCGGCGTCGAGGAAGACCGTCTGCCCCTCCTCGCGCAGGTGGGTGACGGTGTCGCGGATCATCGCGAGGTTCTCCTCGAGCGTGGTCCGCAGCGCCAGCTCGACGTGCCGGTCGTGCGACTTCGCCACCAGCGTCACGACGCCCGCGCTGCTGTCCCGGAGCGCCGCGACCAACGGGTCGTCGGCCGCCCGCACCCCGGCCCGCCGGGTGGCTCCGAAGGCGGCCAGCCGGGCGTTGCGCAGGTCGAGCTCGGCGGCCGCACGACGGAAGAACTCGGTGTCCTTGGGGTTGGCGCCGGGCCACCCGCCCTCGATGTACCCGACCCCCAGGTCGTCGAGCTGGCGCGCGATCGACAGCTTGTCGGCGACGGAGAGGCTCAGCCCCTCCTGCTGCGCGCCGTCACGCAGGGTGGTGTCGTAGACGTGGAAGTCGCCGTGCAGGTCCATCGGTTCTCTCTCACTGACTCATCTGCGGGCACAAAAAAACCTCTCGGAGTACGAGAGGTCGGCGCGTCGGGTTCCCGGTCGGGAGCGGCGACGCGCTACGAAATAATGATGACGCTGTGATGCACGTCGCCATCGTGCCACGGCGATCGCGTCATCGACCAGGCATCTCGACATGTGGCTCACCGCCGGCGGGGTCCCAGCTCGCGCCGGAGAGGTCCGCACGGAAGCCCAGGACGCCGGCCCCGAGCAGCACCACGACGAGGGCGACCACCCACCGACGCGGCTTCGCCGCGAGCGGGTTGACGACCCAGCCGACCGGCCCACGCAGCCGGGACCCGCCCGGTCCCCACCACAGCGAGCCGGCGAGCACCAGTCCGCAGACGAAGAGCGCCAGCTCGACGCCGGTCGCGATCGCGTAGCAGATCAGTGCCGCCGCCGACGCGAGCCCGAGCGCCCAGAGGCCGAGCAGCACCGCGCCCGGGATCGACTGCACCAGGTGCCACGGAGCGGCGACGAGCAGCTGCACGCCGTCGTACCACTTGCGGCCGCGGAACTGCCGCCGCTGGCCGTGCGCCGAGGCCGCCAGCGAGATGCTGCGGGTCAGCCACGTCACGACCAGCAGGAGCGTCACCGTCAGCCAGGGGTACGCCGCGGCGCCGGCCCCGGCTGCCAGCCCGAGCGCCCCGAGCAGGCTGCCGCGCCGGAGGCGGTCGGCCGTCGGCACGGGCGGCTCCTGCCACTCGCTCGTCGACCACTCGCCCGGCGCGAGCTCGGTCGCCCCCTCGGGCGGGAGCGCGAGCGTGAACGGCTCGGGGGAGTTGTGGCCGGGCCAGACGTCGGTCTCGTCGTCGGCGCCGGCCTGCGACGCGAGGGCGAGCGGGACCGTGTAGGGGTCGTGCTCGACCGCGGCCGGCGGAGCGACCGGGGGCGCGTCGCGGCGGGTGGTCAGCGGCCGCAGCCAGGCGAGGATCTGCGGGAGCGTGGGCCGGTGGTGCGGCTCCGGGTCGAGCGCGGACGCGACCACCTGGCGCAGGTCGTCGGGCAGGCCGGTCAGGTCGAACTGGCCGCGCCGGACCCGGTCCATGATCGCCATCGAGGGGCCTCGGCCGAACGGCGGGTGCCCGATGCCGGCGTACGCGACGGTCGCCGCCCACGAGTGCACGTCGGAGGCGGCCGTGGCGTCCTCGCCGTACAGGATCTCGGGGGCCAGGTAGCCCGGCGTGCCGAGCAGCCAGCCAGTGTGGGTGAGCTTGGGGTCGTCGGCGACCCGGGCCAGCCCGAAGTCGATGAGGATCGGGGTGCGGCCCTCCATCAGCACGTTGGACGGCTTGACGTCGCGGTGGAGCACCCCGACGGCGTGCACGGAGGTGATGCCCTCGGCGAGCCCGGCGGCGAACCAGTAGAGGTCCGGGCCCTCGATCGGGCCCTCCTCGACGATCAGGTCGTGCAGCGAGAGCCCGGGCACGTAGCGGGTCGCGACGTACGGCACCGGGGCCCACGGGTCGGCGTCGACGATCCCCGCGACCCACGGGCTGGTGACCCGCTTGAGCGAGGAGACCTCGCGCGCCAGCCGGTGGCGGGCCTCGTCGTCGCCGACGATGTGCGGCCGGAGCACCTTGAGCGCCACCCGGTCCCCGTCGCCCCGCCGAGCCAGGTGCACGACGCCCATCCCGCCCTCGCCGAGCTTGGTCAGCAGGGTGTACCCGCCGACGGTCGACCGCCCGGTCGAGCCGTCGGGCGAGGGGGACGTCGTCACGGCCCGAGGTTACCTGCGGGCAGGCCGGTTGCCCGGGAGGTGAGCACCCGCTGCCTCTGCGAGCCGGACTGCAAGTAAGGTAAGGCTTACCTGCCACTCCCTGAAGGAACCCATGTCCACCACCACCCCGCGTCCGGCCGCGCCGACCGCAGCTCCGCCGGCGTTGCGCCGCGGCTCCGTCCGCGGCCTCGTCGTGCTGGTCCTGCTCCTGGTGGTCGCCGGGCTGGCCAGCCTGGCGATCGGGAGCCGGCCGATCTCGCTCGGCACGGTGATCGACGTGCTCTTCCACCCCGACGGGTCGGACGCCTCGACCATCGTGCACGACCTGCGCATCCCCCGCACGGTCCTGGCGCTCGCCGTGGGCATCTCGCTGGGCATCGCCGGGGCACTGATGCAGGGCCACACGCGCAACCCGTTGGCCGACCCGGGGCTGCTCGGCGTCGAGGCCGGCGCGGCGTTCGCCGTGGTGATCGGCATCTACGTCTTCGGCGTCCATGACCTGACGGGCTACGCCTGGTTCTCGCTCGCCGGCGCGGGTCTCGCGGCCGCCGCCGTGTTCGCGATCGGCTCGACCAAGGGCGGACCCGACCCGGTCTCGCTGGTGCTGGCCGGCACGGCCGTCAGCGCGCTGCTGATCTCACTCACCCAGGCGGTGATCCTGCGCGACATCGACACCCTGGACGCCTACCGGTTCTGGGCGGTCGGGTCGGTGTCCGGGCGCGGCATGGACGTCTTCTGGCAGGTGCTGCCCTTCATGGTCACCGGCCTGGTGCTGGCCGCGATGAGCGGCTCCACCCTCAACCTGCTCCAGCTCGGCGACGACGTCGCCGCGTCGCTGGGGCTGCACCCGATGCGGCACAAGATCATCGGCGTGCTCGGCGTGATGATGCTGACCGGTGCCGCGACCGCGGCCTGTGGCCCGATCGGGTTCGTCGGGCTGGTCGTGCCCCACGTCGCGCGGCACTTCGGCGGCGTCGACTACCGCTGGGTGATCCCCTACTCCGGCCTGATCGGCGGTCTGCTGGTCATCGGCGCCGACATCATCGGCCGGGTCGTGGTCCGCCCCGGCGAGCTCCAGGTCGGCATCGTGATGGCGCTGATCGGCGGCCCGATCTTCATCTACCTCGTCCGCCGGACCCGGATGGTGCGGATATGAGCACGCTGACGCGCGAGAAGCCGCGCTACTCCCCCACGCTCAGCACCCCGCTGCGGGTCGGCCCGTTCTCCTGGCTGGTCCCGATGCGGGCCGGGCTCGTGGTCGTCGGCGCCCTGCTGGTGCTGGCCGCGCTGGTCGCCCTCGACCTGTCGATGGGCGACTTCCAGATCCCAGTGGCCGACGTCGTCCGCACCCTGCTCGGCGGCGGCGACCCGGGCCAGCGGTTCATCGTGACGGAGCTGCGGCTCCCGCAGACCCTGGTGGCGATCCTGGTCGGCGCCGCCCTCGGCCTCGCCGGCGCCCTGACCCAGACGTTCGCCCGCAACCCGCTCGCCAGCCCCGACATCCTCGGCGTCACCGAGGGCGCGGCCCTCGGCGCGGTCGGCGTCATCGTCCTCTCGGGAGCCTCGGGGTACGGCGGCGGCCTGGTCGCCGGCACCCTCCAGACCGTCGGGCTGCCGGTCGCGGCGTTCGCCGGCGCGCTCCTCACCGCCGTGCTCCTCTACGGCCTCTCGTGGCGGCGCGGGATCGACGGCCAGCGGCTGGTGCTGATCGGCATCGGCCTCAGCTTCGCCCTGTCGGCGGGCACGTCGTGGCTCCTGGTGAAGGCACGGATCCAGGACGCGGCGAGCGCCCAGGTCTGGCTCAACGGCTCCCTCAACGGACGCGGCTGGGAGCAGGCGACGCCGCTGCTGTGGACCCTCGCCGTGCTCGTGCCGGTCGCGATCCTGCTCGCCCGCTCGCTCAACGCGCTCCAGCTCGGCGACGACTCGGCACGCGGCCTCGGCGTACGCCTCCAGCTCACCCAGCTGATGACGTTGGTCGCGGCCGTCGGCCTGGTCGCGGTCTCGGTCTCCGCCGTCGGACCGCTCGAGTTCGTCGCCTTCGTCGTGCCGCAGATCGCGCTGCGGCTGACCGCTGGCTCCCGCCCGCCGATGCTCGCCTCGATGGTGCTCGGCGCGTGCCTGGTGGTCGGCGCGGACTTCGTGACCCGCGTGGTCATCCCGTTCCCGCTCCCGGCCGGACTGGTCACGGCGGCCATCGGCGCGCCGTACCTGATCTGGCTGCTGCTCCGCCGAAACCGGAAGGTCTCCGCATGACTCCCGCCACCAGCACCCGACTGCGCACCGACTCCGTCACCGTCGGGTACGGCGCCGACCCGGTCGTCCGCGACCTCTCGATCTCGCTCGCCGACGGCAAGGTGACGACCATCGTCGGCCCCAACGGGTGCGGCAAGTCCACCCTGCTGCGGACCATGGCGCGGCTGCTGAAGCCGACGAGCGGATCGGTCCACCTCGACGGCACCCCCCTGACCGAGCTGCACACCCGCGACGTCGCCCGCACGATGGCGCTGCTGCCGCAGAGCCCGATCGCCCCCGACGGCCTGCTGGTGCGCGACCTGGTGGGTCGCGGCCGGCACCCGCACCAGCGCTGGTTCAGCCAGTGGTCGCCCGAGGACGAGCGGATCGTCGACGCGGCGCTGGAGATGACGGACACCGCCGACCTGCGCGACCGCCCGCTCGACCAGCTCTCCGGCGGCCAGCGCCAGCGCGCGTGGATCGCGATGACGCTCGCCCAGGACACCGACCTGCTCCTGCTCGACGAGCCCACGACGTACCTCGACCTCGCCCACCAGGTGGAGGTCCTCGACCTGGTCACCCGACTCAACCGCGAGCGCAGCCGCACGGTGGTGATGGTCCTCCACGACCTCAACCTCGCCGCCCGCTACAGCGACGTGATCGTGGTGATGAAGGACGGCGTCATCGTCACCGAGGGCACGCCGCACGAGGTGTTCACGCCCGCCCTGCTGCTCGAGACCTTCGGGCTCGATGCCGACGTGCTGCCCGATCCACGCACCGGCCTCCCGATCGTCGTCCCCACCTCCTCGGCCGCCACGGTCGAGGTGTCCCCCACCACCGATCAGAAAGAGCTCGCCGATGCGCCGAACTCCTGACCGCTCCCACTCCCTGGGCAGGCGCCGCCTGCTGGCCGGCGGCGTCGCCCTGGCGACCGCCCTCGTCCTGGCCGCCTGCGGAAGTGACGGCGGCGACGCCCCCGCCGCTGGCAGCAGCGCCACCCCGAGCTCCGGCCCGTGGTCCTACACCGACGACCTCGGCCAGACCGTCGAGCTCGACAAGACGCCGGTGCGGATCGCGGCGTACGGCGACGCGGCTGCGGCCCTGTGGCACTTCGGGATCACGCCGGTCGCGATCTTCACCTGGATGGCCCCGCAGGACGACTCGATGTTCGACGACTTCGACCTGTCCCAGACCGAGGTCGTCGGCGAGACGTACGGCGAGATCAGCCTCGAGAAGCTCGCCGCGGCGAAGCCCGACCTCATCGTCGCGACGTCGTACGACGGCGACACCCCCGACGAGATGTACGGGTTCAAGGACAAGGCCCAGCTGGCCAAGATCAAGGAGATCGCGCCCGTCGTCGCCGTCGCCCAGGTCGGCTCGATGAAGGACGTCATCGAGACCAACGAGGAGCTGGTCACCTCCCTCGGGGTCGACACCGGCGAGGGCAGCCAGGTCGCCGAGGACAAGGCCGCCTTCGAGGCGGCGTCGGACGACCTGGCCGAGGCCGCGAAGAGCGGGCTCTCGGTGATCCCGATGTACGCGGACGGGGACGGCCTCTACCTCGCCAAGGCACCCGACGACCCGGCGCTGAAGTACTACCAGGACCTGGGCGTGAACTTCACGAAGATCGGCGGCAAGGACTACTACTGGGAGATCCTCAGCTGGGAGAACGCCGACCGCTACGAGGCCGACGTGCTCCTCAACGCCACACGCAACTCCTACTCCATCGAGCAGCTCGGCGAGCAGCCGACGTTCGCCCGGCTCGCTGCGTTCAAGGCCGGCCAGGTCCACGACTGGGACACCTCGTCGATGGACTACCCGTCGCAGACGAAGTACATGGAGGAGCTGGCCGGCTGGCTCGGCTCCGACCAGGACGTCGCCTCCTGACGGTCCGTCAGGCCCACGGGTCCTCGCGCCGCCACACGGTCGGGAAGTGCACCGTCACTCCCGACCGGGTGGCGAGCTCGTCGAGGACCCGCATCGTGACGTCGAGGTCGTCGCCGAGGTAGGGCAGCGCCCGCAGGTCGCGGTCCAGCGGTCGGAAGAAGTCGTCCCAGTGCGTCAGCACCACGCGTCGCGCACCCACGGCCTCGACCGTCTCGGTCCAGTAGGTGCGGATGTAGTCCTCGCTCTGGACGCCGAGCTGGCCGATGCCGAGGTAGGCGACGTCGGCGCGTCGACCTGCCAGCGAGCCCTCGACGTACCCCGCGCTCCCCTGGAGCAGCGCGGTCGCACCGCTCGCGTGCTCGACCAGGATCGACCAGGCCTCGCCGCACTTGTAGGCACCTGCCTTCACCGGCGGCACGACCGGCTCGGTGATCTCGCCCGGGAACCGGTCCGGCGGGCAGTGGTGCGACTCGACCAGGGTGAGCGTGAACGCGCCGTACGACATCGGCTCGCCGGGCGTCGCCACCCGGATCCGGTCCGCGGGCAGGCCGTGGCCGCGCCCGACGTACGCCGTGGACTCGCCGCCGACCAGGTCGGCGCCGGTGCGGTCGGCGACCACCGCGGAGTCCATCGCGTGGTCGAAGTGCGAGTGCACCGGGACCACCGCCGCGAGCCGGTCCACGCCGACCCGCGCCAGCACGGCGCCGATGCGCTCGACGTCCGGCGCGACCTTGCCGAGCGCGACCTTCGCCAGGCCGGGGCGCGAGAAGAACCCGTCGGTCATCAGCCGGGTCTCGCCGTCGTCGAGCAGCAGGCTCGCGACGCCGAGGAAGGTCACGCCGAGCGGCCCGTCCGCGGGCGGGACGTCGAAACGGGCGGCGTACCTGCCGATGTCGGGACGACCGAGCTTGAGACGCATGGGGCGAGCATGACAGGAGCCCGGCTCTCCGTGACGAGCGCCGGGCTCCTGCCTGTTGTCCGCTGAGGTTGTGGCGACGACGGCGGACAAGTTTCTGGGCTATGCCGCCGGGCTGGGCACCTCGGTCTTCGGGTCGCCGTCGGCCGCGGCCGCGAGCATCGGCAGGTAGCGCTCGAGGGTGTAGGGGATGCTCAGCGGGGTCACGAAGCTGTGGGCGACGTAGAAGGACCCGTCGGCCTCCGAGATGTCCATCCAGCGCCCCTCCTTGCCGGCCGTCGTGCCCTGGAAGAGGGTGTCGACCTGCTTGACCGACGCCAGGTCGAACCAGACCGCGACGCCGACGTCGCCGAGGTCCGAGGCCCGCTCCGCGCTCACCGAGACACCGAACTCGCTGTCGTCGGCGTCGGTGATCAGCGAGTGCAGGTCGAAGCCGAGGTCCGTCAGCAGCCGCGAGCGCGGGTCCTCGGGCCCGTAGAGGAAGAGGCCCTCGTACGGCGTGGCGACGGCGGCGGTCTGTCCCTTGAACTCCGGGTGCGTGGCGGCCCCGTCGGCGATCAGCTGCTTCGCGCCGTCGATCAGCTCCTGCGCGGCCTTCGGCTGGCCGATCGCGGTGCCGAGCATGAGCGCGGCCTCCTCCCACGGGGTGCCGTAGTCGGCGTAGTCGCCGTTCTGCGCGACGACCGGCACGCCGAGGCCGGACAGCTTCTTGTAGTCCTGCTCGGTCAGGCCGGAGTAGGCACCGATGATCAGGTCGGGCGCCAGCGAGGCGACCTTCTCCAGCTCGACGCCGTTGGTGTCCTTGAGCACGGTGGGCAGCTCGGCGTCGCCGAGGTAGTCCTGCGCCCACGGGTAGACGCCCTGGAGCTTCTCGTCGCCGAACCAGTAGGTGATGCCGACCGGGACCACGCCGAGCGCCATCAGGGTGTCCTGGTCGGTCAGCCCGAGGCAGACCACCCGCTCGGGGGCCTTCTCGATCGTCGTCTCGCCGTACTTGTGCTTGATCGTGACCGGGAAGGCGCCCTCCTCGGGACCGCCGGAGGCGGCCGGGCTCGAGCTGCCGGAGCCGGCCGTGCCGCCCTCGCTGTCGCTGCCGCAGGCCGCGAGGACGGGCGCGACGGCAAGGACGGAGAGGCCGGCGAGGAAACGGCGGCGGGTGGGGTTCATCGTGCTCCTTGGTGGGGGGTGGTCCGAGACGGGTCAGGACGGGAAGGCTCGGGGTGCCTCGCCGGCGGCCGCCTGCTCGAGCATCGGCGTGAGCTTCTCGAGGACGTAGGCGCGGCTCAGCGGGGTGTCGAAGTAGACGGCGCCCGCGAGGGTGCCGTCGGTGTAGACGGCGCGGTTGTCGTCGACCGCCGGGAGGGACGAGATGGTGCCGAAGTCCTGGAGGGCGTCGAAGCCCTTCTCGTCCTCGGTGGCGAAGACGACCACGTCGGCGTCGATCAGGCCGACGTTCTCGGCCGAGATCTCGGCCTGGGAGCCCGCCGGCGCGTAGTCCTCGAAGCCGGTCGTCATCGTGAAGCCGAGCTGGGTGAGGAAGTCGGTGCTCAGCCCGGGCGGGTAGACGTAGAGGATGCCGTCGTACGGCGCGCCCTGGGAGAACGTCGCGGTCAGGTCCGCCCACTCCGGGTGCTCGGCGGCGACCGCGGCGTAGTCGGCCTCGAGGTCGTCGACGACCTGCTGACCATCTGCCTCGCGGCCCAGGCCGCGCGCGATCTGGAGGACCTGGTCCTGCCACGGCGAGAAGTAGTCGGTGGCGCCCTCGTCGCTGGTGATCGTCGGCGCGATCGCCGACAGCAGCTGGTAGTCCTTCTTCGTCAGGCCCGCGTTGGTGCCGACGATCAGGTCCGGGTCGAGGGCCGCGATCTTCTCGAACTCGAGGCCGTTGTCGGTGTGCAGCACCTCCGGGTGCGCGCCGTCGAGCAGGTCGTGGGCCCACGGCCAGGTGGCGTCCGGCTGCTCGCCGTACCACTCGGTCACGCCGACCGGGACGACCCCGAGCTGGAGCAGCACGTCCTGCTCGGTGACCCCCACGCTGACGACCCGCTTCGGCTCGGCGCGCACCACCGTCTCGCCGTACTTGTGCTCGACGGTGACGGGGAAGACCGATCCGGCGGCCACGTCGTCGTCCGCGCCGAGGCCGCCGTCGGACTCCGACGAACCACACGCCGTGACCAGCAACGGCAGTGCCAGCACGGCGGTGACGACCAGGGAACGCAGGCGCATCGGAGGCTCTCCTTGTTAGGTGAGCCTTACCTTAGCGTTACTCGATCCGGGCGCGCCACCGGGGTCCGAGCCCTGGTACGCCGAAGGGTGGTTTCGAGGCTCGGGCCTAGCGGCCCTCGCACCTCAACCACCGACCAGACCACCGCACGATGGTTGAGGTGCGAGCGCAGCGACCACCGCACGATGGTTGAGGTGCGAGCGGAGCGAGCCTCGAAACCACCCAGCGATCAGACGATGCGGTGCATCCAGCCGAAGGTGTCCTCGGCGCGGCCGAACTGGACGTCCACGAGCTGCTGGCGGATCCGGCGCCAGAGGTCGCCCCCACCGTCGGGCGTCGGCACCGAGCCGCCGTCCCACTTGAGCTCACCGACCGGCGTGATCACCGCGGCCGTGCCGCAGGCGAAGATCTCGGTGATCTCGCCGCTCGCGACGCCCTCGCGCCACTCGTCGATGGAGAACTTCCGCTCCTCGACCTGGTGGCCCATCTTGCCCGCGAGCTCGATGATGCTGGCGCGGGTGATGCCCTCGAGGATGGTGCCGGTCTCGGGGGTGACGATGTGGCCGTCGGCGTGCACGAAGTACATGTTCATGCCGCCGAGCTCCTCGACGTACTTGCCCTCCTGGCCGTCGAGGAAGACGACCTGGTCGCAGCCGTGCAGGCTCGCCTCCTGCTGCGCGACGAGCGAGCTGGCGTAGTTCCCACCGGTCTTGGCGGCACCCATGCCGCCGCGGCCGGCGCGCGTGTACTCCTCGGTGAGCCAGAGGCTGACCGGCTTCACGCCGCCCTTGAAGTACGCGCCGGCGGGGCTGGCGATCACCATGAAGGTGACGTGCTGCGCCGGCCGCACGCCGAGGAACGCCTCGGACGCGAACATGAACGGTCGCAGGTAGAGGCTCTTCTCCCCCGCCGCGTCCGGGACCCAGCGCTGGTCGACGGCGACCAGCGCGTCGACGGCCTGCACGAAGTCGTCGACCGGCAGCACGGGCAGCGCGAGCCGGTGGCTGGAGCGCACCATCCGCGCGGCGTTCTCCTCCGGCCGGAAGGACCAGATCGAGCCGTCCTCGTGGCGGTAGGCCTTCATGCCCTCGAACGTCTCCTGCGCGTAGTGCAGGACCGCGGTCGCCGGGTCCAGGCTGAGCGGGCCGTAGGGCTCGATCCGGCCGCCGTGCCAGCCGGCGTCCGGCGTCCACTCGATCGTGAGCATGTGGTCGGTGAAGTGGTTGCCGAAGCCGGGGTTCTCGAGGATCTCCGCGAGCCGGGCGTCGTCGACGGTCGTGGTCGACGGGGTCGTGCTGATCTCCATGGGTGACAACTTAGTAGGCCTTCCTACGAAATGCAGATGGCCGGGCACACCAAGAGGTGCCCGGCCGTCTGGAGGATCGGACGAGGGGCGTCAGCCGGCTACTCGGGCGGCGATGGCGTCGCCGACCTCGGAGGTACGACGTGCCGTGCCCGGCTCGCGGGCGGCCAGGTCCTCGATCACCGCGGTCTCGATGGCCGCGGCGGCGTCGGCGTGCCCGAGGTGGTCGAGCAGCAGGGACGCGGAGAGGACGGCGGCGGTGGGGTCGGCCTTCTGCTGGCCCGCGATGTCGGGCGCGGAGCCGTGGACCGGCTCGAACATGGAGGGGGCCGTCCGGTCGGGGTTGACGTTGCCGGAGGCTGCCAGGCCGATGCCGCCGGTGATCGCGGCGGCGAGGTCGGTGATGATGTCGCCGAAGAGGTTGTCGGTGACGATCACGTCGAAGCGCGCCGGGTCGGTGGTCATGAAGATCATCGCCGCGTCGATGTGCATGTAGTCGGTCGTGACGTCGGGGTACTCCGCCGCGACCTCCTGGAACAGCCGCCACCACACGGAGCCGGCGTTCACGAGGACGTTGGTCTTGTGGACCAGGGTGAGCTTCTTGCGCGGTCGCCGCTGCGCCCGGGCGAAGGCGTCGCGGACGACGCGCTCCACACCGAACGCGGTGTTGACCGACACCTCGGTGGCGACCTCGGCCGGCGTACCGACGCGCAGGGCGCCGCCGTTGCCGGTGTACGGGCCCTCGGTGCCCTCGCGGACCACCACGAAGTCGACCTCGCCGGGGTCGGCGAGCGGCGACGTCGACCCCGGGAAGATCCGGGACGGCCGCAGGTTGACGTAGTGGTCGAGCTCGAAGCGAAGCCTGAGCAGCAGCCCGCGCTCGAGGATGCCCGGGGGGAGGTTCGGGTCGTTGGGCTTGCCACCGACCGCGCCGAGGAGGATGGCGTCGTGCTCGCGGATCTCGCCGAGCACGGAGTCGGGCAGCACCTCGCCGGTGGCGAGGTAGCGCTCGGCGCCGAGGTCGTAGCGGGTCTGCTCGAACTTCACGCCGGCGGGCGACGCGACCTCGAGCACCTTGAGGGCCTCGGAGGTCACCTCCTGCCCGATGCCGTCGCCGGGGATGACGGCGAGCCTGATCGTGCCGGTGCCAGTGCCAGTGCCGGTGTCGTTCGAGGAAGTCATGGGCCGGAGACTAGTTGTCGTCGGGGCGCTGGCCGCCGTTGTCCCGCAGGTCGAGCGAAGCCTGGACGGCCTGGCTGATGTTCTCGTGGCTGCGCGGGTTGTCGGGGTGGTGCTGGGCCGGTCCCCACTCGGGGTACATGTCGTACATCGGTCTGCTCTCTCTCGTGTGTGTTCGTCAGGTGGTGCCGCACGGTCTCGGTACACCTGGAACGAAGATGACCCGTTGCAAGAGAGCAATCGGCTCGTGGATCACACGAGTTGAGAGGGAAACCATCAGAAGCGGGTTGCGCCGTACTGCTGGGCGCTCCATCGCGGCGGAGGCATCTTCGATCCAGATGTATCGAGAGGCCGTCAACGCCGAATCACCGCGGCGAGGTGGCCTCTCTCAGGCCTCGCCGCGGTATTCGATAAGTACGAAGACGCTCCGCATGGTGGAACCACCGTACGGCGCCCTCCCGCGATCGGTCAGCCGATTTCACAGAGTGTTCGGCATGCGAGACAGTCGTCCCGCGATGAAAGACTCGCAGGCATGAGTGCTCCCCCGGACCTTCCCGAGATCGTGCAGCGCGCGTTCGACGTCTCCCGCAAGGCCGGCTACGCCTCGTTCTGTCGCAACGAGACCGGCCGCCTGCTGGCCACCCTGGCCGCGACCCGCACCGGGACAATGGCCGAGTTCGGCACCGGCTGCGGCGTCGGCACGGCGTGGCTGCGCTCCGGTGTACGCGGCGACGCCACGATCCTCAGCGCCGAGCTGGACGCCAAGCTCGCCGACGCTGCCGCCGTCATCTTCGAGGACGACCCGCAGGTGGAGGTGCGCTCGGCCGACTGGTCGACGCTGCTCGACCAGGGACCGTTCTCGCTGCTCTTCCTCGACTCGGGCGAGCCGACCGAGGTCAGCGTCGACTCGATCGCGGACCTGATGGAGCCGGGCGGGCTGGTCGTGCTCGACGACTTCAACCCCTGCGAGATGTGGCCCCCGGTCACCTACGGCCGCGTCGACACCCTGCGCGAGCAGTGGCTCACCGACGACCGCTTCACCGCCGTCGAGGTGATGGTCGCCCCCGACGCGTCCGTCGTCATCGCGACGCGGCGGTAGAGCAGCTACTCCCCGTCGGCGGCGCGGCGTACGACGATCCGGGTCCAGGCGCCGACGTAGATGCGGTCGTCGTCGGAGATCTCCTGCTTCTGGCCCGGCGTGAGCGGGGTGGTGGGCAGGCCACCGACGTTGCCGCCGACGTAGGTGCCGTTGGAGGAGCCCAAGTCCTCGACGAACCAGCGGGTGCCGTCGGTGGTGAGCTGGGCGTGCCGGCGGCTGATGCCGTTGTCGGAGGACAGGTCGATGTCGGGCGTGATGTTGCGGCTGCGCGACAGGCGGCCGATCAGGATCGAGGTGTTCTTGAGGGGTACGACGAGGGGCAGGCCCGGCGACGGGAGCGGGTCGGTGGACTTCTGGTCGACGTACCAGTCGGGGTCGATCCAGATCTCCGCGACCCACTTCTCGGTCAGCGGGGGCGACGGGTTCGCCGACGCCTCGGGAGCCGCCGGCGTGGGCGTCGTGGGCGCGGCGGCCGGGCGCGGCATCGACCCGGTGGTGAAGTCGTAGCCGCAGGCCTCGCAGAAGAGCGCGTTGGCCGGGTTGACCGCCGAGCAGTTGGGACAGGTGCCGCTGGCGGCCGCCTCGACGGTCGTCGCCGGCTCGGTCGGCGCAGGAGCCGCGGCGGCGTCCATGGCGATGCCGCAGGTGTCGCAGTAGTCGGTGGCCGTCGTCTCGTGCCCGGCGGGACAGGTGCTCACTTCTTGATCCGGGTGGTCTTGGTCGACGCGGTGTCGAGCGCCATCTCGTCGGCCTTGGCGACCGCCGCCTTGAGCCGGACCGTGCCTTCCTTCTCGTCGTCGATGTCGACCACCTTGCGCAGCTTGGAGGTCGCCTCGTCGTTGCCGGTCTCGGCGGCGAGCTGGACGGCCCGGCCGAGCTTGGTCGTGGCGGTCCGCTCGTCGCCGACGGCCTTGGCGGCCAGCCCCTCCTGGATCATCGAGGCGAGCTCGGTCTGGCCCGTGTAGTGGGCGACCTGCTGGTCGATGCGCGCGGTCAGCTCGGAGTTGCTCGACCAGGTGGCCTTGACCAGGCCCTGGGCCACGACGTCGGCGCCGATCGCGAGCTGTACCCGGGCCGCGAGCTGCTCCTGGCCGATCGCCTTCGCCGCGACGCGTACGGCGACGTGGTAGTCGCGCGACTCGTCGGCCCAGGCACCGGTGGGGTAGCCGCCGGTGAGGGGGTTGACCTCGACCCGGCGGTCGGTGAGGTCCTCGACCGACGGCGAGACCTGGCGGACGAAGAGGACCTGGGCGCCCTGCGGCGCCCACACCCGCAGCTGCGCGTCGGCGACGCCGCGCGCCATCGAGGCGCGCATCATCTCCTGGAACTGGGCCTGCATCTGGCTGGGCTCCGGGATGATGTCGACCGTCCCGAGCAGTGCCTGGGAGATCCGGCGGAGCTCGGGGACCACCCAGTCGGTGCCGGCGCCGCGACAGTCGCACTGGAAGAATCCGGTGGCCCGGCCGATCGCGCTGTCGAGGGCTCCCGGACGCTCCCGGTTCTCACCGTCGGTCAGCAGGATCGCGTGCCGCTGGGTCACCTCGGGCACCGAGGTGAAGATGGTGCCGGCGAGGTCGAGCCAGGTGCTCATCGCCGTACCGCCCGCACCGCTGAAGCGGCCGATCGCCTCGCTCGCCGCCTCACGGGCGTTGGAGTCCATCGGCACCATGCCGGGCCCGGACGCCACCGGTGGGAAGACCAGCTCGGCGTGGTCGGAGCCCGAGATGATCGCGAACCAGGTGCCGTCCACGATCTCGGCGAGTGCCGCCTGGGCGGCCTGCTTGGCGGCCGCCATCGTCTCGGGGCCCATCGAGCCGGAGGTGTCGACGATGATGATCTCGCCGGCCGCTCCCCCGCCCGTCTGGCCGGCGGTGCCGGCCCCGGAGCAGGTCACGGTCACGATCGCGTTGACGTCGGTGCCTCCGTCCGGGAGGAACTCGTTCTGGTAGACGCTGGCGGTGAACTCAGCCATCGGACTCCTCCTGGTGGTCGAGCGCGGGTGCGCTGGCATTCTGCCCTGAAACCCTGGCGACGGCGGCGGTGATGTTGTCGCGCCCGCCCTGGGCGTTGGCGAACGCGACCAGGGCGAGGGCGAGGTCGAGCGGCTCGCTCGTCCCGGCGGCGGTGACCTGGGCGGCGAGGGCGTCGGGCTCGGACGCGTAGTTCCAGAGCCCGTCGGAGCAGGCGACGACCCACCCGGGTGCGGTGATCTCGAGCTGCCCGGTCCGCGGCGTGACGTCGGGGGCGTCGCGGCCGAGCCACTTGGTGATGGCGTGCGCCTGGGGCGAGTTCTCGGCGACCTCGCGGGGTACGCCGGCCTCCATCTGCTGCTGGGCGGCCGAGTCGTCGACCGTCAGCTGGACGGCCGGACCGCCGTCGGGCACCCAGTAGACCCGGGAGTCGCCGATGTTGGCGTAGGCGAGCAGGCTCCGCTCGACGACCGCGACCGCGAAGGTCGCCGACGCCGGGTTGGGCGAGGCCGGGTCGGTCACCTGGACGACCGCGGCGTTGGCCGCCGCGGCAGCCGCCCCGAAGACCTGCGTGATCGCGCCGGTCCGGCTCGCCGGCGTACCCATCCCCTGCGGGAACGGCGTCCGCAGCGCCTCGCGCGCGGCCTTGGCGCCGGCCAGCGACGCGACGTCGGAGTCGATGGAGTTGGAGACGCCGTCGAGGACGACGAGCACGGCCCGCTCCCCCGGAGCCTCCGAGGCGAGCAGCGCCATCGCGTCCTCGTTGCGACTGTGGACGATGCCGCGGTCGCAGACGCCGGCGACCCAGGACGCCGGCGTCTCACGGAAGTGGTCCCGCTCGGTCGGCGCCTTCGCCCCGCAGGTCTCGCAGTAGCCGTCGGGACCGACCGTGCCCTGGCAGACCAGGCACGGCCGCGGGCCGGTGTCGACCAGGGCGTCGGTCGGCTTGCGCCGCGTCGGCGCGCTGATCGGGCTGAGCTCGTCGAGCGCGTCCGCGGCGACGGGCGCCGCCGGGGCGGCGTTGTCGAGCGGGCTCCCGCAGCTCTCGCAGAACCTCGCGCCCGCGGCGGCGACCGCGCCGCAGGACGGGCAGGTGGTGTCGGTCATGTCAGCGTCCAGCTCCGTACGGCGTTGGCCTGGTTGACGAGTGCGACCCGGTCCTCGACGACCGTGGCATCGCGGGCCAACGAGCGGAAGGCCTTCTCGAGACCGTCGCGCAGCCCGTCCTCGGTCGCGGTGTAGCTCCCCAGCGTCGGCGCGGGCCCGCCGGCCGCCTTCCCGTCGGTCACCACCTCGAGCGCCTGGGTCAGGATCCGCACCGTGTAGCGCTGCCGGGCGGCGCCGTCCATCGACACGGACTCGATGCTGCGCATCGCCTGGTCGAGCACGGCGAGGTCGTGGCCACTGCCGGCGAGCAGCAGCTCGGCACGCAGCTGGCGGCTCTCCGGGTAGCCGCGGCTGGTCGACGGCACCATGTCGAGCGCGGCGACCGCGCCCTGGGTGTCGTTGCGGGCCCCGCGCACCCGGGAGAGGCCGAACGCCGCGGGAGCGACGTACGTCGCGTCCGTCGCGACGCAGGTCAGGTAGAGCCCCTCGGCGACGTCGGGCAACCCGCCGCGTTCACAGGCGATGGCCAGGGCGAGCTTGGGGGCCAGCTCGCCCGGCACCTGCTGGTAGACCGCGTTGAACGACGACTGCGCCGAGGCCCAGTCCTGCTCCTGCATCGCGGCGAGCCCGTCGATCCAGACCGCCCGCCAGTCCCAGGGGTCCTGGGCGAGCAGCTCGTCGGCGAACGCGTGGGCGTGGGCCGGGTCCTGGAGCTCGAGCGCGGCGTGCGCCCGGGCGAGCAGCACCTCGGCCGAGGCTTCCGGGGCGGCCTCGAGGTCCTTCAGCCGCTGCGCCGGGTCGTCGCTGCCGACGCTGGCGAGCCACGCGTGCTGGGCGTCGGTGGTGTCCGGACGCAGGGCGGGCAGCTCGGCCCAGCCGAGCACCGACGCGGACGCCGCCGGTGCCTGGAAGAGCACCGAGGCCGCAGAGGTGAGCGCCGTGCCCGCGGTGCGCGCCGCCACGACCTCGCGCAGCACGCCCAGGAGCTGGCCGCGCAGCTCGTCGGCGGAGGCGAAGCGGTCGGCCGGGTCGGCGGCGCAGCACTTGGCGATCAGGTGGTAGAGCGAGTCGTGCTGGGCGAAGAGCGGCGTCGACTCGGGCGGCGGCAGCGTGTGCAGGTAGGTGCCCTGGTAGCCGCGGAACTCCATGCAGAGCACCACCAGCGTCCGGCCGATCGTGTAGATGTCGCTGGCCACGCTCGGCCCGACCTCGGCGACCTCGGGGGCCTGGTAGCCGACCGTGCCGTAGATCGCGGAGTCCTCGTCGTCGATGCGGCGTACGCCGCCGAGGTCGATCAGCTTCACCGCGTCGCCGACCTGGATCAGGTTGTCGGGCTTGAAGTCGCAGTAGACGAGGCCGAGGTCGTGGAGGTACTGGAACGCCGGCAGCACCTCGAGGATGAAGGCCAGCGCCTGGTCGACCGGCAGCGCGTTGTAGTCGCCGTTGTTGTCGCTCATCCGCTGCTTGAGGATCTGCTTGAGCGACTTGCCGCCGACGTACTCCATGACGATGTAGCCGGCGCCCTCGTGGGTCACGAAGTTGTAGATCTCGACGATCAGCGGGTGCTCGACCTGGGCCAGGAACTGCTGCTCGGCGATCGCGGCAGCGAGCGCGTCGGGGTCGCCGGAGTTGAGCAGGCCCTTGAGCACCACCCAACGGTTGGAGACGTTGCGGTCCTTGGCGAGGTAGATCCAGCCCAGGCCGCCGTGCGCGATGGCGCCGGCCACCTCGTACTGCCCGCCCACCAGGTCCCCGGCCTGGAGCTTGGGCGTGAACGAGAACTCCTGCCCGCACTGGGGGCAGAAGCCCTCGGTGCGTCCCGGCCGGCCGTCGATGCTGCGCCCGATCGCGTTGCCGCACTTCGAGCAGCTCCGCTTGCTCTCGGGCACCTCCGGGTGCGGGTTGATCGCCTTGCTCGCGTCGACGGTCGGCGCCGGCGGCACCACGGTCAGCCCGGCGCCGAGCCGGGCCGCGCGCACCCGTTGGGATCCGGTGCGGGTACGCCGGGTGGACGACGTGCCGGTCGACTGCGCGAGCCGCGAGCCGATGGCGGCGGACTGCACCCGGCTCGCCGAGGTCGCCACCGAGGCGTCGCCGCCCGACAGCGGCTGCGCCTGGTGGGCGACGCTGACCGCGGGCGAGCCGCACACGTCGCAGTAGCCGTCGAGGATCGAGCCGGTGCAGCCCGGCTGCCCGCACGTCGTGCCGTCGGCCGAGGTCGCCGGCGCCGCTGCCGCTGCCGCTGCGGCGGACGCCGCCGCCCCCGGCTCCGCCGCCATGCCGCAGACGTCGCAGTAGCCGTCGGCGATGGTGCCGCTGCAACCGGGCTGGGTGCACTTCATGCGGACTCCTCCTGTGAGCTGGCCGTGTGGTCGACCCACGTCTGGTAGGTGCTGACGAGCTGACGGCACACGGCCATCGGCGCCGGCTCGCGGGCCAGCACCTCGCGTGCGCGGCGTTCGCTGTCGGCCAGGTCGGGCCGGTCGGCGACGCCCAGGGCACCGGCCTTCGCGACGTACGCCTCGAGCAGGTCGAGGAGCTGGGTGCGCTCGGCGAGCGCGTCGGCGTACTTCTGCTGCGCGAGCGTCAGCGCCTGCGAGACCCGGTCGAGACGGGTGAGGTACGGCGCCAGCGCCTCCGGCGTGTTGGGGATCGGGCCGAGCGCCTCGACGTCGGGAACGGCGTAGCGCGGCGACGGATCGACGGTGCGGACGCAGGTCGCCGCCAGCGCGCTCAGCGCCTCGGCGCGGGCCAGCAGGTCGGCGCGCAGCTCGCGCGCCGAGGCTAGCTGGTCGCGGGCGTCGCGGCGCCGCGCGTTGCCGACGATCAGGTCGCGCTCGAACGTCGAGGCGTCCGCCTCCAGCGGTCCCAGCAGCCCGCCCACGTCGGCACCTCGCTGGGCCCGCTCGGTGACGTCTCCCAGCCGCTGGAGCAGTCCGGCGAGCCGGTCGACGGGCTGGTCCCGCGCGATCGCCGGCTCCAGCCCGACCTGGTCGCGGACCCGCTCGAGCTGGGCGCGGAGCTCCTTGATCTGGGCCGCGGCGGCGTCGGCGCCCGGCACCAGGGACAGCGTCGCGCGCAGCTGCGCGGCCAGTGCGTCGGACAGCCGGCACGCCTCAGGGACCGAGACGGCGCCCGTCGTACCGTCCAGGCGACCCCAGGCCAGCGTGGTGATCCGCGCCCGCTCGGCCTCCCCCACCCGGCCGCCGTCCCACGTGGCCCACATCAGCTGCCAGCGGTCGGACACGGCCTTCCAGAGCGAGAGCGCCAACGCCATGTCGGACGCGACCTCCCCGCCACGGTTGGCCGCGAGCGCGGCGGCGTCGAGCTCGTCCAGCTCGAGCCTGCGCGCGCGCACCCACGCGTCCAGGTCGTCCAGGTAGCCCTGGAGGACGATCGGCTCCGGCGCCGTGCCGAGCGCGCCGGGAGGGGTGGGGGCAGCGCTCATCGGCCGTAGACCGGGCTCGGCTGGGTGGCGGGCGCCTTGAGCGAGGGCTGCAGCCACTTCTTGTACGACGCCTGCCACGACCCGTCGGCGTTCATGTCCTCGAGCACGCCGTTGATGAACCGCACGAGCTGGACGTTGTCGGCGTTGACCCCGATGCCGTAGGGCTCGTCGGTCAGGGCCTCACCGGTGAGCACCTCGGCGTACGGGTCCTGGGCGGCCAGGCCCGCGAGCACCGTGTCGTCGCCGGTGATCGCGTCGGTCTCGCCGTTCTGGAACTTCAGCAGGCACCCGGTGTGGTTGCCGGCCGACACCGGGATCGCGTCGGGAGCGATCTCCTGGATGTTGTCGAGGCTGGTCGTGCCGGCGGGCGCGCACACACGCTTGCCGGACAGGTCGGCGACGCTGCGGATGCCGGAGCCCTTCGCGACCAGGACCTTCTGGCCGGAGTGGAAGTACTCCGCCGAGAACGCGATCTGGTCCCAGCGCGCGCAGTTGATCGTCATGTTGCGGGCGACGACGTCGAGGTCCCCCGACTGGAGGAGCGGGATCCGGTCGGCCGCGGAGATCACCCGGAGCTGGACGTGGCCCTGCGCCGTGCCGAAGATCGCGGCGGCGATCTGGTTCACCATGTCGATGTCGAAGCCCTCGATCACTCCCGTGAACGGGTTGCGCGAGCCGAGCAGGTAGCTGTCCGCCGAGACACCGGCGCGCAGGAAGCCGCGCTTCTGGATGTCGGTCAGCGACGAGGCCGGCACCCCTCCGGGCGGAGGCGCGTAGGACCGGGTCGGGTTGCCGGTGTCGGTGCACGGGGTCGACGACGCCGGCGCAGCGGGCTCCGGCACGACGGCCTTCGGGATCGGCGTGTCCGAGTAGCCGCACCCGGCCAGCACGGCCACGGCGGCGACCGCCACCAGCAGACGGCGCTTCACAGGTACTCCCTCCGTCGCAGCCCGATGCCCCAGACCGCGAGCCCCGCCGCAGAGATGCCCAGCAGCAGCGTCACCATGCCGAGCACGAGGATGCCGGTGTTGCCGCTGCGCAGGGCGTCGGCCGTCGCGGCGCCGGAGGTGCTGATGATCTCCTGGGACCGGGCGTCGAAGGCGTCGAGCTTGGCGGTCGACCCGTCCTCGTCGGTGGTCGTCGACAGCTGCACCGCGGCGTCGTACTGGCCCTTCTGGTCGAGGTCGACGATCTGCTGATGGACCGTCGCGTAGTCGTCCCACAGCGGGCGGGTCTGCCGGGAGGCGTTGTCCTCGACCACCCCGGCCGCGGTGTCCCAGCGGTCCTCGTAGACCTGGCCGGAGCCACGGGAGATCAGCCGGAGGCTCTCGTTGGCCTTGGCGTCGTTGGCCGCGGTGCGCGCCGTCGACTCGTGGAAGGACGTGCTGTAGTCGCCGTCGCGCAGGTCCGCGTTGCCGCTCGCCTGGACGGCCGCGACGACGAACCCGACCAGCGTCAGGGCGGCCACCGTGATGGCGGCGGCCGCGATGCCGAGGTTGATCCGGCGCCGGAAACGCTGCGCCAGCTGGCGGTTGACCCAGAAGAGGAGCGCCAGCGCGACCAGGCCGGGCAGCAGGATCAGGAACGGGTGCTGCGCGCCGAGCTCGTCCTCGGCGCGCTCGGCGTTCGCGGCGACGAGCGCCTGGGCGATCGGGATCGCGGAGCCCTCGACGCTCGTGTCGCGCAGGCCGGTGGACGCGGTCCGGAGGTACTCCGCACCCACCGGGAAGCCCTGACGGTTGTTGGCGCGGGCCTGCGCGATCGTCGCGTTGTAGTCGGTGACCGCGGTGCTCAGCTCGGCCAGCGCCTCGCGGTCGGCGGGCTGGGCCTCGGCCGCCTCGGTGATCTGACGGGTGACCGTCTCGATCGCGTCGTCGTACGCCGCCCGCTGCTCGGCGGGCTCGAGCCCACCGGTGAGGAAGGCGGTGGTGGCGAGGGCGTCGGCGCGGAAGAGCGTGGACTGGATGTTCTGCACCCGGACCAGCTGCTCGGTGTTGTCGGCGGCCGCGCGGTTGGCCTGCCAGGACAGCACCTGGAGGCCGGCGGTCAGGGCTGCGAAGAGGAGGCACGCGAGCACCGCGACCAGCTGCCACCGGTTGAGGAGGCGTGGCGTGTCCTCGGTCCGGACGGCCGGTGGTGACCCCGCGGCCGGTGCCGGTGCCAGCTGTGTCTGGGTCATGCCGTCTCCTCAGCAGGTGGTTCGGCAGGTGGTTCGGCAGGTGGTTCCACGGAGACCTCGAGGTCCTCGGCCACGATCGTGCGCAGCTGCTCGACCGTCGGCGCCTCGATGTCGCGCAACCGCCAGGCGTGACGGCCGATCGCGGCCTCGAGCACGTTGCGCACGTAGCGAGCATTGCCGAAGGAGGAGCCGCGCGGCACCCCTGCGAGGATCTCGCCGAGCCGGGCGACGACGGCGTCGTCGACGTCGTACTCCGCCGAGGTGGCCATCACCCGGAAGATCGCGGCGAGCTCGTCGTCGGTGTAGTCGGCGAAGTCGATGGTGGTGCGGAAGCGGCTCTCGAGGCCGGGGTTCTGCGCGATGAAGACCGCCATCGGGAGCGGGTAGCCCGCGACGATGACGACCAGGTCGTCGCGCTTGTCCTCCATCTCCTTGACGAGCGTGTCGATCGCCTCGGTGCCGTACTGGTCGCCGGAGAGCGAGTAGGCCTCGTCGATGAAGAGGACACCGCCCTCGGCCGACTTCACGACCTCGGCGGTCTTCATGGCGGTCTGGCCGAGGAACCCGGCGACCAGCTCCGAGCGGTCCACCTCGACGAGCTGGCCCTTCGAGAGCAGGCCGAGCGCGCGGTAGATGCCGGCCACCAGGCGCGCCACCGTCGTCTTGCCGGTGCCCGGGTTGCCGTTGAAGATCATGTGCCGCGTGATCGTCGGCGCCTTGAGCCCGGCCTCGGCGCGCAGTCCCTCGACGCGCAGCACGGCCGCCTGGCGGTGGATCTCGGCCTTCACCTCGGTCAGCCCGACCAGCGCGTCGAGCTCCGCGAGCAGCTCCTCGACCGTCTTCGGCTCCGGCTCGGGCTCCTTCTCGGGCACCGGCTCCTGCTCCGGGTCCGGCGGAGGCGGCTGCGCCGCGGCCGGGGGCAGGGTCGGGGCCGCGGGAGGAGCCGGCGCCTCGACCAGCTGGGCCGACGCCGCCGTGGCCGCGTTGCCGACCGCCCGGGAGTTCACCTCGCCCAGGCCGCTCCCCGCGATCGCGACATCGGCGAGCGCGCGGGCGTACGCCGCGGCGTACGGCGAACCCGCCAGCGCGAGGGCGCTCATCGTGGGGGTCGGCGCCGCGCGGTAGCGGCGGCCCTTCGACGCCGCCTCCATGAAGTCCTCGGCACCGCGCCCGCCCTGTCCGCCGCCGGTCTGCTCGACCCAGTCGACGTAGGCGCCGCGCGACGGCTCGGCGACGGTCGCGGCGAGCCGCTCCCCCTCGACTCGCGCCTCGGCGGGGTCGACACCCGCCGTGACGGCCGCGGTCTCGAGTGCGCTGAGGGCCTCCGTGAGGTTCATGCGGGCGGTCCCAACGTCAGGTCCGGGCCGGACGGCGTACCGAACTTGGCCTGCAGGAACATCCCGTGCGCGATCAGGGCCTGCGCGTCGGCGCGGTTGGCCGCGTCGAGGATCTTGTCCATCGTCGAGGCGAGCAGCTCGAGCTGGTCGACCAGCACCATGAGCGAGGTCTTGTAGCCATCGATCGGGCGGGTGTCGGCCCACTCGCGAGGCAGGCGCAGGTAGCCGCCGACGGCCTCGGGCAGGTAGTCGGTCGCGGTGGCCATCACGGAGTAGCTCTCGATGGTCCCGACCCCGAGGTGCCGCAGCTGGGGCAGGGTGTCGCGGATGGTGCGCGCGATCCGCTGCACGCGGGAGGTGACGATCGGCGGCGCGTTGCCCTCGACGAGCATCGCGTTGACCCGGTTGAGCGCGGCCAGGATGTCCTGCTCGGTGGGCGGGGACGGGACGGTCGACCCGGTCGCCTCCTCCTCACCACGAAGGCGACCCAGCCACGTCTTCAGGCTCATCTGGTCGGCGGGCTCAGGTGGTCGGCAGCGTGGAGAGGTCCAGGGTGCCGGCCGCGTTGCGGGCGTCGTGGGCCTGCACCCGGTCGAGGTAGGCCTTCGACTTGTCGACCTCTGTCTCGAGCACGCCGATGGTCGCCGACATGGAGTCCAGCGCCTTGAGCTTGAACTCGTCGATCGAGTCCATGGTCGCGTAGATGTTGGCGAACGCCGCCTGCAGCTGCTCGATCCCGATGCTCGACGACGCGGCCTGGTCCTGGATCTGCGCGGAGTTGTCGCGGAGCATCACCGACGTGCGCTCGATCATTCCGGAGGTGGTCGTGTTGAGCGCCGTGATCTGGTCGAGCACCAGCTTCTGGTTGCCCAGCGCCTGCGCCACGATGACCGCCGTACGCAGCGCCGAGATGGTCGTCGTCGACGCCCGGTCGACGCCCTTGATGAGCTCGATGTTGTTCTTGATGATGATGTCGATCGCCAGGTAGGACTGGATCGACACGGCCAGCTGGGTGAGCAGGTCCTGGTGCTTCTGGCGGACGTAGAAGAGCACGTCCTGCGACAGCGTCTTCGCGGCCTCGGGGTCGGAGAGCTCGAGCTCGGCGATCTTGGCCGACAGCTTCGTGTCCAGCCGCTCCGCGACGTACACGTACTGGTTGAGGCGGCCCATCGACGCCCAGAGGTTCGTCTTCTCGAGGTTGAGGGCGACGTTGTCCTTGGTCAGCTCGTCCTGGCCGTTGCGCAGGCTGTGCAGGATGCCGTTGAGCTGGCTCTGCGCGGACTGGTACTTGCGGAAGTAGTCGGTGACCTTGTCGCCGAAGGGCAGCAGGTCGAGCCACTTGCGCGCGCCGGTCGCCTGGCTGGGGTCGAGGTCCTCGACGGTGCGCCGCAGCTCGAGCAGCGTCTTGCCGACGGCCGAGCCCTCGGCGATGCCGCCCTCCTTGAGCGCGCGCACCGGCTGCTGGAGCATCCGGTTGGAGGTCTCGGCCGCCTTGCGGATGTCGGCGTCGCCCATCGTGCGCACGCTCTCGGCCTGCTTGGCGAACTCGGGGCTGTTCACGGCCGTCGCGCTCAGCGCGGTCATGAAGCCCTCTACCTTGGCGTCGAGCTCGGGCAGCGCCTCCGCGGAGACCTGGGGCGCCATCCGGGGTGCCTGCGTCGTCGTGACCGCGGGGGGCGCCTCGGGCGCGACCAGGGTCAAGGATGCGTCCGGTGGCGCGAGTGGTGCGACCGCGGCCTCGCCCTGGTTGTCCGTCATGCCCGTCCCCTCCCGATCGGTGTGCTCGGAAGTCTGTCAGATCCGCCCAGGGTGCGGGTTCCTAAATGTCGGTCGGCATCACGTTCGTGCCGGAGCGCATCCGCTCGCGGTAGCTGCCGGTCGGGAAGTCGCGGTCGACCAGCTTCTCCATGAAGCCCTTCAGCGTCCGGGTGCCGTACGCCGGCGCGACGTGGTCGACGACCGACCAGTACTTCGCGGCCTCGAGGTAGAACACGACGGGCTTGAGCTGCTTGCTCAGCCTGCTGAGCCGGGTCAGCCGCCCGATCTTCTTGTCCCACGAGGCCATCGTGATGACCTCCCAGTCGGGCGTGCGGCCGTTGAGCTCGAACATCAGCTCACCGGCGCCCTTGAGCGTGACCGTGTTGTCGGCCGTCCACGGGCCGCCGACGGGCAGGATCCGGCCGATCGCGTCGTCGTTCAGCACCTGGTTGACGATGAACTCGGCCAGGTCCTCGCGCGCGATCGGGTTGACGACGTTCCACTCGCCGTGGTCGTAGATGCGGTACTTCAGCCCGTTCTTCACGTCGCCGAACGCGACGGACAGGTAGGGGAAGTACGCCGTGGGGCGGATGATCGTCCACGGGACGTAGCCGTGGTGCTGGCCGATCAGCTCGCCCTCGACCTGGATCTTGTAGACCTGCGGGATCAGCTCGGGACGGTAGACGCCGTAGTCGCTGATGTGGATGAACTGCCGGACGTCGTTGGCCACGGCCGCCCGGATGCCGTGCACGACCGCCTCGTGGTCGACCTGCCGGCAGTCCTCGGCGTCGTTGGGCTTGCGGCCGCTGAGCAGCGAGATGACGACGGCGGTCGGCGCGGCGGCGACGGCGGCGGCGACGTCGGCCGCCTTGGTCGCGTCGCCGACGATCACCTCGGCGTCGGCGTACGCCTCCTCGTTCTTCACCTCCGCGGTCCGCGAGAGCACCGCCGGGCGGTAGCCGCGGCGGGCGAGCTCGGGGACGAGCGCCCGACCGATGTAGCCGGTGCCGCCGAGGACGAGCACGCGCTCGCCGTTGCCCCGCCCGGTCGGACCGGTGACGTACGTCGTCGACTCGGCGCTCAGGACCCGCTGGAGCAGCTCGTGGCTGTGCCGCTGGGCGGCGGTGGCGTCGAGGTTCGTGATCGTGCTGTAGGCCATGAATAGATCATATACAGATCACTCGGCGCTGGTGGGCTGGATGGTCCAGGCCGGCAGCCAGAGCTGCGTCAGCGGGCCGATCGCGAGCGCGTAGAGCACGGTCCCCACGCCGAGGGTGCCGCCGAGCAGCAGGCCGATCAGCACGACCGTGACCTCGAGGCCGGTGCGCACCAGGCGGATCGAGCGGCCGCTGCGTCGCGCGATCCCGGTCATCAGCCCGTCGCGCGGGCCGCGGCCCAGCTGGGCGCCGATGTAGAGCGCGCTCGCGAAGCCGCACAGCACGATCCCCCCGACCATCAGCGCGACCCGCGCCGCCATCGGGTCCGGCGCGGCCAGCAGCGCGAGCGTGGCGTCGGCGGAGAAGCCGACGACGAGGGCGTTGGAGATGGTGCCGAGACCCGGCTTCTCGCGCAGCGGGATCCAGAGCAGCAGCACCACGAAGCTCATCAGCACGACCGCCTGGCCGAGCGTGATCGGCAGGTAGCGGATCAGTCCGGAGTGCAGCACGTCCCACGGCGCCAGGCCGAGGTCGCCGCGCACCATCAGGGCCAGCGAGACGCCGTACGCCACCAGGCCGACGTACAGCTGCGGGAGCCGGCGGCCCAGCCGCCCGGTGCGCAGCTGCTGGAGCGGGCCGAGGTCGCTCAGTCCGGGCGGGGCGGTGGCGATCGTGGTCACGGGACCAGCATGAGGGTGATTGGCCTTCTCAGAAATAGCCAATCGTGGAAGAGTGGCCTGCATGTCGACCACGATCAGCGCCGGCCGGGTGGCCACCCTCGTCGGCGACTTCGACCGCTCCCCGGCGTACGCCGGCCTGCGCGACGCGCTCACCCTGCTCATCGGCGACGGCCGGATCGCCCTCGACACCCGGCTGCCGAGCGAGCGCGAGCTGACCGACGCGCTGGGCGTCTCCCGGACCACGGTGACCCGCGCGTACGCCGAGCTGCGCGACGCGGGCTACGCCGACGCGCGGCGCGGCGCCGGCACGTTCACCCGGGTGCCGGGCGGACGCAGCCGCGCCCACGACCGCGCCCTGCTCCCCCGGCCCGGCGACGGCGACGCGATCGACCTCAACTGCGCGGCGCCGTCGGCCCCGCCCGGCATCGCCCAGGCGTACGCCGACGCCGCTGCCGACCTCCCGGCGTACCTCGGCGGACACGGCTACTTCCCGGCCGGCCTCCCCGAGCTCCAGCGGGCGATCGCCGCGACGTACGACGCGCGCGGGCTGCCGACCGCGCCGGAGCAGGTGATGGTGACGACGGGCGCACTCTCGGCCGGCTCGATCGTGGCGCAGGCGTTCACCAGCCCCGGCGACCGGGTGCTCGTCGAGTCCCCGACCTACCCCAACGCGACCGACGCGCTCCGTCACGGCGGCGCCCGGCTCACCCCGACGCCGGTCGACCCGGAGGGCTGGGACCTCGACGCCGTCGGCGCCGTGGTGCGGCAGACGGCGCCGAAGCTGGCCTACCTGATCCCGGACTTCCAGAACCCGACCGGGCACCTGATGACCGACGCACAGCGCGAGGAGTACGCCGCGCACCTGCGCCGCGCTCACACCGTCGCGATCGTCGACGAGGCCCACCAGGCGCTCGCGCTGGAGGGCCAGGACATGCCGCGACCGTTCGCGTCCTTCGCGCCCGAGACGATCACGATCGGCAGCGCCAGCAAGTCCTTCTGGGGCGGCCTGCGGCTCGGCTGGATCCGGGCCCCGCGCGGTCAGATGGAGCGGCTCACCCAGGCTCGGGTCTCCCTCGACCTCGGCGCCCCGGTGCTCGAGCAGCTCGTGCTCGCGCGGCTGCTCGCCGACGCCCCGGCGATCCTCGACGCCAACCGCGCGCGGCTCCGCGACCAGCGCGACGCGCTCGTCGGCGCCGTCGGCTCGCTCCTGCCGGAGTGGACCTTCCACCGGCCGACCGGCGGACTCGCTCTCTGGTGCCAGCTCCCCGGTGCCTTCGGCACGGCGCTGGTCACGGAGGCCGAGCGTCGCGGCGTCATCATCGCCCCCGGCCCGGTCTTCGCGGCCGAGGGCGGCCTCGACCGTTTCGTCCGGATCCCCTGGACCCGCCCAGCGGACGAGCTCACCGACGCCGTACGACGCATCGTCGAGGCGTGGGCCGTCGTCCGGTCGCAGCCGTCGGGTCGCCCCGGCCCCACCGGTCGGGTGATGGTGGCCTGACGGCAACCTGTCACGGCCGGAACGTCGCGCGGTACTCGGTCGGCGTCCGACCGGTGAGGTCGCGGAATCCGGCGTTGAACGCCGACAACGAGGTGTAGCCGACCGTGTGCGCGATGGTCGTGACGGAGGCGTCGCCGGCGGCGAGCTCCTCGACGGCGCGGCGCACCCGCATCCGGCGGAGCACGGCACGCCAGGTCATGTCGCACTCGTCCTCGAACCGGCGGGCCAGCGACCGGGGCGCCAGACCGACGTCACGGGCGACGTCGTCGAAGCGGACGTCCTCGCCCAGGCGTTCCTCGGTGAGGGCGAGCGCCCGACGCAGCTCGGGCGACCGGCCGGCAGGCACCGTGACCGGGCTGGGCTCCAGGGCGAGCTGCCACGCCACGGCGGCGAGGGCGCCGAAGATGCTGCGGGCGTACGGCGGGAGCGGTTCCGCCGCGTCCGGCCAGGCGACGCACTCCGAGACCAGTGCCCGCGCCAGCGGGCTGAGGTCGAAGACCGTCAGCGGCGCGGGCGGGGCCGGGGCGAAGCCGGTGTCGAAAAGCACGGACGAGGTCGTCACCGGCTGCGGGATCGCGACCTGGATCGGCTCACCGGCGGCGATCAGCGCGGCCCGCGCGGGTGGCAGCACCCACGACCTGTCGTGCGCCTCGAGACGCAGCGCGCCCTGCGCAGCGCACAGCAGGTAGTGCCGGTCGACGCACAGCTCGGACGGCGGCGCGGCGGCGAACTCGCGGGCGAAGGCGTACGCCTCGCGGGTCACGCTCTGCCTCGCACGGGGCTCACCCTAGACAGTGCCGGGGTCAGACCGTCTCGACGAGATCGGCGCGGAACCGGCGGCTGACCGGCGGCTCGGTCATCAGCGGGCGGAGCACCGCTCCCGAGCGGGCGAACGCCTCCGAGGAGAGGTAGCCGGCGAACGACGGCTCGTCGGCCCACTCGTGCACGACGGTGACGGCGCTCTCGTCGTCGCGGGCGGCGTACACCCGGAAGGCGACGTTGCCCGGCATGGCGCGGATCTCGTCACGCTCGCCGTCGAGCTGGGCCAGGGCGGCGGACCGGTCGGCGGGGGTGGTGTGCAGGTCGAGTACGGCGATGAACATGGGATCTCCTGGGAGTCGGTCGTGCTTCGTGGACTCCTCGATCCTGGTGCGACGGACCCCTGTCCTGCTCGCGTCGGTCAGACACGTTCACGCTGCCAACGGACAAGAGGTGGCTTCGAGGCACGCTCCGCTCGCACCTCAACCACCGATCGTGGATAGCCGGGAAGATCTGATCCACCCCATGCACCGAATCTTCCCCGCTATCCACTGACGGCCGCCCGCGGGCCGGGAGGAGACGTCGACCCGAGACCGCCTACCCGCGTGGCCAGCCTGTCGACGGCCAAGCCGAGCGAACCCACAGGGTGCGGTCATCGTTGGCGGCCCTCCTCAACCACCGGTGGCAGCCGCGCGTGGTCGCCTAACGCCTGCCGCGTCCGAACATCCGGCCGATGCGGTCGCCCAGCGACCTCGGTGGCCGGATGTGGATCAGGTTCGACCCGTCCGGCTCCGGCAGGCCCGCCGCCTGCTCAGCCGTGAGCGTCGTGGCGACGCGGGTGGTGTAGATCGTGCCGACCTGGTCGGCGTCGACGAACCGGGTGCCCGCCTCGGTCCGGACGACGATGCCGTCGAAGACCGACACCTGCTCGTCGACGAGCACGGCCTGGACCGTCGCGAACTCCACCCCGTCCACCGTCTGCACGGGTGTGCCCGGCTCGAGAGCCGTGTAGGCGATGGGGTGCTCGGGCACGTCTGGCATGCGGCCACGATACGACCGGGCCGGTGGGGCGCTGCACAAAAACCCGTTGGTACGACGGGCACCGGTCACGAGACTGTCGCCATGGATCCCGCGATCGTCGCGCCGCCGTACGACAAGCTCCTGCGGGTGGCCGAGGAGGTCGCCCGGGAGCGGCCGGAGGTCGACCTCGAGCTCGCGCGTGAGGTGTTCCTCGAGGCCGCCACCCTGCTCCACAACGGGCTCGCGCTCGACGGGCTCGACGAGCACGACACCGACGCCGTCGTCTCGGCGAGGTGCGTCGACCTGGTCGCCCCCGACCAGGGGGACGCGATCCGGAGCCGGTCGCGGCAGGTCCTCGAGGAGCCCGGCGACCTGCACGACCCGGAGTCCGTGTCGCGCGCCCTGCTGATCGTGGCGGCCCTCTTCAGGCTCTGACGCTCACCAGGGCTGGATCCCGGAGTCGTCGCGGAAGGTGCCGGACGGGCCGCCGTCGGGCAGCGTCGCCAGCTCGAGGAAGATCGCGGCACCCTGCTCCGGCGTACGGAACCCCTGGAAGTTGTTGAGGTCGGTCGCGACGTAGCCCGGGCAGCCGGCGTTGACCAGGACGCCGGTGCCGGCGAGCTCCTTGGCGTACTGGATGGTGACGGCGTTGAGGTAGGTCTTGCTCGGCGAGTACGCCGCGGAGATCGGCCCGACGGCGTCGGCCTGGGCGGTCTGCAGCGTCAGCGACCCGACCGTGCTCGACACGTTGACGACCCGGGGCGACGCCGCGCGGCGCAGCATCGGCAGCATCGCGTTGGTGACCCGGATGACGCCGACGACGTTGGTGTCGACGACCTCCAGGACCTGCGCGGCACTGACCTGGGTCGGCTCCTGCGGCATCCCACCGGTGATGGCGGCGTTGTTGACGAGCACGTCGAGCCCGCCCTCCGCCTCGACCAGGGTCGCCGCCGCGGCCACGCTGGCGTCGTCGGTCACGTCGAGCGGTACGCCGAACACGTCGAGCCCCTCGGCCTGGAGCTTGGCCACCGCCTCGTCACGGCGGCCCGCGTCGCGGGCGCCGACCCCGACGCGGAAGCCGAGGCGGGCCAGCCCCGCGGCGATCTCGTAGCCGATGCCCTTGTTGGCGCCGGTGACCAGTGCAGTTCTCTTGTTCTCTGTCATGCCTCGATGGTGGGCAGGCGCGCCCGCACCTTTCCAAGACCGATCGGGTCGGGTCCGATACCGCACGGGTATCGCCCCAGGTGAGCGGCGTACTCTCGACCAGGTGGAGACCCGCGAGCTGCGCTACTTCGTCGCCGTCGCCGAGGAGTCGCACGTCGGTCGCGCGGCCGAGCGGCTCGGCATCGCCCAGCCTCCCCTGTCCCGGGCGATCGCCCAGCTCGAGCGACGGCTCGGCGCCGACCTCTTCGTGCGTACGCCGCGGGGCGTGACGCTCACCAGCGCGGGCGAGACGCTGCTGCACGAGGGACGGGTGGCGCTGGCCGCGGTCGAGGCGGCGGAACGGCGGACCCGCCGTACCGTCGAGGCCGCCGGACGGCCCTCGGTCGTGCTCACCGCCAAGGCCGGAGCCTCCAGCGAGGTGATGGTCAAGCTGCTCGACGCCTACGCCGCCGAGCCGGACGCCGTCGACGTCGAGGTCGTGCTGAGCCCGCCGGGCCACCAGGCCGCGATGCTGCGCGACGGCCGGGCCGACGTCGCGATCCTGCACCGGCCGTTCGACGACACGAGTGGCTTCGACGTGGACCCCCTGCTGGTCGAGGATCAGGTGCTGATCCTGCCCGCCGGCCACCCGTCGAGCACCCGGACCTCGATGACCGTGGCCGAGGCGACCTCCCTCCCCGACCTCCCGGTCCCGCGGTGGCCGAACCTCGACGGCTCCTACCCCGACGGCCCCGGGCCGGAGCTGCGCGACCTGACCCAGATCCTCCAGCTGGTCCGGCTCGGGCGTACGGCGATCGTGCTGCCCGAGTCGGTCCGCGCCACCCTGCGCGACGGGCTGGCCGTCGTACCTCTCTCCGACGCGCCGCAGGTCACCACCGTCATCGCCTGGCCGCCCCACAGCACCTCGACCGGTGTCGCCGGCCTGGTGCGCACCGCTGCCCGCCTCTGACCCTGCGCGCACAATCGGGGTAGTCGCTCAGTGCGCCTCCTCCACCGAACGCGAGTCGGTGAGGGTGAGGGCGCCGAACCCGGCGACCAGGCCGACCACGACGGCCAGCACGCCGTAGGTGATCGACTCGCCGTGGAAGAACGACTGGACGAGGTCGCTGCTCCAGACCCCGGCGGGCAGGTGGGTGGTGACGAGGGCCGCGATCAGGGTGCCGACCACGGCGGTGCCGACGCTGGTGCCGACCTCCTGGGCGGTGTCGTTGAGCGCGGTGCCGATCGAGGTGCGGTTGGCCGGCATCGCGTCGACGAGGGCGACGGCGCAGATGGTCATCACGGTGCGCAGGCCGATCGTCATGACGACCATGCAGACGGCGATCGCGAGGTAGCTGTGGTGCACGGCCCAGGCGAGGCCCGCCAGCGAGCCGGCCAGGCAGAGCGCGCCGATGAACGTGGCGATGCGGTGGCCGAAGCGCTTCGCGAGGCCCTCGGAGAGCGGCGTCGCGAGCAGCATGGTCGCGATCATCGGGAGGTTGGCGAGGCCGGCCTTCACCGGGCTCCAGCCCCAGGCGTACTGGAAGTGCAGGATCAGGCCGAACATCACGCTGGCCATCGCGATCGACGTGCCGACCTGGGCGATGGTCGCGCCGCGGACGGTGCCGTTCGCGAACAGGCGCAGGTCGAGCATCGGCTCGGAGGTGCGGCGCTCGTGCCACACGAACCCGATCCCGGCGACCACCGCGCCGACCATCGAGGCGAGCGTGACGGCGGCGGTCCAGCCGTGCTCGACGCCACTGGTGAGCGACCAGCAGGCGAGGCCGATGGTGGCGATGCTGAGCACGGCGCCGGGCAGGTCGAGGCGGTCCTTGGTCAGGTCGTCGGGGTGGTCGGCCGCGACGCCGAGGCGTACGCCGACAAAGGCGATCAGCGCGATCGGGGCGTTGATCAGCAGCAACCACTGCCAGTCGACGTGGGCGAGGGCGGTGCCGCCGAGCAGCGGTCCGAGGATGAAGCCGGACATGCCGACAACGATCATCACGGTCATGGCGCGCATCCGCAGCGCCTGGTCGTCGAAGAGCCGGAAGACCAGCGAGTTCGTGATCGGCGCCATCATGGCCGCGGCGATGCCGAGGCCGGCACGCAGCCCGATCAGCTCGCCGGCGGTGCTGACGAAGACGACCAGCAGGCTCAGGAGACCGAAGACCGCGAGTCCGATCTGGAGCACGCGGCGGCGGCCGAACCGATCGGCGATCGAGCCGGCGGTGAGCAGGAGGCCACCGAAGGTGAGCGAGTACGCGCCGGTGACCCACTGGAGCGCGGTCGTGCCGCTGCCCAGGTCGCGGCCGATGGTCGGCAGCGCGATCGACAGCAGGGTGTTGTCGACCATCTCGACGAAGAACGCCAGGCAGAGCGCGGACAGCGGGATCCACGCGGCGCCCAGCGACGTGTACGTGCGGGACGGGGTGGGAGTGGTGGTGACGGTGCTCATGGCGACCTCCTTGTCGTACGGCGCGCCCGGGGTGCCGGGCGACGCACCACTGACGTTAGGAGCGGCCGCCTTCAGCCCACCTTCACCCGGGTTTCACGCTGCCCGGAGCGGTTTCAGCCTGGGCTCGACCGGTCCTGAGACCGTCGAGGACGAGCTCCAGCATCACCGGCGCCCGGTCCTCGGGCTCGGACTCGGCCCGCCAGAGCGCCGCCGTGAAGGCGAGGAAGTCGCGCGGGTCGGCGTCGACGCGGACGGCGCCCTCGCGCTGGCCTGCCTCCACGAGCTGGGTGATGGCACCGATGACCGGACCGTAGGACTGCTCGGCGACGGACTGGTGGGCACCTGCGCTGATCGCGTCGCCCAGTCCGTGCTTGCGCCGCATGGCGTCGACGAGGTCGAGGGTCCAGACGCGCAGCGCCTCGACCGGTGACAGCGACGCCAGGAGGTCAGGCACCGTCTCGACCAGCCGCTCGACCTCGTGCCGGTAGACCGCCAGCACCAGCGACTCGCGCGTCGGGTAGTGGCGGTAGAGCGTGCCGGCGCCGACGCCGGCACGCTGCGCGACCTGGTTCATCGACATGGCGCCGTCCTCCGCGAAAGCCTGGCGGGCGGCCTCGAGGATGCGGTCGCGGTTGTCGCGGGCGTCAGCGCGCACCGAACCTCCTGGATAAGTGGAGACCTCTCCGCTACGTTGAAGTGGAGAATTCTCCACAAACGATAGGGGCACCCGTGCACTACACCAAGCTAGGCACCACCGGACTGGACGTCTCCCCGGTCGCGATCGGCGCGATGACCTACGGTGAGCCCGATCGGGGCCACCCCGCCTGGTCCCTCGGCGCGGACCGGGCCCTCCCGCTCGTACGGCACGCGCTGGAGGCCGGGATCAACTTCTTCGACACCGCCAATCTCTACTCGCTGGGATCGAGCGAGGAGATCCTCGGCCAGGCGCTGCGCGAGTACGCCGACCGCGACGCCGTCGTGGTCGCGACCAAGCTGCGCCACCCGATGCGGCCCGGCCCGAACGGTCGCGGGCTGTCTCGCAAGGCGATCATGACCGAGGTCGAGCACAGCCTGCGTCGCCTCGGGACCGACTACATCGACCTCTACCAGGTCCATCGCAACGACCCGGCGACCCCGCTGGAGGAGACGCTCGAGGCGCTCCACGACGTCGTCAGGAGCGGCAAGGTCCGCTACCTCGGTGCGTCGTCGATGCGGGCCTACGAGTTCGCGAAGGCGCTGCACCTGCAGCGCGAGCACGGCTGGGCGCGCTTCGTCTCGATGCAGGACCACTACAACCTCCTCGCGCGCGAGGAGGAGCGCGAGATGATCCCGCTCTGCCTCGACGAGGGCGTCGGCACGGTCGTCTGGAGCCCGCTCGCCCGGGGCCGACTGGCGCGGGCGTACGACGACGCGCGGGCGACCGCGCGGGCCACGACCGACGGCGCCTACGCCGACCTGCTGTACACGCCTGCGACCGAGGGCAGCGACCGCGCCATCCTCGAGGCCGTGGGGAGGATCGCGGCCGAGCGCGGCGTCTCGCGCGCTCAGGTCGCCCTCGCCTGGCTGCACAGCAAGCCCGTCGTGACCGCGCCGCTCGTCGGCGCCTCGACCACGCAGCAGATCGACGACGCGGTCGCGTCGCTCGATCTCACGCTCACCGAGGACGAGCTGATCGCGCTCGAGTCGCCGTACACCCCACGCCATGACTGGCAGGGCATCTCCGACGAGCGCGAGCTGGACGCGATCCGGTCCCGGATCCCGCAGATGGTCGCCAGCTGAGCGAGACCGGGTCAGACGAGGTTGACGGCGCGGGCGGAGCCAGCGTCGATGGCGTGCTGGATGTCCGCGAGCACGTCGGCCGGGATGGCCGTGTCGACGGAGAGCGCGACCAGGGCCTGACCGCCGACGCTGTCGCGGGAGACCTGCATGCCGGCGATGTTGATGCCGGCGTCGCCGAGGATCACGCCGACCGTGCCGACCATGCCCGGACGGTCGCCGTACGTCAGGAAGGCGAGGTGCTGGGTCGGCTCGAGGTCGACGTCGTACCCGTTGAGCTCGACGAGCCGCTCGCGCTGGCCGAGCCCGACCAGGGTGCCGCTCACCGAGACCTGCGAGCCGTCGGCCAGGGTGCCGCGCACCGTGATCAGGTTGCGGTGGTCGGGGCTGTCCGGGTCGACGACCAGCCGCACCGCCATCCCGCGCTCGGCGGCGAGCAAAGGGGCGTTCACGTAGGAGACCTGCTCCTCGACGATGTCGGCGAAGATCCCCTTGAGCGCGGCGAGCTCGAGCACCTTGACGTCGTAGTCGGTGATCTCGCCGCGGACCTCGACGTCGACCTGCTGCGCCACCTCGCCCGCGAGGCCGGTGAACACGCGGCCGAGCTTCTCGGTGAGCGGGATGCCGGGCCGCACGTCCTCGGCGATCACGCCGCCCTGGACGTTGACCGCGTCGGGGACCAGCTCGCCGGAGAGAGCCAGCCGCACCGAGCGGGCGACGGCCAGGCCGGCCTTCTCCTGCGCCTCATCGGTCGAGGCGCCGAGGTGGGGCGTGGCGACGACGTTCTCGAGCTCGAAGAGCGGGCTGTCCGTGCACGGCTCGGCGGCGAAGACGTCGAGGCCGGCGGCGGCCACCCGCCCCTCCTTGAGCGCCGCGTAGAGCGCCGGCTCGTCGACGATGCCGCCGCGCGCGGCGTTCACCAGGACGAGCGACGGCTTGACCTTCGCGAGCTGCTCCACCCCGATCAGACCGACCGTCTCGGGCGTCTTGGGCAGGTGGACGGACATGAAGTCGGCCTCGGCGAGCAGCGTGTCGAGGTCGACGAGGCGCACCCCCATCTGGGCCGCGCGGCCGGCCTGGACGTACGGGTCGTAGGCGATCACCTTCATGCCGAACGCCGAGAGCCGCTGCGCGACGAGCACGCCGATCCGGCCGAGACCGACGATGCCGACGGTCTTCTCGTAGAGCTCGATGCCGGTGTAGCGCGACCGCTTCCACTCGCCGTTCTTCAGCGCCGCGTGCGCGGGCGAGACGTGCCGGGCCGCGGCGAGCATCAGCGCGACGGCGAGCTCGGCGGCGGAGACGATGTTGGAGGTCGGTGCGTTCACGACCATGACGCCCGCCTGGGTCGCGGCGCGCACGTCGACGTTGTCGAGCCCCACGCCCGCCCGGGCGACGACCTTGAGGCGGGTCGCCGCGGCCAGCGCCTCGCCGTCGACCTTGGTGGCCGAACGGACCAGCAGTGCGTCCACGTCGGAGATCGCCGACAGCAGCTCGCCACGGTCGGCGCCGTTGCAGTGCCGGATCTCGAAGTCCGGGCCCAGCGCCTCGACGGTCGCAGGGCTCAGCTCTTCGGCGATGAGTACGACGGGCATGCTCACAGCAGTCAGTCCTCGCAGGTGGTGCGGGTTGAGTGGCCGGGGACCGGCCGGGCACGACGCTGTGCTGTCCGGCGACTCTACCCCCCGACCGTCCGGAAATCCGGTGGCGTCCACCGGCGACCCTTACCTACCCTCGACGGGTCGCACTCCCTCACGTAGGCAGGTCCCGTTGGAGCTCTGAGGTCCGGTCCCCACCCACCTCACCCCTCGTAGGGAGCTCCGTCATGCCTGCCTCCACCTCTGTCATCGCCGCGTCCGGCCTCGCCTTCGCGTGGCCCGACGGCACCACCGTCCTGCGCGACCTCGACCTGCTCGTCTCCCCCGGGCGCTCCGGCCTGGTCGGCGTCAACGGCGCCGGCAAGTCCACGCTGCTCCGCCTCGTCGCGGGCGAGCTCACGCCCACCGCCGGCCACCTGTCGACCGCGGGCGAGGTCGCCTACCTGCCCCAGGACCTCACCCTCGACGTCGAGCAGCGCGTCGACGACTTCCTGCGCATCGGCGCGGTCCGCCGGGCGGTGCGCGCGGTCGAGTCCGGCGGCACCGACCAGGAGCTGTACGACGTGATCGGCGACGACTGGGACGCCGAGGACCGGGCCGTCGCCGAGCTCGGGCGCCTCGGCCTGCCCGCGGACGTCCTGGACCGCCGCCTCGGCGAGCTCTCGGGAGGTGAGGTGACACAGCTCGGGCTGTCCCGGCTGCTGCTGCGGCGCCCCGACGTCCTGCTCCTGGACGAGCCGACCAACAACCTCGACAGCAACGCCCGGCAGCGCCTCTACGACCTGGTCGACGGCTGGAGCCGCTCGCTGCTCGTGGTCAGCCACGACCGCGAGCTGCTGGAGCGGATGGACCGGATCGGCGACCTGCGCGGCGGCTCCGTGCGCTGGTACGGCGGCGGCTACTCGGCGTACGCCGCCCAGGTGACGGCCGAGCAGGAGGCCGCCGAGCAGGCGGTGAGCACCGCCCGCTCCGACGTACGACGGCAGCGCAACGAGCGCGCCGACGCCGAGCGCCTGCTGGCCGGGCGTCGGCGCCAGGCGAAGAAGGCGGAGGCCACGACAGGTCTCGGCAAGGCGGCCATCCACGCGAAGCGCAACCAGGCGGAGAAGTCGGCCGCGAAGTACCGCAACGTCCACGACGACCGACTCGAGCAGGCGCGCGAACGCCTCGACGCCGCCGAGTCGCGGCTGCGCGAGGACCGTGAGATCCGCATCGACCTCCCGGGCACCGAGGTGCCTCGCGGTCGGGTCGTCCTGGAGGACGACGACCTGCGCGTCTCCGGGCCGGACCGGATCGCGCTGGTCGGGCCCAACGGTTCGGGCAAGACGACCCTGCTCCGGCGCCTGGCCGGCGTGGCCCTGGTGCCGGTCGCGCTGCTCCCCCAGCGTCTCGACGTCCTCGACGACGACCTCAGCGTCTACGCCAACGTCGCCGCGCGGGCACCCGGCGCCGAGCCCAACACCGTCCGGGCGCAGCTCGCGCGCTTCCTCTTCCGCGGCGCGGCCGCCGACCGACGCGCCGGCGACCTCTCCGGCGGCGAACGGTTCCGCGCGACGCTGGCCACGCTCCTGCTCGCCGACCCGGCACCCCAGCTGCTGCTGCTCGACGAGCCGACCAACAACCTCGACTTCGCGTCGTACGACGCCCTGGTCTCGGCGCTGGAGTCCTACCGTGGCGCCCTCGTGGTCGCCAGCCACGACCCGGCGTTCCTGGAGGACGTCGGCGTCGAGCGGGTCATCGACCTCGGGTCAGTCGGCGGCGATGACTGAGAGGACGTTGCCGGCCGGGTCCTTGAACCACGCGATCAACGGTCCACCGCCGCGGAACACACCCTTCGCGTCGGTCTCGACCGGCGTGCCCTCTTAGCGCTCGAACGCGACGCCGCGGGCGGTCAGCTCGTCGACCGTCGCCTCCACGTCCGCGACCGGGAAGTTCAGGATCGTGAACGAGGCCGGAACGTGGTCGGCCTTCGGGTAGACGATCGTGGGCGCGCCGCCACCGAGGTGCAGGCGGATGATCCCGCCCATCTCGGCGTCGGTGACCTCGACGCCGAGCACGTCGGCATAGAAGGCGCGAGCGGCCTCGGTGTCGTCGACCGAGAACCCGTGGAACGCATCCGCTGGAATGAGCATGCAGGTGCCGACCCGTCGAGGTGCCGGAACTCATCGGTGCTGCCAGGGTGGGGCCTGTGCACCTCGTGACCGAACGCCTGCTGATCCGCCCGTGGCGGCACGCGGACGCCCCGCGCCTGCTCGACCTCCTCGGCCGCCTCGAGGTCGTGAAGTGGCTCGGCGACGGCGAGCCGGTGCTGATGAAGACGCTCGACGAGGCACACACCCGGGTCAATCGGTACGCCGAGCGCGACGACCCGCCGCTGGGCATGTGGGCGGTCGAGCGTCGCTCGGACGGCGTCGTGCTGGGCACCGTCCTGCTGCTCACCCTCCCGAATGACGACCACGGCGAGGTAGAGATCGGCTGGCACCTGCACCCGAACGCCTGGGGCCACGGCTACGCGTCGGAGGCGGCGCGCGCCGTGCTGGCGCACGGGTTCGCCGGTGGGCTGCCCGAGATCATCGCGGTGGCGCACACCGACAACGACGCCTCGGTCGCGGTGATGCGGCGGATCGGCATGGAGGACCGCGGCGTCGTCGAGAAGTGGTACGCCGAGCCGTCGCGCTGCTTTATCCTGACCGCGGAAGCGTGGCGGGCGCTCCAGGGGGCTTCGGGGGAAGACTGATGAGACGCGGTGTGAGCGCGCTGGCCATCGCGGTGGTCATGGCAGTGACCATCTCGCTCCTCGCGCTCGTCGGCACCGCCCAGGGCCGAACTCACCAACGGCACTGCGAGCCGCCGCGGGCTCGCTCGTGCGTCTACGACGCGCGTCACATGGGCGACGGCAAGGGTCGGTCCTTCCTGGTCAACGCGCGCGGGAAGGTGCGCTACATCTCGCACGCGAGGGCGCACCGGCTCGCGTACGGCAAGCAGCGACCCACGCGCACCCCGACCGTGCGACCCACGCCCACCGTGTCCGCCAGTGCGTCGGCGACACCCACCGCGACACCCACCATGACGCCGACCGCGACGCCGACCGATACGCCGACTGCGACGCCGACTGCGACGCCGACCGATACGCCCACCGATACGCCCACCGATACGCCCACCGATACGCCCACCGCGACGCCCACCGCGACGCCCACCGCGACGCCCACCGCGACGCCCACCGCGACGCCCACCGCGACGCCCACCGCGACGCCCACCGAGACGCCCACCGCGACGCCCACCGCGACGCCCACCGAGACCCCGTCCGAGACCCCGACCGAGACGCCCACCGAGACGGCGACCCCGGTGCCCTCGCTGTTGCCGGGCTACGGAGCGATCGGCGACTCCATCACCTTCGGCACCGGCTCGTCCGACCCGGCGACCAAGTCGTGGCCGGCCCTCCTCGGCATCCCGTCGGTGGGGCGGCCCGGCGGCGCCCTCCGGATGTGGGGCTGGCACCCACCGCTCCTCCTCACCTTCGGAGCAGACCTCCAGACGCTCATGGACCAGGGGGTACGCACGGTCATCGTCGAGATCGGGACGAACGACCTGCACTGGATCGCACGTGACGACCTGATCGCCTCCTACGAGATCCTGCGAGAGATCGCGACCGCCGTCGGGGTGCGGCTCGTCTTCACCACCATCCCGCCCCGGCCCGAGGACGTCACGGAGTCGGGCGGCTCGGCCCTGGAGGTGGCCGCAGAGATCAACTCGTGGCTGCGCATCCAGCCCGACGTCATCGACCTGGACCCGTGCCTGGGTGACGGTGAGGAGCTCCCGGGCCTGCGCGACGGCTACCACGACGCCGGCGACCCGCTGCACCCCAACGACGCCGGCTACCAGGCGTTCGCGGACTGCGTCCTCGACCAGGAGGCGGACGGTCAGCCGTCGAACAGCGGCTGACCGACGTACTCCCCCGGGCCGATGCCCGGCGGCACCGCGAACATCGCGGAGCCGGTGACCTTGAGGTACTCCATGAGCGCGTCCGACTTCGCCATCGTGTTCTGGATCGGGATGAAGTGCGTGTCGGGGTCGGTGACGTAGGCGATGAAGAACAGACCGGCGTCGAGGCCGCCGAGCGGGTTCGAGCCGTCGACGAAGTTGTAGCCGCGACGCAGCATCCGCGCCCCGTTGTTGAAGTCCGGGTGCACGAGGCGGATGTGCGCGTCCTTCGCGATCACGGGGCCGGTGCTGCCGGGCATCGTGAAGTCCGGCTCCGTGAACTCCGTGCCACCGGACAGCGGTGCGCCGGTGTCCTTGGTGCGGCCGACGAAGTCCTCCTGGTCGCCCAGGGTCTGCCGGTCCCAGATCTCGATGTTCATGTTGAACCGGCGCGCGACCAGGTAGGAGCCGCCCGCGAGCCAGTCGGCGCCGGCGTCGGCGCCGGAGGCGACCCAGACGTGCTCCTCGACGTCCTTGGTCTCCTCGGCCTTGATGTTGGCGGTGCCGTCCTTGAAGCCGAAGAGGTTGCGCGGCGTCGACTGCGAGGTCGAGGTCGTGGAGGTGCGGCCGAACCCGAGCTGCGACCAGCGCACGGCGACCGTGCCGAAGCCGATCCGGGCCAGGTTGCGGATCGCGTGCACGGCGACCTGCGGGTCGTCCGCACAGGCCTGCACGCAGAGGTCGCCGTACGACTTCTCGGGGTCGAGCACGTCGGCCGGGAAGTGCGGCAGCGTGCGCAGCGCCTTCGGCTGCCGCGCGGCGAGGCCGAAGCGGTCCTTGCCGTCGTCGTCGCGGAAGAGCGTCGGGCCGAACCCGAAGGTGATCGTCAGCCCGCTGGCGTCGAGGCCGATCGCCTCGCCGGTGTCGTCGGGCGGCAGGTTGGTCGAGCCCTCCGTCGGCCCGATCTCGCCGGCCGACAGGCCGCGGGTCATCCGGTCCGCCGCCTCCGTCCACGCCTTGAGCAGCGCGACCAGCTGGGCGCGCGAGCCGGTCGTGACGTCGAACGCCGCGAAGTGCAGGCGGTCCTGGGCGGGGGTGGTGATCCCGGCCTGGTGCTCGCCGCGGAACGCGAACGCGTCGCGGGAGTCGGCGGGCGGGCTGCCGTCGGCCGCGGTCGCCCGACCGGCCGCGAACGCACCCGCGGCGAGGCCGGCGGCGGCGACACCGCCGCCGACCAGGCCTCGCCGGGAGAGTCCGCGAGCCTGCTGCTCCTCGGTCGCGTCGTCGGTCAGGACAGCACCGCCGCGGTGAGCTGCGACAACGGCTCGGAGAGCGCGTTGACGGCGTTCGACAGGTCCTTCACCTGGTCCTGCGTCAGGTCGTCGTAGAACGTGAAGCCGGTGTCGGTCTTCTGCGCGTCGAGCAGCTTCTGGAGCTCGGCGAAGCGGGTGGTGAGGGTCTTCGCGAGCTCGGGGTCCTTCTGCTCGACGATCGGCTCGAGGCCCTCGAAGCCCACGCGCGCGCCGTCGACGTTGGCCTGGAAGTCCCACAGGTCGGTGTGCGACCAGTACTCCTCCTCGCCGGTGACCTTGCCCGCGGCGACCTCCTCGAGCAGACCGCGCGAGCCGTTGGCGATCTGGTCGACGGTGTAGTCGAGGTTCTGGACCCGCTTGTCGAGGGTGGTGATGTTCTTCATCAGGTCGTCAGCGTAGAACGCACGCTGCTTGTCGGTCAGCGGCTGGTAGCCGGCCTCGGCGAGCTGCGGCCACAGGTCCTTCTCGATCAGGTGCCAGCCGGTCCACTTCTGGCCGGGCTCGAGGTCGGCCTCGCGGGCGTCGGTCTTCGGGTCGAGGTCACCGAACGACTCGGCGACGGTCTCGATGCGCTCCCAGTGGGTGCGGGCCTCGGGGTAGAGCGTCCGCGCCGCGTCGTCGTCGCCGGCCTTGTAGTCGTCGATGAACTCCTGCGTCTTCGCGACCAGCTGGTCGGACTGGTCCTGGACGTACGCCGAGTAGTTGGTCAGCGCGGTGTCGACCAGCTGCTGGTCGTCGGCCGAGACGCTCGGCTCGTCACCGGACTTGGTCACGGTGAAGTCGGCGCGGATGCCGTCGCCCTTCATGCCGGGCTTGCAGGCGGTCGTGTAGGTGCCGGCCGGGGCGTTGACGACGAGCTGGCGGGAGAGCTGCGGCCCGACGTTCTCGACCTCGCCGACGATCCGCAGGCCGTCCTCGCCGAGCAGGTAGAACTCGGTGACCTGCGACCCGTCGTTGGTGACGTCGAAGGTGAGGGTGCCGGAGGGGACCTCGGTCGAGGACACCTCGCAGCCGTCCTCGGTCGAGGTGACCGAGACGGTGCGGGCGTCGCCGGAGTCGCCGCCCGAGTCCTTGGCGTTCTCGGTGCAGGCGGCGAAGAACGGCGCAGTGACCAGCAGTGCGGCCACGACCAGGGGCTTGCGCATCGGTGTCTCGGTTCCTTCGTACGGGTCAGTTGCTGACGGTGGCGGGGGCAGGCGGAGAGGTACGGCGTCGGGCGCCGCGGATGAAGAGGAACATCACCGGCACGACGTAGAGGACCCAGACGGTCGCCTCGAGCACCGTCGTCGCCGGCGAGAAGTTGAAGATGCCCTTGAGAAGGGTGGCGTACCAGGTGGTCGGGTCGATCGTGTCGGACACGTCCCACGCGAGGTTGTTGAGCCCCGGCAGCACGCCGGCCTCCTGGAGGTCGTGGACGCCGTACGACAGGACGCCGCCGGCGACCAGGATCAGGAAGCCGCCGGTCCAGGTGAAGAAGGTGCTGAGGTTGATCGAGACCGCGCCGCGGTAGAGCAGGTAGGCCAGGATGACCGCGGTCATGATGCCGAGCGCGGCACCGACGAGCGGCTGCCAGGTCGAGTTGGTGTCACGCGAGACCGCCTCGGTGGCCGACCAGAGGAAGAGCGCGGTCTCGAGGCCCTCGCGACCGACCGCGAGGATCGCGACCAGCACCAGTCCCCACCACGGACCCTCGACCGCCTCGTCGATCTGGCCGCGCAGCTCACCGCTGAGCGTGCGGGCGGCGCGCGCCATCCAGAAGATCATCCAGGTGACGAAGCAGACCGCGACGATCGACAGGGTGCCGCCGATCGCTTCCTGCGCCTCGAAGGTCAGGCCTCGGGGTCCGTAGAAGAGGGCGAACCCGAAGCCCAGCGAGACGAGCACGGCGATGGCGACGCCCGCCCAGATGCGTGGCAGGAGGTCGCGGCGCTCGATCTTGACGAGGTAGGCGACCAGGATGCTGACCACCAGGGCCGCCTCGAGGCCCTCACGCAGGCCGATCAGGTAGTTCGCGAGCACAAGCGGCGATCGTACGCCTGCTGTTTAGGTTTGCCTAACCAACATCAGGTTTCTCACACAGCGGTCAGGTTGTCGGCAGGTTCAGATCGCGCAGCCGTCCGGGCCACAGGCCTCGGCGTCCCCGCCGGCCATCTGCAGCACCGGGTGGGACTCGGTCCAGGCCTGGTCGAGGAGCTGGCTGAAGACCTCGGCCGGCCGCGCGCCGGAGACGCCGTACTTCCGGTCGACGACGAAGAACGGCACGCCGGTGGCGCCGTACGCGCGGGCCTGGGCGATGTCCGCGGCGACCGCGTCGGCGTACTCGTCACCCGCCAGGACCTCGGCGACCCGGGCCGCGTCGAGACCGACGCGCTGGGCGGTCGCGGCGAGCACGTCGTGGTCGCCGATGTCGGCCGCACCCTCGAAGTACGCCGAGAGCAGCGCCTCCTTCAGCTCGACCTGGAGGGCGGGGCCGTCGGCCTCGAGCGCCAGGTGGAGCAGCCGGTGGGCGTCGATCGTGTTGGTGTGGACCGTCTCGAAGAGCCGGAACTTCAAGCCCTCGACGGCCGCGAGGTCGATGAGCTGCTGCTGCATGTCGCGCATCTCGTCCTCGCTGCGCCCGTACTTGCGGGCGATCACGCCGGTGGAGAGCTCGTGGCCGTGGTGCGGCGCGGTCGGGTCCAGCTCGAAGGAGCGGTAGACGACCTCGACCTCGTCCGCGTGCTCGAAGGTGGACAGGGCGGTCTCCAGACGGCGCTTGCCGACGAAGCACCACGGGCAGACGACGTCGCTCCAGATCTCTATCTTCACGCTGGGGCAACGCCGCCCGCCCGGTGGATATTTCCCGACGGTCAGTGTGTGACGGGCTCCATGTCGTCCTCGGGGAGCTCGACCTCGCCGATCATCTCCTCGATCTGCTCGGTCGGGAGCGCGACGGCCATCGCCCAGTAGTAGATGAGCAGGCTCCACGCGGCGACGACCAGGGCGTCCCAGCCGAACGGGATCAACGCGTCGTCACCCTCGGGTCCGAAGTCGCTGATGAAGACGATGATGCCCATGCCGACCAGGTAGGGGATCAGCCAGGACGCGGCCTTCCAGTCGAGCGTCGGCTTGTGCTCGTTGAGCTTCAGCACCCGGTTGCCGACCAGGATCGCGTAGCCGATCAGGATCGAGACACCGAGCTTCCAGATGGTGTCCCAGCCGGTCCACAGGATGATCAGGTTGGCGATCACGAAGGCCAGCGGGCACAGCACGGCCGCCAGCGGCAGTCGGTAGGGCCGGTCCGCGTCGGGGAGCCGTCGACGGAAGGCGCCGAGCGAGAGCGGCGCACCGCCGTACATCAGCACCGAGGCACTGGTGATGAGCCCGACGAGCGACTGCCAGCTCGGGAACGGCAGGAAGCAGATGCAGCCGGTGACGAACGCGGCGATCAGGCCGGCCCACGGGACGTTGCGCTTGTTGGTCCACTCGAAGACGCCGGGCACGTAGCCGTTGCGGGCCAGCCCGTACGCCAGTCGCGAGGAGCCGGTCGTGTAGATCAGGCCGGTGCCGGCCGGGCTGATGATCGCGTCGACGTAGATGATCGCGGCCAGCCAGCCGATTGACAGCAGCGTCGCGATCTCGGCGAAGGGACCGGTGAACGTCGTGTAGAGGCCGTCCCCGGTCTGGTCCCACGTGTCGCCGATCGCGCTGGCCGGCAGCGCGAACAGGAACACGACCTGCAGCAGGATGTAGAGGATCGTGCCGAAGATGACCGAGCCGATGATCGCGAACGGCACGTCCCGCTTGGGGTTGCTCGACTCGCCGGCGAGCTGGTCGGCCTGCTCGAAACCGAGGTAGCTGAAGATGATGCCGCCGGTCGAGACCGCGGCGAAGATGCCCTTGAGCCCCTCGGGCGCGAAGCCGTTGGCTGCCGTCAGGTTGCCGGTGTCGAAGTTCGCGATCGCCAGCACCAGGATGGTGAGCAGCGGGATCGCGATCTTCCACCACGTCGCGGCGCTGTTGGTCGTCGCGAGGCGCTTGACGCCGAGGAAGTTGATGGCCGTCAGGATCGCCATCAGGATGATCGCCACGACGATGCCGGTCGCGCTGAGGACCTGGGTCTCCGGGTTGATCCAGCCGTCCGCGAAGCCGTAGTGGCCGGCGTACGTCAGCATCGCCGAGACCTCGATCGGGGCCACGGTCGCGGCGTTGAGCCAGGCGAACCAGCCGAACGACGCGCCCGCCACGCCACCGAACGCGTAGTGCGGGAAGCGGGCCGTGCCACCGGAGACGGGGTACATGCCGCCCAGCTCGGCGTGCACGAGCGCCAGGACGACGATCGCGACACCACCGATCAGCCACGAGATGATCGCCGCCGGGCCGGCCACGATGAGGGCCTCCTGGGGCCCGAACAACCACCCGGACCCGATGATCGAGCCCATCGAGGCCCACATCAGGCCGATCAGCCCCACCTCGCGGAGCAGCTTGGTGTTGCGCTGCTTGGTGGGCGGCCCCGCCGTGGGGCTGTCCTGCGTCGCGCTCATGCGTCGGTGCACCTTCTGCGGCGCCGCGACCCCCTCCCGAGTGGAGGAGGGCTGCGCGCCGCGGAGGTTCGTACCCAGTTCGTCTGGATCCTGCACCTGATCCGCTCCAGCACTTCCCCGATATCGTATATAGTCATACGAAATAGGGCTCTGTGGAGGTGGAGGCATGGGGATCGCGTACGGCGGCGCGCCGCTCAACATCGCCAGCGGCATCCGGGAGTTCGCCCGGGCCACGCCCCGTGCGACGGCCGTCATCGACGGCGACCGGACGCTCACCTTCGCGGACCTCGACGAGCGCGCCAGCCGGCTCGGCAACCACCTGCTCGCCAGCGGGCTCGCGCCCGGAGAACGGGTCGCGGTGCTGCTGGGCAACCGGCTCGAGTACCCCGAGGTCGCGGCCGGCATCGCCAAGGCCGGCCTGGTCATGGTGCCGCTCAACCCGCGCCTCACCCCGGCCGAGAGCGCCTACATCCTCGAGCACTCCGGCGCCCGGGCGATCGTGCTCGACGGGGCGCTCGCGGCGGTCGCCGGCGACCACGGCCTGCTCGCGACCACCATCGACGGCGACTACGAGGCCGCCCTCGAGAAGGCCGATCCTCGCGACCCCGACGTACCCGTCGACGAGCTCGACCCGTTCTGCATCGCCTACACCTCGGGCACGACCGGACGCCCCAAGGGCGTGCTGATCTCGCACCGCAGCCGGGCGCTGACCTTCTACCTCAGCGCGCTCGAGTGGGGCCTGGGCCCGGGACGCACGTCGGCCGCCGTCGCGCCGATGTACCACGGCGCCGGGTTCGCCTTCGGCTACGCACCGGTCTTCTGCGGCGGCACCGTGACGATGCTGCGGACCTGGGACCCCGAGGCGTTCCTGGCACTGCTCGAGCGCGACCGGGTGCAGTCCACGTTCCTGGTCCCGACGCACGCTCAGATGCTGCGCGGCCTCGGGGAGGGCGCGGTGGCGCGGCGAGACCTGTCGGCGCTCGACACCCTCTACTTCAACGCGGCCGCGCTGCCCTGGCCGCTCAAGCAGTGGGTGATGGCGGAGTTCCCGCAGTGCGGCATCCACGAGCTCTACGGCTCCACCGAGGCCGGGATCATCACCAACCTGCGCCCCGTCGACCAGGACCGCAAGCCCGGCTCCGTCGGGCACGGCTGGTTCCTCACCGAGCTCCGCGTCGTCGACGACGAGGGCAACCCGGTGCCCGCCGGCGAGCCCGGCGAGCTCTTCAGCCGCTCACCCTTCCTGATGAACGGTTACCACGACGACCCCGAGGCCACGGCCGCCTGCACGACCGCCGACGGCTTCATCACCTGCGGCGACGTCGTCATCCGCGACGACGAGGGCTACGTCCACATCGTCGACCGCAAGAAGGACCTCATCATCTCCGGCGGCGTGAACGTCTACCCCCGCGAGATCGAGGACGTCCTGGCCCTGCACCCGGCCGTCGTCGAGTCCGCCGTCGTCGGCGTCCCCCACAGCACCTGGGGCGAGGAGGTCGCGGCGTACGCCGTGCTCCGCGACGTCGAGCTGGACGACGCCCTGACCGCCGAGCTCGAGGCGCACTGCCGCGCACGGCTCGCCGGCTACAAGATCCCGCGGCGGTGGACGGCCGTCGCCGCCCTCCCCCGCAACGCCAGCGGCAAGGTCCTCAAGCGCGAGCTGCGCGACACCATCCCCGTCAATGAAGGAGTCTGAGTGCGCCCCCATGTTGAGCTGATCCAGGAAGACGACTACGTCTGGCACGGCGCCGAGCTGCCCGGCGGCGAGGGCCGCGCGAGCGAGCGCCGGCTGTCGGTCGACGAGGAGGACGGCTCGTCGTCCCTCCGGGTCGACTTCCACACCGACTGGGGTCGCGGTCCCGGCATCCACCACGCCAACACGGAGTACTACGTCGTCGAGGGCGAGATCGACTACGGCGGCCGGAAGATCGGCAAGGGCGGCTACGTCTACGCACCGAAGGGCGTGCCGGTCGACTACCTCAAGATCGCCGAGGGCACGAAGATCCTGCACTACCGCGAGTACGGCGACGCCGGCTTCGACCCGGTCGACCAGCTGGGCGGCGCCCAGCGCTGGGACGACGCCCGCGAGGACGTCATCGTCATCGACTCCGAGGCGATGCAGTGGGACGCCGTCCCCAACCCCGGCCCGATGCCCGGCCTCTTCATCAAGTACCTCCACGTCGACCCGGTCACCGGCTTCTACACGCGACTCGTGCACGCACAGGAGGGCTGGTCGGACCACCGACTGGCCCACCACCCCTGCTACGAAGAGGCGTACACGACCCAGGGCCACATGGAGTACAACTTCGGCACCCTGGACCTCGGCACCTACTTCTTCCGCCCCGCCCGGGTGAAGCACGGCCACTTCACCACGATGGAGGGCGGCGCGACCTGGCTCCTGCGCTCGGACGGCGAGCTGAAGAACTGGTACACCCAGAACGAGTGGGTCCGCTGGGGCGGCGACGGCGTCAACTACGGTCCGGCCGGTCTGCAGGAGGAGCCGCACCCGCCGGTGCGCTGGTCGTCGTCGACGCACGACCTCGCGACGCCGTGGCGCAGCGAGGAGGACTTCCGCCAGATGACGGCGTCCTGGCAGTTCCAGATCGACCAGGGTCAGGACAACTCCCCGATCAAGCACCAGGGCACCGGCGCGGACCCGTCGATCCTGGCGTTCATGAAGGCGATGGACGCTGCCAACCTCCAGGGCGGGCACGGCGACGGTCACGCGCACGACCACTCTCACGACCACGACCACGACCACTCGCACGACGGACCGACCCTCGACTGGGGCGCATCGGGCCGCGAGGTCGAGCACGCCGACGAGCGCACCAACGCGCACGCCCACAACTGGGGCACCAACGTGCCCTGGAAGGACGGGGACCCGATCCCGGCCCCGATCATCTCCAGCCTGCCCGTCCGCAGCCGCTCCCGCGGCCGCTGGGACGGCGACGGGATGTGATGGACGCCCTCGTCGCGACCGGCGTCCACGGGTTCAACGGGCACAGCCTCGCGGTCTTCCTCCACGTCGCCCTCTTCGCCTACTGGCTGGGGGGCGACGTGGGGGTCTACTACGCGAGCCGCTACATCATCAAGAGCGAGGTCGGTCCCGAGGCCCGGGCGGTGGCGACCAAGATCATGCACGCCACCGACATCGCGCCCCGCGTCTCGCTGGTGCTGATCCTTCCCAGCGGGATCACCCTGATGGCGGAGGGACCGCTCGGCGACGAGTTCTTCGTCCACGGCTGGTGGCTGGTGCTCGTCTGGGCCGCCAGCCTGGCGTGGCTCACCGTGTCGGTGATCGACTACCGGGGCGGTGACACCCCGATCGCCCGGCTCTCGCAGAAGGCGGACCTGCTGGTCCGCTACGCCCTCAGCGCCGGCCTGGTCGCGGTTGGCCTCTACACGATCGCCGCCACCGACCCCTTCGGCGTCGACACGAACCCGAAGTGGCTCGGCGCCAAGGTCACGGCGTACGCCCTGTGCATCTTCTGCGGCGTGATGATCCGGCGCCAGCTGGTGCCCTTCGGCCCGGCGTTCGGCAAGCTCCTCACCTCGGGCTCGACGCCCGAGGTCGAGCAGGCGATCCTCGGCTCGATCCGACGCTGCGAGCCGTGGGTCTACTCCATCTGGACGCTGGTGCTGGTCGCGGCGTTCCTCGGTGTCGTCAAGCCGGGCTCGACGGCGTTCTGACGAGGAGGCGCTCCCGGTCGGCCTCGAGCGCGGCCCTGCTCCCGACGGTGGACGTCGGTCTCGCGGTGTTCGAGGGCGTGGTGTCTCGGGCAGAGAAGTCGAGCGTGGTCGATGTCGGTCCGGCCGCCTCGGGTCCAGGGCGGGTCGTGGTGGGCGTGGCACAGGCCCGGCGGCCAGTCGCACCCCGGAGCAGTGCAGCCCTTGTCCCTCAGGGCGAGCGCGATGCGTTGGGCTTTGGTGTGGAACCTGCGGGCCCTGCCGAGGTCAAGGACCTCGGATCTGCCGCCGAGGACGGCGGGGAGGATCCGGGCGGTGCAGGCGAGGCGTCGTGCGGCTCCGGGGCTGATCCTCTCGCCGGTGTCGAGGACCCCTGCTTGCTCCAGGTCACCGATGAGTGACTCGTAGGAGATCGTGACGACGATGGTGGCGTCGGTGCCGCCGACCTGCGGGAGGTCCTTCGCGCGGACCCGTTCGATCAGCTCGCAGAAGGCGCGGCCCATCCGCTCCGGCCCAGGCCGGCGCTCCACACCGGGGCCGTGGGTGGCGGCCTGGTGCTTGGGTGCCGCCAGAGCGAGGAGGATCTTCCTCAGCTGGGCGCCCTGGAGGGTCGGGAGGGTGAACCGACCGTGGACCTTGCCGTGACCGTCGTCGACCATGGTGAGCCGGCACGCCATCGCCGCCTCCTGCTCCTCGCGTTCCAACAGCTTCGCCTCATGCTCGTCGGCGGCTGCGGGGTCGATGACGTTGAGGAGCCGGTCACCCAACCGCTTGAGCCCGCGGGCGTCGTGGTGGGCGGCTTCGGCGACGAGGTGGGCCTCGGCCTGCGTCACGAGGTCGGGGTCGAGGTCGTCGGGGAGCTTGGTGATCGCGTCGATGATCACGCCGGCCTGGTCGGCCAGCAGGTCACCGGCAGCAAGTGCGGTGCGGACCTGGGGGTGGGTGTCGAGCTGGTAGCCGAACCGAACGGTCCGGTGCGCCGAGGGCCGGGTCTGCTTCGTCTCGTGCGCCAGCCAGTTCGCCGTCGACGTGGCACCGGCCTGTTCGCCGACCTCGATCTCGTCGGCGTGCATCGCGACCCGGGCCTTCAGCTCAGCCACCCGCGCCTCGAGACGAGTGACCTCGACGAGCGTCGACGCGGTCTCTGCGACGTCCATCGACCAGGTCGATGCATCGGCCACGGCGTCGAGCTCGGTGTGGGCGTGCGCGACCGCCACCGACACTCGGTGCCTGGGAGTCGCGATCGCTGTCATGAGAAGAATTCTCCCAGGCACCACCGACAGTGAGAGGCTCAGAACCCCCATATCCACAGGGGTCTGGGAACTTTTGTCATCTATCTTCCGGGGTGGTTTCGAGGCTCGCTTCGCTCGCACCTCAACCACCGATGCCGGCCCGCAGGCCGGGAAGCGGCGTCGACCCGAGACCGCCGTACCCGCGTCATTGCAATGTCGGCGCGCAACCACGATGGACCCGCAAGCCGCGGCGGGGTGGTTTCGAGGCTCGCTCCGCTCGCACCTCAACCACCGATGCCGGCCCGCAGGGAGCGCTCGTCGCCCCTTCTTCAACCGGCCCGAGCGGCCGGCAGGGCGACCGTGAACGTGGTGCCCTCGCCGAGGCGGGAGGCGACGTCGAGGCGACCGCCGTGGCGTTCGACGACGGTGGCGACGATCGCCAGGCCGAGGCCGGTGCCCGGCTCGCTGAGGGCCGCGGGGTTCTCGGTCCGGTAGAAGGCGCGGAAGATCCTGGCCTGGTCCTCCTCGGCGATGCCGAGGCCGGTGTCGGCGACGCGGACCACGACGTGCTCGTCGACGCGGTCAGCGGACAGGACGACGGTGCCGCCGGGAGGTGTGTACTTGACCGCGTTGCTGACCAGGTTGCCGACGAGCTGGTCGATCTCGGTGGCGTCGCCGGGCACGACGAGAGACGCGTCCGCGAGCCGGGTGTCGAGGGCGATCCCCTTCGCTCGCGCGGTCGAGTCGAGCATGCTGACCACGTCGTCGGTGACCGCCCGCAGGTCGATCGGCAACCGGACCAGGGGATGCCGGGGATGGCTCATCCGGGCGAGCAGCATCAGGTCGTCCACGGTGCGCTGCATCCGGTCGGCGCCCCGGCTCATCGCCCCGTGCAGACGCGCGACCGCCTCGTCGAGCTCGAGCCCACCGAGCAGCTCGAGGTTGCCGGCGATCACGGTCAGCGGAGTCCGCAGCTCGTGGGACAGCGTCGCGAAGAGCTGGGTGCGGTAGTCGTCCAGCTCCTTCAGCTCACGCACCAGCGCCCGCTCGCGCTCCAGCGCTCGAGCGGTCATCAGCGCCGCACCCAGGTCGTGCCCGACCTGCAGGGAGAAGTCCATCTCGGCCTGCGACCACGCCGGCTGGTACGGGCGGCGCGACAGCGCCAGGAACCCCACGCACTCGGCGCCCACCCCGAGCGGCACGCCGATCATCGACGCGAGGCCGCGGTCGCCGAGGTGCTGCAGGACCGAGTCGGGTACGCCGGGAGCCGGCTCGTCCGCCTCGATCAGGAAGACCCGCTGCTCGGCCCACAGCTGCGGGGCGAACGCCTTCGCGAGCTCGACGATGTCCTCGGGGAGCGACAGCTCCTCGCCCTCGTGGTTGCGGATCATCCCGGTGCCGGGACCGTCCGCGGCGAACACGTGGAGCCAGGTGCCGCGCGCGTCGAAGCCGGCGACCAGCGGCTCGTGCGCGTCGCGGAGCACGGCCTCGAGCGACGGGTGGGCGGGCATCGACGCGGTACGGATCAGCCGGCGCGCGGACTCGGCGTGGTTGATCCGCTGGATCATCGCCTCGCGCTCGAACGCGGTCAGCACGGCGCGCTCGGCCTGCGCGGCGTACCGCTCCAGCAGCGCGCGCTCCCGCTCCCCCGGACGCCGTCCCGAGGACGGCCGGTCGACGGAGAGGATCCCGACGACGGTCCCGCCGTCGTCGGAGAGGACGGCGAGCAGCCCACTGTCGGCGCGCCACGCGTCGGGCTCGGCGGACGGGACCTGGTCGACCTCCACCCAGTGCCCCTCGAGCTCGTCGAGGGAGGCTCCCTCGATGAAGCGCAGCCGCTCGCCCCACGGCTCGGACCGCGCGAGCACCGGCTCGATGACCGAGACCGGGTCGGTGGCCTCGACGTGCGCGCGATGCTCCTCGGGACCGGCGTAGGCGACCGTCACGAGGTCATCGCCGATCACCACCGAGAGCACGGCGACCTCGAACCCGACCATCTCGGCCACCGACTCCACCATGAGCTGGAGCACGGCGCGGGCCGACGAGTCGGACCACGCGTCGAACACCACCCGTCGAACCTATCGCCCGCCGAGCCGCTCCCCGAGGCTCTTTCCCAACAACTGGCCGAAGACGAGCGCGGGTGTCAGCAGCATCCCGGAGCAGAAGCTGTTGCCGCAGGTCGCGCCGGCGCCGATCACCTCTCCGATCGCGAAGAGCCCCGGGATCGTCGCGCCCGCCTCGTCGCGGACCGCGAACGAGTCGTCGATGTCGAGGCCGTCGAAGGTGACGACCGCGATGCCCTGGTTGTGCAGCGCGTAGTACGGCGGCGCCGCGATCGGCGCGGGCAGGTGGGTGCGACCGAAGTCCAGGTCGACTCCCGCCGCGACCGCCACGTTGTACGACGCCACCGAGCCGACCAGTCCCTCCGCGTCGATGCCGGCCAGCGCGGCCAGCTCCGGAAGCGTGTCGGCCGCGTGCACGCCCGGCCGGACGTTGGCGTGGCGGCGCAGGTCGTCGGGTCCCCAGCCGAGCACGATCGGGGGCTCGTCGACCCCGGCGCGGGCCACGGCGTCCGCGTCGAACACGGTCCAGAACACCTGGTCGGGCAGCGCCGTGAGGGCGCGTTCCTTGGCGTCGATCGACGGCTCGTCCTCGGCGATCCAGCGACGCCCGGCCCGGTCGACGTAGATCTCGCGCGGCGGCCGCTCGGTGGTGAGGAGCAGCCGCTCAGCCCAGTTGGCGCGGTGCGGCGTCTGCGGGTCGGGCATGCCGCCGAAGGTCGGCAGGTAGGTACCGGCGCCCTGGAGCCCGGCGCCGACGCTGCGACCGAGGTGCACGCCGTCGCCGGTCGACGTGCGTGCCGCGACGGTGACCAGCGCGACCCCGTGCCGCTCGGCGAAGAGGTCCGCGTCCGCGCCGTACCCGCCCGTCGCGAGCACGACCGACGCCGCCTCGACCGGGACCTCCACCCCGTCGCGGTAGACCTCGGCGCCGGTCACCCCGTCGTGGTCGCGGAGCAGCCCGGTGACCGGCGCGTCGGTCCAGACGGTCAGGTCGTACGCCGCGCGCGCCTCGGCGAGCTCCGTCTCGAGGACCTGGAGCACCGAGAGGCCACCCTCCACGCCGTACACCGTGCGCGGGATCTCGTAGGGCTCGTGCCCGTGGACGATCCGCGGCGTCTCGGGGTCGAACGCCATGCCGCGGGCCACCAGCCACTCGACGACCCCGGGCGCGTGCCGGACGGCGAGGTCGATGAGGTCGCGGCGGCCGGTGCCGTGGCTGATCCGGTCGATGTCGGCGAGGTGGCGCTCGGGGTCGTCGTCGATGCCGCGCGCCCGCTGGAGGCTGGTGCCGCCCGCGGAGAGATGGCCGCCGCTGAGGTGCAGGGTGCCGCCGAGGCGGCGGTCCTTCTCGACCAGCAGCACCCGGGCACCGCCGCGCGCGGCCAGGGTGGCGCAGCCCAGGCCCGCCGGCCCGGCGCCGACGACCAGTACGTCGTATCGGTGTTCCGGCACGTCCTAGATCATATATTATCGCGCCGATGACTACCTCCGACGGACCGCTCACCGGCCTCCGCGTCGTCGACGCCTCGACGATCCTGGCCGGTCCGCTGGCCTGCCAGATCCTGGGCGACTTCGGCGCCGAGGTGATCAAGATCGAGCACCCGACCGCCGGCGACGGCATGCGCGGCCACGGACCGTCGCTCGACGGCACGCCGATCTGGTGGTCCGAGATCTCCCGCAACAAGCGCACCGTCGCGCTCAGCCTCTCGCGGCCCGCGGGGGCCGACGTGTTCCGGCGCCTGGTGGCGACCGCCGACGTCCTGGTGGAGAACTTCCGCCCCGGGACCCTGGAGCGCTGGGGCCTCTCCCCCGACGAGCTCCGGGAGCTCAACCCCGGTCTGGTCGTCGCCCGGGTCACCGGCTTCGGCCAGACCGGGCCGTACGCCGCCCGCGCCGGCTTCGGCACGCTGGCCGAGGCGATGAGCGGCTTCGCCCACCTGACCGGGCAGGCCGACGGGCCGCCGACGCTGCCGGCGTTCGGCCTCGCCGACTCGATCGCGGGCATCGCGGCGTCCTCGGCGATCTCGATGGCGCTCTACGCCCGGGCGACCAACGGCGGCGTCGGCCAGGTGATCGACCTCAGCCTGCTCGAGCCGATCATGACCGCGGTCGGCCCCGGTCCCTCGGTCTACGGCCTGACCGGCGAGATCGGCACCCGGCACGGCAACCGGTCCACCAACAACAGCCCGCGCAACGCCTACGAGACGAGCGACGGGCACTGGGTCGCGATCTCGACCAGCGCCCAGGCGATCGCCGAGCGCGTGCTCGTCCTCGTCGGCCACCCCGAGGTCGTCGAGGAACCGTGGTTCGCCTCCGGCCACACGCGGGCGCAGCACGCCGACCTGCTCGACGGGTACGTCGGCGGCTGGATCGGCGCCCGCACCCGCGACGAGGTGGTCGCGGCGTTCACCGAGGCCGGCGCGGCGGTCGCGCCGGTCTACAGCGCGCGCGACCTGGTCGAGGACGAGCACGTGCGAGCGACCGGGATGCTGACGCCCGTCCAGGACCCGGCGCTCGGCGAGGTCCTCCAGCACGGCGTGATGTGGCGGATGTCGGGGACGCCCGGGCGGATCCGCTTCCCCGGACGCCCGATCGGCGCCGACACCGACGACGTCCTCGACGAGCTCGGCGTCGCCGCCGACGAGATCTCCGCCCTTCGTGACCAGGAAGTGATCCGATGACGACCCAAGCCCTGCTCGACGCTGTCGCCGGCGGCCTCCGCGTCGTCGACCTCGGTCGGATGCTCACCGTCGGCATGCCGCAGTCGCCCAACCACCCGGCGTACTGGCACGCCCACCCGCGGCGGCACGGCGACATGGTGCGGGCCGACGGGGGCTCGGCCGCCAACGACATGATCTCGATGGGCACCCACGTGGGCACCCATGTCGACGCGCTCTCGCACGTGTCGCAGGACGGGCGTCTCCACCAGGACCGGTCGATGGTCGAGCTCGGCGTGCACACGATCACGCCGATGGTCCGGCGCGGCGTGCTGCTCGACGTGCCCGCGACGCTCGGCGTCGACCGGCTCGAGGCCGGTCAGGAGATCACCGTCGCGGACCTCGAGGCGACCGTCGCGCGGCAGGGCGTCGCGATCGGCGCCGGCGACGTCGTGCTCGTCCGCTCCGGCTGGGGCCAGCACTTCGACGCCGGCGACGGCGACACCTTCCGGGGCCTGACCACCGGCGTCCCCGGCGTCTCCACCGCCGGCGCGACCTGGCTCGCCGACCACGGCGTGCACGCGGTCGGCGCGGACACGATCGCGTTCGAGATGCTCTCGCCGGGCGCCGGCCACGGGCTGCTGCCCGCGCACCGGGTGCTGCTCGTCGAGCACGGCATCTACATCGTCGAGACGATGGCGCTGGAGGAGCTGGCGCAGGCCGCGATCCACGAGTTCCTCTTCGTGCTCTCGCCGCTGCCGCTCTTCGGCGCCACCGGCTCCCCCGTCCGGCCGCTGGCCGTGGTGGGGGCATGACCACGCTCGCCCAGCAGCTCGGCGCCTTCGCCGAGCAGTCGTACGCCGGGGGCGTGCCCGACGACGTCGCGGCCTCGGTCCAGCAGCGGGTCCTCGACGTGCTCGGCCTGTGCGTCGCGGCCCACCGCCTGCCCACCAGCGCGGCCGCGATCGGGCACGTCCTCGACCAGGGCGGTCACCCGCAGGCGACGGCGGTCGGCGTACCGACCCGGGTGACCGCGGCCCAGGCCGCCTTCGCCAACGGCATCCTCGCGCACTCGCTCGACTACGACGACACACACCTGCCGTCGGTGCTGCACCCCAGCGCCAGCGTCGTCCCGGCGGCCCTCGCGGCGGCCGAGCACGCCGGTGCGAGCGGCGAGCAGGTCGTGCGCGCGGTCGCGGTCGGCCTCGAGGTCGCCGTACGCCTCGGCATGGCGGGGTACGACGAGCAGCTCGGCAACTCCGTGTTCTTCGAGCACGGCCAGCACGCGACGTCGATCACCGGCGCCATGGGTTCCGCGGTGGCCGCGAGCCTGCTGTACGGCGCGGACCCGGTCGACGCGCTCGGCCTGACCGCGTCGATGGCGGCCGGCGTGATCGAGGCCAACCGCACCGGCGGCACCGTGAAGCGACTGCACTGCGGCCTCGCCGCCCAGGCCGGTGTGACCGCGGCCCAGCTGGTGCGCCGCGGCTTCACCGGGCCGCCGACCGTGCTGGAGGGCCGGTTCGGCTTCTTCGAGGCGTGGCTGCACGGCCAGTTCTTCCCCGACGCGGTGACCGACGCCCTCGGCAGCCACTGGTCGGTCCCGGGCATCTTCTTCAAGCCCTACCCGGCCAACCACTTCACCCACACGTCGATCGATGCCGGCTGCGCCTTCCGCGAGCGCGGCATCCTGCCCGAGGACGTCGGGTCGATCGTCATCGGCGCCCCGGCCTCGGTGATCCGCACGATCGGGCAGCCGATCGAGGTGAAGCGCGCGCCGGAGACCGGCTACCAGGCGCAGTTCTCCGGCCCGTACGCCGTGACCGCCGGCCTCTTCGGCGGCGGCGGGCTCGGCCTCGGGCTCGACGACTTCACCGACGAGCTCGCCCAGGACCCGGCCCGGCGCGCCGTGATGGCGCTGGTCGACGTGGTGCCCGACCCGCGCTGCGACGCGATCTACCCCTTCCAGTTCCCGGCCGTCGTCACGCTGACGACCACCTCCGGCGAGGTGCTCGTCGAGGAGGTGCTCACCAACCGCGGCGGTCCGGCCCGGCCGCTGAGCGACGACGAGCTGGCCACCAAGTTCGCCGACAACGTCGCGGGCCGACTCGACGCCGACGCCGCGTCCGTCGTACGCCGTGCCGTCGCCGGCCTGCGCACCGCCACCGATGTCACCGACCTGCTGTCCCCGTTGAAGAAGGAGTTCCGATGACCGAGCTCGACCTGATCATCACCAACGTCTCGGTCGTCGTGCCGGGCGAGGCCGAGCCGCAGGCGCTCGACATCGGCGTCAAGGACGGCACCATCGTCCGCCTCGAGCCGGGTCTGACCGGTGCGGACACCGTGGTCGACGGGGGCGGCAAGATCGCCTTCCCCGGTGTCGTGGACGCCCACCAGCACTGGGGCATCTACAACCCGCTCCCCGAGGACGCGGCGAGCGAGAGCCGGGCCTCGGCGCAGGGCGGCGTCACGACAGCGATCACCTACATGCGCACGGGGCAGTACTACCTCAACAAGGGCGGCGACTACGGCGACTTCTTCCCCGAGGTGCTCGCCCTGACCGAGGGCCGCGCGCACGTCGACTACGCCTACCACCTGGCCCCGATGAGCAAGCGGCACATCGAGGAGATCCCCGACCTGGTGGGCGAGCACGGCGTCACGTCGTTCAAGATCTTCATGTTCTACGGCGGCCACGGGCTGCACGGCCGCAGCGCCGACCAGAGCTCCTTCCTGATGACGCCGGAGGGCGAGCGCTACGACTACGCGCACTTCGAGTTCGTGATGCGCGGGATCCAGGCGGCGCGCGAGAAGTTCCCCGAGATCGCCGACCAGATCTCGCTGTCGCTGCACTGCGAGACGGCCGAGATCATGACGGCGTACACGAAGCTCGTCGAGGAGGACGGCACGCTCACCGGCCTCCCGGCCTACAACGCCTCGCGGCCGCCGCACTCCGAGGGCCTGGCCGTCACGATCGCGTCGTACCTCGCGCACGAGACCGAGCTCCCGACCATCAACCTGCTGCACCTGACCTCCCGCAAGGCCGTCGAGGCGGCGCTGCGGATGGCGGACGCGTTCCCGCACATCGACTTCCGCCGCGAGGTCACCGTCGGGCACCTGCTCGCCGACTGCGACACCGCGCACGGCATCGGCGGCAAGGTGAACCCGCCACTGCGGCCGCGCGAGGACGTCGAGGCGCTGTGGGCCTACCTGATCGACGGCAAGATCGACTGGGTCGTCTCCGACCACGCGTGCTGCAAGGACGAGCAGAAGTTCGGCGCCGACCGCGACGACGTGTTCCTCGCCAAGTCCGGCTTCGGCGGCGCGGAGTACCTGCTCGCCGGCATGGTCTCGGAGGGCTCGAAGCGGGGCGTGCCGCTGGGCCGGATCGCCGAGCTCACCTCGACCAACCCGGCGACCCGCTACGGCCTCGGTGCCACGAAGGGCTCGATCGCGGTCGGCAAGGACGCCGACATCGCGCTGGTCGACCCGACCGTCACCTGGACGGTACGTGCCGAGGACTCGGAGTCGACGCAGGAGTACACGCCGTTCGAGGGCGCCGAGCTCACCGCCAAGGTGACCGACTCCTTCGTGCGCGGCCACCGGGTGATGACCGACGGCGTCGTCGGCGGCGAGCCGGTCGGCCGCTACCTCCGGCGCCCGACCGCCTGAGGGTCGACGTGTCCGAGGTCGTCGTCCACCGCCTGCCCGACGGCGTCCCGACGCCGGACGACTTCGACGTCGTCGAGTCCACCACCGGCGCGCTCGCGGACGGACAGGTCCGGATCGCCGTCCGGACCCTGTCACTGGACCCGTACGCGCGGTCGGCACTGCGGCTCGGCGCCGTCCCGCCCGGGAGCTCCGTCGGCGAGGTCCTCGAGTCACGCTGCCCGGAGGTCGAGGCCGGGCAGCGCGTGCTCGCCGAGACCGGCTGGCGCTCCGAGACGGTGGTCGACGGTGCGTCGGTCAGGCCGGTGGCGGTGCCTCCAGGTGTGCCGCTCTCGGCGGCGCTCGGGGCGCTCGGCCTGCCCGGCCTCACGGCGTACGCCGCGCACGTGCGGCACCTGCGGCCCCGCTCCGGCACGACCGTCGTGGTCGGCGCCGCCACGGGAGGCGTCGGCGCGGTGGCGGGACAGCTGGCCCGGATTGCGGGCGCGCGAGTGGTCGGCGTCGTGGGGTCCGACGAGAAGGCGCGGCTCGCGACCGAGCGGCTCGGCTACGCCGACGTCGTACGCCGTGGGCCTGGGCTCGCCGCCGACCTCGACCGTGCCTGCCCCGAGCGGATCGACGCCTACCTCCACCTCGGCGACCAGGCGACGCTCGACGCCGTGATGGAGCGGCTCGCGGTCGGCGCGCGGGTGTCTCTCGGCGGCCTGATCGACCAGGCCAACGGCAGCGCGCCCACCCGGCTGCGCGCCGGCGCCGTGATGGCGGCCCGCGCCCAGGTGCACGGGCTCGTCGTCCACGACCACCAGGACCTGGCGCCCGAGCACGCCCAGCGGGTCGGTGACCTGCTCGCCGCCGGCGAGCTGGTGACCGTCGAGGACCGCTACCCCGGCCTGGACCTCGCTCCTACCGCCTTCGCCCGGCTGATGAGCGGGCGCAACACCGGCAAGGTGCTCGTCGACGTGTCGTGATTCTCAAGGCTCTGGCGCCGGACGTCATACGGCTGGAGCATCCGCTTGCTCTGCCCGTATGACGTCTCGTCGGAGGAGCAGCCGCGCAGACACCGTGATGGCGACCCACACCAGCAGACCGACGAGGAAGCCCACGATCGCGAAGAACGGGTAGTCGATGCCGTCGAACCCGCCTCCGGCCACCATGCACTGCCCGAGGCCGATGCCCTGCTTCTCGAGCTCGTGCGCCAGGTGCACGTACTCGTCGTAGCCACCGGCTCGGATCGACGGACAGATCGGCCCCGGGTCGAGGTAGAGGGCAGCGCTCGCGACCAGCGCGGCGACCAGGACGCCCCAGCTCGAGGCCATCGCGACCTCCGCCCACCAGCCACGGCGTTCGGCCAGCGCCCCGCGCGTCAGGCCGAGTGTCGCGACCACCAGGGCCGCGACCCCGAGGAGCAGCAACGCGTTCGCCGCCACGACCGGGACGTTCGCCTCGGCGAGACAGACGCGCGTGGAGTCCTGCCCCGGGACCGACGACGGCGACCAGTGGCCGCGCCACAGGTCGTAGACGGTGCCACAGGCCTGGCCGTCGACCCGGATCGTGTGCGACCAGACGACGGTCGACCCGACGAGCAGGGCGAGACCAAGGGCGCGCAGGACCTGCATGGCGGCATCCTCCCTGCTCGGCCGCCGGACGTCACCCGTCAGAGGCCGTAGCGCGCGAGCTTGTCGTCCTTGCCACCGCGCAGGAACTTCTTCATCATCCGGCCGTTGGTCAGCCACGCGATCGCGTCACCGTTCTTGGTGCTGGCGAGCATCCGCTCGACGAGGTACGGCGCGACGTCGTCGACGTGGTCGCTGAGGATGTTGACCATCTTGCGCTGGCTCGAGACCGACTCGGGGTGCGCGGCCGCCTCGCGGAGCCAGCCGTCGGTGATCAGGATCCCCGGGCGCACCTGGCCGACGCGGACCGACGTACCGTCCACCTCCTTGACGAGGGCCTTCGTGAACATGTCGAGGCCGCGCTTGGTCGCCGAGTAGACGCCCATGCCGGGTCGCACGGACCCGTCGCTGCCGCCGCCGAGGATGTTGAAGACCTGGCCCCCGGAGGCCGCTGTCATGCCGCGTACGGCGACCTGCGCACCGGTGATCGTGCCGAGCATGTTGGTGCCGACCATGGTCGCGACCTCGTCCGGGGTCGTCTCGACGATGGTGCGCATCGTGTAGGCGACGCCGGCGTTGTTGACCCACAGGTCCACGGAGCCGAACGCGACGACCGCGAAGTCCCACAGCGCCTGCACCTGCGCAGGATCGGTCACGTCGGTGGGCAGGCCAACGACCTCGGCGCCGCCGGTGGCCTCGGGCGCGAGCTTGCCGACGGCCTCGTCGACCGCCTCCTGGGTGCGACCGGACACGGCGACGGAGTGGCCGCGGCGGAGCAGCTCCCGGGAGAGCGCGAAGCCGATCCCCTTGGTGCTCCCGGTGACGACGACGTGGGTCATGTGGGTCTCCTGCTCGACGGGTGAGATGGCGGTGCCCCGGCCCTCCGAGGAGGACCGGGGCACCGTCGGTGTTCGGTGGTTCAGACGATCAGCACTGCGCCTTGACCGAGGCGGTCGCGGTGGCGAGCGCCTTCTTCGCGGCGGTGAGCGCCTTGGTCGCCGCGGCCGACTGGGCCTTGGCGGTCTTCAGCTGGGCCTGGGCCGCCTTGAGCGCCTTCTTGCCCTTGGCGCCCTTGATCTTCTTGGCCTTGCTGACCTTGGCAGTGGCCGTCTTGACCTTGGCCGCCGCCGCCTTGGACTTCGTCGTGGCCGTCTTGACCTTGGCGGCCGCCGCCTTCTCGGACGCGGTCGCGTTGGTGCACGCCACCGACGGGGCGACGGTCACCGTGGAGGCGGCCGACGTCGACCCGACGAAGAAGTCGAGGTCCGTGGGGACGAACTTCGCCGTGTAGGTGTGCGCACCGGACGCGAGCTCCGTCAGGGCGAGGGTGGCCGCACCGTCGGTCGCAGCAACCTCGCCGACCTTGGTGGCACCCTCGTAGAACTCGACGGTACCGGCGGTGGCCGGGGTGACGGTCGCGGCCAGCGACGCAGCCGCCGGGCCCGCCGGCGAGGCGACCAGGCTGGTGGCCGTGGCGACACCCGACACGGTGGCCGTGGAGCCCGCCGAGGTCGAGACCTGGTAGCGGAACTGCTCGGTCGGGGTGAACTTTGCGGTGTAGGTGTGCTCGCCGGCCTTCACGCCCGTGACCGTCGCCGTGGCGACGCCGGAGGCGACGGTGACGTCGCTGCCGATCTTGGTCGCGCCCTCGTAGAAGGCGATCTTGCCGGGCGCAGCGGTCTTGTCGACCGCGGCGGACAGGTCCACCTTGTTGGCGGCGGTCGAGGTGGCCGTCACCGTGGTGGCGGTCGCCGCGGCCAGGCCGCACTTGATGACCGCAGCCGAGGGGGTGGGCCCGTACGGCGTCTTGAGCATCAGGTTGAAGGTGAGCAGGTCGATCGTGGTCGCCGTCGGGTAGAGCACCGAGGTGGACGTGCCGGTCAGCTCAGGCAGGTCGGTGATCGCCGCGTTGCCGGCCGGGTAGGGCGACTCGTAGCTCTTCGTCGAGCTCGCGAGGTCGACCACCGTGCTGCCGGCCTTCGCCGACGCGACCACCTGGACCGAGCGCAGCTCGAAGTCCGACGGGATCAGGCCGAACGTCACGTCGGAGAGGGTCGCCGAGACGTCCTTGTGGTCGTACGTCGTCGACGTGGTCGCGTCGTAGGACATGCCCGGGAAGGTGCCGTAGATGCAGGTCAGCGCGCTGCTGCCGGTGTTGGACGTCGTCGTCTCCGTGGGCGTGTAGGCCACGCAGGGGATGGCGTTGCCGGCACCGCTCACGGACAGGTTGGTGGCGAAGCTGTCGACGGAGCTGGCCGTCAGGGCCGCCGTCGCGGTGCGGGTGCTCGTCAGCTTCGCGATCGGCATGCTCGCGGTGCCGGGCAGGGCGGGCGAGTAGGTCTCGGTACCGGTGAAGCTCAGCGCCTCGCCGTCCACCGTGAGGCCGAGGGTCGAGGTCTGGCTGTCGATCGACAGGAAGGCCGGCATCCCGGGCACGAGGGGGTTCTCGAGGTAGGTCCGCACGTACTGCCCGTTGGCCTGGGAGCCACCGGTCGGCTTGTTCATGATGCCCGTGTAGGCCTTGACCGCGTAGAACATCTTGAAGGCGCCGAAGCTGCACGTCATGTCCTGCGTGGCGACCTTGTCGGGCGTGCACGTCATGGTGCCGGTGACGTTCTGGACCGCCGGGTTCACGCTGATCTTCATCGGGATCGTCATCGACGTGAGGGACACGGAGCTGACGCTGTCGTCGGCCTCGGCGAGCGTGCCGGTCAGGGTCCCGAGCCCGAGGTCCGAGTTGCCCATGACGGCACCCTCGGCGCCGTAGGCGACGTCGGCGAAGGCCACGTCCGAGTGCACGGTGACGGCCTGGCCGTCCACGTTGAGCACCATCGTCGGGGTGATCGTCTTGAACTGGATGGTCGAGAAGTTGGAGGCGGTCGCGCCCGGGTTGAACGGCTTGTCGAAGGTGACCGACACGCTCGTCCCGTCGACGACGACGTCGTAGTCGCTCCGGAAGTCCGCGTAGTAGTTCGAGTACTTGCACACGCTGGACAGGTACGACTCGGTCGTCTGGGCAGCCGCCTGGGCCGGTGCGACCAGCCCGGGACCGGCCATGGCCCCCACCGTGAGGGCGCCGACGACGAGGCCGGCCAACTTGCGAAAACGCATCAAATCCTCCTCGGATCGACCGCACCCCTGTCGGTGTGGCCCACATCTCAGGCGAGAATATACGATATCGCCCAGACGTCCAGAGATTTCGCGAAACCCGTGCGTTAACTCTGCGTCACCGCGTGTTTCGCCCGCTGCTCAGCCCTGGTGACGGGCGCGGGCGAGCACCAGGCGGGCCTGACGGACCACGGCCTCGTCGACGAAGTGACCGTCGTCGTCGACGGCCACACCGGCCCCGGCGAACTCCCACCGGCCGACGAGCCGGCGGGCCGCGTCGACCTGCTCCGAGGTCGGGGTGAAGACCTCGTTGGCGACCGCGACCTGGCCCGGGTGGATGCACGCGCGGCCCACGAAGCCCAGCCGGGCGAGCTCGACGGTCGAGGCGCGGAAGGCGTCGAGGTCGCGGAAGTTCGTCGACACCGGGGCGATCGGCGGCTTGATGCCGGCCGCCGTCGAGGCCATCACGACGTGCGAGCGCGCGTAGAGCAGCTCGCGCTCGTCGGGGCCGGCGGTGATGCCGACGTCGGCACGCAGGTCGGCCTCGCCGATCTGGAGGCGCTGCACCCGTGGCGCCATCGCGAGCTCGCCGGCGCGCAGCACGGCCCGCGCGCTCTCGAGCAGGGGTACGACGCCCGCCGTCGAGCCGAGCGACGACAGCAGCTTGTCGAGGTCGACCAGCTCGTCGACGGTCTCGGTCTTCGCGACCATGAAGCCCGTCAACGCGGGCGCACCGGCGACGGCGCGGACGTCGGCCTCGCGCAGCGCCCCCGGGTTGACGCGCACCCAGACCGCCACGTTGTCGAGCACCGGCAGGTCGTGCAGCCAGATCCGCACCGTCTCGCGGGCGCGGTCCTTGGCCTTCGGCGCCACCGCGTCCTCGAGGTCGATGATCACCTCGTCGGCGCCCCGCTCCAGGATCCGGTCGAGCTTGTCCTCCGCGTCGCCCGGGACGTAGAGCGCCGAGCGCGCGAGCCACCTGCTCAGATCAACCGACACGGGTCTCCCCCTTGATCAGTGACTTCGCGACCACGGTGCGCAGGATGTCGTTGGTGCCCTCGCCGATGCTCATCAGGATCGAGTCGCGGTAGAGCCGCTCGACCTCGAACTCGGTGGAGTAGCCGTAGCCGCCGTGCACCTTCATCGCGTCGATCGCGGCCTGCAGTGCGACCTCGGAGCAGAAGATCTTGGCCATGCCGGTGGCGCCGTCCGCACGACCGCGTCGTACGGCGTCGGCCGCCCAGTAGGCCATCAGCCGCGCAGCCTGGACCTGGGTGCCGAGCTCGCCGAGCTTGAGCTGGATCGCCTGGAAGTCGGCGATGGGCTGGCCGAAGGCCTTGCGCTGCTGGGCGTACGCGAGCGCCTCCTCGTGCGCGCGCTGCGCGATGCCGACCGACCGGGCGGCGATGTTGACCCGGCCCCACTCGAGGGCGGAGAGCACCTGCTGCATGCCGCGGCCCTCGACGCCGCCGACGAGCTGGCTCGCCGGGACGCGCACGTCGGTCAGCGAGATCTCGCAGGACTCGGTGCCCTTGTAGCCGAGCTTCGGGATGTCCTTGGTGACCTCGTAGCCGGGCGTGCCCGCCTCGATGAGCAGCACGCTCATGCCCCGGTGGGCCGGCGACGCGGTGGGGTCGGTCTTGACGAGGACCGGCAGCGGGTTCGCGTAGCGGGCGTTGGTGATCCACATCTTGGCGCCGTTGACGACGTACTCGTCGCCCTCGAGGCGGGCGGTCGTGCGGATGCCCTGGAGGTCCGTGCCGGCGTCGGGCTCGGTGAGGCCGATGCCGCTGCGCCGCTCCCCCGTCGCGAGCCCGGGCAGGTAGGCCTGCTTCTGCTCCTCGGTGCCGTGCATGGAGATCAGGCGGCACGCGAGCGAGTGGCTGCCGAGGATGCCGGCGACACCCATCCAGCCGCGCGCGATCTCCTCGAAGACCAACGCGAAGGAGACCGGGTCGAGGTCGAGGCCGCCGTACTCCTCGGGCACCGTGATGCCGAAGAGCCCCATCTCGGCCATGCCGGCGACGATCTCGGTCGGGTAGCGGCCGGACTGCTCCCACTCGCGGGCGACCGGCACGATCTCCTTGTCGACGAAGCTGCGGAGCAGCGCCTTGAACTCGCGCTGGTCGTCGTCGAGCTGGAAGTCCATCAGTTCTCCTGGTGGTCGGGGTGGAAGACGGGCAGGGCGCGGCCGTCGTCGAGCGGACGCCAGGCCAGGCGTACGGCGTCGCCGATCGCGACCGAGTGGGGCTCGGCGGTCTCGACGTTGCTGACCAGGACCACGCCCTCGGGCAGCCGCACCCGCGCCACGACGTACGGCGGATCGTGGTCGGGGCCCGGGCTGCGCATCACGACCGTGCAGGCGTCGACGACGCCGGTGCCGTCAGCCTCGCGGTGGCCGAGCGCGTCGGTCTCGCCGCAGTAGGTGCACAGCGTCCGGGGCGGGTGCTGGGTGTGGCCGCACGCGCCGCAGTGCTGGAGCAGCAGCCGCCGCTCGCGGGTGCCGTCCCAGTAGGCCTGGGTCATCTCGTCCGCGTCGGGGACGTTCATCGGTCCACCCCCAGCAGCACGGTCGCGTGGGTGGAGAGGATGCCGCCGGTGCCGTGGGCCAGGGCGACCTCGGCGCCCGGCACCTGACGGGCGCCGCACTCACCGCGCAGCTGGCGCACCGCCTCGACGAGCAGCAGGATCCCGAGCTGACCGGGGTGGCAGTAGGACAGGCCGCCGCCGGACGTGTTGAGCGGCAGGACGCGGTCGCGGACGACACCGGGCGCCTCGCCCGGGCCGCAGAAGCCGAGCGCCTCGAGGGTGAGCAGCACCGTGATCGTGAAGGAGTCGTAGACCTGGGCCACGTCGACGTCGGCCGGCGTGAGGCCGGCACGACCGAAGGCCGCCGCACCCGACGCGACCGCACCGGTCACGGTCAGGTCGTCGACGGTCGACATCGAGGAGTTGGTGGTGCTCTCGCCGTAGCCGAGCACCGTGATCGGCGGCCGCGGGAGGTCCCGCGCCCGCTCCAGCGAGGTGAGCACGACCGCTCCCCCGCCGTCGGTGACCAGGCAGCAGTCCGCAGCGGTGAGCGGGGTGGAGATCATCGGCGCCGACAGGACGTCGTCGACCGTGAGCGGCCCGGCCCCGTGGCGGTACGCCGCAGGGTTGAGCAGCGCCCACTCCCGGGCGGCGACCGCGACCTCGGCGAGGTCCTCACGGGTCGCGGCGTACTTGTGGAGGTACTGCCCGGCAGCCATCGCGTAGTGGGACGCCGGGTACAGCGGCCCGTAGGGCTGCTCGAGCTGCGCCTCCGGCGTGTGCGCCTCGTAGGCACCGCCGAGCGAGCGGGACCGCGCCGAGCGCTGGTTGGACGCGAAGGAGATGACGACCGTGTGGCACTGGCCCGCCTCGATCGCCTGCGCGGCGCGGGCGACGAACATCTCGAAGGCACTGCCGCCGGCGAACGTCGAGTCGGTCCACGACGGCTGGAGGCCGAGGTGCTCGGCCAGGGAGGTCGCGGAGAAGCGGGCGACGCCGGTGGTGGCGATCCCGTCGACGTCGCGCAGCGACAGCCCGGCGTCGGCCAGGGCGCGGGTCACCGCCTGGGTCTGGAGACCCAGGACCGACAGCCCGGTCAAGCCGAGGTCGCACTCGGCGGCACCCACGATCGCAACGGTCACGGCCGACGCACCTCCGCGGCGGCCGGTGCCACGGCCACCCGGGCGTCGTCACCGACGACCTCGACGGAGCACTCCAGCGACGTCACGCCGTCCTCGACCGAGACCACCCGGCCGGTGCACCGCACGGTCTCGCCGGCGTACACGAAGCCCTTGAAGCGGAAGGAGAGCGCGGTGAGCGACGCACCCGGGCCCGCCCAGTCGAGCACCATCTCGGCGAGCAGCGCACCGAACAGCTGGCCGTCGACGACCGGCCGGTCGATGCCGCGCTCGGCGAGCCAGGCGCTGTCGTAGTGGAGCCGGTGCCAGTCCCACGTGGCGCCGGCGTACGCGACCATGTCGGCGAGCTCGATGGTGCGCTCCAGCGAGAGGTCGCTCATCGGGCCACCTCGACGTAGATCAGGGTCTCCTCGTTCTCGACGAGCAGGTCGCCGTGCTGGTTGGTGTACGTCGCGAGCGACGTCACGATCACCATCGACTGGCCCGAGCCGGTGGTGCGCTCGGTGACGTCGGTGACCTCCCAGCGGGCGGTGACGACGTCCTCGGGACGCACCGGCTGGTGGAAGCGGTAGGAGTTGCCACCACGCACCTCGCGGGTGCCGGGGAGGTGGAAGTCCCAGCCGTGGCCGGCGTAGCCGTTGGCGTCGCGCGGCAGCCCGGTGAACTGGTTCGTCTCGCACACGAGCGTCGGCGGCGCGACGTCGCCGGCCAGGTGTGCCGGGTCGTTGTCGCCGGTCGCCATCGCGAAGTAGCGGATCGACGCGCGGCCGAGCGGCTCGGGCGCCGTGTAGGTGCGTGAGCGCCCGACCAGCGCCCGCACCTCCTCATTGATGAGGCTCATGCGCGTACTCGCTTCGCTCCGTGCGCGCATGAGGCACCCGGACGGCAGTATTGAATGGTTCGCTCGCTTCGCTCACTCACGCCCGCACCGCCAGCGGGAAGACCTCGAAGAGGAACTCCGGACGCAGCAGCCCGGCACACCCGGCGACCGAGGCCCGCGCGTTCGGGAAGAGCCGCTCCCGGACGGCCGCGATCCCGGCCGCGTCGCCGCCCGGACAGACCAGCTCCAGCGCGTGCGCGACCTGGTCGGCCGAGAAGCCGGCGGCCTCGACGACCTGCTGCACCGCGGCGTAGGTGTACTCCGCCTGGGCGACCGAGTCGTCGGGGTAGAGCGCCTCCTGCGTCTCCATGTCGAGCGCGCCGAAGCCACTCATGTAGAGGGTGTCGCCGGCGAGCACGCCCGGCGTGTAGGTCAACGTCTCGTAGCGCGTCCACCCCGGGTTGACCGCCGTCAGCGGCAGCCGCGACGCGGTCACGTCGAGCGCCACCAGCACGCCCGGTCGGTGCAGCCGCGACATCAGGATGCCGCCCGCGCCCGGGAAGACGCCGGCGCCGCCGAGGCGGTCCTTCCGCTCGCGGTGCGTGCGGCGGTAGACGTCGCGGGTCTCCGGGGTGCTGTAGTCGTACGTCGTCACCGCGTTGTCCAGCGACAGCCCGAGCCCACGCAGGCGACGGTCGGCCTCGTCGAGGCACCAGGCGTACTGCCCGACGAAGTCGCCCTCGTGCACGACGTCCCCGCGATCGTCGACCGGGAGCACCGTCGGCAGCACGACGTCACCGGCACCGACGGGCGGCGCCCCCTCCTCGACGACGTACGGCGCGTCGCCGGGCAGCGACTCGACCACGATCGTCGTGGTCGCGCCGGCGGTGCGCAGCTCGTCGTAGCGCTCGAGGGCGGCGACGGTGATGTACTCGGTGCTCAACGGTTCTCCTTGGCCAGGCGGTCGGCGAGGGCGGTCAGGGCGGTCAGGTCCAGGGCCTCGACGGCGGCGGTCAGCTCGGCTGCTGCCTCGGCACCGCCGACGTTCGCGGCGAGCTTGGCGTCGAGCGCGGCGCCCGCACTGCGGTCGACGTGGCCCTCGACGGTCCGGCCGTCCGCGAGCGAGACCGTCACGCGGCTCGGCGCGTCGGCGGCGACCCGGGCGTCGGGCACCTCGGTCACCCGGACGCGGGTGGCGAGGGCGCGTACGTCGGGTCGACCGAGCGACGCGGACGCGTAGGTGTCGACGGTGACCTCGCCATCGGTCAGCAGGGCCGCCAGGCTCCACGGCAGCGAGAACTTCGCGTCGTACGCCGTGCGCGGGTCGACCTTGTCGGGCGTGCAGACGATCGCGGCGCTGTCCGGGTGCACCTCGACCGCGATGTCGGTGATCGCGGCCGGGTCGAGCGGGAGCACCTGGCGGGCGGCGTCGAGCGCCGCGTGCATGAGCTGGCACGCCGGGTAGGGCTTCAGCGTGATCTGCGTGGTCTCCCAGCGGACGCCGAGGTCGGCGGTCACCAGGGCCGGGTCGGCGTGCCCGTCGGCGAGGGCGGCGTAGAGGCCGCGGCCGCCCTCGAGCACCGAGTCCGGGCCGTCCGCACCGGCCGCCGCCAGACGCGCGGCGAGGATGCCGGCGTGCGAGGCGAGGCCGGGGTGCAGCTGCTTGGTCGACGACCCGGTCGCGAGGAACTCCAGCAGCCCGCCGGCCGAGCTGCCGGCGATGCCCAGGGCGTCGACGGTGGTCGCGAGGTCGAGCCGCATCAGCCGGGCGGCGACGAGCGCCGAGGCGAAGACACCGCAGGCCATCGTCGCGTGCAGGCCGCGCTGGTGGAAGGCGTGCGGGGCTGCGCCGGCGATCCGGCAGACGGTCTCGAAGCCGACGACGGCCGCGAGCAGCGCCTCCTCCGGCGTCGCGCCGACCTCCTCGCCGACCGCGAGCACCGCCGGCAGCACCACGGCGGTGGCGTGCACCAGGCCGCCGGCGTGGGTGTCGTCGAAGTCCAGCGCGTGCACGAGCGTCCCCGTCGCCAGCGCGGCGGCCGGCGCGGAGACCTTGGTGCCGCGCCCGATCAGGGTCGCCTCCGGAGGACCGCCGAGCCCGCACGCCACGGACAGCGCGGGCTCGGCGGCGCCTCGTCGGGCCGCGGCGATCGCGGTCCCGAGCCCGTCGAGGAGGTGCCGGCGCGCGGCCACCACCACCTCGTCGGGCAGCTCGTCGCCACGCAGGGCCAGGCCCCACGCGGCGAGGTCGGAGGCAACGGTCATGTGGCGGCCCCGAAGGCGCCACGGTCGCCGAGGTCGGCGACGGCGGCGGCGTCGTACCCGAGCAGCTCGCCGAGGATCCGGTCGGCGTCCTCGTTGCGCAGCGGGGCACGGCGGTACGTCGGCGGCTGGCTGCCGACCCGCACCGGCGACGCGACCTGGCGGACCGTGCCGTAGCGCGGGTGCTCGGTCTCGACCAGCAGGTCGCGGGCGATGGTGTGCGGCTCGGTCAGTGCGGCGCCGACGTCGTTGATCGGCGCGTTGGGGATCGACGCGGCGCGCAGCGGCTCCAGCCACTCGGCGACGGTGCGCTGCGCGATCACCTCCTCGAGCAGCGGCAGCAGCACCTCGCGGTTGCGGTCGCGGTCGGCGAAGGTCAGGAAGCGCGGGTCGGTCGCCCACTCCGGCCGCTCGATGACGACGGTCAGGCGCTGCCAGAACTTCTCCTTGGCGCAGCCGATGACCAGCCAGCCGTCCTTGGCCTCGAACGCCTGGAAGGGCACCAGTGACGGGTGCGCGGAGTGCCGCATCCGGGTCGGCTGGAAGCCCGCGTTGAGGTGCCAGGTGGCCGGGTAGGTCAGCATCCCGATCGCGGTGTCGTAGAGGCTGACGTCGCAGTCCATGCCGATCCCGTCGCGGCGCGCGGCGTGGATGCCGGCGAGCAGCGAGATCGCGGCGACGAAGCCGCCGCTGTAGTCGACCATCGACAGCCCGGACTTCGACGGCGGTCCGTCGGGGTCACCGGTGAGCTCCATCCAGCCGCCGAGCGCCTGCAGCACGTAGTCGTAGCCCGGCTCGGACGACCGTGGGCCGGTCATCCCGAAGCCGGTCAGCGAGCAGCAGACGATCGCCGGGTTGAGGTGCTTGAGGTCGTCGTAGGTGATCCGGATCTTCGCCGGCACGTCGCCGCGCAGGTTGCTGTAGACGGCGTCGCTGACCTTGACCAGGTCCTCGAAGACGGCCCGGCCGGCCGGCGTCGACAGGTCGAGCGAGAGGCTCGACTTGTTGCGGTTGAAGGCCTCGAAGAAGAGCGAGTCCTCGCCCTCGGCGTACGGCGGCACGTAGCGGCCGACGTCGCCGCCGACCGTCGGGTCCTCGATCTTGATCACCTCGGCGCCGAGGTCGGCGAGGTGGACGCTGCCGAACGGACCGGCGCCGTACTGCTCGACCGCGACGATGCGGACGTCCTCCAGTGGTCTCATCGGCACAGCTCCTCGATGACTGCGATCAGCTCCTTCTGCGCGAGCCGGGTCTCCTCCGGCGTGAGCCCGTGGGTGGGCGGCGTGAGCTTGACGGTGTCGGCCAGGCCCTCGTACGCCGCGAGCCCGGCGGCCACGTCGTCGCGCGTGCCCGAGAGGGTCAGCGCCGAGACCATCCGGTCGGGCACAGCGTCGGCCAGGCCGCCCGCGACGGCGCCGGAGGACCGGAAGGCCTCGATCACCGCGCCCTGCTCCTCGGCCAGGTCGTGGAAGGCGAAGAAGTCGGCGTAGGTCCGCACGGTCGCGTAGAAGCCGACCATGCCGGCGCTGCGGCGCCGGGCGACGGCGGGGTCGCGGTCGACCGAGCAGCAGGCGGACGTGACCACGTCGACCCGGCGTCCCGAGGCCCCCAGCTCCGGCAGGATCCGCTCGCGCAGGAACGCCGGCGAGACGAGCTCGTGGGAGATCCACCCGTCGCCGATCTCGCCGGCCAGCCGGGTGAGGGCCGGGCCCATCGCGGCCAGGTAGACCGGGATGTCGGTCCGCGTCGGCTGGTACGGCCGCTGGTAGCCGCGGATCCGCATCGGCGCGCGCTCGCCGGGGAGGTCGATCGGCTCCCCGGTGGTGCAGGACGCCCAGAACGCCCGGATGTCGCGGACGGTCTCGCGCAGGTGGGTGACCGGCTTCGACCAGTCGACGCCGTGCCAGTCCTCGTTGAGCCGCTGCACGCCGGTGCCGAGGCCGAGCACGAAGCGGCCGCCGGAGAGCTCGTCGAGGTCGAGCGCCTCGAGCGCGGTGACCATCGGGCTGCGGGTGAAGGCCAGCGCGATCGCCGTGCCGACCTGGGCGCGGGTCGTCGCCGCCGCGACCGCCGCTGCGGAGATGGTGGCGCTGCGGTGCAGCTCGGGGACCCAGAGCGCCTCGGCGCCGGCGTCCTCCGCCGCGCGGGCCGCCGCGGCGACCTCGTCGAGGGTCTCGCCCCACGGGCCGAAGGTGATCCGCATCAGTCGTCCAGGGTCAGCGGCTGCTCGCCCTCGGGGAAGATCCCCTCGAGCTGCTCGGCGCCGTGCTTGTAGACGTAGAAGGTGCGCAGGAAGGAGCACACCTCCTTGCCGTCCTGGTTGAGCGTGCGGGTGCGGACCGTGACGATGCCGGCGTGCGGGCGCGAGGACGACTCCCGCTTCTCCTTGACGATCGACTCGCTGTAGAGCGTGTCGCCGGCGAAGACCGGGTGGGTCATCCTGATGTCGTCCCAGCCCAGGTTGGCGAAGGCGTTCTGGGTGAGGTCGGTGACGCTCTGGCCGACCGCGATCGCGACGGTCAGCGTCGAGACGACCAACGGCTTCTGGAACTCCGAGCGACCGGCGTACTCCGCGTTGAAGTGCATCTGGTTGGTGTTCATGGTCAGCAGCGAGAACCACGTGTTGTCGGACTCGCTCACCGTGCGACCGAGCGGGTGCTGGTAGATGTCGCCGACCTCGAAGTCCTCGAAGAACCGTCCCTGCCAGCCGGGCTGCACGCTCACGTTGCTCTGCTCCTGTCATCTGCGGCGGCGAGCAGGTGCTCGGCCACCACGTCGGGCCGGGTGAGCGGGGCGTCGTGCCCCGCGTCGATCCAGGCGTAGGGGGTGCCGCGCTCGTCGAGCCGACGGCGGGTGGTGCCGCACGGGTACGCCGAGGGCGTGCCGGTGCAGAAGACGTACGTCGTCGCCACGTCGGGCTCCCCCGGCGACGCGGGGTCCAGCGATGGGGCGAACGGCGTGGGCACGAGGCGCTCGTTCATCCAGGCTGCGGTGGCCTCGTCGAGGTCGCCGCCCGCGGCCTGCGGTCGCGGCGGGACCACGGTGTCGCGCGGGGGCAGCAGCGCGTCGTCGACCGGCTCCGGCGCCACGTCGACGGCCCGCTCCCCCGGGTCGGGCACCGCGGCGTCGAGGTAGACGAGGTGGCGCACGTCGGCGCGCAGGGCGACCTCGCGGACCACGACGCCGCCCTGGCTGTGGCCGACCAGCACCGTGTCGGTGCCGGTCACCAGTGCGGCGACCTCGTCGACCCAGACGTCCAGCCCGCTCGCCGTACCGCTCAGCGTCGGCGTGTGCACCTGGTGGCCGGCGGCGCGCAGCAGCGGCGCGACGCGGTCCCAGGACCAGCCACCGCGGAACGCGCCGTGCACGAGGACGAAGGTCGTCACGCGCCGGCGTTCTGCAGAGAATGGCCGGGCTCGTCCAGCACGACCTCGAGGAACTCGCGCGGGTAGGACTCGTAGGGCTGGAGGTGCTCGTACATCGCGACCAGGTGGTCCTGGTAGTCCGGGTGCTGCGTGCACTCCTCGTAGTCCGCGACCGTCTCGAAGTAGCGCAGGTGCGTGAAGTGCGTGCGGTCCTCCACCCCGCGCACCAGGCGCCGGCCGCGGTAGCCCGGGTGGTCGCGGAAGCAGACGCCGAACTCCTCGGACAGCGCGACGTACGCCGCAGCATGCTCCTCGCCGGGCTTCGTCCACGCCTGGCTGACCACCACGATCATGCGCACTCCTTCGATTTGCGTGACTTCGTAGATCATATATCCATATTCTGTCCAGCATGACGAGTAGCACGCAGACGAAGACGATCCACGAGTTCCTGGCCGAGGCCCCCGACGTCGACCGCTCGGAGCTGTGGGCGGCGCTGTGGGGCATCCTCAGCGAGGCGAAGGACAAGATCACGACGGCGCTCGAGGTGCACCCGCACGCCTCCGGCGCCGGCCTCGAGTACTGGGCCTCCGAGGACGGCGGGTACGAGGGCTCGCTCAACCCGTACGTCGGCGACCCGGACGAGGGCGTCGAGTGGCTGGTGCACTCCTGGATCGGCAACCGCAAGGCGTCGATCCTGGACATGAACCTCCAGGTCTGGCTCGGCCCGCACATCGACGTGCCGCACCTGGTGCTGGTCTTCGGCACCGTGCCCAACGTCTTCCACTTCAGCGACGTCGTCCCGCGCCGGGACCCGATGACCGACATCGACTACCTCAACCGCTACTTCGACCCGCAGAACGAGAAGTGGCTGCGGCTGCGCGGCGACGACCGCTTCATCTGGTCGGTCAGCCACGGCACCTACATGCGGGCCTTCAACTCGCCGATCGCCAACTCCTACATGGCGACCTGCAGCGACGAGGAGGCCGTCGCGGTCTTCGGCGAGGCCGTCCGCGACCGGGTCGACACCTGGCTGGGCTGGGTCGCCGACGCACAGCCGGTGCCGGTCGAGGAGCGCGCCGAGCTGCGCAAGCGCGACCACCTGGTGCGCACCTACGGCTACACGATGGACCCGATGAACGAGCTGTCGAAGCGGTTCCTGGGCGCCGCCCGCGTCGAGGAGCTGGTCGCGACCCGCGCCGGTCTCGGCCAGATCGCGGAGCTGGACGCATGAGGGTCCTGGTCATCGGTGCCGGCCTCGTCGGCACCCAGGTGGGCGCGAGGCTGCGCGAGCTCGGCCACGAGGTGGCCGGCACGACGACGACGCCGGCCAAGGTCGACGGGCTGCGCGAGCAGCTCGACGAGGTGCTGGTGCTGCGCGGCAGCGACCGCGAGGCGGTCGAGGCCGCGATGGTGGGCCGCGACGCGGTCGTCGTCGCCGCCGGACCGTCCGCGCAGCGGGCGATGACCCCCGAGGACCGCGCCGCGTCGTACCGGGAGATCCTGGTCGACACGGCCGAGTCGGTCATCGGTGCGGGCGGTACGCCGTACCTCGTCGCGCTGTCGTCGCTCTCCGTCTACGGCAACGCCGCCGACCACCTGCCCGAGGTCACCGAGGACTCCCCCGTCACCGACTCGACGGACCCGAGCCCGACCATGTTCCTGGCGATGGAGAAGACCTACCTGGACGGTGCCGGCGACCGCACCTGCGTCTTCCGCTGCGGCGACATCTTCGGCGCCGAGGACCCGCCGATCGAGGCGAAGATCGCGATGGCGCACCAGTACCTCGGCGGCTCGGTGCCGTTCAGCGCCGACGCGCTGTTCTACCGGCTCGCCGTCGAGGACGCCGTCGACGCGATCGTGCACGCCCTGGAGTCGCGGATCACCGGGGTGCACAACCTGACGCACGCCGAGGTGCCGCCGACCAACCAGACGCTCTTCGACGCGATCTCGGCCGACCAGGGCCTCCCTGCGCTCGTCTACCGCGACGAGATCGCGTCGCCGACGAAGCCGATCTCGGTCGCCCGGCTCACCGCCGCCGGGTTCGTCGCCGGGCGGTCGTACGCGCTCTGACGCGGCGCCTGGCTGGCGGCCCGCGGGGATAGCCAGCAACAGAACGGCCCTTGGGAGCGTGTCCCAAGGGCCGTTCTGTTGCTGGCTATCCCGACGTACGGCAGCCGCCTCAGTGCTGGCGGCGGGCCCTCGGCACGCACAGCAGCCCGGCGGCGCCGAGCAGCGTGAGAGCCAGCGCCCAGAGCGCCACGACCGGCATCGAGTCGCCGCCACCGGTCTTCGGGAGGTCCCCGCCGGACGCCGACGTCGAGGTCGAGCCGTCGGCGGTCGGCGAGTCCACGTCGACCGGCTCGCTGCCGACGGTCATCGTCCCCAGCGACACGGCGTCGGCGGTGCAGGTCGCACCGACACCTCCCGACGGGAAGTCGAACGAGAAGGCGCTGATGGAGACCGGGAGCTCGTCGTCGGACTCGTCGACCTCGCCCGTCAGGTCCGTCACCGGTACGTCGTCGTTCGGCTGGGCGTTGATCGAGCCGCTGCTCGTGAGCGTCGTCTTCGACCCGCCGACCTTGGCGTCGAGGGTGAAGTCCATGTCACCGATGATCGGGACCGGCGCGATGCCCGGCAGGTCACTCATCGTCGCAACCAGCGAGACCGGGTCGCCCTCGTCCTCGCGGTAGCCGCTGACCGACACCTTGGCGTCGTAGTCGAACTCGCTCCCGATGGACAGCGTGCACGCGAACGGCACCTTGCCCGAGGCGGCCTTGCCGGTGGTCGCCGTCGAGCTCGCGGTCGGGCTGGCGCTCGCCGACGGCGTGGCCGTGGCGCTGGCGGTCGTCGTCGGCGTGACGCTCGGGGTGATGACGGGCGGCGTTCCCTCCGCCAGCGTCAGGGTGCCGAGTGCGGCGCCTGCCGTCGGCGTGCAGTGGAAGGCGAGCGAGTAGAGCACCACCTCGAAGTCGTAGCCGGTCACCACCGCCGCCACGTCGTCGGCGCTGGAGGTGAACGTCCCCTGGAGGTCCGGCATGTCGAAGGGTGCCGACGCCGCGGCGTTGACCTTGCCGCTGCCGGTCAGCGTGACCGCCGTGCCACCGAGGGTGAGGGCGAGGCTGTTGGTGAAGTCCAGGTCGGTCATCGCCACCGGCGAGACGCCGGACATCTGGGAGAGGCTCGCGGTCACCGTCACCGTGGTCGAGCTCGCCGGCCGGACCGCCGACAGCGTGATCTCGCCGTTCCAGCTGTACGCCGGGAACGTGCTGGTGCAGTTGAAGGTCGTCGTGGCGACCAGCTCGTCGCCGGCCGCGGTCGCGGGCGCACCCATCGCCGCGATCGCGCCGACCACGATCCCGGCGACGCCGAGGACGGCTGCGAGCGGGTGCCGGAGGTTCATCAGCCGTGCTCCCCACGCCGGCGGCCCGGCACCAGCAGCATCACGCCGATGCCGGCGGCCAGCAGGGCGCTGGCGCCGAGCATCAGCACCGGCACGGAGTCGCCGGCGCCGGTCTTCGGCAGCGTGCCGCCGTCGGCGGCCGCCGTCGTCGCCGCAGCGGTGGGCTCGGCCTCGGCGGCGCCGAAGCTGATCTTCGCGACGTACGTGTTCGCCTTGATCGTGGCCGCGTCGGCGTTCGTCGGGAGAGGTGCGCCGGCGATCACGCACTGCTCCTTCGTGCAGTCGTGCCCACCGAAGACCTCGGCGACCTTGATCGTGAAGGGCGCGACGTTGCCGCTGGCGTCCGCGACCTTGAACACCGCACCCGTGACGGTGTTGCAGTCGGCGGGACCCACGTAGTCCTCGGTGCACTGCCCGATCGCGATGTTGCTCAGGTTGGGCTCGAACCCGGAGGCCGAGATCGTCACGACCTGGCCGTCCGTGAGGTTGTCGGTCTGGCTGATCGACAGCGTCGGCGCCGCGAAGCCGGGCGGAGCGGTCACCAGGACCACCACCAGGGCGGCGACGCCCGCGCTCACGCGGGCCAGCAGGGACATCGGTCGTCTCACGGGGAGCTCCTCGAGGTTGTTCATCGGCTGGGCACCGACTGGATGCGGGTCACCAGCGGGTCGGGGTCGGGGTCGTCGGCACCGGTCGCGAGGCGGAGCCCGGAGCGGTGGATGGCGGCCTGGTCGGCACCGAGGTACGACGTGACGACCGCCGGGTCGTTGCGCACCTCGTCCGGGGTGCCGGCGGCGATGACGCGCCCGAGGTTCATCGCGAGCATCCGGTCCGAAAGCCGCGAGAGCAGCGGCAGGTCGTGCTCGATGACGACCATCGTCGTCCCGAGCTCGTCGCGGATGCCGAGCAGCAGGTCGCCGAGGGCGTCGCTCTCGCTCTGGGCGATGCCGGCGGACGGCTCGTCGAGCAGGAGCACCCGCGGCTGGAGGCTGAGCAGGCACGCGATCTCGACGACGCGGCGGGTGCCGGTCGACAGCTCGCCGACCGAGTGGCGGGCGAAGCGGGTGAGCCGCATCCGCTCGAGCACCTCGTCGGCGGCCTCGGTCTTGGTCCGCTCCGCGGTGCGCACACCGAGGGCGGAGGCCCAGAGCCGGGTCGGCTCGGCCCGCTCCTGGGCGATCATCAGCGTCTCGTGCACGGTCAGCGTCGGGAAGAGGGCGGCGTCCTGGAAGGAGCGCACCAGGCCCTCGCGGGCGCGTTCCTCGGGCGTGGCCCCGGTGACGTCGATGCCGTCGAAGACGATCCGGCCTCGGTCGGGCGCGGTGAAGCCGGCGACGATCTCGAAGCAGGTCGTCTTGCCGGCGCCGTTCGGCCCGATGACGCCGAGGATCTCTCCGGGCGCCACCTGGAAGCCCACGTGGTCGACGGCGACGACACCGCCGAAGCGGCGCGACACGCTGTCGACGGTCAGGATCGGACCGGCGCTGCGGGCGCTCGCACCCACCCGGGGCACCAGCCCCTCGAGGCGCGGCTTCTCGTGCAGCGGCGAGGAGGCCTGGCCGCTCACGTCGAAGACGCCGTGCCGCTCGCGCAGCGGGTCGATGCCGTGCCTGCGAGCGAGCCAGTCGTAGAGCTCGTCCCGGCCGCGGACCAGCACGCCACCGAGGCCGTCGGGCAGGAAGATCACCACGAGCAGCCACGCGACGGCGAGGACGGCCTGGCCGACCATGCCCATCCCGACCAGCGCGGGCAGACCCACGATGATCAGGGCGCCCAGCAGCGGGCCGAGCGTGACGGTCAGGCCACCGACGACGGTCACGGCGACGACCTCGATGCTGGCGTCCGCCGGGAACGAGTTCACCGTCAGCTGCGACTGCCCGTGGCCGATCACGATGCCGCCGAGCCCGGCGAGCGCGCCGGAGACGGCGTACAGCTGGAGCATCCGCAGCCGGTTGGGCACCGTGAAGGCGCGGGCCGCGTGCTCGTTGTCGCGCAGCGCCTGGACCATCCGGCCGAAGCCGCCGTGGCGCAGGTTGTTGGCGATCCACACGCCGAGGCACAGCACGACGAGCGCGAAGAGGTAGTAGTCGACGGCGTACTCGAGCGGGTAGTTCCACCAGGTCGGCTTGGCGGGCGAGAGTCCGTCGCCGAGGAAGAGCTCCTGGCGCAGGAGCCACGACGACGTCGCGAGGGCGAACGCGAGCGTGGACACCGCGAGCGCCAGGCCCTTGAGCCTCATGGCCGGGATGCCCACGATCGCCGAGGCCAGCGCGGCGGTGATGACCCCGCAGAGGACGCCGAAGAGGAAGTTGTGGGTCGACGCCGCCACGTGGACCGACGCCGCCGCGGCGATGCCGGCGTACGCGAACTGGCCGAGCGAGAGCTGGCCGGAGACGCCGGTCAGCAGCCCGACGCTGAGGCCCACGAGCGTGTAGCCGGACACCAGGGTCAGCACCGACGCGGTGTCGTTGCTGACGACGTACGCCAGTCCGACCGCGACCATGATGCCGACGGCCACGCACAGCCGCGGGAGCCAGACGATGCTGCGCACGGTGCGGTACGACGCGGGCAGCGGCGGCAGCACGACCCGGCGCCAGCGGCCCTTGTCCTGGCCGGACCGGCCGAGCTGCGGCTGGCGCAGCAGCGCCACCACGATGATCAGCGCGATGACGACCGTCACGAGGTCGCGGGTGTCGGGGTTGGAGAGCAGCAGCTGCTCGATCACGCCGATGCCGAGCGAGGCCGCGATCGCGATCGGGATCGACGACATCCGGGCGATCACCGCGCCGGCGAGGCCCTTGAGCAGGAGGTCGGGTCCGAGCCCGTCCATGCCGGCGCCGGTGGTCGTCGGCGTCACCAGGATCGCGGAGAACGCAGCGATGCCGCCGGCGATCGCCCAGGACAGGGTGGCCATCCAGCGGGCCGGGATGCCCTCGAGCCGGGCGGTGTCCGGATCGTCCGCGGCCGCCCGGATCGCCATGCCCATCCGGTGGTGCTTCAGGAACCAGCCGAGGCCGGCGAGCACCACGGGCGCGAGCACCAGCATCGCGACGTACGGCGTGCCGATCGGGAGCGACTGGACCTGGAAGGTCGGCAGGTGCGTCGGCTTCGGGAACGTGAAGCCGCTGACGCCGTCGGTGTTGATGAGCAGCGCGCTGACGAGGATCAGCTGGGAGAGGCCCAGCGTCGCGATCATGCCGACCAGGCTGGGGCGTCCCTCGAGCCGTCGTACGACGACGACCTCGATGAGGCCGGACAGCAGCGCGGCCACGATGACCGCCACGACGAAGGCCACCCAGTAGGGCGCGCCCCAGTCGGCGACGAAGAGCGCCAGCATCGAGGCACCGAAGACGCCGACCGCGCCGTGCGCGAAGTTCACGAACCGGCTGGAGCGGTAGACCAGCACCAGGCCGACGGCGAGCATGCCGTAGGTCAGGCCGGTGAAGAGCCCGATCACCAACCGGTCGAGCCCGAAGTCGAACTCGCTCATGCACGTACTCGCTTCGCTCCGTGCGCGCACGAGGCACTAGCCGCGCTGTGTTGGATGGTTCGCTCGCTGCGCTCGCTCACGCGCTCACCCCCGCCGCGTGGCCGCCCAGCATCAGCGCCCGCACCCGCTCGGGGTCGGCGGCCAGGGTCGAGGCCTGCTCCTCGGCGATGATCTCGCCCTTCTCCATCATGTAGACGCGGTGGACGAGCGAGAGCGCGACGTTGACCGACTGCTCGACGAGGAGCACGGCGCTCCCCCGTTCGTTGAGCCGGCGCACCAGCTCCATCAGGCCGCCGACGACCACCGGCGCGAGCCCGAGCGAGAACTCGTCGATGACGAGCACCTTCGGCTCGACGACGATCGCCTTCGCGAGCGCGAGCATCTGCCGCTCACCCCCGGAGAGGTTGGCGGCGGGCTGGTCGCGCCGGGCGTGCAGCCGCGGGAAGACGGCGAGCGCGGCCTCGACCGCCTCCTTCGTCCACTTCCTGCTGCCGGACGTGTAGCCGTGCATGGCGAGGTTCTCGGTGACGCTGAGCGACGGGAACGTCGCCTGGCCGACCACCTGGCACAGGCCGTGACCGACCCGCTTGCGGGTCGAGAGTGCCGTGACGTCGACGCCGCCGAGGTGCACCGAGCCGTCGTCGGGCTTGAGGAGCCCACCGATGACCTTGAGCAGGGTGCTCTTGCCGACGCCGTTCGGGCCGAGCAGGGCGACCATCTCCCCCTGCTCCACCGTCAGGCCGGCGTCGAAGAGCACCTGCACCGGGCCGTACGACGCCCGGATGCCGGCGCACGACAGCGCCGGAGCGCTCGTCACGTCACTCGTCATCGAAGGGCACCTCGGGTCCCTCGTAGACGAAGTGACCCTTCGCCTCGTCGTACTTGAGCACCCGGTAGGCGCCGGAGGCCGCCCGGCCGCCGTCGCCGAGCGCGTTGCCGAAGCCCGAGGCGGTCTGGAACGACGAGCCGTGGGCGTCCACGGACTGCGCCCACGCCGCCGCGTTGAAGGACGCGCCGTCGGCCATGCCGTCGGCGCCCAGCTTCAGCAGCCGCGCGGCGTCGCAGTAGGGCAGTGCCACCCGGGCGGACTCGCGGGACTCGAAGGTGATGCCGGCGTCGGAGTAGATCTTCAGGCAGGCGGTCTCGGCCTTGCCGCTGGGGAACGGCAGGTCGTCGTCGGGGACGTCCTGCGGCGGGTGGATCCCGATGCCGACCATCCCGTCCGTGAAGCCCGGCGGGACCTTGCTCTTGTTGTTGATGAAGTACGTCGGGTTGTCGTAGCTCGAGATCGCGTACTTCGCCTCGTAGCCCTGGGTGGCGGCGGCGGTGGCGAACAGGGCGGCGAGCCGCGACCCGCCCAGGAACATCACCCGGTCGACCTTCTTGCTCCGGAAGGTGATCGCGCCCTGGGTCAGGCCCTCGAAGAGGGTGGCGGTGTCCGTCGTGTCGATCCACGCGACCTCGGGCTCGACGCCGGCGTCCTTGAGGAGCGGGACGGCGAGGTTCTCGATGGTCTTGCGGTTGACCGGGGAGTCCGCGGCGACCAGCCCGACGCTGTCCTTGCCGTCGAAGAACGCCTGCTCGGTGAGCACCTTGACGTAGGCGCGCACGAACGCGTCGTACTCCGGGAAGCTGGCGGTCCACAGGTACGGCGAGTACTGGTCGAAGTAGTCGGTACTCATCGCGTAGAGCGAGGCATCGAGCACGAGCGTCTGCCGATCGGCGTAGCAGGGCCGCGCGTTGGTCTGGAACTGCCCCGTCATCACGACCGCGAACGCCTTGTCGTCCTGGGTGATCTGGTTGCAGAGCTGCTCCTCGGCGGCCGGCGTGTCCTTCACCCCGTCGTACAGGCGGAAGACGGCGTCGAGCTTGCGGCCGCCGATGCCGCCGTGGTCGTTGACCCAGTCCTCGAGGGCCTGGACCTGCGCCTCCTGGTCACCGACCGAGGCGGTGTTGAAGCCGGTGATCTTCTTGACCGCGTCGAGGTCGACCGCGACGAAGACCACCTTGACGGAGTCGTCGCTCACCCCGGGCCCGTCGGGGCCCTCGGCGGCGCCGGCGAGGTCAGCCCCGGTGGTGCCGCCCGTGGTGTTGCCGCCCGGCATCATCGTGCCGCAGCCGACGAGCGCCAGCGCGAGGGCGGCTCCCACGGCACCGACGCGCACCAGCGCCGATCGATCCCGAGTCCAGCTCCGCTTTGTGCCAGGCACGACTGACGTCACTCCCCCATCCGGTGGTCACCTCGGGAAACGCAATTCCGTACACCATATACGATATTAGGACGCATGAGAACCGCTCCTCTCGGCACGTCGCCGCCACCAGGTCTCGGCCGCGTCCAGGTCCACGACGGCCTCGCCGGACATCGGCTCCTCGGGCGGCGGGGGCGGCGCCACGGTCGTGAACCCGACAGGTACGACGACCGGGTCCGACGGCTTCGGGCCGACGCCGGCCCGGTAGGCCCACCAGGCCTCCGCCGCCTCGGTGTCGACCACCGCGTCGGCGTCGCCGACCGCGGGTAGCGCGGCCGCCGCGACCCGCCGCCGCTCCGTGACCCGGTGCCGGATGCCGACGGCGAGCAGGACCAGGGCGAGCGCGTTGAGCGCGAAGAGTCCCCAGGGATAGGTGGTCCACTCGACCTGGAAGGCGCCGAGTCCGGTGTCCCCCACCTGGCCGACCACGTGGTAGGTGCCGAAGGCGGCCATCGGCAGCTCGAGCGGGACGGTGACCACGGCCTGCTCGCCCGGGTCCAGGGCCTTGACCTCGACCGGGACGACCTCGGGCTCGACGTCGTCGGTGCGCCCGACCGTCACCCGGACGATCGGGTTGTCGACGGTCGTGTCGCCGACGTTCTCCACGAGGAAGACGAGGTCGCGCTCGGGCGCTCCGCCGAAGAGCTCGCCCAGGGTCGTGTGGCCGTCGAGGTGGGCCTCGCTCACCGAGAGGTCCGCCTCGGCGGTCGTCGCAGCCGGCGTCTCGGACTCCGGCTCCTCGACGGGTACGTCGCCGGGCAGCGGGATGTCGTCGGGCGGCACGACGTCCGGCGTCGTGACCGAGCCCGGCGTCGTCACCGTCGAGCCGGGCGTGTCGGCGTCGCCGGCCGGGTCGTCCGTCGTCGGGTCGTCCTCGTCCGGGTCGGTGGGGTCGTCGGTGACCGCGCCGCCGATCACCCCGGAGATCAGGTAGACCGCACCGATGTGGCTGGCCGAGCGGGCCTGGTCGGCGATGACGGACTCGGTGTCCTCGTCGGACACCTCGAAGTCGGCGGTGAACCCGCCGGTCGCGTCGACGTCGACGACCACGTCCGGGTCGCTGGTGGCCTCCGCCGAGCTGTCCGTCCCGGCGTACCCCCGGATGATGACGGGTCGCTGCGGGTCCCAGCCGGTGCCGGTCAGGGTGACGACCGTGGAGTCGGTCTCGAGCGCCTCGGCGGCGACGACCGTCTGGGCGCCGAGGACCGTGAAGCCCGTGTCGACGCGGGACGTGCCGTCGTCGACACGCAGGATTCCGGTCCCGACCGGTGCCCCCGCCGGCACCATGAACGTGGTGGTCGCCGAGCCATCGGGCTCGGTCACGACGTCGCCGACGGTCGTGCAGACATCGGCCGTGCTGCAGAGCTGCAGCGAGGCCGCCGCGGACGACGCCAGACCGGTCAGGTCCACCGACACGACGTCGCTGGGACGACCGGCGTCGAGGACCGCCTGGTCGGCCACCGCGGTGACGACGGCCGTCGCCGAGGCCACGGCGTTGTAGCTGGAGGTGAGGTCGGTCGGCAGCGGGGTCGTCGCGGGGTTGGGGCCGCCGGCGGTCCCGGAGCCCTGGCCGTTGCAGGCCACCCGGAGCGACTGGCCGGGGACGTCGAGGTAGACCGCGTCGAGCCGCACCTGGTGCGCGCCCGCGGCGGCGATCGGTACGTCGACCTCGGCGACCAGGTCCTCCACCGGGTCCCCCGCGTCGGCGGTGAACGGGACCTCGACCGGGTCGGCGAGCGCGGTCCCGTCGACGGAGAGCAGGAAGGACGCCGTACCGGTGACGGCGGCGGTCGTCGAGACAACCGGACCGCTGCCGATCGTGGCGGTGACGGTGCGTTCGCCGCCGACCGCGGTCGCGCCGGCCGTCGTCAGCGTGTACCCGCCGTCGGCCACGGTGGTCCAGGGCCCGAGCGACGTCGAGACGTCGCTCGCGGGCGGCGCGTCGAGGGCAGCGGCGCTCGGGGTGTAGGTCCAGCAGCCACCGGTCGGTGACGCCACGGCCTGGGCGGTGCCGGCGGCGACGAGTCCATAGGATGCGGCCGAGCCGACGACCAGCAGCGCGGCGAGGACGCGCACCCCTGACCTCATCCACGACCTCCTGCGAAGACCCGTTCCGACGTTTCGGCGATGATATATTCATTTGGTGCAGAGCGTGGGGGGTTCGGTGACTCGATTCACCATCCGGGCGGTCGCGGAGCTCGCGATCACCGTCGGCCTGGTGCTCGCGGCGTTCGTCTTCTACCTGCTGGTGTGGACCAACCACCGCACCGCCGCCGCCCAGGACGACCTGCGCGACGACTTCCACGCCCAACAGCAGGCCGGCCACCACCGCGGCGCCGGCAAGGTCGAGGCACCGAAGTCCGGTGACGGCTTCGGCATCCTGCACATCCCCGCCCTCGGGAAGAAGTGGAGCTGGGTCGTCGTCGAGGGCGTCAGCGAGGACGACCTCGCGAAGGGCCCCGGCCACTTCCCCGGCACCGCCCTCCCCGGTGAGGTCGGCAACTTCGCCGTCGCCGGCCACCGCGCCACCCACGGCGAACCCTTCGCCGAGCTCGACAAGCTCCAGGTCGGCGACCCCGTCGTCGTCGAGACCGTCGACGGCTGGCTCGTCTACGACGTGACCTGGGTCCGCATCCTCAGCCCCAGCGCCACCGAGGTCCTCGCCCCCGTCGCCGGCCACCCCGGCACGAAGGCCGAGCAGCGCACCGTGACCCTCGTGACCTGCAACCCCCGCTGGAGCTCCACCGAACGCCTCGTCGTCGGCGCCCAGCTGGTCGAACGACGCAGCGCCGACGCCGGCCCGCCCGCCGAGCTGGGCTGACTGGGCGGACATCTCGCCCAGGATGCAGCGGCTTCTCGTAGAAGTGTGGACTGATGCCCCGCAGGGACCGGGCAGTGAGCGCGGCCGCACTCGAGGCAGAGCGCTTAGGTCCGCAGTTCTACGACGAAGCGGCCGTGTGCGCGATACGGCGCCGGTGCGCCAGCAACCGAATGCCGTCCGATTCCGGGCGGATGTGGTTGCCTGCTCACCGCCCGGTCGATCGACACCACCGGTAGGAGCATTCCGCCGCGAGTGGGCTGTCCTGGAGTCAGTTCGGCTGGACTCCAGCCGCGATCGATCGCGGCAGCGCCGGGCTGTCGCCTTGGTGTCAGTCCTCCGGTTCGTCCGCCGCGCGACGTTCGTTCTCGTCGTCGACGGCTCGGCGCAGGTCGTCCGGCACGTCGAGCTCGAACGGCTGGGGCGCGGCCGCCGATCCGTACGCCGCACGACCACGCTGCCATCCGCGGAGCAGCTCGCTGAGCTTTCCCATCGCACCATGGTCCCACCGTTGCTCCCCCAGGTGCCGTTTCGGGAAGATCCCGGCGGGTCAGGCGGGGAGCCGGTCCGGCAGGCCCAGCCGCGGGAACTGGTCGGCGTGGAAGATGACGATCTCGGTGATGGCGCCGCCGGAGATGCGGAGCACGTCGATGGTCAGGGGCAGGTACGCCGCCTCGCGCTCCTGCCACAGGTAGAAGCCGACCGCGGGCTGGCGGTTGACCGAGGTGGGTACGGCGCGCAGGCCGGTCAGCTCCGGGTAGCCGTCGGCCACCCAGTCGCCGACGACGGTGTCGCGGCCGACGTGCAGGCCGGGGGTCGGGGGCATCGAGCAGCGGACGTCGTCGCGCAGCATCGTGGCGAGCACGTCGATGTCGGTGGCCACGCTGGCGTCGGTGAAGCGGCGTACCAGCTCGCGCGTGCCGGCGTCCTCCTCGCCGCCGGTCCAGTCCTGGCGCTCGGCGGGCAGGTGCTCGCGCATGCCGGCGCGGGCGCGCTGGAGGGCGCTGTTGACGGAGTTCACGGAGTCGCCGAGGAGGTCGGCGACGTCCTTGGCCGGCCAGCCGAGCACGTCGCGCAGGATCAGTACGGCGCGCGGGCGTGGCGCGAGGTGCTGGACCGCGACCAGGTAGGCCAGCTCGATCGTCTCCCGGGCGAGCGCGAGCGCCTCGGGCTCGTCGGCGCCGACGGCGGGCAGCTCGTCGAGCAGCCGGTCCGGGTAGGGCTGGAGCCACGGCACCTCGCCACCGGTCGCCGGCTGCGGGCGCCGCTTGGCGAGCAGATCGAGGCAGGCGTTGGTGGCGATCCGGTAGAGCCAGGCCCGGAACGTCGACCGCCCCTCGAAGGTCTCCCTCCGGCGCCAGGCCCGCAGCAACGTCTCCTGCACGGTGTCCTCGGCGTCCTCGAACGACCCGAGCATTCGGTAGCAGTGCACGTGCAGCTCGCGGCGGTGTCGCTGCGTCGCCTCGGCGAACGCCGGCTCCTCCAGCAGGTCCACGCTCATCGCAGCATCCTCACTCTCGTCACGTCCCGTCGTACATGTGACGGGCCCGCGCGCGAGAACTCATCACCGGCGGTCGCGGGGGGCTACTCCCCCACGGTGATCCGGTCGAAGGGCAGGTGCGGCTCGACCGTCGGGAAGACCCACGCGAGGAGGATCCAGACCACGGCGACGAGGAGGACGGCGGCTTCGGCGACCTTGAGCCAGGTCGGGCCGGGGAGCAGGCGCCAGAGGGCGGCGTACATGGGTCGAGGGTACGGACCGGGTCAGTGCTCGCGCAGGAGGGTGCCGTAGCCGTGCAGCCGGTCCTCGATGCCGTTCTCGCGCAGCGCCATCCACCAGGTGGCGGCGTTGATCGCGATCACCGGCTTGTCGAGCCAGCGCTCGGCCTCGTCGGCGAGCTCGGTCATGCAGAGGTTGGTGCCGCACTGCACGATCGCGTCGACGTCGGAGTCGTTCACGGCCAGCATCGACTCGCGCAGGGTCTGCTCGCTGACGTGCGCGATCGAGACCGCGCTCGGGCAGCTCAGGCCCTTGATCTCGCCGACCTCGAAGCCGAGCTCGGTGAAGAACTTCCGCACGTTCGCGTCGCCGATCGGCGTGTACGGCGTGACCACGCCGATCTTCCTCGCACCGAAGAGGTGCAGGGCGCGCTCGCACGCCTCGGCGCCGGTGGCGACGCCCAGGCCACCGGAGAGGCCCTGGATCTGCTTGACGAACTGCCGGTTGCCCTCGACGCCGTCCCAGAACGTCTCGGCGCTCATGCCCATCACCATGTAGTCCGGCTCCATGGTCATGATGCCCTCGACGCAGTCGGCCATCGAGGCACGGATCTGCTCGAGCAGCGCCTCCATGCCCGCGTCGTCGCCGATCCGGCCGTCGCGGATCAGGATCCGGCCGTAGTGCGACGTGACGCCCGGGACCCGCATCATGTCGAACTCGGGCTGCACGATCGTGTTGGTGCTCGGCGCGATCACGCCGAACTTGCGGCGCCAGCCGAGGCGGTCGGTCACAGCCGCACTCCCGGCGTACGACGCAGCAGCCGCAGCGAGCCGAGCAGGAAGCAGAGCTGCACCAGGGTGTTGGTCGACTGCTCCCCCCACTGGAGCGACTCGGACTGGTCCGGGCGCCCGGCCAACGGCGGCAGCACCAGCGTGCCGACGATGTAGACCACGAACAGTGCGGCACCCAGCCGGTCACCGTCACGCAGGCTGAGCCTGATCGCCAGCACCCCGACCAGGACCGCACCGAGGGCGGCGACGATGAGCAGCGGCCAGGTGTCCCACACCGCGACCGCGGCGGCGGCGCCGAGCACCGGCAGCACCAGGAACGGCCACCACGGCACCTGCTGGCGCCGCCACACCCCGAGGAGCGCGCAGGCGATGCCTGCGAAGCCGAACGCCAGGCACGGGAAGAGCATGTTCTCGAGGAACGGGTAGTTGCGGCAGGGCTCGGAGGCGACCAGCAGCTTCCAGGTCGCCTTGGCCAGGCCACCCACGAACACCAGGGCACCGGCGAGCAGCGCCGGGACGCGTACGGCGGGCAGCACGCGCCCGGCGTACTGCCCGAGCACCACCGTGCCGGCGCCGGCGAGCAGCACCGGGACGAAGTCCTCGAGCGCGAGCGCGAGGCCGTACTCGGTGCAGGGGTCGACCGCCATCAGGCGGCCCCTGGTGCCGAGGCGGTGCTGAAGATGTCGCGCTTGCGGAAGCCCGCCTTCATGAAGCGGCCCATCGCCTTCGGCGTGGTCAACCAGGCGACGCGGGTGCCGGACTTCTTCGCCGCGAGCAGGTGGTCGGCCAGCCACGGCGTCACGGTCTCGACCCGGTCACCGAGGATGTTGAAGATCTTCTGCGCCTTCTCGAACGCCTCGGGCTGACCCGCGTAGTCGTCCATCAGCAGGTCGGTGGCGACGATGCCAGGAGAGAGGAAGCCGACCTTGACGTTGGTGCCCTTGGTCTCCTTGACCAGGGACTCGGTCAGGTACGTGACCGCGCGCTTGGAGGCGCCGTACGTCGCCATGCCCGGCTGCACCTGGCCGGTCGAGCCGAAGCCCTCCATGTTCCAGATCCAGCCGCCGGCCGGCTGGGCCTGCAGGCCGGCCATCGCGACGACACAGCCGTTGGTGGCGCCGAACAGGTTGGTGGCGACCACCGACTCGACGGTGTCCTCGGCGACCTCCGGCAGCGGGCGGCGCGGTGCGGAGATGCCGGCGTTGTTGATCCAGATGTCGACGTGCCCGAACGTCGCGACGGCGTGGTCCCACAGCGCCTGCACCGACGCCCGCGAGGTGACGTCGGCAGCCACGCCGGTGACCTGCCCCGTCGCACCGTCACCGAGGGTGTCGAGGGCGGTCCGCACGCTCGTCTCGGAGCGGCCGCACACGACGACCTTGCAGCCACGCGCCATCAGCTCCCGGGCCAGGCCCAGGCCGATGCCGCGGGTGCCGCCGGTGACGACGACGACGCGACCGCCTCCTGCACTCACGCGGACTCCCAGGTGAGGAGCCCGTGCACGAAGTGGGTGGTGGTCTCGCCGCGCAGCAGCTGCCAGACGACCGCGAGCTCGCGGGTGCCGGGGTCGATGAGGACCTCGCGGCCGCGGATCTTCTCGACGCCACGGGCGTCGGCGTTCATCAGGTGCTGGCCGGTGAAGAGCGCACGGCCGTACGAGATCGCGTTGCCCCACACGTCGGGGCCTTCGTACTGGGTGCGGGCACCGTCACGCAGCCGCTCGAAGCCGTAGCTGCGCTCGAGGTCGCCCGACCAGGTCACCTGCTGGCGGGCGCGCCGCAGCGAGAGCGGGTCGTGCTCGATCGTGACGCTGACCTTGCCGGCGTCGCTCTGGTCGACCGGGTTGACGAACAGCTCGCCTGTCCAGGCGCCCTTCTCCTTGGTGGGCAGCACCTGCGGGCGCGAGCCCCGGCTGGTCTCCAGGGCGATCCAGTCGTCGACGAACTGCTGGGTCTCCGGGTTGGTGTGGTGGTCGAACGTGCGCTTGTAGATGCCGTTGAACACCGCGCAGACGGCCCAGCCGTCGTGCAGCACCGAGGAGTAGACCTGGGTCTCCCCGTCGGCGAGCACCTGGTTCCAGGTGCGCAGGTCGGCCTGCCAGCCGGGCGAGTAGTAGTTGGCCTCGACGAAGAGCCCGTAGGGCTGGCCGGTGCCGTAGAAGTCGGGGCCGCAGTAGACGCGGTTCTCGTCGGAGTCGACGATGCCGAAGTCGAAGTGGGCGCCGAGCTCGAACCGGTTGCGCAGCGGGCCGGCGCCCTCGAGCTGGGTGTTCATCCAGTAGCGGGAGACACCGTCCTCGACGACGCTCGCCCGGTCAACGCGCTCGAACCCGACGTGGTTGCCCTCGGCGTCGAAGAGACCCGGGCGGCCGTGCCACTCGCCCTCGATCCGCTTCTGCCACTCACTGGTGCTGCTCACGCCGACACCTCCGGAGGACAGTTGTCGAGCAGCAGGCCGCGCACGGCCTCCGTCTGCTCGTGGCCGATCAGCCGCTCGACCTGCGCCCAGACCTTGTCGACGTCCGGGCTGAAGACGTTGGTGCGGTTGCGGGCGTCCCGGGCCGCGAGGTCGGTGTCGGCGACGTCGGCGACGACCTCCGCCGGGACCCCGGCCTCGACCAGGCTGAACCAGTGGTCGAGGTAGGCCTTCACGGCGTCCGAGATGCCGCGGAACGCCTCGTCCTCGGCGCGGTGCACCAGCATCCAGGGCGACATCATCGCGAACTGGCGCGGGCCGATCGCGGTCTTCATCAGGCCCGGCCGGGACTCGACCTCCTCGTACGTCGCGTCCAGCGGCGTGTGCGCCCAGTCGAGGTAGGGCAGGTGGGTGCCGAGGTCGGCCCGCGGGATCAGGTCGAGGTGGAAGGCGTAGGTGCCCTGCCCCTGGACCGAGTCGAGGGTGAAGTGCGGGACCGCCACGTCGGCGGGACAGAACGCGAACACCATGTGGCTGTCCAGGCCGATCTGCGGCACCGCGAGCCCGACGTACACGACCTTGGCGATCGAGTCGCCGGTGAAGACGCGCGCCTCGCCGACCGGCGCCTGGCCGCCCGGGAACGCCGAGGACACGAGCTCGAGGTAGGGGCCGCCGTCGGCGCCGGTGACCTCGGTCAGGCCACCGCGCTCGACGATCTCGTCCAGCGTGCCGTGGCAGAGGTTGCGGGGCAGGCTCATGCCTTGATCTCCTCGATCGTCGAGTCGGGGTTGGCCAGGGTGTCGGTGCGCGGCACGTCCCCGCGCTTGGCCCGGTCGGCGTTGCCGGAGAGGATCTCCCGGCTGCGGACCTCCTTGAAGTTCCACGCGCTCGCGAGCTCGGGCACCTCCTTGCGGACCGGCGACGGGATGACCCGCTGCTCGACCCGCGCCGGACCCTCGCCGACGATGGTGTTGCCCTCGACGCTCCAGCCGGCCTCGATCAGCTCCTGACGACGACGGCGGTAGAGCACGGCGTTGTAGTCGCTCTTCACGTGCAGCTCGTCGGAGAGGTCGAAGGGCAGCAGCTCGGGACGCACGGTGTCGACGACGACCTGGTCCTCGTAGAGCACCTTGAAGACGCGGCGACGGGCGTCGCCGTCGGCCCACTTGCCCTTGAAGAACGTCCGCAGCGCGACGAACTTGACCAGGGTGGTCTCCTCGTCGATCGGGATGTTGACGTCGAAGATCTTCAGCTGGCCCATCGGCGTCTTCACGTCGAGCAGCAGCAGGTTGGGCAGCCACCACGTCGTCGAGACCGGGACCGGCGGGCGCGACATCAGGTCCTTGGTCTTGTTGGGGTTGAGCATCCCCCAGATGCCCTTGGAGTTCGGCGGGTTGAGGACCACCGACACCTTGCAGTGCCAGGGCGAGCTCTCGATCTCGAACTCGGGGACCTCCGGCTTCTCCTTGTTGCCGAAGACGCCGCCGTGCACGAACGGCGTGTGCGAGACGTCGACGCCGTTCTCGAGGATCCGCTCGTAGTTCGACTTCCAGAGGAACTCGCCGGTGACGGCGCGGTACTCCTCGGTGTTGTCGATGTCGGACCAGTCCGGGATCGGCGGGCGCTCCTCCTCGGGCAGGTCACCGAGGTAGACCCACACGAACATGTACTTCTCCTGCACCGGGTAGGAGTCGATGCGGGCCTTGCGCGGGATCCCCTTGTCGGGGTGGGCGGGGATCTTCTGCACCTCGCCGTTCGGCTTGTACTCCCAGCCGTGGTACGGACAGACGATGCAGTCGCCCTTGATCTCGCCGCCGGACAGCGCGGCACCGCGGTGCACGCACAGGTCGGACATGGCGACGACCGAGTTGTCGCTGGTCTTGCGGTAGAGCACCAGCTGCTGGCCGAGGATCTTGACCTTCTTCGGCTTGCCGGGCACGACGTCCGAGCTGAACTCGACGGCGTACCAGAAGTTCTTGAACATCGGACTCTCCTAGCGTCGACGTACGTCGGCGATGTCGGTCGGGGGCTGCTCGGCCAGGCGCTCGAGCCGGTCCTTGGCGGCGGGCTCCCCCGCCAGGTGGGTCAGGAGGAACGTGACCACGAGGTCGGCGAGCACCTCGCGCAGCCGGTCGTCGTCGGCGGCGGTCGGCTCCTCGAGGAAGCCGCGCCCCGTGGACGGGTCGTCGGGGTGCGCGGCGAACATGTGGCCGGCGTCGGCGAGCTTGACCAGCCACGCCTCCGTGGCGGCGGGGATCGCCTCGGCCCAGGTCCGCAGCACGGGGTCGTGCGCCGGCGCGCCGGCCTCCTCGCCGTACCGGATCGCACTGGCGGCGACGACGCCGTCGTGGGTCCCGGCGACGATCATGGTCGGCGCGGCCAGTCCGGTCGGCAGCACCGTCGCGGGCGGGTGGCCGAGCATCTGGGACGCCATGGTGTGCGCGCCGAACGTGACGACCGCCCGCACCTGCGGGAACCACTCGGGCCGGGCCGACTGCAGCGCCACCGTCCCGCCTGCCGAGTGGCCGAACAGGCCCACGTTGTCGAGGTCGAGCAACCCGGCCAGTGCGCCCGACTCGTTCAGGTCGGCGACCGCCGCCAGCACGGGCGCGAGCGCCTGGGTGGTCGGCCGCGACCCGTAGGTGTCCGGGCCGACGCCGAGCATGTCGACCCCCGGCGTCAGGCCGTACTGCCCCGGGAACAGCTCGCCGACCCAGTCGTAGCCGACGACGACGAACCCGGCGCCGACCAGCTCGAAGGCGAGCCAGCGGTAGGAGTCGGCGGCGACGTTGACGCCGGGCAGCAGGACCACGACGGGGTACGGCGCGCCGGCCGGGTCGGCCCGGAGCGCGCCGCTCATGCGCTCCGCGTCGTTGCTCGGCGGCAGCGCCGGGTAGCGCACGGTGACGTGTGCCGTGTCGTACGGCGGCTCCGCGCCGGGGATGCGCGCCGCGGTGCGGACGGTGCGGACCAGCATCAGGCCGACTCGTGCGCGTGCGGGAGCTGGCGGTCTCCGCCCCACAGGGCGCGGACCAGGGTGTTCGTCATCTCGGGGCCGAAGAACCGGTCACCCATCTCGTTGGCCGGGTCGCGCTCCGCGATGTTGCGGCGGATCAGCTCGTCGTGGGCGGAGAGCGCTGCCTGCTCCTCGGCCGGGACGCGCTCGGCCGCGTCGACCCAGCCGATCCAGCGCTCGAGGTGCTCCTCGGCGAGCTCGGCGACCAGGTCGGTGGTGCGCTGGTCGGCCGGCGCCATGTAGCAGTGGGCCGTCGGCGACAGGCCGGCGCGGACGAACGCGCTGCGGCTGACGAACGGCTCGAGGAAGGTGTTCTCCTGCCGGACCTGCTCCCACCGCTCGTTGACCGAGCCGTAGTAGCGGTCGAACGAGTCGGTGTCGGTCAGCAGGTTGGACCGCGGCACCGAGTCGAGGTAGACCCAGCCCTGCGGGAACGCACCGAGCGCCATCCCGAAGTGCGGCACCCGCACCTGCGGGCCCAGCCAGACGGTGAGGTGCACGTTGCAGAAGCCCATCGCGGCGTTCTCCATGTGGGAGTGCACCATCCAGTCGATCTCCGGACCGGCGTACGTCCGGACCCGGCCGGTCGGCCCGCCGTTCTCCCCGCCGAACGCCTCGAGCACCTCCGAGGACGGGTCGCGGGTCAGCTCGAACCGCTCCGTCAGCCGCGCCTTGAGCTTCTCGACGAGCGCGAGCCAGGTGCCGAACGTCTCCGAGATGTCGGTGGGCGGCGCCTCGTCGAAGTACTCCTGCACGGACTTCAGGTTCTGGCTCATCGTGCTCCTCGGCCGGCTCTGCTCGGGGTGGGTGGTCAAAGTATATATAATCTACGACATCGCGAAAGGGTTGTCCGGCATCAGGGCAAGCATCCGCGAAAAGTCGGGCGCCCGCCGGTGGAAGGCAGTACCTGTGGAAGGCGCGTGCAGCACTGTCGCGGAGCGACCACGCTTGCACCGTGCATGCCGACTGGTTCTCCGACGACGAGCCGTTCCTTCGCCCGTACGCCGGCGAGGTCTCGGACCGACTCACGAACGAGACCGTGCTCCTGCTGCGCGGGGTGGGTGTGGACGGCTGGAGCGTGGGTGCACTCGCCCGGGCCATGAACGTCACGCCGCAGGCCCTGCTGAACGAGTATCCGCGCGCCCGCGTCATCGAGCTGGTCTGCATCGTCTTCGGTCGGCGATGGCGGTCCTGGTCCGGGCCCGACCGCCAGCACGACCTGCCCGCCCGCCTTCCCAGGTCTGCGACAGAGAGGCACGCCGTCCAGGTCCTGCGCGCGCTCGTCGAGCTGGCGCGGGGGGAGGCGGCGCGCGGCCGCCCTGCGCCGTCAGCGATCCTCGCCGGTCTGGTGGATGACGAGCGGGACCGGCTCGGCGCTGAGCTGGACCGGATCTGCGGGAGGCGCGTCACCGATCTGGAGACATGCCACGTGCACGCGCTGGTGACCGGGCTCCGCCTGGCGCTGGTCGACGATCCGTCACCTAATGAACGGCACCTCAGCTGGGAGTCGGCGGCGGGCATCCTCCGGAGTGCCGTGGCCGGGTTGGTTGTCGACAACCAAGTCGGCCACGGCACCCCGGGGTCTCGTCAGCCGGGATAGGCCGAGGCGCCGAGCCCGGCTCCCCCGGCCCGGAACGCCCCGGGGGCGTGCACCACGCAGGGCTGGGTGTGCTCGAGGACGCCCTCGTCGCCGTACTCGCGTCCCCAGCCGGAGCGCTTCACCCCACCGAACGGCGCACGCAGCGCCATCCCGGTGCGGTTGTGGGTGTTGACGAACGTGAAGCCCGCGTCGAGGCGGGCGGCGACGGCGAAGGCATGCTCCTCGTCGGCCGACCAGACGGAGGCGGCCAGGCCGAGCTCGCCGGCGTTCGCCCGCGCGACCCCCTCGTCGAGCGAGTCGTAGGCGAGCAGCGGGACGGCGGGGCCGAACTGCTCCTCGTTGACCAGCGCGTCGGCGTCGGTCGCGCCGAGGACCAGGGTGGGGCGCAGGTAGTAGCCGCGGCTCGGGTCGGTGTCCGGGTCCATGCTCCCGAGCACGAACGCCTCGGCACCGCGGTTGACGGCCGCCTCGACCATCCCGCGCACGCGGGCGGCGGAGGCGGAGGTGACGACCGGGCCGACCGTCGCGCCGGCGTGCAGCGGGTCGCCGAGGCGCAGGACACGCTCGGCGGCGGCCCGGTAGGCGTCGACCACCTCGTCGTGACGTCGGCGTGGGACGAGCAGCCGCTTGACGGCCATGCAGACCTGGCCCGACGTCGCGAACGTCGCCATCACCAGGCGGTCCATCGCCTCCGGGTCCAGGTCGGCGTCGTCGAGCAGCAGCGCCGCGTCGTTGCCGCCGAGCTCCATCAGGGTCGGGGTGAGGGCTTGCCCGGCGAGCGCGGCGATGGCGCGGCCGGCTCGCTCGCCCCCGGTGAACGCCACCCGGTCGACGCCCGGGTGCCCGACCAGGGCGGTCGCGGTCTCGGCGTCGCCGTGCACGGTCTGCACCACGCCGTCGGGGAGGCCGACACCGAGCAGCTCGACCACCCGGGAGATCGCGAACGGCGCCAGCGGCGACGGCTTGACCACCACGGCGTTGCCGGAGACCAGGGCCGGGCCGAGCTTGAGGACCGCGAGGATGACAGGCGCGTTCCAGGGGGTGACGGCCGCGACCACGCCGTACGGGCGACGGCGGACGAGCAGGCGGCCGGCCTCGTCGTCGACGACCTCGTCGACGAGCAGCTCCTCGGCCCGGTCGGCCGACCAGCGCAGCACGGTGACGGCGAAGCCGAGCTCGCCGCGGCAGTCGGGAAGCACCTTGCCGGTCTCGCGCGCCATCAGCACAGCCAGGTCGTCGAGCTCGGCGGCGATCCGGTCGGCGCCCGCGCGGACGGCGGCGCAGCGCTCCCCGAGGTCCGTCGCGGCCCAGGCCCGCTGCGCGGAACGGGCCCCGCCCACGGCCGCGTCGACGCCGGCCGGGTCGGTGACGTCGACGGTGCCGACGAGCTCGTCGGTGCGCGCGGGGTTCTCCCGCTCGATCACGGCGCCCACTATGGAGCCTGTACGCCGACCATGTCGACGACCTTGCCGCCGCGCAGCGAGTTGATCATCGACGTGTTGAGCAGGTGCTTGCGCATCCGCTCCCGGTCGGCGGCCAGCTCGCGCAGCTCGTCGTGGTAGGCGCGGATGGCCTCCGGGTCGTCCTGGCGGAGCTTCTCCCAGTTGTCGTGGGTGATCGTCTTGACGTAGGACAGCGCGACCTGGCGCCGCGCCTCGCACGCCTCGTCGAGCTGGTCGAGGCTGCCGTCGCCGCGCACCAGCGCGAGGAGCGCCCTGGTCTCGACGTACGCGTCGTGCAGGCCGCTGTTCATGCCCATCCCACCGAGCGGGTTGTTGATGTGGGCGGCGTCGCCCATCAGCAGCAGGCGGCCCCGGCGGAAGGTGTCGGCGACGCGCTGGTGGACGCGGTAGAGCGTGGTGTGCAGGACGTCCCAGTCGCGCCCGAGGTCGGCGACGCCGCGCAACCGCTCCTGCACGCGGGCCGGGTCGTTCTCGACCTCGTCGGGCGTGCTGGGGTCGGTCGGGAAGAGGATCCGCCAGTGCTCGGGGGTGCGCAGCAGCACCAGCCACTCGGTCGGGTCGAAGACGTAGTTGACCGCCGAGATACCCGGCAGGATCGCCTCGAGGTCCTCGGTGGTCGAGGCGACCAGGAACCGCTCGGGGTAGGTCATCCCCTCGAAGGTGAAGCCGGCGGTCTGGCGCACCTGCGAGTTGGCGCCGTCGGCGCCGAGCACCCAGTCGGCGGTGAACGTGTCGCCGGCCTCGGTCGTGACGGTGGCGGTCGTGCCGTCCGTCGACGCCTGCACGACGCGCTGTCCGAAGTGCACCGTCACGTCGTCCATCCCCTCGAGCACGTCGAGGATGATCGGGGTCAGCTTCGACTGCTCGAGCTGGACCCGGAACGGGAACCGGGTGTCCTCGGCGAGCACGCCGAGATCGAGGTCGGCGATCGGGCCGGAGCGCCGGTCGCGGTACTGGAAGCCGGTCGACACCAGACCGCGCTCCATCAGCGGCTCGAGGACGCCCAGGTCGTCGAGCATCTCGAGGCTCGGCGGGTGGAACGTCGAGGCACGGGACTCCCCGGCCAGCGACTCCCCCGCCTCCAGGACGGTCACCCGTACGCCGCCGCGAGCGAGCAGCAGGGCGGCGGTCATCCCGACCGGACCGGCGCCGGCGACGATCACGTGCGTCTTGTTCATGAGGTCGCTCCTGCGGCGTACCGCTGCTCGAGGGTCAGCTGGTCGGTGAGCCCGACCAGGTCGGTGAGGTCGTCCCAGCCGAGACGTTCGACCGGGCCGGCGTCACCGTGCGCCGCGATCGCTGCGTAGACCGACTGCTGGGCGCGCGCCGCCGCGAGCAGCGCCGACACCGGGTGGATCACCACGCGCACCCCGAGCTCGCGCAGCGCTTCCTGGTCCAACGGCGGCTCGGCGCCGGCCGCCTCGGACCGGTTGACGACGAGAGGCGGGCAGCCGCCGGTGGCGCGGGTGACCCCCTCGGTCACCCGCACCAGGTCCGGCAGGCCCGCGCCCTCGACGAAGACGGCGTCCGCGCCGGCCTCGGCGAAGGCGACGCACCGCTCGGTCGCCGACGCGACGCCCTCGACGCCGAGGGCGTCGGTGCGTGCGACGACCACCAACGCCTCGGCGTCGACAGCCGCGCGCACCCGCGCGGCCGCCTCGTCGACGTCGACCACCTGCTTGCCGCCCAGGTGGCCGCACCGCTTGGGGGCGACCTGGTCCTCCAGGTGCAGCCCGGCGATGCCGGCGGCGGCGTACGACCGCGCGGTCGCCCGTGCCTGGAGTGCGTTGCCGTAGCCGGTGTCGGCGTCGGCCAGCAGCGGCAGTCCGTCCAGGGCGGGTACGACGGACTGGGCGACCCGCACGATGTCGGCGGCGTGCACGAACCCCAGGTCCGGCAGGCCGAGCGCGACGGCCGAGGCGACCGCACCCGACAGGTGCGCGCCGGCCACGCCCGCCCGGGCGGCGAGCCGGGCGCTCACCGCGTCGTACACCCCGGGCAGGTGGACCAGGTCGGGTCCGCCGAGGATCGCGCGGAGCTGGTTCATTGCTCGTGCAGGGCCGTCATGCCCTCGACGCCGACCACCCGCGCACCGGTGAAGATCCGGATCGTCTCGACGGTGCCCTCCTCGCCGAGACCGGAGAGGCCCCAGGCCGGGCGCGGCGACATCAGGTGCAGGCTCATGATCGTGGAGCCGTTGACCTTCACCTCGCCGGCACGCACCCGGCGCGCCAACGCCAGCGCACGGTCGGTGTCGGTGCCGACGACGTAGCCCTCGAGCCCGTACGGCGTGCCGTTGGCCAGCGCCAGCGCCTCGGCCTCGGTCTCGTAGGTGTGCACGGTCGCGACCGGGCCGAACATCTCCTCGGTCGCCGCCTCGGACGCGACGCCGGTCAGCAGCGTGGGGGCGAGGAAGCTGCCCTGACCCTCGGGGACCTCGGTGCTGGCGTGGGCGGTCCCGCCGCGCCGCGCGATCTCCTCGCGCAGCCGCGCGGCGTGCACCGAGTGCACCATCGGGCCGAGGTCGGTGGCGGGGTCGAGCGGGTCGCCGACGTTGAGCTTGGCGAGGCGGTCGAGCGCGAGACCGACGACCTCGTCGGCCATCGACGCAGGGAGCACCAGGCGGCCGAGCGCCCGGCACCACTGGCCGTTGAGCGTCGTCAGCAGGTCGACCGCGGCCTGCGCCGCAGCGGCCGGGTCGGCGTCTGGCATCACGACGAGCGGGTTGTTGCCGCCGAGCTCGAGCTGGAGCGCGGTGAAGTCCTCGGCGCACGCGGCCGCGACGGCACGGCCGCCGACCGCACCGCCGGTGAAGGAGACGGCGCGCACCCGGGGGTCGCGCACCAGCTGGCCGCCGACGGCCGGGCCGCCCTGGACGACCTGGAAGAAGCCCGGGTCGACGCCCGCCTCGGCGAGCACCCGGCTGATGACGCGGCCCAGCTCGGTGGTGCCGTACGGCGCGTACTCGCTCGGCTTGAGGATGGTCGGCGCACCGGCGGCCAGCGCGCTGGCGACCTTGTGCGCGGCCATCGGGGCGGGGGCGTTCCACGGGACCAGGCAGACAGCCGGGCCCAGCGGGAGCCGGTGCACCTCGACGGTGTTGCCGGCGTCGGAGGTGCGGTCCTCGCGGAGCACGCCGTCGCGCAGCATCTGGGCGGCCAGGTGGAAGGCGCCCGGCACGATCATGCCGACGATCGAGGTCTGCTTGACCGGCACCCCGGTCGCGAACGCCTCGAGCGCGGCGATCCGGCCGACCTCCTCGCCGAGGGCGGCGCCGACGGCGTCGAGGACCTCGGCCCGGCGCTCGACGGGGAGCTCGAGCCACCCGCCCGCGTCGTACGCCGCCGCAGCGGCCCCGATCGCCCGGTCCACGTCCGCGGCACTGCTGGCCGCGGCCTTGCCGAGCTCGCGTCCGGTGAAAGGGTCCTCGAGCACCAGGTCGAGCTGCTCGACGGGCGCCGACCACTCGCCCGCGATCAGCTGGCCGGGCTCCGGGAGCTCGATGCGGTTGCTCAACTCTTCCCCTTCGCAAAGCTGTCGGTGGTCGTCAGACCGGCCCAGCCCTCGTGCTCGACGATCATCTTCGCCAGGTCGAGCTTGCCGCGCTCGGCCGGGAAGGCCTGGACCAGTCCCATGGCAGTGTCCCGGATCGCGCGGCCGATCGTGTTGCCCATCAGCGCACCGGACGTGCCGCACATCTTGAGGGCGGCGAGGGCGACCTCGTGGGCGTGCTCGCAGATGGCGCCCTTGGCGAGCTTCCAGCTCTGCACGACCTCCTCCTTGGGGAGGATCGGCGGGTCGCTGGCCTCGAGCTCGATCTGGCGGCGCAGCCACAGGTGTGCCTCGGCCAGCTGCTGCTCGCCGTCACCGATGAGCACCTGGTGCATCGGGCTGGACGCGATCGGCTTGCCGGTGTCGGCGAAGGTCGCGGTCATGGTCCGGCCCATCGCGTAGTCCCACACGCCCTGGGCGACGCCGGCATAGATCGCCGCGATCGCGATCTGGTTGCCGACCCAGGAGCCGCGCGACATCGACGTCGCGCGGGTGAAGGCGCCGGGCACGGCCAGCGAGAGGTCGTCGGGGACGAAGCAGTCCTCGAGGACGAGCCCGTTGTTGTCCGAGGCGCGCATGCCCAGGCCGGTCCAGGTCGCCCGCGGTCGCGAGCCCTCGGAGAGCCGCGGCACCAGGAAGAGCGTGAGCGCGTCGAGGCCCTCGACGTCGTCGCGGCGCGCGGTGACGAGGTAGTAGTCGGCCGAGCCGGACAGGCAGCCGAAAGACTTCTCGCCGTTGAGCAGCCAACCGCCCTCGGTCCGGGTCGCGGTGGTGCGAATGAGCACGTTGGCGTTCGAGGCCTTGACCGCCTCGCTCGCGAAGTTGCCGATCGCCTTCTTGTCGGTGCCCATGAGGTGCAGCACCTTCTCGGCGAAGGCGCGCACGACGGGCGCCTCCTCCTCGTCGTACAGCCCCGCCTCGAGCGCCGCCAGCGGCAGCAGGCCGCGCGAGGACGACGAGCAGTGGAAGAAGTAGGCCAGCGCGGTGGACCCGCAGACCGTGCCGAGCGTGTACGTCGTGGCCGCGAGGTCGCGCAGACCGCCACCCAGGCCGCCGTACTCCTCCGGGACGACGAGGCCGAGCAGACCCGCGTCGCCGAGCAGCTTGAGGTGACCCTCGGGCAGGGCGCCGGCCTCGTCGGCCGCCTCGGCGGCGGCGGCGATCATCGGCAGCACGGACTCGACCCGCAGGGCACGCTCCCGCTCCGCCTCGGTGAGGTCGGGGAGGAGGTGCTCCGCCGTGATGCGCCCGGTCGTCTGTGCCGTCATCCTGCGGCTCCTACGTGGTGTGGTGCGGGGACCGTCGGGGCCAGGGCGGCCTCGAGGTGTGGGTCGATCGACGGGGTCAGGGAGACCCGGAGGGTGTCGGCGATGAGGCCGACCTGCGCGGCGTCCGCGGGGGTGTCCACGTCGAGCTCGCCGAGCAGGCGGACGAGGTCCTCGGTCGCGACCGCGCCGTCGAGCCCGGCCAGCGTCGTGTTGAAGTGGTGGACCCCGCTCTTCAGCGCGGTCAGCGCCTTGACCAGTCCGAGCCGGTCGCGGTCGCCCAGGCGGGCGCGCAGCGGCACCGGGCGGGCGAGCCCGACGGCCTCCTGGAGCACGGCCCGCACCTGGAGCGGCGTCGCCGCGCCCTGGCTGTCGGACATGCCGATCTCCAGCACCCGCTCGGCCGAGAAGGCCGCGACCGCGGCCAGCACCGCGTCGGCCCGGTCGTCGGAGAAGGCGTCCCGGACGATCACCGAGGCGCGGTCCTGGTGCCCGTCGATGACGCGGCGCACGTGGTCGACGCCTCCCGGGACAAGCGGGTCGACGGCGATCTCGACGACGTCGACGTTGAGCTCCAGGGCGAGCTCGAGCTGCTCGCGGGTGGCGACCAGGGCGCTCGCGCCGGCGGCCAACGGCTCGGGGACGACGACCGGGTGACCGTCGTTGCGGCTCAGGTCGAGCACCCGCACCCGCACGCCACTCGCGGCGATGTCGTGCGCGGTCTGCAGCACCAGCTCCTCCGGGTGCTCGCGGTGCCGCAGCGCGGCCACGACCCCGCCGTCGGCGAGGGTGGCGACGTCGGGCAGCACGTCCGCGAACTGTCCCCAGCCGCGGGAGTGGAAGAGCAGCGGCGCCGTACGCCGCGCGGCGTGGCCGGCGACGACCTCGCCGACGAAGATCGTGTGGTCGCCGCCCGGGTACTCGTGCAGGACCCGGCAGTCCAGCCAGCCGAGCGCCGAGTCGAGCAGGCGGACGCCGGTCTCCGCGGTGGTCCACGCCTCGCCGGCGAACCGGTCCTCGAGGCCGGGCACCATGCCGGCGAACCGGCGGGCGACCTCGGCCTGGTCCTTGGCGAGCACGTTGATGCCGAAGACGCCCGCGCCCGAGATCAGCTGGTGGGAGTAGAGGCGCCGGTCGAGACACACCGAGACGAGCGGCGGGTCCAGGCTCACGCTCGAGAACGAGCTCGCCGTCATCCCGTGGTGCGCGCCGTCCACCAGCGTCGTCACCACCGTGACACCGCTCGGCCACTGGGCCATGACGTCCCGGAACGTTGCAGGGTCGACCATCTCGCACCTCCCTTCGACTAGAGAATATACAATATCGGATAGGTGATGACGCAAGCCGTTCGGGACAATCGCCCCCCGGACATGCCACGATTGCCACCGGCCGACGAGATCGTCGGGCCGCCAACCCGAGGAGAGAGCCCGCATGGCCCGCACCCCCCGCACGGGAGCACCGGTCCGCCCGATCGCCCACCTGTCTCTCGTCGACCGCGTCACCGACGAGCTGCACCGCGCGATCCTCAACGGCGACATCAAGCCCGGGGCGGCCGTCTCGATCGTGGAGCTCTGCGAGCAGTTCGACGTCAGCCACATCCCGGTGCGCGAGGCGCTGCGCCGCCTGGAGAGCGAGGGGCTGGTCAGCCTCCGCCCCGGCCGCTCCGCCCTGGTCGCGTCACTGAGCCCCGAGGACCTCGCCGACATCTACCGGCTGCGCCGGGTCATCGAGGGCGACCTCACGATGCGCGCGATGGAGCAGATGACCGCCGAGCGGCTCGAGCAGGCGCAGGTCGCGCTGGACGAGTACGCCGAGATCGAGCGGGAGCCCTCGGCCCTGGCCGCGGCCCACCACGCCTTCCACGCCGCGATCCTCGACGACGTCACCGGGTCCGTGGACCGCAGGGTGCTCGAGATCCTGTGGCACTCGGCCGACCGCTACCTGCACCTGCTGATGGACAACCTGGACCAGGCCCCCGAGACGACCGAGGCGCGCATCGGCGAGCACCGTGCCCTGCTCGACCTCGCCAAGGACGGCAAGGCCGAGGAGCTGCGCGACGCCTGGATCGCCCACCTCGACAGCAGCGAGGAGGCGCTCCGGCTGGCCCTCGAGCGCCAGCCGGAGGCGACCGAGGCCGCCCGCGCCTGACTCTCGATACGCCCGCTCGTACCTCGCGGGCTACTCGACCACCGAGAGCGGGGTCGCCAGGACCGCGGCGAGCTCCCACGGGCGGCCGTCGACCAGGTCGGTCCCCTTGCTCACGAAGCGGTTGACCGCGCACGCGGGACGCAGCGTCGCGACCTCGACCGCACCGGACGCGAGCACCGGGTCAGGGCGGCTGATGATGCCGCTGAACGGCGCGCGGTCCGGCGCCCACAGCGTGAAGTCCGTCGACAGCGGGAAGAGCGCGCCCCCGCCGTACGCACCCCGGCGGCTGGCGACCGCCACGTTGAGACGGTTTTCGGCCGCCCGCTCCAGCAGCAGCGGGTCGAGGTCGGCGGCGGCCTGCGTCGTGAAGGGCACGGCGACGACGTCGACGTCCTGGAGGGACGCGAGCCGGAAGGTCTCGGGGTAGAGGGCGTCGTCGCCGACGACCAGCGCGAGGCGCCCCCACGGCAGGTCCACCACGGCGAGACCGTCGCCGAGCTCGCTCGCCCACGGGTGCTGCGCGCTGGCGTGCAGCTGGGGCTGCCGCAGCTCCACCCCGTCGGTGGAGAGCAGCAGCCCGACGTGGGAGGTGCCTTCGGCGACGCTGGTGGCGACGTAGGACGAGGAGCCGGCCAGCGCGGACACGATCGCGGCCGGCTCGACGCCGGCGAGCTCGGGCAGCACGACCAGGCCGGCGCCGGTGCCCAGCGCGTCGGCGAGCAGCGCGCGCACGTCGTCACCGTCGGCGGGGCTCACGACCGCGGCCAGCAGCTCGTCGGCGCCCGCCTCGCGCCGCCGGCCACGGGGCGCCTCGAGGATCGGACCGTAGAGGTCGGGGCGGCGCGAGCCCATCACGTCGGTGCCGTCGGGGCGGCGCTTGTCGTCGGACGCCTCGATGTCGATGTCGGCGACCACGACCGCCTCGCCGGTGCGCGGCCCCATCGCGACGATGGTGCCGTCGGGCGCCACGACCTGGCTCTCCCCCGCGCCGTGCAGCATCTCGACGGGGACGCCCACCCGCTCGGCGACCATCTCGATGCTGCGGGCGGGCACCAGCGGGCCGACCTTGTTGGCGGCCACGACCCAGACCCGGTTCTCGACCGCGCGCACCGGCACGTGCAGCGACGCCTCGTCGAGCGCGAACGAGTTGAGGCTGTTGAGCAGCACCTGGGCGCCGCCGACCGCGAGCATCCGCGGCGTCTCGTTGATGACCCCGTCCATGCAGGAGTAGAGCCCGACCCGGCCGAACTCGACGTCGACGACCGGTGATGCCGCCACGGCGGGGTCGAGGTGGTCGCGCTCGCTGCCCATCAGCACCTGCTTGTCGGTGACCGCGAGGATCTCGCCCTCAGGTGAGAAGAGGATGTTGCTGCCGGTCGTGCGGCCGTCCTCGCGGGCCAGGGTGCAGTTGGCCATCAGGTGGAGGCGGTGCTCGCGGGCCTTCGCGGCGAGCGCCGTGACGAACGGTCCGTCGAGGGTCTGCGCCATCCGCCGGGCGTGCTCGCGCCCGTCGTACCAGGAGACGTGGTTGCAGAACTCGGGCAGCACGACGACCTGCGCGCCCTCGGCGGCCGCACGGTCGGTCATCCGCAGGCAGGTCGCGAGGTTCTCCTCGACATCCTCCGACACGGCGAACTGGACGGCTGCCACACGCACGATCGACATTCACGCTCCCCTGAATCTCTGACTGTATATGATCTACGCTTCCCCCAAGCCTCGCACACCAGTCCCCCGAACCCTAGGAGCAGGCCGGATGTCGGAAGCGACCCGAGACAAAATCGAGATCGAGGCCTTCCCCGGCCGCGGGCCGGTGCCGATCGACCTGACGAGGGTCGCGCCGTTCGGGTGGTGGGCCGCGGTCGTGATCGCGCTGGTCGCCTTCATCGACCGGGTCGAGTACAACCTGGTCGCCGGCGCGCTGCCCGCCATCCAGGACCACTTCGGCTTCGGCGACACCCTGGCCGGCGCGATCCCGACCGCCTCGGCGATCGCCGGCGTGATCCTGCTGCTGCCCGCCGGCCGGCTCGCCGACCGCGGCCACCGGCGCACGATCGTCGCCCTGGTGGTGCTGGCCTGGGCGGCCTGCTCGGTGGTGAGCGGTGTCGCGACGACGTTCGCCGTCTTCTTCGCCAGCCGGATCCTGCTCGGCGCCGCCGGGCAGCTCTACAACCCGCCGGCCTCGAGCCTGCTGGCCGACTACTACCCGGGATCGGCGCGCGGCAAGGCGTACGGCCTGGAGCGCGCCGGCTACTACATGGGCCTCCCGGTCGGGGTCGCTCTCGGCGGTGCGCTCGCGACCGCGGTCGGCTGGCGCTCGGTGTTCTTCATCGTCGCCGTGCCGGGCGTGCTGGTCGCGCTGCTGGTCCTCACGCTGCGCGAGCCGGTGCGCGGCCTCGGCGACCGGATCGACCAGCTCCGCGGCACCACCGACCCGGACGGCGCCCACGAGTCCGTGTCGCTGACGACGTCGATGGTGGCCGAGGCGCGCGACGTGCTGCAGATCCGCGCGCTGCGCGGCATCATCGCCAGCCTCTCGCTGCTCTACCTCGGCCTCGGCGGGCTCTTCTACTGGCTGCCGACCCTGCTGGAGCGCACCGAGGGGCTCGAGTACGACGCGGCCGCGGGCCTGGCCGGCGGCGTCGGTGGCACCGGCATCGTCATCGGCATCATCCTCGGCAGCCGGATCGGCGACCGCGGGCACGGCGTGAAGCCGGCCTGGCGGCTGCGCACCGGCCTCGGGTTCCTGGCGCTCGGCGCGGTCTCGCTGACCGGCGTCGTGCTGCTGCCCGGGCTCCCTCTGCGGATGACGATGATCACCCTCGCCTGCGTCGGTTTCGCCGGGGCGATCCCCAACCTGACCGCCGCGTCGGCGGACGTCGTACCGGCCCGACGCCGCGGCGTCGGCTTCGCGGTGCTCCAGTTCGTCACGACCCTCGGCGGCGCCGCCGGTCCGCTGCTGATCGGCCTCACGTCCGATGCGGTCGGGTCGCTCACGCTGGCGATGCTGGCGCTGCTGCCGCCGATGTTCATCACGCTCGTCGTGCTGCACCGCACCACGCAGTGGTACGACGACGACGCCCGGCGAGCGCTCGCCGGCTGAGTCCGAAGCCCGGGGCGGTCAGTCCCAGTGCCGGACGACGGCGCGTCCGTCGACCGACGGCACCGGGGCGCCGGCCGGCACGTGCGCCCAGCGCTGGCTGTCGAGCCAGACCACCTCGACGTCGTGGTCGTACGACGTGCCGTCCAGCCTGTCGTGGGCGGTGACGGGACCGGTCAGGTCGGCCGAGAGCGGGGTGACCGTGAGCGCCCCGGCGTCCGCGGCCGGACCGTCGGTCCAGCCGCCGCCGGGTCCGGAGAACCACACGACCGCCCGGGTGCCGTCGGCCACCGAGGTCGCACTCCGGGTCGCCCGCGGCTCCACCGACAGCAGGTCACGCTCGGTCGCGGTCGCGCCGCTGATCGTGAGGGCGCCCGACAGCAGCACCATGTCCTCCCCCGCCGGCTGGTGGCCGACGGCATCGCGGCGCCAGCCGTCCGGGAACTCCACCACGACCGAGCGGGTCTGCCGTTCGGGGTCCGCGTGCAGCATGACCATCCGGGCCGGCAGGTCGGAGCCCGCGATGCCGTGCGTGAGCCAGGTCAGGTCGGGCGAGTTCAGGTCGGTGGTGGTCACGTTGCGGCTCCTGAGAGGTGGTCGATGACGGCCTGCTCCGAGAGGACGTCGGCGTACTTGGCGTCGAGGTCGAAGAGGTTCTGGTCGTGCGTCGCGGCCTCGCGGTCGCCGCACGCGTCGGCGACCACGATCGGGCGGAAGCCGTGCTGGAGCGCGTCGAGCGCGGTCGCCCGCACGCACCCGCTGGTCGAGAAGCCGGTGACCACAACGGTGTCGACGCCGGCCGCCGTCAGCGTGGCCGCGAGGCTGGTGCCGAAGAAGGACGAGGCGTACTGCTTGGTGACCACGACCTCCCCGGGCAGCGGGGCGGGCTCGTCGGGGAACTCGGCGTACGGCGAGCCCTCCTCGAACGCCGCGAGCCCGGGCACCTTGACCGCGAACCAACCGGCGTCGGCGCCGCCGGGTGCGAGCTTGACGGTGGTGAAGAAGACCGGGTGGCCGGCCGACCGGGCGGCGTCGACGACGCGCGCCGCGCTCGCGCGGGCGCTCTCGAAGCGCCCGGCCGCGTCGGTCAGCGGGCCGCCCGCGAGATACGCCGTCACGACGTCGACCACGACGACCGCGGGGCGTGAGCCCCACCCGATGCGGGCGCCGAAGCCCTCCGACGGCACCGGCATCAGATGATGCCCGCGTCCTGGAGCCCGGCGAGGCGGGCGGCGTCGAGGCCGAGCAGGTCGCCGTACACCTCGCCGTTGTGCTGACCCAGCTCCGGACCGGTCCACCGGATGCTGCCGGGGGTGGCGGAGAGCTTCGGGACGACGTTCTGCATCTTCAGCGTGCCGAAGGTCTGGTCCGGGACCTCGACAATCGACTCGCGGGCCTGGAACTGCGGGTCCTCGAGCATGTCGGCGGCCTTGTAGATACGGCCCGCCGGCACGCCGCAGGTGTCCATCAGGTCGAGCAGCTCGTCGGCGACGACGGTGGCGGTCCACGCGGAGATCAGCTCGTCGAGGTGCGCCTGGTCGCTGCCGCGGCCGACGTGGGTCGAGTACGGGTGGCCGGGCTCCGACCACTCCGGGTGACCCATCATCGCGAACAGCCGCGACGACACGGAGTCCTGGTTGGCCGCGATCAGGATCAGCTGGCCGTCCTTGGTCGGGTAGACGTTGGACGGCGCCACGTTGGGCAGGATCGCGCCGGTGCGCTCGCGCTGGTAGCCCGCTTGGTCCCACTCGGTCACCAGCGACTCCATCATCGCCAGCACCGACTCGTAGATCGACGCGTCCACGACCTGGCCCTCGCCGGTGCGGTTGCGGTGCTGCAGGGCCGAGAGGGCGCCCACGGTGGCATGCATGGCGGCCAGGGAGTCACCGATCGAGATGCCGGCGCGCGACGGCTGCCGGTCGGGGTCGCCCAGGATGTAGCGCAGGCCGCCCATCGCCTCGCCGATCGAGCCGTAGCCGGCGCGGGAGGCGTAGGGACCGGTCTGGCCGAAGCCGGTGACGCGCACCATGATGATGCCGGGGTTGACCTCGCGCAGGCGCTCGTAGGAGAGGTTCCACTTCTCGAAGGTGCCGGCGCGGAAGTTCTCGACGATGATGTCCGACCTCGCGACCAGCTGGAGAAAGAGCTCCTGGCCCTCCTCCTCGCGCAGGTTCAGGGTGATCGAGCGCTTGTTGCGGCCGACGACCGGCCACCACAGGGACGTACCGTCGGTGCGCCCCCACTGCCGCATCGGGTCGCCCGCGCCCGGTGCCTCGACCTTGACGACGTCGGCTCCCTGGTCGGCCATCAGCGTCCCCGCGAAGGGGCCGGCGAGCAGCTGTCCCGCCTCGATCACCCGGACGCCGGCCAGTGGTCCTGTCGTCATGCGCCAGATCGTATATCAGATAGGGTTTGCTCGTGAACGTCGTCCAGATCGTCGAGGTGTCCCCTCGCGACGGCTTGCAGAACGAGTCGCGGCTCGTGTCGACCGCCGACAAGGCGGCCCTCGTACGCCGTGCGCTCGACGCCGGCGCGCGCCGGGTCGAGGTGACCGCGTTCGCGCACCCCGACCGGGTGCCGCAGATGGCCGACGCCGAGGCGGTGATGGCCGAGGTGCGCGACGACCCGCGGCTGCGCTCGATCGGCTTGGTGCTCAACCGGCGCGGCCTGGACCGCGCGATCGCGGCGGGTTGCCACGAGGCGACCGTCGTCGTGGTCGTCTCCGACGGGCTGGCCCTCAAGAACCAGGGGGTCGACACGGCCGCGCAGGTCGCGGCCTGGCAGGCGATGGCGGCCGACGCGCGATCGGCGGGCCTGGCGACGACTGTGATCCTGGCGGCGGCGTTCGGGTGTCCCTTCGACGGGGAGGTCCCGACGTCACGCGTGCTCGAGGTCGCCCGCGGTGTCCTCGAGTCACCGCCCGACGAGCTCGCCATCGCCGACACGATCGGCGTCGGCGTGCCAGCCCAGGTGCGGTCGATCGTCTCCGGCCTGCGCACGCTCGATGCCGAGATCCCGCTGCGGGCTCACTTCCACAACACCCGCAACACCGGCTACGCCAACGCGCTCGCCGCGATCGAGTCCGGCGTGAGCGTCCTCGACGCGTCGGCCGGCGGCATCGGCGGCTGCCCCTTCGCCCCCGGCGCCACCGGCAACATCGCCACCGAGGACCTGACCTACCTGCTCTCGCGCTCGGGCGTCGAGACCGGCATCGACCTGACGTCGATGGCGGCCACCGGCACGTGGATCAGCGAGCTGGTCGGCTACCCGCAGGCGCCCGCGATGCTGGGCCGCGCCGGAGGCTTCCCCGGCTAGCAGCTGCGGCGCACCTCGGCGACGCAGCGGTCGCGACCCGTTCCGCCGACGGCAACGTCGCGGCCACCACGCCCGACCAGGACGTCACGTCCGCCGTTCCCCACGAGGCGGTTGCGGGCCGCGTTGCCACGGAGGACGTCGTCCTCGTCGCTGCCCACGACGCTCTCGACGGAGCGGACCTGTGACCGACTGTGGGCGGAGCGGGCCTTCCCGACGGCGAGGTCGACCGCTCCCCGGCTCAGGAAGGTCAGCACGTCGCGGCCGGGGCCACCGCGGAGGTCGCCGACGGCGCACACGCCCGGACAGAATTCGCCCACGGTGTAGGCGACCGGGTGCACGATCACGTCACGGCCGGCGCCGCCGTTCACGAGCAGTCGGGCGTCTTCCTGCGGCTCCCCGAACTCCTCGGTGCTCACGCTCGGACGAATGATGTCCGCACCAGGGCCGCCGTTCGCCACCCCGCTTGTCACGAGGTACAGCTCGTCGTCGCCGGCACCACCGTTCACCGTGCCGCCCGCAACCGTGGCGAGGTCGTCGCCCGCGCCGAGGTCGACGTCGCCGAGCCTGACCCGGACGGTGTCGTCGCCGGCGCCGGCGTCGACGGTGTCACCGTGGACGAGCACGTCCTCGAGCTCGGGCGTGTAGTAGTCGCCGCTGTTGTAGTCGTCGCGACCGGCCGTCCCGACGAAGGTGTCGTCGTACGGGCTGCCCTGGACGCGGTGGATGCCGGCGACCGTGTCGACCTCTCCCCCGTCGAGCACGCTCCCCGACGCGAGGTCGATGTCGACACCCGACGCGGCGTCGCTGTAGGCGAGCGTGGTGGACGGCACCCCCGAGAAGCTGTCGGCGCCCGGACCGCCGTAGATGGTCGACCAGCGGCCCCCGCAGACGATGTCGTCGCCGCCCTTGGCGTCGATCTGCACGTCGGTGAACCTGCCGACGCCGATGACGTCGGATCCCTCCGTCCCGGTGACCGGAACGCCCGTGGCCGTCGCCGCGATCGTCACCGGGTGCCCTTGGCACAGCTCGACGGCTGCCTGCGCCGACGCCGCCGATACGCCGAACCCACCGACGAGCGCCAGCACGGCCAGTGTGGTCACGCTCCGAGTCCTCATGTCCACGACAGCGCGCCACCGGCCGTCAGCGTTACAGCCCGCAATGAGTCGAGCCGGCGCTGGTTTTCACCTCCAGGTGAAAACCAGCGCCGGCTCGACTGAAAACCAGTGCCGGGTCGGCGGTCAGCGGGTGGCGGTGCCCTCGGTGTAGTCCGAGTCGTGGCTCTTCACCCAGGCCATCAGCTTGCGGAGCTCGCGACCGGTCTGCTCGATCGGGTGCTGCTCGCCCTTCTTGCGGAACTCGGTGAACTCGGGCGAGCCGTTGTCCATGTCCGTGATGAAGCGCTCGGCGAACGAGCCGTTCTTGATGTCGGCGAGCACGTCCTCCATGTTCTTCTTCACGTCGGGCGTGATGACCCGCGGGCCGGAGACGTAGTCGCCGAACTCGGCGGTGTCGGAGACCGACCAGCGCTGCTTGGCGATGCCGCCCTCGTACATGAGGTCGACGATCAGCTTGAGCTCGTGGAGGCACTCGAAGTAGGCGACCTCGGGCTGGTAGCCGGCCTCGGTGAGGACCTCGAAGCCGTACATGACCAGCTGCGAGGCGCCACCGCAGAGGACGGCCTGCTCGCCGAACAGGTCGGTCTCGGTCTCCTCGGTGAAGGTGGTCTTGATGCCGCCGGCGCGCAGGCCGCCGATGGCCTTGGCGTAGGAGAGGGCGAGCGGCCAGGCGTTGCCGGAAGCGTCCTTCTCGACGGCGACGAGCACCGGCACGCCGCGCCCGTCGACGTACTCGCGACGGACCAGGTGGCCGGGACCCTTCGGTGCGACCATGAAGACGTCGACACCCTCGGGCGGGGTGATGTAGCCGAAGCGGATGTTGAAGCCGTGGCCGAAGACCAGGGTGTCGCCAGCGGCGAGCTGCGGCGCGATCTCCTCGGCGTACAGCTTCCGCTGGTGCTGGTCGGGGGCGAGGATGACGATGACGTCGGCCTCCTCCGCGGCCTCGGCCGGCGTGAGGACGCGCAGGCCCTCGGCCTCGGCCTTCGCGCGGCTCTTCGAGCCGGGCTGGAGCCCGATCCGCACGTCGACGCCCGAGTCGCGCAGGGACAGCGCGTGGGCGTGGCCCTGGCTGCCGTAGCCGATGACCGCGACGTTCTTGCCCTGGATCAGGGAGAGGTCGGCGTCGTCGTCGTAGAACATCTCAGCCACTGGGGCTTCTCCTTCTTGTTGTGTTACTTGCTGTCAGCCCGCGGCAGGCGGGGCCGGGATGGTGACCGGGCGCAGGTTGCGCTCGGAGATGGAACGGGAGCCGCGACCGATCGCGACCATGCCGGACTGGACGAGCTCGCGGATGCCGAAGGGCTCGAGCACCCGCAGCAGGTCGCCCAGCTTGTCAGCATTGCCGACGGCCTGGATCGTCACCGCGTCGGGGGCGATGTCGACGACCTTCGCCCGGAAGAGCTGTACGGCGTCCAGCACCTGGCCGCGGGACTCGGCGTCCGCCTTCACCTTGACCAGGAGGAGCTCGCGGTTGACCGAGGTCGAGCCGTCGAGCTCGACGATCTTGATCACCTCGACCAGCTTGTTGAGCTGCTTGGTGACCTGCTCGAGCGGGGTGTCCTCGACGTCGACCACGATGGTCATCCGGGAGACCTCGGGGTGCTCGGTCGGACCCACGGCCAGCGAGTCGATGTTGAAGCTGCGACGACTGAAGAGACCCGCGATGCGGGCCAGCACGCCGGGCTTGTTCTCGACCAGGACCGAGAGCGTGTGCTTGGTGTTCTGGGTCGTCGTCACGGGCGGAGCTCCAGGTCTGCGTCGTCCTCGAACTTCGGGGCGAGGTCGCGGGCGTACTTGATGTCGTCGTTGCTGGTGCCGGCGGCCACCATCGGCCAGACCATCGCGTCGCGGTGGACCCGGAAGTCGACGACCACGGGCACGTCGTTGATCTCCATCGCCTTGGTGATCGTGGCGTCGACGTCGTCGGGGCTCTCGCAGGCGAGGCCCACGCAGCCGTAGGCGTCGGCGAGCTTCACGAAGTCGGGGATCCGCTTCGAGTGCAGGTCGGTGTTGGAGTAGCGCTCGTTGTAGAAGAGCGTCTGCCACTGGCGGACCATGCCGAGCGACTCGTTGTTGATGATCGCGACCTTGATCGGGATGTCGTTGATCGCGCAGGTGGCCAGCTCCTGGTTGGTCATCTGGAAGCAGCCGTCGCCGTCGATCGCCCACACCGTCGTGTCGGGCATGCCGACCTTGGCGCCCATGGCCGCGGGCACGGCGTACCCCATCGTGCCGAGGCCGCCGGAGTTGATCCAGGTGTTGGGGTTCTCGTAGCCGACGAACTGCGCGGCCCACATCTGGTGCTGGCCGACGCCGGCGCAGTAGATCGAGTCGGGGCCGGCGATCGCGCCGAGACGCTCCAGCACGTACTGCGGCGCGAGGCCGCCGTCGGTGGGCTTGTCGTAGCCGAGCGGGTAGGTCCGCTTGATGCCGGCCAGGAACTGCACCCAGCCCTCGTAGTCGCCGGTGTGCCCGGCGTCGGCCTCGGCCTTCAGCGCGACGACGAGGTCGCTGATCACCTCGCGGCAGTCGCCGACGATCGGCACGTCGACCGCGCGGTTCTTGCCGATCTCGGCCGGGTCGATGTCGGCGTGGATGACCTTCGCGCCGGGCGCGAACGAGTCGAGGTTGCCGGTGACCCGGTCGTCGAAGCGGGCGCCGAGGCTGATGATCAGGTCGGACTTCTGCAGACCGGCGACCGCAGCCACCGTGCCGTGCATGCCGGGCATGCCGAGGTGCTGCGGGTGGCTGTCCGGGAACGCGCCCCGCGCCATCAGCGTCGTGACGACCGGCATGCCCGTCAGCTCGGCGAGGACGCGCAGCTCCTGGGAGGCACGGGCGCGGATGGTGCCGCCGCCGACGTAGAGGACGGGGCGACGGGACTCGAGGATGAGCTTGGCGGCCTCGCGGATCTGCTTCGAGTGCGGCCGGGTGACGGGGCGGTAGCCGGGCAGCGCGAGCTCGCTCGGCCAGGAGTACGTCGTCATCGCCTGGAGCGCCGACTTCGCGACGTCGACCAGGACCGGGCCGGGGCGGCCGGTGGAGGCGATGTAGAACGCCTCGGCGACCGTGCGCGGGATGTCGGCCGGGTCGGTGACGAGGAAGTTGTGCTTGGTGATCGGCATCGTGATGCCGCGGATGTCGGCCTCCTGGAAGGCGTCCGTGCCGATCTGCGCGGCGCCGACCTGGCCGGTGATCGCGACCATCGGCACGGAGTCCATGTGCGCGTCGGCCAGCGGGGTGACCAGGTTGGTCGCGCCCGGACCGGAGGTCGCCATGCAGACGCCGACCCGGCCGCTCGCGGCGGCGTACCCCTGCGCGGCGTGGCCGGCGCCCTGCTCGTGCCGGACCAGGATGTGCCGGATCGAGGAGTCCATGAGGGGGTCGTACGCCGGGAGGATGGCGCCGCCCGGGATGCCGAAGATCTCGGTGGTGCCTGCGGCCTCCAGCGACCTGACCAGGCTCTGTGCGCCCGTCATCTGCTCGCTCATCGGTTCTGCTTCCTACTCGTCCCGTGCCTGGCCGTGCCCAACAAAAAACCCCTCGGCCCGGCGGGCGGCGAGGGGTGACGTGCGCGCTGAGTCGGTGTCCGGTCAGCTCACACGTCGGGTGCGTACAAGAATCTGCTTGCGCATGACGCCACCGTAGCCGCCCGGGCCTCCCGCCCGCATCCGAGTGTGACAGGCGTCCCAACATGCGGGACGCGCGTCTCGCTCTGTAGTCCTACGGGGCGGCGGGGTCCGCGGGCGGCTGGCGACCGTCGGCGGTGCAGACGCAGACCTTGTTGCCGTGCGCGTCGGCCAGCACCCAGAACGCGGGGACGGCGTCCTCGCTGACCAGGGTGCCGCCCGCGGCCACGGCCGCCTGCACCCGCTCCTCGGCGACCTCGCGCGGCACCACGATGTCGAGGTGGAAGCGCTGCTGCACCTCACCCGTCGCCTCCGGCGCCGTCTGGAACCACAGCGTGTTGTTGCGCCCGCCGGGGTCCATGATCTCCGGCCACTCGCCGTGGTCCTCGTAGCCGAGCACAGCGGCCCAGAAGGGCTGCACCTCGGCGGGAGCCGGTACGTCGAGCGCGAGCTCGAGGGTCGAGACGTCCCGCGGCGCGGACTCGATGCCGAGCTCGGCGGCGATCGCCGAGATCCGCCGGGCCAGGTCGACGTCGCGGCTGGTGACCCCGTCGACGTCGTGGCTGTGCAGGTCGACGTCGACCTGCGGGTAGGTCAGCGTCACGTCCGGGTGGTGGTTGGCCTCCTCGGCCGCCTCGGTGATCCGGGTGACCAGCGCCAGGCCCTGGACGAAGCTGCCGGTGCGGAACCGGGCGTGGAGACGGTTGAGGAAGAACCGCCAGTCGTCGAGGCCCTCGGCCACGACGGCCGGGTAGCGGAGCCGTTCCTTCGGGTCGTTCGTCATGGCAGCACCACCTGTCCGATCGGTCCTGGGTTGGTCGCGATCTCCCAGCGGTAGCCATCGGGATCGCCGAAGTAGCCGGTGTAGCCGCCCCACTCGCGCTCCTCGCCCGGGTGCACGGGATCGGCGCCGGCGGCGCGCGCGGTCTCGAGCACGGCGTCGACCTCGGCGGCCGTCGCCACGTTGTGGGAGAGCGTGATCGGCGCGACGCCCTCGCCGCGCACGATCGGGCCGACCTCGCCCTCGAAGTGCTCGGCGACCCAGAGCGAGAGCACCACGTGCTCCCCCACCTGGATCATCAGGACGTCACCCTCCACGTGGACGGCGGCCTCCCAGCCGAGACCGTCGACGTAGAAGGTCCTCGACCGCTCGAGGTCACGGACGGCGAGCGTCACGAAGCTCAGTCGCTGGTCCATGTCCTCCACCCTGGCACAGGACGCCGACAGCTGCCCGGGAGGACGGGACGCCCCGCCCTGACGGCCGGGACGCCGGGCGCACGACGGTGGCGTCGTGAACTCCTCCTCCCGCACCTGGGCCCTCGTCGGCGCCGCGGCCGGTCTCGCCGGCGTCGTCGGCATCCAGGCCTCCCTCCAGATCGACGCCGTCTACAGCACGTCGTACGCCGGGGACGCCGACCTGATCGCGGACCGCCTCGGCGACTTCGTGCCGCAGCTCATCACCCTGCACCTCGCGATGACCGGCGCCGCCGTGCTCCTCGTCGTCTTCGCGGCCGGCCTGCGCCGACGGCTCGGCGCCCAGGCGCCGGCCGGCAGCCTGCTGCCCGACGTCGCCGCCGGCGGGCTGCTGCTCACCGCGGTCGCCGGCCTGATGGGCGCCGGCTTCACCACCGAGATCGTCTTCGGCGTCTCCGACCCCGACACCCTCGACCCGGAGTTCGCCGCCGTCGTCGGTCACTGGGTCGGCACCGTTCCGTGGCTGTGGGTGGGCTCCGGCCTGACCGGGCTCGCCGTCGCGGTCGCCGCGCTGCGGCACGCCGCCGCGCCGACGTGGCTCGGCTGGGTGGGTGTCGTCCTCGGCGGCGTCACCCTGCTGGTCGGACTCTCGCCGCTGCAGTACATGGCGGGCTTCAGCGGCCCGGTGCTGGTCCTCGTGCTCGGCCTCGGCTTCGCCCTCGGCGACCGTCGACGGCCGACGGACGCCTGATCCCGCCGCTACCCTCCCTCTCGTGGTGCGCCATGGCTGAGCAGACGATCCGGGTGGCGGTGGTCGACGACCACCCGGTCTTCCGGCTCGGCATGGCCGGCCTGCTCGGTTCCCTCGACGGCATCGAGGTGGTCGCCCAGGCCGAGGACGCCACCCAGGCCCGGGCGCGCGTCGACGAGTCCGTCGACGTCGTGCTCATGGACCTGCACCTCGGCGACGACTCCGGCATCGAGACCACCCGCGACCTGGTGCGCGCGCTGCCCGGCCTCGCGGTCCTGGTCATCACCATGGACGAGGACGACGAGTCGGTGGTCGCCGCGATGCGGGCCGGCGCCCGCGGCTACCTGCTCAAGAGCGCCTCGCCCGCCGAGGTCGAGCGCGGCATCCGCGCGGTCGCCAACGGCGAGGCGATCCTCGGGCCCCAGGTCGCCTCCCGCGCGATGGCCACCCTGACGTCGGGACGTACGGCGGTGCGGGTGCCCTTCCCCGAGCTCTCCGACCGCGAGCGGGAGGTCCTCGACCTGCTGGCCCGCGGCTACGACAACGCCACCATCGCGCGGCGGATGGTGCTCTCCCCCAAGACCGTGCGCAACCACGTCTCCAACGTGCTCACCAAGCTCGGCGTCCCCGACCGCGCCCAGGCGATGATCAGGGCGCGGGACGAGGGACTCGGAGGCGACTGAGCTGACGCCCGTCGGCGTCGAAGTTGGCGGGGTCCAGCCAGCGCTCGTGCTCGGCGCGCACCGCCGGCCACTCCGTGTCGGTGACCGAGAACCAGTCCGTGTCCCGGTTGCGGCCCTTGGTCACCATGTGGTGCCGGAAGCGGCCCTCGTAGGTGAAGCCCAGCCGGTCCGCCGCCCGCCGGGACGGCTCGTTGAGGCTGTCGCACTTCCACTCGAAGCGCCGGTAGCCGAGGTCGTCGAACGCGTGCCGCATGCTCAGGTGGATCGCCTCGGTCGCGGCACGGGTGCGCTGCAACGTCTTGGCGTAGAGCACACCGGCGATCTCGACCTGGCCGTGGCTCGCGTCGATCCGCATGTACGACGCCAACCCCTGCGCCCGCTTCCCCGACGGCACAAGCGCGAAGGTGAGCATGTCCGGTGCGGCCAGGTGCTGCTCGACCAGCGTCACCATGGACGGCACGTCGGGCGGCGGGTCGGTCGGCCGGTAGGTCCAGAGCTCCTCGTCGCCCGGGTTGCAGAGCGCGTCGTGCAACGCCTCGGCGTGCTCGGTGCCGAGCGGCTCGAGGGCGACGTACCGCCCGGTCAGGGTGACGGGTGCGGGGACGGCCCGGGGCGCCCAGCCGGGCACCTCGTCGCCCACCTGCTGGCCGTGGTCGTTCTCCTGGGGCACGTCCGCACCCTAGTGTCCAACCATGACCGGACGACGCGGCGCACTCGTCCGCCGCTGGGGTGGCCGGGCCGTCGGGCTGACCATCACCGCGGTCGGCCTCTACATCGTGCTGCCGAGCCTGCTGACGATGTTCCAGGCCTGGCCGCAGCTCTCGACCGTCGACGTTCCGTGGTTCTTCGTCCTGCTGGCGCTCCAGGCCGGCCGCCTGGTGTCGCTCTGGTGGCTCACCAAGCTCGCGCTCGCCCCGGCGCGCGTGGGCTGGGGCACGACCGCGACCGCCCAGCTGGCCGGGAGCGCCGCAGCCAAGGTCGTCCCCGGCGGGGGCGCGGTCGGCGGCGTCGTGCAGGCCCGGATCCTGATCGGCGCCGGGCAGCCGAGCGGCACGGTCGCCTCCGGCCTCGGCGCGATCGCGCTGCTCCAGAACGCCGTCCTCTTCCTGCTCCCCATCCTCACCATCCCCGCGCTGCTCATCGGGCCGCCGCCCGCGAAGCAGCTCCAGCTCGGGCTCGTCGTGTCGGTGGTCCTGGCCACGGTCATCGTCACCATCGGAGTCACGGCCCTGACCTGGCCGGCGGTGCTGCGCACGACGGGGCACGGCATCGGCCGCGTCGTGCACGTCGTACGCCGACGCACGACCCCGGAGTCGGTGGCCACCGGCCTGCTGACGCAACGCCAGCGGATCGCCGAGGGCTTCCACGGCCGCTGGCTGCGCGCGGTCTTCGCGACCGCGGCGACGCGGATGTTCGACTACGCCTCCCTGGTCGCCGCGCTCGTGGCGTTCGACGTGCACGCCCGGCCGTCGGAGGTGCTGCTCGCCTTCGTCGTGTCCCAGGCGCTCGCGATCGTGCCGATCACCCCGGGCGGCGTCGGCTTCGTCGACCTCGGCCTCACCGGCATGCTCGTCCTGATCGGCGTCCCGACCGAGACCGCGGTGATCGCGACCCTGCTCTACCGGCTCTTCTCGTTCTGGCTGCCGATCCCGCTCGGGCTGTTCGCGTGGACCGGCTGGCGGATCTCGCGGCATTACTCTCGACCCATGACGGAACGCGCAGGAGTCGACCCCACGGTCCCGCCGAGCGGCACCGGCTGCGTCGAGTGCGAGGCCTCCGGCGGCTGGTGGGTGCACCTGCGTCGCTGCACGCAGTGCGGCCACGTCGGCTGCTGCGACACCTCACCGATGCAGCACGCGACCGCGCACTGGCGCGAGTCCGGGCACCCGGTCATCACCAGCTTCGAGCCCGGCGAGGACTGGTTCTGGGACTTCACCACCGAGTCCGGCTTCCTCGGGCCGACGATGTGCCCGGCCACCGAGCACCCGCTCGACCAGCCCGCACCCGGCCCCGCCGGCCGCGTCCCCGACGACTGGCGCGACCACATCCACGAGTAGGCGTCCCCAGGGATACCCGGTACACCGGGTGTCCCTGAACTTCTCGGGCACTGCAAAGGCCCAGAAGTTGATGAAGTGCCCTACCAGTACGCCGATCGGTCAGCCGAGACCGACCAGCGCCTCGCGCACGAGCCCGATGCCGTGCTCGACCTCGTCGTACGACGTCGACAGCGGCGACAGCCCGAGACGCAGGCCGCCGGGATCGCGGTAGTCGGGGATCACGTCGCGCTCCCACAGCGCCGCGGTGACCTCGCGCATCAGCGGGTGGTTGAACGTGACGTGGCCGCCGCGCCGGTCGGCGTCGCGCGGCGAGGCCAGCACGACGCCGAGCGGCCCGAGCACGGACTCGCCGACCTCGACGGCGTACGACGTGAGCGCGACCGACTTCTCCCGCACCGCCTCGATGCCCACCGACTCGATCAGCGCGACCATGTCCTGCACCGGGAGCATCCCGAGGACCGGCGGGGTGCCGGAGATGAAGCGGCGGATGCCCGCCGCCGGCGCGTAGGACGGCCCCATCAGGAACGGGTCGACGGAGCCGAGCCAGCCCTGGATCGGCTGGGTCAGCGACCCGAGGTGCTCCGCCGCGACGTAGCAGAACGCCGGCGATCCCGGACCACCGTTGAGGTACTTGTAGGTGCAGCCGACGGCCAGGTCGACCCCCCACTCGTCGAGCGCCAGCGGCACCGAGCCGGCCGAGTGGCAGAGGTCCCACAGCACCAGGGCCCCGGCATCGTGGGCGATCTGCGTCAGCGCGGGCGCGTCCGCCAGCCAGGCCGACCGGTAGGCGACGTGCGAGAGCACGACGAGCGCGGTCGCCGGCCCGACGGCTGCGTAGAGGAGCTCGGGCGTGACACCCGCGGCCGGGTCCACGTCGATCCAGCGGAGGGTCAGCCCGCACTCCTCCGCGATCCCCGCGGCGACGTAGCGGTCGGTCGGGAAGTTGTCGCGGTCGATCACGATCTCGGTGCGGGCCGGCCGGGCGGCGACGGCCGCGCGCATCAGCTTGTAGAGCAGCACGGTCGTGGAGTCGCCGATGGTCGTCTGGCCGGGGGCCGCGCCGAGCACGACCCGGCCGAGGTCGTCGCCGATGACCTGGGGCAGCTCCATCCAGCGCTCGTCCCAGCCGCGGATCAGCCGCCCGCCCCACTCCTCCTCGACGAAGCGCGCGAGCCGCGGGCCGCTGGCGCGCAGCGGCCTGCCCAACGAGTTGCCGTCGAAGTAGACCAGCGACGAGTCGGCGCCGACGAAGAGGTCGCGGCAGGAGGCCAGCGGGTCGTGCTCGGGCCGGGTCACGGCCGGGGCGCCGTCAGGTCGCGGACGCTCGCGTAGCGCTCCCGGACGCCGGGGGTCGGCTCGGCCTCGGTCGACACGACGCCGGACAGCGGCCACTGCGGCGGCTCGGCGCCGCCGGCGAGCACCCACGCGGCCTGGCGGGCCGCGCCGCGCGCGACGTACTCCCCCGGCTCGGGCACCGAGACCGGCAGCCCCAGGACGGCCGAGGCGATCTCGCGCACGGCGGCGGAGCGCGCCGCGCCGCCGACCAGGATGATCCGCTCGACCGGCGTGCCGAGCGCGCGCACCGCGTCGACGGCGTCGGCGAGGCCGCAGATCATGCCCTCGACGGCGGCCCGCGCGAGGTACGCCGGGTTCGCGGTCTCGAGGCGGAGCCCGTGCAGGGCGCCGGTCGCGTCCGGCTTGTTGGGGGTGCGCTCACCCTCGAGGTAGGGCACCAGGACCAGCCCGCCCGCGCCCGCTGGGGCGGACAGCGCGAGGTCGGAGAGCGCGCCGTGGTCGACGTCGAGCATCCGGCCGGCGGCGTCGAGCACCCGCGCGGCGTTGAGGGTCGCGACCAGGGGCAGGAACCGCCCGGTCGCGTCGGCGAACCCCGCCACCGCGCCACTCACGTCGCCCACGGGCTCGTCGGCGACCGCGCAGGCGACCCCCGACGTACCGATCGACACGACGACGTCGCCGGCCACCGCGCCCAGCCCGAGGGCCGCGCCGGCGTTGTCGCCGGTGCCGGGCCCCAGCAGGGCGCCCGAGGGCATGGACAGCGCGGACTCCGCCGGCCCGAGCACCCGCGGCACGATCACGTCGTGCCCGAGGCCGAGCTCGAGCAGGTCGCGGCGGTACTCACCCGTGGCGGGCGACCAGTACCCGGTGCCGCTCGCGTCGCCGCGGTCGGTGACGAGGGCCTGGAGCCCCGGGCTGCCGGCCAGCCGCCAGGTCAGGTAGTCGTGCGGCAGGCACACCGCCGCCGTACGCCGTGCGTTGTCGGGCTCGTGGTCGCGCAGCCAGCGCAGCTTGGTCACCGTGAACGACGCGACCGGCACCAGGCCCACCGCGTCGACCCACGCCTGGGGTCCGCCGAGCTCGTCGATCAGGTCGAGCGCGGCCTGCGCGGAGCGGGTGTCGTTCCACAGCAGCGCCGGGCGCACGACCTCGCCGGCTGCGTCCAGGCAGACCATGCCATGCTGCTGCCCGCCGACCGCGACGGCCGCGACGTCGTCCAGCCCGCCAGCGGCCTCGATCGCCGCCTGGAGGGCGTCCCACCAGGCCTCGGGAGCGACCTCGGTGCCCTCCGGGTGGGACGCGTGGCCGGTGCGGACGACCGCCCCGGTCTCCGCGTCGCAGACGACGACCTTGCAGGACTGGGTGGAGGAGTCGATCCCGGCAACGAGTGGCACGGTGCAGACCCTAGTCAGTCTCTGCCAGGGTGTGCTCGTGCGTCCTGCCGCGGGTCTCCCGCTCCCCCTCTCCCACGGTCCCTACGAGGCCGAGGTCGTCACCGTCGGCGCCTGCCTGCGCACCCTCACCCGCGACGGCGTGGACCTGGTCGCCGGCTGGCCGGCGGGCGAGATGTGCGCGAGCTCGCGGGGCGCCGTGATGATGCCGTGGGTCAACCGGGTCGGCGACGGCCGCTACGAGCTCGGCGGCCGGACCTACCAGCTCGCGCTGAGCGAGCCGGCCAAGGGCAACGCGATCCACGGCCTCGTGCACTGGGTGCCGTGGACGGTCGCCGAGCACGGCACCGACCACGCGACGCTGCGCTACGAGCTGCCCCCGCAGAGCGGCTACCCGTGGCTGCTCGACCTCGAGGTGGCCTACCGGCTCGACGACGACGGGCTGACGGTCACGCTGGGCGCGACCAACGTCGGCGACACGGCAGCGCCGTACGGCGCGGGCCTGCATCCGTACCTGACGGTCGGACGGCGGGTCGACGAGTGCGTGCTGACGCTGCCCGCCGAGTCGTGGTGCGCCATGGACGAGCGCGGGCTCCCGTCACCGGCGGTCCCCGTCGACGACACGCAGTGGGACTTCCGCGACGGCCGGGCGATCGGCGACCTCGTCATCGACCACCCGTTCGGCGGCGTCGCCGACGGGGCGACCGCGACCCTGGCCGACGCCGACACCGGGCGCTCGGTCAGCCTGACCGTCCACGAGGGCGTCCGCTGGCTGCACGCCTTCACCGGCGACACCGTGCGCGGCCACGAGCGGGAGGCGCTCGCCGTCGAGCCGGTGACCGCCCCGCCCGACTCGTTCCGCACCGGCGTCGACCTCGTGACCCTGGCGCCCGGCGAGAGCCACCGTGCGTCGTTCACGATCGCCGGCGTCACTGGAAGCTGACGAACCGGACCTTCGGTCGGACGGCGTGCACGGCGCGCGACCGCATCCGGCGCACGTCCTCGTCGTAGAAGAGCTTGAAGCCCATCGTGAACTGACGCGGCTTCGCCACGGCGTGGTAGGTCGCCAGCTTCTGACGCGGGGTGCCGAAGCCGTCGACGTGCTGCACCATCGCGAGCTCCGGGTGGCGGCGTACCGTCGCGATCCGCTCGACCATGTCGGTGCGGAACTGGTGGAGCACGAAGAGCTTCTGCGGCAGGTCGTCCTGCCGGACGATCCGGGTGAGCCACGCGGAGGTCCGGTTGACCTCCTCGGCGCGCACCTGGCCGACGGTGTGGGCCGGCACCTGGTGCGGCCGCATCCGCCACTCGGGGTCGAGCGCCAGGCCGACCCACGGGTCGCGCAGCGCCCATTCCCAGCGCCGGGCCACCTCGGGGAACGTCGACCGACCGGGCTGGAGGTCGAGCAGCAGCAGCGCGTTGTTGCGGTGCGCGGCGCGGATGTAGCGGACGACCTCGGAGCGCGGGATGTCGTGGCTGTAGTCGCCGTCGCGCCCCGGGTAGCCGTCGGCGATCGTCACGATCAGCTCGTAGACGTGCCGCAGCGGCTGGCCGGGCTGCCGGAACGGGCGCGCCGCGCGGTGCAGCCGCTTGTCCATGGTGTCCGGGTCGGTCTCCCCCAGCACGCCGAGCGCCGGCGTCTGGCCGGTGCCGTAGTAGGCGACCAGGAAGCGGTTGCCCTCGAAGACCTTCGTGCCGCCGCCGGGCAGGGTCGCCGTGGTGCTCGCCGGCGGGCGTTCGACGGCCGGGGTCTCGACCGGGGCGGTCACCGAGGGGGACGGCTCGGCGACGCTCGGCGCCGGCACCACCCGGTCCTCGATGACTGACGGGTGGTTGACGCCCCACGCGATGACGATCAGCCCGATCATGACCAGCAGGACCAGGAAGAGGACCGGTCCTCGCTGGTCGGGCTGGCGCTCAGTCATTGATCCTTCCTAGCAGGAGCTCCCGGCGGTGCTGCGACGGGGAGGTCCCGAACCATCGGGCACAGCTGCGCGACAGCACGCTCTGCTCGGTGTAGCCGACGAGGTGGGCGACAGCACGGCGCACCCGGCCGGTTGAGGACGACCAGGACGACGAAACTCACGCTGGGACGATGAAGTTTTGTCGTCCCAGCGTGAGTTTCATCGGCCGGCCGACGAAACTCGCGGGCGCTCAGCTGGTGATGGCGCCGTGGGCGGCGGACTGCACGACCTTGGCGTACTTGCCGAGCACGCCGCGGGTGTACTTCGGCGGCAGCGGCTCCCAGCCGACCTTCCGCTTCTCCCACTCGTCCTCGTCGGTGATCTCCACCTCGAGCAGCCGGTTGGCGACGTCGAGGGTGATCGGGTCGCCGTCGCGGACGAAGGCGATGGGTCCGCCGTCGACCGCCTCGGGCGCGATGTGGCCGACGCAGAGGCCCGTCGTACCGCCGGAGAAACGGCCGTCGGTGATCAGCAGGACGTCCTTGCCGAGGCCGGCGCCCTTGATGGCACCGGTGATCGCGAGCATCTCGCGCATGCCCGGGCCACCCTTGGGGCCCTCGTAGCGGATCACGACCACGTCGCGGGCCTTGATCTCGCCGCGCTCGAGGGCGTCCATCGCGGCGCGCTCGCCGTCGAAGACCCGGGCGGTGCCGGAGAAGACCGAGTCGTCGAAGCCGGCCGACTTCACGACCGCGCCCTCGGGGGCCAGCGAGCCCTTGAGGATGGTCAGGCCGCCGGTGGCGTGGATGGGGCGGTCGATCTTGCGCAGCACGTCGTCGTCGAGGCTCGGCGGGGCCAGCTCGGCGAGGTTCTCGGCCATCGTCTTGCCCGTGACGGTGAGGCAGTCGCCGTCCATCAGGCCGGCGTCGAGGAGCGCCTTCATCACGACCGGGATGCCGCCGATCTTGTCGACGTCGTTCATCACGTAGCGGCCGAACGGCTTGAGGTCGCCGAGGTGCGGCACCTTGTCGCCGACCCGGTTGAAGTCGTCGAGGGTCAGGTCGACCTCGGCCTCGCGGGCCATCGCCAGCAGGTGCAGCACGGCGTTCGTGGAGCCGCCGAGGGCCATCACGACGGCGATGGCGTTCTCGAACGCCGGCTTCGTCATGATCTGGCGGGCGGTGATGCCCTGGCGCAGCAGGTTGACCACGGCCTCGCCCGAGCGGTGCGCGAAGCCGTCGCGGCGGCGGTCGACCGCCGGAGGCGCGGCCGAGCCGGGGAGCGACATGCCGATCGCCTCGGCGACGGCGGCCATCGTGTTGGCGGTGTACATGCCGCCGCAGGCGCCCTCACCGGGGCAGATCGCCTTCTCGATGCGGGTGACCTCCTCGCGGGAGATCTTGCCGGCCAGGCAGGCGCCGACCGCCTCGAAGGCGTCGATGATCGTGACGTCGTTGCCGTCGACCTGCCCGGGCATGATCGAGCCGGCGTACAGGAAGACGCTGGAGAGGTCGAGGCGCGCCGCGGCCATCATCATGCCGGGCAGCGACTTGTCGCAGCCGGCCAGCAGCACGGAGCCGTCGAGGCGCTCGGCCATCATCACGGTCTCGACGGAGTCGGCGATCACCTCGCGCGACACGAGCGAGAAGTGCATGCCCTCGTGGCCCATGGCGATGCCGTCGGAGACGGAGATGGTGCCGAACTCGAGCGGGTAGCCGCCGGCCGCGTGCACGCCGTTCTTGACCGCCTGCGCGAGCCGCTGCAGCGACAGGTTGCAGGGCGTGATCTCGTTCCAGCTCGAGGCCACGCCGATCTGCGGCTTCTCCCAGTCGTCGTCGCCCATGCCTACCGCCCGGAGCATCCCTCGCGCGGCGGTCTTCTCGAGACCGTCCGTGACGTCGCGGGAACGGGGCTTGATGTCGGGAGTGTGACGGGACTCGCTCATGTCCCCAAGGGTAGGACCCGAGGCCCTAGCCTTTTGCCGTGACCGTGATCTGGGCAGACTTCGACGCCGTGCTCTTCGACCTCGACGGGGTGGTGACACCGACCGCCGAGGTCCACATGCGGGCGTGGTCGGAGATGTTCAACGCCTACCTGACGGCGTACGACGGGCCGGGCGAGCGCGCGGCGTACACCGACGCCGACTACTTCGCGCACGTCGACGGCAAGCCGCGCTACGAGGGCGTCGCCGACTTCCTCGCCTCGCGGAGCATCCCGGCGCCGCGCGACCTGGTGGTCGAGCTCGGCGACCGCAAGAACGACGCGTTCAACGAGGTGCTCGCGCGCGACGGGGTCACCGCCTACTCCGGCTCGGTGCTGCTCCTCGACCACCTCCGCGACCTCGACATGCCGCTGGCCGTCGTCTCGTCGTCGGCCAACGCCCCGGCGGTGCTGGAGGCGGCCGGGCTGGCCGACCGGTTCCGGATCGTGGTGAGCGGCACCGTCGCCGAGGAGCTCGGGCTGCCGGGCAAGCCGGCCCCCGACACGTTCCTGCACGCGGCGCAGGTGCTCGGCGCGACCGCTGCCGGCTCCGTGGTCCTGGAGGACGCGGTGTCCGGCGTCCGGGCAGGCGCGGCCGGCAGCTTCGGCCTGGTGGTCGGCGTCGACCGCGGCGCCGGGGCCGACGTCCTGGCCGCCGCCGGGGCACAGGTGGTCGTCGCGGACCTGGCCGAGCTGGTCGACGGAGCGCCGGCATGAAGGCGCACGCGCGGTCCGTCGGCCCGGACCCGATGGACCGCGGCCGGTTCCCGGTCGACGAGTGGGCCCTGGTCGAGACGAGCTACCGCGCCGACGACATCGGCGTGGCCGAGACGCTCTTCACGGTCGCCAACGGCTACCTCGGCATGCGCGGCAACCCCGAGGAGGGACGGCCGTCGTACGCGCACGGGACGTTCGTCAACGGCTTCCACGAGACCTGGCCGATCCGGCACGCGGAGGCGGCCTTCGGGTTCGCCCGCACCGGCCAGACCATCGTCAACGCGCCCGACACCAAGGTGCTGAAGATCTACGTCGACGACGAGCCCCTCACCTTCGGCACGTCCGACCTGGAGCACTACGAGCGCCGCCTCGACTTCCGCGACGGCGTGCTGCACCGCCGTCTGATCTGGCGGACGCCGTCCGGCAAGCGGGTGCGCATCGACTCCACCCGCATGGTGTCCATGACCCAGCGGCACCTGGCCGTCATGACCCTCGAGATCGAGGTGCTGACCGGCGACGCCCCGGTGGTCGTCTCGTCGCAGATCCTCAACCGCCAGGACGGCATCGACGAGTACAAGGCTCCCCAGGACCTCACCGGCGAGACCGTCGACCCGCGCAAGGCTGCGGCGTTCGCCGGGCGCGTGCTCGTGCCGCGGATGAGCTACGCCACCGAGGACCGGATGCTGCTCGGCTACCAGTGCGCCAACTCGGGCATGACCATCGCGGTCGCGGCCGACCACGTGCTCGAGACCGCCGACAAGCACGAGGTGCTGGCCCGCCACGACGACGACCAGGCCAAGATGGTCTTCCGCGTCGACGCCACCCAGGGCAGCCCGATGCGGATCACCAAGACCATCAGCTACCACACGTCGCGCGGCGTCCCCGTCCGCGAGCTCGCGGACCGCTGCGACCGCACGCTCGACCGGGCCCGGCAGCACGGGCTCGAGCACTACCGCCAGGACCAGCGGGGCTGGTACGCCGACTTCTGGGCCGCGGCCGACGTCGAGGTCGAGGGCAGGTCCGTCGAGCAGCGTGCGGTGCAGCAAGCGGTCCGGTTCAACCTCTTCAGCCTCGCCCAGGCGAGCGGCCGCACGGACGGCCTCGGCGTGCCCGCGAAGGGCGTGACGGGGTCCGGTTACGAGGGCCACTACTTCTGGGACACCGAGGTCTACGTGATCCCGTTCCTCAGCTACACCCAGCCCGAGGTGGCCCGCAACGCGCTGCACTTCCGCTCGGTGATGCTCCCGTCCGCGCGCGACCGGGCCCGCGAGATGGCGCAGAGCGGCGCGATGTTCCCGTGGCGCACGATCAACGGCGAGGAGGCGTCGGCCTACTACGCGGCCGGCTCGGCGCAGGTGCACATCGACGCCGACATCGCCTACGCGCTGATGAAGTACGTCCGCGCGACCGGCGACCGCGGCTTCCTGGTCCGCGAGGGCATCGACATCCTGGTCGAGACGGCGCGGATGTGGGCCGACCTGGGCTTCTGGCGCAGCAACGGGGAGCCGTCGTTCCACATCCATGGCGTGACCGGCCCGGACGAGTACACGACGGTCGTCAACAACAACCTGTTCACCAACGTGATGGCCCGCTACAACCTCGAGCTGGCCGCCGACGCCATGGAGTGGATCCGTGACGAGCGGCCCGAGGAGCACATGCGGGTCACCACCCGCCTCGACCTGGACCCCGCCGAGGTCGAGGAGTGGCGGCGTTGCGCCGAGGGCATGGCCATCCCGTACGACGAGGGCCTCGGCATCCACCCCCAGGACGACTTCTTCCTCGACCGTGAGGTGTGGGACCTCTCGAAGACCCCGCCGGAGACCCGGCCGCTGCTGCTGCACTACCACCCGCTGGTGATCTACCGGTTCCAGGTGCTCAAGCAGGCCGACGTGGTGCTGGCGCTGTTCCTCCAGGGCGACCGCTTCACCGCCGAGGAGAAGCGCGCCGACTTCGAGTACTACGACCCCATCACCACCGGGGACTCGACGCTGTCGGCGGTGGTGCAGTCGGTGATCGCCGCCGAGGTGGGCTACCACGAGGCGGCCCTGCACTACTTCCACGAGTCGCTCTACGTCGACCTGATGAACCTGCACGGCAACACGGTCGACGGGCTCCACATCGCGTCGGCCGGCGGCGTCTGGAGCGCGCTGGTGCACGGCTTCGGTGGCATGCGCGACCACGGCGGCGCGCTCGCGTTCGACCCGCGCCTCCCCGAGTCGTGGGCCGCGCTGCGCTACCGGCTGTGCTGGCAGGGCTCCCGGGTGCTGGTCGAGCTGACCGAGCACGAGGTGCGGTTCACCGTCGTCGACGGCGAGAAGGACGTGCCGCTGCTGGTGCGCGGCCGCTCGTACGTCGTCGGGCAGGACCACCCGCTGGTGGTGCCGCTCGCCGACCAGGGCGAGCGCATCGACGGGCTGCTCGGCGACCACCCGGTCGTCGGCGGCGTGCGTGCCGACGGCAGCACGATCACCGCCGGCGTGCCCGACCCGATCCAGCACCCCGACGACGTCGAGCACACCGGCGAGTTCCCGGCGTACCAGGACGTGCCGCCGCTGGGGCCGCACATCCCGCAGAGCTGAGCTCCCGAGCCGACGTTTGGCACCCGCCGGACGCGGGCACCGCATCTTGGTTGAGCACGACAACCAAATCGGAGGGTGCACCGTGACAGCGACGACCGAAGAACGCGGCTCAGGAGCCGGACTCAAGCGCCACGTGGGCGTGGTCGGGCTCCTGTTCGCCAGCGTCGGCTCGATCATCGGGTCGGGATGGCTCTTCGGGGCGCTGAACGCCTCCATCGAGGCCGGCCCGGCGGCGATCATCTCGTGGGCCCTCGGCGGCTTCATGATCCTGCTGATCGCCCTCGTGTACGCCGAGCTCGGCACGATGTTCCCGCTCTCCGGAGGCGTGGTGCGCTTCCCGCACCTCGCGTTCGGCTCGTTCGCGAGCTACGCCGCCGGCTGGATCACCTGGGTCGCGGTCGCCACGACGGCGCCGATCGAGGTCGAGGCCGCGCTCCAGTACGCGACCAAGTACGCGCCCTTCACCAGGGAGCACATGGTCGACGGCGAGGTCGTCCACACGCTGACCGGGTTGGGCTACGCCTCGGCGGTCGTGCTGATGGCGGTCTTCGTCGTCATCAACTACTACGGCATCAAGTGGTTCGCCCGGATCAACAACGTGCTGGTCTGGTGGAAGATCGCGATCATCCTGCTGGTGATCGCCGCGTTCATGGTCTCGGCGTTCCACACCGAGAACTTCACCGACTACGGCTTCATGCCCGAGGGCTGGCACGGCGTCTTCACCGCGATCGCGACCTCCGGCATCGTCTTCTCCTACCTCGGCTTCCGCCAGGGCATCGAGCTGGCGGGCGAGACCGACAACCCCAGGCGCAACGTCCCCATCGCGGTCGTCGGCTCGGTGCTGCTCACGGCGCTCATCTACATCCTGCTCCAGGTCGCGTTCATCGCGGCGCTGCCGCAGTCCACGCTGGCCGACTCGGGGTCGTGGTCGCAGCTGAGCTTCGAGGGCGACTTCGGCCCGCTGGCGGCGATCGCCACCCTGCTCGGCCTCGGCTGGCTCTCGGTGCTGCTGTACGCCGACGCGATCATCTCCCCCGCCGACACCGGCCTGATCTACACGACGGTGACCTCGCGCATCTCCTACGCGATGGCCCGCAACGGCAACGCCCCGCAGGCGCTTGCGAGGACGACCGACCGGGGCGTGCCGTTCATCAGCCTGATCGTGACGTTCGTGGTCGGCCTGATCGTCTTCCTGCCGTTCCCGAGCTGGCAGCAGCTGGTCGGGTTCATCACGTCGGCGACGGTGCTGTCCTTCGCGTCCGGCCCACTGGTGCTCTCGGCGCTGCGCAAGCAGCTGCCCGACCAGGAGCGTCCCTTCAGGGTCCCCGGCGGACACCTCATTCCGCTGCTGGCCTTCTGGGCGTCGAACCTGATCATCTACTGGTCCGGCTGGGACATCGTGTGGAAGCTCGGCGTCGCCGTCGCGATCGGCTTCGTGCTGCTGCCGATCTACCACGTGCTCGGGCAGGACACCCCCAAGCTCGACTTCCGCTCCGGCGCCACCTGGGTGGTGCCGTGGCTGCTCGGGCTGCTGCTGATCTCCTGGCTCGGCAACTACCCGGAGCCGGCGAAGGGCAACCAGGACGTGCTGACCTTCGGCACCGCGATCCCGGTGATCTTCGTCTTCTCCGTGATCATCTACGTCCTCGCGCTGCGGTTCCCGCTCTCGACCGCGGAGATCGAGGCGCACGTCGAGGAGTCACGCAAGGAGTCCGAGCTCGAGGAGGCGACCCTGGGCGAGGCGCCGTAGGTCGGGGTCGGCTCGCAGGTCAGATCGCGGCCGCCCGGACGACCATCACGTCCGGGAGGTCCGCGACCACCTGGCGCCAGCTCTCGCCCTCGTCGGCGGAGGCCCACACGGCGCCGTTGCGAGCCCCGAAGTAGAAGCCGGTGCGGTCGTGGTCGTCGGCGCACATCGCGTCGCGCATGACGGCGACGTAGAACCCGTCGGGCAGGCCGTCGCCGAGCTCCTCCCAGGTCTCCCCCGCGTCCCGCGAGCGCCACACCCGGGCCTTCGCGTCGGGCGGGTAGCGCTTGTCGCCGCCGTTGATCGGGAAGACGAAGATGGTGTCCGGCTCGTGCGGGTGCACCACGATCGGGAACCCGAACGTCGCCGGCAGCCCGTCGCCGATCGACTTCCAGATCCGGCCCTCGTCGTCGGAGCGGTAGACCCCGCCGTGGTTCTGCAGGTAGAGCCGCTCCGGCCGGCTCGGGTGCCGGGTGATCTTGTGGACGCACTGCCCGAACTCGGGGTACTGCTGGCCCTCCGGCAGGAACTCGGCCCGGATGCCGTGGTTGCGCGCCTCCCAGGAGGCGCCGCCGTCGTCGGTCTGGTAGACGCCGCCGCTGCTCAGCGCCGCCGTGACCGACTGCGGGTCGGTCGGGTGTGGAAGCAGCGTGTGGAAGGCCTGGCCGCCGAAGCCGGCGCCCCACTCCTCCCGGTGCGGGTGGTCCCAGAGCGCCCGCTCGAGGGCGAACGTCTCGCCGCCGTCGGTGGAGCGCCAGACGGCCGCGGGCTCGGTGCCGGCGTACACGACGCCGGGCTCGGCGCCCGGCACCAGCTGCCAGACCCGCTCGACCGTGGCGCCGGTGTCCTCGGGGAAGCGGACCGCGCCGTTGGGCGTCTCCTGCCAGCTCGCGCCGAGGTCGTCGGAGCGCCAGACCTGCGGGCCGAGCCAGCTCGACGAGGCGCCGGCGAGCAGCCGGGGGACGTCCCCGCGGGCGTCGACCAGGCAGGAGTAGACCTCCTCCATGTCGAAGTGCGGGCCGGTGAACTCCCACTCCTCGCGCGCCGCGTCCGACGTACCGATCCAGAGACCCTTGCGGGTCCCGACCATGAGCAGCGTCTTGTCGGCCATGCCTGCCTCCTGGGTAGCCCTCAGTCTCTTCTACCCTGACTCGGTGACCGACGGGAACTCATCGCGACCGCGAATCTCTCCCGTCTGGCTGGTGCTGGCCGGCATCCTGTCGGTGCAGTTCGGCGCCGGCATCGCCAAGAGCCTCTTCGACGAGATCTCGCCGACGTCGATCGTGTGGCTGCGGCTGGTCACCAGCGCCGTCGTGCTGGTCGCCGTCGCGCGGCCGGTGCTGCGCGGCCGGTCCCGGACCGACTGGCTCGTCGTCGTCGCGTTCGGCGTCTGCCTGGGCGTGATGAACTGGGCGATCTACCAGGCCTTCGCCCGCATCCCGCTCGGCATCGCCGTCACCCTGGAGTTCATCGGCCCGCTGACCCTGGCCGTCATCGGCTCGCGCCGGCTCCGCGACCTGCTGTGGGTGCTGCTCGCCGGGCTCGGCGTCGCCGTGCTCGGCCTCCAGGGTGGCGGCGAGCTGAACGTCGCGGGCGTCCTCTTCGCGCTGCTGGCGGGCGCGATGTGGGCGTCGTACATCCTGCTCGCCGGGCAGACCGGCCGCCGCTGGCCCGGCTTCGACGGCCTCGCGCTGGCCAGCGTCGTCGCGACCGTCCTGCTCACGCCGTTGGCCATCGGCGAGGGCGGCGGCGACCTCCTCGACCCGCGGATCCTGCTCCTCGGCGCGGCCGTCGGCGTGCTCAGCTCGGTGGTCCCCTACAGCTGCGAGCTGGTCGCGCTGCGCTCGATCAGGCCGTCCGTCTTCTCGATCCTGATGAGCCTCGAGCCCGCCGCCGCCGCGCTCGCCGGGATGGTCGTGCTCGGCGAGTTCCTCACCTGGGAGCAGTGGCTCGCCATGACCCTCGTCGTCATCGCCTCCGTCGGCGCCACCCGCTCCACCCGCACCCTGGCCCCCGCCCCCGACTGACACCGCGGCGCTCGGTGGTTTCGAGGCTCAGGCCTAGCGGCCTTCGCACCTCAACCACCGACTCGGTGGTTGAGGTGCGAGCGAAGCGAGCCTCGAAACCACCACCACCCGGCCCACGCACGAGTTCACGCAACCGTCACACGTCGTTGACCCGGGCGAAGCGGCCGGCTCCTAGGTTGGAGCGCACGTTGTCACTCGGGACACACATGGGAGTCTGCGATGCACCTGGTACCGGCTGGCGCCGCACGTCCGATCGGACGAGCCGTGGCGGCGGTGCGAGAGTGGCCGGTCGAGTCCCAGCAGCGCTCCCGGCGCAACGCCATGATCGCCTCCACCGCCCTCGCACAACGGCGTGCGGAGCTCAATGACGTCGAGGACTTCCTGGCTGCACTGGACCTCCAGCATGCACTGGGCCGAGTTCCGGCGCCGGAGGTCGCAGCGCACGCTGCACACGGCTGAGCCCGCCGGGCGGGACCTGCCTCTCCCTGGCCGCCCGGTGGGTTCAGCCCCACTCGCTAGTGTTCCGGCATGAGACGCCTCGTCGCCCTCGCCAGTGCCGCCGTCCTCACGGCGGGTGCACTGACCGCGTGCAGCAGCGACGGGAGTGACGGGCCGGACGCGAAGGTGGTCGGCTCGCCGTCGGAGAGCGCGACACCGTCAGCGACCACGTCAGCGACCACGTCGCCCAGCGACGACCCGACCACGGACACGACGCCCCCGAAGGTCGTCGGCATGGTCGCGACCGGCCTGGAGGCTCCCTGGGGCATCGGCTTCCTCCCGAACGGCGACGCGGTCGTCACCGAGCGCGACACGACCAAGGTCCTGCTCCTGACAGCCCCGTCGTACGACGTCCGCGAGGTCGGCAGCATCAACGACGCCGTCGGGCTGGGCGACCAGGGCGGCGAGGCGGGGCTGCTGGGCGTCGCGGTCTCGCCGGACTTCGACAGCGACCACCTGCTGTTCTTCTACTACAGCACCGAGAGCGAGAACCGGATCGTCAAGGCCACCCTCGAGGGCGGCAAGCTCGGCACGCCGACGACCATCCTCGACGGCATCCCGCGCGGGTTCATCCACGACGGTGGGCGGCTGGCGTTCGGACCCGACGACTACCTCTACGCCTCGACGGGCGAGACCGGCACCGGCGAGCTGGCCCAGGACAAGGACACCCCGGCCGGCAAGATCCTGCGGATCACCACCGACGGCAAGGCTGCGCCCGGCAACCCGGTGGCGGGCAACCCGTACTGGACCTACGGCCACCGCAACGTGCAGGGCCTCGCGTTCGACGACCGGGACCGGCTGTGGGCCTCGGAGTTCGGCCAGGACACCTACGACGAGCTCAACCTGATCACCAAGGGCGCCAACTACGGCTGGCCGATGGTCGAGGGCAAGGGCGGCGGGCAGGGCCTCGTCGACCCGCAGGAGGTCTGGAACACCGACGACGCGTCGCCGTCCGGGCTGGCCTGGCTCGACGGCTACCTCTGGATGGCCTCGCTCAAGGGCGAGCGGCTCTGGCGCGTCGACGTCACCGGCAAGCGGGCGGCCGACCCGACCGACTTCTTCGTCGGCGAGTACGGCCGGATGCGCACCGTCGCGGTCGCGCCCGACGGCAACCTCTGGGTGACGACCAGCAACACCGACGGTCGCGGCGACCCGCAGGACGGCGACGACCGGATCCTGCTCATCCGCCCCTGACGCCCTGCCGTACCTGGCCGGTCACCGTCGCACGACGGGCGGCCCGCCGCAGGGTCGCCAGGATCGCCGGCCCCAGCACCACCACCGCGACCGCGGTGGTGATCGCGCGCATGGTGTCCCAGCTCCCCGTCGACGTCAGCACCGTGTAGACGAGGAACCGGTGCAGGTTGTCGACCAGCGCGGCGCCCGGCACGTAGGACAGCGACCCCTCGTGGCCCGCGACGGCGATGCCCGCGATGAACGGCCAGCCCGAGAGGTTCATGAAGATCCCGAAGGCGTACGACGCGACCACGCCGTACGCCGCGAGCATGGCGATCTCGGCGCGGCCGGTCACCCGGCGCGGCAGCAGCCCGGCGCCCATGCCGACCCACGCGGAGCAGAGCATCTGGTAGGGCAGCCACGGGCCGACCCCGGCGGTCATCAGGGCGGAGGCGAAGAGCGAGGTGCAGCCCAGCACGAACCCGAAGCCGGGCCCGAAGACGCGCCCGCCGAGGATCAGCAGGAAGAACGTCAGCTCCACGCCCGCCGCACCGGGCGAGATGCCGCGCAGGATCGCGTTGGCCGCGCTGAGCACACCGAGCACGGCGAGCACCCGCGGGTCGAGGCCGCCCTCGTTGAGCTCGGCGAGCACGACGGCGATGACCACGGGCAGCAGGGCGAGGAAGACGAACGGCGGGTCGACGCGCTCGCCGGTGCCGGCGCGCAGGAGCAGCGGCCAGCACAGCATCATCAGCCCGGCGAGCGAGGCGACGGTGAGGACCAGCGCGGAGCGCGGCGAGATCCGGACGGCAGGCCCGTTCGACGGAGTGCTCACAGCGCGGCCACGACCTCGTCGACGCGCAGCCACGGGGCACCGAGCACCTTGGTGACCTGGGGCGCGAAGGCGGGCGACTCGGCGACCACCCGGCGCACCGGGCCGGACGAGACGACCTCGCCGTCCGCGAGCACGACGACGTCGTCGGCGACCTGGGCCACGAACTCCACGTCGTGGGTCGCCACCAGCACCGCGTGGCCGTCGGCCGCGAGGCCGCGCAGGATCCCGGCCAGCACGTGCTTGGCGGCGTAGTCGAGGCCGCGGGTCGGCTCGTCGAGCAGCAGCACCCGCGGCCGCGACGCGAGCACCAGCGCCAGGGCGAGCGCGAGGCGCTGCCCCTCCGAGAGGTCGCGCGGGTGCTGGTCGCCGGGGATGCCGGGCACCAGCCGGTCGAGCAGCGCCCGCGCGTCGCCGCTGCCGCCGTCGGCGGCCGCGCACTCCTCGTCGACGGTCTCGAGGTAGAGCAGGTCAGCGGCGTTCTGCGGCACCAGCCCGACCAGCGCCCGCCGGCCCGCCGGGGCCAGCGCGGCCGGGTCGCTGCCGCCGACGTCGACCGTGCCCGCCGTACGCCGGCCGCTGCCCTGGACCGCCCAGAGCAGGGAGGACTTGCCGGAGCCGTTGCGGCCCATCAGGGCGGTGACCCGCCCGGCGCCGAGGTCGAGGTCGAGGCGGCGTACGGCGACGGTCTGGCCGTGCACGACGTCGAGCGCCCGGACGGCGACGGCCGTGCCCGCCGCGGTCTCGTCGGCGACCACCGGCGGGGCGAGGCGGAGGTCGCGTGCCCGCCGACGGGCGTCGCGGACGCTGAGCGGGAGCGGGCTCCAGCCCGCGGCCCGGCCGAGCTCGACGATCGGCGGTGCCACGGGCGAGTCGACGAGCAGGTCGCCCGGCTCCCCCACGGTCACCCGGCCGTCGCCGGTCAGCAGGCACATCCGGTCGACGAACGGGATCACCCGCTCGAGGCGGTGCTCGGCGAGCAGCACCGAGACCCCGAGGTCGTGGACCAGCCGGGTAAGCGTGGCCAGCACCTCCTCGGCCGCGGTCGGGTCGAGCGCGGAGGTGGGCTCGTCGAGCACCAGGAGCCGCGGGTGCATGGTCAGCACCGATCCGATCGCCACCCGCTGCTGCTGGCCGCCCGACAGGGTCCGCAGGTCGCGGTGGCGCAGGTCGGCGATGCCGAGCAGGTCGAGGGTCTCCTCGACCCGGCGACGCATCGTCTCGGGCGGCAGGCCGAGCTGCTCCATGCCGTAGGCGAGCTCCTCCTCGACCGTGTCGGTGACGAAGCCGGCGGCCGGGTTCTGGCCGACGTACCCGATCGCGTGTGCGCGCTCCCGCGGCGGCGTCCGCACGATGCTGGCGCCGTCGAGCAGCACGTCGCCGTCCAGCGCACCGCCGGAGAACCGCGGCACCAGCCCGGTGACGACGCCGAGCAGCGTGGACTTGCCGACCCCGGTCGGGCCGGAGACCAGCACCAGCTCGCCCTCGTCGACGACCAGGTCGACGGCGTCGAGCACCGGCGCGCCGCCGTACGAGAACGTGATGCCACGCAGCTCGATCACGCGGCCACCTCCTCGCGCACGGGTACGGCGGGCGCGGTGACCGTCCGGGCGGCCGGGGGCGAGCAGAGGGCACCGAGCAGCGCGACGCCACCCATCACGAGCGCGGCGATGGTGAGCGTCGGGACGGCGTCGAGCGGCGGGTAGGCCACCACCACCTGGTGCCCGCTCACCCACCAGCCGAGTGCGCCGGTCAGCACGCCCGAGGCCGTGACGGCCAGCTCCGGCCACCCCCACGGGTCGGGCCGGTAGCGGGTGCGCTCGACGCGGCGCCCGGCGCTGCGCAGCCCGGCGACCGCGGCGAGGACACCGAGCACCAGCATCGGCAGGGCGAGCACGCGTGGCGCGGTGTGGTCGAGGACCGCGTACGTGCCGACGCAGATGCCGACCAGCCCGACCAGCATCAGCGCCCCGGTGGTGCGTCGCTGGGTCCGCGTGGCGTCGCCGGCGCGGCCGTAGCCGCGGGCGTCCATCCCGGCGGCCAGGGCGAGCGAGCGCTCGAGCGCGTCCTCGAGCACCGGGACGAGCAGCCGGCGCAGCCGGCCGACCCGGCCGGTCTCCCCCGCCCGCAGCGCCTGCGCGGCGCGCACCCGGCGCATGCTGTCGGCGAACTGCGGCAGCACGCTCACCGCGACCACCAGCGCCGTGCCGATCTCGTAGAGGGCCGGAGGCACCGAGCGCAGCAGCCGCTTCGGGTTGGCCAGCGAGTTGGCCGCACCGACGCAGATCACGATGGTCGCCAGCCGGAGGCCGTCGTACAGCGCGAAGAGCACGGCCTGGGCGTAGATCGGGCCGAGCAGGGTGATGCCGGCGACCCAGTCGGGCAGCGGGACCGACGGCAGGTCGAGCAGCACCCGGCCGCCGAAGTACCCACCGAACACCAGCCGGAACGCCACCCGGATGACCACGATCGCCACGCCGAGCCACACGTAGAGGCGGAACGACTGGCCCCACGGCTGCTCCGAGCGCCGCAGCGAGACGACCAGCGCGGCGACCCCGACGAGCATCAGCAGGATCAGCGGGTTCGTCGTCAGCGACGCCGCGACCGCCAGCCCGATGGCCCACAGCCACCAGGCCACCGGGTGCAGGTCGCGGGGGTGGTTCACGACGTCGAGTGTCCCCGACGACGTACGACGGCCACGGTGCCGCCGGCGGCGAACAGCAGGACCACCACGACCGGGCCGACCCAGGTCGGCAGGCCGCCGCTGTCCGCCGGCTCCACCGGATCGGACGCCGTCGTGGTCGCGTCGCTGGAGGACGGCGGGTCCGCGGGCAGCATCTCCCCGTCCACGCCGCCGGGCGACTTGGTCGGCTTGCCCGCGGCTCCGCTCGGCGTCGTCTCGACCGCGCTCGGCGACGGCCTCGAGGACGCACTCTCGCCGGACGTCGGCGACTGGCTCGCGGCCCCACCGGCGGAGGTCGCCTTCGGGGTGGCGACCGACGTCGGCTTCGTGGTCGTCGGCTTCAAGCTCGTCGGCTTGGTCGGCGTGGGCCTCGCCGACGAGCTGGGCGCCTTGGTCGGCGCCGCGGGATGTACGGCGGGGCTGGCGCCGGGCGCCGAGCGCGCGGAGCTGCCGTTCCAGGAGAACGCGACGTACCCGCCCTCGGGGACCTTCAGCCCGCCTGCGGAGGTGGTGGCGTAGGTCCACTGCCCGGACGTCCCGTCCGACCACCAGAGGCCCCAGTAGGCGTCGGCCGGTGGCGTGTTGATGCACGGGTCGGATGCCGGCTGCCCCGCGACCCGGCAGACGAAGCCCGCCTGGCGCTGCACGTAGGTCAGCGGGAAGCCGGCCGCCGAGAAGAGCGACGTCGCAGAGTCCCCGCCACCGTCGGCGACGCAGGCGCTCTGCACGCCGCCGCCGAGCTCGTGGAAGTCGACGACGACACTCACACCGTCGGCGCTCGAGCAGGTGGCGGCGGACGCGGCGGACGCGGGGACGCCGACGCCTGCCGCCGCGGCCAGGAGGCACGCGGCGGCGAGGCGTACGCCGACGAAGGACACGGTCAGCGGACGACCTTGACCGTCTTCGCGCCGACCCGGTTGGCGAACTCGCCCCGGACGGCGACCTTGGCCTTGCCCGGCTTGCCCGCGACCTTCAGGACTGCCACGAACACGCCGCCCTTGGTGGCCTGGCCGGCCTTGGACTTGCCGCGGACGGCGACCTTGACGGACTCCGCCGGAGCCAGGCCGCGGACCACGACGCGCACGGCCTTGCCGGAGCGCACCTTCGCGGGCGCGACGACCTTGAGCCTCGCGGCACCGAGGGCCCTGATCTTGACCGTGTCGACGACGCCCGAGGCGGCGGAGACGGCGACCGTGGTGATCGCCGTCTTCGCCTGCAGGGTGACGCGCAGCTGCGCCTCACCGTTGCCGTCGGCGTGCGTCACGACCTTCTGCGCGCCCGCCGTGGCGCACAGCGCCTCGCCGGGTGCCGCACCGGTGACGCCGACCAGCGGCTTGGTGCCGGCGCGAACGTACTCGGACGTGAACAGCACGTTGGTGCCGGTGCCGGCGGGCGCCGAGAGCAGCCCGGGCAGCGCCTGCGCGGTCGCCCGGACGGACTGGGCGACCAGATCGGCGTCCATCGCGCCGGTGGCGGCCTCGGCGTACGCCGCGTCGTCGTAGGTCACGGCGCCGCTGTCGGCAGCCGCGGAGGCGAAGCAGGAGCCGGCGACGACCTGGTGCTCGCGCAGCCAGACGGCGGCCTTCTCGGCTGCCGCGGGCTGGCCCGCCAGGCGCAGGGCGTTGGCCGCGAGGCCGGTGCTGTTGGCGTTGGGCGCCTCCGTGGAGGGGCCGCCGCCGAACGAGCCGTCGGCCTGCTGCGTCGACAGCAGCCACTGCACGGCCTGGGTCCGGGCCGTGACGGCTGCCGGGTCGGTCTCGTCGAGGAGCGCCACGACGGCCTGCGCCGTCGAGTCCGTGTCGGGCTCGTCGGCCCCGCACTGCTGCTGGGCCTGGTCGATGTCGCCGCGGAAGAAGCCGCCGGTGCACTGCTGGTCGAGCAGGTAGTCGAGCAGCTTGCCGTGCGCGCTGCTGCCGGTGCCGTCGAGCCCGTCGAGCGCCAGGGTCTGGATGTAGGTGTTGTCGTAGCTGGGGTCGGGCGCACCGTCGAAGGTCGAGATCACCCGGCCGTTCGTGTCGATCAGCGACTCGAGCCGCTGGACCAGGTTGACGCCGCCGAAGTCGACCGGGTTGCCGCCGGTGCGCTGGGCGAGCAGCAGCGCCTTCGCGGTGGCGCCGCCGGTCTCGCCCGTGTGGTCCATCGAGCCGTCGTTGTAGGAGTAGGCGATGTAGCCGTTGACGTCGGCGGCGATGGCGTCGCGGACCTTGGTCACCGTCGCGGCGTCGGCGTCGACCGCGTCCAGCGCGAGGGCCACGTCGATCGAGAGCCCGTAGTCGGGGCCGAACGAGCCCGGGAAGACGCCGGCGGCCGGGACCTGGCCGGCGATCCAGCCGGCCGCGGCCGAGGTCGGCGCCGGGTCCGGGGCGGCCGAGGCCGAGGTCGGCGTGGCGACCAGGGCGAGGGTGGCGAGGGCCGGGGCCGCGACCAGGGCGGCGGCACGGCGTACGGAGTGACGCATGGTTTCCTTCCCGCTGCTCAGCGGGAGGTGCTCGAGGTCGTTCCCCGGGTCGCCACCCGCTGTGTTCCACGACAGCGATGTGATCAGGACGCGTCGTGGCGGGTGCTCCGGCTCTACGGTTGCGGGTCAGCGCCGGACTCTCACCGGCTTCCCCCACCACGGGCGTGCGTTGAAGTGCCCGCGCAGCATATCGCCGCGCGGGTCACGGACCTACTGGAGCTTCTCGAGGATCAGCTCGCGGACCCGGCCCGCGTCGGCCTGGCCCTTCATCTCCTTCATCACCGCGCCGATGAGCGCACCGGCCGCGGCCACCTTGCCGTCGCGGATCTTGTCCGCGACGTCCGGGTTGGCGGCGATCGCGGCGTCGACGGCGGCACCGAGGGCGCCGTCGTCGGAGACCACGGCCAGCCCGCGGGCGGCGACGATCTCCTCGGGGGTGCCCTCGCCGGCGATGAGCCCGTCGAAGACCTGGCGGGCGAGCTTGTCGTTGACGGTGCCGGCATCGACCAGCGCCTGTACGGCGGCCACCTGGGTCGGCGAGACGCCGAGGTCGGCGATGTCGACGCCGGCGTCGTTGGCGCGCCGGCCGAGCTCGGAGAGCCACCACTTGCGCGCGGACTGCGCCGAGGCACCCGCGGCGACGGTCTCCTCGATCAGCCCGACGACGCCCGCGGCGACCACGTCGCGCATCTCGAGGTCGGTGTAGCCCCAGTCCGCCTGCTGACGGGCCCGCTTGAGCAGCGGGTTCTCGGGCAGCGTGCCGCGCAGCTCCTCGACCCACTCGCGCGACGGCGCCACCGGCACCAGGTCGGGCTCGGGGAAGTAGCGGTAGTCCTCGGCGTCGGACTTCTCGCGGCCACTCGTGGTGATCCCGGTGTCCTCGTGCCAGTGGCGGGTCTCCTGGAGGATCGAGCCGCCCGCGTCGAGGATGCCGGCGTGCCGCTGCATCTCGTAGCGCACCGCGCGCTCGACCGAGCGGAACGAGTTCACGTTCTTGGTCTCGGTGCGGGTGCCGAGCGTGCCCGACCCCTTCGGCGCCAGCGAGAGGTTGACGTCGGCACGCAGGTTGCCCTGGTCCATCCGGGCCTCGGAGACACCGAGGGCCAGGATCAGGTCGCGCAGCTGGGAGACGTACGCGCGAGCCACGGCCGGCGCCTTCTCCCCCGCGCCCTGGATCGGCTTGGTGACGATCTCGATGAGCGGGATGCCGGCGCGGTTGTAGTCGATCAGCGAGTGGTCGGCACCGTGGATGCGACCGGTCGCGCCGCCCACGTGGGTCGCCTTGCCGGTGTCCTCCTCCATGTGCGCGCGCTCGATCTCGACGCGGAACATCTCGCCGTCCACGTCGACGTCCAGGTAGCCCTCGAACGCGATCGGCTCGTCGTACTGGGAGGTCTGGAAGTTCTTCGGCATGTCCGGGTAGAAGTAGTTCTTCCGGGCGAAGCGGCACCACTCGGCGATCTCGCAGTTGAGCGCGAGGCCGATCCGGATCGCCGACTCGATCGCCGTCGCGTTGACGACCGGCATCGCGCCGGGCAGCCCCAGGCAGGTCGGGCACACGTGGGTGTTGGGCTCGCCGCCGAAGACGGCCGGGCAGCCGCAGAACATCTTGGTGTTGGTGTTGAGCTCGACGTGGACCTCCAGGCCCAGCGCCGGGTCGTACGACGCGAGCACGTCGTCGAAGCCCACCAGGGTGTCGGTCATGCCGTCGCCTCTTCCAGAGCAGGAGCCTTGTCGAGCAGGGGTGCGCCCCACTGCGCGAGCAGCGCCGCCTCGAGGGCGGCTCCGACGCGGTAGCAGCGGTCGTCGGCCAGCGCCGGCGCCAGGATCTGGACGCCGGCCGGGAGGCCGTCCTCCTCGGCCAGGCCGCTCGGCACCGAGATGCCGGGCACGCCCGCGAGGTTGGCGGGGATGGTCGCGAGGTCGTTGAGGTACATCGCGATCGGGTCGTCGAGCTTCTCCCCCAGCTTGAACGCCGTGGTCGGCGCCGTCGGGGACAGCAGCACGTCGGCCTGCTCGAAGGCCGCCTCGAAGTCGCGCGAGATGAGCGTGCGCACCTTCTGCGCCTGGCCGTAGTAGGCGTCGTAGTAGCCGCTGGAGAGCGCGTAGGTGCCGAGGATGATCCGGCGCTTCACCTCGTCGCCGAAGCCGGCGTCGCGGGTCGCGCGCATCACCTCCTCCGCGCTCGCGTCGGGCTTGCCCTCGGGCCAGACCCGCAGTCCGTAGCGCATCGCGTCGAACTTCGCGAGGTTGCTCGACGCCTCGGCCGGGAGGATCAGGTAGTAGGCCGCCATCGCGTGCACGAAGTGGGGGCACGAGACCTCGACGACCTCGGCACCGGCCTTGACCAGCAGGTCGACCGACTCCTGGAAGCGGGTCATCACGCCCGGCTGCCAGCCGTCGCCGGACAGCTCCGTGATGACGCCCACGCGCACGCCGGTGAGGTCACCGGCCGCGCCCTGGCGGGCCGCCGCGACCAGGTCGGGCAGCGGCTGGTCGATGCTCGTGGAGTCCATCGGGTCGTGGCCGCCGATGACCTCGTGCAGCAGCGCCGAGTCCAGCACCGTCCGGGTCACCGGCCCGGCCTGGTCGAGGGAGTTGGCGAGCGCGACGAGGCCGTAGCGCGAGACCCCGCCGTACGTCGGCTTCACGCCGACCGTGCCGGTGACCGCGCCCGGCTGGCGGATCGAGCCGCCGGTGTCGGTGCCGATCGCGAGCGGCGCCTCGAACGCGGCCACCGCGGCGGCCGAGCCACCGCCGGAGCCGCCGGGGATCCGGTCCAGGTCCCACGGGTTGTGCGTGGCGCCGTACGCCGAGTGCTCGGTGGAGGAGCCCATCGCGAACTCGTCCATGTTGGTCTTGCCGAGGATCGGCAGGCCGGCCGCGCGCAGTCGGGCGACCACGGTCGCGTCGTACGGCGGGACCCAGCCCTCGAGGATCTTCGAGCCGCAGGTCGTGGGCAGGCCCTCGGTCGCCAGCACGTCCTTGACCGCGATCGGCACGCCGTCGAGGTACGACGCCGGCGTGCCCGCAGCGCGGCGCGCGTCCGACTCCGCGGCCTGGGCGAGCGCGCCCTCCGCGTCGACGTGGAGGAAGGCGTGCACCGGGCCGTCGACGGCCGCGATCCGGTCGAGGTGCGCCTGGGTCAGCTCGACCGAGGTGACCTCACCGGCGGCCAGGGCCTCGGCCATCTCGGCCGCGGTCCTCGTGATCCACCCGCTCATGCCTCCTCCCCCAGGATCCGCGGCACGGAGAACCGCTGCTGGTCGACGGCCGGGGCGCCGGAGAGCGCTTGCTCGGGCGTCAGGCTCGGGCGGACGACGTCCTCGCGGAAGACGTTGGTGAGCGGCAGCGCGTGCGACGTGGGCGGGATGTCCTCGCCGGCGACACCGCTGATCGAGGCCACCGACTCCAGGATCACCGACAGCTGGGGTGCGAGGTGGTCGAGCTCGGCGTCGTCGAGGTCGATCCGGGCGAGGTTCGCCAGGTGCGCGACCTCGTCTCGCGTGATTTCAGGCATGGGACCAATCCTAGGAGAAGGGCGCCACGGGAAAATTCCGGGTGACCCTGTCGATTTCCGGTCTCGGGCGGCGTCGGGGGTGGTGACACTGCTCCTGACGAAAGGTTCTGCCATGAAGTACGTCCTGATGTTCACCGCCCGTCCCGACCTGCTGGAGTCCGTCGACCCGGCCCGCGCCGAAGAGGTCTACGGCCGCGTCTACCAGTGGTTCGGCGACAACGCCGCCCACCTGGCCGACAGCGGGGCCGAGCTGCACCCGGTCGCCACGGCCACCACGGTGAAGTCGGGCGACGACGGCCCGGTGGTCGTCGACGGCCCGTTCAACGAGGCCAAGGAGGTCATCGGGGGCTTCTCGGTGCTCGACGTCGCCGACATGGACGCCGCCATCGCGATCGCGAAGACCTGGCCGCAGCTCGAGCTGCCGGGCATCGCGGTCGAGATCCGGCCGATGGTCGAGGACTACTCGCAGTTCGAGTGACGGTCGACCCGGACGGACTCCTCGCGCGCACCCTGCGCGAGGAGTCCGGCCTGCTCGTGGCCCGCCTCTCGCGGCGCTTCGGCGACTTCGACCTCGCCGAGGAGGCGGTGCAGACCGCCGTCGTCGAGGCGCTCACCACCTGGCGCCGCGCCGGCGCGCCCGACCGGCCGGGCGCGTGGCTCCAGGTCGCCGCCGAGCGCAACGCCCTGGACGCCGTACGGCGCAGCTCGCGGCAGCAGGCCCTCGCCGAGCGGGCCCCGGCGCCGGCCGCCCCGGGCGACGGGACGGACGAGCGGCTGCCGCTTCTCTTCGCCTGCTGCCACCCGGCCCTCGCCCCGGAGGCCCGACTCGCGCTGACCCTCCGCGCGGTCGTCGGCCTGACCACCCCGCAGATCGCCCGGGCGTTCCTCGTCAACGAGACCGCCCTCGCCCAGCGGATCGTGCGGGCCAAGCGCAAGATCGTCACGGCCGGCATCACACTGACGGTGCCGCCGCCGGACCAGCTCACCGAGCGGCTCGGCGACGTGCTCCGTGTCGTCTACGTGATGTTCAACGAGGGCTTCGTCTCGTCCACCGGCCCGACCCAGGACCGCGACCTCGCCGCCGACGCGGTCTGGCTGTCCGGCGTGGTCGCGACCAGCCTGCCGCGGGAGGCCGAGGCGTGGGGGCTGGCGGCCCTGCTGACCCTCCAGCACGCGCGTGCCGGCGCCCGCTTCGACGCCCAGGGTGGCCTGGTGCTGCTGCGCGACCAGGACCGGACGGCGTGGGACCCGACCGCCGTGGCCGCCGGTGAGGACCTGCTCGAGCGGGCCGCGGCGCTGCGCTCGCCCGGTCGCTACCAGCTCCAGGCCGCGCTCGCGGCCTGCCACACCTCCGCCCCGACGTGGGCCGAGACCGACTGGCTCCAGATCGTCACGCTCTACGACCTGCTCCTCGCGTACGACGCGTCGCCGGTCGTGCGGCTCAACCGGGCGGTCGCCCGCGCCCAGCTCGGCCCGGACCAGGCCGCCGCGGCGCTCGTCGAGGTGGACGCGCTGGCGGCCGAGCTCACGTCGTACCACCTCTTCCACGCCACCCGCGGCCAGCTGCTCGCCGGGCTGGGCCGGCGCGAGGAGGCCGACGCCGCGCACCGGCGGGCGCTCGAGCTGACCACCAACGCCGCGGAGCGGCGACTGCTGCTGACCCGGCTGCACCGGCATCCTCTGGAGGACGGGAGCTGAGCTCACCCAACCGATCCGGCCGCCAGCGCATCTGTCAGGGTGACCCGCTCGAGGAGGATCGATGACAGCGATGACGGACGAGGAGTTCGGCGAGTTCGTGCTCGCCGCCTGGCCGGGGCTCTACCGCACCGCCTACCTGATGCTCGGCGACCACCAGCTCGCCGAGGACCTCGTGCAGACCTCGCTCGCCAAGACCTACGCCTCGTGGCGCAAGGTGAAGGAGCCGGCTGCCGCGACGGCGTACGCCCGGGTGGTGCTGGCCAACACCGCCGCCTCCTGGTTCCGCCGCCGCGGCTGGCGCAACGAGCACCCGACCGAGGTGCTGCCCGACGTCGGCGTCGAGCACGACCCCAGCACCCGGACGGCCGTCGTCGACGCGCTCGCGACGCTGGCCCCGCGCCAGCGCGCCGTCGTGGTGCTCCGCTACTACGACGACCTCTCGGTCCGCGAGGTCGCGCACGCGCTCGGCATCAGCGAGGGCACCGTGAAGAGCCAGACCTCCGACGCGCTCGGCCGGCTGCGCGAGCTCCTCGTCGACGAGGAGGTCCCGGCCGCCCCGGTCACGGAGGTGCTCGCCGGCGGACGCGCCATCAAGCGGCGCCGGCGTACGGCGGTCGCCGTGGCCGGCGCGGTGGTCGCGATCGTGCTGGCTGCCGGCACCCTCGCCGTCCTCGACCGCGCCGATGACACCCCGGAGCCGGCCAGGACCCCCGACGAGACCGCCTACCTGGAGCTCGGTGCGTGGGCGCGGGGCGACGAGGTGCACATCGGCAACCACACCGCGGTGGTGCCGGGCACGGCCGGACTGCACTACTCCTCGGCCGGGGTGGTCGTCGAGACGGACGACCACACCTTCGTGCTCGTGACCCCGGCCGGTGACGTGCAGCCGCTCGACCTCGACCTGACCTCCGACACCGAGTTCCCAGGTCCCGGCGCCACCGTCGCGACCGATGTGACCGAGCCCTACCTCGCCTACGTCCGGATGACCGCGGACACGACCGGTCAGCTGACCGTGCGTGACCTGACGACCGGGGACGAGACCGCGGTCGGCGAGCCGTTCGACGCGGGCGACCACTTCGGCACCGTCTACTCGCTGTGGGACGACCAGGTCTACTACATCGGCGGGCAGGAGGGCCGGATGGTCGACTGGCGCACCGGCACGACGCTGACCTACCCGGAGATCGACGGGTTCGTCTTCGTGCGTGGTGGGCTCGGACACGGGGTCACGTTCGGCACCGATGCCGACCAGCAGAACTGGGTGGTCGGGTCTCGCGCCGATGACAGCACCCTGCTGACCGTGCCCATCCACGACACGTTCTACGGCCAGGCGTCACTCTCCCCCGACGGCCGCTACCTGGCCGCAGCGAGCGAGGGCGACGACGGCTTCGACGTGTACGCCGTCGCGAGCGGCGAGTCCGTGCACCTCGGGGGCGACCGCGACGTCGGCGACTACGGCTGGACGCCGGACGGACACCTCGTCGGCAAGGAGTACCCGACCCAGCGCTCGGAGGTCGAGGTGTGCGCCCCCACGACCGGCACCTGCCGGGGCACCGGGACGACGGTCGGCGGCCCGCTCACCGTCGTCGGCGAGGCCGTGGCGTCGAACGGCTTCTGAACGACGCTCAACCGAGGGCGGCCGGCCCGCCGTCCAGCAGTGCCTTGAAGCCGTCCTCGTCGAGGATGGGTACGCCGAGCTGCTCCGCCTTGTCGGCCTTCGACCCGGCGTTGTCGCCGATCACGACGTAGTCGGTCTTCTTCGACACCGACCCCGCGGCCTTGCCGCCGCGCGACAGGATCGCCTCCTTGGCGGAGTCGCGGCTGAAGTCGACCAGCGAGCCGGTCACCACGACCGTCAGGCCCGCGAGGGTGCGCTCGACCGACTCGTCGCGCTCGTCGGCCATGGTCACTCCGGCGGCCGTCCACTTCTCGACGATCTCGACGTGCCAGTCGACGCCGAACCACTCGATCACGGCCTCCGCGATCGTCGGCCCCACGCCCTCGGCCGCCGCGAGCTGCTCCTCGGTCGCGGCCCGGATCGCCTCCATCGAGCCGAACTCGGTCGCGAGCGCCCGCGCCGCGGTCGGCCCGACATGGCGGATCGAGAGCCCGACCAGCACCCGCCACAGCCGCACCGACTTTGCCTTGTGCAGGTTGTCGAGAAGGCGCTGACCGTTGGCGGAGAGCTGCGGACCCTCCTCGCCCTTCTTCGCAGCTCGCGTGAAGAGCGGGGCGCGTACGACGTTGTCGGCGGTGAGGTCGAAGACGTCTCCTTCGTTGGCGATCACCTCGGCGTCGAGCAGCGCGGCGGCGGCCTCGTAGCCGAGCCCCTCGATGTCGAAGGCGCCGCGCCCGGCGACGTGGAAGACGCGCTCGCGCACCTGCGCCGGGCACTTCTCGTAGTTGGGGCAGCGCCGGTCCTTGTCACCCTCCTTCTGCTCCACCAGCGGCGTGCCGCACGCCGGGCACTCCTCCGGACCGACCCACGCGGGCAGACCGTCCGGCCGGAGCGCGAGCACCGGACCGAGGACCTCGGGGATCACGTCGCCCGCCTTGCGCAGGATCACCGTGTCGCCCGGACGCACGTCCTTGCGCTCGACCTCGTGGTAGTTGTGCAGCGTCGCGTTCTCGACCGTCGAGCCAGCGACCTTCGTCGGCTCCATCACGGCGTACGGCGTGACGCGGCCGGTCCGGCCCACGTTGACCCGGATCTCGAGGAGCTTGGCGTTGACCTCCTCGGGCGGGTACTTGAACGCGATCGCCCAGCGCGGCGCCCTGCTGGTCGATCCGAGACGGCGCTGGAGCGCCACGTCGTCGACCTTCACGACCACCCCGTCGATCTCGTAGGGCACGATCGTGTGCCGGTGCTCGCCGGCGTTCTCGATGTACTTCTGGACGTCGTCGAGCGAGCCCAGCACCTTCACCTGCTCGGAGGTCGGCAGCCCCCAGGCGGCCAGCGCCTCGTAGGCGTGCGACTGCGCCTGCGGCTCGAAGCCCTGACGGGCGCCGATGCCGTGGCAGACCATCCCGAGCGCACGGCTCGCGGTGACCCGGGGATCCTTCTGCCGCAGCGAGCCCGCGGCCGAGTTGCGCGGGTTGGCGAACGGCGCCTTGCCCGCCTCGAGGAGCGACTCGTTGAGCCGCTCGAACGCCTCGACCGGGAGGAACACCTCGCCGCGCACCTCGACCAGCTCGGGCACGGGGAACTCGTCGGTGCCGGTGAGGCGGTCGGGCACGGCGTCGATCGTGCGCACGTTGGGGGTGACGTCCTCGCCGGTCGTGCCGTCGCCGCGGGTCAGGGCCCGGACCAGGCGACCACCCTCGTAGAGCAGGTTGATCGCCAGGCCGTCGACCTTGAGCTCGCACAGCAGGTCGGGCTTCTCGACCCCGTCGCGGGCCAGCCGGGCGTACCACGCCTCGAGCTCGTCGTAGGAGAACGCGTTGTCGAGGCTCTCCATCCGGCGCAGGTGGTCGACCGCGGTGAACTCGGTCGAGACCGCACCGCCGACCTTCTGCGTCGGCGAGTCCGGCGTGCGCAGCTCCGGGTGCTCGGCCTCCAGCTCCTCGAGCCGTCGCATCCGCCGGTCGAAGTCCGCGTCGTCGATGGTCGGGCTGTCCAGGACGTAGTAGCGCCAGCGCGCGTCCTCGATCTCCTCGGAGATCAGCCGGTGCTCCTCGCGGGGGTCGGTCATGGGACGCATTCTGCCCGTCGGCACCGACGGCGCGACCGATGAGTCCGGGCCGGAGAAAAAGTCCGAGAAATATCTGATTGGACGGAATGAACCCGCGTTCCTAGTCTGTTGTCGATGAAACGAAACCGTTTCGTTTCATCCAGGTAAACGACAGACGACCAGCCGAGGACGGCACCGATGACCCCCAGCACCGAACGCCCCCGCATCGAGGGCGACCGTGAGCAGGAGATCCTCGACGCCACCCTCGAGGTGCTCGCCGAGGTGGGCTACGACCGCCTCACCATGGACGCCGTCGCCACCAAGGCGAAGGCGTCCAAGGCCACGCTCTACCGACGCTGGACCAACAAGGTCAGCCTGGTGATCGAGGCGCTCCAGCACACCAAGGGCCCGAACGACGTACCCGTCCCCGACACCGGCTCGCTGCGCGGCGACCTGCAGCAGGTGTTCTGCGGCGTCGGCGGGCTCTCCGACTCGACCAGCGTCGCCACCTTCGCCAGCGTGCTGACCGCGATCTCGCGCGACGCGGCCTTCGCAGAGGCGTTCCGACGCGACGTCGTCGGCCCCAAGATCGCGGTCTCGCGCCAGCTGTGGGAGCGGGCCCGCGACCGCGGCGAGCTCCGGCCCGACATCGACCTCGACCTCATCGAACCCGCCCTGGCGGGGATCGTCCTGCACCGCGTCTTCGTGATGGGCGAGATCCCCGACCCCGACGTGATCACCCGTGTGATCGACCAGATCATCCTGCCGGCCGCCACCTGCGACCCGGCCCGAACCCAGACGACCCAGAAGGAAGACTGATGACCGACGTCACGGCGTCCGAGGCGACCACCTCGGACAAGAAGCAACACCTGGTGTGGGCCCTCGTGCTCATCTCGGTGGCGCAGCTGATGGTGGTGCTCGACGGCACCATCGTCAACATCGCGCTGCCCTTCATCCAGCACGACCTGGACATCTCGACCGCCAACCTGCGCTGGGTCGTCACCGGCTACGCGCTGGCCTTCGGCAGCCTGCTGCTCCTCGGCGGGCGCCTCGGTGACCTCTACGGCCGCCGCAAGGTCTTCATGGTCGGCCTGATCGTCTTCGGCGTCGCCTCGCTGCTCGGCGGTCTCGCGACCAACGAGGGGCTGCTGCTCGCCGCCCGGGCCTTCCAGGGCTTCGGCGCCGCGCTGGCCTCCCCCGCCGCTCTCGCGCTGATCACCACGACGTTCCCGGCCGGACCCGCGCGCAACCGCGCCTTCGCCGTGTACGCCGCGATGTCCGGCGTCGGCGCGGCCGTGGGCCTGCTGCTCGGCGGCTGGCTGACCGGCCTCGACAGCGTCTTCGGCCTCGACGTCGAGGGCTGGCGGCTGACCCTGCTGATCAACACCCCGATCGGCATCGTCACCGCGCTGCTCGCGCCGCGCTTCCTGGCCGAGTCGGAGTCGCACCCCGGTGAGCTCGACCTGCCCGGCGCCGTCACCGGCACGCTCGGCCTCCTCGGCCTCGTCTACGGCATCAGCCGCGCCGGCACCGACGGCTGGGGCGACACCTGGACGATCGTCAGCATCGCGGCCGGTGTCGCGCTGCTCGCGGTGTTCCTCTTCATCGAGAGCCGGGTCGAGCACCCGCTGCTCCCGACCCGGGTCTTCGCCAACCGCACCCGGGCGGCCAGCTTCGTGGCGATGTTCTTCGCACCCGCCGCGATGTTCGCGATGTTCTTCTACCTGAGCCAGTACATCCAGACCGTGATGGGCTACAGCCCGATCAAGGCGGGCGTCGCGTTCCTGCCGTTCTGCGTGGGTCTGGTCCTCGCGGCCGGCATCTCGTCGAACCTGATCAACCGGATCGACCCCCGCGTGCTCGCCGGCATCGGCACCCTGATGGCGGCCGGTGGCCTCTTCGGCTTCTCGCGCCTCCCCAGCGACACCACGCTGCCGATCGAGAACCTCCAGGGCAGCTACGCGACCGACCTGCTGCCGTACATCCTGCTGATGTCCTTCGGCATGGGCATGACGTTCGTCCCGCTGACCCTGACCGCGGTGCACCACCTGCGCACCGAGGACACGGGCATCGGCTCCGGCGTGCTGAACACCATGCAGCAGGTCGGCGGCGCGCTCGGTCTGTCGCTGCTCGCGACGGTGGCCACCCAGACCATCGACGACCTGGTCGCCAGCATCGGCAAGGCGGCCGCCAAGCTCGGCGTCCAGGCCACCCCGGACCAGCAGGAGATCGCCTCGCACCAGATCTTCACGGCCGGTGCGACGGACGCGTTCCTCTTCGGCGCCGTGCTGATGCTGGTCGCCTCCGCGGTCACCTGGATCTTCCTCACCGTGAAGCACCAGGAGCTCGCGACCGACGGTCCGGAGGGTGCCCCGGTACACGTCGGCTGACCCCACCCATCACGCCGAGCCGGCGCCAGTTTGCCTGCAAACTGGCGCCGGCTCGGCATTTCAGGCGAGTGCGTCCTCGAGCGCCTTCACGAACGCCGGGAGGTCGTCGGGGTCGCGGCTGGTGATCAGGGTGCCGTCCACGACGACCTCCTCGTCGACCCAGGTGCCGCCGGCGTTGCGCACGTCGTCGGCGAGGCTGTGGTAGCTCGTGAGCCGCCGGCCCTCGACCAACCCGGCCGACACCAGCAGCCAGGGCCCGTGGCAGATCACGGCGAGCGGCTTGCCCGCGTCCAGCGCCTCACGGGCGATCGCCCGGGCGCGCTCCTCGACCCGGATCCGGTCGGCGTTCACCGTGCCTCCCGGCACGACGACGGCGTCGACGGCCGACACGTCGAGGTCGTCCAGGGTGCCGTCCACGTCGACCTTCTGCGTCGGCGTGGTGTCCCCCTCGACGGCCTGGATCGGGTCGGTGCCGGTCGAGTAGACGCGCACCTCGGCCCCCGAGTCGCGGAGCGCGTCGCGGGGCGTGACGAGCTCCGCCTCCTCGAAGAAGTCGGTCGCGATGATGGCCACGGTCTTCCCGGTCAGGTCGGTCATGCCGACGAGGTACCCACCGGGCACGCCGGGATGCGGTCAGCCGCTCAGGTTGGCGGCCGACGTCCGGAGCAGGGCGAGCGCCTGCCGCGTCCAGGACGGCGAGGCACCGGCCAACCCGCAGGTCGGGGTCAGCACCAGCCGCTCCCCCACCTCGGCGGGGTCGAGACCGAGCATGTCGAGCCAGCGCAGCACCCGCTCGGTGACCTCCACGTCGTTCGGCGCCGTGGCCGGGTCGAGGGACGGTACGACGCCGAGCGCGACGCTCTGCCCGTCCTCGAGCGCCTGGGCCAGCGCGTCGTGGTCGGCGGCTGTCATCAGGCCTAGGTCGACCGAGATCCCCCGGGCGCCGGACGTGACGAGCAGCGGCAGCGGCGTCCCGGCCGCGCAGGTGTGCACCCACGGCTCGGCGCCGGCGTCGCTCACCGCGTCGAGCACCCAGGCCAGCGCCTCGGACGCCTCCGGCGGGTGCACGGTCCGGTGCCGCCCGAACCCGGAGGCGGTCGGCACCTTCCCGGCCAGCACGGCCGAGAGCGCCGGCTCGTCGACCTGCACGACGAGGCGGTCGACGCCGGGCAGCCGGCGGCGTACGTCGGCGACGTGCGTGCGCAGCCCTTCCGCCAGCGCCTGGGCCAGCTCCCGGCGCGCGCCGACGTCGCTGACCACCTTGTCGCCACGCGGCTTCTCGACCGACGCCGCGAGCGTCCACGGCCCGGCGACCTGGATCTTGAAGGCGCCGCCCTCCATCGACAGGGTGTCCTGGGTGAGCTCCTCGACCGTGTCCAGGTCCTGCGCCAGCAGGCTGCGCGCGCGCCGGTGGTCGACGCCGGGCGCGTCGGTCAGCCGCCACCCGGCGGGCTGGAGGTCGGCGCCGAGCTCGGCCATCACGGCCAGGCCCCGCCCGACCATGCCCGCGGTCACCCCGCGGTCGGGCAGCTCCGGCAGGTGCGGCAGGTCGGGGAGCTCGCCGAGGACGACGCTCAACGTCTCCTCGAGGTCCTCACCCGGGTAGGAGCCGATCCCGGTCGCGATCATGCAGTCGCCGCGATCGTCGCGGACCCGACGACCCGGCTGCCGTCGTAGAGGACCGCGGCCTGGCCAGGCGCGATGCCGTACGCCGGCTCCAGCAGCTCGATCTCGACCGTCTCACCGACGCTCACCCGCGCCGGCAGCTCCTCGCCGTGCGCCCGGAGCTGCACCGTCCCGGACAGGGACCGCGGGACCGTGCCGCACCAGCGCGGCTTGATGCCGCTGAGCCGGTGCACCGCCAGGTGCTCGCGCGGGCCGACCGTCACCGTGCCGGAGACCGGCTCGATGTCGAGGACGAAGCGCGGCTTGCCGTCGGGCGCCGGGCGGCCGATCCGCAGCCCCTTGCGCTGCCCGATCGTGAAGCCGTAGGTGCCCTCGTGCTCGCCCAGCACCTCACCGGCCTCGTCGACGATCGAGCCACCGTGGTTGGGCGCGCGGTCACCGAGCTTCTCCCGCAGCCAGCCGGCGTTGTCGCCGTCCGCCACGAAGCAGATGTCGTGGCTGTCCGGCTTGTCCGCGACCAGCAGGCCACGCTCCGCGGCCTCACGGCGTACGTCGGGCTTCGTCGAGTCGCCGAGCGGGAAGAGCGAGTGGGCCAGCTGCTCCTGGTCGAGCACGCCGAGCACGTAGGACTGGTCCTTGCCGTGGTCGACCGCGCGGTGCATCTCGATCAGACCGTCGGCGCCCGTGCGCAGCTGCGCGTAGTGGCCGGTCGCGACCGCGTCGAAGCCGAGCGCGAGCGCGCGGTCCAGGACCGCGGCGAACTTGATCTTCTCGTTGCAGCGCAGGCACGGGTTCGGCGTGCGGCCGGCGGCGTACTCGTCCATGAAGTCCTCGACCACGTCCTCGTGGAAGCGGTCGGAGAGGTCCCAGACGTAGAACGGGATGCCGATCACGTCGGCGGCCCGGCGCGCGTCGTTGGCGTCCTCGATCGTGCAGCAGCCACGGGCGCCGGAGCGGTACGACGCCGGGTTGCGCGACAGCGCCAGGTGGATCCCGGTGACGTCGTGCCCGGCCTCGACCGCGCGCGCGGCAGCGACGGCGGAGTCGACGCCGCCGGACATGGCAGCGACGACCCTCATCGCTTGGCTGCCCTGGCTCGCTCGACGACGGGCACGATCGCCTCGACGACCGCGTCGACGTCGGCCTGCGTCGTGGTGTGCCCGAGCGAGAACCGCAGCGAGTGCCGCGCCGACTCCTCGTCGCAGCCCATCGCGAGCAGCACGTGGGAGGGCTGCGGCACCCCGGCGGAGCACGCCGAGCCGGTCGAGCACTCGATCCCGCGCGCGTCGAGCAGCATCAGCAGCGAGTCGCCCTCGCAGCCCGGGAAGCCCAGGTGGGCGTTGCCGGGCAGCCGCTCCGCGCCGGTCTCGGCGCCGTGGAGGTGGGCGTCGGGGACGACCTCGATCACCCGGCGGACCAGGTCGTCGCGCAACGCGGCGACCCGTGCGGCGTGCTCGGCCTGCTGCTTGACGGCCAGCTCGACCGCGGCTGCGAAGCCGGCGATCGCCGGGGGGTCGATGGTGCCGCTGCGGATGTCGCGCTCCTGCCCCCCGCCGTGGATCAGCGGCGTGACGTCGAGCTCGCGTCGTACGACGAGCGCACCGACGCCGTAGGGGCCGCCGACCTTGTGACCGGTGAGCGTCAGCGCGTCGACGCCGGAGCGGGCGAAGGCGACCGGCACCGCGCCGACCGCCTGCACCGCGTCGGTGTGCACGGGGATGCCGTGCTCGGCGGCGATCGCCACGACCTCGTCGATCGGCTGGAGCGTGCCGACCTCGTTGTTGGCCCACATCACCGAGATCAGGGCCACGGACGCCGGATCGCGCTCGACGGCGTCGCGGAGCGCGGCGACGTCGAGACGGGCCCGGGAGTCGACGGGCAGGCGCCAGACGGAGGCGCCCTCGGCGTCCTCGAGCCAGTGCAGCGGGTCGAGCACCGCGTGGTGCTCGACGGCGGTCGTGAGGATGCGCGTGCGGCGCGGGTCGCCGAGGCGGCGCGACCAGTAGACGCCCTTGAGCGCGATGTTGTCGGCCTCGGTGCCGCCGGAGGTGAAGACCACCTCGCCGGGACGGCAGTCGAGTGCCTGGGCGATGGTCTCGCGGGACTCCTCGACGACCCGGCGCGCGTGCCGCCCGGAGGCGTGCAGCGAGCTGGGGTTGCCGACCTCGAGGAGGTGCGCCGTCATCGCCTCGACCGCCGCCGGCACCATCGGCGTGGTGGCAGCGTGGTCGAGGTAGACGGTCCGGTCGGTCATCGCACCGACCAGCGTACGGCGGTCAGCCCGAGACTGCCGAAGCGAGGTTGCCGAGCGAGTCCTCGAGGGCGGACTCCGGGACCAGCGGGAAGCCGATCTTCTCGAGCAGCGCCTGGTCGGTGACCTTGCTCCAGTCGTAGGTCAGCCGGACCGAGGTGGCGTCCGAGCCCTCGGCCGTCAGCTCCCAGACCCACTCCCAGCCGGGCGGCTCGGTGTCGGCGGGCGCGGTCTGCCAGGCGAGCAGGTGGTTCTTGTCGTAGCCGGTGACGGTGTTGTCGGTCTGGTAGTCGCCACCCATGTGCGGACCGGACATGTTCATCCGGAACACCTGGCCGGTGCCGGTGATCCGGTCTGTCTTCTCGTCGCTGAGGACGAACCCGGAGCCGTCGAGCTCGGGGTGCCGCTCGGGGTTCGACAGGACGTCGAACACGGCCTGCGACGAGGCGTCGATGGTGCGCTGGACGGAGATGCTCGTGTCGGTGGACATGCCTCCACCGTTGCTCGCTATCCGCGCGCACTCAAGCCGGAACGCCAGACGGCGGCCCGGCGCCGAGGCACCGGACCGCCGTCGTACGACGTCGCGTGGTGTGGCTACTTGACGACCTTGAGCGTCGTGATTGTGGACTTGGAGCCCGCGACCAGCGAGCACGGCGCGTTGTTGAGGAGCGCGTTGCCGTTCTGGTCCTTCGCGGTGAACGCGAACTTCTTCGGCACGGACACGGCGTACTTGCCGGGCTTCTTGATCTTGAACGCCTTGGCCTTGCCCGCGGCGTTGATCTTCATCGCGCCGCTGGCCGGCACGGCTGTGGTCGGGAAGGTGACGCCCGTGACGGGGACCTTCGTCGCGCCGACGGACGCCTTCACGCCGCTCGCGGAGCCCGACAGGCTCGTGATGCCGAAGGTCCGCATCGCGGCGGCCAGGCTCTCGGGGATGACGACCTGCAGCTTCACCGGCTTGCCCGGCACCGGCTTGTTCCTCTTCACCTTGGCCGGCAGCACCATCGTGGTGGTGACCGCGACGGTCTGCGGACCGAAGTCGGTCTGGCAGCTGTAGCTGCTCTTGACGGACGCGGGCTTCGCCTCGGCGGCCGGGGCGGCGACCAGCACCGCGCTCGCGGCGAGTGCCGCGGTGCCGCCGACGGCGGCCAGACGGGTTCGCATGACAACAGACAACGTGTTGCTCCCTCCGATGTCGCGCCCCCTCCCGGGGCACGGGGTTCTCGGACGGTACCCGTCCCGAAAGAACCGTAAACCGCAGTTGTACCCGCCGGTCACTTCCGCGCGACGGTCGCGACGACGCCCCGGTGGTCGCTGCCGGGGATCCCCACGGTGTGCATGCCGAGCGCCGCCAGCCGGTCCCCCAGCAGCACGTGGTCGATCTGCGCGAGCGGCAGGCCGAGCAGGTCGAACGCACCGGAGGCGGGCCAGGTCGGGTGCCACCCGTCGTTCGCGAGCTCACCGACGTCGCGGTAGCCCAGGTCGGCGAGGTCGCGCAGCGGCTGGTGGTCGACCGTGGCGTTGAAGTCACCCACCACCACGTCGGGCTCGTCGTCGGCCACCGCGTCGCGGACGACCTGCTGGTCGTGGGCCCAGCCGGAGGCGTCCACGGGGTACGTCGGGTGCACGGCCAGCACCCGGAGGTCGCCCATCGTGAAGCTCCAGCTCCCGAGCGGGGTGGACAGCCGCGTGCCGTCGGTCAGCGGGGTGGTCGCGAACGCCATCGTGCCGGTGGCCATCGTCCCGGGCAGGCCGACCCGGTAGGGCAGCAGCTCCTTCAGCCCGGCCCGGTCCATGTCGGCCAGGACCGCCGGGGTGACCTCCTCGACCACCAGCAGGTCCACGTGCGCCTCGGTCGCCGCACCCACCACCTCGATGCCGTCGGCCTCGCCGAGCCGGAGGTTGGCCGTCATCACGACCACGGGCGTCGCCCCGTCGGCCGCGGGCGGGTTCGCGCCGGTCACCTGCGGCGCGTACCACCAGCCGTGCAGCACCAGCCCCGCCAGCGCGACCAGCGCCACGGGGAGGGCCGCGCTGCGCCACCGGCGCCGGAGGGCCAGGCGCACGAGCACGAGCAGCAGCCCCACGCCGTACAACGGGATCGCCCACGGCGTGAACGCCACGAGCCCGATGCCGGTGCGGCTGCCGGGCTCGGTGAGACGCGCGACCGTGAGCGCGAGCGCCGGCAGCAGGAAGAGGCCGACCACGACCCAGAAGACGACCACTCGAACGCGCACGGTGGGCAAACCTATCGGGGTCGCTCCTACCGCAGGGACTGGAGGACCCGGGCACCTTCCCGGGCTGCCGCGGAGTTCCGCCGGCCCGCGCGCGACCCGGCGAGCTTCGCTCGGATGTGCTCGTCGACGGTGACGGGGTCGTAGAGGCGCGGGTGGTCGGCGTCGACGCACGTGTCGAGCGGCGCCACCACGGCCTCCGGGTTGCCGTCGTGGAAGTACGCCGCGGAGCGCCGGCGCTGGATCGTGCCGCCGACCACCGGCGGCTTGACCCGGTGCAGCGTGGACATCCAGCGCTCGTTGGTCAGCCGCGCCGTGAGGTCGCCCAGGTTGATGAGCAGTGCCCCGTCCTCCGGGTCGACGTCGTGCCACCGGTCGTCCGACCCGAGCACCTGGAGCCCCCGCACCCGGTCGGCCCACAGGATGGTGACGATGCCGAAGTCGGTGTGCTCGCTCATCCCGACGAGGTCGCCGTCCAGCGCGACGTCGGTGCCGTCGGGCAGCGCGTAGTTGTTCATCCGGAGGACGTCGATCGACGGCGAGGTGAGGGCCGGGAAGAAGCCCGCGGGCAGCCCGAGCGCGTCGGCGAAGATCCGGGTCATGGTCCGGGCGACGCGGCCCGCCTCGGCGAAGTACGCCGACACCTGCGCCTCGAAGCCGGGTACCTCCGGCCAGGTGTTCTCCGCGAAGTGCTCGAGCGGCAGCTCCGAGCCGGCGTGCTCGCTCGCGGCGCGACCGATGTTGAACGCCTCGAAGAAGTCGTTCATCCGGGTCGCCGACTCGATCCCGAGGCTCAGGCTGAGCGACTCCGACTTCGGAGGCGTGTAGCCGCGGTTCTCCTGGGCCGGCCGCACGTAGGCCCGCTTGTCGTCGAGGTCCAGGCCGAAGAACGCGTCCATGGCGGCGCCCAGACCGGCGACGACATCGGCCGCGATGCCGTGTCCGTGCACCTGGATGAAGCCGACCTCGCGGCAGGCGGCGTCGATGGCGGCCGCGACCGCGGCGCGCTCGGCGGGGCCGCCGTCCTCGACGTACGGCGCGATGTCGACGGCAGGCACCTGGAACATGCCGGCCAGCGTAGGCGGCGCGGGTTTCAGGCGGATGTCACAGCAGCACGAGGTCGTCGCGGTGCACGACCTCGCGCTCGTAGCCCGCGCCGAGCTCGCGCTTCAGGTCGCTGGACGTGCGGCCGAGCAGCTGCGGCAGCTCCTCGGCGTCGAAGTTCACCAGCCCGCGGGCGACCGGCGTGCCGTCGGGGGCAGCGATGTCGACCGGCTCCCCCGCGTGGAAGGTGCCCTCGACCGCGGTGATGCCGGCGGCCAGCAGCGACGCGCGCCGCTCGACCACGGCCCGGACGGCGCCGGCGTCGAGGACCAGGGTGCCCTTCGGCTCGGTCGCGTGGGCCAGCCACAGCAGCCGGGTCGGACGACGCCGGCCGGTGGTGTGGAAGAGCGTGCCGACAGGCTCACCCGACAGCGCCGCGCCGGCGTTGTCGGCCGAGGTCAGCACGACGGGGATGCCGGCGCCGGTCGCGATCCGCGCGGCGTCGACCTTCGTCTGCATGCCGCCCGTGCCGAGCCCCGCGCTGCCGGTCTTCCCGACCCGTACGGCGCCCAGGTCGTCGACCGAGGTGACCTCCGAGAGCAGCGTGCTGCCGGGCTTGCTCGGGTCGGCGTCGTACAGGCCGTCGACGTCGCTGAGCAGCACCAAAAGGTCGGCGTGCACGAGGTGGGCGACCAGCGCGGCCAGGCGGTCGTTGTCACCGAACCGGATCTCGCTGGTGGCGACCGTGTCGTTCTCGTTGACGATCGGGAGCACGCCGAGCTCGAGCAGCTTGGCGAACGTCTGGTAGGCGTTGCGGTAGTGCGAGCGCCGGGTGACGTCGTCGACGGTCAGCAGCACCTGGCCGGCGATGACGCCGTGGCGGGCGAGCTCCTCGGTGTAGCGGTGCACCAGCAGGCCCTGCCCGACCGATGCCGCGGCCTGCTGCGCCGGCAGCGCCTTCGGCCGCTTCTTCAGCCCGAGGGGCGCGAGGCCCGCGGCGATGGCACCCGAGGAGACCAGCACGACCTCGGAACCGTCGACACGCAGCTTCGCGAGCACGTCGACCAGGGTCCGCACCCGCTCCGGGTCGATGCCTCCGGCCGCGGTCGTGAGGGAGGAGGACCCGACCTTGACGACGATCCGCTTCGCCTCGGTCACCTGGGCGCGGGCGCTCATTCCTCGGGGTCGTTCCCGGGGTCGTTCTCTGCCCAGTCGGGGTCCTCGGCGCCGCCGATGTCGTACGACGTGGGCCCGTAGACCTCGGGCTGGTCGAGCCGCCGGGCCACGTCGGCGCGCGTCTCCCCCTCGGCGCGGTCGGGCAGCGCCTCCTGGATCGCGCGCCGCCGGTGGGCGGCCGGACGCGAGTCGTCGAAGCGCTGGTCCTCACCGCGACGGCTGAGGATCTCGGCGCCGGCGTCGATGCCCGGCTTGAAGTCGAAGACGACCGCGTTGTCGGGGTCGCCGATGAGGACGGCGTCGCCCTCCTCGGCCCCGAGCTCGACCAGCTTGGACTCGACCCCGAGCCGGTTGAGCCGGTCGGCGAGGAAGCCGACGGCCTCGTCGTTGCTGAAGTCGGTCTGCCGGATCCAGCGCTCGGGCTTCTCGCCGCGCACCCGCCAGCCGTCGCTGGTCGAGGTGATCGTGAACTCGTCCTTGCCGTCGGCCGACGGCGGGCGCAGCACGATGCGGGTCGCCTCGACGACGGGCTTCGCGGCCCGCGCCGCCTCGACGATCGCGGCCATCGCGAAGGTCAGCTCGCGCATCCCCTCGCCCGACGCCGCGGACACCTCGAAGACCGCGAAGCCGCGGCCGCGCAGCTCGTCGACGACGAAGCCCGCGATGTCGCGCCCGTCGGGGACGTCGATCTTGTTGAGCGCCACCAGGCGAGGCCGGTCCTCGAGCCCGCCGTACCGGCTCAGCTCGAGCTCGATGACGTCGAGGTCGTCGACCGGGTTGCGGCCGGGCTCGATGCTGGCCGTGTCGACGACGTGCACGATCGCCGCGCAGCGCTCGATGTGGCGCAGGAAGTCGTGGCCCAGGCCGCGGCCGTCGCTGGCGCCCTCGATCAGGCCGGGCACGTCGGCGACGGTGAACGTCGTGTCGCCGGCCGACACCACGCCCAGGTTGGGCACCAGCGTGGTGAACGGGTAGTCGGCGATCTTGGGCCGCGCCCGCGAGATCGCCGCGATCAGGCTGGACTTGCCGGCGCTCGGGAAGCCGACCAGGCCGATGTCGGCCACGACCTTCAGCTCGAGGACGATCTCGAGCTCGTCGCCGGGCTCGCCGAGCAGCGCGAAGCCAGGGGCCTTGCGCTTGGCCGAGGCGAGGGCGGCGTTGCCGAGACCGCCGCGGCCGCCCTGGGCGACGACAAGCTCGGTGCCGGGACCGACGAGGTCGGCGAGGACGTTGCCCCGCGGGTCGGTCACCAGGGTGCCGTCGGGGACCGGCAGGACCAGGTCGGCCCCGTGGCCGCCGTTCTTGTGGTCGCCGGCGCCGTGGCCGCCGGAGGAGGCGCTGCGCTTGGGGCTGTGGTGGTAGTCGATCAGGGTGGTGACGTCGGGGTCGACCCGCAGGATGACCGACCCGCCGGGACCGCCGTTGCCGCCGTCGGGGCCGCCGAGCGGCTTGAACTTCTCACGGTGGACCGAGGCCACGCCGTGCCCGCCGCGGCCGGCGCTGACGTGCAGCGACACCCGGTCGACGAAGGTGGGGACGGCCATGGTTCCTACTCTCAGTGGTACGAAACGACGAAGGGCGCCCCGAGACCGGGACGCCCTTCGTGCGAAAGCTGCTGGGTGAGCGTCAGGTCACTCGCCCGGGACGATGTTCACGACGCGACGACCGCGACGCGTACCGAACTCGACCGCACCCGCGACCAGCGCGAACAGGGTGTCGTCGCCGCCGCGGCCGACGCCGCTGCCCGGGTGGAAGTGGGTGCCGCGCTGGCGCACGATGATCTCGCCGGCGTTGACGACCTGACCGCCGTAGCGCTTCACGCCGAGGCGCTGGGAGTTGGAGTCGCGGCCGTTCTTGGTGGACGCCGCGCCCTTCTTGTGTGCCATCTGATGTGTCCTTCAGTGAGTGCCGGGAGACCTCGAGCTGGGCTCAGAGGGAGATGTCGGTGACCTTGACCTGGGTGTACTTCTGGCGGTGACCCTGGCGCTTCTTGTAGCCGGTCTTGTTCTTGTACTTCTGGATGATGATCTTCGGGCCCTTGGTGGCGCCGAGGACCTCGACGGTCACGGACGCCTTGTCGAGCGCCTTGGCGTCGGAGGTGACGGTCTCACCGTCGACGACGAGGACCACCGGGAGCGTGACCGAGTCGCTGGCCGCCGTGGTGACCTTGTCGATCTCGATGACGTCGCCCACGGCAACCTTCTGCTGCTTGGCGCCTGCGCGCACGATCGCGTACACCGCGGTCTCCTTCGTCGATCTCTTGCTGAATGGAACGTCTGGGTCCGGCATGTCTGTCCGGGGCACAACGCCAGGTCGCGCCGCACGAAGACAGGCGCACAGAATGCGCACCGAGGGTCAATAGTACGGATCCGGGCGACTCACCGCAAAACAGCGGCCGCCCGGTCCGCGGGCCTAGCGCTTGCGCGTGCCCTTCTTCTTGATCGGGACGTGCTCGACGTGCGGGTGCTCGTCCTCGACGGGCTCCTCGCCGGGCTCGGCGACGGCCGTCCCGGGCTCCACCGCACCGTGCTCCGGCGGCGCGCCGACGCTGCCGAGCTCCCCGGGAGGCGCCGACGGCAGGTCCTCGGCCACCGGCGGGCCGGCGGGCCGGGTCGCGGAGCGACCGCGGGTCCGGGTGACGACCTTCGGCGGCTCCGGCGGTGCCACCGGTTCGACGACCGTCGGCTCGACGGCCGGCGCCTCGGCGACGGCCTCCTCGGGCTCCTCGGGCGTGGGCTCGGCGACGGTGATCGGCTCCGGCTCGGCGGCGGGCCGCGGCGCCGTACGCCGGCGGCTGCGGGTCGTCACCTTGGGAGCGGCGGGCTCCTCGGCGACCACGGGCTCGGCAGCCGGGGTCTCGACGGGCTCGGCCTCGGGGGTCTGCTCGACCACGGGCGCCGGCTCGACGGGCGCGTCGGCGGCCGGGGTCTCGTCCTCGGCCGGCTTGTCGGCGTTCTCCGGGCGGGCCATCGCGGCGACGTCCTTCGGCGACGGCGGCTTCGCACCGCCGCCGTTGTTGCCGTGGTTGCCGTTGCCGCCGTTGTTGTTGTCGTTGCCGGAGTCGTCCTGGCCCCGGCCTCGACCACGTCCGCGGCGACCGCCGCCACGGCGGGGCTCCTCCTCGGCGTGCTTCGACTCGACGGGGGCGTCGTGGATGACCATGCCGCGGCCCTGGCAGTGCGGGCAGTTCTCGCCGAACGCCTCGAGCAGGCCGGTGCCGATCCGCTTGCGGGTCATCTGCACCAGGCCCAGCGAGGTCACCTCGGCGACCTGGTGGCGGGTCCGGTCGCGACCCAGGCACTCGACCAGGCGGCGGAGCACGAGGTCGCGGTTGGACTCGAGGACCATGTCGATGAAGTCGACGACGATGATGCCGCCGATGTCGCGCAGCCGGAGCTGGCGCACGACCTCCTCGGCCGCCTCCAGGTTGTTCTTGGTGACCGTCTCCTCGAGGTTGCCGCCGGAGCCGGTGAACTTGCCGGTGTTGACGTCGACCACGGTCATGGCCTCGGTGCGGTCGATGACCAGGGAGCCGCCGGAGGGCAGCCAGACCTTGCGGTCGAGACCCTTGGCGATCTGCTCCTCGATGCGGTACTCCGCGAAGACGTCGGCCTTGCCGCCCTGGCCGTCCGGGCCGGGCTCGTAGCGCTCGAGGCGCTCCTCGAGGTCGGGCGCGACCTGGTGGACGTAGCCCTGGACGGTCTCCCAGGCGTCGTCGCCCTGGATGACCAGCTTGGAGAAGTCCTCGGTGAAGAGGTCGCGGACGACCTTGAGGGTCAGGTCCGGCTCGCCGTACAGGAGCTGCGGGGCGCTGCCCTTGACCTTGCTCTCGATGTCCTCCCAGCGGGCCTTGAGCCGCTCGACGTCGCGGGTCAGCTCCTCCTCGCTGGCGCCCTCGGCGGCGGTGCGCACGATCACGCCCGCGGAGTCGGGGACGATCTCCTTGAGCAGCGTCTTGAGGCGGTTGCGCTCGGTGTCGGGGAGCTTGCGGGAGATGCCGCTGGTGGTGCCGTCGGGCACGTAGACCAGGAACCGGCCGGCCAGGCTGACCTGGCTGCTGAGGCGGGCGCCCTTGTGACCGATCGGGTCCTTGGTGACCTGCACCAGGATCGTCTGCCCGGAGGACAGCACCGACTCGATCTTGCGGGGCTGGCCGTCCTTGTGGCCGAGCGCCGACCAGTTGACCTCGCCGGCGTAGAGGACCGCGTTGCGACCCTTGCCGATGTCGATGAACGCGGCCTCCATGGAGGGCAGCACGTTCTGGACGCGGCCGAGGTAGACGTTGCCGATCAGCGACGTCTGGGACGCGCGGGCGACGTAGTGCTCGACGAGGACCTTGTCCTCGAGGACGCCGATCTGGGTGAGGTCCTCGCGCTGGCGCACGACCATCACCCGGTCGACCGACTCGCGACGGGCCAGGAACTCGGCCTCGCTGACGATCGGGGCGCGGCGGCGGCCGGCCTCGCGGCCCTCGCGGCGGCGCTGCTTCTTGGCCTCCAGGCGGGTCGAGCCCTGGATCGCGGTGATCTCGTCCTCGGCGGAGCGCTGACGGCGGACCCGGGTCACGGTGTTCTCCGGGTCGTCACCGCCCTCTCCCCCGTCGTCACCGGCGCGCCGACGACGGCGGCGGCGCCGCGACGACGAGCTCTCGCCCGAACCGTCCCCGGCACCCTCGGCCGACTCGCTGGAGCTGTCGTCGCTGGAGTCGTCGCTCGAGTCGTCGTCACCGTTGCTGTCGTCGGAGCCGTCGCCGGCGTTCTCGCCGGGCTTGCGGCGGCGGCGGCCACCGCGGCGACGACGGCGACGCGCAGGACCGGAGCCGTCGCCGGACTGCTCGTCGCCCTCGGCGGTGTCGTCGTCGGACTCGTCGGCGACGTCGGTCTCGGCCGCGGGCTCGTCAGCGGGCTTGGCGCCGGAGCGACCCCCGGACGACTTCTTCTTGGGGGCCTGCTTGGCCTCGGCCTGCTCGTCGGCCTGCTCCTCGACCGGGGCAGCCTCGGCAGGTGCGTCGGACGTGGCGGCGGCCTTGCGCGGGCGGCGGGCCGCGGCCTTCTTCGTCGGCTCGGGGGCCTGGAAGAGGAGGGCGGTCGCCGACGGCTCCTCGGCCGGCGCCTCGACTGCCGGCGTCTCGGCGGCGGCCTTCTTCGCCGTGACCTTCTTCGCCGTCGTCTTCTTCGCAGCGGCCTTCTTCGCCGGCGCCTTCTTCGCGGCGGGCGCCTCGACACCGAGGTCGAGCTGGGCCTCGTCGGGCTCTGCCGCGGCGGCCGTCTTCTTGGTGGCCGTCTTCTTGGTGGCCGCCTTCTTCGCGGGCGCCTTCTTGGCGGCCGTCTTCGCAGCGCTCGCCTTCTTGGCGGCAGCCTTCTTGGCCGGCTTCTCCGCCGGCGTGTCGGCCGCTGCAGCGGTGGTGGTGTCTTCTCCGGCCTGGAGGTCGTCGGCCATCTGGTGCACTCCTAGCGCCCCGCGGCTCGCGCCGGGCGGTCCGACGTCGCCCACCCGAGTACCCAGGGCGGGAGACGCAAAGCCTTCGTGTGGCGGCGACACCCTCCGCAGGTGCGTCACCCGGGAGCAACGTCCGGCGCCTGCCGCGGTCGCTGGTCCGGGTCCGGTAGGACCACTCGACAGGTCGCTGTCACCAACCTGCCGGACGCGTCGCGGTCTGGCGACGATCGTGCCTCAAGGTGTGCCGGGCCACAGGGGGACCGGCCGAGAACGTCGTCGGGTCATCCCGAACGGCTGTCCGGAGCGACCACGGCGAGTATCGCACACGACACACCGGGAACCATCACCGTCGCGCGGACAGCGGGTCGCCGATCTCCCCCGTCGCCGCGTCGAGGGGCCCCTGCGCGAGCCGGGTGAGCAGGGGTGCGCCGCTCGGCGCGAGACCCGCGACGGAGGCCAGCCCGGCGAGCACGTCGTCGGGACGGACGGCGGGTACGGCGTGTCGCAGCACCAGGTCGAGCCGGGCGCCGTCGGCGTGCTCGGCCGACGAGAGCGAGACGACCGCGGCCCGGCAGTCGAACTCGCGCAGCCCCTTCTTGGTCATCCGCTCGACGAGCACGGCCTCGGTGGCGAGGAAGGTCGCGACCGCGCTCGCGGCCGCCTCGGGGTCCGCGGCGACGTCGACGAGCCAGTGGCTGCCCTCCAGCAGGTCGGCGAGGGAGCCGCCGGGCGACTCCACCACGGCGAGCACGTCCAGCCCGTCGGGCAGGGCCTCGTCGAGCTGGGCGTGGATGACGGCCGGGTCGACGACCTCGGCGAGCCCGATCTCGACGTACTCGGCCTCGCTGGCCGCGCCGGTCGGAGAGGCGCCGGCGTACGAGATCCGCGGGTGCGGGTTGAAGCCGGACGAGTAGGCCATGGGCAGGCGGGCGCGGAAGATGGCCCGCTCGAAGGCCCGGCTGAAGTCGCGGTGGCTGGTGAACCGGAGCCGCCCGCGCTTCGCGTAGCGGATCCGGAGCCGCTGGACGGGTGGGGCTTGTTGCTCGGGCTGCGCACGCACCGGCCAAGGTTACGGGGCGAGGGCGGTCTTCATGGCAATCGACGGGTAGACCGTGCTGACCCGGTGTCCCGCCAGCCACGTGGTCAATCGGTCGGCCTCGGCCGCCAGCGCGGCGCGGGCGTCGGAGCCGACGTCCTCGAGCAGGTTGAGCACCACGACGCCGTCGGGGTCCTGCACCCAGCAGCCCACGATCCGGCCGTCCCACCAGGCGGTGGTGCCGGCGTTGCCATTGGTGTCGAAGAGCTGCGGGCCGAGTGCGCCCAGGTAGAAGTCGCGCTCCTTCCAGCCCATCACCGTCGGGTCGAGCACGGGAAGCAGCGCGGCCCAGGGCTCGAGGTCGGGCTCGATCTCCAGATCGCCGGGCAGCACCCAGCCGACCTGTCCCCCCTCGAGCGCGACCTCGACGGCGGCGACGTCGGCGAGCGCGGCCCGGACGGCGGACTTGGTCGAGCCCAGCCACCAGACGATGTCGGCCTCGGTGCCGGGCCCGAAGGTGGCCAGCCAGCGACGCACGAGCTCGGCGTACCCCTCCCGCTCCTTCAGCGGCTCGGGCACGCTCCCCCCGCGATGCTCGAGCCAGGTCTCCATCGCGGTCCACTGCGGCCGCGCGGTGCGCCAGTGCCCCCCGTTGCGGCCGCGCACGATCAGGCCCTCGACGCCGAGCTGGGTGAGGACGCGCGGCGCGATCGGGACGTTGGCGCCGTAGGACTTGCCCGGCGACATGTCCAGGCGCCCGGCGAGCTCGGGCACCTGGTCGCGCAGCTGCTGGGCGGACAGCTCGGAGCCGTCGCGCAGCCGGGCGAGGGTCGCGCTCGCGGCGGCCTCGATCCAGGCGTCGCCGTCGGTGGCGATCCCGGCGGTCACGACCTCCTTCGCCAGCCGGGTGCGCAGTGCGGTGGCGACGCGCGCGGACGCGCTCCCCCATGCCGCGGGCAGTAGGTCGCGCGGGAAGACGAAGAGCGTGCGGCGCATCGCGAGCTGCTTGACCAGCGAGCGGTCGTCGTACAACGCCCGGTCGACATCGGCCACGGTCAGCCCGTCGACCCGCGCCCACAGGGACAGGTAGACCGACGGCGCCTCCGTGGCGTGGAGGACCGTCATCGCCTCGGTCGCGGCGACCGGGTCCGCGGCGCGGTGTGCCGGCGCGAGGGCGTGCTGTCTCGCGAGTCGACGTCGTCTTTCGACGTCAGGGACGCTGCGCATGTGGACCATCCTGCCGAAGACCGCCGACGGTGCGGGTGAGAGCATCAGGCCAGTGAGCACTACCGCGCGGCGTACGACGACGCTGATCCTGGTCGGCATCGTCCTGCTCTCCCTCAACCTGCGCCCTGCGGCGGTCAGTGTCGGGCCCGTGCTCGACGAGATCCGGGACGCGTTCTCGATGAGCGGCCCCGCCGCGGGGCTGCTGACCTCGCTGCCGGTCATCGGCTTCGCCGTCTTCGGCGCGATGGCGCCGGCCGCGGCGCACCGGATCGGGCTGCACCGGGTCACGCTGCTCGCGCTGGTCGCGGCCGTCATCGGCCTCACCGGCCGCGCGCTGACCGGGAGCGAGGCGCTGTTCCTGCTCCTGTCCCTCGTGGCGCTCGGCGGCATGGCGATGGCCAACGTGCTGCTCCCGTCGCTGGTGAAGCTGCACTTCCCGGACCGGATCGGGTTCGTCACGGCGATCTACACGACGGCGCTGTCGACCGGTCTCACGGCGGCCCTGGTGCTGACGGTGCCGATCTCCGACGCCCTCGGCGGGTGGCGGTGGGGCCTCGGCTCGTGGGCGCTGGTGGCCGCGGTCGCGGCCATCCCGTGGATCGGCCTGTCCACTCGCGACCGGCACCTGGACCGGACCCCGCGCACGATCTCCTTCCGCGACGTCGCCCGCACCCGGCTCGGCGTCGCGATGGCGCTCTTCTTCGGCCTCCAGTCGCTCCAGGCCTACGCGATCTTCGGCTGGTTCGCCTCGCTGTGGCGCGACAACGGGTACGGCGCGACCGCGGCGGGCGTGCTCGCCGGCCTGGTCGCCGGCACCTCCATCCCGCTCTCGCTGTGGCTGCCCAACGTGCTCGTGAAGGCGAAGCAGCCGCGTCGGGTGCTCTTCATCGTGATCGCGACCTACCCGGTCGGGTACGTCGGACTGATGCTCGCGCCGCACTCGCTGGCGATCCTGTGGGCGGTCGTCATCGGCGTCGGGACCGTGACGTTCCCCCTGATCCTGACCCTGATCGGGCTGCGCGCCCGGACGCCCGAGGGCACCGCGGCCTTGTCGGCCTTCACCCAGTCGACCGGCTACCTGATCGCGGTCGTCGGCCCGTTCGCGGTCGGGGTGGTGCACACGGCGAGCGGCGGCTGGACCGTCCCGCTGGTCATGCTGCTGGTGCTCGCGCTGCCGCTGTTCGCGCTCGCGGCGTACGTCACGCGGCCGGTGTACGTCGAGGACCAGCTGGACCGCCGAATCGGGACTTCTGGTCAGTCGAGTCGGGAGTCTCGGTCAGGGTCGTGACCAGAAGTCACGACTCGGGTGACCAGAAGTCACGACTCGGCGGTCAGACGACGGACAACGGGAGCAGCTGACGGCCGGTGGGTCCGATCTGGATCTCGGTGTTCATCTCCGGGCAGACGCCGCAGTCGTAGCAGGGCGTCCAGCGGCAGTCCTCGACCTCGACGTCGGAGCTGCCGTCGGCCACCGCGAGGGCGTCCTCCCAGTCGGCCCACAGCCAGTCCTTGTCGAGGCCCGAGTCGAGGTGGTCCCAGGGCAGCACCTCGTCGTACTCGCGCTCGCGGGTGGTGAACCAGGCCAGGTCGAGGCCGTGTCCCGCGAGCGCGGTCTCGGCGCTCTCGGCCCAGCGGTCGTAGGAGAAGTGCTCGCTCCAACCGTCGAAGCGGCCGCCGTCTCGCCAGACCTGCTCGATGACGGCACCGACGCGCCGGTCGCCCCGCGAGAGCAGGCCCTCGATGGTGCCGGGCTTGCCGTCGTGGTAGCGGAAGCCGATCGCGCGGCCGTACTTCTTGTCGTCACGGACCGTGTCGCGCAGCTTCTTGAGCCGCTCGTCGGTGGTCTCGTGGTCGAGCTGCGCCGCCCACTGGAAGGGCGTGTGCGGCTTGGGCACGAAGCCGCCGATGGAGACCGTGCAGCGGATGTCGTTGCGGCCGGAGACCTCGCGGCCCTTGGCGATCACCTTGCGGGCGAGGTCGGCGACCTGCAGGACGTCCTCGTCGGTCTCGGTCGGCAGGCCGACCATGAAGTAGAGCTTCACCTGGCGCCAGCCGTGGGAGTACGCCGCGGCGACCGTCTGGATCAGGTCCTCCTCGGTGACCATCTTGTTGATCACCTTGCGCATCCGCTCGCTGCCACCCTCGGGCGCGAACGTGAGGCCGGAGCGCCGGCCGTTGCGGGAGAACTCGTTGGCCAGCGAGATGTTGAAGGCGTCCACGCGGGTCGACGGCAGCGACAGCGAGACGTTGGAGCCCTCGTAGCGGTCGGCCAGGCCCTTGGCGACCTCGCCGATCTCGGTGTGGTCGGCGGAGCTCAGCGAGAGCAGGCCGACCTCCTCGAAGCCGGACTTGCGGATGCCGTTCTCGACCATGTTGCCGATGGTCTCGATCGAGCGCTCGCGCACCGGGCGGGTGATCATCCCGGCCTGGCAGAAGCGGCAGCCACGGGTGCAGCCGCGGAAGATCTCGACGGAGAACCGCTCGTGCACGGTCTCGGCGAGCGGGACCAGCGGCTTGGCCGGGTAGGGCCAGGCGTCGAGGTCCATCAGCGTGTGCTTGCGGACCCGGAACGGGATCCCCGGCCGGTTGGGCACGACGGCCTCGATGGTGCCGTCGGCGGCGTACGTGACGTCGTAGAAGCGCGGCACGTAGATGTTGCCGCTGACGGCCAGGCGCCGCAGCACCTCGTCGCGGCCACCGGGCTCGCCCTCCGAGCGCCAGTCGCGGATCACCTCGGAGATCGCGAGCACGACCTCCTCGCCGTCGCCGAGCACAGCAGCGTCGAGGAAGTCGGCGATCGGCTCGGGGTTGAAGGCCGCGTGACCGCCGGCGAGCACGATCGGGTCGTCGTCGGTGCGGTCCTTGCTGTGCAGCGGGATGCCCGCGAGGTCGAGGGCGTTGAGCATGTTCGTGTAGCCGAGCTCGGTGGAGAAGCTCAGGCCGAAGACGTCGAACGCGCGGACCGGGCGGTGGGCGTCGACGGTGAACTGCGGGATCGGGCCCTGCTCGTCACCGGTGCGCATCACCTGCTCCATGTCGGGCCACACGGAGTAGGTGCGCTCGGCGACGATCCAGTCGCGCTCGTTGAGCACTTCGTACAGGATCTGCACGCCCTGGTTGGGCAGCCCGACCTCGTAGGCGTCGGGGTACATCAGGGCCCAGCGGACCGTCGGCCCCTCGAGTGCGCAGTCCCAGTCCTTGACGGTCGAGTTGAGCTCGCCGCCGACGTACTGGATCGGCTTGGAGACCGAGGGCAGTCGGGGCTCGAGACGGGCGAAGACCGACTCGGGGGCGCTGGCGGGCGCGGACATCAGAGAACCTCGCGGGGCTGGGAAGACGGAAGCACCCAGCGTACGACGGGCAGGTGCCGCGCAGCGAACCGTCAGTCGGCGTCGGGCGCGAGCTCCTCGAGCGCCTGCCGCGCGATCGGCAGCTCCTCCTGGGCCAGGGTGATCAGGTCCTCGAGCCCGGCGACGCCGTACCTGTTGGCGACGTGCTGCACGGCGTCGACGATCTCGGGCTCGTAGTCACGGTCCGTCATGGGTCCATCCAACACGACCGGAGGGTCAGAGCGGCGGTTCGCCACCCGCCTCCGCTCGGGCCGCGGCACTGGCGGACGTGGCCCTCAGCTCGACGGCGGGGAGCAGCAGCAGGATCAGGAACGCGAGGACGCCGACGCCGGCGGCGAGCAGGAACACCTGGTCCATCGACTCGGCGAAGCCGACCTTGAACGGGTGCGCGATGACGGCCGGGAGCTGCTCGATGAACGAGGAGTCGTCCTGCACCTTCTCCACGACCGAGGGGTCGAGGCCGTGCCCGGCGGCCACGGCCTGCTGCCACTCCGGCGTCTGCGACTCGACCTTGATGGCGTCGGCGATGTTGCCGCCGACGGTGCTGAAGAGCACCGACAGGAAGACCGCGACGCCGAGCGTGCCACCGATCTGGCGGAAGAAGGTCGCCGAGCTGGTGGCGACGCCGATCTCGGTCGGCGGCACCGAGCTCTGCATGATCAGCAGCAGCGGCTGCATGCAGTTGCCGAGACCGAGGCCGAGCACCAGCATCGACAGACTGACCCACACCAGCGAGGTGTCGGCGCCGCAGAGCGAGAGCAGCACGAGGCCGACGACGACGAGCGCGGACCCGACGATCGGGAAGAGCCGGATGTGGCCGGTGCGGGAGATGACCTGGCCGGCGCCGATCGAGCCGGCCATCATGCCGGCCACCATCGGCAACGTGAGCAGGCCCGCCTCGGTCGGCGACGCGCCGTGCACGATCTGCATGTAGAGCGGGAGCAGCATGATGCCGCCGAACATCGCGACGCCGACCGTGAGGCTGGCCGCGATGCACACCGCGGCCGACCGGATCCGGAACAGCCGCAGCGGGATCAGCGCGGCCTCGGCCATCATCCGCTCGGCGAGCACGAACCCGACGACGCCGACCACCCCGATCGCGTAGCAGGCGAGCGAGCGGGGCGAGTCCCAGCCCCAGTAGCGGCCCTGCTCGGCGACGGTCAGCAGCGGCACCAGGCCGACGACCAGGGCGAGCGCGCCCCACCAGTCGATGCGGACGTGGCGCGGGGTGTGGTGGACGTGGAGGGTGCGGAAGACGACCAGCAGGGCGGCGATGCCGATCGGGACGTTGACGAGGAACACCCAGCGCCAGCCGTCGATGCCGAGGATGGTCGCCTGCCCGGCGAAGAAGCCGCCGATGAGCGGGCCGAGCACGCTCGACGTGCCGAACATGGCCATGAAGTAGCCGGTGTAGCGGGCTCGCTCGCGCGGCGACACGATGTCGCCGATGATCGCCAGCACCAGCGTGAAGAGGCCGCCGGCGCCGAGGCCCTGGAAGGCACGGAACGCCGCGAGCTGGTACATCGTGGTCGCGAACGAGCAGAGCGCCGAGCCGATGATGAAGACCGTGATCGCGAACATGAAGAGCTTCTTGCGACCGTAGTTGTCGCCGAGCTTGCCGTAGATCGGCGTCGTGATGGTGGCGGTGATGAGGTACGCCGTCGTCACCCACGCCTGCACCGACAGCCCGTTGAGGTCGTCGGCGATGGTGCGGATCGACGTGCTCACGATCGTCTGGTCGAGGGCACCGAGGAACATCCCGAGCATCAGGCCCGAGAGGATCGTCAGGATCTGTCGGTGGGTGTACTCGCCGGCGCTGGCTTCGGGTGCCGGTGCCGCCACCGGGCTCGCGTTCTCGTTCATCGCGCGCAGCCTAGAACGTGTCCTACTCCGGGGCGACCCCGACCAGGTGCCCGTGCCGCACCTTGGCCTCCAGGTAGCGGGCGTTGCTCGCCGAGCGGTGCACGGCGGTCGGCACCCGGCGTACGACGTCGATGCCGAGCGCGGCGAGCTGGCCGGCCTTGTCGGGGTTGTTGGTGAGCAGCGCGACCCGCCGCTCCCCCAGCGCCTCGAGCATCTGCGCCGCGACGGTGTAGTCGCGCTCGTCCTCGCCGTAGCCCAGCGCGACGTTGGCCTCGTAGGTGTCCAGCCCGTCGTCCTGGAGGGCGTAGGCGTCGAGCTTGGCGTAGAGCCCGATCCCGCGGCCCTCCTGCCGCAGGTAGAGGAGGTAGCCGCCGACGTCGGCGATCCGCTCGACCGACTCCCGCAGCTGCGGACCGCAGTCGCAGCGCGCGCTGCCGAGGACGTCGCCGGTGAGGCACTCGCTGTGCACCCGCACCAGCGGATCGCGGCGTACGGCGGGGCCGAGCCGGAGGGCCAGGTGCTCGCGGCCGTCGGCGAGCCCGTCGAACGTGACCACCCGCGCGGGCGTCGACCAGCCGTCGGCGAAGCGCAGCGGGAGGGGCAGCTCGGCGCGGATCCGGACGGTCATGCGGACTCCTCGAAGCGGTCGGAGAGCCGGTAGCGGAGCAGCACGACCTCACCGATCCGGCGTACGTCGGCGAGCGTCGCCGGGGTCTCGGGGCCGAAGGGGAAGGGTCCGTCGTCGACGAACCGGCGGGCCGCGGAGTCGCCGACGAAGAACGGTGCCACGACCAGCTGGAGCTCGTCGGCGACGTCCTCGGCGAGGAACTGGGTGTGGATGGTGCCGCCGCCCTCGACCATGAGGCGGCGTACGCCGCGCTCGTGCAGATCCTCGCCGAGCCGGCGCATCGAGACCCGGGGTCCGCCGTCGACGACGGTCGCGACCGCGCCGAGCCGGGACCGGGCGGCGGCGACGTGCGCCGACGGGCTGTAGACGAGCTTCTCCGCGTCGCCGGTGGTGAAGAAGCGCCCGGTGGGGTCGAGGTCGGCGCGACAGGTGACGGTCACCTTGAGCGGCGTCGGCTTGAGACCGCGGGCGACCCGCTCGAGCTGGCGGTCCGGGTGCCGGACCAGCAGGCGGGGGTTGTCCTTGCGGACCGTGGTCGCGCCCACCAGGATCGCGTCGCAGCCGGCGCGCACCTCGTCGACGCGGTCGAGGTCCGCCTCGTTGGAGAGGATCAGCCGGTCGTCGCCGGCGCTGTCGAGGTAGCCGTCGATCGACATCCCGCAGCTGAGCACGGTGTAAGGACGCTCAGGCACGCACGGCTCCTCTCGCGAGGAGCACGCCGCCCGGAAGGGTCGCGACCAGGGCGAGCACGCCGTACAGCACCGCGACAGTGGCGCCCTGCGCGGCGCCGAGCCCGGCGGCCGCGAACGCCCACGCCGCCACGCCCTCGCGCGGACCCCAGCCCGCGACGTTGAAGGGGATCGCGGCGGCGAGCATGACGAGCAGGGCCAGCGGCACCAGCGCGGCGAGGGACGCGTCGGTGCCCGCGGCGCGGGCGGCGACCAGGAAGACGAGCACGTGGCCGGCCGACGAGAGAAGCGAAGCCGTGACGACCGCTGGCCAGCGCAGCAGGGCCGCAGCGATCGCGACGAGGAGCAGCGCGCTCGCCCACGGGGCCGGACCGACCAGGAGGACGGCGCCCGCGGCGAGCACCTGCACGGCCTGGCCGGAGCCGCGGTCGGCGACCACCGGCAGGGTGCCGTGCCGGACGGCCCGGTGGACGTCGCCGAGCACGCCGCCCGGGAGCGTGGCGTTGAGGAACTGCGAGCGGTAGTAGGCCGCGACCGCCTCGCGCAGCGGTACGTCGACTCCGAGGCGGCGCGCGAGGACCCGCCAGCGCCAGGCACAGCAGACGGTGGTGGCCGCGGTGAGCACGAGGGCGGCGACGAGGGCGCCCGGACCGGCCGAGCGGACCGCGACGACGAAGGGCTCCGGCCCGACCCACCAGAGCACGCCGGCGAGGACGACGAGTCCGCCGAGGACCTGGGTGCGGCGGCTCACGGGACCACCTCCGCGAGGGCTCCGGAGACCAGTGCGGCCGTGCGCGACCAGTCGCCGAGGGAGGTACGCCGGGCCCGCGCAGCCTCGCGCAGCGCAGCCCGGTGCGCGTCGTCGGTCAACCAGCGGCGCAACGCCTCGGCCAGCGCACCGGGATCGCCCGGCGGCACCAGCACCCCGGCGTGACCGACCGCCTCGTGCACGCCGCCGACGTCGCTGGCGATCACGGGGACCCCGCGCGCGAGCGCCTCGGTCACGACCATCCCGTAGGTCTCGGCACGGGACGCGAGCACCAGCAGGTCGGCCTCGGCGTAGGTCGCGTCCAGCTCCGCGCGGGTCTGCGGCCCGGTCAACCGCACCGCGTCACCGACCCGGGCGGCGAAGGCCGGCTCGATCTCGGTGGATCCGACACCCCGGCAGGTCCAGGCGAGGTCGCCCAGCCCGTCGAGGGCGTCGGACAGCACGTCGTACCCCTTGAGGAACGTCACTGCCCCCACGCACAGCAACGTCCCTCCCGAGGCCGAGCCCGCCGCCGGTGCGGCGAGGTCCACCCCCGGCTCCGCGACGCGCACGCGCGACGGGGCCAGGTCGTACCACTCGATCAGCCGGCGGCGCGTCCACCGGCTCGTCGTGACGACGGCCGCCGCGGCACGCAGCACCTCGCGCTCCCAGGCGACGACGACCCCGCGGGGCATGTGCACGAGCACGACCACCCGGAGCCGGGCCGCCTCGTCAACCAGCTCCGGCGAGGCGAGCAGCCCGTCGACCAGGGCCAGGCCACCGTCCGGGACCGTGGTCGTCGAGGCGTGCTCCCGCACCGTCCACCCGGCGTCGGCGAGCCCGGCGATCACCCGCCGGTCGTAGACGTTGCCGCCGCTCGGCCGCGCCGGGTCGTCGATCCCGGCGGGCACCACGACGTGGACGGTCCTCACAGCGACCTCTCGTAGCCCGCCCACGCGACGTGGGACTCGTGCAGCGTCACCTGCAGCCGCTGGGGGGCGCCGAGCTCGCCGACCCGGTCGGCCAGCCGGTCGGCGACCACCCGCGCGAGCACCTCGGTCGTCGTGTTGGCGTCGGCGAGGTCGGGCTCGTCGTCGAGGTTGCGATACGTCAGCGCGCCCAGCACCTCGTGCAGCACCTCGCTTGCGCGACCGATGTCGACCAGGATCCCGTCGGGGCCGAGGTCGGAGCCGGAGAACGTCGCGTCCACGACGTACGTCGCGCCGTGCAGCCGCTGCGCCGGTCCGAACACCTCGCCGCGCAGGCTGTGGGCGATCATCATGTGGTCGCGGACGGTCACCGAGAACATGCCGGGAACACCTCAGGCCTCCTGCGGGTAGCAGATCGTGTGGCACAGCGCCGGGAGCTCCCCGGACGCCAGCGCGGGCAGCACCTCGGGCAGGTCGGCGAAGTCGGACTCCCCCGTCAGCAGCGCGTCGAACGCGGGGTCGGCGAGCAGCTCCAGCGCGAGCGCCATCCGGTCGGCGTGGGTCCGCGACGCGCGGCGGGCCGGCGCGACCCGCCCGACCTGGCTGGCCCGCACGGCGAGCCGCCCGGAGTGGAACGCGCCACCGAGCGGCAGCTCGACCCGCTCGTCGCCGTACCAGCTCAGCTCGAGCACCTCCCCCTCCGCCGCCAACAGGTCCACCGCGAGCCGGAGCCCGGCGCCGGTGCCGCTGGTGTGGACGACGGAGTCACGTCCGCGCGGGGCCTCGTCGGGGGTCGCGAAGTCGGCGCCGAGCGCCGCGGCGACCGATGCCCGCGCGGTGTCGACGTCGACCAGGGTGACCTCGACGCCCGGCATCCGGGCCAGCAGCCGGGCGACCGAGCAGCCGACCATGCCGGCCCCGACGACCGCGACCCGGTCGCCCACCAGGGGCCCGAGGTCCCACAGCGCGTTGACCGCCGTCTCGACCGTCCCGGCCAGCACCGCCCGGCGCGCGGGCACGTCGTCGGGCACGACCGTGACGGCCGAGGCCGGCACGACGTACGCCGTCTGGTGCGGGTGCAGGCAGAAGACCGTGCGCCCCCGCAGCACGGCCGGCCCCTCCTCCACCACGCCGACCGAGAGGTAGCCGTACTTCACCGGCCCCGGGAAGTCGCCCGCCTGGTACGGCGCCCGCATCGTTGCGTGCTGGTCGACCGGGACGCCGCCGCGGTGGACGAGCAGCTCGGTCCCGCGGCTGACGCCGGAATGGAGGCTCCGCACCAGCACCTCGTCGGGACCGGGCTGCGGCAGCGGCTCGGTGCGCAGCTCGCCGCGCCCCGGCTCGCGGAGCCAGTACGCCGCGGCGGTGCGGGTGCCGGTGAACCGAGGTGGCGCGGTCGCCGTATGGCTGGTCACACCCCCACACACGGAGGCACGGTGCCCCAGGTTCAGCATCCGGCCAACGTGGTCACGATGGTCCGGGCCGCCCTCGCCGTCGTGGTCGCGGTCGTCGGGCCCACCGGCTGGGGACTCGCGCTCGTCGTCGTGGCGCTCTGCCTGGACGGGGTCGACGGCCAGGTCGCGCGGCGTACCGGCACCGTCAGCGCGCTCGGCGCCCGCTTCGACATGGAGACGGACGCGTTCCTGATCCTCGTGCTCAGTGCGTACGCCGCGGTCGACCACGGGTGGTGGGTGCTGCTGATCGGCGCCGCCCGCTACCTGCTCTGGGTCGCCGAGCGCGTGCTGCCGTGGCTGCGCCGGCCGGTGCCGCCACGCTACTGGCGCAAGGTCGTCGCGGCGGTGACCGGCATCGTGCTGGCCGTGGTCACCTCGGGGCTGCTGCCCGCAGCGGCCGACCAGGTGCCCCTGCTCGGCGTGCTCGCGCTGCTGGCCGAGTCGTTCGGCCGCGACGTGTGGTGGCTCTGGCGCACGCGGACGGCGGAGGTCGCCTACCCCCGCGGCGGCGGCGCCACGCTGCTCGCGGTCGGCGCGGTGTGGCTGGCGCTGACCCTCCCGCAGGACCCCGGTGACCTGGTGCGGTTGCCGGTCGAGGCCGTGCTGCTGCTCGCGCTCGCGCTGCTCCCCTGGCGGCGCCCGCGTCGTACGGCGTCCGTCGCGCTCGGCCTCGTGCTCGGCGTGGTCGTCGTGCTCCGTGTGCTCGACCTCGGCTTCGAGCGGATCCTGGACCGGCCGTTCGACCCCACGGCCGACTGGGTCTACCTCGGGCCGGGCGTCGGCGTGCTCGCCGACTCGATCGGCGTGCCCGCCGCCCGCGCGGTGGCGGTCCTCGCCGGGGTGCTGGTGCTCGCCGTCCTCGTCGTGCTGCCGCTCGCCACCGTCCGGGTGACCGGGGCCGTCACACACCACCGGCGGCAGGCCGCCGTCCTCGCCGGCGTCGTCGTGCTCGCCGGGCTCACCCAGGTCGGATCGACCAACGCCGCCGCGCTGGCCTACGACGAGGTCGTGCAGGTGCGCGCCGACCTGGCCGACCGGGAGACGTTCGGGCGCGAGATCGCGACAGACCCCTACGCCGACGTCGCCGGCCCGCAGCTGCTGAGAGGCCTGCGGGGCAAGGACGTGCTGGTCGTCTTCGTCGAGTCCTACGGCCGGGTTGCGGTGCAGGACACGTCGTACTCACCGGGCGTGGGCGCCGTCCTCGACGACGGCACCCGACGTCTCCGCCGGGCCGGCTACGCGACCCGGAGCGCCTTCCTGACCTCACCGACGTTCGGCGCGGCGAGCTGGCTCGCGCACTCCACCCTCCAGTCCGGGGTGTGGACCGACAGCCAGAGGCGCTACGACCAGCTCCTCGGCTCCGACCGCCTGACACTCACGTCGGCGTTCGGGAAGGCGGGCTGGCGCACCGTCTTCGACGTGCCCGCCAACACGAGGGACTGGCCCGAGGGCGAGGACTACTACGGCTTCGACCAGCTCTACGACTCGCGCGACGTCGGCTACCACGGCCCGCAGTTCGGCTACGCGCCGATGCCGGACCAGTACACGCTGAGTGCATTCCAGCGACTCGAGCTCGACGCCGCCGACCGGCCACCGGTCATGGCCGAGATCGACCTGGTCTCCAGCCATCACCCGTGGGCCCCGTCGCCGTTGCTGGTCCCGTGGGACCAGGTGGGTGACGGGTCCGTCTTCGAGGACGCACCGACACAGCCGGGCTCCTCGGACGTGCAGACGCTCTACGGCCAGTCCGTCGAGTACACGATGGACACGCTCGTCTCGTGGCTCGAGCAGCAGCCCGACCCCGACCTGGTCCTGCTGGTGCTCGGCGACCACCAGCCGCACTCCTACGTCTCGGGTGCCCACCCCGGCCACGACGTGCCGGTCTCGGTCATCGCCCACGATCCCGCCGTCGTACGCCGGATCGCCGGCTGGGGCTGGCAGCCCGGGCTGCACCCCGACCCGGACGCACCGGTCTGGCGGATGGACGCGGTCCGCGACCGCTTCCTGGAGGCCTTCAACTCGTGAGCCTCAGCCGTCGAGGCGGAGCACCGGCCGGCCGTCGGCGGTCAGCACCTCGACGGAGCTGATGTCGGCGGCGTCCAGCGCGGTCGCGCCCGTGAGGTGCATGGTCCGGCCCGGCAGCGCCTTCCAGGTCGCGACCTGCTCGACCGTGCCCCCCGACGTCCGCACCACGAGGGAGTAGACCGGGGCCGCCTCCTCGTGCTGGTAGCCGCCGCTCGGCTCGTCATAGCTGCACGTCAGGTCGAGGCGCGTGCCCCACGCGACCGACGTGAGCGCCACGCTGGCGTCCACGCGGTCCTGGTCGAGGGGCGTCATCGTCTGTGCCTGGGCCGTCGGGGGCGGCTCGTCCTCGGACGTCACCTCGAGGACGGTCGCACCCGCGGCGGCCACCGCGACCACAGCGGCAGCCGCGGCCAGGCCGACCGCCCAGCGCCGGCGCCGGCGCCGCTGCTGACGGCGTACGCCGTCGACGAGGCGGGGCAGCAGGGTCTCGGGCAACGGCTCGGGCGGGGGTGCGGACTCGACCTCGTCGAGCGACAGCCGGCCCAGGAGGCCGGGCAGCCCGGCGATCCGGCGCACCGACGCGGCGCACTCGGGGCAGGTCGCGAGGTGGCGCTCGAAGGCCAGGCGCTCCTGGGGCGGCAGGGCACCGAGGACGTAGGCGGCGTCGTCGTGGGCGAACTCGCAGGCGCTCATGCGACCACCCCCATCTCCTCGAGAGCGAGCCGCAGCGCGCGCAGCGCGTAGTGGGTGCGCGACTTCACCGTCCCGGCGGGGACGCCGAGACGCTCGGCGGCCTCCGCGACCGGCAGCCCGCGGTAGTAGCACTCCACGAGCACCGCCCGGTGCTCGGGCGAGAGCCGGTCGAGCGCGTCGGCGACGACCCAGGAGAGCAGCACCTCGTCGGTGCGGTCGGCCTCGCCGGCACCGTCGGGCACCTCGGGGACGGCCACCTCGCTCTGCGACCGCTTGGTGCGCCACTCGTCGATCACGATGTTGCGCGCCACGGTGAACAGCCAGGACCGGACCGAGCCCTGGGAGTCGTCGAGCGCCGGCAGCCGGCGCCAGGCGCGCAACAGGGTCTCCTGGACGACGTCCTCCGCGCGGGCGCGGTCGTGCCCGGTCAGGCGCAGGCAGTAGCCCCACAGCGCAGCAGCGTGCTCGTCGTGCAGCTGCTGCATCAGCGCCACCGGGCTCCCCGGGCTCTCCGCCATCGCCACCTCCACCCCTGACACGGAGGGTACGGCGCAAAGGTTCAGCCCTGCTTCTCCTCGAGCGCCTCGGTGAGCAGGCTGACCAGGGCCTCGAGCTGGACGTCGACCGAGGTCGCGACCGTCTCGCCGGCGCCGTCGAGAGCCCGGGCGGCGAGGCCGGCCTTGCTGTCGATGAGCTCGGCGATCCGGGTGTCGATCGTCTGTGCCGCGATGATCCGCCACGCGGTGACCGGCTCGGACTGGCCGATCCGGTGCACCCGGTCGATCGCCTGGGTCTGCTCGGCGTCGGTCCACGAGAGCTCGGCGAGCACCAGGTTGGAGGCGACCTGGAGGTTGATGCCGACGCCGGCCGCGGTGAGCGAGCAGACGATGACCTCGACCTCCGGGTCGTTGACGAAGTCGTGGATGTTCTGCTCGCGCGCCTTCGTGCTCTGGTCGCCGCGGATCGACGAGTAGCGGATGCCGCGGCGGGCGAACGTCTCCTCGGCCGTGTCCATCACGTCGATGTGCTTGGCGAAGAAGACGACCTTGCCGACGCTGCGGGCCAGCTGGGCCGCGTAGTCGGCGGCCAGCGCCGACTTCGCCTGGCCGATGTGGCGCATCATCGTGAAGACGTTCTCGCCCGACGAGCTGTCGGTGTCCTCGCGCTCCCAGGTCGCGACCTGGCGCACCAGCGCGTGGTCGATGCCCTCGACCGTCCTGCCCGACGTCCGGGTGGCCAGCGCCGTCTCGTAGCGCTCGACCATCCGGCGGGCCAGCTCGCGCTCGGCGTCCCGGATCGAGCGGCCGACCTCGCCGTCCAGCTCGACCGGCAGGTCGGCGACGCGGCGGGCCGGGATGTCGGCGGCGACGTCGACCTTGCGGCGACGCACGATGCCCATGTCGACGACGCAGCGGCGCGCGGCCGGGTAGAACGCCGGGTCGGCGGGCGTCAGACCGGTCTCCTCGAGCGGGCCCATCAGCTCGGCGAGCGGCTTCTTGTCGTCGATCCAGCCGAGGAACTGCCAGATCGCGCGGAAGTCCTCGATGTCGTTGATCAGCGGCGTGCCGGTCAGCGCCATCAGCAGCGGCCGGACGGTGCGCTGGCGGATCTGCTCGGAGAGGTGCAGCACGTGCTGCGAGCGCTGGGACGACTTGTTCTTGATGAAGTGGGCCTCGTCGACGACCATGCCGCGGAAGCCGTGGTCGCCCATCCAGCCGACGTGCCGGTCGAGGACCTCGTAGTTGACGACGACGATGTCGGCGAAGCCGTCGATGTCCTCGCCGTCGCCGTGGATCACGGCGACCTCACGGTGCGGCGTCCAGATGCCGGCCTCGCGTGCCCAGTTCATCTTGACGACGTTGGGGACGACGACGAGCAGCGGGTAGGCCTTGGCGGCTTCTGCGGCGAGCAGCGACTGCGCGGTCTTGCCGAGGCCCGGCTCGTCGGCGAGCAGGAAGGTGCGGTGGCCCTGGCGCGCGGCCTCGACCAGCTGCGCCTGGTGGTGCATGAGCTCGTGGGAGCCGGCGGCCTGGAGCGAGGCCGGCTCGGGCAGCGCCATGCAGGAGGTCGCACCGGCACCGGCGAACTCGAAGGACCGGAAGAGCGGGCCGAGCAGCTCCCAGGTCGCCAGCCGGTGGGTGAGCGGCTTGCGGCCGACCGCGGAGAAGTCCGGGGCGAGGAAGGGGTTGGCGAGCTGGCGCGAGATCACGGACTGCGGGACCACCCGGCGCTCGGTGTGGGTCACGACGGCGGTCTCGTCGACCTCCGGGACCTCCTCGACCTCGGCCTCGAGGCCGGCGGCCGCGATCATCTCCTTGCGCAGCTCCTTGGCGGCGTCGGAGATGACGGCGTCCTCGGCGAGCAGCGTGAAGAGCGTCGAGTCGCGGGCGGCGGTCTTCGCGAGGATCGTCGCGATGCCGTCGAGCCGCTTGAGCTGCTCGTTGCGCTGCGCATCGGTCAGCTCGGTGTCGCCCTTGACCCGGATCCGCTCCTCGCGCGCGAGGAGCGCGACGACCTGGAACTTGGTGCGGACGCCCGGCATCGCGGAGCGTCGCTCCACGGCGTTCTCGACCTCGCGCACGGCGCGGGCGAGGACCGGGATGATCCCGTCGTTGTCGAGCGGTCGACGGCGGCCGTTGCGCTGGTTGTTGGACCCGCGCTGGTTGGACGAACGCTGCGACGTACGGCGGCTGGCCGTCTGCTGCTGGCCCGATCGAGCCAAGGACCCCTCCTCGGAGTGGCGGCCACGGGCACAGCAGGCGACGGATCGCACCCACCCAGCCCCGTGACCGGGACGTACAGACGTCGGACGAGACGGCCGGCAGGCCGGCTCCCCGACGCGAACCGGTCGGCGTTTGCGGCAGCCGACCGAGGGAGACGCGGACCCGACGGGTCCGACGTCCCCGCCATGGTAGCGCGCCGCCCCCGCGTGCCGCACACCGATGCGGACAGTCGTCGGCAGATACTGAGCCATGGCGCGTGGACTGCGAGCGTGGCTGCTGCCCGAGGGCCAGCGACGCACCCTCGACGAGCTGACCGAGGACCTCGACCTGCGCTCGGGCGACGCGTCGGCGAAGCGGTCGGCGTTCTGGACGATGCTGACGCTCTCGGCGGTGATCGCGTCGGCCGGCGTGCTGGCCGACTCCACCGCCACCGTGATCGGCGCGATGATCATCGCGCCGCTCTCGACGCCGATCATGGGCATGGCGCTGGCCGCGGTGAAGCAGCAGCGCAACTGGTCGCTGCTCTACGTCACGCTCGGCTCGCTCGAGGTGGTCGCGATCGGCGCGATCGCCGTCCAGCTCCAGCCCGGCATCGTGCTCCTCGACAACTCGCAGATCTCCGGGCGCACCTCCCCCGGGCTGGTCGACCTGGTCGCCGCGATCGCGACCGGTCTCGCCGGCGCCGTCGCGCTGGCCCGCCGTGACGTCGCCGCGGTGCTGCCCGGCGTCGCCATCGCGATCTCGCTGGTCCCGCCCCTGGCGGTGGTCGGCGTGTGCCTCGGCGCCGGGGACCTCGAGCTCGCCCTCGGTGCGCTGGTGCTGTTCCTGTCCAACACCCTGGCGCTGGTGCTCGCCGGGATCCTCATGTTCACGGTCCTCGGCTACACCAACGAGGCGATCGTCCGCGCCGACCGCTTCCGCGGCCGCACGTACGTCGTGCTCGCGGTCGTGGCCGTGCTCGTGACGGTCCCGCTCGCCGCCAACACCTACGCGAACTACCGGCTGCAGCGCTGGCAGACCGAGGTGCAGGACACCTCGACCGCGTGGCTCGACGACACCCCCGACGCGGCGGTGACCGACGTGGAGTTCCACGCGCTCACGGCCTACGTGTACGTCCAGCACACGGGCGACCTGCCACCGTACGACGAGCTGCTCGCCGACCTGGACCGCGTGCTGCCGGACGGGATCGCGATCGTGGTCGACTCGACGTTCGGCCGCGAGGTCGACATCGGGACGACGGGCGACCTGTGAGTCAGACCGTGAAGTCGACGCCCTGCGCGAGCGGGAGCTCACCGGAGAAGTTCACGGTGTTCGTCGCCCGGCGCATGTAGGCGCGCCACGCGTCCGAGCCGGACTCGCGCCCGCCGCCGGTCTCCTTCTCCCCGCCGAACGCGCCGCCGATCTCGGCGCCCGAGGTGCCGATGTTCACGTTGACGATGCCGCAGTCCGACCCCTCCGGCGAGAGGAACAGCTCGGCCTCGGCCTGGTCGGAGGTGAAGACGCTCGACGACAGGCCCTGCGGCACCGCGTTGTTGAGCTCGATGGCCCCGGCGAAGTCGTCGTAGGGCAGCACGTAGAGCAGGGGCGCGAAGGTCTCGCGGGCGACCACCTCGGTCTGCGCGTCCATCCGCACGATCGCGGGGCGCGCGTAGAACGCGTCGGGGGCGACGTCGTCGAGCGCCCGGCCGCCGCCCGCGACGAGCTTGCCGCCGTCACCGGTCGCTGCCGAGATCGCGGACTCCATCGCGTCGTACGCGCGCTGGTTGATCATCGGGCCGACCAGGGTGCCGTCGGCCATCGGGTTGCCGATCGGCAGCCGGCCGTACGCCGAGGCGAGCCGGTCGGTGAGCTCGTCCACGACGCTGGTGTGGGCGATCACCCGCCGCATCGTGGTGCAGCGCTGCCCCGCCGTACCGGCGGCGGAGAAGACGATGCCGCGCACGGCGAGGTCGAGGTCGGCGCTGCCGGAGACGACGGCCGCGTTGTTGCCGCCGAGCTCGAGGAGGCTGCGGCCGAAGCGCTCGGCGACCCGCGGACCGACGAGGCGGCCCATCCGGGTCGAGCCGGTGGCGCTGAGCAGCGCGACGCCCGGGTGTTCGACGAGCGCCTGGCCGACCTCGGGGCCGCCGAGCAGCACCTGCGAGAGCGCCTCGGGCGCACCCTGCTCGGCGATCGCCTGCGCCAGCACCGCGTGGCAGGCCAGCGAGGTGAGCGGCGTCAGCTCGGAGGGCTTCCAGACGACCGGGTCGCCGCAGACCAGCGCGACCGCGGTGTTCCACGACCACACCGCGGCCGGGAAGTTGAAGGCGGAGACGACGCCGACGACCCCGAGCGGGTGCCACGTCTCCATCAGCCGGTGGCCAGCGCGCTCCGAGGGCATCGTGCGGCCGTAGAGCTGGCGCGACAGCCCGACCGCGAAGTCACAGATGTCGATCATCTCCTGGATCTCACCGCGGGCCTCGGAGGTGATCTTCCCGGCCTCGATGCTGACCAGGACCGCGAGGTCGTCCTTGTGCTCGGCGAGCAGCTCACCGAACCGCTTGACCAGCGCGCCGCGTGCGGGCGCCGGCACCCGACGCCACGCCCGGAACGCCTCCTCGGCGCGGCCGACCGCCTCGTCGACGTACGCCGCGTCGCGCCAGCCGAGCGTCGTCACCTGCTGGCCGTTGATCGGCGAGCGGGTGACGACGTCCCCCGTGAGCCCGTCGACGTCGACGCCGCACCTGCGGGCGGTGTCGAGGGCCAGCGCGGACAGCTCGGACTGGGTGGGGATCGAGGTCATGCCCTGTTCCTACACGATGTTGAGCTCGGGGCGGGCGCCGAGCCCGGAGAACCGCTCGACCGACAGCGCGGCGACGTCGACGACCGGATCGCGGCCGAGCACCAGGTCGCGGAGGACCTCGCCGATGGCTGGTCCCATCAGAAAGCCGTGGCCGGAGAAGCCGGTGGCGTAGAGGAAGCGGGAGACCCCGGCGGCCTCCCCCACCAGCGCGTTGTGGTCTGGCGTCATCTCGTAGAGGCCAGCCCAGCCGGAGGCGATGCCGACCTCGGCCAGGGCCGGCGCCCGGCGGGCGATCGCGTCGCCGAGCCGGGGCAGCCAGGCGTCCGTGCGGCCGAGCTCGAAGCCGGGCCGCTCGTCGGGGTCGGACATGCCGAGCAGCAGCCCGGGTCCCTCGGCGTGGAAGTAGAGCGACGTGGCGAAGTCGATGGTGAAGGGCGTCGCCGGGTCGAGCCCCGGCATCGGCTCGGTGACGAGGATCTGGCGACGCAGGGGTACGACGGGCAGGTCGACGCCGACCATCTGCCCGACCGCCGCCGACCAGGCGCCGGCCGTGCAGACCACCATGTCGGTCGCGACCCGGCCACCGTCGGTGACCACCGCTCGCACCTGACCGTCGACGACCTCGATCCCGGTCACCGCGCAGTGCGTGGCGATGCGGGCACCCGCACGACGCGCCCCGCCGGCGTACCCGAGCACGACGGACTCCGGCGTGCAGTGCCCGTCCTCGGGCGACCACGCCGCAGCGAGGATCCCGTCGAGGGCGACCATCGGCGAGAGCCCCTGCGCCTCCGCGGGCGAGATCATCCGGCTCGGCACGCCGAGCGAGTTCTGGAGCGCGACGTTGGCCTCGAACGCCGCGACGTGGTCGGGGTCGTCGAGCAGGAAGAGGTAGCCCGAGCGGTGCAGGTCGATCTCCTGCCCGAGCTCCTCGCCGAACCGCTCGTAGGCACGCAGGCTGCGCTGCCCGAGCTCGATGTTGACGGGGTCGGAGAACTGCGCGCGCACCCCGCCCGCGGCCTTGCAGGTCGAGCCGGAGCCGAGGGTGTCGCGCTCCAGGACCAGCACGTCGGCGACACCCGACCGGGCCAGGTGGTACGCCGCGCTGAGCCCCATCACGCCGCCGCCGATGACGACGACCGAGGCCCGCCCAGGGAGGTCAGTCACGGGCGGCGCCGAACACGGTCTCCCAGTCGCGCGCCATGCTGACGACCGTCCATCCCAGCCGGTGCCCGACGTCGGTGATCGGCTCGGGGTCGGCGAACGTCGCCGCGGTGCTGACGTAGGCCGTCTCGCGATCGGCGTCGTCGTGGTCGACCAGCACGGCGAGGGTGGGCCCGGCACCGGCCGCGACCCACTCGAGCATCTCCCGGTCACCACCCGAGTTGCCGGCCGCGAAGATCGGCCGCCGGCCCAGCTGGGTCTGGATGTTCGAGACCTTGATGGCACCCTCGTTGGCGCCGTTGACGAGCTCTGTCGTACGCCGCAGGCGCGGTCCGGTGCCGTCGTCGGCGGTGGGCACGAACTCGTAGGCGATCAGGCTGCCCACGACGTTCTGCGCCGGTACGCCGTACAGCTCCTGGCTGACGGCACGCACGAACTCCGTCCCGCCACCGGTCACGACGCAGAGGGTGAAGTCGCGCCGCCGCAGCTCGTCGAGCAGCTCGAGCATCGGCGCGTACGTCGGCGCCACCGTGCCCGACATGAAGTCGCGGACCCGGGCGGTGAACTCCTCGGGCTCCTCACCCTCGAACAGCCCGGTGAGGGCGTAGGCGATCCGCTCGAGGCCGATCTCGCCGATCGCCGCCTGGTCCCCGCTGATCAGGGCCGCGAACTCCGGCTTCTCCGCGGCGGAGGGGTCCGCCTGGATCGCGCTCTTCATCGCGTCGACGAAGAACCGGAGCTGCACGTACTCGGGCTTCTCGGACCAGAGCGTGCCGTCGTTGTCGAAGCAGGCGACCCGCTGCTCGACCGGCACGGCATCGGCCGCGTCGAGGAACGCGACGATCGCGTCGCGGGTCGCGCCGGGGCGCCAGGAGGGCAGCAGCTCAGTCATCGTCGGTCCCTTCAGGTCGTCGCACGCACCGGAAGCCGACGTGGCTCATCCCGGTGTCGATCATCTGCGGGCGCCGGGCGGCGGGCCGGTAGCGCAGGCAGTAGGAGTCGGCGCACAGGTGCGATCCGCCCTTGACGACCTTGCGGCCGACGCGGAACTGCGGCTGCGCCGGGTCGTAGCTGGCTTCCAGGTCGCCCCCGCGCGGGTTCTCCGGTGCGCAGCACGGAGAGGCGGCATCGTCGGGGTGCCGGCTCGTCCACCAGTCGTCGGTCCACTCCCAGACGTTGCCGGCCATGTCGTGCAGGCCGAAGCCGTTGGCGGGGAAGCTGCCGACCGGCGCCGTCCGCTGGAAGCCGCTCTCGCCGGTGCTGCGCCACGGGAAGTCCGGGCCGTCCCAGGTGTTCGCCATGATCCTGCCGCCGGGGCGCGCCTCGTCGCCCCACGTGTACGGCGCGCCGTCGAGCCCGCCGCGGGCGGCGTACTCCCACTCGGCCTCGGTGGGCAGCGCGGCGCCGGCCCAGGCGGCGTAGGCCGCGGCGTCCTCGTGGGCCACGTGCACAACCGGGTGGTCGAGGCGCTTGTCGATGTCGCTCTTGGGTCCGTTGGGGTGCTTCCAGCACGCGCCCGGCTTCCAGCGCCACCACTGGCTGAGGTGACGCAGGTCGACCGGACCGCGGGTCGGGACGAACACCATCGAGCCGGGCACCAGGTTGTCCGCGGGCGCGTCCGGGTAGTCGGCCGGGTCCAGCGGTCGCTCGGCGACGGTCACGTAGCCGGTGGCCTCGACGAACTCGGCGAACTCGGCGTTCGTCACCTGGTGCGCGTCGATGGCGAACGCGCCGACCCGCACCTGGTGGGTCGGCGCCTCCTCCGGGTAGTGGTCGTCCGAGCCCATCCGGAAGGTGCCGCCGGGCAGGTCGACCCGCACTCAGCTGCTCCCGGCGACCGACTGCAGCTTCGCCAGCACCTGGTCGACGCTGAAGCTCGGCGGCGTCTGGCGCACCGGGAACTCGACGAAGGACTGGATCATCTCGCCGACGTACAGCTGCGCCGGGATGAAGAGCCAGATGTGGTCGAGGACCCAGTCGTAGTAGGTGTTGGAGGTGATGTCGGCGCGCTCGTACGGGTCGGTCTTGAGGTTGAACAGCTTCGGGAAGCGCAGCTCGGTGAAGGGCTCCTGCCAGATCTGGAGGGTGCCGGTCGCGCGCTGCTCCAGGAAGACGAACTTCCAGTTGTCGTAGCGCATCGCGGTCAGGTCACCGTCGTCGGAGACGTAGAAGAAGTGCACCCGCGGGCTCTTCTCGGCAGCCCCGGTGACGTAGTCGAGCTGGTTGTGCCCGTCGAGGTGCACCTTGTACGTCGATCCCGCCAGCTCGGTGCCACCCAGCAGTCGCTCGGCGACGTCCGTGTCACCCGCGGCGGCGAGCAGCGTGACGAACCAGTCGTTGTGGCTGACGATCCCGTTGCGGACCTCGCCGGCCGGGATGTGGCCGGGCCAGCGCACCATGGCGGGCACGCGGTAGGCGCCCTCCCAGTTGGAGTTCTTCTCGCTGCGGAAGGGCGTCATGCCGGCGTCGGGCCAGCTGTTCATGTGCGGGCCGTTGTCGGTCGAGTACATGACGATCGTGTTGTCCGCCAGGCCGTTCTCGTCAAGGTAGTCGAGCACCGAGCCGACCAGCTCGTCGTGGTCGACCATCACGTCGTGGTACTCCGACTGCCACCGCCCTGCCTGGCCGCGCGACCCGTCCTTGATGTGCGTGCGGAAGTGCATGTGGGTGGTGTTGAGCCACACGAAGAACGGCGTGTCGCTGTCCTTGGCGTCGCCCATGAATCGCAGCGCCTCCGGCACGATCTCATCGTCGATGGTCTTCATCCGCTCCTTGGTGAGCGGTCCGGTGTCCTCGATCCGCTGGGTGCCGTCGCCGTTGGCCCAGGAGTGGATGACGCCGCGCGGCCCGAACCGCTTGCGGAAGTTCGGGAACTCCTCCTCGGTCGGGTAGTCGGGGAGCTCGGGCTCCTCCTCCGCGTTGAGGTGGTAGAGGTTGCCGAAGAACTCGTCGAAGCCGTGCATGGTCGGCAGGAACTCGTCGCGGTCGCCGAAGTGGTTCTTGCCGAACTGCCCGGTCGCGTAGCCGAGGTTTTTCAGCGCGGTCGCGATCGTCGGGTCCTCGGCACGCAGCCCGATGTCCGCCCCCGGGAAGCCGACCTTCGTGAGCCCGGTGCGGTAGGGGTTCTGGCCGGTGATGAACGCCGCCCGGCCCGCCGTACAGCTCTGCTCGCCGTAGTAGTCGGTGAACTTCACGCCCTCGGCCGCGACCCGGTCGATGTTGGGGGTGCGGTAGCCCATCAGCCCGTCCGAGTAGCAGCTGAGGTTGCTGATGCCGATGTCGTCACCCCAGATGATGAGGATGTTCGGCTTGTCGGACATGTGGACTCCTTCAGATGACGAGCGCTATCACGGAGGGACGTCTCGACCGTAGTGCGGTGCCTGTAGCCCGGTCCTCACCCGCAACGGGCGAGCACCTGGACGGTCAGGCTCCGCCACCGCCGAACATGGCGCGTGCCGCCTCGACGATCTCCTCCACGGAGACCAGCACCGTGGCGGACGCCGGCCCGAGCGGGACGTAGGAGTCGGCGCTCGCGACCCGGGCGATGCGGCCGTCGTACCCGCGCTCGACCAGCGCGCTGACGATGCCCTCGCCGACACCGCCGGAGCGACGTGTCTCGTCGACGACGAGCACCCGGCTGAAGCCGGAGGCGTACGCCGCGAGCTCGTCCACCGGGAGCGGTGCGAGCCAGCGGAGGTCGAGGACCGTCGCGCGGACGCCGTTGCCCTCGAGCGAGCGGCAGGCGCGCAGCGACATCGGCACGCCGTTGCCGAAGGTGACGACGAGCAGGTCGGTGCCGTCGCCGTGCGCGCGCGGTCCGCGCGGCGTCCCGGGGCCGACGTGCTCGGCGGTCCACGCGCCGTCGCCCGGCTCGTGGAGGTCGCGTGAGTGGTAGAGCGCGATCGGCTCGACGACCACGCACACGCGGCCCTCGAGCTCGGCGAGCTCGGCGCACTCGCGCAGCAGCAGGCGCGCGTCGGCCGGGTGGCTCGGCACGCAGAGCACGAGCCCGGGGATGTCGCGCAGCACGGCGAGCGAGTTGTCGTTGTGGAAGTGGCCGCCGAAGCCCTTCTGGTAGCTCAGGCCGGGGATCCGCACGACCATCGGGTTGCGGTACTGCCCGTCGGAGAAGAACGCGAGCGACGCCGCCTCGCCGCGCAGCTGGTCCTCCGCGTTGTGGAGGTAGGCGAGGTACTGGATCTCCGGGATCGGCAGCAGCCCGGTCAGCGCGGCGCCGAGCGCGGTGCCGAGGATGGTCTGCTCGTCGAGCAGGGTGTCGATGACCCGGCGGCCGCCGTACGCCTTGCGCAGACCGCGGGTCACGCCGTACACGCCGCCCTTCACGCCGACGTCCTCCCCGAGCACGACCGCGTGCGGCCGCTCCTCGAGGAGCTCCGCGAGGGTCGCGTTGATCGCCTGCGCCAGGGTCAGGCGGTCCGCGGTCGGCGGGCTCGTCGGCTGCCGCGGCGGCGCCGGTCGGGTGTCCGGCCGGTGGAGAGGACGCACGACCTCGCCGCGCGACTCGAGCCGGCGCTCGCCGATGACCGACTTCGCCTCGCCCATCACCGCGGCACGCGTGCGCTCGTATCGCTCGAGGACGTCGTCGGGGGTGCAGGTCCCGGTCTCGACGAGGTACGCCGCGGTCGCGAGCAGCGGGTCGCGCTCGTGGTCGCGGGCGATCTCGGCACCCGTGCGGTAGCCGAGCTCGACGTCCGACCCGGCGTGCCCGAGGAAGCGCACGGTCCGCAGGTGCAGCAGCACCGGCCGGCGGGTGTGCCGGGCGTGGTCGACCGCGGCGCCGACGTCCGCGAGCAGGCGGTCCGGCCGCGGCGAGGGCGCCTCGACGTACTGCACCCCCGGCAGCCGCCGCAGCGACTCCTCCAGCCAGCCGGCCGGGGTGCGGGTGCTGATGCCGAGGCCGTTGTCCTCGACGACGACCAGCAGGGGCAGGTCGAGCCCGCGATGCGTCAGGTACGCCGCGGCGTTGAGGGCGCCCTGGGCCGTCGAGTGGTTGACCGAGGCGTCGCCGAGGCTCGTCACGACGAGTGCGTCAGCCGGCCACCGGCGCGCGGGCGCCAGGTCGGCGAGGTTGCCGAGCGCGTAGGCCAGCCCCACCGCCCGGGGCAGGTGCGAGGCGATGGTCGAGGTCTGCGGGAGGACGTGCAGCGCCGGGTGCCCGAAGACCTTGTGGCGGCCACCGGAGATCGGGTCGGCGACCGCGGCGCTCAGGCCGAGCAGCACGTCGCGGACCGGCGTCGTCGCCGCGTCCGGACGCTCGGCGGCGTTGCGCGCGGCGCGGGCGGCGTAGAAGCCGCCGGACCGGTAGTGCAGGAGCGCCGGGTCGTCGACGCGGGTGAGCAGGCCGAGGGCCGCGTTGGCCTCGTGGCCCGCCGAGCCGATCGTGTAGAAGCCCTCGCCCTGCGCCTGGAGCCAGCGGGCGGCGAGGTCGAGGTGACGGCTCTGGAGCTGCGCGTCGAAGAGCGCCAGCACCCGGTCCGCGTCGGCCGACGCACCCGCTTCCTCGACACCCGCACGCAGGGCGCGCACCCGCTCGACGAAGTGCTCGTCGATCGCTTCCACCACGGGCCCGCTCCCTCTGCTCCTCGTCCCTTGCTCAACTCTTGCACCTCGGCATCCGCGGCGTTGCCTGACACCCTGGTGTCATCTTCGGTCACAATGGTCGGCATGCGTGACGACCTGGTGCAGCTGAGCCGCACCATCGACCCGACCGTGCTGGGCGACCGGCTCCGCGCGGCGCGCCAGCGCGCGGGGATCACCCAGGCGCGGGTCGCCGGGGACACGATGTCGGTCGGGTACGTCTCCCGGATCGAGACCGGCCAGCGTCGCCCCGACCCCGACATGCTCCAGCGGATGGTCGAGCGGCTCGGTGTCGACGTCGAGGAGATCCTGGTCGGGGTCTCCCCCGACCGGGTCACCGCGCTGCGGGTCCGGCTCGACCACGCCCACCTGGCGTTCCGGACCGGTGCGGCCGGCGACGCGCTGGCCGCGGTGAGCGACCTGCTGGCCGATCCGGCGCTCGCCGACCTCGACGACCTGCGGCGCGACGCGTCGTACCTGCGCGCCCGCTCCCTCGACGCGACGGGCGACATGCAGGCGGCGATCCTGCTGCTCGAGGACCTCGCCGAGGCGGGGCCACACGACCTCGCCTGGATCGCCGGGGTCACGAGCCTGTGCCGCTGCTACCGCGAGTCCGGCGAGCTCGGCCGGGCGATCGACGTGGGCAACGAGGCGTCCCGGCGGATCGAGGAGCTCGGGCTCGACGGGCTGGACGAGTCGATCCGGTTGACCCTGTCCCTGGCCGCGGCGTACTACGAGCGGGGAGACGTCGACTACGCCGCACGGCTGTGCCGACGCGGCGTCGACCGGGCCGAGGCGCTGGAGGCGCCGATGGCGCGTGCGATGGCCTACTGGAACACCTCAGTGATCGAGGCGATGCGGGGCAACACCGACGTCGCCCTGCCGATGACGAGGCGCGCTCTCGCCATCCTCGAGGCGGGCGACGACGCGAAGAACCTGGCGCGGTTGCGCTGCCAGCTCGGCGTCCACCTGCTGCGGATGGACCCGCCCCGGGCCGAGGAGGCGCTCGAGGTGCTCACCCAGGCGGCCGAGGAGCTCACGACGACCGGCGCCGGTCCGTCCGACTACGCCATCAACCGGTTGAGCCTGGCGCGGGCGCGCTTCCTGCTCGGCGACCCCGACGTGGCTCGCCAGGAGGCCGCCCAGACCGCCGCCGATGCCGGCACCGGCCTGCCGCTGGTGGCCGCCGAGGCGCTCACCCTGCTCGGCCAGGTCGCGATCGGTCAGGGCGAGCCGGGTGCGGCACGCGACCACTTCCAGGAGGCGGTCCTGCTGCTCAGCGGGATCGGGGCGGACCGCGCGGCCGCCGAGCTCTGGTACGAGCTGGGCGGCCTCCTCGAGAGCGTCGACGACCCCGCGGGTGCCCTCGACGCCTACCGCCGGTCGGCGGCCGCGGCCGGCCTGGTCGCGGCGACCTCGAGCCGATCCGCGAAGCTGTGACCTTCTTCTGTCATATCGGGGCAATCCGTGTGACAGGATGACGCCAGGTCCGTGCAGGGAAGGCGCCGCTGGGCACACGGTCGGCACCGTTCTCGGGGGTGCACGGACGGACCGGGGAGGCATCGACCCCGCCGACCTCGGGGGTCTCGGGAGGTCCGGGCGGGGTCGATGCCGGCCCGCTGCGGAGCATTAGCGCCAGCCGAGAGCCGGCGCCACGTGGCGGATGACGCTGTCGAGGACGTGCGCGTTGTAGTCCACGCCCAGCTGGTTGGGCACCGTGAGCAGCAGCGTGTCGGCGGCCGCGATCGCCTCGTCCTCGGCAAGGTCCTTCACCAGCTGGTCCGGCTCGCCGGCGTACGACTTGCCGAAGCGGGCGATGCCACCGTCGATGTGGCCGACCTGGTCCTGGCTGCGGGACTCGCCGCCGAAGTAGGCACGGTCGAGGTCGCTCACGATCGGGAAGATGCTGCGGCTCACCGAGACCCGCGGCTCGCGCTCGTGCCCGGCGGCCTTCCAGGCGTCGCGGAACATCTGGATCTGCTCGGCCTGGAGCTGGTGGAAGGGCACGCCGGTGTCCTCGGTGAGCAGGGTGCTGCTCATCAGGTTCATGCCCTGCTCGGCGGTCCACTCGGCGGTGGCGCGCGACCCGGCGCCCCACCAGATCCGGTCGCGCAGGCCGGGCGAGTGCGGCTCGAGCCGGAGCAGGCCCGGCGGGTTCGGGAACATCGGTCGCGGGTTGGGCTGCGCGAACCCCTTGCCCTCGATGACGTCGAGGAAGACCCGCGTGTGGTCGCGCGCCATCTCGGCGTGGTCGGAGCCCTCCCCCGGCTGGTAGCCGAAGTAGCGGAAGCCGTCGACGACCTGCTCCGGTGACCCCCGGCTGATGCCGAGCTGGAGCCTGCCGCCCGAGATCAGGTCGGCGGCACCCGCGTCCTCCGCCATGTAGAGCGGGTTCTCGTAGCGCATGTCGATGACGCCGGTGCCGATCTCGATCCGGCTGGTGCGGGCACCGACCGCGGCGAGCAGCGGGTACGGCGAGGCGAGCTGGCGCGCGAAGTGGTGCACCCGGAAGTAGGCGCCGTCGGCACCGACCTCCTCGGCGGCGACCGCGAGCTCGATGGACTGGAGCAGGGCGTCGGAGGCGGAGCGCACCTGGGACTGCGGCGACTCCGCCCAGTGACCGAAGGACAGGAACCCGATCTTCTTCATGGCCATCCCAACGAAAGTTGAACTCTCAATCTTCCCGGACGGATCGTCAGGGTGCGTTCCAGGTCTGGAGCACCGGGTGCTCGCGCTCGTACCCGAGCGTCGACAGGGTCGCGGTGTCCAGCTTGAACCACTGCCCGGCCTCGACCGGACGGCCGAGCCACCGGGCCGCGAGCGCGCGCAGGGCGTGCCCGTGCCCGAACACCAGCGTCCGCCCCTCCGTCGCGCGGACCCGCGCCACCACCCGGTCGAGACGCTCGCAGACCTGCTCGGCGGTCTCTCCGCCCGGCGTCGGGTGCGTCCAGATCGTCCAGCCGGGGTCGCGCTCGCGGATCTCCTCGGTGGTGACGCCCTCGTAGTCGCCGTACGCCCACTCGGCCAGGTCCTCGTCGACCACGGGATCCGGGAAGCCGGCGAGCTCCGCCGTACGCCGGGCGCGCACGCGGGGACTGGTCAGCACCTGGGCGAACTCGGTGCCGGCCAGCCGCTCGCGCAGCCCCCGGGCCACCTCCTCGCCCTCCGGCAGGAGCGGGAGGTCGGTGGTCGAGGTGTGCCGCCCCGCGGCGCTCCACTCGGTCTTGCCGTGCCGGACCGTCCAGAGCTCGTTCACGGGTCCATTCAAGCGGGTCGCCGGTCGCGACCACCCGATCGGGTGAGTTGACCCAAAACTCCTCCGGGCGTGACCTGGGTCACCTACCGTCGAGGGGCCGCGATCCGCGCGGCCAGTCCCCGGGAGCCCGCCTGATGCAGCCCTCCATCCTCCGCCGCGGCCTGGCCGTCAGCGCCGTCAGCGCCCTCGCCGTCACCGGCCTCACGATGGCGCCCGCCCACGCCGTCGGCCCCGACGTGGCCTTCATCAGCATCTACAACCCGACGCACCGCGTGTCCACGCGCCTCGACGCCGACACGAGCCACTCGATCACGCTGGTCGCCGCCGCGGACAACTCCGACTCACCCACCGTCTCCTTCGAGTACAACACCGACCCGGCGGCCGGACCCGCCACCGCCGGCTGGACGGGGATCGGCGTCTCTCCCACCTACGCCAACGGGATCGCCCGGGCCGAGTGGAGCCCGAGCAACCTCAACGGCAGGAGCATCTCGGTGCGCCTGGTCGCAGAGACCGTCGACGGCATCTCCTACGCGATCCGCAACAACGTTGCGGTCTCCGGTGACTCCTCCGCCGTCAACGCAGTCCACCTCGACTCCCTCACCGGCGGCTACTTCGTGCAGCCGTACGCCGACTCGTCGCGCACGAAGACGCTGAAGCCGGTCAGCGGGACCACCTCCGCCACGGGCGGATCGGTGGAGCTGTCCTGGTGGCGCGCCTCCGACGACACCTTCCAGGGCCAGACCGACGCCGCGGTCTCGCCGCTCGACCTCAAGTCGTCCGGCTTCCCGTCGACCGAGTCCGTCGCCGGTGGCGAGTTCAACGGCGCCCTGGACATCTCGGCGTACGGCGCGGACCCGGGCGACCTGTTGCTGGTCGGCGCCCGCCGCGACACGGACGACGTCTCGCCCCCGGTGACGCTCTACGCGCAGACCCTGACCGCCGCGTCCGCGACGATGGACTCGCCGACGTCGACCGGCACGCCGGTGGAGATCCGCGCGACCGACCAGAGCATGAACCCGATCGCGGGCGCCGAGGTGCGGCGTCAGTCGGACGGCAGTCTCGTCGGCTACACGGACGGCGAGGGCATCGCGATCGCCAAGCAGCCCAACAGCTCGAGCGAGACCTACTACGTCAACGCGACCGACAACAACGCCTACGAGGGCGGCACCGACCAGGCGACGAGCATGGTCACGACGGGCGCCTTCACCCCGACCGCGTCCGACACCGAGGTGCGGCTGGCCGACGGCGACGTCTTCGACGACGACGAGTACGCCGCGGGCGACGTCGCGCTCCAGGTCGTCGACCAGAACGGCGACCCCTTCACCGGGGTCGACCAGGTCAGCTACACGCTCTACCCGACCGGCACCACCCCGCCGGCGCCGACGACGGCGTCCACCGACGCCAACGGACGGCTGGTCGTCCCGTTCGCCCCCTCGGGTCCCGACGGCGAGTACACGCTGGAGTTCACGGGGCCGGCCAGCACGGCGTTCCCCGCTGAGCACTCGCAGACCTTCGTCGCCGGTCAGGCGGCGCTCAGCCTGAGCCCGGGCTCCGGTGTGGCGGCGTCCGGCGGGGAGATCACCTTCAAGGGCAGCCTGGCCGTCGACGGCTCGCCGCTACCGGGACGGGCGGTCGCGATCACGTACAAGCGTGGCGTCGAGCTGGTGCCGGGCAGCGGAGCGGACGCCGGCATGACCGGGGTCGGCGGCGCGCTGTCGGCGACGGTCACGACGGGAGCCAAGGGCACGTTCACCGTCACCGTCGACGACCCGGCCGAGGCCGGCAACCCCACGGAGACCGGCGGCAAGCTGTCCGCGGCGACGGCCAACAACGTCGCCTCGGGAGAGAGCACCGTCACCGGCAACGCGCAGGAGAGCACCTCCTCGACGGCCGAGTTCGGGTCCGGCAAGGGTGGCGTGAAGGTCACCCTCAAGGGCGCCAGCAAGGCCGGCGGCCCCGACAAGCTGGCCGTCGTCACCCCGAAGTCGGTGCAGGGCGAGCAGGTCACCGTCCTCCGCAAGGTCGGCAAGGGCAAGTGGACCGCCGTCGTCACCAAGCGGCTCGGCGCCGCAGGGCTCAAGCTCGCGCTCAAGGACCCCAACGGCGCGAAGGTCGTCCTCTACAAGGCGACGATCGTGACCAGCGACCGGGTGAAGAGCACCACCTCGAAGATCCTCAAGCTGAAGTGACCTCGGCGCGGGTCCGCCCGATGGCGGACGCCGAGCTGGCCGCCTGGGCCGAGGCGCGGGCGGCGGACGGCGTACCCCTGCCCGAGCCGTACGCCGAGGACCAGCACGAGGCGGTCACCGTCGAGGTCGACGGCGTCGACGTCGGCGGTGCGGTCCTCGCGTTCGGCGACGAGCCGGACGGGCGCCGCTGCTCGGTGCGCGTGCTCCAGACGACGCTGCCGCGCGACGACACCGAGGTCTGGACGGCGGTGGCGGGCGCGCTCGGCGAGCACGCCCGAGCGAGGGGTGCCACCTCGCTGACCACAGCGGTCGCCCCGGCGCTGACCGGGGCCTTCGGGCGCGCGGGCTTCCAGGCGACCATGATCGCCGGGGCCGGTCCGCTCGATCGCGACAACGCTCCCGATCTCCAGGTCGACCGGACGGTGGCGGTGCGCCCCATGGACCTCGAGGAGCGGCGTCGCTTCGCGGTCGAGGCACGTGAGGTGATGGTGTCGGGCATGGAGCTCGCGGGGGTGGTCGACCCCGCCAGTCGCCGGCTCGACGAGCTGGACGCCCGGTTGGCGCGACTGGCCGAGGACTCTGCCCCCGAGGGCGAGCTGTTGCTCACCGCGACCGTGGCCGACGAGCCCGTCGGAAGCGCCTGGGCGACCCTGGTCCCGCGCGTCGACGGGTTGGACTACTTCGGTCACACGATGTTCCTCTACGCGGAGCACCGCGGCCGCGGCCTCAGCAAGTCGTTCCTCGGGGCCCTGGTGCGCAACGCCGAGCACCTGGGCGTCACCGACATCCACGCCCGCGTCTACGGCCGCGACGAGTGGGCGCGGCAGCAGTTCCTCCGCACCACCGACGGCGTCGAGGACGTGCACGTGCGCAAGGACCTGTCCTGACCACTCCCCCAGGTGGCAGGCTGTCGCCATGAGCGACCCCGCCACCATCGTCGTCGGCTACGTCCCCACTCCCGAGGGCCTCGCCGCGGTCGAGTACGCCGTCACCCAGGCGCAGCGCGACGACGCCCGCCTGGTCGTCGTGAACTCCGGCGTCCGCGGCTACGACTCGGACCCTGCGTTCGCCAGCGCGGCCGACCTGGACGCGCTCGCCACGCGGCTGACGGACCTCGGCGTCGCGCACGAGATCCGCCAGGCCGCCCAGGCGATCTCCCCCGCGGAGGAGATCCTCCAGGCCGCGACCGACGTCGGCGCCGACCTGATCGTGATCGGGCTGCGCCGCCGCTCCCCCGTCGGCAAGCTCTTCCTCGGCAGCAGCTCGCAGCAGGTCATCCTCGACGCCGCCTGCCCGGTCGTCGCGGTCAAGCGACCCGACTGAGGGCGTCGGGCCGCCGACCACACCGCACCTGTCTCCCGCCGAGCTCGACCGCTGGTACGGCGGGTGGGAACCACTCGACCCGAGCACCATGCGGCCTTCATGGGGGGCTTCGACCGTCCGTGGTGGATCGTCGGCGATCGATGGACGCCGTGGGTGCTCGACGTCCCGTTCACGCCTGCGGCCGACGGCAGATGGACCAACAGGTGCAACCGAGCGCACACCGAGGATCTCGAGGACGTCACTGCCCGCCGGTGGCTGGCAGATGCGGTCGCTCGGATGGCCCCGGACCACACGTGGGTGAGCGGGTCGTGATCTCTACGACGTGTCGCGGTGTTCGAGGGCGTGGTGTCGGGGGCAGAGGAGTCGAGAGTGGTCGATGTCGGTCCGCCCGCCTCGGCTCCAGGGCGGGTCGTGGTGGGCGTGACACAGGCCCCGGCGGCCAGTCGCACCCCGGTGCGGTGCAGCCCTTGTCCCTCAGGGCGAGCGCGATGCGTTGGGCTTTGGTGTGGAACCTGCGGCTCCGACCGAGGTCGAGGACCTCGGATCTGCCGCCGAGCACGGCGGGCAGGATCCGGGCGGTGCAGGCCAGCCGGCGGGCTGTGCCAGGGCTGATCCGTTCGCCGGTGTCGAGGACGCCGGCTTGTTCGAGCTGTCCGATGAGCGACTCGTAGGAGATGGTGACGACGATGGCGGCGTCGGTGCCGCCGACCTGCGGGAGGTCCTTCGCGCGGACCCGCTCGATCAGCTCGGCGAACGCACGGCCCATCCGCTCCGGCCCAGGCCGGCGCTCCACACCCGCGCCCTCGGTCGCGGCCCGGTGCTTGGGTGCCGCCAGGGCCAGGAGGATCTTCCTCAGCTGCGCGCCGTGGAGGGTGGGGAGGGTGAACCGACCGTGGACCTTGCCGTGGCCGTCGTCGACCATGGTGAGCCGACACGCTTGCGCCGCCTCCTGCTCCTCGCGTTCGAGGATGCGGGCTTCGTGGGCGTCGGCGGCTGCGGGGTCGATGACGTCGAGGAGCCGGTCCCCGAGCCGCTTCAACCCACGGGCATCGTGATGGGCGGCTTCGCCGACCAGGTGAGCCACTGCCTGCGTCACGACGTCGGGGTCGAGATCCTCGGGCAGTGCGGTGATCGCGTCGATGATCACGTGCGCCTGGTCGGCCAACACGTCACCCGCAGCGAGGGCGGTGCGGACCTGGGGGTGGGTGTCGAGCTGGTACCCGAACCTCACCACCCGGTGCGCCGCCGGGCGGGTCTGCTTGGTCTCGTGCGCCAGCCAGTTCGCCGTACTGGTCGCACCGGCGGCGTCGCCGACCTCGATCTCGTCGGCGTGCATCGCGACCCGGGCCTTCAGCTCCGCGACCCGGGCCTCGAGCCTGGTGACCTCGACCAACGTCGACGCGGTCTCTGCGACGTCCATCGACCACGTCGATGCATCGGCCACGGCGTCGAGCTCGACGTGGGTGTGCGCGACCGCCACCGACACTCGGTGCCTGGGGGTCGCGATCGCTGTCATGAGAAGAATTCTCCCAGGCACCACCGACAGTGAGAGGCTCAGAACCCCCATATTCACAGGGGTCTGGGAACTTTTATCATCTATCTTCCGGGGTGGTTTCGAGGCTCGCTTCGCTCGCACCTCAACCACCGATGCCGGCCCGCAGGCCGGGAAGAGGCGATGACCCGAGCCCGCCGGACCCGCGTAATTGCTATGTCGGCGGCCGACCCGAGCGGACCCGCAATCCGCGGTCATGGTGATGACGGGGTGGTTTCGAGGCTCGCTCCGCTCGCACCTCAACCACCGGTCGCCGGGGCCGGAAGCCGGGAAGCGTCGATGACCCGAGCCCCGCCGTACCTGTGTAGAAAGCCTGGCGGCGCGCAACCACGACGGACCAGCAAGCCGCGCTCATAGTGACGGCGAGGTGGTTTCGAGGCTCGCTCCGCTCGCACCTCAACCACCGCTGGCGGCCGACCCGAGCTGGCCCGCGGTCAGTAGACGATCACCCCGCGCAGGTTGGTGCCGGCGTGCATGTCCTCGTAGCCCTGCGCGACCTCGTCGAGCTTGTAGGTGCGGGTGACCAGCTCGTCGAGCTTGAGGCTGCCCTCCTGGTAGAGCCGCAGCAGCTTGAGGATGTCGGTCTTCGGGTTGGAGGCGCCGAAGAGCGAGCCCTGGATGCGCTTCTGGAAGAGCGTGATGTCGGCGAGCGAGATCGGTGCCCCGATTGCCTGCACGTCGCCGAGCCCGGTGACGACGACGGTGCCGGCCTTGCGGATCGCGCCCATCGCCTGACCGAGGTGGTCGCCGGTGGTCACGCCGACGGTGACGATCGCCGAGTCGGCGCCCTGCCCGTTCGTCACCGACTGGGCGAGCTCCGTCGCCTCCTCCATCGTGGCGACGGCGTGGGTCGCGCCGAGCTCGAGCGCCTTCGTGCGCTTGAGCTCGACGGGGTCGACGCCGATCACCATCGAGGCGCCAGCGTGGGCCGCACCCTGCACGGCGTTGATCCCGATGCCGCCGACGCCCATCACGACGACGACGTCGCCGGGTCGTACGTCGGCGGAGTTGATCGCCGACCCCCACCCGGTGCCGACGCCGCAGCCGACGAGGCAGGCCTTGTCGAGGGGTACGTCGTCGGGCACCTTCACCGCGGAGTCGACCGCGACCGTGGTGACCTCGGCGAAGGTCGAGATGCCGCACATCTGGCCGACCGGCTGCCCGTCGTACGACAGGCGGAAGCTCGTCGGGTCGTCCCACCGCGAGCCCATCAGCAGCGTGGCGCCGAGGTCGCAGAGGTTCTGCATGCCACGCGAGCACCACGTGCACTGTCCGCAGGACGGCAGGAACGAGAAGACCACGTGGTCACCCTCCTGCCACCCCGGCGTGTGCGGACCGACGGCCCGGACGACGCCGGCGCCCTCGTGCCCGCCGCAGAAGGGGTAGATGCCGACGGGGATGTCGCCGGTGGCGATGTGGTCGTCGGAGTGGCACAGGCCGGAGGCGGTCATCTGCACCTGGATCTCACCCTGCCGCGGGTCCTCCACCTCGAGGTCGACGACCTCGTACGTGCCCGGTGCCTGCCTGATGATCGCGCCTCGTGTGTGCATGGTTCCTCCCGGAGATCGTGGTGACGGGCGTCACTCCTCGATCATGCGCGCGCACACGTTGGGATCAGGTTGCCGACCTGATGAGCACGCAGCGGGCTGCCTCGGCACTGCACCGGACGAGCCGCTCGCCGGCGGATCCGTCGTCGTGGACCACGACGGACACCAGGTGGTCGTCGTCCTCCCAGGTCCACGCCCCCACCTTCAGAGCCCATGTCGACGGCGGCCGGAGCACCGCGCGACCGCTGCCGTCGAGCTGCTGCACGTCCAGCGACGAGACGGCGGTGACCTCGCCACCGAGGCTGCCCGCGGGTGTCCAGGCCAGCCACCGCCCGTCGGGGCTGACCGCGAACGAGTCGAGACCGGGCAGCACGTCCTTGCCTGCGAGGCCACCGGTGTCCGTCACGTCGGCGAGGTACTGCGGACCGCCGTCGCCGTCGCTGACGACCAACCCGGCGGGAGTGTTGCCCAGGACCGTCGGGTCGGGCTCTCCCGTCGTCAGGTCGACGGTGCTGTTGTCGACGAGCGGCAGCCAGAGGACACTCGCTGCCGCACCCTGCGCGATCACCCGCCCGTCGTCGGTCACCGCAGTGACGTGGACAGGATCCCCGGTCACCGCCGGGTCGCCGAGGTCGACTCGCGCGGCGCCGAACCCCTCGCCACCGGCATCGGTGCTGAAGCCGGTCAGCATGCTCGTGGCGTCGTCGACGGCTGCGACGTACCGACCGTTCGGCGAGATGACCGGCACACCGTCCAGGTCCTGGATCTCGTACGGCGTCGCGTCACGGCCCCACCACCAGGTGTCGTCGGTGCGGTGGGCCAACCAGGCCGCGGTGCCGGACTGCACCGACCACCACTCGCCGGGCACCTGGGTGCCGCTGACGTACAGCTTCCCGTCCAGCACGTACGGCGTCGTCGGGGGCGTCGTCGGGATCGTCAGCCGCGGCGGCGCGGGCGACGGCTCGCGGCTGCCGCCGCCGACTGCCTCGATCGCGACCGCCGCGGCCACGACCAGCACGATGACGGCGGCGACCAGCAGCGCGTTGCGGAAGCCGTGCGACGGGCGCGGCTGCTCCCGCGGGAGCGCGGGCATGGGCGGGACCTGCAGCGTGGTCGCGACGTCGTGCAGCTCGCGGCCCAGGATCTCCTCGAGGTCGACGGACATGTCAGACCCCCCTTCCGTGGTCATCGGTGGCGGAGTCGAGCGCGGCGCGGAGCGCCTTCAACGCGTGGTGGGCGGAGGACTTCACGGTCCCGCGCGAGCACCCGAGGACGTCGGCGATCTCCTGCTCGGAGAGCTGTTCGTAGTAGCGGAGCACGACCACCGCACGTTGCCGTGGCGGCAACGACGTCACGTGCGGCCAGACCACCAACCTGTTCTCGGCCAGGTCCTCGGGTCCGCCGCCCGGCGGCGGCCCGACCGCCGGCGGCGCGTCGGTGAGCACCTCGAGCCGGCGCTTCTGCGGCCGCCGCTGCGAGAGGTAGGTGTTCGTCAGCGTCTTGCGCAGGTAGGCCATCGGCGAGTCGGCCAGCTCGACGCGCGACCACGCGCCGTACGCCTTGAGCAGCGTCTGCTGCGCCAGGTCCTCCGCGTCCGCGTGGTTGCCCGCGAGCAGGTAGGCGTAGCGGTAGAGCGACGGCCAGGCGCTGCCGGCGTACTCCTCGAACGTGGGCGCCTGCGCGCTGCTCGTGTGGATCATCATCCGAGACCAACCCCCTTCTGCCCATCCTGACTCCGCGAGTCGGCAGAAGGTTGTGTCAACGCTCCAACGTGTAGCCGAGGCCCGCACTGGTCACGAGGTGCACCGGGTGGGCGGGGTCGGCCTCGAGCTTGCGGCGCAGCTGCGCGGCGTACACGCGGAGGTAGTGCGTCTCGTGCTCGTACGCCGGGCCCCACACCTCGCGCAGCACCTGCTCGCGGGTGACGAGGCGGCCGACGTTGCGGGCGAGCAGCTCGAGGAAGGACCACTCCGTGGGAGTGAGTCGTACGTCGGTCCCGGCCCGCGCGACGCGCTTGCGGGCGAGGTCGATGACGAGGTCGCCGACCACCACCTCGGTCGTCTCGGGCGTCGTGTCCTGGCCGCGTCGTACGGCGGCGCGCAGCCGGGCGAGCAGCTCGTTCATCGCGAACGGCTTGGTGACGTAGTCGTCCGCGCCCAGGTCCAGCGCCTCGACCTTGTCCTCGCCGTGCTGGCGCGCGGAGAGCACGACGATCGGCACCGACGTCCAGCCGCGCAGCCCGGCGAGCACCTCGGTGCCGTCGATGTCCGGGAGCCCCAGGTCGAGCAGCACGACGTCCGGGTGCTCGGTCGCCGCGGCGTCGAGCGCGGACCGTCCGTCGGCGGCCGTGACGACCTCCCACCCGTGCGCGCGCAGGTTGATCGCCAGCGCCCGGGCCAGTGCGGGCTCGTCGTCGACGACCAGCACCTTGCTCACGACTCGGCCCTCGGCACGGAGATCACCATGGTCAGCCCGCCGCCGGGGGTGTCCTCGGCGTCGAGCGTGCCGCCGACCGCCTCGGTGAGGCCGCGCGCGACGGCGAGCCCGAGCCCGAGACCGCCGTCGGAGGTGTCGTCGAGCCGCTGGAAGGGCTCGAACATCCGGCTCCGCCGGTCCTCGGGTACGCCGGGGCCGCGGTCGACGACCAGCACGTCGACGGTGTCGGGCAGCGCGTGGACGAGCACCCTCACCGGCGTACCTCCTGAGACGCGGACGGCGTTGGCCACGAGGTTGGCGACGACCCGCTCGAGGAGGCCGGCGTCGGTGTGCACGAACGGCGCGGACTCGTCGAGCTCCAGCACGACGGCGCCGGGCGGCTGGCCCGCCACGGCCAACGGCAGCACCTCCTCGAGGCTGCGGTCGCGCAGCACCGGGTGCAGCAGCCCGGAGTCCAGCCGGGACAGGTCGAGCAGGTTGTCGATGAGCCGCTCCAGCTGCTCGGTCGAGGAGGCGACGGCGGCGACCAGCTCGGCGCGGTCCGCCGGGTCCACGGACGAGGAGACCAGCCCGTCGACCGACGCCCGTATCGTCGCGAGCGGCGTGCGCAGGTCGTGGGAGACGGCGCGCAGGACGGACGTGCTGGTCGCCTCGGCCCGCTCGAGGGCGGCCGCCCGCTCCTCGCGCTCGCGGAGCCGGCGGTACTCGAGCACCAGGCCCGTCTGCACCGCGAACCCGTCGAGCACCCGCTGGTCGGTCGCGCGCAGCGGCGAGCCGCAGAGCACGATCACGTGGTCGTCGTCGACCTGGACGCGGGTGTCTGCGGCCTCCGGCTCGCAGGGCGGCCTCTCACCGCTGCTCGCGATGACCGTCCAGCCCGCCGGGCCGCGTTCGAGCAGGGAGGCCGACTCCTGGCCGAACACCTCGCGGAGCCGCTCGACGATCGCCTCGGCGGTGTCGTGGCCGGTGAGCACCGACCGCGACAGTGCCCCCAGGGTGGCCGCCTCCGTCCGCGCGCGCACGGCGTCCGTCGCGCGCCGCGACGCCCGGTCGACGACGGTCGCGACACCGACGGCGACGGCGACGAACACCAGCAGGGCAAGGAGGTTCGCCGGCTCGGAGATCGTGAAGCCGTGCACGGGCGGGGTGAAGAACCAGTTCATCAGCAGGAACCCGACCAGCGCTGCCAGCAGTGCCGGCACCAGCCCGCCCACGAGGGCGACCAGCACCGTGACGGCCAGGAAGAGCAGCACGTCGAGCGGCAGCTGGTCGGGGTCGTCGGTCGCGCGCAGCACCAGCGTCAGCAGCACCGGCAGGACGACCGACAGCACGAGCCCGACGACCTGGCGACGTCGACTGAGCGGCGAGAGGTACCACCGCGACCGGGTGGTCCGCGCGACCTGGTCGTGCGTCACGAGGTGCACGTCGATGGCCCCGGCGAGGGAGGCGATCCGGTCCCCCGTCGTACCGGTGAAGAGGCGGCGCAGCCGACCGTGGCGCGAGACGCCGACGACGACCATCGTCGCGTTGGCGCCGGCGGCGAAGTCGACGACCGCGGCCGACACGTCCTCGCCCACGACGGAGTGGAACGTCCCGCCGAGCGACGCGACCAGCTGCTGGGCCCGCGCGATGCGCGACTCGTCGGGGTTGGCCAGGCCGTCGTTCGCGATCACGTGGACCGCGAGGAGCTCGGAGCCCGCCGCCCGCTGCGCGAGCCGGGCGCCGCGACGCAGCAACGTCTCGCTCTCGGCGCCGCCGGTGACCGCGACGACGATGCGCTCCTTCGCCGGCCACGGTGCGTCGATCCGGTGGGCGCGGCGGTAGTCGCCGAGCGCGTCGTCGACGCGGTCGGCCAGCCACAGCAGGGCGAGCTCGCGCAGCGCGGTCAGGTTGCCGACCCGGAAGTACGACGTGAGCGAGGCGTCGACCTGCTCGGGCCGGTAGATGTTGCCGTGCGCCATCCGGCGGCGCAGCGCGTCGGGCGACATGTCGACGAGCTGGATCTGGTCGGCGGTGCGCACCACCTCGTCCGGCACGGTCTCGCGCTGACGGACGCCGGTGATCCGCTCCACCTCGTCGTTGAGCGACTCGAGGTGCTGGATGTTGACGGTGGTGATCACGTCGATGCCGGCGGCGCGGAGCCGCTCGACGTCCTCGGCGCGCTTGCCGGTCCGGCTGCCGGGCACGTTGGTGTGCGCGAGCTCGTCGACGCAGACGACGGCCGGGCGGCGCGCGAGCACCGCGTCGGTGTCCATCTCGGTGAACGTCGTGCCGCGGTAGGACACCTCCGCCCGGGGCACCACCTCGAGCTCGTCGAGCATGCCTGCCGTGTGCTCGCGGCCGTGCGTCTCGACGTACCCGACCACGACGTCGGTGCCCCGCTCGCACCGCCGGCGCGCCTCGGAGAGCATGGCGTAGGTCTTCCCGACGCCGGGCGCGGCGCCGAGGTAGACCGTGAGCCGCCCCCGGCTGCCCAGGGACGGATCAGCCTCCATGCTCATGATCCTGCCAGCACCGCGATGTTGAGCTCGAGGACGTTGACCCGCGGCTCGCCGAGCACGCCCCAGGTGCGCCCGGAGGTGTGCTCGGCGACGAGGCGCCGGACGGCGTCCTCGGTGAGGCCGGTGGCCTCCGCCACCCGCGGCACCTGGAGGGCGGCGTACGCCTCAGAGATGTCGGGGTCGAGCCCGGAGCCGGAGGCGGTGACCGCGTCGGGGGGTACGTCGGCGGGGTCGACGCCCTCGCGCTCGGCGATCTCCGCCTGGCGCTCCTGGATGGCCGCGACCAGCTCCGGGCTCTCGGGTCCGAGGTTGGAGCCATAGCTGTTGAGCGGGTCGTAGCCCTCGCCGGCCGCAGAGGGCCGGTTGTAGAAGAGCCGGTCGTCATCGGCGGTCTGGCCGAGGAGCGTCGAGCCGACGGCATCGTCGGGGTCGGTGGTGTGAGCACCGGTCGCGGTGACCAACGACCCGTGCGACTGCCAGGGTGCGGCGACCGCCGCGACGCCGTACACGGCGAAGGGGTAGGCGACGCCGAGCAGCAGGGTCGCGGCGACGAGCACGCGCAGGCCGGCGAGGCTGTGGCGGAAGAGGGCGTAGAGGTCCTTCATATGTCCTTCTCGGTGGTTGAGGTGCGGGCGAAGCGAGCCTCGAAACTCACACTCCGGGGATCAGCGAGATGACGAGGTCGAGCAGCTTGATGCCGAGGAACGGCGCCACCAGGCCGCCGACGCCGTAGATCAGCAGGTTGCGGCGCAGCAGGTCGGCAGCCGAGGACGGCGTGTAGCGCACGCCGCGCAGCGACAGCGGGATCAGCGCCACGATGACGAGCGCGTTGAAGACGACGGCCGAGAGGATCGCCGACTCCGGTGACGACAGCCGCATCACGTTGAGCACGTCGAGCTGCGGGAAGGCGACGACGAACATCGCCGGCAGGATCGCGAAGTACTTCGCGACGTCGTTGGCGACCGAGAACGTCGTGAGCGCACCCCGGGTGATGAGCAGCTGCTTGCCGATCTCGACGACGTCGATGAGCTTCGTCGGGTCGGAGTCGAGGTCGACCATGTTGCCGGCCTCCTTGGCCGCGGTCGTGCCGGTGTTCATCGCGACGCCGACGTCGGCCTGCGCGAGCGCGGGCGCGTCGTTGGTGCCGTCGCCGCACATCGCGACCATCCGGCCGCCCTCCTGCTCCTGGCGGATCAGGGCGAGCTTGTCCTCCGGCGTCGCCTCGGCCAGGAAGTCGTCGACCCCGGCCTCCTCGGCGATCGCCTTGGCCGTGACGGCGTTGTCGCCGGTGATCATCACGGTGCGGATGCCCATCGCGCGCATCTCCTCGAAGCGCTCGCGCATCCCCTCCTTGACGACGTCCTTGAGGTGGATGACGCCCAGGAGACGACCGCGTTCCGCCACGACCAGCGGCGTGCCACCCGTCGAGCTGACCTGCTCGACCAGGCCGTCCAGCTGGGCGTTCGAGCCGCCGACCCACGCGGTCACGGCCGAGGCCGCGCCCTTGCGGATCTCGCGTCCCGGCAGGTCGATCCCGCTCATCCGGGTGTTGGCGCTGAACGGCACCAGCGCCGCCTCCGGTGGTTGAGGAAGGCGCTCTGCGCCTGTCTCGAAACCTCCGGAGACCAGGGCAACGATCGAGCGACCCTCGGGCGTCTCGTCGGCGAGCGAGGACAGCAGCGCCGCCTCGGCGAGCTCCTCGTCGCGTACGCCGTCCAGCGGCAGCAGCGCCGCTGCCTGCCGGTTTCCGTAGGTGATGGTGCCGGTCTTGTCGAGCAGCAGCACGTCGACGTCGCCGGCGGCCTCGACCGCGCGTCCCGACATCGCCAGCACGTTGCGGCGCACGAGCCGGTCCATGCCGGCGATCCCGATCGCGGACAGCAGCGCACCGATCGTGGTCGGGATCAGGCAGACCAGCAGTGCGGTCAGCACGACGACGGGCTGGTGGGCGTCGCTGTAGTCGGCCACGAAGTAGAGCGAGCCGACGACCACCACGAAGATCGCGGTCAGCGACCCGAGCAGCACGTTGAGGGCGATCTCGTTCGGCGTGCGCTGCCGCTCCGAGCCCTCGACGAGCGCGATCATCCGGTCCACGAAGGACTGGCCGGGATCGGAGGTGATCCGGACGACGATCCGGTCGGAGAGCACCACGGTGCCGCCGGTGACCGCCGACCGGTCGCCGCCCGACTCGCGGATCACCGGTGCGGACTCGCCCGTCACCGCCGACTCGTCGACCGACGCGACGCCCTCGATCACGTCGCCGTCGCCGGGGATCCGCTCCCCTGCCTCGACGACCACGACGTCACCGACGCGCAAGGAGGTCGAGCTGACGACGTCGTACCCACCATCGGTACGGCGTCGCCGTGCGGTCGTCTCCTGCTGGAGCGCACGCAGGCTCGCCGCCTGTGCCTTGCCGCGGCCCTCGGCCACGGACTCGGCGAGGTTGCCGAAGAGCACGGTGAGCCAGAGCCAGATCGTCACGCCGACGGCCATGGTGCTGGGATCGAGCACGGCCATCACGGTCGTGGCGGCGGCACCGATCTCCACGACCAGCATCACCGGGGTGGCGAGCAGCTCGCGCGGGTCGAGCTTGCGGAAGGCGCCGGGCAGGGCACCCATGAGGTCGACGTTCACGACAGGGACTCCACGATCGGACCGAGGACGAGGACCGGGACGTAGGTCAGACCGACCACGACCAGGGCGACGCCCGAGAGGAGGGCCACGAAGAGCGGCCGGTGGGTGGGCAGGGTGCCGGCGCCGGGCGGCAGCTGGCGCTGCGCCGAGAAGCGACCGGCGAGGGCCAGGACCAGCACGATCGGCACGAACCGGCCGAGCAGCATGCAGAGCCCCAGCAGCGTGTTCCAGAACGGCGTGCCCGAGGTCAGTCCGCCGAAGGCGCTGCCGTTGTTGTTGGACGCCGACGTGACGGCGTACAGCGCCTCGGAGAGGCCGTGCGGCCCGATCTCCTGGAGGCCGGCCAGCCCGGCGGGTGCGGTGATCGCGACGGCGATGCCGACGAGCACCAGCGCCGGGGTGGTGAGCACGTAGAGCGCGACGAGCACGATCTCGCGCTGGCCGATCTTCTTGCCGAGGTACTCCGGCGTGCGGCCCACCATCAGGCCGGCCAGGAAGACCGTGACGACGGCCAGCATCAGCATCCCGTAGAGGCCGGAGCCGACCCCGCCGGGTGCGACCTCGCCGAGCATCATGTTGAACATCGCGACGCCACCGCCGGGAGCCGTGAACGAGTCGTGCATCGCGTTCACCGCACCGGTCGAGGTGCCGGTCGTGGCGGCCCCGAAGAGCGCCGAGGCGGCCGTGCCGAAGCGGACCTCCTTGCCCTCCATCGCGCCGCCGGCGAGAGCAGGAGCGGTTCCCGGCCCGGCCATCTCCGCCCAGGTGAGCAGCGCGACGGAGACCCCGAGCAGCAGCGCCATCACGGCCAGCACCGCGCCGCCCTGGCGCCGGTCGCCGACGATCCGGCCGAACGCCCACGCCATCGAGAACGGCAGCACGAGCAGCAGGAAGATCTCGAAGAGGTTGGTGAACGGCGTCGGGTTCTCGAAGGGGTGCGCGGAGTTGGCGTTGTAGAAGCCGCCGCCGTTGGTGCCGAGCTCCTTGATCGCCTCCTGGCTCGCGACCGGTCCCCCGGTGATGTCCTGGGTCCCGCCGGTCAACGTGTGCACGGTCTGGGGCTCGAGGAGGTTCTGGACCACGCCGAGCAGCACCAGCAGCACCGCGGCCACCAGTGCGATCGGCAGCAGGACACGGACGACGGTGCGCACGAGGTCGGACCAGAAGTTGCCGACCCGGCCGTCGCGCAGGTTGCGGGCCAGGCCACGGGCGAAGGCCGCCGCGACGGCCATGCCGACGCCCGCCGAGACGAAGTTCTGCACCGTCAGGCCGGACATCTGGAAGAGGTGGCCGGTGGCCGCCTCGCCGGAGTACCACTGCCAGTTGGTGTTCGTCACGAACGAGACCGCCGTGTTCCAGGCGCCGTCGGCCGGGAGGCCGGCGAAGCCGAGCGAGAGCGGCAGCAGGTCCTGGAGCCGCCCGAAGGCGTAGAGCCCGAGGATGCCGACGAGCGAGAAGCCCAGCACCGACAGGGCGTAGGTCCTCCAGTGCTGGTCGGCGTCCGGGTCGAGGCGGAGCACGCGGTACGACGCGCGCTCGACGGCCAGGTGCCGCGGGGAGGTGTAGACGTGGGCGAGGTAGCGGCCCAGGAACGGGACCGTGACGGCCAGCGCGACGACCAGCACCGCGACCTGGCCGAGGGCCGGGGCGAGGCTGCTCATCTCGACAGCCGTCGGTCGAGGACGCCCACCAGGGCAGCGAGCAGCCCGAAGGCCACGAGAGTCAGGAGCACGTAGAGGAGATCGGACACGAGGACATTCCTAGGTCCGTGGGATGCCCGATCCCCCGTCCCTTGACGGTTCCTTGACGCCCCTGGTCGCGTTCTTGACGGAGCTCCTACGCCCTCACCGGCTCCGGAGCAGCACCGCCTCGTGGATCGCCACGATCGGCTCCACGAGCGCCCGCACCGCCGGCACGTCGCCGGACGTGGTCGCCCGGATCGCGCGCGTCGCCAGCTCGTCGGCGGCTCCGATCGCGCCGATCACCTCGAGGTCGGGCGGCTGGCTCACAGCGGGGTCCTCGGTGGCCGCCTCCTCCGCCAGCCGCGCGAGGGTGCGGGCGTGCTGCTCCAGCACCCGGTCGCGCTGGTCGAGCAGCAGCGGCCCGGCCGCCCGCAGCTCGACCATGAAGCTCACGGCGTACGCCGGGGCGCCCTCGAAGCCGTCCAGGTAGGCCTCGACGCCGGTCCGCAGCCGGGTCCGCCAGCCGACCTCGTTCCCGGACCGGCCGAGGTCAGCCACCCGGTCGTGGATCAGGTCGAGCAGCTGGCGGCTCGCCTCCAGGTGCGCCTGCGCGAACGCGTCCTGCTTGTCGTCGAAGTGGGTGTAGAACGCGGTCCGCGACACCCGGGCCCGACCGATCACGTGCTGCACGCTGGTGGCGGCGTAGCCGCGCGCGGCCACCTCCTCGGTGACGGCCTGGAGGATCCGGCCGCGCTGGGACGCGGCGACCTCCGTCTCCGGGAGGGCCGCACGACCGCGAGGGAGCCCGAGCCGCGCGGGCATCAGCGTCAGGACCGTGGACACGGAGCGATCCTAGTGCAAAAGTACGCGCATGGTTCCTAAGAACGTGGTCATCGGTCTGGTCGGGTCCGTCGTCCTGGGGGTGGTCTCCGGGCTGCTGCTCGGCTCGACGGCCGTCGGCTACTGGATCGCGCAGGTGGTCGCTGTCGCCGGCGGCTTCCTCGGCGGCGCCGAGCACACCGGCTGGCGTCCCGGCCTGGTCCGCGGGCTCGTGTCCGGCGCGGTCTACGGCGCGGCGATCCTGGTCGTGCGCGCGATGACCGGTTGGTCCGACGAGGTAGACCTGGGTTCGGCCCCGGGCCTCCTGGTCGTCATCACCACCGTCATCGGCCTGCTGCTCGGCGCCGCCGGCGGTGCGTTCCGTGCCCGCCGCAGCTGAAGCTCCAGGGAGAGGATCCGCATGAACCTGGCCGACGCCGTCTTCCAGCACGCCGCCGAGGACCCGACGCGGGTCGCCGTCAAGGCCGGCGACACCACCGTCACGTACGGCGAGCTGCGCGACCTCGTGGCGGCGTACGCCGCCCGCGTGGCCGATGCCGGGATCCGTCCGGGCGACCGGGTGCTGCTGATCGCGCCGACCGGCGTCGAGTTCGTCGCCGCCTACTACGGCCTGCACGCGGCCGGGGCCGTGCTGATCACGATGAACGTGATGGCCACCGCCCCCGAGATCGGCTACGTCCTCGACGACGCGGAGGCATCCCTGGTCGTCGCCTGGCACGGGAGCGCCGGCTCCGCGACGACCGCCGCCGAGGAGCGCGGCATCCCGCTGTGGACCGCCGGCCCGCTCGCGGAGTGGCCGACCGGTGATGGCGTCGACGCGCCCGTCGACCGGGCCGACGACGACACCGCGATCATCATCTACACGTCGGGCACCACCGGCCGACCCAAGGGCGCGGAGCTCTCGGTCGGCGGGGTCGCGGCGCTCGCCGACTCGGCCCGCCACCAGCTCAGCTTCGACCCCGCCGTCGACCGGGCCGGCACGGCACTCCCGCTCTTCCACGTCTACGGCCAGCTGATGGTCCTGCACATCTCGATGTCCTTCGGCACCCCGGTCTCGCTGCTGCACCCCTTCGACCCGGTCAAGCTGGTGGCGATGATCCGCGACGACCGGCTGACCTTCGTCGCCGGCGTCCCGGCGATGTGGATCGCCGTCCTGCACGGGGTCCCGGACGCGACCGCCGCCGACTTCGCCTCGCTGCGGATCGCGTCGTCGGGCGGCGCGTCCCTGCCCGCCGAGATCATGCGCGCCTTCGAGGAACGGTTCGGCACCGTCATCCGCGAGGGCTACGGACTGAGCGAGTCCTCGGGGTGGGCGACCTCCACACCACCCGACGTCGAGCCGCGCATCGGTGCTGTCGGGCGCGCCATCCACGGCCACCGGATCGAGATCCGCGACCCGCACGGCAACCCGGTGCCCACCGGCGAGGTCGGCGAGGTCTGGCTGCACGGACCGATCGTGATGAAGGGCTACTGGCGCCGCCCCGAGGCCACCGCCGAGACGATCCGCGACGGCTGGCTGCGCACGGGCGACCTCGGCACCCTCGACGAGGACGGCTACCTCCGGATCGTCGACCGGCTCAAGGAGCTGATCATCCGGGGCGGCTACAACGTCTACCCGAGCGAGGTCGAGGAGGTGCTCTACCAGCACCCCGACATCGTCGAGGCGGCCGTGGTCGGCGTCCCGGACCCGACGTACGGCGAGGAGGTCGCGGCCGCCGTGGTCCTGCGCGAGGGCGCCGAGCTCGACGCCGAGACGCTGCGCAGCTGGGCCAAGGAGCGGCTCAGCGCCTACAAGGTGCCGCACCTCGTGCAGGTGCTGCCGGCCCTGCCGAAGGGACCGTCCGGCAAGATCCTGAAGCGCGCCATCGACCGCGACGACTTCCGGGTGCCTGACACGCGCTGACGTCGGAGCCCGCAGGGCAGAATGCCCGCGTGGGCGACGTCGAGCACTACCTGGCCTTCGGCCTCGGTCTGCTCGCGATGACCGCGCTCACCGTGGGCCTCGGGAGATGGGCCGGCGTCGGCCTCGGACTGTTCCCGTTCTGGGCGATCCTGCGCGCCGTGGTCCAGCTCACCGTCGTGGCCCTGCTGCTGCGCGGCATCCTCTCCGTCCCGTGGACCGTGGTGCTGTTCCTGGCGCTGATGCTGACGACCGCCTCCTGGACCTCGGTGCGCCGGCTCGACGAGCTGTGGCGCGGGCGCCGGGCGGCCGTGGTCGGCGTGCTCGCCGGCTCGCTGATCACCCTCGTCGCGATCTTCGCGTTGCGGCTCGTCGACCTGGAGGTCCGCTACCTGGTCGCGGTCGCCGGCATCGTCATCGGCAACGCGATGAGCGCCGCGACGTTGTCGGGCCGCAACTTCCTGCGCGGGTCGACCGCGCGCGGCGACGAGATCGAGGCCTGGCTCTCGCTCGGCGCCAGTCCGGCCCGGGCCCACGAGGAGATCGGCCGCGAGGCGGTCCGCGAGTCGCTGCTCCCGACGCTCGACCAGACCAAGTCCACCGGCCTGGTGACCCTCCCCGGCGCGTTGGTCGGCGCTCTCTTCGGCGGCGCGAGCCCGGCCGAGGCCGCCCAGTTCCAGCTCGTCGTGCTCGCCGGCATCGCCCTCGCCATGACGGTGACGAGCATCGTCGTCACCCAGGTCGCCGGGCGGACGCCGTACGTCGCCGGACGGCGCGCCGGTCAGGTGTCGTAGCGGAGCCAGGTGATCGCGGCGAAGACCAGTGCGATGACGAAGATCAGGCCGATCGGTCCTCCGGACACACCTGTCAGAGCAGCAGGCCTGTGACGACCTCGCCGTTCTGCGGGTCGATCTCGTCGGTGTCGGCGCGGTACACCGCAGAGCCCATCGGATGCGGGACGCCGTCGTGGGTACTGCGAGGGCCATGACGACATCAGATGCGCAGTCGCACCCCGACGCCGACGACGGACAGGTCTCCGAGGTCTCCGGCCTGAAGGACCCCGACGAGCAGATCTCGCCCGAGGACTCGGTGGCCGGGGCGCCCGAAGGCGAGAGCGGTCACGTCGACGAGGGCCCGACCGGTCCGAACGCCGTGACCAACGACGAGCGGCAGGACCATCACCCGGACCAGGACGACGTCGAGACGACCGGCTGATCACTGCTCCGACGGGTCGCGGTCATCACGCCGACGGAGCCGACCCTCGAGGTGCCGCACCCGCTCCTCCAGAGCGATCACGTGAGCGATGCCGGCCAGGTTGAGCCCCTCGGCGAGGAGCTCGCGCACCCGGTGCAGACGGTCGATGTCGTCGGGGCTGTAGAGCCGCGATCCGCCGGAGGTGCGATCCGGCGCCACCAGGCCTCGACGCTCGTAGACGCGCAGGTTCTGGATCTGCATCGACACCATCTCGGCCGCGATCGAGATCGCGTACACACCCCGACTGCGGCTGCGATCGTCCTCTTGACTTCGAGTCACGGTTTGAATATATAAAACCTGTAACCGTCAGTACAGATCCAGGGGATTTTCCCTGGACGTGATGAACCAGGAGGACATGTGATGCTGCTCCGTACGACCGACCCGTTCCGTGACCTCGACCGCCTGGCTCAGCAGGTCCTCGGCACCACCAACCGCCCCGCCGTCATGGCGATGGACGCCTGGCGTGAGGGCGACCGCTTCGTCATCGAGTTCGACCTCCCCGGGGTGGCCCGGGACAGCATCGACCTCGACGTCGAACGCAACGTCCTGACCGTCCGCGCGGAGCGTGTGGCGCGCAACGGCGACTGGGAGGCGCTGGCCTCCGAGCGTCCGCGCGGCGTATTCAGCCGCCAGCTGGTGCTCGGCGACAACCTCGACCTCGACCGCATCGAGGCCGGGTACGCCGACGGCGTGCTGCGCCTGGTGGTGCCGGTCGCCGAGAAGGCGAAGCCGCGCAAGATCACGATCACGCACGACTCGTCGACCAACGCCTCGGAGCCCGCGGCGATCAACGCCTGACCCGTCGACGACGAGGCCCCGGGGACCACCGCCCTTACGCAGGAGAGCGGGCCCGGGGCCTCGCCACGTCATCAGGAGATGACGGCGTCGATCGCCTTCTTGAGCGCACTCGGCTGGGCGGGGCTGCGCGGCGCCTTCGCCCGCGCCGCGGCCATCTCGGTCCCGATCTCCTGGAGGACCGTGCGGCCGAGGGCGTCGCGCACCTGCGGGAACCACTCCGCCTCCTCCTCCTCGATGTGGTGCCGGACGTTCTCGATGAGGACCGTGGTCTTGGCGGTGAACCGCTCGTCCTCGGGCTTCATCCCCACCAGCTCCATGACCAAGACGTCTGCGACGTGGTGCTCCTCGTAGGACTCCAGCACGTCGTCCTCGAGCTCGGGGACGAGCTGACGGACGCGCGGGTACATGACCTCGTTCTCGATGTAGGTGTGCACCGTGAGCAGCTCGATGATCCTGTCGACCAGCTTCCCCTTGGTCTGGTGGGCGTTGTCGCTGGCGTTCTCGAAGTCGCGGAACGCGCGGAGGATGACCTTGTGGTCGTCCTTGAGCATGACGATGGCGTCAGTGGACATGCTGCTTCTCCTGGGTCGTGATGTCGGTGTCCGCGCGCGATCGTCGAGCGCGGAGGTAGGCGGGTTCACGGAGTCGGCGTACGGACGAGTACTGCCGCAGCCCCTCGATCTGGTGCATCAGCGGGTCGAACGAGATCTCGGGCTCGTCAGTGCGTCGCGACAGCAGGAGCACGCCGAAGTAGTGCCACTCCCCCGACGGCCGGGCCCACGCGAGCTCGTAGCGCTCGGGTCCGCCGTTCGCCGCGAGCAACAAGGCGCCGGAGTCGGTGTCGTACGGCAGCAGGGTGGTCAGGGGCCGGCTGTCTGGCGACCGGGCCAGCGTCAGCACGAACCGGGTGACGCGGCCGAGCCCCGTCGTGGCGAAGAGGAGATCCCGGTCACCACCGGCGAAGCGCACCCGGACCGCGAGCCCGTGGATGTCGGGCAGGCCGCGCGGCAGGCCGAGCGCGCGGGACCGGCGGACGACGGCATCGTCCTGGCCCGGGTCGTCCAACCACGCGACCCCGGTCGTCTCGTCGGAGCCGTGCCGGTAGACACGCCCGTCGAGGACCTCGCCGCGGGGGTGCAGCGGCTTGCGCGCGGACCGCAGCGCGACGACGCCCTGCGTGGCGGCCGCGAGGATCGCACCCCCGGCCGAGGCGGCCGCCGACTGCAGGCTCAAGCCAGCACCGTGCCGAAACGCTCCCAGACGCGGTGCGCGCCTAGCGCGGCGTGCAGCTCGGCGAAGACCGTCGTCGGGTCCTCGCCGGTCAGCACGCCGGGCGCGTCGGCCACGCCCGCGAGCTCGAGCGCGGCGACGCCGTCGCCCCACGCACCGATCGCCTTGGCATGGCGGAAGCACTCCTGGAGCAGCAGGACCACACGCGGGTCGAGTGCCGCCACGCCGTCCTCACCGGCTTTGCCGTCGCGGACGACGAGGGCGTCGGGCGCCGGGACGGGGCTGCCGGCGAGGACGACCGCGTCGAACTCGACCGACCGGGTGGCCGCGAAGGTGCGCTGGACCGTCGTTCCGTCGGGCAGCTTCCCCCCGTGCGGTGCGACGACGAGCGGGACCATGCCGGCGTCGGAGATCGCGGCCGCGACCTCGCCGATACCGCCGAGGTCGCCCTGCGGGTCGACCACGATCCCGATCACCCGGCCGTCGGTGGGCCACACGGCGCCGAGCTGCGACAGCGCCGGGCTCGGCTCGACGTCGAGCAGCGGCTCACTCGGGTCCGGCGCCGGCAGACCGAGGCCGGTCGCCACCTGCGCGCACAGGTCGGGGTCGATGTTGGCCAGGGCGAGGAGCTGGCGCTCCTTGACCGCCTGCTCGAAGCACTTGGCGAGCTCGAACGTGTAGGCCGCGACGATGTGCTCCTGCTCGACCGGGCTCATGCTCAGCCAGAACTGACGTGCCTGGCTGTAGTGGTCGTCGTACGACGCGGGGTTGGCGCGGACCTTGACGGCCTCGGCGACGCGCGCCGGCACGTCGACGAAGGCCCCGGCGCGGGCGCCACCGGCGAAGAACGGGCAGCCGCCGTCGAGCGAGTTCGGCTTGTACGGCGCGACTCCGCCGTGCACCGCCTGCTGGTGGAAGCCGTCGCGGAGCATGTCGTTGACCGGAGCATGTGGCCTGTTGATCGGGATCTGGCTGAAGTTGGGTCCGCCCAGCCGGGTCAGCTGCGTGTCGACGTACGAGAAGAGCCGCGCCTGCAGGAGCGGGTCGTTGGTGACGTCGATACCGGGTACCAGGTTGCCGACGTGGAACGCGACCTGCTCGGTCTCGGCGAAGTAGTTGGTCGGGTTGTGCGTCAGGGTGAGCAGGCCGATCGGCTGGACCGGGGCGAGCTCCTCCGGGACCAGCTTGGTCGGATCGAGCAGGTCGATGTCCCCGAACATCTCGTCGTCGGTGTCCGGGAAGACCTGCACGCCGAGCTCCCACTGCGGGTAGGCGCCGGACTCGATGGCGTCGGCGAGGTCGCGCCGGTGGAAGTCCGGGTCCGTGCCGGCGAGCAGCTGCGCCTCCTCCCAGGTCAGGGAGTGGACGCCCAGGACCGGCTTCCAGTGGAACTTCACGAGCGACGTCTCCCCTGCGGCGTTGACGCACCGGAAGGTGTGCACGCCGAAGCCCTCCATGGTGCGGTACGAACGCGGGATGCCCCGGTCGGACATGTTCCAGATCGTGTGGTGCTGAGCCTCGGTGTGCAGCGAGACGAAGTCCCAGAAGGTGTCGTGCGCGCTCTGCGCCTGCGGGATCTCCCGGTCCGGGTGCGGCTTGCCGGCGTGGATCACGTCGGGGAACTTGATGCCGTCCTGGATGAAGAAGACGGGGATGTTGTTGCCGACCAGGTCGAACGTGCCCTCGTCGGTGTAGAACTTCGTCGCGAAGCCACGGGTGTCACGCACGGTGTCGGCGGAACCCCGCGAGCCGAGCACGGTCGAGAACCGGACGAAGACGGGGGTCTCGGCGTCCTTCGCGAGGAACCCGGCGCGGGTGACGGAGCGGGCGTTCCCGTAGCCGATGAAGGTGCCGTGGGCACCCGCCCCGCGGGCGTGCACGACGCGCTCCGGGATCCGCTCGTGGTCGAAGTGCGTGATCTTCTCGCGCAGGTGGTGGTCCTGCAGCAGCGTCGGCCCACGCTCACCCGCCTTGAGGGAGTGGTCGCTGTCGCGCAGCCGCGCTCCCTGCGACGTCGTCAGGAACCGGCCCTGCTGGCCGACATCGGTCTGGCTCGCGTCGGTGGGGACGCTCGTCGGCGTCCGCGTCTCGGGACCGGCCTGGTCCGGCTTCGGCGGCGCCGGGTCGGCCGGCCTCGTCGGTTCAGCGACCTTGGGCGTGACCGACCCGGGAGTGCCGGGGATCGCCGGCCTCTCCACCTCGGCCAGCTTCTCAGCGACTCGAGCAGCGGCGTTCTCGACCGTGGCCTTGACCGCCCTCTTGACGGCCTTGGTGGGCGTGCTCTCAGGCATGTTGCCTCCTCGGTAGGGCTCGATGAGTCGCCCGTACCCTCGGCCGCTGTCCCGGACCCCACCCGGATGGGTGGCTCAGAGCGCCGTCATTGTCCGGCGGTCCGGTCGCGGAGGGCAGCGAGCAGGCCGTCGAAGCCGCCGGCCTCGGCGAAGGCCGTCCGCTGACGGGTCGCTCCGGTGCCCCGCGCACGGAGCTCCGCGAGGGATCGGCTCACCCGCGCGGTGTCACCCGTCTGCTCCAGCGGCTTCTCGAGCATGGCCACGAGCTCCTCCGCCACGTCCGCGGCGGCTGTCATCTCGCGCGAGACCGGCGAGACGAGGGTGTCGTCGAGCCCGAAGCGCGCTGCCTGCCAGGCAGCCGCCCGCAGCTCCTCGACCCGCCACCGCTCCTCGGCCCTGCCCGCCCGCCAGCGGTCGGCGTAGTGGGTCACCAGGGCGCGGGACAGGGCCGCGACCAGCATCGCGTCGTCGAGGTCCGTGCACACGTCCGTCGCCCGGAACTCGACCGTCGGGTAGCGATGGGACAACCGGACGTCGAGGTTGACGAGCCCGACGTCGAGCACCGTGCGCTGGGAGACCATGTCGCGCACCACGCCGTGGTAGGTCGCGGCGTCCCCGAACAGCTCGGCCGGCCCGCTGGACGGCCACATGTTCCACAGCCGGGAGCGCCAGCTGGCGTAGCCGGTCTCCCGCCCGAGCCAGTACGGCGAGTTGGCACCGAGGGCGACCAGGACCGGGATCCACGGGCGCACCCGGTCGATCACGGCGACGCCCTCCTCGTCGTCGGTCACCTCGACGTGGACGTGCAGGGCGCACATCAGCGACCGGCGCGCCACCTCCCCGTAGTGGTGCTCGATCTCGGCGTACCGCTCCCCCGGCGACAGCTCGTCGGCCGGGGCGGGCGTGTCGACACGCACCGGCGCCGCGGCTGCGACCGGGGCTACGCCGAGCGGCCGGCCGGCGTCCGCGAGACGAGCCCGCGCGTCGACCAGCTCGTCCCGGACGACATCCAGCGCCTCCTGCGGGCTGCTGGCCGCCTCGACCTGGGCGAGGAAGAACTCCGGCTTGAGGTGTGCTCCGGGCGCGGAGCCGCGTACGGGTTCGCAGGCGGCCAGTACCTCACGCGCCAGCGGTCGGAGCTCGCCGGTGGCGGCGTCGGTGAGCAGCAACTCCTCCTCGACGCCGACCCGACGGGTGGTCGGCGTCCGCATGCGCGCTCGGTACCCACTTCCCCGACGCGACACCGGTGCCGTGGTGCACCCTCAGGGGGGGTGTGGGCGCGCGCCGCGCCACCTACGTTGGAGGGACCAGCCGTCGAGGTCGCCAACACGGGTACCCGCGACGCTGGTGGAGCAGGTAGGGCACCGTGAGCATGGATGTCTCCGACTTCGTCACGGTGGTCCGCGTCGAGCCGCCCGCCGCGCTCCTCGTCGTGACCGGGGAGCTGGACGCGTTCACGACCTTCCAGGTCCACCGTCAGGCGAACGACGCCGTGGCGAACGGGTGCGCCGACCTCAGGATCGACCTCAGCGGGGTGACCTTCATCGACGCCTCCGGCATCGGGCTCCTGGTCCGGCTCCGCGTCACCGCCGCCCAGCACGGCGGACGCCTAGAGATCGTGGCGGCGAGCACCTGCGTGCTCCGCCTCTGCGCGCTGCTCGGGCTCTCCGGCGTGTTCGCCCTCCGACCCGAGTCTCCGCGCATCGGCGGCCGGACCACCACGAGGCAGGCCCTGCGACGGATCCGGCCGCGGTGGCGGAGTCCCGGCATCGCCTGAGCCTCCGATCGTCCCGGAGGGTGGTCATCTCGTTTCCCCGGCCGCCCGTGGGGTACTCCACCACCAACGACCGGTGTGGACGGAGCACTGTGCGGACGGCGACGGCATCGGGAGTGAGCCCCAGTGAGCGACTGGCGACGGACCTCCCACAGCGAGACGTTCGAGTCCGCGGCGCTGTCCGCCCGCACCGCCCGCGACGTGCTGCGCGGCGTCTGCGCCGAGGCACTGGTGCCGCCGCCGATGGTGGAGACGGCCCTGCTGCTCGTCAGCGAGGTGGTCACCAACGCGGTGGTCCACGGCGACGGCCGGCCGGTCCTCGACATCGACATCGATCGTGACGTCCTGCGGGTCACGGTCACCGACGACAGCCCCGACATGCCTCGGGTGCAGCGCGACATCCCGCTGCTCGCACCGGGTGGGCGCGGCCTCCAGCTCGTCGACACGCTGTCCACGCGCTGGGGCACCGAACGGCGGGTCCCGACCGGGAAGTCAGTGTGGTTCGAGCTCGACCACGGGTGAGCCGGCGGTCCGCCCGTCCGACTCCCGGGTGAGCGCGCGCAGGTAGCCGGCGAACCCGCCCGGCGTACGCCCACGCAGCCGGGCCGACGTCGTCACCCGGGTTCCCGTCACCCACGGACGGCCCGTGCGCAGGACCGCCTCGAACAACGCCACGTCCTCGTGCTCGCGCACCTCGGGGAAGCCGCCTGCCTCCAGGTACGCCGTGAGCCGGACCCCCAGGTTGGCGCCGTGGACGTGGACGTCCGGCCCCGCGTGTCGGGACCGCCACGCGTGCAGGCCGGCCGGGGACAGCTCGTCCGGCTCGGGGTGCACGGCTCCGACGACGAGGTCGTGGCCGAGGTCAGCCAGCTGGACGTGGTCGACCAACCAGCCGGTCGGGACGGTCGTGTCGGCGTCCGTCGTGGAGATCCAGACCTGCTCGGTCGAACTGTCCGCGCCCAGGGCGGCGGCTCGGGCCACGCCGGCGCGCCTCGCCGCCCCGACCGATCCGACATCGACGACCACGCACGTCGCGCCGGCCGACCGCGCGATCTCGGCGGACCGGTCGGTGCAGCGGTCGAGCACGACCACGACGTCCACGACGAGGGTGGGTCGCCGGTCCTGGAGCACCGCTCGGGCGGCGGCCACCGAAGCGAGGCACCCGCCGAGGCGGGCCCCCTCGTCGCGCGCGGGGACCACGACCGCGACGTGGGCCACGCTCATGCGCCGGCCTCGGGCAGCGGTGCTCGGGAGAAGACGGCCAGCTCGAAGTCCCGCTCGCGGTAGGTCCCGACCTCGGGACGGGACAGCCGGCTCCGGACCCGGTCGTGCACGGTCGGTCCGTCGAGCGGCCAGCCCACGATCGGGTGCCGCCAGTGGCACAGGACGAGGTCCCCGTCCGGGGCGAGCGCCGCGTCGATCCGCGCCACCAGGTGGTCGAGGTCCCGGGGGCTGAGAAAGTAGCCGACCTCGGACAGCACGACGAGGTCGAACTCGCCCGGCGGCCAGTCCCCGGGCAGGTCGCGTCGCTCGACCGCTACTCCGGGTCGGGTGCCGAGGCGCGCGGTCGCCGCGGACACGGCGGCCGGGCTGGCGTCGACGGCGAGGAGGTCCCGGCTGCGATCGGCCAGGTCCGCCGCCAGCGCGCCGGTGGAGCAGCCGACCTCCAGGGTGCGGCCGTACGCCGGTCGCGGCAGGGCAGCCGTGGTGAGGGCGCGCTTCCGCAGCTCGTACCACCGCGAGTCGACGCCCCACGGGTCCTCCTGCTGCCGGTGCAGGTCGTCGAGGGCAGGGTCGTCGGTCGGCTCGTCGAGGTAGGTCTCCGTCGGGACGAGGAAGTGCTCCAGGAAGTCGTCGCGCAGAAGCTGCTCGTCCCCGGCCACCGGCGACAGCGGGCGCACCTGGGTGCGGTGGCTGCCGATCGCCGCCCGCTTCGCCGCCATGGCGCTCGGCGACAGCGCGAGCCGGCGCACCCGCGACCACGGCATGTGCTTCGACGTCCCCCAGTGCCAGAACCAGACCGGGTACTGCAGGAGCTCGGCGCCCGAGCGGCGCGCGGCCACCGCCGCTGCTCGACCGCAGGCCTCGTGGTCCGGATGACCGTCGTGCCGCCACGGGCTGAGCATCAGGGTGTGCCGCCCGTCACCGACGATGCGGACCAGCGCGTCGACCAGGTGCTCCTCGAACGCCTCGACCTGTCCGTCAGGGACGCGCAGGTACGTCGTCGCGCTGCCGGCAGCGACCTCGGCGAGCGCCGCTCTCGACTCCGCGAGCCGGGCACGCGCGAGGCGGTCCGGCGGCAGCGTCGGACTCTGGGGATGGCTGGCCTCGCCGGCGGTGGCGAGCACCAGCTCCACCGAGATGCCGAGGTCAGAGGCAGTGGCGAGCAGGCCGGCCGTGCCGAGCGACTCGTCATCGGGATGGGCTGCAACCACGACGATGCGCTGCAGCTGGGGGTCGAGCTCGACCGGTGGCACCGTGGCCCAGCTCGGGTCGGCGGCCCACACGGACTGCGGCGTACCGGCTTCGTCATGACGGAACTCGGTGGCTACCACGGCTCCTCACCGTCGGCGACCTCGCGACCCAGCGCGACGAGGTCGCGCTCGGCGTGGTGCTGTCGCAGGTAGAGGTGCAGGTCCGCCACCCGTGCCGCGTGGTCGGGCTCGGCGACCAGCGGGCCGGGGCCGAGGCCGTGGTCAGCCGCCCGCAGGACCGTCTCGGCCGCGTCGAAGACCGCCTGCCGGGTGCGGAGCGCGAGCGCGACGCCGGCGTCGGCGGCGGCGTGGCCGGCGTCCACCCGGCTGGCCGCCTCGCGCAGCGCGTTCCTGGCGGCCGCCAGCGCGACGTCGATCGTGCCGAGATGCAGCAGCGCCACGTCGTCCGGACGGCGGTGGGAGGCGACCGACCGGACCCGGTCCGCCACCGCGACGGCCGCGCCGTACCAGATCGCCGCCACGCCGATGCCGCCCCAGGCGAACCCGTCGCGCTCGAGGTACCAGCCCGGCCCACCGACGGGTGAGGCGCGCGTCCCGTCGAAGGACACCGGTGTGCTCACGACGTCCGTGAGGCCGCGGGCCGCCCACGGTCCCGGCGCCCGGTCCACGGTCGCGTCGGCGAGGGCGACCGCGAACAGCCCACGCCGTTCGTCATCGACCCAGGCCGTCACCAGCGCATGCGTCAGCCGGTCGGCGAGCGAGCACCACGGCTTCGTGCCGAGGAGGGTCCACCCGCCGTCGGCGACCTCGGCGCGGAGCCTCACGCCCGGCCCCTCGGCCGCGAAGACGCCCCACGTCGATCCGGCCGGCGCGTCGAGGCCGGCCTCGTGCAGGATCGCGAGCGCGTCCAGGTGCGGCTCGACGGACCGGGCGACCTGGAGGTCGGCGGCGCCGAGGGTCGCCAGCGCCTCCCAGAGGAACCGGGTCCGGCCGGCCCCGGGATGGGGCAGCGCGAGCCCGGAGGCGAGGTCGAGCGCCGCCTCGACGCCCCGGCCGGAGAGGTCACCTGCGTCCGCTCCCAGCCGGCGCAGACGCTCCGTCTCGTCCGGCCCGACGGCCCGAGGGTCCAGCATGATCGGTCGAGCCACGTCGGTCCCCTCTCCGAGTGCGAGCACCGGCGCGACCCCGGGGCCGATCGAGCTGCGTGAGCGGACGGGCCCCGAGATCGCGCTGATACTGACACCTCGGTAACCACAACGCTCGGCCCGACACTCACCCTTTCGGGCGGATGGCGTGGTCGTGTGGTGGGTACGCATCTCCCATGAGCGCGAACACCAGCAGTGACCGGACCGAAGCCATCCAGGCGGTCGTCGACCGCGTCTCGTCCTACCAGGACGGCGCCCCGGAGGGCACGGTCGAGAAGGAGCTCCGCAGCGGGCTGGCCGACGCCGGCCTCGAGCTCGGGGACGGCGAGATCACCGCGCTGGCCGAGGCCGTCGAGGCCGAGCACGGCAACGTAGACGTCTCGAAGGTCCTCGCCGACTGAGCCGCCTCTTCACCCGTTCGGGTGAAAATACGCCTGCTGCTGCCAAGATCACAGGTCCTCTGTGTCTGATCCCGCCGAAACCTGGGAAAATCCACGGTCATGTCCGCGGTTCACACCAAGGTTGCGGTGATCAGTCCGCAGCCGCTCACGACGGAGGGCTTCGCCGGCATCCTCAGCCGCCACCCAGATCGGTTCCAGCTGGTCACCAGCACGACCTGGCGTGACCAGCTCGATGAGGAGCAGGAGCCCGATGTCGTGCTGTACGACGTCCTGGGCCTCGTCCACGGGGACGGATCGGACCTCGACTACTTGGTCAAGGAGACCGGCTCCGCCGTCTTCGCCGTCGGGCGCGACCTGCGCCCCGCGCTGCTCAGCCAGGCGTTGGAGCAGGGCGTCGACGGTTTCTTCTCCGAGGACGTCACCGAGGACGAGCTGCTCGCGGCCATCGACTCCGCGATGACCGGCTGGCTGCCCGGTGACGACGGTCCCGACCCGGTCGTCGGATCGAGCACCTCCGCGCAGCGCGCCCAGCATCTCGGCACCGACCTCGGCCTGAGCAAGCGCGAGTCGCAGGTCCTCGCCCTGGTGGCCCAGGGACTCGGCAACGACGAGATCGCGGACCGCCTCTTCCTGAGCATCAACTCGGTCAAGTCCTACATCCGCACGGCCTACCGCAAGATCGGCGTGACCACCCGCAGCCAGGCGGCCGTCTGGGCCATCGAGCACGGGTTCACCGTGCACCGCGGCGAGGCCTGACCGTCACCCGGCGAGGTCCGCCAGGAGGGCTTCGACGCGTCGCCGGATCTCGTCGCGGATCGGGCGCACCGCCTCGATGCCCTGCCCCGCCGGGTCGTCGAGGACCCAGTCCTCGTAGCGCTTGCCGGGGTAGAAGGGGCACGCGTCGCCGCAGCCCATGGTGATGACGACGTCGGCCTCCTGCACAGCCGAGTCGCTGAGCAGCTGGGGCTGCTCGCTGGCGATGTCGATCCCCTCCTCCGCCATGGCGGCGACGGCGACCGCGTTGACCTGGTCGGCCGGCTGGGAGCCGGCGGAGAGCACGGCGACCCGGTCACCGGCGAGGTGCTGGAGGTAGCCGGCGGCCATCTGCGAGCGGCCGGCGTTGTGGACGCAGACGAACAGGACGGTGGGGGTGCTCACGGCATCTCCTCGATCGGGGCGCCGGTCCGGGGGTGCAGCACGAGCACGAGCCCGGCACCCAGAAGGCCACCGAGCAGCTGCATGCCGACGAACGGGAGCACCGACGCGGGCGCGATCCCGGCGAAGGTGTCGGAGAGCATCCGGGCGATGGTGACGGCCGGGTTCGCGAAGCTGGTCGAGCTGGTGAACCAGTACGCCGCGGCGATGTAGCCGCCGACCGCGAACGCCACCGTCTCGATCCGCGGCGAGCGCAGCGTCCCGAACACGACGAGCACCAGACCGAGGGTCGCGACGACCTCGCCGACCAGCTGGCCGGAGCCGCCACGCTCGTGGGTGGAGACGCTGACGACGTCGAGGTCGAACATCAGGTTCGCGACCACGACACCGACCAGACCGCCGACCACCTGCGCGACCACGAGGACCGCGGCCGCCACGGTGTCGACCGATCCCAACGCCCGCTCGACCAGCGTGACCACGGGGTTGAACGACGCGGAGACCGGCTGGAGCGCGAGGATCAGCGCCACGAGCACGGCACCGGTCGCGAGGCTGTTCTCGAGGAGCTGCAGCCCGGTGTCGTCGGGCGACAGCCGCTGGGCCGCGATGCCCGAGCCCACGACTGCCGCGACCAGGAACGCCGTACCGACCAGCTCGGCCGTGGCGCGACGCGCGAGGTCCGTCACGCGGTGACGCCGCCGAGCAGCGCGGCCAGGTCGCCGAGCGGGCCCGCGTTCACGCGGTAGTAGACCCACACCCCGCGCTTCTCACGGTCGAGCAGCCCGGCCTCGTGGAGCAGCTTGAGGTGGTGGCTGATCGTGGGCTGGGAGAGGTCGAAGGCGTCGTTGAGGTCGCAGACGCACGCCTCCCCGTCCGCGTGCGACGCGACCAGCGACAGCAGCCGCAGCCGCACCGGGTCGGCGATCGCCTTGACCAACGGCACGATCCGCTCGGCAGCCTCGGCCGACAGCGGCTCGCGGGTGACCGGGGAGCAACAGGCGACGGCCTCGACCGGCGTCAGCTCGAGCAGAGACTTCGACATGCGTCGATATTGACAGATCCCGATGTCTGGGTCCAGTCTCATCGCATCGAAGTTCATCAATGTCTCAGGAGGTACTCATGTCCCGCATCCAGCTCGCCCTCAACGTCGACGACATCGACGCGGCGGTCGACTTCTACTCCACCCTCTTCGACACTCCCCCGGCCAAGCGCCGACCGGGCTACGCCAACTTCGCCGTCGAGAACCCGCCGGTGAAGCTCGTGCTCTTCGAGAACCCCTCGGCCACCGGCACCCTCAACCACGTCGGCGTCGAGCGGACGTCGGTCGAGGAGGTCCACGCCGAGGCGGACCGCCTCGAGGACGCCGGCCTGACCCTCGACGTCGAGGGCGACGTGGTGTGCTGCCACGCCCGCCAGGACAAGCACTGGGTCACCGGCCCCGACGGCCAGCGCTGGGAGAACTACGTGGTCCTCGCCGACGCGCCGCTGCCCGAGGTCGCCACGGCCTGCTGCAGCTGACGCGGACAAGCGAAAGGCCCTCACAGTCAGACTGTGAGGGCCTTTCGGATTTGTAGCGGGGGCAGGATTTGAACCTGCGACCTCTGGGTTATGAGCCCAGCGAGCTACCGAGCTGCTCCACCCCGCGTCGGTGAAACCAACCTTACAGACCGGTGTCGGGCGGGCCAAATCGGGGTCAGGACGACGGGCTCGCGCTCGGGCTCGAGGACGGGCTCGCCCCGTCCGACGGGCTGGCGGACGGGCTGCTCGACGGGTTGTCGGACGGCGTGGCCGGCTGCTGCTGGGCCAGCTTGACCGCCTGGGCGACCAGGGCCTCGCCCTTCTCCACCAGCCGCGCCCACTTCACCGACTGGCCGTTGCGCTGGGCCGTGTCGGCATCGCGGAAGGCCTGGTCGGCGGCGAGCAGCTTGGCCCGGATCTGCTGGGCGAGCGTGCCGGTCGGCTGGTTGTCGCCGCCGGTGTCACCACCGGTGTCGCCGCCCGTGCCGCCGCCCGTGCCACCACCGACGTCGTCCACGCCGATGGCGTCGGCGAGGGCGAGGGGCAGCGACGTGCCGATGCCGACCTCACCGTTGAAGGAGACGAGCACGTAGGCGAGGCTCGGGTAGCTCGCGGTCGACCCGGGGCGTACGGCGTACACCGGCTCGACGTAGATCAGCCCGTCGTCGATGGGCAGCGTCAGCAGGTTGCCGTAGATCACCTGCCCACCACTGCGGTTGAACTGCGCCAGCTTGTCGGCGACGTTCGTGTCGGAGATGAAGTCGTTGGCGATCTGCCCGGGCCCCTTGGCGCTCTGGTTCGTGAGCTGCTGGACCTGGATCTTGCCGTAGTCCGGCGAGGTGGCGTCGGAGTCGACGGAGACGAAGGCCGCGAGGTTGCTCTTGTTGTAGGGCACGAACGTCGACGTCAGGGAGAAGGTGCCCTGGTCGCCCGTGCTGCTCTCCGGCTCGTCCACGAAGACGCGGTACGGCGGCTGCAGGCGGCCCGAGGAGTTCGGGTCCTCCGGGACGGCCCAGCGGTTGTTGCCGCTGTACCAGCGCACCGGGTCGGTGACGTGGTAGCGCGCGTATTGGTAGCGCTGCACCTTGAACATGTCCTCGGGGTAGCGGATGTGCTCCATCAGCTGCTCCGGGATGTCCGACTTCGGCTGCACGGTGCCCGGGAACGCCTTCTCCCACGTCTTGAGGATCGGGTCGCTCTCGTCCCACTCGTAGAGCGTCACGGTGCCGTCGTACGCGTCGACCGTGGCCTTGACGGCGTTGCGCATGTAGTTGATCTCGTCGGTGGGCAGCGTGCGCAGCTCGCTCTGGTCCTGCAGCGAGTCGTCGGTCATCTTCTTGAACGACTCGCGCTCGGAGCCCGGGTAGTTGTTGGTCGTCGTGTAGCCGTCGAGCACCCACACGATGCGACCGTCGACGATCGTCGGGTAGGGGTCGCTGTCGACACTCAGCCACGGCGCGAACTTCTCGACCCGGGTCGCGGGGTCGCGGTTGTAGATGACCTCGCTGTTGCTGTTGACCCGGCCGGAGAGCAGGAAGTTCGGCTCGCCGAACTTCACGGCGTACATGAGCTGGCGGAAGGTGCTGCCGATCGGCACGCCGCCCTTGCCCTCGTACGTCGTGGTCTCGTCGGTCGCCGAGCCGTTGGCGTCGGAGGAGCCGAGGTCGAGCTCGACGCTCTTGGAGTCGTCGCTGGCCTTGCCGACCACCGAGTAGTCGGGGCTGAGCTCACCGAAGTAGACCTGCTCCTTGTAGCCGCCGGTGGCCTTCGTCAGGGCGTCCTCCCCCGGGCCCTCGCCCTCGGCCCACTGCGTCTTGTCGTCGTCGCTGACCGACGGCACGAGGTTGGCCTCGCTGCGCTGGTTGGCGTACGCCGCGATGACGCCGGAGCCGTGCGTGTAGACGGTGTGCAGGTTGGACCAGTTGCGGTCGTTGGGGTCGATGCCGCTCTGGTCCATCTCCCGCACGCCGAGGACGAGCGCCCGGTCGGTGCCGTCGATCTTGTAGCGGTCGACGTCGAGGACGTCGGCCACCGAGTAGTAGGCGCGCTCCTGCTGGTTCTGCTCGAAGGTCTGGCGCACCAGCTTCGGGTCGACCAGCGGGATCGACGACGTCTTCGCGTTCAGCGCCAGCGGCGGCTCGACGACCTGCGAGTCGGTGAAGTCCTCGACCTCGACCTTGTCCTCGCCCACGTCGTAGGCCGCGCGGGTGGCGTCGATGTTCCTCTGGATGTACGGCGCCTGCTTGTCGGCCTCGGACGGCTTCACCTGGAACTGCTGCACGATGCCGGGCCAGATCAGGCCGAGCAGGATCGCCGAGACGGCGAGCAGCGCGAGCCCGACCGAGGGCAGCAGCCAGGTGCGGCGCCAGACGTTGACGAAGAAGAGGATCGCGCAGATGACGGCGATGCCGAGCAGGATGTTCTTGGCCGGGAGGATCGCGTTGTCGGCCGTGTAGTCCATGCCGGTGATCAGCGAGCCCGACTTGTGCACCAGGTCGAAACGGTCGAGGTAGTAGTCCACGGCCTTGGCCAGCACGAAGAGTCCGAGCAGCACCGAGATCTGCACCTGGGCGGCGCCGGAGAGCCGGTCCCGGGTGGCCTGCAGGCGGATCCCGCCGTACAGGTAGTGCACGACGACGGCCGCGATCAGCGCGACGACGAGGACCGCCATCGTGAAGTCGACGAGGTAGTGCAGCCAGGGCAGCGTGAAGACGTAGAACCCGATGTCCTTGTCGAACCACGGGTCGGTCTCGCCGAAGGGCACGCCGTTGCGCCAGAGCATGTAGTCGCGCCACTCGCCGATCGCCGAGCTGCCGGCGAAGGCGCCCAGCACGACCGGGATGCCGATGAGCAGCCAGGTGCGGATCGGGGTGACGGCGTCGCGGTAGCGGTCCAGGCCGTTCTGCTCGGGCGAGTTCGGCCGGAAGAACGGGCGGAACCGGTAGGCGAGGTAGATGTTCACGCCGACCACGAGGCCCATCACCGCGCCGAAGGCGAGGAAGAGGCCGGTCTTGGTCCAGAAGAGCGTGCTGAAGACGCCGGAGTAGCCGCCGTCCTGGTACCAGAGCCGGTCGGTGTAGAGCGACGCGACGGTGGACAGCCCGAGGAACGCGAGCACGAGCACCACCGCGGTGATGATCAGCGCGCGCGAACGCCGCGACCCGCGGGGCGGCTCCGCCTGGGGCTCCTCGTCGAACAGCTCACTCATGCGTGGTCTCTTCCTCTTCCGGCCCTACTCGGGCTCGTCCTCGAGCGTGGCGATCAGCAGCTCCAGCAGTCCGGGCACCAGGTCGGCGCCCCCGACCACGGACTGGTCGTCGTCATGGGCCTTCAGCCGCAGGGCGCAGTACGTCGCGCCCGCGCGGGTCGCACCGGCGACGATGCGGACCTCCTGGCGGTCGGGGTGTTCACGCGCGAACTCCTCGGCCGACTTCGGGTCGTCGGGGATCTGGGCGTCGGCGTCGGGCGGCAGCACCAGCCGCTCCACGACGGCCGCGCACCCGGTCACGCCGGGCGGCCAGCTGATCGAGCCGAGCGCCTCCTCCAGCGTGCGGCCCGGAGCCAGGAGCTCCTGCTCGACCGGCGTCAGCGACCCGGCCGCGGACGAGTCGTCCAGCCCCATCGCCGCGGCGAGCGCGGGCTCCTTGGCCACCAGGTCGGCGGTGTCGACCAGCGCGTAGAGCCGCGACGGCTGGTCCCAACCGTCGGCGGCGATGTGCTCCTCGATCTCGAGGACCGCCGCGGCCAGCGCGGGGTCGACGTTGTCGAAGCCGGGGAGCTCGGAGTCGTACTCGCTCATGCTGCGTCATCCCCACACGTCGGGAGCTTGGCGTCCGGGTCGGCGACCCACTTCTTGATCGAGTCGATCGCACTCTCGGTGCTCGGCGCCTCGACCAGGCGCATGTCGCCGTTCTGGGCGCCGACGGCCTCGTCGCAGTTGTCCGGGGGCACGAGGAAGAGCTCGGCGCCGTCGTTGCGGGCCCCGACGATCTTCTGCTGGATGCCGCCGATCGGGCCGACGTTGCCGGCCGCGTCGATGGTGCCGGTGCCGGCGATGGTGCGGCCGTCGGTCAGCGAGCCCTTGGTGAGGCTGTCGTAGATGCCGAGGCTGAACATCAGGCCGGCGCTCGGGCCGCCGATCGAGGGGTCGATCGCGATGGTCACGTCGACCGGGAAGTCGGTGGTCTTGGTGCCGACCTGGATGCCGACCTGGGGGTGCCCGTCGACCTGGCGCGGGGTGACGGAGACCTGGACGGTCCTGCCCTTGCGGCGTACCTCGAACGCGATCGGCTTCCCCGCCTCGGCAGCGGTCACGGCCGACACGACGTCGTCGGAGTCGAGCGTCTTGGTGCCGTCGACGGTGAGGATCACGTCGCCGCTCTCCAGCTGCCCGTCCGCCGGCGAGCCCTTCTCGACGCCGGAGACGACGGCCTCGGTCACGTCGTACCCCAGCTGCGTCAGCGCGGCTGCGGTCGCGGCGTCCTGGGAGGACGTCATCTCCTGCTGCCCCTCCTGCTTGTCCTGCTCGACGGTGCCACCCTCGGGGTAGATGGCTGCCTTCGGGTAGACGGCGTCCGAGCGGCTGATCCAGTCGTGCATCAGCTCGAAGAGGTGGTTGTGCGCGTCGCGCTGGGAGACGTAGACGGTGGTCATCCGCAGCTGGCCGTCGTCGGCGTACGTCGGCTTGCCGTCGATCTGGATGATCGGCTTGCCCTGGTCGTTGTCGCCGAGCACGTTGACGGTCAGTCCGGGGCTGTAGGTGACGTACGGCAGCGCCTCGAAGGCGGCGGCCACCCACAGGGCGAGGAGCAGCGGCACGGCCAGGAGGCCGGCAAGGGTCCGCTGCGTCATGGCGCCAAGACTGTCAGACCCACCCAACGCGCGTGCGAGAGGTCAGGACGCGCGGCGCGACGGGCGCACCGCGATGCCGGTGCTGCGGTCGACCTCGGGCTGTGGAGCCGCGTAGCCGGGCGCCGGCCGGCGACGGCGGCGCCGGTCACCCTCCAGCGCGTCCCCGAGCCGGCGTACGGCGACGTCGCGGTCGACCTCGCCGCGGCCCTCGCGGCCGAGCCAGGCGACCCAGAGCATGGCCACGACGGCGACGACGACCGACGGCACCAGCCAGAGCAGGATCTCCACGGGTCGAGGCTAGGCACTGCGGTGCCCCGCGGCGGGGAGGCTCGCCACTAGGGCGTCCCGACCCACTCCTCGGTGCCGTCGCCGAAGCGCTGGTGCTTCCAGATCGGCACCTCCGCCTTGAGGGTGTCGATCAGGGCCCGCGAGGCCGCGAACGCCTCCCCGCGGTGGGCCGACGCGGTCGCGACGACGACCGCGATGTCGCCGATGTCGAGGCTCCCGACCCGGTGCACCGCGGCCAGGCCCTGCACGTCGTACTCCTCCGCGATCCGGGCGCAGACGTCGTTGAGCCGGTCGAGGGCGGTGGGGTGCGCGGTGTAGTCGAGGCCCACCACGCCCTTGCCGTGGTCGTGGTCGCGGACCCGGCCGACGAAGAGGGTCAGCCCGCCCGACGCGTCGTCGTCGAGGGCGTCAACGACCTCGGTGACGTCGAGGGGTTCCTCGCGCAGGTCGACGAGACGGATGGCGGACACGGGGCAGACAGTATCCGCGTACCGTGGAGGCATGAGTGACAAGCCCGGTGACAACCCGGATGACGGCGCGGACAACCCGTTCAAGGGCACGCCGTTCGAGCAGCTCTTCGGCGGTGCCGCCGGTAGCGGCGCGATGCCCGACCTGAGCCAGCTCTTCGGCCAGCTCCAGAACCTCCTGCAGCCGCACGACGGCCCCATCAACTGGGAGTTCGCGCTCGACCTGGCCCGCAAGACCGTCGCCCAGTCGCCCGACCCGACTCCCAGCTCGCGGCAGAGCGACGCGGTCGCCGACGCGATCCGACTCGCCGACCACTGGCTCGACGAGACGACCGCGTTCCCGTCCGGCGTGACCACCCCGGCGGCGTGGAGCCGCGCGGAGTGGGTCGTCGGCACCACCGACGTCTGGAAGGTGCTCGTCGAGCCGATCGCGGAGTCGTCCGTGCAGGCACTCGGCGGCGCGCTGCCGCCGGAGGCCCGGGAGATGTCCGGCCCGCTGCTCGGGATCCTGGGCAAGGCCGTCGGCGGCATGCTCGCCGGCCAGATCGGCTCCGGCCTGGGCGCGCTCGCGTCCGAGGTCCTCAGCGTCTCCGACATCGGGCTGCCGCTGGCCGCGGCCGGCCGCGCCGCGATCGTGACCACCAACCTCGACGCCTTCGCCGCCGACCTCGACGTCAGCGCGGACGACGTGCTGCTGTACGTCGCGCTCCGCGAGGCCGCCCACCAGCGGCTCTTCGCCCACGTGCCGTGGCTGGGCGACTACCTGATCGGCGCCGTCACCGACTACGCCCGCGGCATCGAGATCAACGCCGAGGGCATCCAGTCGCGCATCGAGGAGCAGATGCGCGGCATCGACCCGGCCAACCCCGAGTCCATGCAGGAGCTGCTGGACGGCGGCATGTTCGAGCTCGAGCGCTCCCCTGCCCAGGAGGCCGCGCTGCAGCGGCTCGAGGTCGCGCTCGCACTGGTCGAGGGCTGGGTCGACGACGTCGTCGGCCAGGCGACGGCCGAACGGATGCCGACCGCCGGCAAGCTCCAGGAGACCTTCCGTCGCCGCCGCGCCGCGGGTGGTCCGGCGGAGCAGACCTTCGCGACGCTGGTCGGGCTCGAGCTGCGCCCGCGGCGGCTGCGCGACGCCTCCACCCTGTGGGGCTCGCTGCGCACCCGCCAGGGCACCGAGGCCCGCGACGGCGTGTGGATGCACCCCGACCTGCTGCCGACGCCGGCCGACCTCGACGACCCGCTCGGCTTCCGCGAGGACGCGTCGGCGCCGGCCACGCTGAGCGACGAGGACTTCGACGCCGAGCTGAAGAAGCTGCTCGACGAGCCCGAGGAGTGAGCCTCCACGCCGACGCGCTCGCCGTGCTGACCGGCTGGCGGGCACCGAACGCCGCCCAGGAGGCGCTCCGGGAGCGGTACGTCGTACACCTGCGCGAGCACCCGGACGGCCTGACGCGTGAGTGCCGGCCGGACCACGTCACCGCGAGCACGGTGGTTCTCAGCCCCGACGGCACCGAGGTGCTGCTGACCCTGCACGCCAAGGCGCGGCGGTGGTTCCAGCTCGGCGGGCACTGCGAGCCCGGCGACGAGACGCTGGCCGGCGCCGCGCTGCGCGAGGCCACCGAGGAGTCCGGGCTGACCGGGCTGCGGCTGGACCCGGTGCCGGTCCAGCTGAGCGAGCACGCCGTACCGTTCTGCGGCCCGACGCGCGACGTGCACCACCTCGACGTGCGGTTCGTCGCCGTCGCGCCCGCCGGCGACGAGCACGCCGTCAGCGAGGAGTCGCTCGACGTGCGCTGGTGGCCGGCCGACGCGCTGCCCGACCCGCAACCCGACCTAGTCGACCTCGTCGCCCTCGCCCGGGGGCGGGTCCAGCCGGGCCGCGGCTGACCAGCCGGCCAGGAAGCCCTTCGCGCGCTCGGCCTGCGGGTAGCGGTCCACCCACCCCCAGAACCGCGCGTTGTGGCTGGCCTCGAAGAGGTGGGCCAGCTCGTGCATCAGCACGTAGTCGATCACCCAGGACGGCATCCCCTGGAGCCGCGCCGAGAGGCGGATCGACCGGTCACCCGGCGTGCACGAGCCCCAGCGCGCCTCCTGGTTGTCGACCCAGCGCACCGACTCCGGGAGCGCCAGGCCGCCGAGGTAGCGGTCGCTGAGCGACTTCGCCCGCTTCATCAGGTCCTCGTCGCTGGGCTTGCGCTTGCGCTCGGAGCGCTCGAGGCGGGCGATCATCGTCTCGACCCACTCCGCCTCCTCCTTGCGCGAGAGGGAGGCCGGGATCAGCACGATGACCCGGTCGCCGTCGCGGTAGGCGGAGACCGTACGGCGGCGGCGCTTCGAGCGACGTACCTCCACCTCGGGCCTGGTCTCCCCCGCAGACGACATGACCTGAAACTAGCCGTTCGCCCAGGTCAACAGGCGCTCCCGCGGCCACGTGTTGACGATCCGGTCGGCGTCGATGCCGGCCTCCTCGGCCCGCTCGCAGCCGTAGACCTGGAAGTCGAGCTGCCCCGGAGCGTGCGCGTCGCTGTCGATCGAGAAGAGGCAGCCGACGTCGCGGGCCAGCTCCAGGAGGCGTGTCGGCGGGTCCCGGCGCTCGGGACGGGAGTTGATCTCGACCGCGACGTCGTGCTCGACGCAGGCCTCGAAGACCGCCTTCGCGTCGAACTGCGACTCGGCCCGGGTCCCCCGGTTGCCCATCACCATCCGGCCGGTGCAGTGCCCGAGCACGTTGGTGCGCGGGTTGCGCACGGCGCCGATCATCCGCTTGGTCATCGCCGGGGCGTCCATCTTCAGCTTCGAGTGCACGCTCGCGACCCGGACGTCGAGCCGCGCCAGCAGCTCGTCCTCCTGGTCGAGCGAGCCGTCGTCGAGGATGTCGACCTCGATCCCCTTGAGGAGGGTGAAGCCGCCGCCGAGGTGGGTGTTGACGGCGTCGACGACGCCGAGCTGGCGGGTCAGCCGCTCGGGACTGAGCCCGTGCGCGACCGTCAGCCGCGGCGAGTGGTCCGTGAGCACCAGGTAGTCGTGGCCGAGCTCGATGGCGGTGAACGCCATCTCCTCGATCGGCGAGCCACCGTCGGACCAGTCCGAGTGGGAGTGCAGGTCGCCGCGCAACGCCGCCCGCAACTCGGCGCCGCCCGCGGTGAGCGGTCCGCCGTGGTCGCGCTCGAGCGCGGCCAGCCGCTCGGGCACCTCGCCGCGGACGGCCTGCTCGATCACCTTGGCGGAGCTGGCCCCCACGCCCGGCAGCTTGGTGAGGGTGCCGTCCTCGACGGCGCGGGCGACGTCGTCGGCCGGCATCGGCAGGATCGTGGCGGCCGCGCCGCGGAACGCCTTGACCTTGTAGGTGTCCTCGCGGGCGCGCTCCAGCAGGAACGCGATCCGGCGCAGGGCCGCGACCGGCCCCCCGTCGTAGGTCCCGTCGTCCGACACGCCGTCTCCTCCCGAAATCAGTCCCGGGTTTCTTTCCTCCACACCCGGTGGAGAGCCATTGTCGCTGGTCAGCGCCGCGTGGCGGTCCCCGCGCGGCGCGTCGTCCACAGCCGTCTCCCACCGACAGGCCGCGTCCTCCACCGGCGCGGCCGCTCTTCCACAGGTTTGTCCACAACGTTGTCCACAGGCTGGGGCGGCGGCGCGTTGACCCGCGCTCCGCCCTGCTCCTAGCGTCGTCCCCAGATGAGGCCTCCGGGCCGCCGAGGGACACTCGCAAGGGGAAGGCAAGTGTCCGGCTGGCGGAGCGGGGGCCTCTTCTTCGTGGGCCGGGCTGCGCTGCTCAGCTGCCCGTGAATTCTGGAGCCCGCTTCTCCTGCGCCGCCCGGATGCCCTCCTGGAGGTCCGCGGTCGCGAGCGTGATCGGCTGGGCCATCGCCTCCCACTGCAGGCAGGCCTCGACGTCCGCGTGGCCGCCGTCGCGCAGCGCGAGCTTGGTCAGCTTGCTCGCGATCGGCGCGGTCGCGGCGATCCCGGCGGCCGTGTCGAGCACGCCGTCGAGGAACGACGCGGGCTCGTCGACCCGCGAGACCAGGCCGAGCCGCAGCGCCTCGTCGGCGTCCACGACGCGGCCGGTGAGCAGCAGCTCGCGGGCGTGCGCCTCACCGACGACGTTCGGGAGCAGGTACGTCGCCGCCATGCCGGGGTGCATCCCGAGCTTCACGAACGGCGCGCCGAGCTTCGCCCCGGCCGCGGCGTACCGGACGTCGCAGGCGAGCGCCAGGCACAGGCCGGCGCCGATCGCCGCGCCGTTGACGGCCGCGATGGTCGGGACCTCGAGGCGGCGGATCGACAGCCAGGCTCGGTAGAACGCGATCATCCGGGTGCGCAGGTGGTCGACCGACGCGTCCGGCTCGCTCGCGATCCAGGAGGTGTTCCCACCGGAGCAGAACGCCGAGCCCTCGCCGGTCACCACGACCGCGCGCACGGAGCGGTCGGCGGCCAGCTCGTCGACCGCCGCGACCCACGAGGAGGTCATCTCGTCGGACATCGCGTTGCGCTGGTCGGGGTTGTCGAGGGTGAGCAGGGCGACGCCGTCGCGGGGCTTCTCGAGGCGCAGGTGGCTGAGGCTGAGGGGGTCGTGGGACATGCGCTCAAGGTACCCACCCGGCTCCGAGCGCGCCGTGAGCGAAATCGCGCTCATCCACGGCGCGCCGGGAGCCTGTCGCACGCTCAGCCACGCGTGTCGTAGGGTCTGAGACGGTCCGGCGGCACCCCGCTGGACTCCGACGGGTCTTCCCCTTCATCCCCGTCGCGACGACCGTGAAATGAATACAAGCAAGGAGGCCGTCATGGCGGAGACCTGGAGCGGCGAGTTCTACTGCGTGAAGTGCAAGGAGAAGCGCGAGGCCGAGGGCGAGATTCGCGTCAACGACAAGGGCACGAAGATGGCCAAGGGCGTCTGCCCCGTGTGTGGCACGAACCTCAACCGGATCCTCGGCAAGGCCTGACGCACCCGCGCTCAGCGCCCCACGAGTTCCACAGCGGCGCCGCCCCTCACCGGGGCGGCGCCGCTGTCGCATTTCGGTGCGACTGCCCTGTGGACAGCCGTCCGGAGCCCCGGATCCGGGGAAGGAGGACCGCATGGACCTCCTGCGCCCGGGCCTGCACGTCGTACGCCGAGACGACCGCCACCTCCAGATCGGCCTCGACCCGCCGTGGCGGGTCGTCGTGCCCGACGAACCCGACGTGCAGGCGGTGCTCGACGACCTCGCCGCGGGCCGTGCGCCCTCCCCCGCCACCCACGCCGGGCACCGGGCGCTGCGCGAGCTGCGCACCGCCGGCATGCTCGTCCCCGCAACGAGCCCGCCGCGGTCAGGTCGGGTGGCCGTGGTCGGCGACGCGCGGCCGGCGACCGAGGTGGTCCGGCTGCTGCGCGCGGCCGACGTCGTTCCGGTGCCGGCCGACCGCGCGGACGGCGCGGACCTGGCGGTCGTGGTCGCCGCGGGTGAGCCGCCGCGCGACCTCGTCGACGACCGGGTCCGGGCGGGGCAGCCGCACCTGGTGGTCGGCGCCGGCCCCCGGGGATACCGGGTCGGCCCGTTCGTGGCGCCGGGCGCGACGGCCTGCCTGCGCTGCGTGGACGCCCACCTCGCCGAGCTCGACCCGCGTCGCGGCGTGGTCGTGGAGCAGCTCGCCGGACGACCGGCAGCGCCGGACGACCCGGTCCTCGAGAGCCTTGCCGCCGGCTGGGCGGTGCGCGACATGATCCGCTACCTCGCGGGCGCGACGCCCTCGACGTGGTCGGCGAGCGTCGACCTGGACGTCGACCTGGACCCGCAGCGGCGGTCGTGGTCGCGACATCCCCACTGCGGCTGCGCGTGGGACGCCCTCGCGCCAACTGACCGAGCGGTAAGTGGCGAGTAGGCTGCGCCGCATGACGACTTCCGGACCCGCTCGCCAACGTGCTCCCCGGGTCTCGGCGGAGCAGCGCCGCGGCGAGATCCTGGTCGCCGCGGTCGACGTCTTCGGCGGGCGCGGCTTCCACAAGGCGTCCCTGGGCGAGATCGCCGAGCGGGTCGGGATCACCCACCAGGGGATCCTGCACCACTTCGGCTCCAAGGAGCAGCTGTTCGTCGAGGCCCTCGCGCACCGCGAGCGCCTGGACGTCGCCGGCTTCGAGAACCACGAGCCGCCGCGCGGCCCCGACCTGCTGCGCCACCTCGTGCACACCGCGGTCGTCAACACCGGCCGCGTCGGCCTCGTCCAGGCGTACGTCGTGCTCTCGGCCGAGTCGGTGACCGAGGGCCACCCCGCCCAGGAGTCGTTCCGCGAGCGGTTCGCCGTGCTCCGCGGCCTGATCGTCGCCGCCCTGGAGGCGTCGCTGCCCGCCGAGGAGCACCCGGCCTCGGACGAGATCGAGTCCGCCGCGTGCGCGATCATCGCGGTGATGGACGGCCTCCAGGTGCAGTGGCTGCTGGCGCCCGAGGAGATCCAGATGCCGGCCACCGTCGCGCTCGTGATCGACGCGATCCTGGAGCGATGGGGCAGCGCGGAGCGCACCGCGGTCGCCGCCGGTTGAGCCGCCCCGGTCTCGGCAGGTAACAATTTCGCCCTCACTACTTACTTACCTGTCAGCAAGTGTGCTTAGATCGCCCCGGCCACCCGCTGTGACTGCCATCACAAGCCCGTCGCAGAGACGGCCGCCCCCTCGTGAACACGAATCTCGACATCGCACCCGGCCTCCGGCCGGACAGGGAAGGGACAGCCAGATGCGCACAGCTCGTAGGCGCCGCACCGGAGCGGCAGCCGCCCTCGCCGCGGCGGCACTGCTGCTCACCGCCGCGTGCGGCAGCAGCGACTCCGACGGGGACGGCACCTCCGCCGACTCCGGCTCGTGCAAGCCCGCCGGGAAGAAGGTCACGCTGACCTTCACCTCGTGGGTCCCCGGCATGCAGGAGACCGTCGACCTCTGGAACAAGGACAACCCCGACATCCAGGTCGACTACAAGGAGGTCGTCGGCGGCAACCAGGGCACCTACCAGGCGTACTCGAACCAGATCAAGGCCGGGAAGACCCCCGACATCGGCATGATCGAGTTCGACAACCTCCCGTCGTTCCGCCTCCAGGACGGCCTCACCAACGTGGGCGCCTGCGAGCCGGTCCAGGAGGCCAAGGACAAGTACGTCTCCTGGGCGATCGACCAGACCGGCTTCGGTGAGAAGGACGCCGTCTACGGCATCCCGATGGACATCGGCCCGATGGCGCTCTACTACCGCAAGGACCTCTTCGACAAGGCCGGCATCCCGGTGCCGACGACGTGGGACGAGTACTACGACGCCGCGAAGAAGATCGCCGCCCAGGGCGCCACGATCGGCGACTTCCCGCCCGACCAGCCGGCCTGGTTCACCTCGCTGGCCTGGCAGAACGGCGCGAAGTGGTTCTCGGTCGACGACGACACCTGGACCGTCTCCCTCGACGACGACGCGACCAAGCAGGTGGCCGACTACTGGCAGAAGCTGATCGACGAGAAGCTCGTCGACAGCGTGCCCGGCCTCGGCGACCCGCAGTGGAAGGCGCTGGACTCGGGCAAGGAGTGGTCGATCATCGGCGCCGCCTGGACCACCAAGCTGCTCGAGAGCTCGGCACCCAAGACCGCCGGCAAGTGGGCCGTCGCGCCGATGCCGCAGTGGACCGCCGGTGACAACAAGGCCGGCAACTGGGGCGGCTCGACCGCCGTCGTCTTCAAGAACTCGAAGTACCCCTACGAGGCCTCGAAGTTCGCGACCTGGGCGTTCAGCAACCTGGACGCGCTCACCCTCAACAACAAGAACGGCGGCCAGTACCCGGCCACCACCGAGGGTCAGGAGCAGCTGCCGGCGCTCACCGAGGGACTCCCCTACTACGGCGACCAGAAGGTCTGGGAGGTGTTCGCCCAGGCCTCGGCCGGGGTCGACCCGAGCTTCCAGTGGGGTCCGACGATGACCGACACCTACGCCGCGCTCGCCGACGGCCTGGGCAAGGCGGTCAACGGCCAGGGGACCCTCGACGAGGCGCTCACGTCCGCGCAGGACAAGACCGTCGAGACGATGAAGTCGCAGTCCCTGACGGTCGCGGACTGACCGCCACCACCCCGACGTGCGGCCGGCCGGCCGTCGACCTCTCCCGGCCGGCCGCACGCACCACCCGTCACCCACCGAGGACCTGGAGGACACCGACCCGATGACGGCACTGCCCCCCACGACGACGGCTCCGACGAGGACCAGGCGGCCGGCGGCTCCCTCCGGCGGCCGGCGGCACCGGCGGGCCGCGATCGGCTTCCTGACGCCGTTCCTGCTCTCGTTCGCGCTGTTCTACGTGCTGCCGATCGCGTACGCCGTCTACCAGTCCTTCTTCAAGATCGAGCGCCAGGGCACCTTCGGGGTCGCCCACGACGTGTTCGGCGGGCTCAGCCAGTACACCGAGGTCTTCTCCGACTCGGAGTTCTGGCACAGCCTGGTCCGCGTCGCCCAGTTCTTCGTGATCTCGATCCCGATCCAGCTCGGCCTCGCCCTGGTCTTCGCGCTGCTGCTGGACTCGCCGGTGCTGCGCGGGCACCGGTTCTTCCGGCTGGCGCTCTTCGCGCCGTACGCCGTGCCCGGCGTGATCGCCGCGCTGATGTGGGGCTTCCTCTTCTCCCCCGGCACCACGCCGATCCCGGCCTTCGCCGACCGCTTCGACCTGCTCGGGCCCGACCTGGTGATGTTCTCGATCGCCAGTGTCGTCAACTGGATCTACACCGGCTACAACATGCTGATCATCTACTCGGCCCTCAAGGCGATCCCGTCGGAGGTCATCGAGGCGGCGACCGTCGACGGCGCCGGACAGGTGCGGATCGCCTGGTCGATCAAGATCCCGCACGTCACCCCGGCGCTCGTGCTGACCGGCGTCTTCTCGATCATCGGCACCCTCCAGCTCTTCAACGAGCCGCAGATCTTCCGCACCATCTCGAGCGCCGTGAGCAGCACCTACACGCCCAACATGGTCGTCTACGCGACCTCGAGCATCCCCAACTACCACCTGGCGGCGGCCTACTCCGTCGTGCTCGCCGTGATCACCTGCGCGCTCTCCTTCACGTTCCTCAAGGTCACCCAGCGGAGGGCATTCCAGTGAGCACCGTCGACAGGACCCGCTTCCGCGACCGCCCGGTCCCCGTCCTCGCGGCCACGCTCTTCATGGTCGTGTGCACGGCGTACTTCCTGCTGCCGCTGTGGTGGATGGTCGTCGCCTCCAGCACCACCCGCGGCGGCCTGACCGACACCAGCCTGTGGTTCCACGGCGAGTTCGAGCTGTGGACCAACATCAAGAACGTCGTCACCTACCAGGACCACATCTACGTGCGCTGGGTCCTCAACAGCATCGTCTACGCGACGCTCGGCGCCACGATCGGCACCCTCTTCGCCGCGATGGCGGGCTACGGGCTGGCGAAGTACGTCTTCCCCGGCCGCGAGGTGGTCTTCAACGTGATCCTCGCCGGCGTCCTGGTGCCCGCGACCGCGCTGGCGCTGCCGCTCTTCCTGCTCTTCAGCAAGCTCGACCTGACCGACACGTTCTGGGCGGTGCTGCTGCCGAGCATCGTGTCGCCGTTCGGCGTCTACCTGGCGCGGATCTACGCCGCCGCCTCGGTGCCCGACGAGCTGCTCGAGTCGGCGCGCCTCGACGGGGCCGGCGAGTTCCGGGCGTTCTTCACGATCTCGTCGCGGCTGATGGCGCCCGCGCTGGTCACGATCTTCCTCTTCCAGTTCGTCACCATCTGGAACAACTACCTGCTGCCGCTGGTGATGCTCCAGAACACCAAGCTCTACCCGGTCACGCTCGGGCTCGCGACCTGGAACAGCCAGAAGGCGATCGCCGGCAACCTCCAGCTGTACGTCGTCGTCGGCGCGCTGCTGTCGATCATCCCGCTGATGATCGCGTTCCTGGCCCTCCAGCGCTTCTGGCAGAGCGGCCTCAGCGAGGGCGGCGTGAAGTCCTAGCCCCGCTCCCCCACCATCCACTTCTCGACCTGGAGTCCTCCTCGATGCCTTCCCTCGACCTGCCTGCCCTGGTCGCCCGCCTCACCCTCGAGCAGAAGGTGCGGCTGCTGACCGGCGCCGACTTCTGGGCGTTGTACGACGAGCCCGCGATCGGGCTGCGCCGGATGGTGACCTCCGACGGTCCCGCCGGCGTGCGCGGCGAGCTCTGGGACGAGCGCGACCCGTCGACCAACATCCCCTCGCCCACGGCCATCGCGGCGAGCTGGGACCCCGAGCTGACCGCGACCCTCGGCCAGCTGCTCGCGCACGAGGCCCGTCGCAAGGGCGTCGACGTCGTGCTGGCACCCACCGTCAACCTGCACCGCTCGCCGTACGGCGGCCGGCACTTCGAGTGCCTCAGTGAGGACCCGGTGCTGACCGGCTCGATCGGCGCCGCGCTCGTCGAGGGGCTGCAGTCGCAGGGCGTCGCCGCGACCGTCAAGCACTTCGTCGCCAACGACTCCGAGACCGACCGGCTCACCTACGACGCGCAGGTCGACGACCGCACGCTGCGCGAGCTCTACCTGGCGCCGTTCGAGACGATCGTCCGCGACGCCGGCGTGTGGTCGGTGATGGCGGCGTACAACTCCGTCAACGGCTCGACGATGACCGAGAGCCCGATGCTGCGGGCGATCCTGCACGAGGAGTGGGGCTTCGACGGCGTCACCATGACCGACTGGTACGCCGGCCGCTCGACCGAGGCGGCGGCGCGTGGCGGGCTCGACCTGATCATGCCCGGGCCGACCGGGCCGTGGCGTGAGGCGCTCGTCGACGCCGTCCGCGACGGGCGGGTCGACGAGACCGACGTCGACGCCAAGGTCCTGCGGTTGCTGCTGCTCGCCACCCGCGTGGGTGCCCTCGCCGACGGCCCGGGGTCCCGGGCCGTCGAGCCCTGGACCGACGCCGAGAGCGACGCCCTGGTCCAGCGGGCCGCCGCCGCCGGCTTCGTCCTCGTGCGCAACGCTCCCGTCGGTGGGACCCCGGTGCTGCCCGTGCGACCCGGTATCAAGCGGGTGGCTGTGATCGGCCCCAACGCTCGCGAGGCCCGCTTCCTCGGCGGCGGCAGCGCCCTGGTCTTCCCGCCCGCAACCGTCTCCCCGCTCGCCGGGCTGGTCGCCGCGCTCGGACCCGACGTCGAGGTGACCTACTGCCTCGGCGCCCGCGGCCACGAACGGGTCTCGGCCGCGGACCCCGCGCTGCTGACGACCCCGGACGGCGAGCCGGGCATCCGGGTCGAGTTCCGCGGCTCCGGCGGCGAGGTCCTCGGCGTGGACCGCCGCCTGGGCTCGGCGTTCAACTGGAACAACGCCTTCGAGGGTGTCGACCCCGCCCTGATCACCGAGATCGCGCTGGACGCGGTCGTCACCGCCGACCAGACCGGCGACTACCGGATCGGCGCCTCCGGCGTCGGTCGCTACCGGCTGCGCCTCGACGACCAGCCCGCTTTCGACGAGCTGCTCGAGCTGCCGCCCGGTGCCGACCCGGTCGAGGGGCTGATGCGCCCGCCGCAGGAGTGGGCGACCGTGGCGCTGACCGCGGGCCAGGCCGTCCGGGTCTCGCTCGTGCACGTCGTCAAGGACCACACGGCCGATGAGGACCTGCTCGTGTCGATGCAGCTCGCCGTGGACTGCACCGTCGAGGACGACGACGCCTCGCTCGCCCACGCCGTCGCCGACGCGGCTGCCGCGGATCTCGCGGTCGTCGTGGTCGGCACCAGCGAGGAGGTCGAGAGCGAGGGCTTCGACCGCACCAGCCTGGCGCTCCCGGGTCGTCAGGACGAGCTGGTGCACCGGGTCGCGGCGGCCCGCCCCGAGACCGTCGTGGTCGTCAACGCCGGTGCACCGGTGCTGATGCCCTGGCGGGACGAGGTCGCCGCGACCCTGCTCGCCTGGTTCCCCGGCCAGGAGTTCGGCGGCGCTCTCGCCGACGTGCTGCTCGGCCGGGTCGAGCCCGGCGGCCGGCTGCCCACCACCTGGCCAGCGTCGGAGGACGCGGCGATGCCCTCGACCACCCCGGTCGACGGCCGCCTCGACTACACCGAGGGCCTGCACATCGGCTACCGCCGGTTCCTGCGCGACGGCGTCGAGCCGGCGTACTGGTTCGGGCACGGCCTCGGCTACACGACCTGGTCGTACGACGACCTCACGACCAGCGGCACCGAGGTGGCGGTCACCGTGACCAACACGGGCGACCGGGCCGGGCGCGAGCTCGTGCAGGTCTACCTCGCGCGGCCCGACAGCGCGGTCGAGCGGCCCGTGCGCTGGCTGGTCGGGCACGCCTGGGTCGAGGCGGAGCCGAACGCCAGCGCGACCGCGCGGATCGGCGTACCGGCGCGGGCCTTCGAGCACTGGGCCGACGGCGGCTGGGTGCGTGAGCCGGGCGCCTTCACGGTCGAGGTCGGCCGGTCAGCCGGCGACATCGTGCTGAGCGTCGAGGTCTGAGCGTCACCACCACTCGCTGTCGAGCTTGCCCTCCATCGCACGCAGGTGGGTGCGGGAGCACTCGTCGCAGTAGACGCGCTGGCGTCCCCGCTCGGTCGCCGTGGTCCAGGTGAGCGTCTTCGCCTCGTCGCTCTCCTGCTTGCCGCAGAAGTCGCAGGTCGTCACCGGTCCAACGTACGCCCCTCCGACGGCCGAGAGCCGGCCCCGACGTCGTACGTCGGGACCGGCTCTCGGGGTCGGTGTCGGTGGTCCTAGAGCGCGCGAGCGAGGGCCAGACGCGCCTGCTGTGCCGCCTGCTCGGCCTTGCGGCTGAGTCGACGGGCACGGGCCAGCTGGAAACCCAGCTGGAGCTGGTGCGCCTCTCCCAGGCGCTCGGACATTTGCGCTCGGGCCAGATTTTCGTGAAGAAGATTCATCTCGGTGAGTCCGTTCGGGTTCGTGTTCGTGGAGGTGTTCATCGGAGTCATGTCGACTTTCTAGATCTGCGGCGTGCTCAGAGCGTGCGGGCGATGGCGAGACGGGCCTGCTGGGCGACCTGCTCGGCCCGGCGGCCGGAGCGGATCACACGGGCCAGACGGCGGCCCTGTCGGCAGTGCTGCGCCTCGACGAGTCGCGTGCTCACCTGAGCGCGAGCCAGGTCCTCGGTGCTGAAGTTCATCTCGGTGTCCTTTGACGTCGTTGTCGGAGGGTGGTGCTGGCGGGTGCTGCGGGACGCTGCCTAGGCGGCGACTTCGTTCTTGCGGGGACGGCCGCGCGGACGCTTGCGCGGGATCACCACGCCCTGGAGGAAGAGCTGGCCTCCCCAGACTCCCCACGGCTCGCGACGCTCGAGGGCGCCGTCGAGGCAGAGGGTCCGGACCGGGCAGTCCAGGCAGAGCTCCTTGGCGAACTCCACGTCGCTGGGCGACTCGGCGAACCAGAGCTCCGGGTTGTTGACCCGGCAGGGCAGCAGCTCTTCGTCGACCCGGTTGGCCTGGTCGTGGAGCTGGCCCAGGCTGATCTCCTGGGCCGACACCTCGGCAGTCCCATCGGTGCGGACGAGTTCACTGATGGTCATGTTTCACCTCCTTCTTCTGACCTGATCGCTGGGGTGTGCGGTGCTGGTGGTCGTTCGGAAAACAGAAAGGCCGCGAATCCCGGTTCGGGATTCGCGGCCTGGAGGCTGCCGATGGCTGTTGGGTGTCAACAGGTCGGTGGTCTCCAGGCAGAGGTCCCCGGGAAGTAGGACTGGGTGAGACCCAGGCCCGCCTTGGCGGCATCCGTGGTGCCGGCAATCGCTGCCACTCGCTCGCGCACGACGGTCGTCGCGCAGGAGACGTGGCTGCCCATGGGCATGCCGAAGCCGGACGGGATCTGAGCCGTCATCCAGAGCTTGTTGCTGTTCATGTGGAGCCACCTCCTTCGATGCGTAGTGCGCCGGTCGTGCCAGGACCGAGATGCGCTGCTGGTCAAGTGAGAGAAAACTATCGGTACATACAGGTAAGGGGCAAACGATTTACTGACCATTTCTCAAAAAGTTTCTGCCACCCCTCGGGGGGAGGCTCAGTCGACCAGCGTGAGGACGTCCTCGCCGTACTTCTCGACCTTGGAACGGCCGATCCCGCTGATCTTGAGCAGCGCCTCGTTGGTCCGCGGCTTGTGCTCGGCGATCAGCTGCAGGGTCGCGTCGGTGAAGACCACGAACGCCGGCTTGCCCTCCTCGCCGGCGCGCTCGCGGCGCCACTCGCGCAGCTTCTCGAAGAGCGCCTCGTCGTACGACGCCGGGCAGTCCGCACAGCGGCCGACCTTCTTCTCCGCGCCCGTCGACAGCGGCCGGCCGCACTCCCGGCAGCTGGCCACCTTGCGGCTGCGCGGCTGCTCACCGGTGGTGCGCGCCGACTCGGGCAGCAGCGGGTCGAGGAACCTCGACGGCTTGCGCGACGCGCGGCCGCCGGGGTTGCGGGCCAGCGACCACGACAGCGACAGGTCGACGCGAGCCCGGGTCATGCCGACGTAGAGCAGCCGGCGCTCCTCCTCGATCGCGGCCGGAGACTCGGCGTAGGTGATCGGGAGGGTGCCGTCCTGGAGCCCGCACAGGAAGACCGAGTCCCACTCGAGTCCCTTGGCCGCGTGGAACGTCGCGAGGGTGACGCCGTCGGCGACCGGGGCGTGCTGCTCCGAGGCGCGGCGGTCGAGGTCGTCGACGAAGGCGTTCAGGTCGGCGCTCCGGCCCTCGACGGGCGTCGCGGCGAACTCCGTGGCCTGGTCGACCAGCGCCTGCCAGGACTCCCAGCGGTCGCGGGTCTGGCCGCGGCCGGTGGGCGGCTCGGCCTTCCAGCCCATGCCGCCGAGGATGCCGGTGACGGCGGCGACGACGCCGTCGTCGGCGCCCTCGCCCGACCGGGCAGCACCGCGGAGCCGGGTCACGGCCTCGCGCACCTCGGCGCGGTCGAAGAAGCGGGCGGCGCCGCGGACGACGTAAGGGATGCCGCGAGCGGAGAGCGCCTCCTCGAACGACTCGGACTGGGCGTTGATGCGGAAGAGCACGGCGACCTCGCCGAGCGAGCGGCCGGCGTCGCGCAGCCGCGCGATCTGGGCGGCGACCGCGTCGGCCTCGGCGACCTCGTCGGGCCGCGGGGTGTAGCTGACCGACGGGCCCGAGGGCCGCTGCGCGCGCAGGTCGACCCCGCGGCTGCTCGAGGCGGCGAGCAGCGTGTTGGCCGCGTCGACCACCTCGGGGGTCGAGCGGTAGTTGCGGACCAGCTCGATGGAGGCGGCCGAGGGGTACTCGGTGCGGAAGTCGCGCAGGTAGCGCGCGTCGGCGCCCGCGAACGAGTAGATCGTCTGGGCGGGGTCGCCGACCACGCACAGCTCGTCGCGGCCGCCGAGCCAGAGCCGCAGCAGGGCCCACTGCAGGGGCGAGACGTCCTGGAACTCGTCGACGACGAACCACTTGTACTGGCTGCGGACCTGGGCGGCGACGCGCTCGTCCTCGTCGAGGAGCCCCGCCGTGAGCAGCAGGACGTCCTCCATGTCCATCCGGCCCTGGCCGCGCTTGACGTCCTCGTAGGCCGCGAAGACCCGCGCGACGGTGTCGTGGTCCTGGCCGGAGACCGACCGGCCGCGGGTGCGGGCGACCCGGGCGTAGTCGTCGGGGTGGACGTTGCTGACCTTGGCCCACTCGATCTCGGAGGCGAGGTCGCGCAGCAGCGCCTGGTCGGCGTTCAGCCGCTGCCGACGGGCGGCGGAGGCGAGCAGGCCGATCTTGGACTCGATGAGCGTCGGCAGCTCGGTGCCCTGGACCCGCGGCCAGAAGTAGCGCAGCTGGCGCAGCGCGGCGGAGTGGAACGTCCTCGCCTGGACCCCACCGGCGCCCAGAGCACGCAGCCGTCCACGCATCTCACCGGCGGCCCGGGTCGTGAACGTGACCGCGAGGACCTCGGTCGGCGCGTAGACGCCGGTCGCGACCCCGTGGGCGATGCGGTGCGTGATCGCCCGGGTCTTGCCGGTGCCGGCACCTGCCAGCACCCGGACCGGACCGCGCAGCGCCTCGGCGACCTGGCGCTGCTCGGGGTCGAGGGCGTCGAGGAGGTCGGGCATCTGCGGGAACAACTCCTGGGCTGCGATGGTTGGATCCGGTGGACGATCCACACCCTAGACGTCGGAGGCGACAGTCCCAGATGAGCAGCTCCTTCACCATGTACACCACCCCCTGGTGCGGCTACTGCCACCGGCTGAAGAGCCAGCTCGACCGTGAGGGCATCCCCTTCGACATCGTCGACATCGAGCAGGACCCGTCGGCCGCGCAGATCGTCGAGTCGGCCAACAACGGCAACCAGACGGTCCCGACGCTGGTCTACTCCGACGGCACCGCGCAGACGAACCCGTCGCTGATCCAGGTGAAGGCCAAGCTCGAGGAGCTCGCCTCCGCCTGAGGCCTCACCACTGAGGCCTCACCACTGGCCGGGCAGCTCCCCGCCGTACCAGTGCTCGACCAGCGACCGGCTGATCGAGACACCGCGCGGCAGCAGCAGGGTGCCCGCCTCGGCGAGCGACTTCATCTCCGCGCGGGTGAACCAGCGCGCGTCCTCCAGCTCGTGGTGGTCGACCTCGATGTCGGTCGAGACGGCCCGGCCGATGAAGCCGAGCATCAGGCTGGCCGGCAGCGGCCACGGCTGGTTGCCGAAGTACTCGACCGCGCCCACCTCGATGCCGGACTCCTCCCGCACCTCACGTCGTACGGCGTCCTCGAGGGTCTCCCCCGGCTCGCAGAAGCCCGCCAGCGTGGAGTAGCGGCCCTCGGGCCAGGTCGCGCCGCGGCCGAGCAGGCAGCGCTCGTCCTCGGAGCCGGGCTCGCCGGACGTGACCACCATGATCACCGCCGGGTCGGTGCGCGGGAACTGGGTGTGCCCGTTGGCGCAGACGAGCTCGTGGGCCGACGAGCGCGGCTGGAGCGGCTCGCCGCAGCGCGGGCAGAAGCGGGTGACCCACAGCCACTCGGCGAGGCCGAGCGCGTGGAAGACCAGGGGCGCCCCGGCGAGCGTGTCGTCGGCGAGGAAGGGCAGCAGGCCGCGCAGCGGCGCCCAGCCGCCGTCGGTCCTCGAGACCTCGGCGTCCACGATGACCGCGAACCAGGTGCGCCCGTCGTGCTCGCCGAGAAGCACCCGCAGGCCCTCGGGCGCCTCGGCGGGCGCCACCCAGTCGAGGCTGCCCTCATGCGGCTTGACGCGGGTGCCGGAGACGACCAGGACCCGGCTCTCCGGGTCGGCCCACTTCTCCTCGAGCCACGCGTCGTCGGCGCGGTGCACCCCGGCCCGGTCGTGCGCGCCGGCGGAGAGGCGCTCGTGCTGATACGTCACCCGGTCGAGGCTAGTCATAGGCTCCAGCAGGTGAGCACCCACATCGGCGCCCAGGCCGGAGACATCGCCCCCCTCGTCCTGATGCCGGGCGACCCGCTGCGCGCGAAGTGGATCGCGGAGACGTTCCTCGAGGACGCCCGCTGCTACACCGAGGTGCGCGGCATGTACGGCTTCACCGGCACCTGGCGCGGCCACCGCGTCTCGGTCCAGGGCTCCGGCATGGGCCAGCCCTCGCTGGCGATCTACGCCAACGAGCTCTTCCGGGAGTACGACGTGCAGTCGGTCATCCGGGTCGGCTCGTGCGGCGCGATGACCGAGCGGGTCGCCGTGCGCGACATCGTCATCGCCTCCGGCGCCTGCACCGACTCGTCGATGAACCGGATCGCGTTCGAGGGCCTCGACTACGCGCCGGTCGCCGACTTCGGGCTGCTGCGCGCGGCGGCGGAGGCTGCCGGGGTCTCGACGGGCTCGACCAACGGAACGGCGCACGTCGGGCTGATCTACAGCAGCGACTCCTTCTACCCGGCGCGGCCCGAGCTGTCCGCGCGGATGGTCGACTACGCCGTGCTCGCGGTGGAGATGGAGGCGAGCGCGCTCTACACGCTGGCGGCCAAGCACGGCCGCCGAGCGCTGGCGATCTGCACCGTCTCCGACCACCTCGTCACCGGCGAGGAGACGACCTCGCAGGAGCGCGAGCAGACCTTCGGCGCGATGGTCGAGATCGCGCTCGAGGCGGGCACCGCTCAGAGCTGACTGAGTCGGCGGTCCCGGGCCTCGTGCGTCAGCCACCCGGCGAACGCCACGTTGTCGACACCGAGGTTGGGCGGCAGGTTGACGGTGCCATGACGCCGGCGCCGCCAGCGGCGAGCCAGGACCCGCACCAGCCAGGGACGTCGAGCCCGCCAGGCCTCGTAGCACTCCACGCTCAGGACGAGCGCGACCCACCGGTTGTGGTTGGCCGTGTAGCCGAACGCTCCGCCCAGCTCCGACCACGGCACCCGCAGGTAGCCGTGGCGGACCGTGATGCCGTCGGCGTCGACCACCACCTGCGGCGAGCGCCAGCTCCCGACCCGCGCCACCTGCTTGACCGTCATGACGAGCATCGGCACCGCGAGCAGCAGCAACAGTGCGCCGACGACCCGGCCGCCGAGCCCGGTGAAGGCGAGCAGCCCCACAGCGATGAGGCCCAACCAGACGGCGACGACGACGTAGACGAGGCTCCGCCCGCGTCGCACGTCGGCGCAGACCCGGCCCGAGCTGCGCAGCTCGACGGACCACGCCACGCCCTGGGGGTCGGTCGTCACCATGCCGGGGGTGTGCCCGGCCACGTCGCCGGGTGAAACATCCGGGACCGGGCGGGTGTTCACCCAGCGTGGAGACGTACGACGCGGTGGTGATCGGGGCCGGCCAGGCCGGCCTGTCGGCGTCGTACCACCTCAAGCGCCGCGGGCTCTCCCACGTCGTCCTCGACGCCGACGACTCACCCGGCGGCGCGTGGCAGCACCGGTGGGACTCGCTGACGATGCACGACGTGCACGGCATCGCAGCGCTCCCCGACTCGGCATCGCCGGGCACGCCGGAGGGCCGCGCCAACACCGTGGTGCCGGCGTACTTCGGCGACTACGAGCGCACCCACCACCTGCCGGTGCTGCGACCGGTGCGGGTCGACCGCGTGACCGACGAGGGCGAGCTGCTCGTCGTGCACGCCGGCGACCGCACCTGGCGGACCCGGACGATCGTCAACGCCACCGGCACCTGGACCCAGCCGCACCTGCCCTACTACCCCGGCATCGCCGACTTCCGCGGCGAGCAGCTGCACACGGTGTCCTACCCCGGCCCCGAACACTTCCGGGACAAGCGGGTCGTCGTGGTCGGGGGCGGCGCCTCGGCGGTGCAGCTGCTCGGCGAGGTCGCGCCGGTCGCGGCCGACACGCTCTGGGTCACGCGCCGCGAGCCGGTGTGGCGCACCGACGAGTTCAACCCCGACCGGGGCCGCCAGGCGGTGGCGCTGGTCGAGGAGCGGGTACGCCGTGGCCTGCCACCCGCGAGCGTGGTCAGCGTGACGGGCCTGGCGCTGCGCGAGCAGGAGCGCGAGGCCGAGCGGCTCGGGGCGTACGAGCGGCACCCGATGTTCGAGCGCATCGAGCCCGGCGGCGTACGCCTGCCGGACGGCGGGCTCTGGCCGGCCGACGTGATCCTCTGGGCGACCGGCTTCCGGCCCGCGATCGCGCACCTCGCTCCCCTGCACCTGCGCTCGGAGCACGGCGGCATCCAGCTCGACCGGGCCGGGACGACCGCCGTCGCCGACCCGCGGGTGCAGCTGGTCGGCTACGGCCCGTCCGCGAGCACCATCGGCGCCAACCGGGCCGGCCGCTCCGCCGCGCGCGGGGTGGCCCGCTGGTTGGAGGACGTCAGGTCCGCGGCACGCGCCGGATGACGCCCTCGGGGTTGGGCACGCCGCTCAGGTCCGCGATCGTCTCCGGGTCGGCGGCGCCGACCACCGCGGCGGCGCGGTCGAGCGCCTCCGACAGCTCGGCCGCCAGGTCGCGGGTGGCGGCGCGCGTGAAGGGGTACGACGGCGGGTCCTTCTCGATGCCCAGCTCGAGGCCAAGCGCCGCGCGTCCTGCGGCGTACGAGCCCAGGAACGCCGGCATGCACGCGAGCAGCGCCCGGTAGCGGACCCAGCGGTGGTTGTCCCACCCGGTCGCGTGCGGCTCGCGGTAGTGGTCGCTGCCGAACTGCTCGACCATCGCCGCTGCGGCGGCCGCACCGCGAGCGCCCAGGCCGTCGATGACGTCGCGCTCCATGTCGAGGTTGAGCCCGCCCTCGCGGTCGGTCTGGAAGACCTTCACGATCCGGTCGCGGTAGCCCGGGAACTGCAGGTGCGACGAGTCGTTCCAGTTGCGGGCGGTGCCGAACGCCAGTCCGGCGAACCCGGTCAGGGCGCCGATCCCGGAGGTCGGGAGGTCGGAGTACGTCGCCGGGATGACGTCGTTGGTCCGGGCGTACTCGATGTTGCGGCTCTGGTCGGGGTCCGGGGCCCGGTCGTCGGGGAACGAGCCGAGGTTGATCGCGAACGTCGGCCGGGTCGGCAGCGCGCCGTCGAAGAACTGCACCGGGAAGTTGCTGCACAGCCCGCCGTCGGAGAACCAGAGCCGGCGGAAGCTGACCGCGGAGATCGGCGTCGGTCGCTCGTCGCGGAGCGCGGCCCGCACCGCCGCCACCGACATCGGCGTGTCCTCGGCGCCGAAGTCGACGTCCCACATCGGCACCGCGGAGATCAGCGCCGGGAAGCTCAGGGAGAGCCGGGTGGCGACGATGACCGGGAGCGACCTCGCCGGCGGCAGCCGGCGCAGGCCGCGCCGGCTGGCGACCAGGTCGAGCCAGCCGGTCTCCGTCGTGACGTCGTCCACGTCGGCCGGCACCGGGTCGCTGCCTGCGCGCAGCGCCGCCATCACGTGCGGCGGGAAGAGCGTCTCCCACACCGACTCCTCGTAGAAGAAGGTGCGGACCTCCATCGGGAGCTCGTAGGGCCGGCCGAAGCTCAGGCAGGTCGTGATCATCCGGAGGTCGATCTCCGGGTGCGCCGGCATCGGCGTCCCGAACCCGGCGACCGGTCGCGCCACCTCGCCGGCCCACAGGTCACCGAAGAGCAGGGGGCGCTGCGCATCGGTGAGGACCGCCGCGTCGTCGATGGCGTCGGAGAGCCACTCCGTGAAGCCCGGCGTGCCGTTCGTGCCCAGACCCCGGCAGATGCCGAAGAGGTTGGTCGGTACGTCGACGGTGGCGATCCGGACGAGCCGGAGGCCGACCGCGACCAGCCAGCCGACCACCGCGAGCAGGACACCGGCGACCGCGAGCAGGATCCCGGCGACGTCACCGTCCAGGACTCCGACGACGACCAGTGCGACGCCGGGGAGCAGCCCGGCGACCGAGGTCAGGGGGAAGGTGCGCAGCACGGCGGGCAGCAGTGCCGCCCAGCCCGAACGCAGGTAGGCGAAGAGCAGGCGCAGCAGCCCGGCGGTGCGCGGCTGGGCCTGGAAGAGCTCGCCCAGCGCGCCGTCACCGAGGGTGGCGGGCAGCTTGGCCACCGCGTCGAAGCCGCCGCGCTCGCGGCCCAGTTCGGCCGCCGCGCCGACGGCCGCGCCGATCGCGCCGGCCGAGGTGCCGCCGAGCCCGCGGAAGCGGTAGCTCTCCGCCAGCCGGACCAGCGCCGCCGGGTAGATCACTCCCGAGGTGATGCCCCCCTTCATGACGAGGTCGCACTGCTGCTCCGGGCGCTGCGTCGTACCCATGGTGCCTCCGAGATCGCTGGGTAGGGGTCAGTGTGACCGAGTCAGCCGGCGTTCACGATGGCCCGTTCGGGGCACCCAGCAGGGCCTCCAGCTCGACACGGCCCGGCAGGTCGTCGGGCTCGACCAGCTGGCCGGTGCGCACGTAGTAGAAGGCGGCCCGCACCTGCTCGGGCGCCAGCCCGTGCAGCTCCGCCCAGGCGAGCCGGTAGATCGCGAGCTGCAGCGGGTCGGCGCTCGCCGACCGGTTGGTCTTCCAGTCGACGAGCAGGTAGCGGTCGCCGTCGGCGTAGACGGCGTCGATCCGGCCTCGGACCACCTGGCCGGCCAGCACGAGGGCGAACGGCGCCTCGACCTGGTGCGGCGTACGGGTCGCGAACGGCCCGGTCTCGAACGTCGCGATCAGGTCCTTGAGGTCGGCGTCGTCGTCGATGCCGGCGTCACCGCGCCCCGGGAGGTCGCCGTAGTCGAAGAGGTCCTGCTGCCCGAACCGGGCCTCGACCCAGGCGTGGAAACGGGTGCCGAACCGCGCGGCCGAGGACGGCGGGCGCGGCATCGGCCGGGCCAGCTCGCGCGCGAACGTCTCGGGGTCGTCGTGGAGCCGGCCCAGCGCGGTGGCGGACAGGCTGCTCGGGAGGGGTACGGCGATGTCGGTGCTGCGGTCGCGCCGGGCTTCGACGAGCAGCCGGTCCAGCTCGGCGTCCCACTCGGCGACCCGGGCGGCCTCGATCATGTCGAGCCCGTGGTCGACCGACGCGACGTCGACCGAGCGGACCCGACCGGCGGCCTCGATGCGCAGCGCCGCCTCGCGCCCGACCCCGGTCGGCGGCCAGGGACGCGACGGGTCGACGGCGTCATAGGGGTTGGGGTCGCCCTTCACCGGCTTGTCGAGCCAGCCGTCGGTCGGCTCTCCCCACGCCTCGAGCTGGTCGCGCACGGTCGCCTGGTAGGCGGACGGCCCGAACGGCGTGGCCCGGGTGCTCCAGAGGTACGACGTGACGGAGAGGTGGTGGGCGGCGCGGGTGAAGGCGACGTAGCCGAGCCGCAGCTCCTCCTCCGCGTCGTGGGCGCGGGTGTCCTGGCGGTAGGCGTCGAGGGCGGCCTTGTCCCAGCCCTGGAGCTGCGGCAGGTCGCGGGCGTCGCCGCGCAGCGGCGCCGGGAGGATGGAGGGCGAGGAGGTCCACAGCGTGCGGGAGCGGTTGGACGGGAAGCGTGTCTCGCAGACCCCGACCAGGAAGACCGAGTCCCACTCGAGTCCCTTGGAGCGGTGCACCGTCAGCAGCTTGACCGAGTCGGCCTCGGTGGGAGTGGCGACGTCCAGGCCGTTGCCCTGGTCGTCCTCGGCCGTCAGGTAGGCCAGCAGCGCCGGCAGCGTGACGTCGCCGTCGACCGCCTGGAACTCCGCCACCGCCTTGACGAAGAGGTCGAGGTTGTCGCGGCGCGCACCGGCAGCCGGGCTCACCGCGGACGCGAGCTCGACATCGGTGCCGCTGGTGTCGATGATCCGCCGGACGATGTCGAGCAGCGGCTCCCCGACGTACGTGCGCAGCATCCGCAGCTCCGCCGACAGCAGGGCGAACCGCTCCAGCGCCTCGGCGGAGTACAGCGCGTCACCGGGGTCGGCGAGCGCGTCGTCGAGCGACGGGATCTCGGCGGGGTCGATGCCGTCGGCGATCTCGAGCAGGTGGTCGGTGATCGAGGCGGGCTCGCCGCCACGGCCCTGACGACCGGCGATCTCCAGCGCCCGTCGGCTGAGCAGGCGCAGGTCACGCGGCCCGATCGCCCAGCGCGGACCGGTGAGCAGGGTCAGCAGCGACGCGTTCGCGGTGACGTCGTGCAGCAGGTGGAGGGTCGCGACGATCTCGGCGACCTCGGGCAGCCGGAGCAGCCCGGAGAGCCCGACGATCTCGACCGGGACGCCCGCGGAGGTGAGCGCGTCGAAGACGTCCTCGGCGTGCGCGTTGTCGCGGGTGAGGACCCCGATCGCGGCCCATGACCCGGCGTGCGCCTCCTGCACGGCCGTGACCAGGTGGTCGAGCTCGTCGCCGTGGGTCTCGAAGACGCCGAGCGTCACGGAGCCGACCTCGGCACCCGGCTTGGCGACCAGCGGCTCGACCTGGCCGTACTTCTCGTAGAGCGGCGCCGCGAGCCGGTTGGCGACCTCGAGGATGCGCGCGTCGGAGCGACGGTTGACGGTGAGCGGGTACGTCGGGACCTCGCCGGTCACCGCCGGGAAGGTGTCGGCGAAGTTGAGGATGTTGGAGACGGACGCACCGCGCCATCCGTAGATCGCCTGGTTGGGGTCGCCGACCGCGGTGACCGCGTGCCCCTCGCCGAACAGCCGGGACAGCATCGTCGCCTGCGCGACCGAGGTGTCCTGGTACTCGTCCAGCAGCACCACCTTGAACCGCGAGCGCTCCAGCGCACCGACGTCGGGCTGCTCGCTGGCGAGACGCGCGCCGAGCTCGATCTGGTCGGAGAAGTCCATCAGCCCGAGGTCGCGCTTGAGCCGGCGGTAGGCCTCGACCAGGCCGAGCAGCTCGCCGCGCCGGTCGATCGCGGAGATCGCCTTCTCGACCGGCTCGCGGTAGGTCGTCCGCGCCTTGCCGGCGACCTCCTCGAAGAGCGCCCGCTCGAACCCGGTGCGCGCGTCGGCGTCGAGGGCGCGGACGTCGGCAGGCGTGACGAGGTGCTCGCTCATCGCACTGTCGAGCGCCAGGAGGTTCTGGATCGCCGTCGCCGGGTGGTCGGTGAGGTGGCGGACCTCGCCGGTGAAGCGGTCGACCGCCCGCGCCCCGAGCTGGTAGCGCGCCGCGTCGGTGATCACCCGGGTGTCGGGCTCGTGCCCGATGCGCAGGCCGTGGTCGGTCAGCAGGGTCGAGGCGTAGGCGTTGTAGGTCGCGACCGTCGGCTCGAGCACGTCCCCCTCGTCGTCGGTCTCCTCCAGCGCGCCGGCGGTCGTGAGGGCGGCGCGGATCCGGTGGCGGAGCTCGCTGGCCGCCTTGGTGGTGAAGGTGAGGCCGAGCACCTCGTCGGGGCGCACCTGGCCGGTGACGACGAGGTAGACCACACGGGCGGCCATCAGCGTGGTCTTGCCGGAGCCCGCGCCGGCGATCACGACGGCGGGGCTGAGCGGGGCCGAGATGGCGGCCCACTGCTGGTCGCTGGGCGCGTAGTCGGTCCTCATCACCCGGGCGAGGTCCTCGGGGGTCGCGATGTCAGCGATCATTGCGACGTCACCGACCCGGCGCCCTTGATCGGGCAGATCGGCACGAACGAGCAGTCGCGGCAGTGCTGGCCGGAGACGGCCGGGAACTCCTCGGCACGCAGCAGCGACGCCGTGTGCCGCAGGCGCTCGCGGAGCAGGGTGCGGTCGGGGCCGTCCTCGGGCTGCACGTCCTGCGCCTGCACGACGGCGGTGGTGCTGTCGTCGAGGATGCCGAGCTGGATCAGCTCGGCGCCGCCGGCATGCGCCGGCGCCGACTCCGGGCCATCGATGCGGTCGTCGACAGCCCCGTGGTCGACGGCGTACTGATAGAGCCCGAGCTGCACGTGGGACTCGACGGCCTTGTTGCTCGGCTTGGTGCGGCCGGTCTTGAGGTCGACCACGACGACGTTGCCGTCGGCGTCGAGCTCGAGCCGGTCGGCGTAGCCGGTGAGCTGGACCTGCTCGCCGTTGTCGAGCTCGACGACGGTGGCGAACCTGGCCTCGGTCTCGAGCAGCCGGCGCGGGTTGTCGAGGTGCCACTGGAGGAACCTGCCGAGCGCGGCGCGGACGCGCTCGTGCTCGCGGGCCTTCGACCACGGCGTGCGGAAGTCGAGCCGGTCCCAGACCGCGTCGACGTGCTCCATCAGCACGTCGACGGCGGGCTCGACCTCGCCGTCGGCGACCCGCTGGGCGAGGGCGTGCATCAGCTCGCCGAGGTTGGCCGACTGGTGGGCGCGGGCGACGCCGCCGGCCTCGCGCTCGAGGAACCACTGGGTCGGGCACACCATCAACGACTCGAGCACGCTGGCCGACACCGGCACCGGCTGGTCGGGGTCGCGCACCGGCTGCACCGAGCGGCTCGCCGCGCGGGTGCCCCACCAGGTCGAGGGATCGGCGCTCGGGACCAGCGCCCGCTGGCCGACCGACTCCCCTGCCAGACGGGCGAGGCGGCGCGCGGCCGCGTCGCGCAGCGGCTCGCTGGTGGTCGGGTCGGCGAGGGTGCGGCGCAGCTCGCTGACGAGGCCGGCCATCGACAGCGGTCGCACCGGACGGCCGACGACCTTGTCGACGGTGACGCCGAGCTCGTCGAGGAAGCGCGACGGCTGCTCGCCCTCGTCCTCGGCCGACGCGACGGCGGTGACGACGAGCCGCTGCCGCGCGCGCGTGCACGCGACGTAGAAGAGCCGGCGCTCCTCCATCAGCAGCTCGCGCGCGGAGACGGGCGGGACGATGCCGTCCTCACCGATCCGGTCGGCCTGGAGCAGGGTCGAGCGGCGCCGGAGGTCGGGCCACCCCTCCTGCTGGACGTGGGCGACGACGACCAGCCGCCACTCCAGGCCCTTGGACCGGTGCGCCGTCAGCAGGCGCACGGCGGCGCCGCGGGCGCCCCGGTCGGCAAGTGTGTCGGCCGGGATCTGCTGCTGGACCAGGGTGGCGAGGAAGGCCCGGACGCCGACGTGGTCGCGCTGCTCCTCGGCGCGGGCGGCGACCTCGAAGAGCGCGCAGACCGAGTCGAGGTCACGGTGGGCGCGGCGCGCGGCCCCGCCACCCAGGTCGACGGAGCGGCGCAGGCGGGCCGGCCAGCCGGTGCGCGACCAGAGCGTCCACAGGATCTCCTCCGCGGAGGCGCCGCCGGCCAGGTCGTCGCGCGCGTCGACGAGCAGCTGGGCGAGTGCCCGCACACGCGTGACCTCCGGGCCCTCGAGCCCGTCGAGCGTCCCCGACTGCACGACGGCCGCCCGGACCAGCTCGCGCGAGGTGCGCGGCACCCGCTCCTCGGCCTTGCTCTGCTCCTTCTCGCGGGCGCGCAGCTGGCGCGCGAGGCGGCGTACGTCGCCGGCGTCGAGACCGCCGAGCGGTCCGAGCAGCAGCGCTTCTGCGCGGGCCGGGTCGAGGAAGTCGACGTGCTCCACGTCGGTGTTGTCCAGGTTGACGACCGCGCGCAGGCCATCGATCAGCGGCAGCACCGCCGGGTCGCGGACCAGCGGCACCTCGTCGCTGGCGACCTCGACGGGGACGCCGGCGGCACCGAGGGCACGGCGCAGCGGCGGGATCGAGGTGCGCCCGGACCGGACCAGGACCGCCATGTCGTCCCAGGCGATGCCGTCCTCGAGGTGGGCGCGTCGGAGCAGGTCGGCGAGGTGCTCGGCCTCGGCGCGCTCGGTGTCGAAGGTGCGCACGACGACGCGTCCGTCGCCGGCCGGGCCGTGCTGCGCCTCGGGCGCGAGGAACGCCTCGCGTGCCTCGAGCGGGATCGAGCCGGGCAGCGCGAGCCGGTGTGCGACGCGTTGCGACGCGACCAGCAGGCGCGGCCCGAAGCGGCGCGTCGTGCGCAGCGCGACCACGTCGGCGGGGGCGCCGTCGGCGCGCGGGAACTCGGTCGGGAAGTCGAGGATGCCGCGCACCTCGGCGCCGCGGAAGCCGTAGATCGACTGGTGCGGGTCGCCCACGACCGTGAGGTCGCGGCCGTCGCCGGCGAGGGCGCGGAGCAGGGCCACCTGGCCGGGGTCGGTGTCCTGGTACTCGTCCACGAAGACGTGGCGCAGCTTGGCGCGCAGCTCGTCGCGGTGTGCCTCGGCCTCGATGGTCGCGCGCCGGATGAGGTCGGCGTAGTCGATGGCGCCCTGGCTGTCGAGGCTGTCGAGGTACTGGTCGAGGAAGAGCCCGGCGGCGACGAGCTCGGGCAGGCCCTCGGACTCGCCGAGCAGGCGCAGGTCCTGACCGTCGAGGCCCTTCTCGCGCGCGCGGGACAGGACGGTGTGGACCTCGCGGGCGAAGCCCCGGGTGCCGAGCGCGCGGGCCAGCGAGTCCGGCCACCGGACCGACTCCGGGTGGTCGGTCAGGAGCTCGCGGAGCACGACGTCCTGCTCGGGGGCGCTGAGCAGCCGAAGCGGCGCCTCGTAGAGCTCCGCGGGCGCGTAGCGGCGGATCAGCGCGTAGGCGAAGGAGTGGAACGTCGAGCTCAGCGTGGTCGACATGGTGCGGCCGAGCCGGGCGGTGACCCGGTCGCGCAGCTGCTCGGCGGCCTTGCGCGAGAAGGTCAGGGCCAGCACCTCGTCGGGTCGGGCGCCGCGGTGCTCGATGCGGTCCACGATCGCCTCGACCAGCGTGGTGGTCTTGCCGGTGCCCGGTCCGGCGAGCACGAGCAGCGGCCCGCCCGGGTGGTCGACGACGCGCTGCTGGTGCTCGTCGAGGGTGGGGACGTCGACCGCCGCCTCCGGCCGCACGAGGCGGTAGGAGATCGGGGTGGTCGTCATGTGATTATTCGACCACCTGGCACCGACAGCGCCCGACAATGGGGCGGTGAGTCAGAGAACCGTTGCCATCCTCGCCTTCGACGACATGGAGGTGCTGGACTACGCCGGGCCCTACGAGGTCTTCAACGTGGCCGGGGAGCTGGGCGAGGGTGCGCCGTTCTCGGTCTTCTCCGTCGGGCTGACCGGAGGCGCGGCGGTCGGCCGCGGCGGGTTCACCGTGCAGCCGACGTACTCCCTCGACGACGCGCCGCCGGCGGACCTGCTGGTGGTCCCGGGCGGCGCCGGGACCCGTCCGCTGCTCGAGGACGAGCGGCTGCTCGCCTGGCTGCGCGACCGCGCGGGTGAGGTCGAGCTGCTGCTCTCGGTCTGCACCGGCGCGCTGCTGCTCGGCGCCGCCGGACTGCTGGAGCACCAGTCGGCGACGACCCACCACGACGCGTTCGACGAGCTCGCTGCGCTGTCGCCGACCACGACCGTCGTGCGCGGCCAGCGCTTCGTGCGATCCAGCGAGCGGGTCGTCACGTCCGCCGGTGTCTCGGCCGGCGTCGACGCGAGCCTGTACGTCGTGCAGTTGCTCACCGACGCCGAGACCCGCGATCGGGCCGTGACCGAGATGGAGTGGATGTGGCAGTCCTGAGCTGCCCGAGCCTGAGCCTGCGAAGGCTCGGACGCAGCAGCCAGGTCGAGTGGCTGCGCGGCCGAGGCACGAGGCCGCGACCGGCGTATCGAGACCGACCGAGGGGTCTCGATACGCTCGCTGGCGCTCGCTACTCGACCAACGAGCAGGTGGTCGAGTGGCTGCGCGGCCGAGGCACGAGGCCGCGACCGGCGTATCGAGACCGACCGAGGGGTCTCGATACGCTCGCTGGCGCTCGCTACTCGACCAACGAGCAGCTGGTCGAGTGGCTGCGCGGCCGAGGCACGAGGCCGCGACCGGCGTATCGAGACCGACCGAGGGGTCTCGATACGCTCGCTGGCGCTCGCTACTCGACCAACGAGCAGGTGGTCGAGTAGCTGCGCGGCCGAGGCACGAGGCCGACCGGCGTATCGAGACCGACCGAGGGGTCTCGATACGCTCGCTGGCGCTCGGTACTCGACCAACGAGCAGGTGGTCGAGTGGCTGCGCGGCCGAGGCACGAGGCCGCGACCGGCGTATCGAGACCGACCGAGGGGTCTCGATACGCTCGCTGGCGCTCGCTACTCGACCAACGAAGAATCGCTCGCTGGCGCTCGCTACTCGACCAACGAAGAATCGCTCGCTGGCGCTCGCTACTCGACCAACGAAGAATCGCTCGCTGGCGCTCGCTACTCGACCATCGAGCAGGTGCCCGGTTGTCACCTCTCGCCGTAGGAGCGTCGTACGCCGCTGGGTAGCGTCGGGGCCATGACCGACGGACCCCTCGCCGACCTGCTCGTCCTCGACCTGACCCGCGCCCTCGCCGGCCCGCACGCCGCGATGATGCTCGGCGACATGGGCGCGCGGGTGATCAAGGTCGAGTCGCCGACGGGCGACGACAGCCGCGGCTGGGGGCCGCCGTTCGTCGGCGAGGACGACGAGCGCGAGTCGACGTACTTCATGTCGGCCAACCGCAACAAGGAGTCGCTGGTCCTCGACCTGAAGTCCGAGGAGGACCGCGACGTGCTCGCGCGGCTGGTCGAGCGCGCCGACGTGCTGATGGAGAACTTCCGGACCGGCGTGCTGGACCGTCTCGGCTTCCCGGTCGCGCGGTTGCACGAGCTGAACCCGCGGCTGATCGTCCTGTCGATCACCGGCTTCGGCCACGACGGGCCGGAGGCGATGCGGTCCGGCTACGACCAGATCGCGCAGGGCGAGGGCGGCCTGATGTCGATCACCGGCACCGAGCAGCCGACCAAGGTCGGCGTGCCGATCGCCGACCTGATCGCCGGGATGTACGGCGCGTACGGCGTGCTGGCCGCCCTCCACGAGCGGTCGCAGACCGGGCTCGGTCGCGTCGTGCGCACCTCGCTGCTGGCCGGGATGGTCGGTGTGCACGCCTACCAGGGCACGCGCTGGACCGTCGGCGGCGAGGTCCCCGGTCTCGCGGGCGACCACCACCCGTCGATCTCGCCGTACGGCATGTTCGCGACGGGTACGGCGCCGGTGCAGATCGCCTGCGGGTCCGAGGGCCTGTGGCGCGCGCTGTGCGGGGCCTTCGGCTGGGACCCGACCGAGGCGGAGTTCGCGACCAACGCGCTACGGGTGACGAACCGGGACGCGCTCGTGGCGCGGATCGAGACGCTCTTCGCCGACCAGCCCGCCGAGCACTGGCTGTCGCTGCTGTCCGACGCGGGGGTGCCGTCCGGCAAGGTGCGGCAGATGGACGACGTCTACGGCTGGGACCAGGTGCTCTCGCAGGGGCTCCTGCTCTCCGTCGACCACGCCACCCAGGGCTCGCTGAAGCTGCCCGGCTCGCCGATCCGCTTCGACGAGCAGCCGTTCAGCGGCGGCCGGTCCGAGCACGTCGCTCCCCCGACGCTGGGCCAGCACAACGCGTCGATCCGCGAGTGGCTGGAGTCCTGAGCCCCTCATGACCAGGGACTGGCACGAGTGGCACCGCCACTACGACGACCCGGAGTCCGGGTTGTCGCGGCGGCTGGTGGTCGTCCGCGGCGCGCTGCAGGGCCTCCTCGACGCGGCGTCGGCGCCGGTGCGGCTGGTCAGCATCTGCGCGGGCGACGGCCGCGACACGATCCCGGTGCTCGACTCGTCGGACGCCACGGTCAGCGGCGTGCTGGTCGAGCTGGACCCCGAGCTCGCCGAGCGCGCCCGGTCGGCGGCGCCTGCCGGCATCGAGGTCCGCACCGCCGACGCCGGCACGACCGCGTCGTACGCCGACGCCTGCCCGGCCGACGTGTTCCTGGCCTGCGGGGTCTTCGGCAACGTCACCGACGCCGACATCGCCCGCACGGTGGCGACCCTGCCGTTGCTGCTCACCTCCGGCGGGCAGGTCGTCTGGACGCGCGGCAACAACGTGCCGCTCGACCCGACCTCCCACCAGGGCGACCCGGCCGAGCTGGTGCGCGGGCTCTTCGCGGACGCCGGCTTCGAGGAGGTCGCCTACGTCGCGGACGACGCCGCCGGGTTCCGAGTGGGCGTGCACCGGTGGCCGGGCCCGACGGGCACGCCGCCGCCCGACGTACAGACGTTCGACTTCGTCTGACGCCTCAGAAGGGGTACGGCGCCACGTCGGGCCGCACGGTCAGCCACTGGACCTCGGTGAACGACTCGATGTTGGCCTGGGCGCCGCCGATGCGTGAGCCGTTGCCCGACGACTTCGCCCCGCCGAACGGCGCGTTCGCCTCGTCGGAGACGGTCTGCTCGTTGATGTGGACCTTGCCGGAGGTGACCCGGTCCGCGATCCGCATCGCCTCACCCACGTCGCCGAGGATGCCGACCGACAGCCCGTAGTCGTTGCCCTCGATGAGGGCGACCGCCTCGTCGGTGGTCGAGAACGACACCACGGGCGCGACCGGGCCGAAGATCTCCTCGGTCCAGGCGGGGTTGTCCTGGGCGACGTCGGCGAGCACCGTCGGCTGGTAGTACGGCCCGTCGTTGGTGCCGCCCGCGAGCAACCGGGCGCCGTGCTGGACGGCGTCCTGGACGATGCCGTCGACACGCTTGAGCTGCTTCTCGTCGATGAGCGGGCCAAGCGCGACGGTGCCGGACGTCGGGTCGCCCACGGGCAGGTGCGCGGCCTTCTCGGCCAGCGCTGCGACGTACTCGTCGTAGAGGCTCTCGTGCACGATGTGCCGTCCCGAGGTCATGCAGATCTGGCCCTGGTGCATGAACGAGCCGAAGGCGCCGGCGCTGGCGGCCGCCGCGACGTCGGTGCCGGGCAGCACGACCAGGGCGTTGTTGCCGCCGAGCTCGAGGTGGGCGCGCTTGAGGCCGCGGGCGGCGGCCTCGCCGACCTTGCGGCCGGCCGCGGTCGAGCCGGTGAACGCGACGACGGCGACCTCGGGCGCCTCGACGACCGCGGCACCGATCTCGCCGTCGCCGGGGACCAGCGACAGCAGCCCGTCGGGCAGGCCGGCCTCCTGGAAGACCCGGACCAGCGCGACGCCACCGCAGACGGCGGTGCGCGGGTCCGGCTTGAGCAGGACCGCGTTGCCCAGCGCCAGCGCCGGGGCCACCGCGCGGATGCTGAGGATCAGCGGGAAGTTGAATGGGGCGATCACGCTCACCACGCCGACCGGGCGCCGCCGCGCGAAGGACCAGCGCTCCTCGTTGCTGGTCAGCACCTCCCCCGCCGGGTGCCCCGGGAGCGCGGACGCCTCGTAGCACTCGCCGCCCGCGATGTGCGTCTCGAGCCCGGCCTTGGGCGGGATGCTGCCGGCCTCCCGGACGATCCAGTCCTCGATCTCGCCGGCGTGCTCCTCGAAGAGCTGCCCGGCCCGGCGCAGCACGGCGGCACGCTCCTCGGGCTTGCGGGCCGCCCACTCGAGCTGCGCCTCGGCGGCGCGGGTCGCAGCCCGACTCACGTCGTCGGACGAGGCCACGCCGTACTCACCCAGCGACTCGCCCGTCGCCGGCTCGGTGGCGCTGGCGGTGCCTCCGCCACCGTCGATCCAGCCGCCGATGAAGATCTTGCCGGTCCAGGTGGCAGCGTCGAGGAGTGTCATGAGCAGAGTGTTGCTCGCCGGACCGGACGGCGGTAGGCCGGATCTTCCGCTGGTCGGAACGCCTCAGCCCAGGTCGACGATCGCGGCCACCGGGCCGCCGCCGTCGGGTCCCTGGTGGGCCGCGGAGACCGACACGAAGACGGCGGGGTCGCCGGTGACGGCGGCGGTGACACCGCCGACGGCCGACTTGATCTGGCGGTGCCAGTGCACGTCGGAGTCGTCGAGCATCGCGTTGCGGCGACCGCGGACGACGCCGTCCTGCGAGACCTCACACTTGAGGAACACGTTGACGAGGCGACCGTCGAGGTCCGAGGTGTGCGGGCGGTCGGGGAGGTCGAGGCCGGCGTCCTTGATGGCGGCCCAGATGCCGTCGGCGTCGAGGGCGTCTTTCATCACGGAGTGGCCGATCCGGTAGCGGCCGCCGACGCCGGTCGCGTTGCCGACCACGACGACCTGCGCCTGGTCGAGCTCGACGCCCGACGAGCACGATGCCACCGCGGAGAACAGCTCGCGGTTGTGCATCACGTCCTCGTCGGTCGGCATCTCGATCTCGCCGAGGGCGACGGCGATGCCGAGCGCGGTGGTGCCGTTGGAGAGGTCCATCGACTCGTGGGTGTGCTCGGTCCACACCGTCTTGCCGCGCGACTTGGCGTCGCGGATCGTGTGCACGGTCAGCAGCGGCGTCTTGGTCTGCACGTAGTGGACGTCGGCGACGTCGGTGATGCCCGCCCGCTCCATCGCGACCTTCACGGCGTCGGCGACCTTCTCCACCATCGCGACCCGGCCGATGTCCTCGGGCAGCAGCACCTCGCTCATCGCGAAGCCCACGGTCAGCCGCGGCTCGTCGGTCGGCTCGGCGTCGGTGGTCGCGAAGATCGTCGCGTGCGGGCTGATCACGCCGTCGGTGCCACCGGACCAGACGATCGGGATCTGCTTGACCTGGTCGGCGGGCGCACCCTTCTCGACCAGCACCTCGCGGAACGCCCGGTCGGAGATGATCCGGGTGTAGTCGTTGACGCCGCCGTTGCCCTCGGTCTTGCCGATGATCGCGATGACGCGGGACGCCTCCATCACGCCGTCGTCGATCAGCTTGGCGAGCTCGCTGGCGTCGGCGACGGAGTGGATCGGGACCTTGCGTACTTCGATGGCGTCAGGCATGACTTTCCTTCACTAGTTGGGTACGACGACGGTGCCCGACGTACCGGTGACGGCGTCGGACAGGTGGGCGAGGTCGGTGATCACGGCCCGGGCTCCGCCGGCCTCGACGAACCGGCAGGCCGCGTCGACCTTCGGGCCCATCGAGCCGCTGGCGAAGTGGCCCTCGGCGGCGTACGCGCGCATCTCGGCGGCGGTCACCACGCCGACGTCGCGCGCCTCGGGGGTGCCGTAGTGGAGCACGGCGTGGGGCACGTCGGTGCCGATGACGAGCACGTCGGCGTCGACGGAGCGGGCCAGCAGCGCGGCGCCCAGGTCCTTGTCGATGACGGCCTCGACCCCGCGCAGGGTGCCGTCCTCGTCAGCGACGACGGGGATGCCACCGCCGCCGTTCGCGATCACCACGAAGCCGGCGCCGACCAGCGCCTGGACGGCGGGCGCATCGACGATCCGCAGCGGCTCCGGCGAGGCGACGACCCGGCGCCAGCCCTTCTCGCCGCGGTCCTCCCAGGTCTCCCCGTGCTCGACGAGCAGGGCGGCCTCGTCGGCGGGCAGGTAGCGCCCGATCGGCTTGGTCGGGCGGGTGAAGCCGGCGTCGTCGGAGGCGACCAGGGTGCGCGTCACGACGGTCGCCGTACGACGGTCGACCGAGCGTCGCGCGAGCTCGGCCTCGAGCGCGTCCATCAGCACGAAGCCCAGCGTCGCCTGGGTCTGCGCGCCGCACCAGTCGAGCGGGACCGGGGGCACGACGGCGGCGGCGATCTCGTTCTTCACGAGCAGGTTGCCCACCTGCGGCCCGTTGCCGTGGGTGACGACGACCTCGACCTCGCGCTGGAGCAGGTCGGCGACCGCTGCCATCGCGACACCGGCCGCGGCGATCTGGTCCTCGGGCCGGGCCCGGCCGTCGGCACTCGTCATGGCGTTACCGCCGAGCGCGACCAGGACCCTCATGGGTCGAACCTAACGACCCCGTGGTCGCCGATCACCGTAGACGCCGACGACAGAACCGCGGGTTCGCTGGCAAGAGTTGCCAGGGGCTGGCATCCTGCGTGCTCCGACGCCCTCCGAGGAGGAACGTGTGAGCTTCGGTGACTCCGTCCGCACCTGCCTGCAGAAGTACGCCACGTTCTCGGGCCGCGCGTCGCGGTCGGAGTTCTGGTGGTTCGTGGTCTTCAACGCGGTCGTGGCGACGGCGGCGCTGGTCCTGGACTCCGCGCTCGGACTGACCTGGAGCGACCAGGTCGGGCCGATCAGCCTCGTGGTCCGACTGGCGCTCCTGCTGCCCCTGCTCGCCGTCGGCGCTCGTCGGTTGCACGACGCCGACCTGTCCGGGTGGTGGCTCCTGCTCGCGCTGATCCCGCTCCTGGGCGTCATCGGGCTGCTGTTCATGTGGATCCGCCACGGCAGCGCCGGCGACAACCGCTTCGGGCCTGCTCCCGCCTAGCGACCGCCCGCCACCCGCAGCGTCGTGCCGGTGACGTACGACGCCTCGTCGCTCATCAGCCACGCGACCGCGTCGGCGACCTCGTGCGGCTCGCCGGCGCGGCCGAGCGGGACCAGCGGCCCGACCCGGTCGACGCGACCCGGCTCGCCGGCGTCGGCGTGGATGGTCGTGCGCACGATGCCGGGAGCGACCCCGACCACCCGGACGCCGTCGCCGGCGACCTCCTGGGCGAGCCCGAGGGTCATCGCGTCGACGCCGGCCTTCGCCGCGGCGTACTGGACGTACTCCCCCGGCGAGCCCAGCGTCGCCGCACCCGAGCTGATGTTGACGAGCACGCCGCCACCTCCGCCGTACGACGTGCCGAGCGCGCGGACCGCCGCGCGGGCGACCAGCAGGGCCGCGGTGAGGTTGAGGTCGACGGTCGCCGCGATCACCTCGGGCGGCGTCTGCGCGAGCGGGCCGAGGTGGAGCGTCGCGCCGGCGTTGTTGACGACGCCGGTGAGGGCACCCGCCTCGGCGAACAGCCGGTCGACGGACTCGGGCTCCGTGAGGTCCGCCCGGACGACGTGGCAGGAGACGCCGGTGTCCTCGACCGCCAGCCGGGTCTCCTCGGCCGCCCGGTCGTCGCTGGCGTAGCCGAGCACCAGGTCGTGCCCGTCGCGCGCGAGCCGCAGCGCGACCGCGGCGCCGATCCCTCGGGTGCCGCCGGTGACGAGGGTCCTCATGCCAGCTCGAAGTCGTCGAAGTCGAAGCCCGGCGAGACCAGGCAGCTGACCAGCGCGTCCGCGTCCGTCGCGACGGTGCGCTGCCAGACGCCCGCCGGCACGTGCGCCTGCGGCGTGGTCGCGTCGACCGTGTGGCTGGCGTCGTACGCCGGGGCCGCGCCGGTCCCGCCGAGCTCGAGGGTGACCGCGCCGTCGTGCGCCATCCAGAGCTCGTCGGAGGCGACCTTGTGCCAGGCGGACGACTCCCCCGCGGGCAGCAGGAAGTAGATGAGCGTCGCGGTCGGCCGCACCCGCCCGTCGGGCAGCATCACCTCGACCGGGGAGCGCCAGGTCTGGCGGTACCACCCGCCCTCGGGGTGCGGTTGCAGGTCGAGCGCCTCGGCGACGGGTGGCCTCATGCCACCCAGTATCGCGGCCAGTGTCGCGGCCGGTGTCGCGGCCGGTGTCGCGGTCAGGTCAGCGCGGCCTCGCGGGACGGTGCGTCCGCACCGCGCAGGTGGAAGATGGCGCCGCAGGCCGCGCAGGCTAGGACGGCGAGGCCGGCCAGCACCGCCCAGTCGCGTCGCTTGTCCGCGCAGGCGTCGGCGACCGCGCCGTGCGGCTTCGGGGAGGTCTCGCCGCTGACGATGATCCCGGGGCACGACACCGTCTCGCCCGCGACGCGGACGTCCGGGTTGCTGGTGACCAGCAGGACCGCGCACGTCCCGAGGACGACGGCCAGCACGAACGAGGCGATCCGGACCATGGTCGAGGGTACGTCCGGCACGATCGATTCGGAAAGCGGTCAGGAACTGACCTGATGGGCCGACAGGCTGGTGTCATGGACTTCAAGATCGAGCTCATCCCGCTGGCCGTGTCCGACGTCGACCGCTCGGTGCGGTTCTACGGGGAGACCATCGGCTGGTCCGTCGACCACGACCGCACGGTCTCCCCCGAGCTGCGCTTCGTGCAGGTGACCCCACCCGGGTCGGCCTGCTCGATCTGCTTCGGCACCGGCATCGACATGATGCCGACCGGCTCGTCGCAGTACATCCAGGTCGTGGTCGAGGACGCCGACGCCGCGCTCGCCCACCTGCAGGAGCGCGGCGTCGAGTGCCAGGGCGTCGAGGACCTGCCCTGGGGCCGCTTCGTCTACTTCGCCGACCCTGACGGCAATCGCTGGGCGCTGCAGCAGATCGTGATCCCGAGCTTCACGGGGTGATCAGATTTCTTGCACGCACGTGCGTTCATGATGGACGTGGTCAACGCACCTAGCCGTCGACCCCGCCCTCGACGACGACCCGGCGCCGGTGCAGCTCGTCGTAGAGGTCGACGATCTGCTGGCGCGGCACGACGCCGACCCGCTCCGCCCAGGCGTCGTACGCCGCCTCGAGCTCGGCGACCAGCTCGGGGTGCTGCGCGGCCAGGTCGTCGGTCTCGGACCGGTCGGTGCCGACGTCGTACAGCTCCCACGGGTCGCCGTGCTCGCGCACCAGCTTCCACCCACCCCGGCGGACGGCGCTGTTGCCGAGGTGCTCCCAGCAGAGCATGCCGGGGTCGACCTCGCCGCCGCGCCAGGCCGGCAGCATGCTCGGGGCGGGTGCGGCGGGGTGCGCTACGCCGGCGGCGTCGAGCAGGGTCGGCAGCACGTGGGTGAGCTGGAACGGCGTGTGCACGACCTGGCCGTCCGCCAGGCCGCCCGCCGGCCAGCGCACCACGAACGGCGTCGCGATGCCGCCCTCGTGGACCCAGCGCTTGTAGAGCCGGAACGGCGTGTTCGAGAGGTTGGCCCAGGCCTGGCCGTAGCTGGCGTAGGTCTCCTCCGGCCCCGGAACCACGTCGGGGGTGTTGCCAAGGGCCAGCGGCGCACCGTCGCGCGTCGACGCCGGCACGATGGAGCGGCGCGCCCGGAAGACCTCCGGGTCGCCGAACGGCAGCTCCTCGGCGCACGCCCCGTTGTCGGCCAGGAAGACGACGATCGTGTCGTCGGCCAGGCCGGTGGCGTCGAGGTGGTCGAGGATCCGGCCGATGCCGCGGTCCATCACCTCGACCTGGGCGGCGTAGACCTCCATCCGGCGCTGCTGCCACTCCAGGTCCGCCACGTCCTCCCACGCCGGCTGCGACGGGTCGCGCTCGGACAGACCGGTCCCCTGCTGCAGCAGGCCGCTGGCGTGCAGCCGCTCGAGCCGGCGCTCACGGAGCGTGTCCCAGCCGTCGGCGAAGGCACCGTCGTACGCCGCCACGTCCTCGGGCTTCGCGTGCAGCGGCCAGTGCGGCGCGGTGTAGGCGACGTACATCAGGAACGGCGTGGCGCCGTCGCGGCCGTCGAGGTAGTCGCACGCCCGCTGGGAGATCTCGTCGGTGTAGAAGAAGTCGCGCTGGACGACCGGCAGGTCGCCGACCGGCTTCTCGCCGTCATGCAGGGTCGAGGGCCAGTAGTAGCTGCCGCAGCCGCTCAGCGTCCCGAAGAAGGTGTCGAAGCCGCGCCGCGTCGGCCACGAGTCGTCGGGCTCGTCGATCTGACCGGTCAGGTGCCACTTGCCGAACATCGCCGTGTCGTAGCCCGCACCGCCGAGCACCTCCGCGACCGTGGTCGCCTCGGGACGCAGCGTGCCCGGGTAGCCGCGCGGCCCGTCGTCGTTGGTCAGGATCCCGATGCCCGTCTGGTGCGGGTGCAGCCCCGTCAGCAGCGACGCCCGCGACGGGCTGCACCGCGCGGTGTTGTAGAACTGCGCCAGCCGGACGCCGTCGGCGGCCAGCCGGTCGAGGTTCGGGGTCCGGATCTCGCCGCCGTAGCAGCCGATGTCGGAGTAGCCGAGGTCGTCGGCCAGGACCAGGATCACGTTCGGGCGCACAGTCACGCAGTAACCCTAGCGACGTACTCCACTATGCCGCGGCCAGCAGCTCCTGGACGAGACCGACGGCGGTGGTGGCGGCCTCCTTGCGGTCGCCGTACGGCGCGCTGGCGTAGAGCCCCTCGACCAGCAGCCAGACCCGGTCGGCCAGCAGGTCGGGCTCGTCGACGTCGAGCTCGGCGACCAGGCGGTCGACCCGCTTGCGGAGGCCCCGGACCTCGGTCATCGCGAACCGGCCGGGCAGGTCGGTCGGGTCGCGCATCTCGCGCAGGTAGTTGCGGAACGGGCAGCCGCGGTAGCCCCGGGCGGTGACCCGGTCGGCGACCTCACGCACCACGGCGACCAGGGCCGCCCGCGGGATCTCGTCGAGGCCGGCGACCGCCGCGTCCATGGAGCCGTCGAGCTGCTCGGCCGCGCGGTGCAGGTAGGCGAGCACCAGCTCGTCCTTGCTCGGGAAGTGCCGGTAGAGGACGTTCTTGCCGCAGCCGGCCGCGGCCACGATCTCGGCCATGCCCACAGCCCGGATCCCGCGCGTGTAGAACAGCTTGCCGGCCGCGTCGAGGATGCGCTCGCGGGCGGCGGGATCGGCGGGGCGGGGCACCCCACGATGCTAACGGGAATGAACGGCGGCACGTCGTCGCTGCCCTCATGACGGACCGATCGGTCCGCAAAAACCCAACCAGCAGAGGATCCCCGCGATGAGCATCTCCCTCGACCAGTCCACCGTCCTCGTGACCGGCGCCAACCGCGGCCTCGGCAAGGCGTTCGCCGGGGCGCTCGTCGCCGCCGGCGCCACGGTGTACGCCGGAGCGCGCGACCCGCAGTCCGTGACGACGCCCGGCGTCACCGCCGTACGCCTCGACGTCACCGACCCCGAGTCCGTCGCGGCCGTCGCGGCCGGGCTGACCGACGTCACCGTCGTGGTCAACAACGCCGGCATCGGCCGGAGCGGCTCGCTGCTGACCGGCGAGTCCCTCGACGGCTTCCGCGAGGAGCTCGAGACCAACGTGATCGGGCCGTTGCACGTCACCCGCGCGTTCGCACCGGTCCTGGCCGCGAACGGCGGCGGCGCGGTCGTCAACATCCACTCGGCGCTGTCGTGGTTCACGAGCCCGCAGGTCGCCGGCTACTCCGCGACGAAGGCGGCGCTCTGGTCGCTGACGAACGCCGCCCGCGGCGAGCTGCGCGAGCAGGGCACGCTGGTCGTGGGCGTGCACGTCGGCTACATGGACACCGACATGACCGCGGACGTCACCGCACCGAAGTCCGACCCTGCCGACCTCGTCACCCAGGTGCTCGAGGCGCTGGAGAAGGGCGAGGAGGAGGTGCTCGGCGACGACACCAGCCGCTTCGCCAAGTCGGTCCTGTCCGGACCACCTGCGCACCTCGTCCTGTGATCCGCCGCGGCGACGTCGCCACGACCTAGTCTCGGATCCATGCAGACCGAGATCCTCTACAGCCCGGCGTACGCCGCCGCCAAGCTCACCATGACCGTCGGGGAGGTGGTCCGCGCCGAGTCCGGTGCGATGCTCGCCATGTCGCCGGGCATCGCGATGGAGACCACCACCCAGGGCGGCATCATGAAGGGCCTCAAGCGCTCCCTGCTCGGCGGTGAGTCGTTCTTCATGAACACCTACACCGCCCAGACGGACGGCGCCGAGCTCTACCTCGCCCCCACCCTGTCCGGCGACATCGTGCACTGGCCGCTCAACGGCACGCTCTTCGTGCAGTCGGGCTCCTACCTCGCGTCGTCGGCCGGGCTCGAGGTCGACACGAAGTGGGGCGGCGGCAAGACGTTCTTCTCCAGCGAGGGACTCTTCATGCTGCGGGTCGCGGGTCAGGGCGACCTGGTGCTGTCGAGCTACGGCGCGATCCACTCGATCGACCTCCAGGCGGGCCAGACCTACACGGTCGACACCGGCCACATGGTCGCCTGGACCGACGGCATCCAGTACAACGTCCGCAAGGTCGGCAACTGGAAGTCGACGTTCTTCTCGGGCGAGGGCCTGGTCTGCGACCTCACCGGCCCCGGCCGGATCTACCTCCAGACCCGCAGCCAGGACGCCTTCCTCGGCTGGCTGATCCCCCAGCTGCCGCAGAACAACAGCAACTAGCCCAGCAGCGCCCGCAGCGGGAGCGTGCCGACCGGCAGCCCGTGGCGGTCGTAGTAGGCGAACATCGCGCTCAGCCACGGATGGGTGCCGGGGTCGTCGACCCGCTCGGCGTCGACCCCGGCCTCCGCGGCGAGCTCGGCCACCGTCGTCGTCCGCGTCGCCAGCTCGTACGTCGCGCCGTCGTGACCGTCGTCGAGCAGCACCGTCGCGGCGGCGGCGCCGAGGTCGGCCAGGTCCAGGAGGCCGAACGGCGCGGTCACGGCGTACGGCACCCGCACCGGGCCAGAGAGGTCGAGGTTCTGCAGGTAGGCGCCGGGCTGGAGGATCGTCCACCGCATCCCGGAGCGGCGCACCAGGTCCTCGGCGCGCGCCTTGCCGAGGTGGTGCGGCATCGCGGGGACGTACGGCGACGCGACGGAGTGGTAGACCACTCGTTCCACATGGGCGTCCCGGGCCGCCGCCAGGGCCTCCTCGACGTAGGCGGGCTCGTCGGGGTGCAGGTTGGGCGCGACGACGTACGCCGCGGCGCAGCCGGCGAGCGCACCGGGGAGGTCGGGCCAGTCGGCGCGGCCCAGCGGGACGGCGTCGGCACCCCGGTCGGCGAGGGCGGCGCAGACGGCGTGGCCGGTCTTGCCGTGACCGCCGAGCACAGCGACGCGCACCACTACTCCTCGTCGTACGTCGCGACGGTGCCCTTGTTCTTGCCGAAGCTCCAGCGGCCGGTGCGCTCGGCGTGCGGCGGGGAGACCGGGCCGCGCTCGAAGACGATGATGCTGTCGTACCAGTGCATCGACTTCGTGGTGCGGGTGAACTCGTCGACGACGAAGCCCTCCTCGCGCGAGTGCCAGGCGTTGAGCTGGTCGGTCAGCCCCTTGGCGTACTCGATGAAGGTGCCGGGCAGCCGGTAGCCGCCGCCGTACCGCTCCCAGTAGCTGGTGTGCAGGTCCTCGATCAGGAAGACGCCGTCGGGCGCCATCCGCTGGTAGAGCTCCTCGAACGTGGCGATCTGCTGGCCCATCGTGTGGCCGCCGTCCTCGATGAGCACGTCGATCGGGCCGATCTCGTCGGCGATGGAGCGCAGGAAGTCGCGGTCCTCCTGGTCGCCGATGAAGACCTTGGTGCGCCGGCCGCCGAGCTTGGCGCACCGCGGGTCGATGTCGACGCCGTAGATCGTCGCCTTGCGGCCGAAGTAGTCGCGCCACATCTGCAGCGAGCCACCGTGGCTGACCCCGAACTCGAGGACGGTCACCGGCTTGCCGCGGAAGCGCTCGAAGTGGCGGTGGTAGATCTCGAAGAAGTGCATCCACTTGTGGATCAGGCGCTTGTCGTTGGCGCGGAAGTACTTCTCGAGCGGGTTGTCGGTGCTCACCCGTCGGAGCGTAGCGACCTACCGTCCGCGCTGCTCCTCGTCGAAACGCGGGTCAGCCAGGAAGTACTGCGCCACCAGCCCCGGCCGCTTCTTCGGCTCGCGGGCGGGCTCCGGGACCATGCGTCCCTCGGCGGTGTCCCAGAAGAGGTCGACGGCGTGCATCACCCGGCGGGCGACCAGGCCCAGCGGTCCGGTGTGCGGCGTGTAGGGGTGCGGCCGGCTCGGCGCCGCCAGCTCAGCGGCGAAGAGGCGCCGCGCCAGCAGGTCGAGGTCGTCGTCGGCGAGCGTGTCGCTCAGCCGGTCACCGAGCACCTCCTCGTGGCGCTGGTGGTCGGTCGTCGCGACCTCGACGTCGGCCCACACGTCGCCCCAGCCGTACGACGTCTCGTAGACCGAGCCCTACTCGTGCGCCTTCACGTGCGCGAGCTCGACCTCGAGCGCCTTGCTGGAGCGCAGGTAGTCGTGCACGAGCTCGCCCCCGTCGGCGACCTTGCGCCGGGCCGGCGGCAGCAGCACGGCGTCGACCGCGTGCAGGTGCATGCTCGTCAGCGCGAGGAACGCGTCGATCCGCTCGTGGCCGTCGCGTGGCCGGTCCCGGGCGGCCTCCATCGACCGCGCTTCGCCGAGCCGGTCGGAGAGCCGCCCCTGGCTGTGCTGGATCGAGCTGCGGAGGACATCGGTCGTGCCCATCGGCATCACCTTCCTCAGGCGCCGTGCCCTCCATGGTGCGCCTGTTGCTGGACCAGGTCCACCTCGGCGTACGCCGCCCCCTCGGCGAGCTGCGCGTAGCCCGGGCCGCGGTCGAAGAACGCCTCGGACGCGGCCGGGCGGGCGGACCGCTCGGCGACCGTCGCGGCCTCGTCGTACGCCAACGAGTCGTCGTCGAGCGAGCCGGTGAGCACCACGCCGTACGACGCGAGCGCGGCCTCGGGCGAGACCTTGCGCCAGACCACGTCGCGGACGACGAGGGCGGGGTCGCGGTCGAGCGGGTTGCCCCAGCCGCCACCACCGGTGGTGCGGATCCGGATCACCTCGCCGGCGGCGACCGGCTCGGCGTCGGCGAGGGCGTCGACCTCGCGCTCGTTCGGCCCGCCGGCGTCGATGACGACCTCGAACGGCTTGCCGGCGAGCCCGCCCTTCACGCCCCAGCAGGCCAGGATCGAGCGGTCCGCGATGGACATGAAGTGGCCGTCCTTGAGCATCCGGATGTGCTTCTCGTAGCCGAGGCCGCCTCGGAACTGGCCCGCTCCCCCGCTGTCCATCGCCAACGACAGCGACTCGACCCGGAAGGGGAAGCGCGCCTCGGTGAACTCGGACGGCAGGTTCCGCGAGTCCGGCACGACGTGGATCGTGTCCTCGCCGTCGGCGTAGTAGCGACCGCCGGAGCCGCCGCCGAGCACCTCGCGCATGAGGTAGGGCCGGCCGTCGAGGTCGTCGCCGTACACGCCGGTGTAGCGGATCGTCTCCTGGTCGGCCGGCATCCGGCCGTCGACCGCCTTGGCGACGACGCCCGCGAGCACGCCGAGCAACCGCAGGATCACGAACGTGCGCGCGTTGGTCGGCGCCGGGAAGACCGGTGTGAGCAGGGTGCCCGGCTCGGGGAAGCGCATCTCGATGAGCGGCACGATGCCCTCGTTGACGTCGAGCTCGGCCATCCGCTCGGGGTTCTCGGCGAGGTTGCGCAGGATCGGCGCGAGCCACTTCTTGAGGAAGACGCCGTCGCTGTAGTCGCCGCAGTGGTTGATCGGCCCCTTCGCCTGGGGCGACGTGCCGTCGAAGTCGAGGATCAGCCGCTCACCACGGTGCCCATCAGTTCCGGGATCGTCGGCGGGGGTGCGGGTCAGCGTGATGCGCTGGGTGTGCAGCATCGGCTCGTCGACGCCGTCGTGCTCGGCGTAGTCCTCCCAGACCCAGGAGCCGACCGGGATCTGGCTCAGGATCTCGCGACGGTAGGTCTCGGTGGTGCGGCTGATGATCGCGTCGAAGCACGACTCGACCGTGTCCACGCCGTACCGGTCGAAGAGCTCGCCGAGCCGGCGCGCGCCCATCAGGCAGGCCGAGCACTCCGCGTCGAGGTCGGCCGCCAGCGACTCCGGCATCCGCGAGTTGCGGGTCATGATCGACAGCGCGGCGCGGTTGGGGACGCCCGCGTCCCAGAGCCGGATCGGGGGGACCATCAGACCCTCCTCGAAGACGCTGGTGGCGTTGGACGGCATGGAGCCGGGTACGGCGCCGCCGATGTCGTCGTGGTGGCCGAAGGCCTGGACGAACGCGACGACCTTGCCACCGCTGAAGACCGGGACCGTCACGCACAGGTCGGGCAGGTGCCCGATGCCGCCCTCGGAGCGGTAGACGTCGTTGTGGAAGAAGACGTCGCCCTCCTGCATCTCCTCGATCGGGAAGTCGCGGGCGACCGGGTGCACGAGCGCGGAGTACGAGCGGCCGGTGAGCTTGCGCAGCAACCGGTCGTGGATGCCGGCGCGGAAGTCGTGGGCGTCGCGGATCATCGGGCTGCGGCTGGTGCGCCCGATCGCGGTCTCGACCTCCATCTCGACGGAGGCCAGGGAGCCCTGGACGATCTCGACCAGCACCGGGTCGGCGCTCGCGCCGGCGTCGTCGGTGAGGTGGCCGAACGGGAAGTCGGTGGGTGCGCGCCGGCTCATGCCTGGCTCCTCGTCACGATCAGGTTCAGGTACTCGTCGACGCGTACGTCGAAGCCGGGGTGCACGGGGACCGTCGAGCCGAACTCCTCGATGATGACCGGGCCCTCGATGCGGGTGCCCGGCAGCAGGTCCGGTCGCCAGAGCACGGGCGTCTCGACGTAGCCGTCCGCGGGTTCGAAGCAGACGCTTCTCGTTGGTCGAGTAGCCGGCGACGAAGGAGCCGGCGTATCGAGACCGTGGCGCTTGATGTCGGGGCGCTGGATCGGGCCGATCCCGGAGACGCGGAGGTTGACCCACTCGACCTGCTGGGTCGGATCCCCGGAGAAGTCGTAGCCGTAGAGCGCCTTGTGCTCGGCGTGGAACGCGTCGGCGACCGCGGCTGGGTCGAGCTCGCCCGCCGGGACCGTCACGCGCACCTCGAAGGCCTGACCGAAGTAGCGGAGGTCCGCGGTCCGCACGAACTGGTGCTCCTCCGGGTCGAAGCCCTCCTTGGTCAGCGCCTCGGCGGCCTGCGCGGCGAGCGCGTCGTACACGCCTGTCACGACGGCCGGGTCGAGCTGGTCGGCGAGGGTGACGTGGGTCTGCACGTAGTCGTTCTTCACGTCGACGGTGAGCAGCCCGAACGCCGAGACGTTGCCGGGGTTCGGCGCCACCAGGACGGTCGGGATGCCGAGCACGTCCATCAGCCGGCAGAGCAGCAGCGAGCCGGAGCCGCCGAAGGTGGTCAGCGTGAAGTCGCGGACGTCGAGGCCGCGCTTGACGGTGACCTGGCGCAGTGCGTTGGCCTGGTTCCACGCCGAGATCTCCAGGACGCCGGCGGCGCACGCCTCGGGCGTCATGCCGAGCCGGGCGGCGAGCGCCTCGATGCCGGCGCGCGCGGCGTCGACGTCGAGGGGGATCTCCCCGCCGAGCAGGTGCGGAGGGATCCGGCCGAGGAAGACGTGGGCGTCGGTGATGGTGACCTCGCTGCCGCCCTTGCCGTAGCAGATCGGGCCGGGGTCGGCGCCGGCCGACTGCGGGCCGACCTTGAGCGTGCCCTCGGGCGAGAGCCAGGCGATCGAGCCGCCGCCGGCGCCGACGGTGACCACGTCGATCATCGGGATCTTGGACGGGAAGGCGCCGACGGAGCCCTCCGTCGTCAGCGTCGGCTCGCCGTCGATCACCACGGACACGTCGGTCGACGTACCGCCGCCGTCGGAGGTCAGCACCTTGTCGAAGCCGGCGACCTTGGCGATCAGCGCGGCGCCGAGCGCACCGGCCGCCGGCCCGGACAGCACGGTCGTGATCGGCTGGTGCACGACCTCGTCGGCGGAGAGCACGCCGCCGTTGGACTTCATCACGTAGAACGGGATGGTCCGGTCGTCGAGGCCCTGCTGTGTGTATTGGGCGAGGCGGCTCGCGATGTTGCGGACGTACGCCGAGAGCCGCGGCTTGACGGCGGCGTCGACGAGGGTGGTCATCGCGCGCTCGTACTCGCGGTACTCGCGGAGCACCTGGCTCGACAGCGAGACGATCGCGTCGGGGTGCTCCTCGGCGAGGATCGCGCGCATCCGCTCCTCGTGGACCGGGTTGGCGTAGGCGTGCAGGAAGCAGACGCCGAGGGTGGTGATGCCCTGGGCGCGGTACCAGCGGGCGACGGCGCGGGCGCCGTCCTCGTCGAAGGGCCGGACCTCCTCGCCGTTCACGTCGAGACGGCCCTCGACGCCCTTGACCAGGTCGCGGGGCACGATCCGGTCGGGCTTCACCCAGAAGTAGGAGTTGCCGTAGCCGTCGGGGACGGACTGTCGGGCGATCTCGAGCATCGCCTCGTAGCCGGTGTTGGTGATGAAGCCGAGCCGGTCGACCTTGCCCTCGAGCAGCTGGTTGGTCGCGACCGTGGTGCCGTGGCTGACCGCGTCGATGTCGGCGCCGGTCGCGCCGAGCAGGCCGAGCACCTTGTCGATGCCGGCGAGGAAGCCGTCGGCCGGGTTGCTCGGCGTCGACGGCGTCTTGGTGGTCACCAGCTCGCCGGAGTCCTCGTCGAAGGCGACGACGTCGGTGAACGTGCCTCCGGTGTCGATGCCGATCCGGATCCGCCGGGTCATCGCTGGTCCCCTTCGAGGTAGAAGTCGGTGGTCGTGGTCGAGCTGGCCACCAGCCTGCCCGACGCGACGACGTACGCCGGCGCGTCGTGGTGGGTGAGCACGGCGCGCAGCGTCGGGTGGTGGTGCACGACGAGGTCGGCGTTGCCGCCCTCCTCGAGACGATGGCCCTCGACGCCGAGGACCCGCGCCGCGGTCGTGGTGACGGCGTCGTAGACGAGGTCGATGCCGGCCGTGTCGACGGCCTCGAGCGCGTGGGCGGCGAGGAACGCGACCTCGACCATGTTGTGGCGGCCGAACGGGTAGTACGCGTCCTCGATGTCGTCCTGGCCGAGCGCGACGGGCAACCCCATCGCGGTCAGCTCGCGCACCGGCAGGTGCAGCGGACCGGTGTGCGGGTCGCTGACGAAGCCGAGCCCGGCGCGGCGGGCGATGCCGGCGAGTCGCTCGAGGCTGGGGCGCGGGTAGAGGCCGATCGCGCGGGCGTGGTTGGCGACGCCACGACCGACCAGGCCGTGCTCGATCATCGCGGCGGCGAGCATCTCGGTCGTCCGCAGGTGCGGGTCGCCGGCGTCGTCGACGAGCATCGCGACCCGGCGTCCGTGGGCGGCGGCCAGCACGCACATCCGGCGCACGTGCTCGCGGGCCTCGGCGTCGGTGTGCTCGATCCACGGGATCCCGCCGACGACGTCGGCGCCGAGGTCGACGGCCTCGCGGACCAGCTCCTCGGCGCCCGGGTCGCAGAGCAGGCCGTCCTGCGGGAACGCCACGACCTGGAGGTCGACCACCCCGCGGAGCTCCTCGCGCAGGGCGAGCAGCGGGATCACGCCCTCCAGCCGCGCCTTGGTGTCGACGTCGGCGAAGGCGAGCACGTGCCGGACGCCGTACCGCACGGCCTGGAGGACCGCGCGCCGTGCGTTGGGCTCGATCCAGCTGCGGTCGTAGCCCGCCTTCACGGCGGACGCGAGCTCGATGGAGGTGAGGGCGGAGCCCATGTCGCCGGAGGTGTACGCCGTGAGCGCGGCGTCGCCGATCCGGTCCAGGGTGTGCACCTTGTCGAGGTGCATGTGGCCGTTCGCGAAGCTCTCGGTGACGAGGCCGCCGGCGGCGTCGATCTCCCGGGTCGCGCTGAGCCTGTCCTGGGTGACGGCGGTGATCCGGCCGTCGTCCATGCCGACCTGCCACCGCCCCTCGCGGCCGCGGAGCCTGGCGTCGGCGATCAGGAGCTGGTGGGTGGGCACGGGTCGATTCAACCGGGCCCCGGTGGCGACGGACCACGGCAGACCTTGCCGACGGCCAGGCGTCGCTCCGGCAACGTCTGCCAGGGTCAGCGCGCGGGTGCGATCCGCACGGCCTCGAAGTCCGTGCCACGGCAGGCGAGCCGCACGGTGACGGGCACGTCGTCCTCGAGGACCTGGCGCAGCAACGTCTCGTCGGGCGCCGGCCGGGTGGCCGCGGTGATCTCGACCGGCACCATCACCTCGGCCCAGCGGTCGAGTCCGATGCCGGTGCCCTCGCGCGCCTGCAGGGCCGCGGTGTACGGCGGGTGCACGGCGGCCAGGTCCTCCTGGTCGGGGACGTCCTCCGGGTCGATCCAGAGCCACCGACCGGTCAGTGTCGCCGGCCCGGTGCACGGCACGTAGCGGGCGCGGTCGACGACCAGCTGTGGCCGCTCCGCCCACGGGATCGACTCCCGCATGTAGACGTAGTCACCGCCCTCCTCCGCCGCGAGCAGCACGTCGCCGGGGTCGGCGCCCTCGACCTCGTAGACGTCCACCGTCCCCATCGACGGCTGCTCCGACCCGTCGCAGCCCACCCAGGCGCCCTCGTCGCGGGCGGTGCCACGACGCGGGACGTTCATCCCGTTGACCGGGCGGAAGACCTCCCCGCCGACCAGGATCCGCGCAGCGCACTCGCCCTGGAGGTCGTCGTCGGACGAGCAGCCGGCGACGGATCCGGCGACCACCAGCACGACGAGCACGCAGAGGACCGCTCGCCGGGGCACCGACCCTTTCTACCGCACGGCACACTCGGAGGATGCGGATCGTCATCGAGGGCCGGGACCTGCCCGGCCGCGCGTTCGCGTCGTACGCCGACGTGCACGTCGCGCTGCAGGTGCGGGCCGACCCGGTCGACCCGGTGCCGGGCGACGCGCAGTCGGCGCGCTGGGAGACCGAGGTCCGGGTGGTCGACGGCGACGTCCGTGGCCCGGCCGTCCACGGCAAGCGCGGCGAGCGGTTCCTCTACCTGACCTGGGGCTCCCCCGTCGGCGACGACTGGGGCATGTTCCGGCGGGCGAAGCTGATGCTCGCCGGCGCACCGTCGGCCGGGGACGACGACACCCTGGTGGCGACCGTGTCGCTCACCGACGAGCAGGGTGCTCCGCGGTGCGCGCGGGTGCACCCGCCAGCGATCTCGTGGGACGTTCAGGCGTCGGGCGCCCGCTCGTTGTAGATGCCCGCCTCCTCCTGGCTGGTGAGGGCCTGGATGGCGGTCATGATCTCGTCGGTGATCTGCCGGCGGGCCTTGCCGAGCGGCACGCCGTCGTACCGACCGACGACCTGGATCGGCTCACCGAAGCTGATGGAGACCGGTACGACGCGCGGGAAGCGGGCGTCGACGGGCTGGAGCTTCTCGGTGCCGGTGATGCCGACCGGGACGACAGGCACGCCCGCCGTGAGGGCCAGGTGGGCGACGCCGGTGCGGCCGCGGTAGAGGCGGCCGTCGCGGGAGCGGGTGCCCTCGGGGTAGAGGCCGAACGCGTCGCCGCGGCCGAGCACCTCGAGCGCGGTGTCGAGGCTGGCGATCGCGGCGCGCGGGTCGTCGCGGTCGACGGGCAGCATCCCCATCCCCTCGAACCACGCCTTCTGCAGCCGGCCCTTGATCCCGCCGCCGCGGAAGTAGTCGGACTTGGCCAGGAAGTGCACCTTGCGCGGCGCCACGATCGGGATGACGAGCGAGTCCGCGAAGCTCAGGTGGTTGCTGGCCAGCAGCACGGCCCCGGTGCGCGGCACGTTGTCGAGACCGGTCACCGTCGGGCGCCACACCAGCTTCGCGACCGGCGGGACGACCGCGTGGAGGACCGAGTACATGACCACCCGACCAGTCTTGCGGTTACCGGTCGGTCAGCCGACTCCGCGTCTTGGGAGGTGGGCGTCTCACGTCTCGTGGGCGACGATGTCGCGCGCCAGGCTCTCCCACTTCGCGTAGGCGTCGGGGTACGCCGAGCGCTGCACCGCCTGCGCGGCCTGGGTGACGGTCATCGACTGCCAGCCGCTGATGTCGGTCAGGCCGGGGTTGGAGGTGTGCGTCGCGACGCCGTAGAACGCCTTGCTCGCGAGCACCGGGTCCAGGATCTGCGCGTCGGTCCCCCAGCCCTGGCTGGTGCGCTGCTGGAAGAGGCCGAGGGAGTCGCGGTCGCCGTAGTCGACGTTGATCAACGTGGACTCCTGCATCGCCGTCGCGAGCGCGACCACCCAGCCGTACTCCGGCACGCCGGCCTGCTGGCCGACGCCGATGATCGTGCGCGCGTTCTGCTTCTGCTCCTCGGAGAGCGAGTCGTACGTCGTGCCCGGGGTCGAGCCGCCGCCCCCGGTGCCGAGCAGCTCCTGCCAGGTCGCCGGCCCCACCACACCGTCGACGCCGAGGCCGGCCGAGGACTGGAAGCTGCGGACCGCACTGTCGGTGGCGGGACCGAACGCCCCGTCCGCGGTGACCGACGCGCCGTGCTTGACCAGCTGCACCTGGAGCGCCTGCACCGCCGGGCCGCTGTCGCCCTGCCGGAGGGTGCTGACCAGCGCGCCGAACGTCGCCGGGCCGGCGATGCCGTCGGCGCCCAGGCCGGCGCCCGACTGGAACGCCTGGACGGCGGCCTTCGTGCCACTGCCGAAGTCGCCGTCGGCGGCCGTGGAGTAGCCGCGCGAGGTGAGCAGGTGCTGGAGGCTGGTGACGTTGGCCCCGGTCGCGCCGGTGCTGAGCGTCGGGTAGGTGGCGGCGTACGCCGGCCGCGTCAGCGCGAGGCTGAGGACGGCCAGGAGCAGGACGACGGCGATGCGAGAGACCCGAGTCATGCCTCCACCGCAACACGGACGGTGATCGACCGGCTAGCGGGATAACCCTCGTGCCCGGAAATAGGTGAAGGGCCCTCGGAAGTATGAGTTCCAAGGGCCCTTCGGTTGACCGGTACCGATGACGCTCCCGATCGACTGCTCTTCTCTTCCGGCCCCGGCGTCGTCGTCATCTCGCCGCCGCGATCACTCCCCGGCAAGCCGGTTCGTTCTCGTCTGGACCCTCGTCTCCGAGCTGTCCCGCCTCCCGTTGCCGGAGGGCGTGGGAGAAGTTCTATGCCCTCGGGAACGGGCTGCGCAAGAGCTTTCCGGAACATTCTTCTGGTTCCACCGAAATGGGCGTCTTCGTCCACAGAAGTGGCCCCGGTTGTCCACAGAAAACGCTCAGATCCCCACAGTTGAGCGGGATCGACGGTGGTTGAGGTGCGAGCGGAGCAAGCCTCGAAACCACCCAGGAAATGAAGAAAGGCCCTTGCGAGTATGAGTCGCAAGGGCCTTCCAGGTGACCGGTACTGATGACGCTCCCGATCGACCTCTCGTCGATTCCGGCCCCAACGACTTCGTCATCCAGTCGCCGCGACGCGTCCCCGGCAAGCCGGCTCTTCGTCGTACGGACCCTCACCTTCGAGCTGTCCCGCTCCCCGTTGCCGGAGGGCGTGGGAGAAGTTCTATGCCCTCCGGAACGGGCCGCGCAAGAGCTTTCGCCAACATTCCTTCGGTTCCACCGGACTGCCCGGTTGCTCCACAGGTCCGGGGTCGTTTCTCCACACTTCCCGGCAAAGAATCCACAGGTTTTCCACCGGTCCTGTGGATGAGATCCGCAGGACGGACCTCTCGCTCGGGGGTCGCACGGTGACCTGATTTCTTGCACGCACGTGCGTTCACTATGAACGCACGTGCGTGGCAAACCATCGGGGCGTACACCTCCAGCACCCAGGTCGGGCGGTTGAATACCCGCATGCGTCGATACCTCTGGGCGATCACCGTCCTGGTGCTGCTCGTGCTCAGCGTCGTGCTGTTCGCGATGTCGACCGATGACGGGGACTACGGCTGGTTCGCCTACGCCCCGGGCTCCGGCGAGATCGACCTCGGACGCGACATCGTGCTGATGTCCCGGACACGGGTTGCCGCCTGGGCGGCGACGGCGCTGGCGCTCATCGTGCTGGCGGCCGGAACGGGCTTCGCGCTGGGGCGCCGGACCCGCAGGGATCCCTAGGCCAACGCCGCCTCGAACGCCGCAGCGACCTCGAGCAGGAACCGGTCGCGTCCGTGCGCGGCGACGATCTGGATGCCGACGGGGAGGCCGTCGGCGGTGGTGCCGAAGGGCACCGAGATCGCGGGGCAGCCGGTGACGGTGATGAAGTAGGCCGCCCGCATCCAGTCGAGGTAGGTCTCCATGGGGCGGCCGTTGATCTCGGTCGGGAACTCCTGGTCGGCCGGGAACGGCGGCACCTGGGAGACCGGCAGCACGAGCACGTCGTACGCCGTGAAGAACTCGCGCATCCGCTCGGAGAGGGTGGTGCGCTGTTCGTACGCGCGGGCGACGTCGGCGCCGGTCAGCGACTCACCGGCGCGGATGTTGTCGGCGAGCGACGGCTTGAACGAGTCTGGGTGCCCGGCGAGCAGGGCGCCGAAGCGAGCCTGGAAGTGCCAGGCGCGCAGGGTGCGGAAGGTGTCGTCGGCCTCGGTGAGCAACGGCGCCGCGGCGGTGACGGATCCGAAGACCGAGCCCGCCGACTCGACGATCGAGGCCACGTCGTGGTCGACCTCGATCGCGCCGCCGAGGTCGGTCGAGAGGGCGACCCGGAGCCCGGAGAGCGAGCCGGCGAGCGGCAGCGCGAAGGTGACGCCGGGGTCGCCGAGTGCCTGCGGCGCCCGCGGGTCCGGCCCGGCCATCACCGAGAGCAGCAGCGCGAGGTCCCCGACGTTGCGGGCCATCGGGCCGCCGACCGACGTGGTCTCCCACTGGTTGGCGTGGGGCCACTCCGGCACCCGGCCCAGCGACGGCCGGAGGCCGACGACCCCGCAGAACGACGCGGGGTTGCGCAGCGAGCCACCCATGTCGGACCCGTCCGCCAGCGGCACCATCCCGGACGCGAGCGCGCACGCCGCTCCCCCGGACGAGCCGCCCGCCGACCGGGTCGGGTCAACCGGGTTGAGGGTGGTGCCGAAGACCTTGTTGAACGTGTGCGAGCCGGCGGCGAACTCCGGCACGTTGGTCCGCCCGATCACGACGACGCCGGCGCGGCGTACGCGCTCGACGATCAGCTCGTCGGCGTCGGGGACGTGGTCGGCGAAGAGCGGGGAGCCGTACGTCGTGCGCCAGCCGGCCACCTCGTGGGTGTCCTTGAACGCGAACGGCAGCCCGTGCAGCGGCCCCACCTCGGCGCCGGCGGCCAGCGCCTCGTCGGCCTCGGCCGCCCCGGCCCGCGCGCGGTCCTCGTCGAGCGAGACGATCGCGTTCAGCTCGGGGTTGCGCTCCCGGATCCGGTCCAGGTGCAGGTCGAGCAGCTCGCGCGCGGAGATCTCGCGCCGGCGTACGGCGTCCGCCTGCTCGCGCGCCGTCGACCCGACGGAGATGCTCATCGGCGCCGGCGACCGAAGAGCCCGCCGACCACGACGCCGAGCACCACCAGCCCAGCACCGACGACGATGCCCTTGAGGAAGTCTCCGCCGCCGCTGGTCGAGCTCGTCGAGACCCCAGGACGCGCGAAGACCACACCGGGCGCGTCGGCCGGGCCGGCGCCCGCGGGGGTCTCGACGGCCCCGGCCGCCGGAGCCGGAGCAGGCCCTTGGGCGATCGCCGTGGCGACGTTGCCGAAGAACTCGCCCGCCATCCGCTTCGAGACGCTCGTGAGCATCCGCTGGCCGACGCCGCCGACCATGCCGCCGACGACCGCGTCGGCCTCGTAGTCGACCTTGGTGACGCCCGGCTCGGCCTCGCCGAAGTAGACCTGCACGGTGGCGTCGATGGTGCCGGGCGCGCCGGCACCGGAGAGCCGCATCACCAGGGACTCGTGCTCCTTGAGGTCGGACAGCGTGCACGAGCCCTGGTAGGTGCCCTTGATCGCGGCGACGCCGGCGGTGACCGTCATGTCGTAGGCGTTCTCACCCGTCGCGGCGAGCTGCTCGCAGCCCGGGATGGTCGCGACCAGCACGCGTGGGTCGAGCAGCGCGTCCCAGGCCATCTCGACCGGGAAGGGGATGACGTTGGATCCGCTGATCTTCATCGGGTGTGCTCCTGGCGCAGGGTGAACAGCTCGGACGGGGAGATCGGCATCGCCGTGATGGTCAGGCCCTCGGCGTCCTCGATGGCGGCGGCGAACACGGCGGCGGACGGGATCACGCCGGCCTCGCCCGCGCCCTTGATGCCGAGGGGGTTGAGGGGCGACGGCGTCTCGAGATGGTCGATGTCGATGCCGTCGGGGACCTCGGTGACGTAGGGCATCAGGAAGTCCATGAACGACGCGTTGAGCAGCTGCCCCGACTCGTCGTACGCCATCCGCTCGTAGAGCGCTCCCCCGACGCCCTGCGCGACGCCGCCGTGGATCTGGCCCTCGACGATCATCGGGTTGATCAGGTGGCCGCAGTCGTGGACGACGGCGTACTTGAGGATCGTGATCTCGGCCGTCTCCGGGTCCGTCTCGACGATGACGGCGTGCATGCCGGACGCGAAGGTCGCGCGCTCCGGCGAGTAGAAGTCCTTGCCCTCGAGCCCCGGCTCCTCGTCCTCGGCCACCGGCGGCTTGCCCGGGTCGCCGACGGAGAACTGGGTCGCGGCCTTGGACGCCTCGTCGAAGGCGTACCGCAGCGGGTTGGACAGCACGGACACCGTGCCGAGGTCGATCGAGGTGCCCGGCGAGCCCTTCACCGACACGACGCCGTCGATGATCTGCAGGTCCTTCTCGTCGGCCTCCAGGGCCTCGGCGGCGATCTTGAGCGCCTTCTCCTTGGCCCGCTTGGCGGCCAGGTGGATCGCCGAGCCGCTCATCACGGCCGCGCGCGACGCGAAGGTGCCGACGGCGTACGGCATCCGGCGCGTGTCGCCGGTGACGACCTCGACGTCCTCGAACTTCACGCCGAGCTCGTCGGCGACCAGCTGCGCGAAGACCGTCGCGTGGCCCTGGCCCTGGGTGGTCAGGCCGGTCGCGACCTTGACCTTGCCGCTGGTCTCGATGTGCACGTGCGCGCCCTCATAGGGGCCGACGCCGGTGCCCTCGACGTAGCAGGCAAGGCCGATGCCGACCTGCCGTCCCTCGGCCGCCATCTCCGCCTTGAACGCCGGGAACTCGTCCCAGCCCACCAGCGCCTTGGTCTTCTCCAGCATCGCCGGGTAGTCGCCCGAGTCGTACTCCAGCTCGCGGCCGTCCTGGAAGATCAGCCCCTGGTCGTAGGGGAACTCGTCGGGCTGGATGAAGTTCACCGCCCGCACCGCGGCGCGGTCCTTGCCGAGGTACGCCGCGATCGCGTCCATCGTCCGCTCCATCGCGTAGCAGCCCTGCGGCCGACCGGCACCGCGGTACGGCGTGACCATCACCGTGTTGGTGTAGAGCGACTCGAAGACGACCTTGTAGTTCTGCGGCTTGTAGGGGCCGAGCAGCTGGGTCGAGGTGATGATCGGGACGATCAGGCCGTACGGCGTGTACGCGCCGTGGTCGTGCCAGAACTCCACGTCGAGCCCGAGCAGCCGGCCGTCGTCGTCGAAGCCGACCTCGATGTGCTGCACCTGGCCGCGCTCGTGCGCGGAGGAGATGAAGTGCTCGCGCCGGTCCTCGGTGAACTTCACCGTGCGGCCGAGCACCTTCGCCGCCATCGGGACGAGCAGCTCCTCGGGCCACGGGTGGTTGATCTTCACCCCGAAGCCGCCGCCGACGTCGGGGGTCACCACGTCGACCTGGCCGAGGTCGAGACCCATCTTCACGGCGACCGCCGCGCGGACGCCGGTCGAGCTCTGGGTCGACGTCCACACCTGCAGCCGGTTGAGGTCGGGGTCCCAGCGCGCGACCGTGCCGCGACCCTCCATCGGCATGCAGGCGCTGCGCTCGACGGTGAGGTCGAGCTCGAGCCGGTGCGGCGCCGTCGCGATCGCTGCGGGCGCGTCGCCGACGTGCTGCTCGAGCCGGGCGCCGACGTTGCCGGGCACGTCGTCGTGCACCAGCGATGTCGCGGCACGCGCCGCCTCGACCCCGACGACGGCGGGCAGGAACTCGTAGTCGACGCGGATCCGGCCGACCGCGTCCTCCGCGATGTAGCGGTCGTCGGCCACGACGAAGGCGATCGCCTCGCCGACGTAGTTGACCTCGTCCTTGGCGAGCGCGTACTGCGTGCGACCGTGGGTGAGCGCCGGGTGCGGGATCAGCAGCGGCAGCGGCTCGGCCATCTGCGGCGTGCAGGACGCCAGGTCCTCCCAGGTGAAAACGGCGTGCACGCCCTCGACGTCCAGCACGGCCTCGACGTCGATGTCGACGATCCGGGCGTGGGCGTGCGGCGAGCGGAGCACGGCGCAGTGGAGCGCGTCCTGTTCGATCGCGACGTCGTCGACGTACCGCCCCAGGCCGCGCAGGAAGCGCTGGTCCTCGACGCGCTGGACCTTCTGGCCCATCAGCTTGGTGGTCATACGGCTTCCGGTTCCTGAGCCTGTCGAAGGGCGGCCGCCCTCTCCACGGCCTTCACGATGTTCTGGTAGCCGGTGCAGCGGCAGAGGTTGCCGGCGACCATGTCGCGGGCCTCCTCGTGCGTGGGCGTGGGGTTGTCGCGCAGGCCGGCGGTGATCGTGGTCAGGAAGCCGGGCGTGCAGAAGCCGCACTGCAGGCCGTGGCACTCCATGAAGGCCTGCTGCACAGGCCCGAGCGAGCCGTCCGGGTTGGTCAGCCCCTCGACCGTGGTGATCTCGCTGCCCTGCGCGGAGACCGCGAACATCAGGCAGGCCCGCATCGGGGCGCCGTCGACGAGGATCGTGCAGGCGCCGCACACCCCGTGCTCGCAGCCGACGTGCGTGCCGGTGAGCCGGAGGTCGTGGCGCAGGGCGTCGGAGAGCAGCCGTCGTGCGGGCACCCGGATCTCGTGGGTGTTGCCGTTGACGCTCAGCCGTACGTCGTGCAGCTCCTCGCTCACATGCCCTCCCGAGCCGATAGAACCACGCGCTTGGTCAGCACCCGCACCAGCTGCGCGCGGTAGGCGGCGCTGGCGTGGATGTCCTCCGCGGGGTCGAGCTGCGCGAGCGCGGCCTCCCCCAGGTCGTCGTCGGCCACCCCGCTGAGGTCGACGACGGTCGGCACGTCGCTCACCGACAGGTAGCCCACCTTCACCGAGTCACCCTCGACGAGGGCCGCCGCGCCGACCAGCGCGTAGTCGCCGTGGCGGCGGGCGATCTCCTCGAACGCGACGCCGGCGCCCGGCGCGAGCGCCGGGAAGAACGCCGAGACCGCGATCTCGTCGTGGTGCAACGACGACTCGAGCGGCCCGACGTACAGCTCGGAGGCCGGGATCGCACGGCGCCCCGCCGGCCCCTCGACCTCGACGGAGCCGCCGAGCAACGTCAGCACGACGGGCATCTCGGCCGCCGCGTCGGCGTGCACGAGCGAGCCGACGGTGGTCCCCCGGTTGCGGATCGTGGCGTGCGCGACGTGCGACAACGCCAGCGGGACGAGCGGCTGCACGCGTCGTACGTCGTCGGAGGCGAGGACGGCGGCGTGCCGGGCGAGCGCACCCACCCGGACGCCGCCGTCCTCCACAACGATGGTGTCCAGGCCCGGGAGCCCGTTGATGTCGACGAGCATCGCGGGAGCCGCGAGCCGCATCGACAGCAGCGGGACCAGGCTCTGCCCACCGGCCAGCACCTTGGCGTTCGGCTCGCCGGCCAGGGCCTCGACAGCTTCGGCGATGGTCCCCGGCCGGCGGTACGCGAACGGTGCTGGCTTCACGGCTTCTCGTGCGCTCCGGGGTGACCCACGGACAGCATGGTCCCATCGGCGCCCTTCGGCGCGACCCACCGGGCGAGGTGGTAGCCGACGACGATCACGATCGTGCCCATGGCGATGCCGCCGAGCGTGAAGTCGTCGGTGATCGCGAAGAACCCGGTGGTCCCGTAGCCGATGCCGAAGATCAGGCCGGCCGCCAGCGGCACCAGGTTGACGGGGTTGCCGAAGTCGATGCGGTTCTCAACCCAGATCTTGGCGCCGAGCAGGCCGATCATCCCGTAGAGGACCAGGGTGATGCCGCCGATGACGCCGCTGGGCGTCGCGTAGACGATCTGGCCGAACTTCGGGATGAAGCCGAGCAGGATCGCCACGATCGCCGCGACGAAGTAGGCAGCCGTCGAGTAGACGCGGGTGGCGGCCATGACACCGATGTTCTCGGCGTACGTCGTGGTCGGCGAGCCGCCGACGGCGGTCGCGATCACGGTGCCGACGCCGTCGGCGGCGACGGCCCGGCCCATCTCGGGGTCGAGGTTCGTGCCCGTCATGTCGGACACGGCCTTCACGTGGCCCATGTTCTCGGCGACGAGCGCGATCACGGCCGGCAGCGCGAGCAGGGTGAAGGTGATGGAGAACGACGGCCAGTGCCAGCCGACCTGGTCCATGTTGTTGGCGCCGCCGAAGGGCGACTGGTTGCCGACCAGGCCCGACACGGTGTGCGACGGGAACCCGAACCAGTCCGCGTTCTTGACCCCGTCCCAGTTCACGCGGTCGCCCTCGACCCCGCCGACGCCGATGACGTCGAAGATCCAGGAGAGCACGTAGCCGAGGAGCAGGCCGAGGAAGATCGCGATCCGGCCGAAGAAGCCACGCAGGCCGACGGCCATCAGGATGACGGCGGTCATCACGATCAGGCCCATCCACCGGTCGGCGGGCAGGTAGGTGGTGGTGGCGACGCCGGCCAGGTTGAACCCGATCACCATGACCACGCCACCAGTGACGACCGGCGGGAGCACGGCGTTGACCACGCCGGGGCCGGCGAAGTGGATCGCCACGCCCACGAGGGCGAGGACGACACCCGAGACCAGGATCGCGCCGGTGACGTCCTCGGGGCCACCGTTCTGGGCGTAGATCGCAGCGGCGCCACCGACGAACGAGGCCGAGGTGCCGAGGTAGCTCGGGACCTTGCCCTTCACGATCAGCAGGAAGCAGATCGTCGCGATACCGCTCATCATGATCGCGAGGTTGGCGTTCAGGCCCATGATGATCGGGAAGACGAACGTCGCCCCGAACATCGCCACGACGTGCTGGGCACCGAGGCCCACCGTCTTGCCCCACGCCAACCGCTGGTGCGGCGCTACGGCCTCACCCGGCGCGGGATCGACTACGTCCCACTTGAACATCGACATTGCGCACACCCTTTCGGTGTCAGGACAGGCCCCGAGTCCCGCTCAACCTAGTGAGAGCCATGACACACCCACGACGGCGACAAATGCCGAAGGAACGCCGCTGGTGATGGCACCAGTTGTGGGCGCGCCGCGGGCGCTGATGGCGCGTAACCGAGGCGTGATCAGCCGGTGATCTCCAGGACCCGCAACGCCACGGCGACGTCCAGGCGGAGGTGCGGATCGGTCGACAGCGGACCGAGCAGGCGCTCCAGCTTGGAGACCCGGTAGCGCATCGTGTTGTAGTGGAAGAACTGGAGACGGGCGGCCTCGGCGACGTTGAAGTTCGTGTCCAGCAGCACCTGCAGGGTCTCGCGGAGGTCAGCGGCCTCGGTGGTCGCCTCGGCCAGCGAGCCGAGGACGTCGTGCACGAAGGAGCGCAGCTCCGCATCGCCCTGCGGGCCCTCGGGGATCAGCGCGATCAGCCGGTGCAGGCCGAGCTGGTCGAAGAACGTCGTCGAGCCGCCGCCACTGACCCGGCGCCCGACCTCGACCGCGCGTCGGGCCTGGGCGTAGGCACCCGGCAGGTCGTCGAGGGAGTGCGCGACCCGGCTGACCCCGACGGAGAACGGCCGCCGGCCGCCGCCCTTGTCGCCAGCCACCGCGGTCACCGCCCGGCGGACGACGCCGTGGCCGTCGACCGGCTCACCGTCCCCCTCGAGCAGCGGCAGCAGGACCACGACCTCGGAGGAGAAGTCGGCGGACGGGATGCCGGAGGCGAGGGTGTCGCCGACCTGGCGCCAGGCGGCGGAGAAGCGCTCCTGCCACTGACGCCGCTGGGTGCTCGAGACCGGCTCCTCGTCCGGTGCCGTGTCGGGGGCAGGGTCGATCTCGGCGGTGACCACGACGACCGGCCGGTCCAGGTCCCAGCCGAAGGTCGAGGCGTGCTCGGCGACGTACGCCGCGTCGACGTTGCGGCGCAGCAGCAGGTCGCGGAGAAAGTCGCCCTGGTACTTGTTCTCCACCGCCGAGACCGCGGCCTCACGGGTGATCAGCAGCGCCGCGATCGCGGCCGCGCGCTCGAGCGCGTGCACGTCGTCGTCCGGGATCGGCTCGTCGGCCCGCACCGCGACCAGGCGGGCCAGGTCGACGCCGCCGGCCGCGACCCGGGTCGTGTACGCCGGGACGCCGCCGATCCGCTCCACCCGGATCCGGCCGGTCGGGTCGAGCAGGTGGTGGGTCTCCAGGGTCGACCGGTCGTCGTCGGTGAGTGCCTCGGCGCGGACCCGGCCGTCGGTGGACGTGAAGGCCACGCCGAGCCCGAGCACCCGGCTCACCTCGGCCGCGATGCCGTCGAGGTTGCCGCCCTCGAGGGCGATCTGGGTGAGCCCGCTGTGCAGCGCGTCGATGCGCGCGAGCGCAGCGCTCGCGAGCTCCTCGCGGTCACCGGTTATCAACACTTGCACTCCCTCGGCGTAGGCGTTGGCACAACCTCACATCCCCAAACCGTAACCGCCCCGGATAGCGTCGGTGCAGTGATCCCCGTCAGCGCACCTCCGCGCGTGCGCGACCTGCTGCGATCCACACCCGACGGACCGGTGCCGCTGGTGCACCGCGGCCGGGACGCCGTCTACGTCGAGGTCGCCGGCCGGTGCGTCGGCGTCGTGTCGACGCGGGCGACCGCGGTGCCCTGCGCGCTGCGCACCGGGGCGACGTACCTGCCCGACGTCGTCACCGCCCGGCTGCACGACGGCGTGCTGCACCTCGACGACGAGGCGCTGCCCGTCGGCCGGCTCGTCGACGTCTCCGTGCCGCGCCTCCCCCGCGCCCGCGTCGCGGCACCGCCGCCCGGCGACGTCACCGCGATGGTCGGCCGGGGCGACGGCCTGACGCCGTACGACGACGACGTGCTGTGCGGCTGGCTGGCGGTCCACCGGGCCGCCGGTGTCGAGACGCCCGACGTCGACGCCGCCGTCCGGGCCTGCCTGCCGCGCACGACGCTGCTCTCCGCGACGCTGCTGGAGTGCGCGATGCACGGCGAGGTCATCCCCGAGTTCGCGGCCTGGCTGGCCGCACCCGACGACCCCGACCGGACCGCGACCCTCGCGACCGTCGGGCACACCTCGGGGCGCGGCCTGCTCCAGGGAGCCCAGCTAGCCCTGCACGAGATGAGAGGTGCCGCATGACGCAGACCCACGTCGAGCTCCGACCCGGGGCGTACGCCGACTCGGTCACCCTGCTCCAGGTCAGCCGCTCCGTGCAGGGCCTCGACGGGGTGGTCGCCGCCCAGGTCGCGATGGCGACGGCGCTCAACATCGAGGTGCTGACCGAGATGGGCTTCGAGGTGCCCGCCGAGGCGACCACCAACGACATGGTCGTCGCGCTGCGCCTCGCCGACGAGGGCGCGCTGGCCGCGGCGCTCGCGGGCGTCGACCAGGCCCTGCGCGACGCGAACCGCCGCGACGCCGGGCCGTCCGAGATCGCCCCGCCCCGCACCACCACCGCCGCGTTGCGTCGCTCTGCTGGATCCCAGGGCCAGGACGCGATCGCCGTCGTCTCCGTCCCCGGCCCGAGCGCGCTGGTCGAGGCGATGGACGCCGTCGACGCGGGCCGCGACGTGCTGGTCTTCAGCGACAACGTGCCCGTCGAGCAGGAGGTCGCGCTCAAGCGCGCGGCCGCCGAGCGCGGCGTGCTCGTCATGGGACCCGACTGCGGCACCGCCGTCGTCGGCGGGCTCGGGCTCGGCTTCGCCAACGTCGTCTCCCCCGGACCGGTCGGCATCGTCGCCGCGTCCGGCACCGGCTGCCAGCAGCTGCTCGCCCTGCTCGACCACGCCGGGGTCGGCGTCGGCTCGGCGCTCGGTGTCGGCGGACGCGACCTCTCCTCGGAGGTTCGCGGCGCCTCGACCCGCGAGGCGATGCGCCGCCTCGACGCCGACCCGGCGATCGAGCTGATCGTGGTGGTCTCCAAGCCTCCGGCCGCCGACGTCGCCACCGAGATCGAGGCGTACGCCGCGAGCCTCTCGACGCCCGTCGAGTTCGCGCTCCTCGGTGCCGGACGGCCCGACCTGACGGCCGCGGCCGAGTCGGTACTGCGCCGCCTCGGCCGCGACGTGCCCACGTGGCCGGTGGCCGGCGAGGCCAGCCCCGCGACGGGAGCGATCCGCGGGCTCTTCGTCGGCGGCACCCTGAAGACCGAGGCCGCGCTGATCGCCGGGGACGGCCCGCACACCTTCGTCGACTTCGGCGACGACGAGTACACCTCGGGTCGCGCGCACCCGATGATCGACCCGAGCCTGCGCCTCGAGCACCTCGCCCGCGCCGCCGCCGACCCCGCGACCGGAGTGCTGCTTCTCGACGTCGTGCTCGGCCACGGTGCCGAGCCTGACCCGGCCGCACTGCTCGCGCCCGCCGTGGCGGCCGTCGAGCAGCCGGTGGTGATCGCGGTCGTCGGCACCGGCGCCGACCCGCAGGGCCGGGACCGCCAGGTCCGCGCCCTCGTCGAGGCCGGCGCCGAGGTGCACCTGTCCAACGCCGGCGCCACCCGCCGCGCCCTCGAGCTGATCGGAGCCACCTCGTGAGCACCACCCCCGAGGCCGTCGTCAACGTCGGCGCCGACCTGCTCGCCGACGCCGTCGCCGACCAGGCCGTCCCGGTGACCCGGGTCGACTGGCGCCCCCCGATGACCGGTACCGAGGCCGATCTCGCGACCGTGGCCGCCGACCCGCTCCGCCGTACGGCGAACGAGCGAGCCCTCGCCGCGATGCTCGACGTCACGGCGACCCTGGTCGACGTGGCTCCGGCGTCGGAGGTGCTCGGCCTCCAGCCCGGCGAGTTCCTGCACGCCGGCCCGCCGATCACGTGGGACCGCGCGTCCGGCCCGCTGCGCGGCGGCCTGATGGCCGGCGCCGCTCTCGAGGGTCTCGTGGACGACCCGGAGGACGCGGTCGCGCTCTTCGAGTCCGGCAGCAACGTGTCGCTCGAGCCGTGCCACCACCGCTCGACCGTCGGTCCGATGGCCGGCGTCGTCACGTCGAGCATGTGGATGTTCGTGCTCGAGGACGCGGCCACCGGCCGGCGTACCCACTGCTCGCTCAACGAGGGGCTCGGCAAGGTGCTGCGGTACGGCGCCTACGGGCCCGAGGTGCTGACCCGCCTGCGCTGGATGCGCGACGTGCTCGGTCCGCTGCTGCGCGCCGGTGTGCGCGGCGCCGGACCGGTCGACGTCACCGGCATCCTCACCCAGATGCTGCAGATGGGCGACGAGGCCCACAACCGCAACCGGGCCGGCACCCTGATGCTGCTGCGCGACCTCTCCCCGGCGATGGTCACGTCCGGCGCGGCTCCCGCGGACATCGCCGAGGCGCTGCGCTTCGTGGGCAGCAACGACCACTTCTTCCTCAATCTCGCGATGCCCGCCTGCAAGCTCGCGCTCGACGCCGCGCGCGGCATCGAGGGGTCGACGATGGTCGTGGCGATGGCCCGCAACGGCACCGACTTCGGCATCCAGGTCGCGGGCACCGGCGACGAGTGGTTCACCGGCCCGGCGCAGCTCGCCGACGGGCTCTTCCTGGGCTCCTACGGACCCGACGACGCCAACCCCGACATCGGCGACTCGGCGATCACCGAGACCGCCGGCATCGGCGGCTTCGCGATGGCGACCGCACCCGCGATCGTCCGGCTGGTCGGCGGCTCCGTCCCGGACGCGCTCGCCACCACCCGCCGGATGCACGAGATCACCCTCGGCGAGAACCCGCGCTGGACCGTGCCGGTGCTGGAGTTCCAGGGCACCCCGACCGGCATCGACGTGACGAAGGTGTGCCGCACGGGGATCCTGCCGCAGATCAACACCGGCATGGCCGGCAAGGTCGCCGGTGTCGGTCAGGTCGGCGCCGGGCTCGTCAACCCGCCCGCGGAGATCTTCCCGAAGGCCCTGGCGCGGCTGGCCGACCTGACCAGGTCGCGTCAGTAGCGGATCCACCCGCGGAGGCCGATGACGGCACCCTGGTCGCGGCTGGCGTCGAGGAAGACGTAGAGCGGTCCGCCCTGCACGTGCTCGCGCTCGGCGAGCCGACCGTTGCTCGGCTGCACGTCGTGCAGGTAGCCGTCGTACCCGCGGATCTTGCCCCCGGTCACGACCATCGTGTTCCAGCCGCGGTCGACCCAGCCGCACAGGAAGCTGTCCTCGCCGGTGCCCTGGTAGCCGGTCTTGATCTTGACCTGGTGCACCCAGACGGCCGGGTCGCGACCGCCCGGGACGTCCGGGCACCCCGCCGGGTGCGAGCTCCACTCGATGTGCGTGTAGCCCCGGAACGGGAAGGAGTCGTGCCAGGTCTTGCGCTCCCCGTAGCCGAAGCACTGACCGGACGGGTCGCGCCACGAGCCGTAGCACCTCCCGCTGACGCCACTGATCTCCTGGCCGCCGGCGGTCTGCCGGTAGGCGTTGATGTGCCAGTGCACCTGGTGCCAGGACCCGCCGCCCGCCACGGCCTCGTCGTTGGCGCTCGCGCTCGCCGCCGGGAGCAGGAGGGCGGACAGGCAGCAGATGAGCGTGAGGACGGCGGCGGTCGCGGCCTTCGTGGGTGTCGTCATGCCGGGACCGTAGGCGCGGCGCCGGCCCGGCTTCTGTCTGCCCGCTGACACAACGGCCGGCGGGTACGGCGGCGGACCTACAACGTGTAGCCGTTGACCGTGTAGTTGAAGAACAGCCCCGGGTTGCTGCCGATCGAGGGCACCAGGCAGACCGTGTCGGCCTCGACCACGACGGGTGTCGTGAACGTGACCGGCAGGATCTCCTCCGGCTGGAGGAAGCTGTACTCGATCAGCCGGCCGAGCACCGGCCCGCTCGTCGTGGAGCAGTCGGCGTTGCCGGCCTGCAACCGCATGCTCACGTTGAGCCGGGTCACCGCGGTGTTGGTCTGGCTCATCACCAGGTCGGTGAGGGCGACCTTGCCCTGCCCGACGACGATGGCGCCCCCGCCGCTGCCGACCACCTGGAAAGGCGTACCGGCCTGGGTCGTCGTCACCGGGCCCTGCACCGTGACCTTGCCGTCGACGGTCATCGCGCCCTTGCCGTCACTCACCTTGAGGGCGTTGGACTTGGTCACCGCGACCTTGTGCCCGCCCTTGCCGGTGATGGTGACGATCTGCTTGCCCGCGGCGAAGGCGCCCCACGGCAGCAGCACGAGCGTCAGGCAGCCCGCCACGAACATCACGGTGACCTGCCGGCCACTGAGCCGGCGTCCGCTGGTTCCCATGCCCACCTCCGAGTAGGTACCCCGGCATCGTCACCCGCCCCGAAGGCGGAGGACATAGCCCGTTCAGGTCATCGGTCCGACCGGTTGCAGGATGCTGCAACCGGGTTAGACCGGTCCGTGGGTCGGGTATCGGCCACGCATGCGACTCACTCGGACCTGTGCCGCCCTCCTCGCGGCCGCGCTCGCGACAGCCCTCCTTCCCGGACTTCCCGCCGTCGGCGCCGCCCCCGACGCGGTGTCGTCACCCCAGGTCGCGGCCCGGGGCTTCGAGACCGAGGACGGTTACTACTGCCACTACGTGCGCAACGCGGGTGGCTATCCGAAGTACCAGCGCGTCGGGAAGAAGACGCACGAGTGGGTCGCCATCGGCGAGCTCCACACCGGCAGCAACACGAAGGGCAAGTTCGTCACCGGGACCGGGGTCAGCACCGCGCTCGCCGGCGGTGTCACCGTCGACGCGGGCAAGAACTGGTCGGTCGGCGCCAGCCTCGGCTACACGAAGTCCTACACGCTGTCGATCAGCCTCAAGACGCTCGGCCCCGACCAGCACCGGCAGGTCGTGTCGCGCTACGACTACCAGAAGTACCGGCTCTACTGCGGCACCAAGGACCCGCGGACCGGCCTCATCAGCTACGCCGCGTCACCGAAGTACCGCTACCTCCCGCTCGGGTGGAGCGGCCGCGCGAAGTACAAGATCGCCGGTCCGAGCACGATCGTGGGCTGCCGCCACCGCGGTTCTGAGCCCGACCACAAGGTCTTCCTCCGTCGAGGCCAGTGGGTGAGCGCCAACTGGAGCGAGGGCTACACGGCGACCGCGTCGCTCAAGGGGATCGGCGTCTCCGCCAGCTTCAGCAGCACGACCAGCCAGTCGCGGGGCGTCTCGTTCACGAGCATCCGGAAGAAGGCCTGGCTCTGTGGCGACAAGAGCCTGCTCGCGGACTCCACACGGTTCTACGCCAACAACTACTGACCCGGGTCAGGTCCGGCTGGGTGTCGGCGGTCGCCAGAGCGCGACCTTGATGTCGACGTTGCCCGACGGGCGCAGCGGCGTGCCCTCCTCCAGGTAGGCCTGGCGGGCCTCGTCCTGGTGGCTCGGGGGCAGCGAGCCGTCGGCGCGCACGACCCGCCACCACGGCATGCCGCTGCCGTGGGTCGCCATCACGTTGCCGACCAGCCGGGGGCCACCGCCGCCGACCACGGCGCCGACGACCTCCGCGATCGCGCCGTACGTCGTCACCCGGCCGCGCGGCACCGTCTCGACGCAGCGCAGCACGAGCTCGACGTACTCCTCGAAGTCCAGGCTCACGACGTCTCCTCCTGCGGCCGTCCGGCCGTCAGCGCCACGGCTGCCGCGACGGTCCCCACGAGGCCGGCCGCGACGCCGATCACCCAGATGCCGGGCTGCTCCGGCTGGCCGCGGAGCGCGAGTGCCAGCCCCCACACGAGAGGTACGCCGAGCAGCACCAGCGCCCCGCGGCGCACCCACAGCCGGACCAGCGCCGGGTCCACGGGCATCCGGTCGGGCCCGTAGCCGGCGAGCAGCGCGGCCAGGTGGGAGACCAGCAGCCCGGTCGCCGCCACCAGGACCGCGGGGTGCAGCCCGTCGTCGAGCGCGCCCGCCCACCAGGCCAGCACCGCGAGCATCACGGCGGCGCCGACGGCTGTCTCGGGCATCGCCGCGAAAGCACCAGAGAGCACGACGATCCCGAGCGCCACCCACCAGGTCGGCCAGCGTCCCGCGGGACCGGCGGCGAGGACGGCCACGACCGGGCCGATGAAGATCAGCACCCGGAGCACCAGCTGGCTGCGGGACAGCTCGGCCACCGCACCGAAGACGTTGTTCATCGCGCCACCACCCGCGGCTGTGCGGCCCGCCGCGCGAGCCGCCGCAGGACGTCGTCGATGGTGCCCGGTCCCCGCCACGGCACCACCGGGCAGCCCAGCGCGGCCAGGCGCTGGAGCACGACGGTCCGCTCGAGGCTGCGCATCCGCCAGGCGAGCGAGGCCAGGTCGGGGTCGGTGCCCGGCGCGACACCGGGGCGTACGTCGCCGGGCAGCGTGTCGACGACCAGGATCGGCACACCGCGACGGGTGAGCGCCGCGGCCACCGCTCCGATCGACTCGGCCAGCATCGGGGAGAGCACGACGACCACGGTGCCCCCGGTGACGCCGAGCTGGAGGACACCGGCCTCGGCCTCGGCGACCTCGCCGGTCCGGATGCCGGCGAGGGTGTGCTGGATCTGCCGCAGGTGCCGGGCGCCGGTGCCGTAGCCGACCAGCTCACGCCCGCGGCCGACCACCCGCAGCCCGACCCGGTCGCCCGAGCGGACGTGGTGCTCGGCGACGGCCGAGGCAGCGCGCACCGACAGGTCCAGGCTGCTCGCTGCCCCGTCGACGCCGTCGGACGCGCCGTGGTCGGCGAGGGCGTCGACGACCAGGAGCACGGCGGTGTCCTCCTCGGCCCGGGTGCTGACGACGTGCAGCTCGCGGCTGCGCAGCGAGACCCGCCAGTTGACCCGCCGCAGCCGGTCCCCCGGCGCGAACGGGCGGATGCCCGCGAGCTCCGTGCCGGAGCCGGGCCGCTGCGACCGGTGCGCACCGACCAGGCCGACCGGCTGCGGTGCGTCGGCGCGCGAGTCGTAGACGGCCGCCATCGGCAGCACCCGCAGGTGCTGGCCACCGAGCGACACCGGCCCGAACCGGAAGCCCGCCCACGGTGACATCAGCGCGACCTTCTCCTCGCCGAGGTACCGACGGCCCCACCGGCGCGGGCTGATCTCGACCGGCGGCCCGACCGCGTCCGGACCGGACAGCAGTGCGCCGACCTGCCCGCCGTGCGGGCGCATCGCGACGTACGCCGGCTGCCCGGACGCGCGGGTGAGGTACTCCGCGTCGCTGGCGTCCGTGACCGTCAGCCGCGAGGTCGTGCCCTGGCCCTCGTGCAACGAGGTGTGGTCGAGGTACGTCGTGAGCTGCGGCGCCTGCCTCGGCCGGTGCAGCAGGCCCAGCGCCGCGAGCGCGACGAACGGCACCGCGAGCACGACGAGCGCCGGCTCGCCGACCAGCAGTGCCCCGGCGACCGCGACCGCCGCGGTGAAGACCGCCCGGCCGAGCGCCGCCGTCGGGCGCCACTCGGTCATCGGCGCTCGAGGGTGCTCGGCGTCGGCACCTTGGCGAGGACCGAGTCGACGACGCCACGGCCGCTCGCCTCCGTCATCCAGAGCTCGGGGCGCACGGTGATGCGGTGCGCGAGCACGGGCCGGGCGACCGCCTTGACGTCCTCCGGGATCACGTAGTCGCGACCCCGGATCAGCGCGAACGCCCGGGCGGCCAGCACCAGGCCGAGCGAGCCGCGCGGCGACGCGCCGGTGAGCACGTCGGTGTGCGTGCGGGTGGCGGTGGCCAGGTCGACGCAGTAGCGGCCGACGTCCTCGCCGACGACCACGGTCTCGACCGCGGCCTGCATCGCGAGCAGCCCGGCGGCATCGGTGACCGGCTCGAGCTCGACCTCCTCCTGGCGTCGCTCCAGGCGCCGGGCGAGCACGTCGTACTCCTCCCCGGCCGAGGGGTAGCCGAAGCTGACCCGCAGCAGGAAGCGGTCGAGCTGCGCCTCCGGCAGCGGGTAGGTGCCCTCGTACTCGATCGGGTTGGCGGTGGCCAGCACGTGGAAGGGGGCCGCCAGCGGGAACGTCTCGCCCTCGACGGTGACCTGCCGCTCCTGCATCGCCTCCAGCAGCGCCGACTGCGTCTTGGGGGGCGTGCGGTTGATCTCGTCGGCGAGCAGCAGCCCGGTGAAGATCGGTCCGGGCCGGAAGTCGAAGCGGGCCTCGCGCTGGTCGTAGACGAACGACCCGGTGAGGTCGGCCGGCAGCAGGTCGGGCGTGAACTGCGCGCGCCGGAAGTCCAGGCCGAGCGACTGCGCGAACGAGCGGGCCGCGAGGGTCTTGCCCAGTCCGGGGTAGTCCTCGAGCAGCACGTGGCCCTTCGCGAGGATCGCCGCCAGCACCTGCAGCAGCGCCTCGCGCTTGCCGACGACGGCCTTCTCCACCTCGGTGACGACCCGGGACGCCAGCTCGGCCGCCTCCGCGACGGACAGGGTCGCCTGCGGCGATGTGGTCATGCTCAGAGCTCCTCGATGATGGTCAGGTAACGGTCGATCTGGGCGTTGCTGAGGCGTCGCGGCGGGCCGGTGAGCAGGTCGGTCAGCTCGGGTCCGAGCACCACGTCGGCGCCCGCGTCGGCGCGGCTGATGCCGTGCCGCTGCCGGAGCACCTGGTCGGTGAGCACGGCGAGCCGGTCGCGCAGGGTGTGGTCCGGGGTCCTCGAGGACTGGTGGGCCTCGATGAGCCCGACGTAGCGGACCAGCCGCGGGTCACCGCTGTCGCGCACCGACGGGCGCTCGACGTCGACCTGCCAGGACGGCTCACCACCGTTGAGGGCGTCGACGACCAGGCCGAGGATCGCCGTGCAGGTGGCGACGAGCAGGGCGAGCCGCACCGGGTCGGGGTCGGCCTCGAGCAGGGTCAGCAGCACCTCGAAGCCGACGTACGCCGCGAACCCGCCCGCGACCCGGGGCCACCACCGCCCCTTCACGCCGGAGCCCCGATCGTGTGGTGGATCCGGTCGAGCGCCGCGACCGCAGCGGCCCGGTCGTCCTCGGTGAGCTCGTGCTCGGAGAAGCGCGCCTCGCGGTAGAGCGCGGCGAGGCGGGAGACGGCCGTCGGGTCGGCGTCGACGAGGTCGAGGACGCGGAGCGTGTGCTCCGACGACGTCTCCCACGCACGTCGTTCGATCCCGGCCGCGGCCGCGGAGACCTCGAACCGGTGCCAGCACTCGACGATGCCGTTGCGCGGCGCACCGCCCGAGAGCGCGGCCCGCTGGGCGTCGACGTCGGCCAGGAGCCCGCGGGCGACGGCCGCGCCCGGCGACAGCACGTCGATGTCCGCGGCGTCCACGGCGGCCTCGCGGCGACGGCGGGCACGACGTGCGCGACGGACGCCGGTGAGCCAGCGGGCCAGCCAGACGAGCAGCGCGAGCGCGAGCACGGCGGTCGCGACGTTGATGAGGAGCGCGAAGATCCACAGCACCCCGCCGCCGTCCTGCTCGTCCTCGGCCGGCTTCGGCTTCGGCTTCGGCGCAGCGGTGGGCGTGGCGCGGGTCTGGGCCGTGGTGGGTTGCGCGGCGCCGGGTCCGTCGCCGCGCAGCACGCCACTGGGGCCGATCGACGCCGCCCAGGTGACCAGCAGGACGACGAGGAGAACCCCGGCCGCGACGAGTGCCGCGGCCAGGGCTCCCCACCGAGAAGCGGGTCGCCGGGCGGTCATGCCCGGCAACCTACCCGGATCAGAGGATGGGCGAGAACGGCTCCGTGCCGTTGACCAGCTGCAGACCGGAGATGCCGGAGTGCTGCTGGGCGAACGCGAGCTCCTTGGCCAGGTCGCCGATGTTGTTCGACAGCGGCAGCGGGGCCAGGCCGAGCGTCGAGAGGACGCCGATCGCCTTGCCGTCGGCCGAGACGAACGCCGAGCCGGAGTCACCGGGGATGCCGGGGCCGACCGTGTAGAGCGGGTGTGACCAACCGCCGTCCGCCGCGTCGTCGCCGAGGCTGATGCCGGTGTGCGGCGAGAGCGGGGCGAGGCCGGCGCGCAGGCTGGAGTTGCCGTAGGTGTAGACCCGGTCGCCCGCGGCGGTGCCGTCGGTGTCGATGCCGGTCGGGCCGCCCCAGAACGGGATCGACGGGTTGACCTTGCCGATGTCCGCGGCGCTGACCTTCACCAGGGCGAGGTCGTTGTAGGCGCAGGTGTTGGGGTCCGTGGTGCCGAGCTGCTTCTCGGTCAGCCACGAGGAGTAGACGAGCGTGCCCGAGCCGACCTGGGTGCCCTCGTCGACCACGCTGCCGCCCTCGTTGAAGGTGACCGGCGTGCCGAGCGGCAGCGACTCGACGTTGCAGCCGTTGGTGTCGGTGGCCTCACCCTGGCCGGCGCAGTGGGCGGCGTAGCCGACGTACACGTTGCCGGCGCCGTCGGTGTAGACGAAGTTGGCGGTGCACTGGGCACCCGCCGTGTACATCATCGTGCCGGGGTGGATCTCGGCCGTGTCGGCAGGCGCCCACGTCGGGGCGCTGTCGGCGCGCGACGGGGTGAGCGTCAGCAGCGCGGCGGTCAGGATCGTGATCGTCACGGCCGCGAACACGGCGGCCAGCTGGGAACGGGAGAGGCTCATGCCCACTCCAACGAGCGGGTGTGAGCGCGGTTACGTCAGTAGCTGGGCTGCGAGGGGTCGATCTGGTTGACCCAGGCGACCACACCGCCGCCGACGTGCACGGCGTCGGCGTACCCGGCGCCCTTCACGATGGCGAGCGTCTCGGCCGAGCGGACGCCCGACTTGCAGTGCATGACGATCTGCTTGTCGGCCGGCAGCTTCTCGAGGGCCGAGCCGTTGAGGAAGTCGCCCTTCGGGATCAGCACGGAGCCGGGGATCTTGTTGATCTCGTACTCGTTCGGCTCGCGCACGTCGACGAGGACGAAGTCGCGGGTGCCCTCGGCGCGCTCCTTGAGCATGTGCTCGAGCGTGGTGACCGAGATCGTCGAGCCGGCGGCCGCCTCGGCGGCGTCGTCGGAGATCGCACCGCAGAAGGCGTCGTAGTCGATGAGGCCGGTGACGGTCGGGTTCTCGCCGCAGAGCGCGCAGTTCGGGTCCTTGCGGACCTTCAGCTTGCGGTACTCCATCTCGAGGGCGTCGTAGATCATCAGCTTGCCGACCAGCGGCTCGCCGATGCCGGTCAGCAGCTTGATGGCCTCGTTGACCTGGATCGAGCCGATCGACGCGCAGAGCACGCCGAGCACGCCACCCTCCGCGCAGCTCGGGACCATGCCCGGCGGCGGGGGCTCCGGGTAGAGGCAGCGGTAGCAGGGCGCGTCGTCGGAGAGCGTCGGCGCGAAGACCGAGGCCTGGCCGTCGAAGCGGTAGATCGAGCCCCAGACGTACGGGATGCCGAGGAAGTACGCCGCGTCGTTGACCATGTAGCGCGTCGCGAAGTTGTCGGTGCCGTCGACGATGAGGTCGTAGCCCCGGAAGATCTCCATGACGTTGTCGTTGTCGAGACGCGTCTCGTGCACGATCACGTTGACGTAGGGGTTGGTCTCGGCGATCGACTCCTTGGCCGAGACCGCCTTCGACTTCCCGATGTCCGACTGGCCGTGGATGATCTGGCGCTGCAGGTTGGACTCGTCGACCTCGTCGAACTCCGCGATGCCGAGCGTGTGCACGCCGGCCGCCGCGAGGTAGAGCAGGGCCGGGCTGCCCAGACCGCCGGCGCCGATGACCAGCACCTTGGCGTTCTTGAGGCGCTTCTGACCGGTCATCCCGACGTCGGGGATGATCAGGTGGCGGCTGTAGCGACGCACCTCGTCGATGGTCAGCTCGTCCGCGGGCTCCACGAGCGCGGGAAAGGACACGGCGTACTCCTAGTTCGATCGGTTGCCGGGCCGACAACTTCCGGTCCTGCCATGTTCCCCGCCGAGAAGCAGCCCGGATCGCCGCGTCCCGTCATCCGGACGCTGATGACTGCCCGGTAGTGTTCGGCGCGTGACGGCAGAGCAGTACGACGCACCGGCGCGACCCCGCGGCGGCCGGATGCCCCGGCGGGAGCGACGCGCCCAGCTGATGGAGTCCGCCCTCGAGGTGTTCGTGGCCCAGGGCTACCACGCAGCCGCGATGGACGACATCGCCGAGCGCGCGGGCGTCTCCAAGCCCGTGCTCTACCAGCACTTCCCCGGCAAGCTCGACCTCTACCTCGCACTGCTGGACCGCTCCTGCGACACGATCATCGACAACACGCGCCACGCGCTCGCCTCGACGCACGACAACAAGCAGCGGGTCGCGGCGACGATGGACGTGTTCTTCGAGTACGTCTCCAGCGAGACCGGGGCGTTCCGCCTCGTCTTCGAGTCCGACCTGACCAACGAGCCCGCCGTGCGCGAGCACGTCGACCGGGTCACCACCGAGTGCGCGGCGATGATCGCGCACGTCATCCACGACGACACGGGCCTGCCCGACGACGCCTCCCGTCTGCTGGCCGTCTCCCTGGTGGGAATGGCCCAGGTGAGCGCGCGGTTCTGGCTCGCGGAGCACGGTGACATCCCCCGCCCGGACGCCGCCGCGCTGGTCGCGGGGCTGGCCTGGCGCGGCATCCGCGGCTACCCGCTCACCGACGACCACTGACCACCCCCCGCACCACCCTGCAACACCCCCCGAACAGCACCGATGAAGGAGGACCTCGTGGAGGTCAAGATCGGCGTCCAGAACGCCGCCCGTGAGCTGACGATCGAGGTCGACGAGACCGCCGAGGCCGTCGAGAAGCTCGTCGCCGACGCCGTGTCCGGCGACGGCGTGCTCAACCTCAAGGACGCCAAGGGCCGTCGCCTGATCGTCCCCGTCGCGAAGCTGGCGTACGTCGAGCTCGGTCACGGCGTCGCCGGCCAGGTCGGCTTCCGCAGCTGACGGTTCTAGGAGCATGATCCGGGGATGATCTCCGCCCTCCTCTGGGCCGTGATCGGTGGCACCGTGATCGGCCTGCTCGGCAAGCTGGTCGCGCCCGGCGACAGCGACGACGTGCCGCTGTGGCTGACGATCCTCTGCGGGATCGGCGGCTGCCTCGTCGGTGACTACCTCTACGGCCTGTTCTTCGACCCGCAGACGTTCGGCGTCGACTGGTGGCGCCACGGCTGGCAGGTCGTCGTCGCGGCCGTGCTCGTCACCATCGCGGCGACGCTGACCGGCCGCCGACGCGTCTAGCTGTCCGGCTCTAGGAGTCCAGGCCGAGCTCGGCCATCCGCTCGGCGTGCCGCTCGGTGATCCGGGCGAACATCCGGCCGAGCGCGGCCAGGTCGAGCCCGGGCCGGTCGATGCCGCCGGCGAGCAGCGCGGTGAGCGCGTCCCGGTCGGCGGCCACCCGCTGCGCCTGGGTGAGCGCCTCGCCCATCAGCCGGCGGCCCCACAGCGCCAGCCGGCCCCCGAGCCGCGGGTCCGCGGCGATCGCCGCGCGCACGCGTCCGACGACGAACTCCGAGTGCCCGGTGTCCTCGAGCGAGGCCACGATCAGGTCGCGGGTGTCGGGGTCGAGGTAGGCCGCGATCTCGCGGTAGAAGTCGTTGGCCATGCCGTCGCCGACATAGGCCTTGATCAGGCCCTCGTACCAGTCGGCGGGCGCCGTGTGCTCGTGGAACTTGTCGATCGGGCGGCGGAAGGGCGCCATCGCCGCGAACGGGTCGGCCCCCAGCTCGGCGAGCCGTGCGCGCAGCGAAGCGACGTGGCCGAGCTCCGCCGACGCCATCGAGGCGATCGCGACCTTGTCCTCCAGCGACGGCGCCAGCTTGGCGTCCTCGGCGAGGCGCTCGAAGGCCGAGATCTCGCCGTACGCGATCGCGGCGAGCAGGTCGATCACGGCCTCGCGGTACTGCGGGTCCTGGAACGCGACCGGGGTGTCGTCCGGCGTCGATGGGGGCACGTGCGCACCCTACAGATACAGTGGACGTGACCGAGGTCGCCCAGCTGTTCGTCGGCAGCGACCTCCCGCATGTGCGCGGCAGACCTGCCCGTTGTCTGTGACGGAGTCCGCCGCATCCGACATTCACTCGGTTGACACCCGGCTGACTCACGAAAGCAGAAGACACTGACCACGTTCCGAGAGCTCGGGGTGCTCCCCGAGATTTGCGACGCGCTCGAGCGCGCCAACATCACCACCCCCTTCGCCATCCAGGAGATGACCCTCTCCGTCGCGCTGCTGGGCACCGACCTGATCGGCCAGGCCCGCACCGGCACCGGCAAGACCCTCGCGTTCGGCATCCCGGTGCTGCAGCGCAGCGTCACGCCGACCGACCCGGCGTACGCCGACATGCCGCAGGGCAAGCCGCAGGCGCTGATCGTCGCCCCGACCCGTGAGCTCGCGCTCCAGGTCTCCAGCGACCTCGCGCTGGCCAGCGCCGACCTCGGCCTCCGGGTCCTGACCGTGTACGGCGGGGTCGGCTACGACACCCAGGTCGACGCGCTCGAGTCCGGCGTCGACGTCGTCGTCGGCACCCCGGGCCGCCTCATCGACCTGGCCAACCGCCGCGCCCTCGACCTCTCGCACGTGCACGCGCTCGTGCTCGACGAGGCCGACGAGATGCTCGACCTGGGCTTCCTGCCCGACGTCGAGAAGCTGCTCCGGATGACCCCGGAGACCCGGCAGACGATGCTCTTCTCCGCGACCATGCCCTCGGCGATCGTGTCGCTGGCCCGGATGCACATGCGGCACCCGATGAACATCCGCGCCGAGTCGTCGTACGAGAACGCGACGGTGCCCGCCACCGCGCAGTTCATCTACCAGGCCCACGACCTGGACAAGCCCGAGATCATCGGCCGCATCCTGCAGGCCGAGGACGTCGAGAAGATCATCGTCTTCACCCGCACCAAGCGGCAGGCGCAGCGCGTCGCCGACGACCTGACCGAGCGCGGCTTCAAGGCCAGCCCCCTGCACGGCGACATGGCGCAGGTGGCGCGCGAGAAGGCGCTCACGAAGTTCCGCGAGGACAAGATCCAGGTCCTGGTCGCGACCGACGTCGCCGCCCGCGGCATCGACGTCCGCGGCGTCTCGCACGTCATCAACTACACCTGCCCCGAGGACGACAAGACCTACGTCCACCGGATCGGCCGCACCGGCCGCGCAGGTGCCTCCGGCATCGCGATCACCTTCGTCGACTGGGCGGACCTGCACCGCTGGAAGATGATCAACAAGACGCTGGACCTGCCGTTCGACGAGCCGCAGGAGACCTACTCGACGTCCGAGCACCTCTTCCACGACCAGGGCATCGCCCCCGGCACCAAGGGCCGCATCGTCGACCCGGCGCCGGTGGAGCGCAAGCCGCGCGAGGACCGGGGCGAGCGCTCCGGTGAGCGTGGCGGCGACCGCCCGGCGCGCAACCGGAACCGCAACCGGACCCGCACCCGCTCCGGCGAGGCCGCCACGACCGGCGCGCCGGCCGCGAGCACCGAGGGTGGCGGCGACGCCCCCGCCGGTGCGAGCCGCAACCGCAACCGCAACCGTCGGCGCCGCTCCGGCGGCTCGGGCGGCGACAAGGCTCCCGCTGCCGAGTGACCTCGGCGTCCGCCGCTAGGCGGTGACGACGACGGTGCCCCCGACCGGCGCGAAGTTCCACAGCGCGACCGCGTCGGGGGTCTTCTGCCGGATGCAGCCGTGCGACTGCGGGGTGCCGAGCTGCGCCTTGGTCTGCAGCGGCACGCCGTCCTTGGTGGGGATCGTGTGGAAGCCGATCGCGGCGCCGCTCGGACCCTGGGCGAAGCGCACGAAGTACTCCATCACCCCGGAGTCGTCGATGCCGACCGCCCAGCGCGACTTGCTGTAGACGTCGTAGGTGCCGGGCTCGAGGTTGTCGAGGGTGCTGCCGGACACCAGGTAGGTACGCCGGACGCCCGTGTCCGCGTCGACCAGCCAGACCCGCTGCCGGCTCTGGCTGAAGACGACCCGCTTGCCGGTGCCGGAGTCGGCCGGAAGTGCGGTGTCGCGAGCGGGGTCGGTGGCCGACTCGGTGCTGTCCGCCGACGTGGTCGACGTCGACTCGTCGGGCGCGGTGCCGGACGGCGTGGTGTCGTCCGACGACTGCACCGCCGCCCCGATGTCGGCGGCGGCCGGGCTGGCCTGGCCGGACTGGTTGGCTGGTTGCTGCTGCGCCTCGGCGCCGTCGCCGTCCGAGAACGGCAGCGCGCCGAACGAGCCGAGCACCGCGATCGCCGTCACCGCGAGCGAGACCCCCAGAGCGCTGAGCCGGCCGTAGCGGGGCCGGACCGGCGCTGCCCGGTGGGCGCCGCGGGACTCGGTCATGACGCCCGTCCCGCCTTCTTCTTCTTGGCCTTCGGTCGCTTCGACCGGGCGACGAGGTTCTCCGTCGCCTCGCGGTAGGCGCGGGCACCCTTGCTGCTGCGGCTGGTGGCGAGGATCGACCGCCCGGCGGCGGGCGCCTCGGCGAACTTGATCGTCTTCGGGATCGGCGGCTCGATCACGTCGAGGTCGTAGGTGTCCGAGATCGTCTCGAGCACGGTGCGCGCGTGGTTGGTGCGCCCGTCGTACAGCGTCGGCAGCACGCCCCAGACCTCGAGCTTGCGGTTGGTGAAGCGGCGTACGTCGTGGACGGTGTCGAGCAGCTGGCCGACGCCGCGGTGCGAGAGCGTCTCGCACTGGAGCGGGATCAGCACCCCGTCGGCGGCGGTGAGCGCCGCGACCGTCATCACGCCGAGCGAGGGCGGGCAGTCGAGGAGCACCCAGTCGTACTCGGTGCCCTCCTCGGCGAGCGTCTCGACCATCGTCTTCACGACGTGCTCGCGGCCGGTGCGGGTCAGCAGCTCGGCCTCCGCGCGCGCCAGCTCGATCGTGGCCGGCAGCAGGTCGACGCCGTCGTCGGTCGCGATGATGACCTCGCTCGGGTCGACGCCCTTGGTGAGCACGTGGTGCACGGAGAGCTCGAGGTCCTCGGGGTCGATGCCCAGCGAGAAGGTCAGGCACGCCTGCGCGTCGAGGTCGACCAGCAGCACGGAGTGCCCGAGCTCCGCCAGAGCGGCGCCGACCGAGGCGACGGTCGTGGTCTTGGCGACGCCGCCCTTTTGGTTGGCGATCGCGAGCGTGGTGGTCATGCGGGGTCCCTGCGGCGTTGTCCGCTGGGGGAGCGCAGCGGAGGAAGCGGAGAACGTCGTGGGGTGCTCATCGCTGCCCATCATGCCGGACCGGTGCGCACAGATCCCGCAGGCACCTGCTTGAGCTGACGCCTGATTTACTCGGGCACATGTCGAAGACTGCGCTCGTGACCGGACCCACCGCAGGTATCGGTCGGTCCTTCGCCCACCAGCTCGCCGCCCAGGGCTACGACCTGGTCCTGGTCGCCCGCGACCGAGCCCGGCTGGAGGCCGAGGCGGCCGAGCTGACCGCGTCGTACGCCGTCGCCGTCGAGGTGCTGCCGGCCGACCTCGTCGACCGCGAGGAGCTCGCCGCGGTCGAGGCGCGGCTCGCCGACCGGGACCGCCCGGTCGACCTGCTGGTCAACAACGCGGGCTTCGGGCTGAAGCGGCGCTTCCTCGACAACTCCGTCGACGCCGAGCAGGCGATGCTCGAGGTGCTGGTCACCGCCGTGATGCGGCTCAGCCACGCCGCCCTCGGACCGATGACCGAGCGTGGCAGTGGCGGCATCATCAACGTCTCGAGCGTCGCGTCCTTCCTGCCCCGCGGCAGCTACAGCGCCGCGAAGGCGTGGGTGAACTCCTTCTCGGAGTGGGCGGCGTACGAGTACCGCGACCAGGGCGTCACGATCACCTGCCTGTGCCCGGGCTTCACCAAGACCGAGTTCCACGAGCGGATGGACGTCTCGCGCGGCTCGGCGCCCGAGTTCATGTGGCTCGACGCCGACGAGCTGGTCGCCGATGCTCTCGCGGACCACGCCAAGGGCAAGGTCTTCTCGATCCCCGGCGCTCAGTACAAGGTGATCACGCGCGCGGCCCGGATGGTCCCGACGCCGTTGCTCAAGCGGTTCCAGGGCCTCGGCCGGAAGTGATGACCGGCGTCGCCCGATCGCTGCGGGCGGCCGCCTCGGCGGCCATCGCCATCAGCCGCTCGTACTCCTCCGGGGCCGTGGTGTTGCAGCCCAGGTCGTGGTCGATCTTGCCGACGCCGTGGTAGTCGCTCGACCCCGTGGCGACCAGGCCCAGGTCGCGCGCCATCGCCCGTAGCCGCTCGCGGGTGGCAGCGTCGTGGTCCTGGTGGTCGACCTCGATCCCCGCGAGCCCGCCGGCGCGCAGCCGCGCCAGCGTGGCCTCGTCGGGCCGACCCAGGCCGCCCCTCCCCCACGGGTGCGCGATCACGGACACCCCGCCGGCCTCGGTCACCGCGCGGATCGTCGCTTCCAGCGGAGCGGCGTACCGGTTCACGAACGCGACCTTGCCGGCGCCGAGGTAGCGGTCGAACGCCTCGGTGCGGTCACCGACGACGCCCAGGGTGACGAGCGCGTCGGCGATGTGCGGTCGTCCGGTGGCTGCGGCACCGTGCGCGGCCGCGCGTACGTCGTCGACGGTGATCTCGATGCCGAGGCCGCGCAGCCGCTGCACCATGTCGGGCACCCGGGACTCGCGACCGGTCAGCACGCGGGCCAGCTCGTCGGCCAGCGCGGGGCTCGTGGGGTCGGGGAGGTATGCGAGCAGGTGCACGCTGCGACCGTGGTGGCCGGTGCTGATCTCCATGCCCGGGACCAGGGTGATGCCGACCTCGTCGGCGGCCGCCGACGCCTCCACCCAGCCGTCGGCCGTGTCGTGGTCGGTGATCGCCACGACGTCGAGCCCGGCCCGCGCCGCTGCGCGCACCAGCTCGGCCGGGGTGTCGGTCCCGTCGCTGGCGCGGGAGTGCGTGTGCAGGTCGATGCGCACGGGCCAACCCTAGGCGGTGGGAACTCGGTTGCGACGGTCGGCACCGGCTCCCACACTCGCCGGGTGCACGACTTCACACCGCCGCCGCCGCCGCGCCCGCCCTGGGCGGACGACCTGCTCGCTGAGGTGGGGCGCGCCTTCGTGGAGACCGGGGCGACGACGCCGGGCTGGCCCGACCCGCACCCGGACCGGCACCCCCTCGAGGAGGAGTACTCCCGGGTCCTGGACCCGGGCAAGTACCGCATCCTCGGCACCCGGCTCGACGCCTGGGCACGGGTGCTCGACGAGCGCGACGTGGCGGCTGAGGAGCGGGAGGGCCTGCGCCGCTCGTTGGTCCCGACGCGACCGGGCGCGCTGACACTGGTCGCCCTCACGACGGAGGTCGACGGCGCGCCGTACGGCCTGGACCTGGGCCTGCCCGACGGAGCCGGAGGCGCGGCGCGGATCGACCTCCTGCCCGACTGCGGCTGCGACGCCTGCGACTCCGGCTCGGCGGACCTCCTGGAGGTCCTCGACGGCTGGGTGCTCACCGTCGCGCGTGGCGGCGTCGTCCACGCGCAGGGCCCGGGCGGGTCGGTGACCCGGATGCTGGACGGGTGGCAGGGCACCGGCCAGATCGACGAGCGCTGGCTCGACGGCGCCCGGCCACCTCCCGACGACGTACGCCGCTGGGCCGGCCGGCCCTGGCTCTGACCCGACCTCACCAGCCGGGGCGGTGTCCCCCGAAGGGCAGCTCGACCAGCTGCGGCCCGGCGCCCGACACGTCGCGCAGGATCCAGTCGTCGCGGAAGAGCAGCAGCGCCGACGCCGGCCGCATCACGATCCACAGCCAGCGGCCCGCCGCCTCGCCCGCCAGCACGGACCGGTCCCACTCGCCGTCCGCGCTGCTCGTCGAGATGTCCCACAGGTTGACCGACTGGCTGCCGATCCGCACCCGCGCCGACGGCGGCCGCTCGCCGATCTCCGATCCCGGGTCGGTGTAGCGCGTCCCCGCGCACCGCGCCCCCAGCCCGGTGCCGGCCTCCTCGGCCACGACGAGCACGTCGACCGGACCGTCGAGCTCGCTGGTCCCGGACGCACAGGTCAGCGCCGCCGTCGCCCGCCCCGGTGCCGGCGCGACGGCGGCGAAGTCCGTCAGCGTCCACCCCGGGCTCAGCGGCCACGGCACGTACGTCGGGAAGCCGTCCGCCGTGCGCAGGTGCTCCGCGAACCCGTCGTACGACGCCTCCTCCGCGCGCCACAGCGGACTCGTCACTCCGTGGTCCGGGCACGACCAGCCGCCGTCCGTCGTCTCCGCCACGGGAGCCGGGCAGCGCACGCAGCTCGCCGTCAGCATGGGACAACGGTGCGGATCGGCGCCGCGGCCGTCAAGGGTGCCTGCGGAGCTGCCGGCAGCGCCGCGGTTCGTGATGGTCGCCGCTCGCTGTGGTTGCGCGGGCGACTTCCGGCCACTTGTCGGCCTGCGGGTCCGCGCGGGTCGACCGTCGTGGCCCGGGCATAGCAGGGTGGTGCGCGGTGGTTGAGGTGCGAGCGCAGCGAGCCTCGACACCACCGCCCCCGCGCGCCGACAGGCTTCCTACACGGGCACGGCGGGCTCGTGGCCGGGGCCGCCTCCCGGCACACGGTGGTTGAGGTGCGAGCGCAGCGAGCCTCGAAACCACCACCCCGCTACTGGTAGATCTCGTCGAAACTTCTTCACAACCTCATTCGCACATCTGTTCGAATCGTGGTAGGATCGAGCATGGCTCGACGCACCCGGACCCAGGTCCCGCAGCTGCGGGACCTGTTGGCGTGCGCGACCGAGGCCGACCTCGCCGAACGACTCGCCGCCGCGAAGAAGTTCGAGCTCGCGGCCCGGTGGGCCGAAGCGCACCCGGCACCCGTCGAGGACGCGGTGGTCGACGAGCTGGGTGAGCTGGTGATGTTCGGCGACCAGCCGATCGCCCTCGCCGGCGAGGGTGCACCGGGGATGAGTGAGTTCGCGGTCGCGGAGTTCGCCGCCGCAGTCGGGATGACCGCTCACCAAGGTCGGGCGTACCTCGGTGCAGCCCTGGAAGCGAAGTACCGGCTCCCGCAGATCTGGGCGCGCGCGATGACCGGGGAGGTCGCGGTGTGGAAGGTCCGCCGGGTCACCGACCGCACCCGCCGTCTCGACCCCATCGCCGCCGCCAGCGTGGACGGTGACCTCGCACCCTTGCTGGGCTCGTGCTCGTGGGTCAAGGTCGAGAACGCCGTCGAGACCGCCGCTGCCGAAGCAGACCCCGAGCACGCCGAAGGCATCCGGCTGGATAGGTCCCGCGACCAGCACCTCGACATCGGTCTCACCGTCACCCACCTCAACGACGGCCTCGTCCCCGTGTCCGGGCTTCTGGACTACACCGACGCCCTCGCGTTGGAGGCCCAGATCAAGGCCGGCGCCCACGCCCTCCTCGCCGACCACCCCGAGCTCGACCTCGACATCCGCCGCGCGATGGCCGCCGGCCAGCTCGGTGGCGATGCTGCTGTGCCGCGTGAGGTGGTGATCTACGCCCACCACCAGCCCGACGAGGCCCACGGCATCGTGAGTGTTGAGGGCGCCCACCTGCCCTACGCGACCATCGAGCAGCTGTCTGAGTGGTGCACCCAGCAAGGCACCCGGGTCAGCATCCGACCGGTGTTGGATCTGTCCGAGGAGATCACCGTCGACCGGTACACCCCCTCGGACCGACAGCGGGAGCAGGCCATCCTGATCACGCCGACGTGCGTGTTCCCGCACTGCAACAAGGAAGCCCGGGGTTGCGACCTCGACCACATCCAGCCCTACAACCAGGGCGGGAAGACCACCAGCTCGAACCTGGCGCCACTGTGCCGCTACCACCACCGGGTCAAGACGTTCGGCGGCTGGACCTACCACCGCACCTCCCGCACCGGCTTCCTGTGGACCACCCCGAAGGGCCGCACCCACCCCGTCGACTTCGACGACCACCGACGGCGACGAACCCGCTGACCACCACCCCACCGGCCACCGCCGGTGGGGCCACTCCCACGCCCACTGCGGCCGGTGGGTGGTTTCGAGGCTCGCTGCGCTCGCACCTCAACCATCGAGGGTGCCGAGCTAGAAACCCACCCGTCGAGGCCCGGAGTCGTTGCGGACGACCGCGCCCTTCTCCTGGGCGGACTTCTTCAGCTCGGCCTGGAAGGCCGACATCTTCTCCTGCAGCTCCGGTGAGGTGGCGGCGAGGATGCGCACGGCGAGCAGGCCGGCGTTGCGGGCGCCGCCGACGGCGACGGTGGCGACAGGGACGCCAGCGGGCATCTGCACGATCGAGAGCAGCGAGTCCATGCCGTCGAGGTACTTCAGTGGGACCGGTACGCCGATCACGGGCAGCGGCGTGACCGCGGCGAGCATGCCCGGCAGGTGGGCCGCTCCCCCGGCGCCGGCGATGATCACCGAGAGCCCGCGCGAGGCCGCGTCACGACCGTAGGACAGCATCTCCTCCGGCATCCGGTGTGCGGAGACGACGTCGGCCTCGTAGGCGATGTCGAACTCGGCCAGCGCCTCGCCGGCCAGCCGCATCACCGGCCAGTCGGAGTCGGAGCCCATCACGATGCCGACGGATGCCATCTCATTCACTCTCGTTTCCCAGGTCGCCCCGGAACCACGCGGCCGCGTGCCGGGCCCGCTCGAGACACTCGTCGAGGTCGTCGCCGTAGGCGTTGACGTGCCCGACCTTGCGTCCCGGACGGAGGTCCTTGCCGTAGAGGTGCACCCGCAGGTGCGGGTCGCGCGCGAGCGCGTGCGGGTAGCCGTCGTAGAGGCGCCCGACCGACGCATCAGGACCACCGAGGATGTTGACCATCACCGTCCACCGCGCCCGCGGGGCCGGGGAGCCGAGCGGCAGGTCGAGCACGGCGCGCAGGTGGTTCTCGAACTGCGAGGTCACCGCGCCGTCCTGGGTCCAGTGCCCGGTGTTGTGCGGGCGCATCGCGAGCTCGTTGACGAGGATCCGGCCGTCGTTGGTCTCGAACAGCTCGACGGCCAGGACGCCCGTGACGCCGAGCGCGCCGGCGATCCGCAGCGCGACCTCCTGCGCCTGCCCGGCCAGCTCCGGGTCGAGGTCGGGCGCGGGCGCGACCACCTCGTGGCAGATGCCGTCGAGCTGGGTCGAGGCGACGACGGGGTACGACGCCGCCTGGCCGCTCGGCGAGCGGGCGACCAGCGCCGACAGCTCGCGCCGGAAGTCGACCAGCTCCTCGGCGAGGATCCGCACGCCGGCGGCCTCGGCCGCGGCGAACGCGTCGGCACAGTCGTCGGCCGAGCGGACGAACCACACGCCCTTGCCGTCGTACCCGCCCCGCGTCGTCTTGAGCACGCACGGGAAGCCGAACGACTCCACGTCCGCGACGTCAGCCACGATCGCGTTGCGCGGGCACGGCACGCCGAGCTCGGCGAGCCGCTCGCGCATCACGCCCTTGTCCTGGGCGTGCACGAGCGCCTCCGGCCCGGGTCGTACGGCGACGCCGTCGGCCTCGAGCGCGTGCAGGTGCTCGGTCGGGACGTGCTCGTGGTCGAAGGTCACGACCGGGCAGCCGCTGGTGACCTCCCGCAGCGTCGCGAGGTCGTGGTAGTCGCCGACCCGGTGGTCCGGGATCACCTGCGCGGCGGAGACGCCCTCGGCCTCGGCGAGCAGCCGCAGCGGCAGGCCGAGCGCGGCCGCGGGCTCCGCCATCATCCGGGCCAGCTGGCCGCCACCGATCACGGCGAGCGTGGGCGCGTGGGTGGGGTCCGGCGCAGGCACGCGCCCAGCCTAGAGGTCGGCGTCAGGACCCGTTGCGCAGGTCCTCGGTCTCGAACCGGAGCCCGCGGCCGCGGATCGTGGTGATCAGGTGCGGCTGGCGGCTGTCGTCACCGAGCTTGCGGCGTACCCACCCCAGGTGCACGTCGATCGTCTTCGAGGACGTCCAGAACGTCGTGTGCCAGACCTCGCGCATCAGGTCCTCGCGGCTGACGATGTCACCGGCCCGGGTCATCAGGGCGTGCACGAGGTCGAACTCCTTGCGCGACAGCACGATCTCCTCGCTCCCGCGCCACGTACGGCGTGCCTCGGGATCGAGCTTGATCTCCTGGACCTCGATCATCCGCCCACCGTAAGAAGGTGACACGTGTCACGTGGGCAAATGGCGGAATTTCCTGGGGTTGCCTAGGCGCGACGGACGGTCAACGGTTCGACGATGCCGAAGCCGCGGACCGGCCGGGCCGGCAGCCGCCGGGTCTCGAACTCGTCCTCCGGCAGCAGGTCGGCGGTGGTCGCGTCGATGATGATGCGGTTGCGCCGGGCGACCGCGGTCAGCCGGGCCGCCAGGTTGACCGGCGGTCCGAAGACGTCACCGAGCCGCATCACGACCGCCCCGCTGGCCAGGCCGAGGCGGATGTCGGGCATCCGGGCGTCACGGCCGACGACGTTGATGATGCCCTCGGCGATGTCGTAGGCCCGGACAGGGTCGTCGCTCACGAACAGCACCGAGTCCCCGATGCTCTTGATGACCCGACCACCCTGGGTGGTGACGACGTCGGCGCACCGGGACTCGAAGATCTCGACCAGGTCGCCGATCCGCTCCTCGGTGAGCCGGTTGGAGAGGGCGGTGAAGCTGACGATGTCGGCGAAGCCCACCGTGAGCTGGACCGTGTTGAGGTCCTCCTCGTTGGCCCGCAGGGCCTCGACCCGGGCGACAGCGGCGGCGAGGTGGCGGCGCCAGACGTAGACGAGCAACTCCTCGAAGGGGTCCTTGATCTGCTCGATCAGGCGCAGCGCAGAACCGGTGCGCCCCTCGTCGGTCCCCGGGTCGGCGGCGAGCTCGTCGACCCGCGACACCAGCGTCGAGACCTCCCAGTCCGCCAGCCGGGCCATGGTCTGGCCGACGGCGCGGGTCAGGTTGACCGCGAGGTCGAAGTCGATCAGGCCGCCGCGGACGGCGCTGATCATCGTGGACAGCGCCTCGGTGTCCGCGTCGGTGTAGGCGTTCTCGAGGCCGTGCTCGGGGAAGCCCAGGGCACGCCAGAGCCGGCGGGCCTCCTCGAGGGTCACGCCGGTGGCCTCGGCGACCTCCTGGGCGTTGAGCTCCGGCGTCTCCCCGAGGATCGCGCGCTCGAGGTCGTCGGGGCCGGGCTGGTCAGGCTCCGTCGTCATGTCCTGCCGCGGGGTCGTGGATCCGCTGGAGCATCTGGTTGAGCTGGCGCTGGGTCTCCTCGACCCGCGGGATGTCGTGCAGCTTGATCGTGCCGTGCGTGCTCGCGTCGGAGATCAGCAGCGTGCCGCAGCCGAGCAGCCGGTCGATCGGGCCGAACTCGTAGGCGATGTCGCTGATCCGGGCCAGCGGCATGTCGTGCCCGCGCCGCACGATCACGCCGGTGCGGGTGATCAGCCGGCGGTCGGTGAACGTGTACGTCGCGGTCGCCCAGATGATCAGCGGCCGGAGCACGAACCAGATGACACCGACGGCGACCAGGATCCACACGCCGTTCGTCAGGATGCCCTGGTCGACCTTGACCTGGACGAACGTCCCGATCGCCAGGAAGAGGACCAGCATGAAGATCGGGAAGATCAGTGCCTTGACGTGCGTGCGCGTGTCGACGACGACTTTCTCGCCCTCGTTCAGGAGCTTCGGTGAGATGGCCACGGGGCGATCATGTCACCGATCGACGGCGCGCACGTGGACTACGTCACCCGCACCGACCGCCGTCTCGCCGTCCGGTCCAGACACCACGAGGCGGCCGCCGGAGTCCACCTCGGTCGCCCGACCGAGCAGCGGCTGCCCCGACGGCATCTCCACCCGTACGTCGCGGCCCACGGTCACGCACGCTGCGGCGTACGACGTGGCGAGCCGGCGGTGCGCCTCCGCGCCACCCGCCTGCCACGCGTCGTACGCCTCGACGAGCGTGCTCAGGACCGCCCCCAGCACCGCGGTGCGGTCGGGCTCGGCGCCGCCCTCGATCGCCAGGGACGTCGCGGTCGGGACCGGCAGCTCCTCGGCCGTCAGCGAGACGTTGATGCCGACGCCGACCACCGCTGCCGGCCCGTCCGGCGTCTCGACCCGCTCGACCAGGATGCCGACCAGCTTGCGGTCGGCGATGAGCACGTCGTTGGGCCACTTCACGCCCGCGTCGTACCCCAGGCCCTGGAGCGCCCGCGAGACGGAGAGGCCGGTGAGCAGCGGCAGCCACGGCCAGTCGGCGGCGGGCACGGTCGGGCGCAGGACCACGGAGAAGAGCAGGGCGGCCCGCGGCGGCGTGTGCCAGGTGCGGTCCAGGCGGCCACGACCGGCACTCTGGCTCTCGGCGACGACGACGAGGCCCTCGGCGGCGCCCGACCGCGCACGGTCGGCGGCGACGGCGTTCGTGGAGGTCGCCTCCTCCAGCACCTCGACGTCCAGTGCGGGGGCGAGCGACGCCAGTCGCCGGGCGTCGAGTGATGGGCGTCTCATGGCGTCTGCGGTCACGGGCACTAGATTGACCCACGGTCCCAACCGCACGCCAACGAGGAGCCAATGACGATGAGCGCCCAGCCCGGCGAGGGAACCGACGTTCCCGAGGACATCGACCTCCACACGACCGCCGGCAAGCTGGCCGACCTCGACCGACGCCTCGACGAGGCCGTCCACGCCGGGTCCGCGAAGGCCGTCGAGAAGCAGCACGCCAAGGGCCGCAAGACGGCCCGCGAGCGGATCGAGCTGCTCTTCGACGAGGGCTCGTTCGTGGAGCTCGACGAGCTCGCCCGGCACCGCTCGACGGCGTTCGGGCTCGAGAAGAACCGCCCGTACGGCGACGGCGTGATCACCGGCTACGGCACGATCGACGGCCGCCAGGTCTGCGTGTTCTCCCAGGACTTCACGATCTTCGGCGGCTCGCTCGGCGAGGTCTACGGCGAGAAGATCACCAAGGTCATGGACCTCGCCATCAAGACCGGCTGCCCGATCATCGGCATCAACGAGGGCGCCGGCGCCCGCATCCAGGAGGGCGTCGTCTCGCTCGGCCTGTACGGCGAGATCTTCCGCCGCAACGTGCACGCCTCGGGCGTCATCCCGCAGATCTCGATGATCATGGGCTCCTGCGCCGGCGGGCACGTCTACTCCCCCGCGGTCACCGACTTCACGATCATGGTCGACGGCACGTCCAACATGTTCATCACCGGCCCCGACGTCATCAAGACGGTCACCGGCGAGGACGTCTCGATGGAGGACCTCGGCGGCGCGCGCACCCACAACACCAAGTCCGGCAACGCCCACTACATGGGCTCCGACGAGGACGACGCGATCGAGTACGTCAAGGCGCTGCTGTCCTACCTGCCGCAGAACAACCTCGACGAGGCACCGACGTACGGCGACGTCGCGGACACGGACATCTCGGACCTCGACCGGGCGCTCGACACCATCATCCCGGACTCGCCGAACCAGCCCTACGACATGCGCGACGTGATCACCACCGTCGTCGACGACGAGGACTTCCTCGAGGTCCAGGAGCTCTTCGCGCCCAACATCGTCATCGGCTTCGGCCGGGTCGAGGGCCACCCGGTCGGCGTCGTCGCCAACCAGCCGATGCAGTTCGCCGGCACCCTCGACATCGACGCCTCCGAGAAGGCCGCGCGCTTCGTGCGGTTCTGCGACGCCTTCAACATCCCGGTGCTGACCTTCGTCGACGTGCCCGGCTTCCTGCCCGGCACCGACCAGGAGTGGAACGGCATCATCCGCCGCGGCGCCAAGCTCATCTACGCGTACGCCGAGGCGACGGTCCCGCTGGTCACGATCATCACCCGCAAGGCGTACGGCGGGGCCTACGACGTGATGGGCTCCAAGCACCTCGGCGCCGACATCAACCTCGCCTGGCCGACCGCCCAGATCGCCGTGATGGGCGCCCAGGGCGCCGCGAACATCGTGCACCGCAAGACGCTGAAGAAGGTCGAGGAGGACGGCGGCGACGTCGAGGCCAAGCGCGCCGAGCTCATCGACGAGTACGAGACCACGCTCGCCAACCCCTACATCGCCGCCGAGCGCGGCTACGTCGACGCGGTCATCTCGCCCCACGAGACCCGGGTCGAGGTCGTCCGGGCGCTGCGCCTGCTCCGCTCCAAGCGGGAGACGCTGCCGGCCAAGAAGCACGGGAACATCCCTCTGTGAGCGAAGCTCACAGAGGCAGCCGAGCCGGCGCCAGTTTTCAGGAGGAGCGCAGCGGGGGAATGAAAACTGGCGCCGGCTCGGCGTGAAGCAGACAGTGGGACGAGAGGAGCGGGTGAGCGAAGAGATGCCAGAGACCACCGAGAGCCACGAGGCAGGCTCGACCACAGAGGCTGCTCCCCCCACCCTGCGCATCGTCAACGCGGACGCGACCCCCGAGGAGGTCGCGGCGATCGTGGCCGTCTTCGCCGCGCTCCAGGGCGAAGCGGCGCCGGAGCCCCGTCGTACGCCGGAGTGGGCCGCACCGCACCGGCTCGTCCGTCGCACGCTGCCGCACGGCCCGGGCGGCTGGCGCTCGAGCGCGCTGCCCCGCTGACCCGTGACCTGGACCACCCTCCTGACCCATACTTAGGGAGATCTTTGGGGTTTTCGGTGTGGGGGCTTGAGACGCGGTCTCCAGACTGGAGTCACACGGGGCAGCCGCATCGGGCGGAACCCTCAGCACGGAGGCGAGGACGACGGTGGACGTCAACGACATGGGGACCCAGTACGGTTCAGCCCCCGCTGACCCGTACCTGCGGGTGGCCGACCCGGACCTGGTGGCGTACGAGAACCAGTACCAGGACGAGGTCGACGACCTCCCCACCTACCGGCCGACCGTCGGCTGCATCATCCCGGCGTACAACGAGGCCGAGACGATCGCCGGCGTGCTCGACTCGCTGCTCCAGCAGACCCGCCTGCCCGACGTCATCCACCTGATCGTCAACAACACCTCCGACGACTCCGTCGAGATCGCCAGCCACTACGCCGGCCCGCACACGCGGATGACGCCCACCGGCGAGCAGAGCACGATCATCTACGTCCACGACATCGGCAAGAACCCCGACAAGAAGGTCGGTGCGCTCAACTACGGCTACTCGCTCGTCGAGCACATGGACTTCCTGCTCGGCGTCGACGGCGACACCACCCCGGAGCCGGACGCGATCCAGCACCTCGTCGACGAGATCTCGAGCGACGACCGGATCGGCGGCATCTCCGCGATCTACTCGATCGACGACAGCGCCCTCGACGGCTGGATGGCGAAGTTCCTGATCGCCGGCCAGCGCGCGCAGTTCTCGGCGTTCAACATGCAGAACCTCCTCAAGGGCCGCAACATGGCGGTCCTCGGCGGCCAGTTCTCGATCTTCTCGACGCAGGCCCTGCGCGACGTCCTGCGCGACAGCCACCAGCGCACCCCGTGGGTCAGCGACAGCGAGGTCGAGGACTCGCTCCTCTCGCTCCAGATCAAGAGCGCCGGCTACCTCACCAAGATCAGCGCCCGGGCCCGCGCGCACGTCGGCGGCATGGACACGCTGCGCTCGCTGGACGCCCAGCAGGTCAAGTGGAACTTCGGCGCCATCGACCTGATGTGGCCGGGTCAGCGTGGCGACACCCGCGGCCAACCGTTCCACCCCAACCTGCGGCTGCGGTGGTTCGAGCACCTCTCGATGGTCATCAACATCACGACCCGCGTGCTCTTCGTGCTGCTGCTGGCCGGCTCGCTCAACATCCACGCGTTCGTGTTCAGCCCGTGGTGGCTGATCCCGCCGTTCGCCTCGATCTGGCTGAACTTCCGGGTGGCGCGCTCGATGGAGTTCGCGAACAGGCGCGACTACCTGTTCGCGCTGCTGATCGTGCCGGCCGAGAGCTACATGATCATCCGGATGGGCCACTTCATCCGGGCCTGGCTGAAGTTCTTCAGCCGCCAGCAGACCGACAACTGGGCGGCGCAGGCGAAGGCCGAGCGCGGCAAGGGGGTCGCCTGGACCTACCCGTTCCTGGCCTTCTTCTTCATCTTCGCGGTCTCCGCGGCGATCTGGCTGCAGCTGCCGATCGGGCTGCGCTCCGACATCCTCGCGGTGAGCTGGCCGATCCTCGGTGTCATCACCGTGCTGCAGACTGCTTGGATGTGTCTCAAGGCCATGAAGCGCTACCGGGGGTTCAAGGCATGACCGCACGTATCCAGCCACGCCGTCTGCGCGGCGCGGCCGCTCTCCTGAGCGCCGTCGCCGTCCTGACCGCGCTGAGCGGCTGCTCCGTGGTCGACGGCCTGACGAGCAACGACGACCCGTCGGAGACGCCCTCCGCCTCGCCCTCGGCGAGCGAGACGCCGTACGAGTCGGAGTTCACCCGCGACGGCACGTTCCAGTCGCACATCGAGATCGACGGGGTGGACTACGTCTACACGCTCTACCCGACCAAGGCGACGCCGCGCACGAACGAGTGGTTCCCCAAGGGCAACAAGTACTTCACGTTCACGTTCCAGGCCTACGACCTCGACCGCGACATCCGGGACCCGTTCAAGACCAAGCGCGAGGTCTACCTCGACCGGATCAAGGTCACCTCGACGGTCAAGACGTCCACCGGCACCAACGACGAGCGCCCCTACGAGCTGAACGCCATCGCCAAGGAGATCACCTTCGACCCCGAGCCGCTCTCCACCAAGCGCGGCATGCTGATCACGTCGCCGAAGGGCGCCTTCGAGCTCCGCAACCAGACGATCAAGCCGACCGCCGAGGACACCATCGGCATCGACCTGACGTTCACCGCGACGGTCTACACCGAGCGTCGCGCCGGCTCCGGGACGTTCGAGCGCAAGACCATCAAGCAGCGGGTCCCGATCGCGATCTTCCCGTCCGACCAGGCCACCGAGGCCCAGGACATCCCCGTCGACGCGAACTGAGCGCCTCGCCGGGTGCGACGAAGTCGCTCGCGGCGAGATCAGGCGCCATGTCGAGTAGCCGCGCGAGCGACGTAGGAGCTCGCGACCGGCGTATCGAGACAGGGGTGAGACGAGGGGTCTCGATACGCTCGCTGGCGCTCGCTACTCGACCAACGAGGACGCGCTCGCTACTCGACCGACGAGCTTGGCGTCAGCCGGCCTCGGCGAGGCGGTAGCCGACGCCGCGGACCGTCTCGACGTAGCGCGGCGTGGCCGCGTCGTCGCCGAGCTTGCGTCGCAGGTTGGCGATGTGGACCTCGACGGAGCGCTTGTCGGCCTCGTTGACGAAGTACGACGTGACGTACTGCTGGCCGCGCATGGTCAGCACCAGGTCGGCCTTGCTGCGCACCCGGCGACCGGTGCTCATCAGCGAGGCGAGCAGGTCGAACTCGGTGCGGGTCAGGTCGACCGAGCCGCCATTGACGGTGACGATCCGGGTCTCGTTGTTGAGCGCGAGCCCGTTGAAGCGCATCCACCCGGTGCCGGCCTCGGCGGTGACGGCGCCGTGCTGGGCGGCGACCGGCTGGGGCGCCTGGGGGGCCGGCGCGGGTGCCGGAGGCTGCACCGTCGGCGGCGCCGCGGGCTGGAAGGCGGGCTGCTGCGGAGCCGGCTGCTGGACCGGCTGAGGCTGCTGGACCGGCTGAGGCTGCTGGACCGGCTGGGGCTGCGGGGCGGACGGCGCCGGTGGGGCCTGCGGGGGTGCCGCCTGCTCGGACTCGGCGAACTCGCGAGCAGCGGCGGCGGCCCAGGACTGCGACGGTGCCGCGGCGGCGGGCGCCGCGGGAGCCTCCGGCTCGTCGTCGGCCCAGCCCTGCGCCTTGTCCATGCGAGCGCGCGGGCGGCGCAGCATCGAGTCGGCACGGGCGCGCAGCTCACGCGGGCGGAACGGCTTGACCAGGTAGTCGTCCGCCCCCGCCTCGAAGCCCTGCACCACGTCGATCTCGTCGGCGAGGGCGGTGATCATGATCAGGTAGGTGCTGCTGAACTCACGCAGCCGCTTGGCGACCGCGAAGCCGTCCATGCCGGGCATGTTCACGTCGAGGGTCGTGATCAGCGGGTTGTGCTTGCGCACGGCCTCGACGCCGTCGGTGCCGTTCTCGGTGACGACCGTCGTGAAACCAGACTGGGTCAGGACGATGTCGATGAGATCGCGCACGTCGGGGTCGTCCTCGATGATGACGGCGACCCACTGATTACCCGGCTCCATGACGCGCAGCCTAACAACGGCACCGGTGTCGCCGTCACTGTCCAGGTGGTCACCATCCAGATGCTGAGGCGAGCTCCATCGTCCGCTCGGGCCAGAACTGCCCGGCGACCGGTCCGCCGTTGCACTCGCCGTCGCTCTCGCCGGGCGGCTTGACCCACACGTACGCGTCGAGGTTGCCGCCGTCGGTGACGGCACCCGGGTCGGTCCCGAAGGCGCGCCCGGGCGGGTTGCACCAGTCCTTCGTCGCGCCGAACCCGTTGCGACCGCTGTCGATGATGAAGTGCGTTCCCCCGACCAGCGCGCTGAGCTCCTCGCCGTACGACTTCTCGTCGTCGTCGGTCTGGAAGTTCGAGACGTTGGTCGAGAAGCCGCGGACGTCCGCGATCCCCGCGTCCTCGAGCAGCGGTGCGATCTTGCCGGGCTCGATCCAGTGCGAGTGACCTCCGTCGAGGTACGTCGTCACGCCGGCGTCCGAGAGCTGCTGCGCAGCGTCGGCGATCAGCCCGACCCGTTGGTCGCGGTCGCCGCACTCCAGGAGCGAGGCCAGCCCGTCGGGCTCCACGACCGCCGCCACGTCGGCACCGTTGCCGGCTGCGGCCGCGATCTCGCCGACCCAGGGACCGTACTGGTCGGCGGGCAGGCCGCCGGCGGAGTGCTGGCCGGTGCAGTCGCGATCGGGGATCCCGTAGATCACGAACGTCGGCACCTCACCGGCGTCGTCGGCCGCGGTGACGATCTTGGTGACGAACGGGCCGACCGAGCCCGCCGGGTACTGCTCCGGGGTCAGCCAGATGCCCTGCGGCACCCCGGCGAGCCGGGTGAACACGTCCTCCTGCTCGGTGTCGCCGTCGGTCGTGGCCTGGGCGGCCGCCTGCGCGACCTTCGAGCCCGGGTCGGCGTACTGGTCGTGGCCGTCGTAGGGGTTCACCGTCCGGGCGTCCCGGGTCGGCTCGGGGGCGGCCGACCCGGAGCCGTCCGAGCCGGCGGAGCCGCCGGAGCACCCGGTCAGGGCGGCGAGGACGACGACCGCAGCGGCGGCCAGGGCGCGCGACGAACGAGGGAGGGGCACACCGCCATCATGCCAAGGCGGTGTGCCCCTCCCGGGGATCCCTGCTGGGATCAGGCCTTCCGACCGGGTGCGAAGAGGCTCGCCACGGCGGCGACCGCCACCGCTGCGGCACCGGTCAGCAGGGCCGGCCCGACGGCGCCGTCGTACCCCGTCGGGGTGAGCTGTCCGCCGTTGCCGAGGAACACCGCGACCAGGACGGCGATGCCGAGCGCGACGCCGAACTCACGGATCGTCGAGTTCGCCGAGCTGGCGACCGCGAAGTCGCTGTCCGGGAGCCCGTCGAGCACCATCGTCGCCGCCGGGGCGAACGTCAGGCCCATCCCGATGCCCGCCATCAGCAGCGGCACGATGAAGGACGAGTAGCCCGAGCCGTTCTCGGTGATCACGGCGAACCACACCAGTGCGGTGGTCTGCAGGACGAGACCGGTGAAGAGCAGCGTCCGGTAGCCGAGCCGTGGCACCAGCGCACCGGCGATCGGCGCGGCCACCATCGGCGCCGCGGTCCACGGGAGCGTCCGGATGCCGGCCTCGAGCGGGCTGTAGCCCTGGACGACCTGGAGGTACTGCGCCAGCAGGAAGACCGCGCCGAACATGCCGAGCGTGAAGAAGAGGTAGACGATGTTCGCGACCCGGAACTTGCCGACGCCGAAGAGCCGCAGCGGAAGCACGGCGTACGACCGGCCGCGTGCCCAGAGGGCGTACGTCGGCAGCAGGACCGCCGCGAGGACGAGCGGGCCGAGCACCAGCGGGTCGGTCCAGCCGTCGTCGTTGCCGTGCACGATGCCCCAGATCCCCAGGAAGACCGCACCGCCGAGCAGCAGCACGCCGACCGGGTCCAGGCGCTGCCAGATGCCCTTCGACTCCGGGATCGCGACCAGCAGGAGGGGCACGGCCACGAGCGCGACCGGGACGTTCAGCCAGAAGATGGCCTGCCAGCTGACGCCCTCGACGACCGCGCCGCCGATGACCGGCCCGAGCGCGACGCCGAGGCCGCTGACGCCGCCCCAGATGCCGATCGCGAGCGGCCGCAGGGCCGCCGGGACGGACGACGCGAGCAGCGTGAGCGAGAGCGGCATGATCGCCGCGGCGCCGAGCCCCTGCACGGCGCGCGCCGCGATCAGCGCTTCGGAGGTGATGCTCAGGGCGGACGCGATCGAGGCCAGGGTGAAGACCGTCAGCCCGACGAACATCATCCGGCGCCGGCCGAGCCGGTCGCCGAGGGTGGCCGCCGGGAGCATGAAGGTCGCGAAGGTCAGCGTGTAGGCGTTCATGAACCAGGACAGCTGGCTGACCGAGGAGTCCAGGTCGAGGTGGATCACCGGCAGCGCGCTGGTCATCACCAGGTTGTCGAGGGTGGCCATGAACATCGGCAGCGAGGCGGCGACGATCGCCAGCCACACCGGCACGCGCCGGCGGGCGACCGTCGGCTGGTCGGGGCCGACCAGCGGGGTGTCGAGAGTGGTGGACATCGGAGTCTCCATCCGAGGGTGAGCGAAGAATGCATTGAATGATTACTTACGGTTGGAACGTTAAGTAATCGACTGATAACCTGTCAAGCATGAATGCCGAGAAAGTGACGAGGATGTCCGCAGAGGACCGGCGGGAGCTGGTGCTGGAGGCCGCCACCAGGGCTTTCGCGCACGGCGGGTACCACGGCACCAGCACCGACGCGGTGGCCAAGGAGGCCGGCGTCTCGCAGCCGTACGTCGTCCGCATGTTCGGCACCAAGCTCGACCTCTTCCTCGAGGTCTTCGCACGCTCGGTCGGCCGGATCCGCGACGCCTTCGCGGCGGTCGTCGACGACGACGCGTTCGACCCCACGAGCGAGGACGGCCGGGAGCGGATGGGGCTCGCCTACACCGAGCTGCTCCAGGACCACGACTTCCTCCAGGTGATGATGCACGGCTTCTCCGCGGGCGGCGTCGAGGAGATCGCGGCCGCCGCGCGCCGCTGCATGGGCGAGGTCTTCGCGACGATCCGTCGGACCGGATGGACCGACGAGGAGGTCCGCGACTTCATCGCCTACGGGATGCTGCTCAACGTGATGATCTCGATGCGCGCGCTGGAGCACCTCGAGCCCGACGACCCGCTCGCCCCGCTCACCGCCTGCGCCTTCGGCGACACGCTCGAGGTGCTTGAATCCTCGGCGTGACCGAACTCGTGCTGGCGTCCCAGTCCCCCGCCCGCCTGGCCACGCTGCGCAGCGCCGGGGTCGAGCCGGTGGTGATCGTCTCCGGCGTCGACGAGTCGCAGCTCGACGGCCTCCCTCCGGCCGAGCTCGCGCTCCAGCTGGCCGAGCTGAAGTGCGCGGCCGTGGTGGCCCGCGACGGCGTACCGGCCGGTGCGCTCGTGCTCGGCTGCGACTCCGTGCTCGAGCTCGACGGCGCGGCGCTCGGCAAGCCCGACGACGCCGCCGACGCCGAGCAGCGCTGGCGTGCGATGCGCGGGCGCTCCGGCGTGCTGCGCACCGGACACTGCCTGCACGACACGGCGACCGGTCAGGTGGCCGCAGCCACGGCGTCGACGACCGTGCACTTCGCGGACGTGAGCGACGAGGAGATCGCGGCGTACGTCGCCACCGGCGAGCCGTTGTACGTCGCGGGTGCGTTCACCGTCGACGGTCTCGGCGGCGCGTTCGTCACCGGGATCGAGGGCGACCACCACAACGTGGTCGGCGTGAGCCTGCCGCTGCTCAGGGAGCTGGTCGCCGAGCTGGGTCACTCGTGGACGGAGCTGTGGGCTCCCCGTCCGCATTGAGGTCCTCCGGCTGGTCCAGCGGCTCGATGTCGAGCTCGGCCAGCTCGAAGACCTGCATCGGGTGCTGCCGCAGGTCGGTCAGGTTGACCGGCTTCTGGAAGACCAGCGTGCGGAAGAGGTAGAACCGGGCCGCCATGCCCAGGAACAGGCCGATCACGTTGGCGGCCACGTTGTCGGAGTACGGGTCGTCCAGGTCCAGGACGTTGCGGCTGATCCACAGGCACCCGATCGGGATCAGCATCGTCGCGAGGTTGATGACGACGAAGAGCAGCCGGCCGCCGTCGGCGGTGCGCGGCGGGCGGTCCTTGAACACCCAGGTGCGGCTGCCGCGGTAGCTCACCGCCATGCCGACCAGGTTGGCGATCACGAACGCCAGGTAGGGCTGCCCGGAGAGCGGGGCGTCCCAGCCCGTGTGGAAGCCGTGGACCAGGAAGTTGAAGATCAGGACGGCGACGATGGTCGCCAGACCGCCCACCGCCAGGAAGCGGTAGGCCTCGGTGAAGATCCGATGCCAGCGGCTTCCCATACCGAAAGGCTAACCGCTGGTCCCGCTCAGGCCTGCAGCGACGGTCCCCGCACCACCTTGATGTTGAAGTCGGAGCCACCGAGCGCCATCGCCGTGCGCACCCAGAGCGCCAGGAACATCTCCGGCCCGCGCGCCGTATCGAGGGCGCCCAGGTCGATCACGTCGGTGTGCCCGAGCTCGCGCAGCAGCGCGGTCACGATCGCCTTGGCGTGGGCGTCGTCGCCCGACACGAAGACCGTCGTGCCCTCCCCCAGCCGTGCGGGGTCGACCATCACCGCGTTGTTCATCGTGTTGAGCGTCTTGACCACCCGCGCACCCGGGTGGGCGCGCTGCACCTGCTCGGCCAGCGAGTCGTCGTCCTTGACGAACAGCCGGGGCGGGAACCCGTGGCTGTGGTCGAGCGGGTTCGAGAGGTCGAGGAGCACCCGGCCGCCGAGGTCGTCGCCGACCTCGGCGAGCACGCCCAGCGCGACGTCGCCGCCGAGCGCGTTGACGACGAGGTCCGCGTCGGTCCCCGCCTCCCCGAACGCGACCAGGCGTACGCCGGGGTGCGCCGCCGACCAGGCCACATGGTCGGCGCGGCCGGCCGTGGCCGCCGGGTCGCGGGTGGCCATCGTGACGTCGTGGCCCAGGTCGTCGAGGCGGCCGGCGACGGCGCGACCGACCGCCCCGGTGCCGAGCACGGAGATCTTCATGTCCCCGACGCTAGGACCTCAAGCGCGCATGAGGTCAAGGGCGACGGGTCAGCCGGTGAACAGGTCGGACGCCTTGCGCAGCGTCTCGACGAGGCCATAGGCCAGCGGGACGCCGACGAGGGTCCAGGCGAGGACGATCCGGGCGGTCATGCTGCACTCCTCTCGAGCTCCGGGGACCGGTCGGGTTCGTGGTGACGGGGGTCGACCGGTCGGATCAGGAAGTTGGCCACGAAGCCGACGGCCAGCACGCCGACCATGGTCAGCAGCGCCGGCTGGTACGCCGAGGCCGTCAGCTCGCCGGGGGTCCCCTCGGCGTCCAGGAAGCCGTTGACGATCAGCGGCCCCGCCACGCCCGCTGCCGACCACGCGGTCAGCAGCCGGCCGTGGATCGCGCCGACCTGGAAGGTGCCGAAGAGGTCGCGGAGGTACGCCGGGACGGTCGCGAACCCGCCGCCGTAGAAGGACAGGATGATGGCAGCGAGCAGCACGAACAACGCGACCGTGCTGTCGCCGACGGTGGCGAGCAACAGGTAGAGCACCATGCCGCCGCCGAGGTAGAGGAAGTAGATCGGCTTGCGCCCGACCACGTCGGAGGTCGAGGACCAGACGAACCGCCCGGCCATGTTGGCGAGCGAGAGCAGCCCGACGAAGCCCGCGGCCGCCGTCGCGGTGACGGAGGACGTGCCGCTGTCGTCGCGGAAGAAGTCCTGGATCATCGGCGCGGCCTGCTCGAGGATGCCGATGCCCGCCGTCACGTTGCAGAAGAGGACCAGCCACAGCAGCCAGAACTGCGGCGTCCTGATCGAGGTCGCCGCCGACACACTCGCCGTGGTCACCAGCTTCTTCTCCGCCACCTGGGACGGGTCCCAGCCGTCGGGCCGCCAGTCGTCGGCGGGCACCCGGATGGTGAGGGCGCCGAACATCATGAAGGCGAGATAGACGACACCGAGCGTGACGAAGAGCAGCATCACGGCGTGGCCGCTGGCGACCGACGCCGGGTCGGTGGCGTCGTACCCGCTGTCGTAGAGCGCCAGCAGGCGCGCGCTCAGCGGGCTCGCGATCAGCGCGCCGCCGCCGAAGCCCATGATCGCCAGTCCGGTCGCGAGACCCGGCCGGTCGGGGAACCACTTGATCAGCGTCGAGACCGGAGAGATGTAGCCGATGCCGAGACCGATGCCGCCGATCACGCCGTACCCGAGGTAGACGAGCCAGAGCTGGTCGGTTCCGATGCCGAGCGCCGCGACCATGAACCCGGTGGCCCAGAAGCAGGCGGCCGTGAACATCGCGGCGCGCGGGCCGTTGCGGTCCACCCAGGTGCCGCAGACGGCGGCCGAGAGGCCGAGCATCACGATCGCGATGGAGAAGATCAGCCCGATGCGGGTCAGGCTGGAGTCGAAGTGCTGGACGAGCGCGGTCTTGTAGACGCTGGTCGCGTAGACCTGCCCGATGCACAGGTGCACGGCGAGCGCCGCGGGCGGGACCAGCCACCGGCTGTAGCCGGGCCCGGCGACGATGCGGTCGCGGGCGAGGAACGACGGAACCACGGGACAACTCCTCCGAGTAGGGGTCGACGCACCCGTACCCAGAAGTGACAGCCGTCACACGTTCAACTACTCGACGGGCAGGCCGAGACCCCGCCCGATCAGCATCCGCTGCACCTCCGAGGTGCCCTCGCCGATCTCGAGCACCTTGGCGTCGCGGTAGAAGCGCGCGACCGGGTACTCCTCCATGAAGCCGTAGCCGCCGAACACCTGGGTCGCGATCCGGGTCGCGGTCACCGCGGACTCCGTGGCGTAGAGCTTCGCGACGGCGGCTGCCTGCTTGAACTCCTTCATCGGAGCGCCGCCGTCCTTCATCGCCGCGGCCTTGTAGGTCAGCAGCCGGCTCGCGTGCAGCATCACCTCGAGGTCGGCGACCTGGAAGGCGACGCCCTGCTTGCGCCCGATCGGCCCGCCGAAGGTCTGCCGCTCGCCGGCGTACTCCAGGCTCATGTCGAGGCAGGCCTGGATGCAGCCGACCGCGAGGGCGGCGATCGCCACCCGGCCGTCGTCGAGGGTGGCGAGGAACTGGGCGTAGCCGCGACCGCGCTCGCCGAGCAGGTTGGCCTCGGGCACCCGGGCGTCGACGAACGTCAACGGGTGCGTGTCGGAGGCGTGCCAGCCGAGCTTGTCGTAGGCCTTCTCGGCGGTGAAGCCGGGCGTGTCGCTCGGCACCATGATCGTGCTGATCTCGGGTCGGCCGCCCTCGCGCTCGCCGGTGCGGGCGGTGACGGTCACCAGGCTGGTGATGTCGGAGCCGGAGTTGGTGATGAACTGCTTGGCGCCGTTGACGACCCACTCGCCGTTCTCGACGACGGCCTTGGTCCGCGTGGCGCCCGCGTCGGAGCCCGCGCCGGGCTCGGTCAGGCCGAAGCCCGCGAGCCGCTCGCCGGCGACCAGGTCGGGCAGCCAGGTCTGCTTCTGCTCGTCGGTGCCGTAGGTGAGGATCGGGTTGATGCCGAGCCCGACCGCGGCCTCGAGGGTGATGCCCATCGACTGGTCGACCCGGCCGATCTCCTCGATCGCGACGCACAGGCTGGTGAAGTCGCCGTCCTCCCCCGCGCCGCCGTACTCCTCCGGGGCGGTGAGGCCGAAGAGACCCAGCGCGCCCATCTTCTGCACGACGTCGACCGGGAAGTGGTGCTCGCGGTCCCACTGCGCGGCGTGCGGGGCGATCTCCGCCTCGGCGAAGGCACGCACCGTACGGCGGAACTCCTCGTGCTCGCGGGACAGCTCGTAGGGCGACTGAGTGCTCATGTGCCGCACCCTAGCCGTTTGGTTAGCGGTTGTTAACCTGCGGAGCCCGATCCGTCCCGCGCGTCCCGCCGACGCTCGAGCTCGGCGACGATCGCGCTCGCCTCCTCCTCGAGCACGGCGACGTCCTCGGCGGTGAACGCGCGCGGCACGACGTCGATGACGCAGCAGTTGCCGAGCACCTCGCCCCGCGAGGTCAGGAGCGGGGCGCCGGCGTAGCTGCGGACCCCGTCGTGGACGGCGGTCGGGTTGTAGCGGTGGATCACGTCGGCCTGCACGTCCGGGACGACGTACGGCTCGCGGGTGCGGACGCTGGTCGCGCAGAACGACCACTCCAGCGGGTTGCCGCGTGCCTCGGTGACCCAGCTGCCGCGGCCGCCGTACGCGCCGACGAGGCACTGGGCGCCACCGAGCACGACGCTGACGCCGCCGAGGGCGGTGCCCAGCCGCTGGGCGACGCGGGCGGCGGCCTGGTCGAGCTCGACCCGCACCACGTCCGCGAACGGGTCCAGCGACAGGACCTCCTCGATGAAGGCCCGGCTCGGCGCGCGGGTCTGGAGCAGCGTGTCCATCGCGGCCCGCGCCCAGTCCCACGCGGGCGGGTGCGCGTCGGTGCCGCGGGCGGCGATCGAGCGGTACGTCGCGATCCGGACGCCCATCGCCCGGCCGACCAGCCCGGCCGGCCCACCGAGGGAGCGCAGGGCGGCGGTCAGCTGCTCGAGCTCGTCGAGCGACGGGTCGTCGAGCGGGTCGGGGAGTCCGGCCCGCTCCCGGGCCGCGTCCCAGGTCTGCCCGACCGGCTCGGTCGTGCCGACCCAGAGGGCCTGGCGGAGGTCGTCGCCGGTGGGGGCCCGCAGTCCGTGGCTGCGCAGCCTGCCGGGTGCTCCGGCGGTCAGCTCCGAGTAACTGACGGTCATGGGGTGCCTGCCTGCTTCCGTGGTGGTCATGCCGCCGCAGGCGCGGCGACAGGTGCGTGGGTCGGCCCGAGCGAGGCCGCGAGACCCCGCAGGTCGAGTGCGGGGAGGAGGCGGTCGTCGTCTCCGAGACGCACCAGCGGCGCGTCGTGGACGGCCCGCGCGGGGTCGTCGAGAGGTCGCTCGCGATGGTCGGGGTCGATCCACACCAGCGCCTCGATGCCGCCCAGCCCGTCGACCGCGAACGCCAGCTGCTCGTCGTCGTGCTCGACGAGGAGCAGGCAGGACGAGGGACGACGCTCCGCGGGCTCGCGCCCGAGCAGGCGGGCCAGGGACACGACCGGGACGGCCCGGCCGCGGTGCACGACGAGCCCGTCGACCAGGTCGACCGGTGACGGCGTCACGGTGAGTGGGAGCGGGAGGATCTCGACCACCTGGTCCAGCGGGGTCGCGAGGGTGCCGCCCGAGCCGCTGCCCGAGGTGGCCCCCGAGGTGTAGGTGACGTACGCCGGGCCGCCGGTGCTGCCGCCCGCGAGCACGTCGGCCAGCTCGGCGCCGTCCGTCGCGGCGCCCGCGACGTCGACGTTGACGGTCGCGAGCGCGCTCAGACCCGGGTCGCGGCGCAGGCCGGTGCCGTCGAGCACCAGGCACGCGCCGTCGTCGAGCTCGAGGACGCCGCGCACCAGCTCCGGACGCGCGTTCGCGAAGGTGGGCACCCGCAGCACACCGGACTCCCGGCTGCGGAGGGCCACCAGGTCCGTCACGGCGAGCACCACCAGGCCGCGCCCGAGGTCGAGCACCACACCGGCGCGGACGTCCTCGTCGCCCATCGGGGGCAGGCCGACCAGGGTGAGCGGGTCGACGACCGGGACCTCGCGGCCGGCGTACGTCGTGACGCCGCGGCAGTCGCCCCCGGCGAGCAGGCCGACCCGGACCTCGCTGAGCGGGATGGTGGTGTGGATGGCGTCGACCTCGACCGCGAGCAGCTGTGGGCCGCAGCGGACGAGCGTCAGGCTCTCGCCCGGCGCCGAGTCGACCGTCGTGGTGGTCTCGCCGACGAGCTGCTCGGCCACGCTCGGCACGCCCGGCAGGGCGAGCAGCTGGGCCGCGTCGAGCACGCTGACGGGCCGGGCCTCCGCGTCGTGCTGGAAGGCGTGCGAGACCAGCAGCACCCCCGACGACGTCGTGAGCGGCAGCAGGTCGCCCTCGGCCACCCTGGTCACGCCGCACACGCGGTCGACGACGAGGCCGACGACCCGGTGCTCGTGCGCCACGACCACCACGACCTGGTCGGCGGGTGCGTCGTCCACCCGCCCGAGGAGCGGGCGGAGGTCGACGACGGGAAGCACGGTCGTCCGCAGGCTCATCGCGCCGACCAGGCCCGGGGCGGCCGCCGGCAGTGCCGCGAGGGTGGCGGGGCGCGCCACGACCTCCCGCAGCGCCGACAGCGGGAGCGCCAGGTCGAGGTCGCCGAGCTGCAGGAGCCCGTAGACCGGGTCGACGGTCATGTCAGGCGTCCTGCGTCACCGAGGCGAGCTGGTCGATCAGGCTGTTGACCTGCTCCGAGGCCTCCTGCTGAACCCGGGTCGAGGCGGAGATCGTGCGGATCGCCTCGTTGGTGCGGGTCACGCTGGTCACGATCCGCTCGAAGGCGACCTCCGCCCGCTGCGACACCGCGGAGCCCTGGTTGACCCGGTCGGCCGACTCCTCGATGAGCCGCCCGATCTGCTGGGCCGCCTCGAAGGAGCGCTCGGCGAGCTTGCGGACCTCGCCGGCGACGATCGAGAAGCCGACCCCGTGCTCACCGGCGCGGGCCGCCTCGATGGAGGCGTTGAACGCGAGCAGGTTGGTCTGCCCGGCGATCTCACCGATCACCTTGACGATGTCGCTGATGGCCGTCGAGGACTTCTGGATCAGCGAGATCGCCTCGATCGACGCCCGCAGCGCCTCGACGCCCTGCTCGGCGTTCGCGTGGGTCTCGGCGGCGAGCTCGGTCGCCGTGCGCGACTGCGTCGCGATCTCCGTGATCGAGCCCGCGAGCTCGCGGACCGACCCGGTCATCTGCCGGGTCCCGTCGTCGATGCGCTGCTCCCGCTCGACCTCGGGCGTCACGTCGTACGCGTACTTGATGACCTTGGCGACGTTGCCGCGCAGGTCCAGGACCGGGTTGTACGTCGCCTGGATGTACACGTCGCGGTCGTACTTGCCCTTGCGGTGGAAGCGGCCGGCGATGATCTCGCCCTTGCCGAGACGGAGCCAGAAGTCGCGGTACTCGATCGAGCGCGTGTAGTCCTCCGAGCAGAAGAGGCTGTGGTGCTGCCCGACGATCTCGCGCAGCGAGTAGCCGATGGTGCGCAGGAAGTTCTCGTTGGCGTCCAGGACGTTGCCGTCGAGGTCGAACTCGATGACGGCCTGGGCCCGGTCGACGGCATCGACGCGCGCCTCGATCTCCGCCGTCACCTGCTTGGCCGCGGTGATGTCGGTGGCGAACTTGACCACCTTCATCGGCGCGCCCTTGGCGTCGAGGACCGGGTTGTACGTCGCCTGGAGCCAGACCTCACGACCACCCTTGGCCAACCGGCGGTACTCCCCCGACTCGAACTGGCCGGAGCCGAGACGCTCCCAGAACTCGGCGTACTCGCGGGTCTGCGCGAGGTCGGGGTCGACGAAGAGGCGGTGGTGCTTGCCCTGGATGTCGGGCAGCGCGTAGCCGACCACGTCGAGGAAGTTGCGGTTCGCGGTGAGGATGTTGCCCTCGAGGTCGAACTCGATGACGGCCTGCGCGCGCTCGATCGCGACCACCTTGCCGAGGTGGTCGGCGGCCAGCTGCTTGGCGTCCGTGATGTCCTGGGCGATCTTCACGACCCGGACCGGCTGGCCCTCGTCGTCGAGCACCGGGTTGTACGTCGCCTGGAGCCAGACCTCACGACCGTCGCGGGTGATCCGCAGGAACTCGTCCTGCACGAACGCGCCGGACCGCAGCCGGCCCCACAGGTCGGCGTACGCCGGCGACTCGGCGTACTCCGGCGTGCAGAACATCCGGTGGTGCTTGCCCCGGATCGCGGGCAGCGAGTAGCCCATCAGCTCGAGGAAGTTGTGGTTGGCCGTGATGACCGTGCCGTCGAGCTCGAGCTCGATGACGGCGAGCGAGCGGTCGACGGCGGCGACCAGCCCGGAGACGTCGCGCTCGTCAGCGGGGGTGGTGGCACCTGCGGAGAGGTCGGGCATGGAGGCGGTCTCCTCGTGGGCTCGGCGCCGAGGCTCCTCCCCGGCGTCCTTGCGGTGATCGGCCCGAACTCCGGATCGCTGAGGAGATCGTGGGGACGAACCCGCGCACGGTCGCGACCAAACATCTGCTTGGGTGCGAGATGGGCCACACGGACTCCGGGGTCCTCACGCGGCCAGGTGGCGGTAGCCTGCCCCGCGGAGATCGTTCGCTGGAAGTTCGCCGGAGATCAGGAGTGACAGTGCCGGACAGCAAGCCGCTGGAGAAGGTCCTCATCGCCAACCGTGGCGAGATCGCGGTCCGGGTGATCCGCGCGTGCAAGGACGCCGGCATCGGCAGTGTGGCGGTGTACGCCGAGCCCGACCGCGACGCGCTCTTCGTGCGGATCGCCGACGAGGCCCACTCGCTCGGCGGCGCGACGCCCGCCGACTCCTACCTCGACATCGCGAAGATCATCGCGGTCGCCGAGAAGTCCGGCGCCGACTCGGTGCACCCCGGCTACGGCTTCCTCGCCGAGAACGCCGAGTTCGCCCAGGCCGTCCTCGACGCCGGGCTGACCTGGATCGGTCCCCCGCCCGCCGCCATCGAGGCGCTCGGCGACAAGGCGAAGGCCAAGCACATCGCCGTCAAGGCGAACGCCCCGCTCGCGCCCGGCACCAAGGACCCGCTGAAGGACGCCGACGAGGCCGTGAAGTTCGCGGAGGAGAACGGTCTCCCCATCGCGATCAAGGCCGTCTTCGGCGGCGGTGGCCGCGGCCTCAAGGTCGCCCGCACGCTCGAGGAGATCCCCGACGCGTTCGAGTCCGCCGTCCGCGAGGCGGTCAGCGCCTTCGGCCGCGGCGAGTGCCTGGTCGAGAAGTTCCTCGACAAGCCGCGCCACGTCGAGACCCAGTGCCTCGCCGACCAGCACGGCAACGTCGTCGTGGTCTCCACCCGCGACTGCTCGCTCCAGCGCCGCAACCAGAAGCTGGTCGAGGAGGCGCCCGCGCCGTTCCTCTCCGACGAGCAGCTGAGCGAGCTCTACGAGTCCTCGAAGCGGATCCTCAAGGAGGCCGGCTACTACGGCGCCGGGACCTGCGAGTTCCTGGTCGCCCAGGACGGTTCGATCTCGTTCCTCGAGGTCAACACCCGCCTCCAGGTCGAGCACTGCGTCTCCGAGGAGGTCACCGGGATCGACCTCGTGCGCGAGATGTTCCGGATCGCGGCCGGCGAGGAGCTGGGGTACGACGACCCGGAGATCCGCGGCCACTCGATCGAGTACCGCATCAACGCCGAGGACGGCGGCCGCAACTTCATGCCGGCCCCCGGCACCCTCTCGGCGTGGAGCCCGCCGAGCGGCCCCGGCGTCCGCCTCGACGGCGGCTACGAGAACGGCGAGACCATCCCGGGCTCGTTCGACTCCCTCATCGCCAAGCTCGTCGTCACCGGCCGCGACCGCACCCAGGCGCTGGAGCGCTCGCGGCGCGCGCTCGACGAGTTCGTCGTCGACGGCATGCCGACGGTCATCCCCTTCCACCAGGCGGTCGTGCGCGACCCGGCGTACGTCGGGCCGTCGAACCCGACCGGCGAGGGCTCGTTCGACGTCTACACGCAGTGGATCGAGACCGACTTCGACAACCAGATCACGCCGTACGGCGGGGAGAACGCCGAGGCCGACGAGCCCACCGAGCGGCAGACCGTCGTCGTCGAGGTCGGTGGCAAGCGGCTCGAGGTCTCGCTGCCGGGCGGCCTCGGTGGCATCTCCGCCGGCCCCGCTGCGGGTGCCAAGAAGCCGAAGCGCGCGGGCGGCAAGAAGGCCGGTGCCGCGGCCTCGGGCGACTCCGTCACCAGCCCGATGCAGGGCACGATCGTCAAGGTCGTCGTCGAGGAGGGCCAGGAGGTCGCCGAGGGCGACACCATCGTGGTCATCGAGGCGATGAAGATGGAGCAGCCGCTCAAGGCCCACAAGGCCGGCACCGTCACCGGCCTGCAGGCCGAGGTCGGCGCCACCATCGGCAACGGCGCCGTGGTCTGCGAGATCAAGTGAGCTGCCCCGGATAGCCTCGGGCGCATGCAGCTGCGGGAGCCGAGCCAGCGGGTGAGCCCGCGGGCCCGCTTCATGTGGGCGACTTCGGCCGGGCTCGAGGGCGCGGCCCTGGTCGCGGCCCTCCTCGTGGTCGGCCCGGTCACCGACTGGCTGCCGATCCCGGTCTGGGTCGTCGGCCTGGTCGCCCTGGTCTCGGTGGCGTACGCCGTCGGCATGCCGGCGTGGCGCTACCGGGTGCACCGGTGGGAGGTCACCGGCACGGCCGTCTACACCCAGACCGGCTGGTGGGTCCGCGAGCGGCGGATCGCGCCGATGTCGCGGATCCAGACCGTCGACCACGCCGAGGGCGCGATCGCCCGGCTCTTCGGCCTGGCCACCGTCACGGTCACCACCGCGTCGGCCGCCGGCGCCCTCGAGATCGTCGGCCTCGAGCGCGACCGGGCGCTCGCCCTGGTCGACGAGCTCGCCGTGCAGGCCGACACGGTGCCGGGCGACGCGACGTGACCGCCGAGGCGGACTGGCAGCGGCTGGACCCGCGGATGCTGCTCGTCTACCCGGTGCGGGAGCTGGTCCGTTTCCTGCCCGTCCTGGTCGGCATCTTCCTCGCCGGCACCGCGTCCGGCCGCACGGACTGGTGGCACGGGCTCGGGGTGGCGATCCCGATGGCCCTCGGCGTGCTGCGCTACTTCACGACGTACTTCCGGATCACCGACACCCGGGTCGAGCTGCGCCGCGGCCTGGTCAACCGGCACCACCTGTCGACGCCGCTCGACCGGGTGCGCACCGTCGACGTGACCGCCTCCCTGACCCACCGGGCGCTCGGGCTGACCACCGTCCGGATCGGCACCGGCACCGCGTCGAAGGACGACGAGGACCACCTCGACCTCGACGGCCTGCCCGCCGCTCGCGCGCGGGCCCTGCGCGGAGAGCTGCTGCACCTCGGTGCCGTCGGCCCCGAGCAGGTCGTGAGCGACGACCGGGTGGTGCTCCGGCTCGACCCGACGTGGGTGCGGTTCGCGCCTCTCACGACCACCGGGCTGGTGCTGGCCGGCGCCGCGCTCGGCGTGACGGCCCAGACGGTCAACCTCTTCGGCGGCTTCGACCGGGTCGACCCGGACGAGCTGGTGGACAGCACGGCCGGCTGGTCGGTGGCACTGGCGGTGCCGATCGGGCTGGCGGTGCTGCTGGTCGCGGTCTCCGCGCTGGCCATCGGCGGGTACGTCGTCACCAACTGGGGCTTCACCCTCACGCACACCGGACCCGAGGGCCGGGGCGCGTGGCACCTGCGGCGCGGCCTGCTCACGACGCGGGAGACCACCCTCGACGACGAGCGGGTCAGCGGCGTCACCACCGCCGCGCCGCTCGGCCTGCGCCTGGCCGGCGGCGCCCGGGTCTCGGCGATCGTCACCGGCCTGGGCGGCGACTCCGCCGGCAGCTCGCTGCTCGCACCCCCGGCGCCCCGCGGCGTGGTCGAGGGCGTGGCGGGCGAGGTGCTCGGCACCCCCGCGCCGCTGCTCGCCGCCCTGACCGACCACGGGCCGCGGGCCCGTCGACGTCGCTACACCCGCGCGCTCTGGCCGACGACGGTCGTGGTGCTCGCCGCCGCGCTCCTCGTCGGGTTCGAGGGCTGGTCGACGTGGTGGCTGGCGGTGGTCCTCGCGCTCCCGGTCGCGGCCCTGCTCGCCCGGGACCGGGCCGCGGCGCTCGGCCACGCGCTGGTCTCCGGGCACGTGGTGTCCCGCTCCGGCAGCCTGGACCGGCGCCGCGACGCCCTCGCGGTGCGCGGCGTGATCGGCTGGAACCTGCGCTCGAGCTGGTTCCAGCGGCGGGCCGGGCTCACGACGCTGGTCGCGACGACCGCCGGCGGACGGCAGGCGGTGACCGTGCTCGACGTACCGGAGGACGCGGCTCTGGACCTCGCGCACGCCGCGTTGCCGGAGCTCGTCGGCCAGTTCGTCGTCTCGCCGGAGACGGACGCCACTGCGCGCGAGCGGCCGGACTCATAGGGTGACCGCATGTTCTCCAAGATCCTCGTAGCCAACCGCGGCGAGATCGCGATCCGTGCGTTCCGTGCGGCGTACGAGCTCGACGCGCGCACCGTGGCCGTCTTCCCGTACGAGGACCGGTGGTCCGAGCACCGCCTCAAGGCGGACGAGGCCTACGAGATCGGCGAGCGCGGGCACCCCGTGCGGGCCTACCTGGACCCCGAGGCGATCGTCGCCGTCGCCGTCCGCGCCGGCGCGGACGCCGTCTACCCGGGCTACGGCTTCCTGTCGGAGAACCCCGCCCTGGCCGAGGCGTGCGCCAACGCCGGCATCACCTTCATCGGCCCCACCTCCGACGTCCTGGAGCTGACGGGCAACAAGGCGCGGGCGATCGCCGCGGCCAAGGCCGCGGGCGTCCCGACGCTCGCCAGCGTCGAGCCGTCGACCGACGTCGAGGACCTGGTCGAGGCCGCCTCGGAGCTGCCCTACCCGCTCTTCGTGAAGGCCGTCGCCGGCGGTGGCGGACGCGGCATGCGGCGCGTCGACGACCCCCAGGACCTCCGCGAGGCGGTCGAGACCTGCATGCGCGAGGGCGAGGCGGCCTTCGGCGACCCGACCGTCTTCATCGAGCAGGCCGTGGTCGAGCCGCGGCACATCGAGGTGCAGATCCTCGCGGACGGCGAGGGCAACGTCATCCACCTCTTCGAGCGCGACTGCTCGGTGCAGCGACGCCACCAGAAGGTCGTCGAGATCGCGCCGGCGCCGAACCTCGACCCGGAGCTGCGGGACCGGATGTGCGCCGACGCGGTGCGCTTCGCGAAGGAGATCGGCTACCGCAACGCGGGCACCGTCGAGTTCCTGCTCGACCCGGACGGCAACTACGTCTTCATCGAGATGAACCCGCGCATCCAGGTCGAGCACACGGTGACCGAGGAGGTCACCGACGTCGACCTGGTGCAGTCGCAGATGCGGATCGCGTCCGGCGAGACGCTCGCCGACCTCGGCCTCTCCCAGGACACCGTGCGGCTGCGCGGCGCTGCGCTGCAGTGCCGGATCACGACCGAGGACCCGGCCAACAACTTCCGCCCCGACACCGGCGTGATCACGACGTACCGCTCCCCCGGCGGCGGCGGCGTCCGCGTCGACGGCGGCACGGTCTACACCGGCGCCGAGGTCTCGGCCCACTTCGACTCCATGCTCGCGAAGCTCACGTGTCGGGGCCGGACGTTCGAGAAGGCCGTCGAGAAGGCCCGCCGCGCGGTCGCGGAGTTCCGCATCCGCGGCGTCTCCACGAACATCCCGTTCCTGCAGGCGGTGCTCGCCGACCCCGACTTCGCCGCGGGCCACGTCACCACGTCGTTCATCGAGACGCACCCGCAGCTGATGCAGGCGCGCGGCTCGGGCGACCGCGGCAGCAAGCTGCTCGGCTACCTCGCCGACGTCACGGTCAACCAGCCGCACGGGCCGGCGCCGGTCACGCTCGACCCGGTCACCAAGCTGCCCGACGTCAACCTCGAGGTCCCGGCGCCCGACGGCACCCGCCAGCTGCTGCTCGAGGTCGGCCCGGAGGAGTTCGCCCGACGGCTGCGCGCGCAGGACCGGGTCGCCGTCACCGACACGACCTTCCGCGACGCCCACCAGTCGCTGCTCGCCACCCGGGTACGCACCCGCGACCTGCTCAACGTCGCCGGCCACGTCGCCCGCACGACTCCCGAGCTGTGGTCGCTCGAGGCCTGGGGAGGCGCGACGTACGACGTGGCGCTGCGGTTCCTCTCCGAGGACCCGTGGGAGCGGCTCGCGTCGCTGCGCCAGGCGGTGCCCAACATCTGCCTGCAGATGCTGCTGCGCGGGCGCAACACGGTCGGCTACACGCCGTACCCGACCGACGTGACGAACGCCTTCGTCGAGGAGGCCGCGGCCACCGGCATCGACGTCTTCCGGGTCTTCGACGCCCTCAACGACGTCGAGCAGATGCGCCCGGCCATCGAGGCGGTCCGCGCGACCGGCACAGCGGTCGCCGAGGTCGCGCTCTGCTACACCGGCGACCTGTCGAACCCCGACGAGGACCTCTACACGCTCGACTACTACCTGCGCCTGGCCGACAAGATCGTCGAGGCCGGCGCGCACGTGCTCGCGATCAAGGACATGGCAGGGCTGCTGCGCGTGCCGGCCGCGCACACGCTGGTCACCGCGCTGCGCGAGCGCTTCGACCTGCCGGTGCACCTGCACACCCACGACACCCCGGGCGGCCAGCTCGCGACCCTCCTGGCGGCGATCGACGCGGGCGTCGACGCGGTCGACGCGGCCACCGCCTCGATGGCCGGCACCACGTCGCAGCCGCCGATCTCCTCGCTGGTCTCGGCCACCGACCACGGACCGCGCGAGACGGGCCTGTCGCTGGCCGCGATCAACGCGCTCGAGCCCTACTGGGAGGCGACCCGCCGCGTCTACGCGCCGTTCGAGTCGGGCCTGCCGGCGCCGACCGGACGCGTCTACCGCCACGAGATCCCCGGCGGCCAGCTCTCCAACCTGCGCCAGCAGGCGATCGCGCTCGGCCTCGGCGAGAAGTTCGAGCAGATCGAGGACATGTATGCCGCGGCCAACGACATCCTCGGCCGGATCCCCAAGGTCACGCCGTCGTCGAAGGTGATCGGCGACCTCGCGCTCGCGCTCGTCGGCGCCGGAGCCGACCCGGCCGAGTTCGCCGAGGACCCGGGCAGGTTCGACATCCCCGACTCGGTCGTCGGATTCCTCAACGGCGAGCTCGGCGACCCGCCCGGTGGGTGGCCCGAGCCGTTCCGCACCAAGGCGCTCGAGGGCCGCACCCACAAGCCGCCGATGGAGACGCTCACCGCGGAGCAGGCCGAAGGCCTCGCAGGCGAGAGCCCCACCCGCCGCCGTACGCTCAACGAGCTGCTCTTCCCCGGCCCGACGCGGGAGTTCACCGAGTCGCGGGCACGGTACGGCGACGTGTCGGTGCTCAACACCATCGACTACCTCTACGGGCTGCGCACCGGCGTCGAGCACGAGGTCGAGCTCGAGGAGGGCAAGACCCTCATCCTCGGCCTGCAGGCGATCAGCGAGCCCGACGAGCGCGGCTTCCGCACGGTCCTCGCGACCATCAACGGCCAGCTGCGCCCGGTCAACGTGCGCGACCGCAACGTCGCCTCCGACGTCGCCGCCGCGGAGAAGGCGGACACCGGCCAGCCCGGTCACGTCGCTGCGCCCTTCCAGGGCGTCGTCACCGTCGTCGTCGAGAAGGGCGCGTCGGTCCAGGCCGGCGACACCGTCGCCACCATCGAGGCCATGAAGATGGAGGCCTCGATCACCGCCCCCGTCGCGGGCACCGTGGAGCGGATCGCGCTCCCCGGCACCCAGGCCGTCGACGGCGGCGACCTGGTGCTGGTGCTGGCCTAGCTGTTCGGTCGGTGCACGAAGAGCGCACCCACCGGCGCCTTCACCCGCTGGCAGCGTGCGGTGCCCGCCGTGCACCGCACGACGGCCAGCCCCCGCGAGGACCCGTTGCCGTCGAGCCGGTTGGCCGTCTTGAGGACGAACGTCCGCGGTGACTCCCAGGCTTCGACGTGCAGCCACCCCGTGGTGACGCGGTACGTCGACAGGAGCCTGCCGGTGCGGGCGTCCCTGGCCCTGAGCGCCTGCACGTCGGTGCGGCGTCCGTCGGTGGCGGTGAGGACGATCGCGCCGTCCGGCGAGGCGGCGAGCGTGTACTCCGTGCGGGGCAGCGACCAGCGCACCCGGTAGGTGCGGAGGTCGCGGATCGCCTGACGAACCCGTCCCTCCCGGATCGAGATCCAGCGCCCCGCCGTGCTCGCGACGCCCGCGGGCAACGGCGACGGGTGGGCCGAGTCCGGGCTCGGCTGGGTGCGCTTCCAGAGGACGTCGAGCCGGTCCGTGCTCGGGATCCACACCAGCGACGTGTAGTGGTACCTGCCGACGCCACCGCTGGGCGCGTCTTCCGCCTGCAGCAGCACCCGGTCGTCGGCGGCCTGCTGCACGTAGTAGGACCTCCCGGGCGCGTGGTAGATCCGGCGCTCGGAGAGGACGCGTCCGTCGGCGACGCGGACCTGGCGCAGCTCGGTGTACGGCTTCTCGCGGTCGGCGTCGAGGCGGGTGACCTTCGTGACGAACCAGTGGCCGCCTCGGGCCACGATCGCCGGGTTGCCGAGCCCCAGGTCCCGGACGGTCCCGTCGTCACCCACGATCGCCATCGTGTCGTCGGGACCCGGCTCGTCCGCGTCGTAGTCGACCAGCCACCCTCCCTCGACGCGCCACACGTCGAAGACGTCGCTCGCCTCGCCGATCCGGTCCGGCAGCGAGACCCGGTGACCGTCGGACGTGTGCAGGACCCGCGCGCGCGCCTCGACCCAGCCGGCGTGCGGGGCGGCCCCTCGAGCGAGGTCGGCGGGCCGGATGCGGACGTCCGGCGGGGAGCCGGCGGTCGACGGCGCGGACACGAGGCCCACGGTGAGGGCCACCGCGACGGCAGCGATCAAGGTCCTGGTACCGAGTCTGGAAGTCACGTCCACTACAGCGCCAGGCGTGGTGTGAGCGTTACGGCGGCGACCTGGTGCTCGTGCTGGCGTAGGTCAGTAACCCGTGCCGGTCGGTCGCGCGAGCGACGTACCGGCGGGGAGGTTCGCGACCCGTTCGCACGACCCCGTCGTGACGGAGCACCGGATCGTGGCGGGGTTGCTCCAGACCGGGTCCCCCTCGACCCGCCTGATGCCGTCGCCGCCCGCCACGAGGTAGGTGCTGGCCGACTCCCAGCCGCTGGACCTGCCGGACAACGTGCCGCGGTAGGTCGCCAGCAGGTCGCCGGTGCGCGCATCGCGGGTACGGAGCACCCGCACGGCGTTCGGCCCGGACGGCGCGGTCGTCGTGAGCAGCACGTCACCAGCAGGGGAGAACTCGGCGGCGCGCTCGCGCCCGGGCAGGTGCCAGAGCTTCCGTCCTGTTCGCAGGTCGCGAACCGTCTGACCGCTGTGCTCGTCGCGCGCGGCGATCGTGTGCGACACCAGGCTCGCCGCGGACCGGACGACGACTGTGTCCGACCGATCCTGCGTGGTCTGCCACACGACGTCGACCTTCCCGGTCGCGGGCGTCCACCACATCGTCGTGTAGCGCACGGCTCGGTTGCGCTCCCCCACCTGCATCGTCCGCTCGAGCAGAACCCGCCGCGAGGTCGCCTGGAGGACGGCGAGGTCACCCAGGTGGCCCCGCCGCTGGTGCACGATCCGGCGCGAGCCCAGCAGCGTGCCGTCGGAGATCCGGAACTGTCGCAACACCGTCAGGCGTTCGCCGTGGCCGTGGACCCGCTGGGCCGTGACGAAGGAGCCTCCGTCCCGCGTCACCAGCTGCAGCAGCCCCGGGCTCCGCGCGACGTCCCTCGTGTGGCCGGCGTCGTCGACGAGCACCATCACGCTCGGCGGGGTCCGCCCCGTGAGCACCGTGTAGGGGATCAGCCATCCTCCGCTGGCCTCGAGCAACGCCGACGGCACCGCGCCGGGTCGGTCGAGCGGGATCGGGTCATGACCACTGCGGACCAGGTGGGCTGCGGGGTAGTCGAGCCAGGCCGCAGGCGAGTCGGGCCCGACCGGGAGGTCGGAGGGCCGGACCAGGGTCCCCGGTGCGGAGCCGGCGCTCGCCCGGGCGGCCCCGACGCCCGCGGCGACGAAGGTCGCCAGCGCGGCAATCGCGACTTTGGTGCTGAGCCTCATGATCGAGCGCCTCCCTCGTGCTGGCTTAGAACGGCTGGTTCTGGCGAGCGGGGAACCGTACCGCCGGAGCGGCCGTCACGCGCTGGCAGCGCACCGTTCCCAGGGTGCAGCGGACGAGGGCCGTGCCGTGAACGACCTCCTGGTCGTCGATCCGGTTGCCGGGCGCGAACAGGAAGACCCGAGGTGACTCCCACGCGTAGATGTGCATCCAGCCGATGGTGACGCGGTACGACGACAGCAGTCGGCCCGTCCGCGCGTCGCGGGCCCGCAGCGTCTGGATCCCGTTCCCGCCCGGACGGGCAGTGTCGGTGGTGAGCAGCACGGCGCCGTTCGGTGAAGCGGCCAGCGCGTAGTCGCCCTTCGGGAGCGTCCATCGCAGCCGGTGGGTGCGCAGGTCACGCACCGCCTGGCGGGCTCGCCCTTCCCGCACGGTCGCCCAGCCCCCAGCCGTGCTCCCGACGTCAGCGGCCGTCGCGTAGTAGGCCGTGGACTGGTCGCGGTGCTGCTGCGCCCGGCTCCACAGCACGGAGACCTTGTTCGCGCTCGGCGTCCACCACATCGTCCGGTACTGAGGAGCCTTGCCGCCCGTGGGGTAGACGACCTTCTCGAGCAACACTCGTCCGCCGGCGGCCTGCAGAACGCTGTAGTCGTAGAAGGCCCCGCTGTATGCATCGACGAACGTGCGCTTGGCGAGCATGCGACCGTCCGTCACGCGGACCTGCTTCAGGTCGGTGGACAGCGCCTTCCGACCTTGGTCGTAGCGGGTGCCGCTCGTGACGAACCAACGACCACCCTCGGCCACCATGGCCGGGTACCCGATGCCCGTTCCCAGGTCCTGGACACGTCCGTCGTCGCCCACGATCGCGATCGTGTCGGGCGGCTGCGACTCGTCACCGGAGACGTCCTCGGAGTAGGCGGCCAACCAACCCTCGTGCACCCGCCAGACGTCGTCCAGGGTCGTCGCGTCGCCGACCTTGTCCGGCAGCGCGACCGTGTCGCCGCCCGGGAGGTGGATGAGCTTGTCCTGACCGACGTACCAGGCGCTGCGCGGGGCGGCGCCCATCGGGAGGTCGGCCGGCCGGATGCGCGCCCCGGGCGGGGAGCCCGCGGACGACGGCGCGGACACGAGGCCCACGGTGAGGGCCGCCGCGACGGCGGCGATGACGGTCCTGGTGCCGAGTCTGAGGGTCACGCCCCCCACAGCGCTCAGCGGGGTGTGAGCGTTACACCGGCGTACGGATGACGTTGACCGCGCGCAGCTCGGCGTCGCCGAGCGCCGTGTAGCGGTGGGGGACGTCGGCGGGCCAGGCGGCATGGCCGCCAGCGTCGACCTCGACCGACTCGGCGGCGTACTCGACGCGGCAGGCGCCGGCCAGCACGACCAGCTGCTCCACGACACCGGCCGCATGGGCAGGTGACGATCGAGTGACACCGGCGCCCACCCGCAGCAGCCAGACCTCGGAGGTCGCCTCCGCCGTCCGCTCGGTGTGCAGCAGCACCGTCTCGAACCCCTCGTCGGCGACGACCGACCCGTCCTGGAAGTCGACGAGCGACGCCAGCGGCACCCCGAGCGGTCCGGCGAGGGCGTAGAGGGTGTCGAGCGTCGGGTTGCGGCGGCCGGTCTCGAGCTCGGAGAGCGAGCCCTTGCCGATCCCGGCGGCCGCTGCGAGTGCGGAGAGCGAGATCCCGCGCTCGGTGCGCAGTGCCCGGACCCGGGCACCGACGGCGATACCCGGTTGACCCACCACCCCGTCCTCCCGCTAGCCTCGCGTTCTGTTTACAGAACCATCACCACGGAGTCTGCCATGAGCGAGCACGAGGGGACACCCGTCGTCGCGGGGATCGTCACCGCGGTCGTCGGGTCGAGCAGCTCGTTCGTGGTGGTGCTCGCCGGCCTCACCGCGGTCGGCGCCACGCACGAGCAGGCCGCCTCCGGCCTGCTGACCCTCCTGGTCACCCAGGCGCTCGGCATGCTCTGGCTGGCGGTCCGGCACCGCACCCCGATCACGCTGGCCTGGTCGACGCCGGGGGCGGCACTGCTGCTCTCGACCGGCGCGGTCGCCGGCGGCTGGTCGGCCGCCGTCGGAGCGTTCGTGACGACCGGCGTGCTCATCGTGCTCACCGGGCTGGTGCCGGCGCTCGGCGACCTGATCGCCCGGATCCCGACCTCGCTGGCCCGCGCGATGCTCGCCGGGGTGCTGCTGCCCATCTGCCTCGAGCCGGTGACCGGGCTCGCCGACTCCCCGGCGTACGTCGGCCCGGTCGTGCTCGCCTGGGTGGTCATGCACCGGATCTCCCGGCGCTGGGCGGTGCCGGTCTCGCTCGCCGTCGCCCTGCTGGTGGTCGTCGTGACGGCCGGGTCCGACGTGTCGGCCGGCGACCTGGTGCCGACGCTCACCTGGACGACGCCGCACTGGACGGTCGCTGCCGTCGTGAGCATCGCGGTCCCGCTCTACATCGTGACCATGGCGTCGCAGAACGTGCCCGGCGTGGCGGTGACGTCGAGCTACGGCTACCAGGTGCCGTGGCGCGAGACGATGACGGTGACCGGGATCGGCACCGTGCTCGGCGCCCCGTTCGGCGGGCACGCGATCAACCTCGCCGCGATCACCGCGGCGATGACGGCCGGCCCGATGGCCGGACCCGACCGGGCGCGTCGCTGGATCGCGGCCGTCTCGGCCTCGGTCACCTACCTGGTGCTGGCCCTCGCCTGCGGCGCCCTGACCGCGCTGGTCGCCGCGGCCCCGGGTGACGTCATGCAGGCGGCCGCCGGCCTCGCCCTGCTGGGGACGCTCGCCGCGTCCCTCGCCGGCGCGCTCGCGGAGGAGGACGGTCGCGAGGCCGCCGTCGTGTGCTTCGTGGTCGCGGCCTCGGGCGTCTCGATCCTGGGCGTCGGCGCAGCGTTCTGGGCACTGGTCGCCGGCCTGCTGCTGCGGCCGCTGCTGGCGGTCAGCCGACGCTGAAGGTGATCCAGGTCGAGCGCAGGGCCAGGACGGAGCGGAAGGTGTCGCCGGAGACGGTGACCTTGCCCTTGCTGCCGGTCAGCGTGATCGACCGGACCCGGCCACCCCAGGCCCCGTTGCCGTCGCGCCCGGTGACGGCGATCCGGGTCAGGTCGCCGATGGCGGGCCAGGCCCTCTCGAGGTCCGTGTCGCTCAGCCGCACCTTCCAGTCGTGGACGGGGTTGCCCGACCAGCCGTCGTACGGGTCCTGCCGCGCGGGCAGGTAGGCCACCGAGCCGGCCGAGGTCCAGCCGCCGCTGCTCGATCCGAACTGCGTGAACGCCGGGTCCCCGCCGCTCGTCAGGATCCGCCCGCGGGTGGCGTCGACCGCCGCGTTGGAGGCTGGGTGCTCGGCGTCGTACCCGCCGTAGACCTGGCAGGACGAGGTGTCGCAGATCTGGTACGCCGAGGAGCGCGGGTGCGCCCGCTCGTACGACGCGTAGGTGCGGGCGGCGACGGACTGCGCCTGCACCGCCGCCGGGCTCCAGAGCGCCGGCATCTCGAGCGGCACCACGCCCCGCAGGTAGCTCTCGAGGTTGAGGTCGTTGACGGTGACGCGGGTGCCGGACGACGTGACCGCGGTGCGCAGCCGACCGCGGTAGGCGTGCTGGCCCGACGGTGTCACGAGCGTGATCGGTGCGCCGCCGGCGTAGAACTCGCCCGACCCCTTCAGTGTCGCGAAGGTGCGCCAGCGCTTCACCAGGTAGGAGACCCGGGTGACGCCGCGCGGGCCGGTCGCGACCCGCCACTGGGTGGCGCCGTTGTCGGGGAGCGCGGTGCGGCCGGGCACGCCGGTGTCGCGCAGCGTCAGGCCGGGGCGGGCCAGCACCACCAGGTCCTGAGGCGTGGTGTCGCCGGTGAGCTGCACGGTGACCCGGCCGCGGCCGGTCCCCCACTCGGTGCCGGGGTAGTAGAACTCGGCGATCTGCCGGTAGGTCAGACCCTGGCGGGCTGCTCCCTCGGCGCCGTACTGCGACATGCCGTGACCGTGGCCGTAGCCGTGGCCGCTGATCGTGACCGTGGCGGCGCCGTCGACGGCCCAAGCCCGGACGCCGCGCGCCGCCGCACCGGCCGGTACGGCCGTCGTGACGACGAGCGCGAGCGCCGTGCAGGCGAGCAGCAGGGCGCGACGCATGGTGTCCTCGGGGTCGGTGGTGCAGGTGTGACGAGCAATCGCACCATGCGTCTCATCGGCCCCGCAACGGGAACCTGAGAACTACGAGGTCGTAATTCGGAACAGCGTCTCGCGCAGGCCGAGCCACGTCTTGAGGGTCGCCCCGGACACGGTCTGCGTCGAGTTCGTGCCGACCACGGTCACCTCGGTCGCCCGGCCGCCGTACGGCCCCTTGCCGTCACGCTCGGTGACCTCGATCGAGACCAGGTCGCCCATGCCCGGCCAGTTGCGGGTGATCTGCTCCGCGTTGAACGTCGTCATGGTCGGGTCGTCGGCGGTGCCGTGGTCGAAGCTGTCCTCGCGCGAGCGCAGGTAGGGGAAGTCGCCGGCGTTGCTCCAGCCACCGTTGCTGGACGTGAACTGGGTGAACGCGGGCTTGCCGCCGTAGACGACGATGACGCGGGACGTCGCCCGGATGGCCGTGTCGGAGAGCGGGTTCTCGGCGTCGTACCCGCCGTAGACCTGGCACGACGACGTGTCGCAGAGGTCGTACGCCGAGTGCTCGTGGGCGCGGCGCTCGAAGGCGGCGTAGGTCCGGGCGGCCACTGCCTGGGCGCGGACCGCGTGGGTCGGCCAGGAGGCGGGCACCTCCTGCGGGACGACACCGCGCAGGTAGGCGTCGAGCGGCAGCACGTTGACGGTGTCGCGCTGCGAGCCGGAGGCGTTGACCGACGTCGAGCGGAGGGTGCCGCGGTAGCGCATCGGGCCGTCCGGGGTGAGCAGCACGATCGGCTGGCCGCCGGCGGTGAACTCGGCGTCGCCCTTGGCGACGCGCAGCACGTGCCAGCGGTTCGTCCGGTAGGAGATCGTCGAGCGGTCGCGGGCCGGCGTGATCCGCCAGGTGCGGACCGCCTTCCCGCGGACCTTGGCCGGCAGCCGCCACGTCTTGCGCGCACCGAGCGAGTGGGCCTTCAGACCCGGGCGGGCGCGGACGACGACGTCGCGGGTGCTGTCCGCGGTGAGCTGGATGCGGACCATGCCGCCACCCTTGCCCCACCGGGTGCCGGGGTAGTAGTTCCGGACGATCGACCGCCAGCTCTGCCCGGCCGCGGCGCGGTTGCGGGCGCCGTACTGCGAGAGGCCCTTGCCGTGCCCCCAGCCGGTCGTCTCGAACGTGACGGTCGTCAGCGCACGTCGTTCGTTGGCCGGGTGCTCCGCAGAGGCCTGCGCGGGTGCGACAGCGGCGAAGGCCGGCAGCAGCGCGACAGTGGCGATGGACGCGATGGCACGTCGGATCAGCATCGGTACCCCCCGAGAAGCGGTCGAGCAAGCGAGGTTACACGTGGTGCAGGCGCCGCGCGGCCTCGGCGAGCGAGCCGCTCATCGACGGGTAGACCGTGAACGCCTGCGCGAGCTGGTCGGCCGTGAGCGACTCGGCGACCGCGATCGAGACCGGGTGGATGAGCTCGCTGGCGCGGGGCCCGACCACCACTCCCCCGACGACGATCCCGGTGCCGGGGCGGCAGAGCAGCTTCACGAAGCCGTCGCGGACGCCCTGCATCTTGGCGCGGGGATTTCCGGAGAGCGGCAGGGTCACGATCTCGGCCTGCATCTCGCCCGCGTCGACGGCCTGCTGTGACCAGCCCACGGTGGCGATCTCGGGGGCGGTGAAGACGTTGGAGGAGACCTTCTTGAGGTCGAGCGGGTGCACCGTGTCGCCGAGGAAGTGCCACATCGCGATCCGGCCCTGCATGGCGGCGACGCTGGCGAGCATCAGGACGCCGGTGCAGTCGCCGGCGGCGTAGACGCCGCGCGCCGACGTACGCGAGACGCGGTCGACGTTGACGAAGCCGCCGTCCTTGAGGATGACGCCGGCCTCCTCCAGGCCCATGCCACCGGTGTTGGGCACCGAGCCGAGCGCCAGGATGCAGTGCGAGCCCTGGACGGTGCGGCCGTCGGTCAGCGCGACCGTGACGACGTCGCCGTCGCGGGTCACGGACTCCATCCGTGACTTGGACAGGACGTTCATGCCGCGGCGGGTGAGCACGTCCTCGAGGACCTTGGCGGCGTCGGCGTCCTCGCCGGGCAGCACCCGGTCGCGGCTGGAGACCAGCGTGACCGGGATGCCGAGGTTGAGGTAGGCGCTCGCGAACTCGGCGCCGGTGACGCCCGAGCCGACGACGATGAGCTCGGTCGGCACCTCGGTGAGGTCGTAGACCTGCTCCCAGGTCAGGATCCGCTCGCCGTCGGGCTGGGCGGTCGGGAGCGTGCGCGGCGCCGCGCCGGTGGCCAGCAGGATCGCGTCGGCCTCGAGGGTCTGCTCCGTGCCGTCCTGCGCCGTCGCGACCACGCGTCCGGGGCCGTCGAGCCGGCCGCGGCCGTGGACGAGGGTGACCCCGTCGCGGGTGAGCCGCCGCTCGATGTCCTGGGACTGGCTGGCGGCGAGGGCCTTCACCCGGGTGTTGACCCGGGCCAGGTCGACGCGGATCGACGTCGCGGCGTCGCCCTCGGCGTCCTGGAACTCGACCCCGAGCTCGGCGGCGCCGGACAGCTCGCTCATCACCTCGGCGGTGGCGATCAGGGTCTTGCTGGGCACGCAGTCGGTGAGCACGGCCGAGCCGCCGACGCCGTCGGTGTCGACGATGGTCACCTCGGCGCCGAGCTGGGCGGCGACGTGGGCGGCCTCGTAGCCGCCGGGGCCACCGCCGATGATGACGACGCGTTCGGTGCTCATGCTCAGAGGTTGATCATGTGGCCGGCGATGCCCTCGATCGCTTCCTTCATCGCCTCGGACAGCGTCGGGTGCGCGAACACGTTGCGCGCGACCTCGTCGGCGGTCAGGTCCCACTGCTGCGCGAGGGTGAGCGCCGGCAGCAGCTCGGTCACCTCGGGGCCGATCATGTGGGCGCCGATGATCTCGTTGTGCTCGGCGTCCGCGACGATCTTCACGAAGCCGACACCCTCGGCCATGCCGCGGGCCTTGCCGTTGGCCGAGAACGGGAACGACGACGTCTTCACGTCGTACCCCTTCTCGGTGGCCTGGGCCTCGGTGTAGCCGAACGACGCGATCTGGGGCTGGCAGAAGGTCGCCCGCGGGATCATGTCGAAGTCGATCTCCATGGTCTCCGCGCCGGCGATCGTCTCGGCGGCGACGACGCCCATCGCCTCGGCGGTGTGGGCGAGCATCAGCTTGCCGGTCACGTCGCCGATCGCGTAGATGTGCGGCACGTTGGTGCGGCCGCGCGCGTCGACCGCGATCGCCCCGCGGTCGGTGAGCTCGATGCCGGCGTTCTCCAGGCCGTAGCCCTCGACGCGCGGCGCGAAGCCGAAGGCCGCGAGCATCTTGTCGGCCTCGAGCACCTCGGAGCTGCCGTCCTTGCTGACGGTCACCTTGACGCCGGAGCCGGTGTCCTCGACGTTCTCGACCTTGGTGGAGAGCAGCACCTTCACGCCGAGCTTCTTGTACTGCTTGAGCAGCTCCTTCGAGACGTCGGCGTCCTCGGTCGGGACCATCCGGTCGAGGAACTCGACGATCGTCACGTCGACGCCGAAGTTGGTGAGCACGTAGGCGAACTCGACGCCGATCGCACCCGAGCCGCCGATGATGATCGAGCCCGGGAGGTTGCTGTCGAGGATCTGCTCCTCGTAGGTCACGACGTTGTCGCTCTTGCTCATGCCCGGCAGCATCCGCACCTTGGCGCCGGTGCCGATGATGAGGTTGTCGAAGGTGTACGACGTCTTCTGGCCGTCCTTGTCGACCTCGACCTCGTTGGCGCCCTTGATGGTGCCCCAGCCGTCGAGCTCGGTGATCTTGTTCTTCTTCATCAGGTAGTGCACGCCCTTGGCGCTGGCCTCGGCGACGCCGCGGCTGCGCTTGTGCGTCGTACCGAAGTCCATGGAGGCGTCGCCGGTGATGCCGAAGACGTCCTTCTCCTTGGTGATGATGTGCGCGATCTCCGCGTTGCGCAGCAGCGCCTTCGACGGGATGCAGCCGACGTTGAGGCAGACACCTCCCCAGTACTTCTCCTCGACCACGGCCACGGACTGGCCGAGCTGGGCGGCGCGGATCGCGGCGACGTACCCACCGGGGCCGGCACCGAGGACAAGGACGTTGAAGTGCGTGCTCACGCAGGTCAGCCTACTGACGTGAGGCAGCCCACTCGCCTCCGGTTGGTTACTCTTCGGCCGTGACGCTCTACGCCGCCTACGGGACCAACCTCGATCCCGCGCGGATGAGCGAGCGGTGCCCGCACTCCCCGCTGTCCACCGTCGGGTGGCTCCAGGGCTGGCGGCTGACCTTCGGCGGCGAGGAGCACGGCTGGGACGGCGCCCTCTCGACGCTCGTCGAGGACCCGATCGACCAGGTCTTCGTCGCCGTGTACGACGTCTCCCGCGAGGACGAGTCGCAGCTCGACGGCTGGGAGGCCGCCGACTCCGGGCTCTACCGCAAGACCAAGGTGCGGGTCGCGACGATGACCGGCTCCCTCGTCGCCTGGACGTACGTGCTCGACGCCTACGAGGGCGGCCTGCCCTCCGCGTCGTACCTCGGCGTCCTCGCCGACGCCGCCGAGGCCGCCGACGCCCCCGCCGACTACGTCGCCGCGCTCCGCATGCGCCCCTGCCGCTCGATCGGGCAGTAGGGATCCTGCAGGCTTTCCAGGGATACCCGGTTCACCGGGTGTTCCCAGACTTCTAGGGCTTTGCAAAGCCCGAGGAGTCGAAGAAGTGCCCGAGGAGTGATCGCTCAAGCGACGCGGCGGAGCTCCCGGCGGAGCATCGCCGCAGTCTGCTCGGGGTGCTCGAGGTCGTCCCAGGTCAGGCGGATGCAGCGCCAGCCGGTACGCCGGCGGATCCGGTCCTCGCGGCGCTTCTCCGCAATCACCACATCCGGCGCCGACTGACCTGACTTGAACGGCTTCTGATACTTCACCTTGCCGTCGAACTCGACCCACACACCCAGCTCCGGCCAGGCGAAGTCGAGGCGACCGATCAGCTCGCCGTCCTCGTCGTGCACCTCGTACTGCGGCACCGGCGCCGGGATGCCGTGGCGGGAGAAGAGGTAGTACGTCCGAGACTCGCCCACGGTCTCGATCCGCGGATCCGCCAGCCGCAGCACGATGTCGGTGTTCAAGGTGTTCGGCCAGTGATCCATGCTGCGGTAGCGCTCGGCAAGCTGCTCGAGGGTCGCGTGTCCGTGGTGCAGCAGGTGGTTGACCACGCACAGGGCAGGTTCCACGGCAGCGACGGTCGTGACCTCGAGAGCGATCCGCGTCCCACTCATCACGCGCACACCGTTCCGCGTCACGACGTCATCGGGGAGGATCCGGCCGCAGTGCTGGTGAACCCCAGCCTCGTGGCGGCCGAGCTTGCCATCGACGCGCGTCACATGGACGTCGGAGAGGTCGATCTGCCAGGCAGGAGCGTCGTACTCCGGCAGACCGGACACGTGCGAGAGGACGACTGCGGTCTTCGCCTGCTTCGCGACGGCGCGGGCTCGCAGCCCGTGTCGTCCGCGGGCATCTAGCTTGTCGTAGGCAGCCTTCAGGACGTAGGCACCCCTCCGGACCCGAGTCCAGACACCGTCGGCAACCAGTCGGCTGATGGCGTAGTCGTCGTATCCCTGGGCCAGGAGCTCGCACCTCAGGAAGACCGGGGTGTTCCGGGGGTCGTCCGCGCGACGCGGCGGAGGTTTCATCATGCTGAACTCATGCCCACCGGCGTCCTGCATCAAGGCGTCGAGCTCCCGACCTGTGGACAACCGATCTTCGGTCGGACTCCTAGGGCACTTCGTCACCTTCTCCTGCCCTGCAATACCCGAGAAGTTCGGGGATACCCGGTAGACCGGGTATCCCTGGGACGGCCACTCCCCCACCCCGCCGACTAGAGTCGCGCGGGTGAGTCACGCAGCGACCCCTGATTCCCCGTACGAGCTCGCCGCCCACGCCGCGGAACGGCTGGCCGAGCTGACCGGCGTCGAGCGCCACGACGTCGCGCTGGTGCTCGGGTCGGGCTGGCTGCCCGCGGTCGACGCCCTCGGCGAGGCGACCGCCGAGATCAGCACCACCGACCTGCCGGGCTTCTCGGCCGCCGCGGTCGCCGGCCACTCCGGCAAGATCCGCTCGGTCAGGGCCGGCGACAAGCAGCTGCTGGTCTACCTCAGCCGCACCCACTACTACGAGGGCAAGGGCGTCGCGGCCGTCGTCCACGGAGTCCGTACGGCGGCCCAGGCGGGTTGTCGCGCGATCGTGCTCACCAACGGCTGCGGCGGCCTCAAGCCGAGCTGGACGCCCGGTACGCCGGTGCTGATCAGCGACCACATCAACCTCACCGGCCGGAGCCCGATCGAGGGCGCGAACTTCGTCGACCTCACCGACCTCTACAGCTCGCGCCTGCGGGACATGTGCAGGACGGTCGACCCGAGCCTCGACGAGGGGGTCTACGTCCAGTTCCCCGGGCCGCACTACGAGACCCCGGCCGAGGTGCGGATGGCCGGCATCCTCGGCGGCCACCTGGTCGGCATGAGCACCACGCTCGAGGCGATCGCCGCCCGCGAGGCCGGCATGGAGGTCCTCGGCATCAGCCTGGTCACCAACCTCGCGGCCGGCATCAGCGACCAGCCGCTCGACCACTCCGAGGTGCTCGAGGCCGGTCGCGCCGCGGCCTCCAGGATGGGCGACCTGCTGGGGCGGATCGTCCCCCGGATCTAGCCAGGAAACGACCAGGAGACGACATGGGCGACACCCGCACCGCGCTCGTCGAGGCCGCCGCCCGCACCTTCGCCGAGGACGGTGTCCAGAACGCCTCCCTGGTCGAGGTCACCCGCCGGGCCGGGCAGCGCAACCGGGGTGCCGTGCACTATCACTTCGGCTCGCGGGACGCGCTCCTCGTCGCGGTGCTCGAGCAGCACACCGCCTTCCTCGCGACCCGCGAGGGCGAGCTCCTCGAGATCGCGCGCAGCACGCCCGCCGACGACCTCGCGCCGGTGCTCGAGGCGATCGTGCGACCCGCGGTCGAGCTGGCCGAGACCGGCCCGTCCGGGCGCGACTACCTCGTCATCGTCGGCCAGCTCGTCGAGGAGTACGACCGCCTCGACCCCACCGTCCGCGCAGCCCTCACCGCCACCGGCGGGTACGACGTCTACGCGCTGCTCGCCGAGCGGATGCCGCCGCTCGACGAGACCCTCCACAACGAGCGGCTGGCGCTGATCACGGGCTTCATCCTGCGCACCGTGGCCGACCGGGCCCGGGCCCAGCAGACCGAGACGCCCGGCCGGGCACAGCTGCCCACCGAGCGCTTCGTGCGCAACCTGGTCGCGATGGCGGTGGGCATGGCGACGGCCCCGCCTATTGACGTCTAAAACGCCCTCTTAGTACGGTCCCGACATCACCGAGTGATGGGGGTCACATGAGGGCAGTCCGCGTGGTCCGCCACGGCGAGCCGACCGAGGCCATCGAGGTCCGCGACGACGTCGAGGTCCCCGAGCCGGGCCCGGGCCAGGTCCGGGTGGCCGTCTCGGCGGCCTCCCTCAACTTCGGCGACATCGCCCGCTGCCGCGGCGGCGTCGCCGCCGTGATGGCCCAGCCGCCGTTCACGCTCGGCATGGACCTGGCCGGCGTCGTCGAGGCCGCCGGCGACGGCGCCGAGGAGTGGCTCGGTCGCCGCGTCGTCGGCATCGCGCCGCAGTCGCTCGGCGGCCTGGCCGAGCAGGCACTCGCCGGCAGCGTCTTCGAGGCGCCGCCCGAGCTCGACGACGCCGAGGCCGCGGCGTTCACGCTCCCCTTCCACGTCGGCCACCTCGCCCTGCACGAGCGCGCCCGGCTCCAGGCCGGCGAGACCGTCGTCGTCCGCGGCGGCGCCAGCGCGGTCGGTACGGCGGCGATCCAGCTCGCCGTCGCCGCCGGGGCCCGCGTGGTCGCGATCGCCGGCGGCGCGGAGAAGGCCCAGCTGTGCCGCGACCTGGGCGCCGAGGTCGCGATCGACCACACGTCCGAGGACGTCTTCGACGCCGTCATGGACGCCACCGGCGACCGGGGCGCCGAGGTGATCTTCGACCCGATCGGCGGCGAGCAGACCGAGACGATGTGGACCTGCGGGGCGCTCGGCGGCCGCTACCTCGCGGTCGGCTTCAACGACGACCCGGAGTCCGGGCTGACCGGCCGCCCGCTGCGCAAGCTGTCGATGGCCAACATGTCGGTGCTCGGCGTGCTGCTCGCCTACCTCGACACCCCGCGCGACTTCCGCCGCTTCGGCATCAACGCCTTCTCGCCGACGGACGGGCAGCGCGTCCACGCGGCCCTGCTCGAGCTCGTCGCCGCCGACAGCATCCGGCCGGTGGTCGGGCGCCGGATCGTCCTCGACGACGTCGCGGCCGCCCTCGAGGACCACGCTGCCCGCCGTACGTCGGGCCGCACCGTCGTGACGATCTCCCCTACCAACGATGGAGAAAGCGCGTGAACCCCGACGACCTCCAGGCCCAGGCCACCGAGCAGACCGGCCTCGACGACTTCGGCGACCCGAGCTACCGCGAGGGGCTCGAGCGCTACTGCGCGGCACTGGTCGAGGAGGCGCAGCTCAACGACCTCGGCAACGTCGCCCTGCCCCCGTCGCTGGTGGCCGCGCTCGTCAACCGCCTCAAGGTCGTCGACCACGCCAAGCAGCACCCGGAGGTCACGGCCGAGCGGATCGAGGCACCCGTCGTCGTCATCGGGATGTTCCGCGCCGGCACGACGTTCTTCTCCCACCTGCTCGACATGGACCCCGCCAACCGGGCGCTGCTCGGCTGGGAGTCGCAGGACTCGGTGCCGCCGCCGCTGCCCGGCGAGCGCAAGACCGGCGCCCGCGTCGACGCCGCCCAGGGCGGTGTCGACATGCTCGAGATGCTCAACCCGGCGATCAGCGCGATCCACCACGAGGCCGCCGCCGACCCGACGGAGTGCATCGCCGTGATGGGGCAGGCCTTCCAGAGCATCTCGTGGGAGGCGATCGCCAACGTCCCGTCGTACGGCGCATGGTGGCGGGGCGGCGACAACCGCGGCGCCTACGACTACCACCGCCTGGTCCTCCAGACCCTCCAGAGCGCGGGCGTCCGCGGCCGCTGGACGTTGAAGAGCCCGCACCACGCCCTGGCCCTGGACGCCCTCGTCGACACCTACCCCGACGCCCGGCTGGTGCTGCTGCACCGCGACCCGGTCGCGCTGACGGGCTCGGTCTGCAGCCTGATCAACGTCATGTCGAGCACGTTCTCCGACGCCGACCACCGCTCCTACATCGCCGACCACTGGAGCGACACCCTCGAGGAGTCGATCGACCGGATCGAGGACTTCCGGTCCCGGCGGCCCGAGCACCCGATCCTCGACGTCCGGTACGCAGACCTCGCCCGCGACCCGGTCACGACCGTCCGCGGCGTCTACGACTCGCTCGGCCTCGAGGCGGGTGACGGCGCGTTCGACGCCATGGCCGGCTTCCTCGCGGCGCACCCGCGCGGCGAGTTCGGCGGCCACCGGTACGACGTCGCCGAGTTCGGCCTCACCGAGGCGGCCGTGCGCGACCGGTTCTCCGAGTACGTCGAGCGCTACGACGTCGAGAGCGAGCGGCTCACCTCCCCCGCGGGCTAATCTCGCCCTCGTGCCCCGCATCTCCGGCGAGACCCTGCAGCAGCATCGTGAGCAGCTGCAGCGACGCGTCTTCGAGGCGTTCGCCGACCTGATGGCCGAGCGCAGCTTCGACGCGATCACCATGGCCGCGATCGCCGAGCGGGCCGACGTGGGCCGGACCGCGATCTACCACCACTTCCCCGACAAGGAGTCGGTCGTGGTGGCCTTCGCGTCGCACGAGACCGAGGAGTACCTCCACCGGCTCCGCGACGACCTCGCCGAGGCCGACGACCCAGCGACCCGGCTGCGCCTCTACGTCCGCCACCACCTCGCCGAGGGCGAGCGCTTCCACATGGGCCTCGGCCCGCAGCTGTACGGCGTCCTCGGGCCCGACTCGCGGATGGCGATCCGCCAGCACGTCGTCGCCGTCGAGGACGTGCTGCGCGGCATCCTCGAGGCCGGCACCACAGACGGGTCGTTCACCATCGAGGACCTCGAGCCCACGATGTCCCTCATCCACGCGTGCCTGAGCCCGCGACACCTCCCGGCGCAGACGATCGAGTCGTTCGTGCTGCGCGCGGTGGGTGCCGCGGGCCCAGGGTGAGTCAGCGCTTCTTCTTCGCAGGCTTGGCGACCTTGTAGGTCGCCCTGTCCGTGGACGCCTTGTGGTTGGCGTCGCCGGCGTACGCCGCGGTCACGGCGAACGAGCCGCCCTGGGGAGCCTTCGCCAGCGCGACGACGGCGAGGCCCTTGGCGTTGACGGCGACGACCCGCTTCACCGTCTTGCCACCGCCCTTGACGGTGACGACGACCTTGCTGCCCGCGGCGGCGCCCTTGAGCGCCACCGAGGCCCGGCCGGCCTTCTTGGCGGACGGCTTCGCGACCTTGACGGACGTCGTGGTCGCGGCCTTCGCCACGGTGAACGCCTTCGTGGTCGACGCCCCCGCGTGCTGACCGCCGCCGCCGTACGCGAAGGTGGCGGTGTAGGAGCCCACGGCGAGCGTCGCCGGAACCGTGAAGTCAGCAACGCCGGCCTCGGTCAGCGTCACCTCCTGGGCGGCGCCCAGACCGGTCAGCGTCACGGTGCCCGCGTCGGGGACGGTCGCGCTCACGGTCGCGCTCTTCCCGTACGTCGTGCCTGCGGCGCCGCCGGCGGTCACGGTGGAGGCGAGCGGGGCCAGGGCGGCCCAGTCGATCGTCACCGGGGTCTCGGTGTCCTGGCTGACGTTGGAGTGGCTGTGGGCCTGCCAGGTGTAGACCGAGTAGGTCTTGGTCGGGTCCAGCGTGTCGGAGGCAGCCTTCAGCGTCGACGTGAACGAGCCCGTGGCCATCCGGCCGGGCGTGACGTAGTCGGCCGCGGCGAACGCTGCCATGCCTGCCTGGGAGCTCACGTCCGGCAGCCCACCGGACGGCGCGAGGCCGACGTACACGCCCGCGTCACCGGGGTTGGTCACGGCCGAGAAGCCGCCGGCCGACACGGCCACGGAGAGCTGGTTCGGGGAGGAGGTCGGCGTGGCGCTCACCTCGCGGTCCGAGACGGTGCCGGTCGCCGACATCGCCAGCGGCGCCTTGTTGTTGTTCCCCGCGCTCGCGCTGGTCCGGTAGAAGTAGACCGAGATGTCGCTGCCGTCGTCCACGTTGGTGAGCAGGGCGTCCACGAGCGAGGTCGGCCACGCGTCGGTGTAGGTCGGGGCGTACTTGCCTGCAGGGACGGTGTTCGTCCAGTCCGGGGCGGCCGTCTGGAGGTCGAGCGCTCCGCCCGTCGTCGTCTGCGTCGTGATGTCGAAGGTCGCGACGGTGACGCGGCGCGGGCTGAGGTCGCCGCCGATCTTGTGGTAGGAGAGCAGCGCGCTGAGCCGGCCCTCGCCCGGCTGCAGGACCTCGAGCTCGAGGTCGCTGAGCGTGAGCGTCGCCTTGTCGGCGACCATCGTCCCGTACTGGGCGAACGGGCTGTAGGTCACCGAGCCGGTGAAGTCGACCGTGCCGGTGCCGTCCGCCGCGAGGTGCCCGACACCGTCGGCGGCCGCGATCCCGGACGCCTTGTCGTAGCTCGTCGAGGCGCCGTCGATGGTCGTGCCCGTCGTGGGGCTCAGAGCCGAGACGTTCCCCGCCGTGGCGATGCCCCAGCTGTTGGCCGTCACGCTCACCGGCCAGCTCAGCGTCACGTCGTCCACGTAGTGCGTCGTGGCGGCCTGGGCGCTGCCGGCCCCGACGAACGTCAGAGCGGCGGCAGCCAGGGCTGCGGCGCTGGCGGCGGCGACGACACGGAGTTGCCCTGTGGATCTGGTCATGGGTGTTCCTTTCTCGGGTGACGCTGCCTGCGTCACTTCTGGGTGGAGCGGGTGCCGGGGCCCGAGCCGCCGACGGGGAGGAGCAGGACGAGGGCGGCTGCGAGCAGGCAGCCGGAGCCGATCCACCAGGGGAGCGACGACGGTGTCCCGGCGTCGGCGGTGGGGGCGGTCGGGGCCGCGGCCAGGGCGACCTCGGTCGCGGGCCGGGGCACCGCCCCGAGGGCCTCGGCGACCGGGGTCGGTGCGACGACCGGCGGGGCGACCACCACCGGGGGCGCGGCGACCGGGGCAGCGGGTGCGGTGACCGTCGCCGCGACCGTCGGGGTCGGCGTCGGCGACTCCTTCACCACGTTGTCGATCGGCTTCTTCGTCGGTGCCGCCGTCGGCGTCGGTGGGACGACCGGCGCCGACGCGTCGTACCCGACGGTGAGCGCGAGCGGCACCTTGAACCGGTCGGTGGAGCTGCCGCTGGAGTACCAGAACGCCGCCATGCCGAGGTCGTCCATCGCGTCGATCCAGGACTGCGGGAAGGACCCGCTGGTGGCGTCGCTCGTGACCTGCGGGACCGCGTCGGCGGGCAGGCTGGCCCGCACCCCGGCGTACGCCGGCTGCGCGACGAAGCCGGTCGCGTCGGCGAGGTCGACCGACGAGAGCTCCGCCACCGTCGCGGTGCGCGGGGCGACCGGCGACCACGTGCCTCCGTTGCGGGACGCCGCGAAGCCGCTGATCGTCGCGGTCACCGTCCCGGCGCCGTCGGCCACGTCGAGCACCGGGTCCGACAGGTAGAACATCGACTGCCCGGAGTAGTAGAGGACGGAGAGGTCGCCGGTCCACGCGATGTGCGCGGTGCCCGCGGCGGCGTCGACGGCGCCGACGCCGCCGCCGAAGACGACGTTGTGGTTGCTGAAGGTCCCGGCGGTCGCCGAGCCCAGCGCGCGCCCGGCGCTGTCGGTGGACAGCCCTGCCCAGGTCGCGGGCTGCCAGGCCGTGCCGTCCCACTTCTCGATGCGGACACTGCCCGACACGGCGCTCCAGTCGGCGGCCGTGACCTTCTGCCCGCCGGAGTCGGCGACCTTGCCGGCGGACATGAAGTTGACCGACGTCGGGTCGTGCGCGCGGTTGTTGCTCTCGTTGTTGATGCCCCAGCGCAGCGTCGCGTCGTCCACCTCGACCGAGGTGCTCGCCGCCGGGCTGGCGTCGTCGGCCAGGGCGGGTACGGCGAGCAGCACCGCCACGACAGCGGCGAGCGCAGCGGCGGCGAGCCGGTCAGGCCGCACGACGACGCCCCCGCCAGGCCCGGACGCCGAGCCGCGCGACGGCGACCAGCAGCACCAGCGCGGCGGTGCCGGCGAACAGCCAGGCCGCGCGTGCGTCGTCCTCGTCGACCGCCTGCGTCCCGACGGTCTCGGTGGTCGTCTCGGCCGCCTGCACGGCGAAGCTCACCGAGGGCGGGTCGTCGACGCCGTACAGCCGCAGCTCGTGGGTGCCCGGCCCGGTCGTGGCCGGCAGGGTGATGACGCCGGCCAGCGAGCCGTCGGAGCCGGCCGCGAACGGCCCCGCTCCCGCCGCCCCGTCGTCGAACACCGCAGACACCTGGGTGCCCACGGGCAGGCCCGTGGCCCGGAAGGCGAGCACGTTGCCGGCGACGGCGGAGCCGCGGTCGACCTCGAGGGTGGCGGGTCCGGCGGGCTTCGGGGCGGCACCGGTGCTGGGCCGAGCGGTCGCCGGGGCGGTCGGGTCTGCTGCTGCCGTCGAGCCGTCGGTCGGGGTCGCGGTCGCGCTCGGGCTCGAGGTGGTGCCGGACGTGCCGACCTGCACGGGCGTGAACGTCTCGTTGTGGGCGTTGGTGATCCCGTGCGCGCCGACCGTGATCACGCCGCAGGTGACCGTGCGACAGTCGACGGTGTGCACCTTGCCTGCGCGGTCGTAGGTCTGGAACGTCGCACCCGGCACCACGATCTGCGTCGACCAGCCGCCCGAGGCCGACATGGTGCCGCCGTTGGCCGAGGACGCCGTGTCCGAGCCGGGGAACGCGACGAACCGCTGGAAGCCCTGGTTGGCCTTCGACTCGCTGTCGGGCACGTAGTAGTAGTCCTGCCCGGTGACCCCGCCCTCGCTGGGCTGCCAGCCGGGGGTGACGGTGCCGAAGAAGACGTAGATGCCGCCGTGGCCGCCCTGGATCGACTGGAAGCCGGTGCCGGAGACCTTCAGCGTGGTCGCGTACGTCGGGTCGATCGTCCCCGGGGTGACCGAGACCCGCGAGCCGGCGTACGCCGGGGTGGGGACGAGGAGGGCGGCCGCGGCGAGCGCGGCGAGGATCAGCCGGCGGGCCACGGGACCACTCCCTTCAGCCGGACCGGGACGACGAGCAGGTCGTCGCCGTGGGTGATCACCTCGACCGGGTGCTCGTAGACCTCGGTGAGCAGCGCGGAGGTGAGGACGTCGGCGGGCGTGCCGTTGGCGCGCACCCGCCCGTGGGCGAGGACGCAGACCCGGTCGGCGTACGCCGCGGCGAGGGACAGGTCGTGCAGCACGACGACCACGGCGGCACCCGCCTCCGCGGCGGCGCGGGCGACCGCGAGCAGGGACTCCTGGTGGCGGATGTCGAGGGCCGCGGTCGGCTCGTCGAGCATCAGCACGGGCGTCTCCTGCGCGAGCAGCCGGGCGAAGGACGTGCGCGCCTGCTCGCCACCCGACAGCGTCGGGTAGAGCCGGTCGGCCAGGTCGGTCACGTCGGCGCGCTCCATCGACTCCGCGACCACGCGGTCGTCGTCGTCCTCGCGCTCGGTGCGGTGCCACGGCGAGCGGCCCATCCGGACCACCTCGTGCACGCGGAAGCCGAACGCCAGGCCCTGCTTCTGGAGCTGGACGGCGCGCTGCCGCGCCAGCTCGCGGGCGGCGTACGACGCGAGCGGCTTGTCGTCGAGCGTGACTCGGCCGCTGGTCGGGGCGACGTCGCCCGAGAGGACCCCGAGCAGGGTGCTCTTGCCGGCCCCGTTGGGCCCGACGAGAACGACGAGCTCGCCGCCGCGGACGTCGAGGTCGATGTCCGCGAGGATCGGGTGGCCCTCGATGGTGACCCCGAGGCCCCGGCAGCTCATCAGGCTCATGCCCAGCCTCCCGCCGTACGACGGGCGCGGCGGATCAGCCAGAAGAAGAAGGGTCCGCCGACGAGCGCGGTAAGCATGCCGATCGGCAGGTCGGCGTACGCGACGAGGGTGCGGGCCCAGAGGTCTGCGAGCACCAGGAGGACCGCGCCGCCCAGCGCGCTCGCGGGCACCAGCAGCCGGTGACCCGGGCCGGCGACCATCCGGACCAGGTGCGGCACGATCAGGCCGACGAACGAGATGATCCCGCAGAACGCGACGGCCGCGGCGGTGAGCACGGCGACCACCACGATCGTCGACATCCGGAGCCGCTCGACGTCGACGCCCACGTGGCGGGCGGCGCGGTCGCCGAGCGCGAGCAGGTCGAGCTTCGGCGCCAGGAACATCGCGGCCGCGATCCCGACGACGGCCATGGGGAGCACCACCCCGACGTACTGCCAGCGCGAGCCGTTGAGGCTGCCCAGCGTCCAGAAGACGATCTCCTCGCGGGCCTGGGTGTCGCCGAGGAACATCAGGAAGGCGAGGCCCGCGCTGGTCATCGCGTTGATGGCGATGCCGGTCAGCACCAGCGTGACGACCTCGGTGCGCCCGCCGTCGCGGGACATCACGTAGACGAGCGTGGTGGTGAGCAGGCCGCCGACGAAGGCGCAGATCGCGACGGTCCAGGTCCCGGCGAAGGTCAGCTCGAAGACGATCGCGGCGGCTGCGGCGACGGCGGCGCCTGCGGAGACCCCGACGACGCCGGGCTCGGCGAGCGGGTTGCCGAAGACGCCCTGCATGAGGGCGCCGGCCGTGGCCAGGCTGGCGCCGGCCAGCGCGGCCATCACGACCCGCGGGAAGCGCACCTGCCACAGGGTGTTCTCGCCCTGCGGGTGGTGCGGCAGCGGCCCGACGTCCAGGCCGATCTTGTGCATCAGGGAGCCGAGCACCTCGGCGGGAGGGATGTCGAGCTGGCCGTGACCGGCGGCGAGGACCAGCGAGACGAGCAGCGCGATCGTGAGCCCGCCGAGCAGGCCGATCCGCCCGGCGAGCGCCCGGATGCCCGCGCGCTGGTGCTCGACGACGGCCGCCGTCACGAGACGTCCTCCGGGGCGTACGCCGCCACGGCGAGCGCGTTGAGCACGCTGGCCGTGATCGGTCCGAAGCCGAGGATCTGCGAGTCCTCCATGGTCACGAAGCGGCGGTGCTGGCCGGCGGGGGTGTTGGCCAGCGCCGGCAACCTCTCGAGCAGCCCGTCGACGCCGCCGGCCGACTCGAGGCCGGCGCTCATCATCAGCACCAGGTCGGGCTGCGCCGCGACGAGGCCCTCGTCGGTGAGCGGCTTCATGCCGTTCCAGCCGATCTCGTCGGCGACGTCGTACCCGCCGATGGCGTCGATGAGCGAGTCCGCGCCCGAGCCCTCGCCGAACATGTAGTAGATGCCCGACTGGCCGCGCACGTAGAGGAAGACCATGCGCAGCTTGTCGCCGGAGTCAGCCGGCGCGACCTTCGCGATCTGCGCGGTGACCCGGTCGATCTCCTGCTGGGTGCGCTGCGTGAGCGCGTCGCCGGCGGCGGGGACGCCCAGCGGGTCGGCGACCTGGTGGATCAGCTCGCCGACGTTGTCGAGGCTGCGGTCGGAGTCGACCACGACGACCGGGATGCCGGCGTCCCGCATCTGGAGGACGACGTCCCACGGGCCGAGCGAGGTGTCGGTGATGATCACGGTGGGGTCGAGCCCGAGGATCGCCTCGGCATTGAGGTCGTGGCCGTTCTGGGTGACGAGCGGCAGCCCCGTGGCCTCGTCGAACTCGGTCGACACATCGCGACCGACGAGGCTGTCCCCGAGGCCGAGCTCGAAGACGGTGCGCGAGAGGGTGCCGTAGACGTCGAGCGCGAGGATCCGGCTGGCGTTCTCGACGGTCACCTCCGTGCCCTGGGCGTCGGTGACGGTCGTGGGGAGCTCCGGCTCGGGGTCCTCGGCGACCGGGTCGATCGGGGCGTCCGCGACCGCGTTCACCTCGCCGTCCCAGTCCCGGACGTCCGTCAGCGGCGTGACGTCGGCGAGCGGCGGCGTGTCCTTCGCCGCCGCGACGGCCGACGTCGTCGGACCGTCCTGCGGGCCCGCCTGGGACGACAGCCCGCACGACGCGAGCGCGCCCGCCACCAGGAGGACCACCGTCGGGACGGCAGCCGTTCTCGTCACCCCACCCATGGCGGTAAGGTAACACTAAATAAGGCATGCCTAACCTAAATGTCTGGACGGATTCGACAACCTGTCACTATCGTGCTGACAATCTGTCACCTCAGTTCACCCACCGATCGGGAGCACCCATGACCGTCCTCGGACAGACCACCGACCTCGCGCTGTCGGCGGCCATGCGCGAAGGCTCCCTCGCCGAGCACCAGGCGGCGGAGGACTCGTCGTTCATGTCCGAGCTGCTCGGCGGCCGGGTCAACGAGCGTGGCTACGCCGACTACCTGCTGCGCCTGCGCGTCGCGTACGCCGCGATGGAGGAGCTGGTCCGCGCCCACGGTGACGACGCCGGCGTGGCCGCCGTCCACGACGAGGCGCTGGAGCGCCTGGCCGCGATCGACGCCGACCTGGACCACTGGCTCGGCCACGAGGGGGGCGTCCGGACGGTCGACTCCCCCGCCGCCGACGCCTACCGCCAGCGGCTGGTCGATGCCGCCGCGCAGTGGCCGACGCTGCTGGTCGCGCACCACTACACCCGCTACCTCGGTGACCTGTCGGGCGGCCAGGCGATCGGCCGCATCCTCGACCGCACCTTCGGGCTGGACGGCGCCGGCATCGCGTTCTACGACTTCCCGGAGATCGCGAAGCCGAAGATCTACAAGGACGGCTACCGCGCCCGCCTCGACGCACTCGACCTGACCGCCGAGGAGCAGGAGCGGGTCGTCGACGAGGTGCAGACCGCGTTCCGCCTCAACCAGGCGCTCTTCGCCGAGCTCGGCGAGCGGCTGCCGGCGTACGCGCGCTGACCGCGCTTGACCTGGAGTGCACTCCAGGAGTGACACTGGGGTGTGCCCTACTCCATCGCCGAGGCCGCTGACGCGACCGGGCTGACGCCCGACACCCTGCGCTACTACGAGCGGGACGGGCTGATGCTGCGCCCGGTGGGACGCTCAGCGACCGGCCACCGGCGCTACACCGACTCGGACCTCGGCTGGATCAACCTGCTCAACTGCCTGCGCGGCACGGGCATGCCGATCCGCGACGTACGCCGCTACGCCGAGCTGGTCCGCCTGGGCGACGGCACCGAGCAGAGCCGCCTCGACCTGCTGCGCGCACACCGCGTGCAGGTGCTGGCGCAGCTCGCGGAGGTGCAGGAGCACCTGGGCGCGATCGACCGCAAGATCGGGATCTACAGCTCGAAGGTCGACGCCCTTGACCTGGAGCGCACTCCAACCGCTTGAGTGGAGGGCATGACGATCCACAAGCGCACCCTCGGCTCCACCTCCTCGCTCGACGTCTCCGCCCTCGGCCTCGGCTGCATGGGCATGTCGGAGTTCTACGGCAGCCCCGACGAGGCGTCCGGCCTCGACACGATCCACCGCGCGCTCGACCTCGGCGTCACCTTCCTCGACACGGCCGACATGTACGGGCCGTTCATCAACGAGCAGCTGGTCGGCAAGGCCATCGCCGGGCGCCGCGACGAGGTGCAGCTGGCGACCAAGTTCGGCAACGAGCGCCGCGCCGACGGCACCCGCGTCGGCATCAACGGCCGCCCGGAGTACGTCCGCGCCGCGTGCGACGCGTCCCTCGAGCGGCTCGGCGTCGACCACATCGACCTCTACTACCAGCACCGCGTCGACAAGACGGTCCCGATCGAGGAGACCGTCGGCGCGATGGCCGAGCTCGTCGCGGCGGGCAAGGTCCGCCGCCTCGGCCTCTCGGAGGCCTCCGCGACGACCATCCGGAAGGCGCACGCCACCCACCCGATCACCGCGCTCCAGACCGAGTACTCGCTCTTCACCCGCGACCTCGAGGACGAGATCCTGCCCGTGCTGCGCGAGCTCGGGATCGGCCTGGTCCCCTACTCCCCGCTGGGCCGCGGGATCCTCACCGGCGCCATCACCTCGGAGTCCGCGCTGGAGGAGGGCGACTCGCGGCGCACGGCGTACTTCCCCCGCCTGAACGGCGAGGGCCTCAAGGCCAACCTCGAGCTGGTCGACCGGGTGCGGGCCATCGCCGACACGAAGGGCTGCACGCCCGGCCAGCTCGCGCTCGCGTGGGTGCTGGCGCAGGGTGACGACGAGCTCGGCGTCGCCCCCATCCCCGGCACCAAGCGGGTGAAGTACCTCGAGGAGAACGTCGGTGCCGCCGACGTCGAGCTCACCTACGACGACCTCGCCGCGCTGGACCAGGCGGTCCCGCGCGACGCCGTCGTGGGCGACCGGTACGGCGACCTGAGCTCCATCGACAGCTGACCGCGGCCTGCGAGAGGTCTCGGGTTGGCCGCCGACAGGCTAGTTACGCGGGTACGGCGGGAGGGTGGTTGCGGTCGCCGCCCGGCCTGCGGGTCGCGGGGACCGGAGGTTGAGGTGCGAGCGAAGCGAACCGCCCCGGGATGTCCGGAGACTTCATTAGTTGGAGGATGAAGTCATGGCACGTCCCAGCAAGTACCCCCAGGAGCTGCGTGAGCGCGCGGTGCGGGCGGTGGCCGAGTCGGTCGCGCAGGGCGAGTACCCCTCGGAGTTCGTGGCGATCCGCAACATCGCGGGACAGCTCGGGCTCGGGTCACCAGAGACGCTGCGTAAGTGGGTGCGTCAGGCCGAGGTCGATGGCGGCAGGCGTCCGGGGAAGACGACCGAGGAGATCGCTGAGATCAGGGAGCTGAAGAAGCGGGTCGCCGAGTTAGAGCGGGCGAACCAGATCCTGAAGTCCGCGTCGGCTTTCTTCGCGGCGGAGCTCGACCGCCAACCCAAGTTCTGATCGAGTTCATCGATCAGCATCGCGACCTGTACGGAGTCGAGCCGATCTGTCGGGTGCTCGCCGAGCACGGCGCCAAGATCGCTCCGTCGACCTACTACGAGGCCCGCAACCGGGCGCCGTCGAAGCGTGCGCTGCGTGACGCCGAGATCGTCGAGCTGATCCGGTCCGCGCGTGAGCACCGGTTCCGTGCCCGGTTCGGTGCCCGCAAGATGTGGCTCCACCTACGCGCGCAGGGTCATGACGTGGCCAGGTGCACCGTCGAGCGGTTGATGGCCACCCAGGGCTGGGCCGGGGCACTGCGCGGGAAACGGGTCCGCACCACGGTCGCGGATCCGCGTGATGCCCGACCGGGTGATCTGGTCGACCGCGACTTCACCGCGCCGGCACCGAACCGGCTCTGGGTCGCGGACTTCACCTACGTCGCGACCTGGTCCGGCACGGTCTACGTGGCGTTCGTCTTCGACGTCTACTCACGTCGGATCGTCGGATGGAGGGCAGCCACACGGATGACCACCGAACTGGTGCTGGACTGCCTCGAGCACGCGATCTGGACCCGGCAGCGCGATGGGGTCAGTGACCTGGCCGGGCTGGTCCATCACACCGACGCCGGCAGCCAGTACACCTCGTTCGCGTTCACCAGCCGGCTCATCGACGTCGGCGTGGACCCGTCGGTGGGTTCGGTGGGCGATGCCTACGACAACGCGTTGGCCGAGTCCCAGATCGGGATCTACAAGACCGAGCTCATCCGTCCCGAGGGTCCCTGGCGCGGCGTCGAGCACGTCGAGCTGGAGACCCTGGGGTGGGTCGACTGGTTCAACACCGAGCGGCCCCACGAGTCGATCGACGACCTGACACCGATCCAGGCCGAAGAAGTTCACTACGCTGCACGAAACCGTCTCATCCCGGCCGGGTAGAGACACCGAACGAAGTGTCCGGAAACCCCGGGGCGGTTCAAAGCGAGCGTCGTCGAGACCCCCGCGGCCCACCCGCCTGCGTTGGTTGCGGGGGTCTCGACAAGCTCGACCACCGGGTTCGGTGGTTGAGGTGCGAGCGAAGCGAGCCTCGAAACCACCACCCGTTGGGCCGGGCAGAATTGGTTCAGAAGAATTTCCGAAGAATGTCCACATGCCGGTCAAAACAAGGGTTCTGAGCATCTGACTGTCAGTGGCCAGTGCTTGGCTCGATGCATGACCGAGGGCCAGAACACCACCGGATCCGGGGAGTCGCACGACTTCCCGGACCTGGTGCTGGCCGCGCTCCACGACCGCCACCTCGTGGTCAACCAAGCAGAGGTCGACAAGCTCCAGCTCGCGGTCCAGTGGGCGATCATGCACCCCGTCGAGTCGATCGACACCGCAGCCACGGTCGACGGCACGGAAGGTGAGCTCGCGATCGCCGGACCGGGTGCGCCGTTGGTCGCCGAGTTCTGCGTCGCCGACCTGGCCCTGGCTCTCGGGATGTCGACCGACGCCGGCCGGACGTACCTGGGTGACGCCCTGGAGATCCGCTACCGGCTCCCGAAGATCTGGGCGGTGGTGGTTGCGGGGCGGGTGGCGGTGTGGAAGGCGCGGCGGATCGCGCAGGCCACCAAGCCGCTGTGCGTCGAGGGTGCGGCGTACGTCGACAAGCACCTGGCGGATCAGGCGGCCCGGTGCTCGTTCGCGCAGATCGACCGCTCGGTGGCCGACGCCCTTCGTCAGTTCGAGCCCGCCGAGGCGGAGAAGCGTCGCCGTGAGGCCGCCGACCGGCGCTGCTTCGACGTGGACCTCGACCAGGTCTCCTTCGACGGCACCGTGCACGTCGACGGCGAGCTCGACATCGCGGACGCGATCGACCTCAACGACGCCATCACCGCCGGTGCCGCCCACCTCAAGGACCTCGGGTGCGAGGAGTCCCTCAACGTCCGCCGCTCGCTGGCCGCCGGCGCCCTCGCGCGGCGCGAGCTGACCCTCGACCTGCAGGTTCCCGAGCGGAAGCGGGAGCTGGTCATCTACGTCCACCTCGCCGACGGTGCGGTGGCCGGCGTAGAGAACACCCGTTCCAGCATCAGCGTGGACCAGGTCAAGGCCTGGTGCCACGGCACCAACACCCACGTGACCGTCCGACCGGTCATCGACCTCAACGCCGACCTGCACACCGACGGCTACCGGCCCACCGACACCATGCGCGAACAAGCGATCCTGACCAACGCATCGTGCGTGTTCCCGCACTGCACCCGACCATCGAGGTCAGCGGACCTCGACCACGTCGAGAACTACGACGGCACCAACACGACGTCGACCAACCTCGCGCCGCTCTGTCGGGGGCATCACCGGTACAAGACCCACGCCGGCTGGACCGTTGTACGCACCGGCGTGACGTCTTTCACCTGGACCAACCGCTACGGGTACGCCTACGACTGGGACACCGCCCACACCCGACATATCCGCTGACCCGCACCCCGCCGGCACCGCCGGCGGGGCACACTCATGTCCGGGCACGATCCTGCGGCTCTTCTTGGGGCGGCGACCACCATTCCCGTCTGTCGGGTCACCGACGACGACCACCACCGACCGCGGCGCTGCGGTCAGGCGGCCAGGCAACATCCGGGCCACGCGGATGTGATGTGCTCGTCGCCGTGGCCGACCTCTCCCTTCGACCGGCGACTCCGGCAGACGCCCGGCAGATCGCGCACGTGCATCGCCAGTCGCGCGCCGACTACTACGGCGAGCCGCCCGTGGAGGGCGACGACCGGGAGGCGATGTGGGCGCACCTCCTGACGCAGCCGGAGCGGTCGACGTCCGTGGCCGAGAGCCCGGAATCGGTCGTCGGCTTCATGTCCGCGCGGCGCCACCCCGGTGGCGCGGGTGAGCTGGAGCTGACGGCGTTGTACGTGCTGCCCAACCTGTACGACCAGGGCATCGGCTCGCGACTCCACGACGTCTTCGACACCGAGCGCGGTGACGACCGAGTGGGTCTGCTGGAGGTGTGGGCCGGCAACCGCCGGGCCATCAGCTTCTACGAGCGGCGCGGCTGGGAAGCGACCGTCACGACGCGCCCTGGACCACAGGGCATCGACTTCGTGACGTACCGACTGCGGCCCACCACTGGCGTCAGCCGCTGAGGCGCGCGCACAGACCCTGGCGGCAGCCCCGCATCATCCGGTCGTGGTTCCAGCGCAGCACCGGACCCGCGACGTACGACAGCGCCCCCAGCCACCCCGGCACCCTGACGTCCTGCGCGAAGTCCAGCCGCGTCCCACCGTCGAGGGGCGTCAGGTCGAAGCGCACCGTCCCCAGCAGGTCGCCCGAGACGCCCACCTCGAGCACGCCGGGCGAGCGGTTCACGGCGTGCAGCACCAGGTCGAGCGTGTACGGCAGCGTCGAGCGGCAGAGCACCCGCGCGTCGTCCGGGCCGAGGGACGCCACGGCCACGACCTGCGGCCACCAGTCGGGGTAGTGCTCGAGGTCGACGAGGGCGTCGTGCACCGCGTCCAGGGGCGCGTCGACGTCCCAGCCGTCCCGGAAGGCGAAGGAGGGGCTCACCCTCGTATCGTGCCCTCCATGACCGACCTCCTCGCCGCCGCCCGTGCCTGGGCAGCCGACGACCCCGACCCCCAGACCCGCGCCGAGCTGGAGTCGGTGATCGCCGCCGTCGAGGCCGGCGGCGACTCCGCCGATCTGGCCGACCGCTTCGACGGCACCCTGGAGTTCGGTACGGCGGGCCTGCGCGGCGAGCTCGGGGCCGGGCCCAACCGGATGAACCGCGTCGTCGTCACCCGCGCCGCGGCAGGCCTCGCCGCCTACCTGGTCGACACCGGCCACCTCACCCAGCACGGGGGCGGCTCGGTCGTGATCGGGTACGACGCCCGCCACAACTCCGACGTCTTCGCCCGTGACACCGCGGAGGTGATGACGGGCGCCGGGTTCACGGCGTACGTGCTGCCGCGACCGCTGCCGACGCCGATCCTCGCCTTCGCGATCCGCGAGCTCGGCTGCGCGGCCGGGGTGATGGTCACCGCCAGCCACAACCCGCCGCGCGACAACGGCTACAAGGTCTACCTCGGCGACGGCAGCCAGATCGTCCCGCCCGCGGACACCGAGATCGCGGACCGGATCGCCGCCGTCGGCGCGATGGCCGACGTGCCGCGCGGGCACGCGGGCACGGTGCTCGAGGAGGAGATCGTCGACAGCTACCTCGACACGGTCGCCGGGCTCGTCGAGGACGGGCCGCGCGACCTGGAGATCGTCTACACCCCGCTGCACGGCGTCGGCGGCGTACCCGTCGAGCGGGTCCTGGAGGCGGCCGGCTTCGACGCCCCGTCGGTCGTCGAGCAGCAGGAGCAGCCCGACCCGGACTTCCCGACCGTCGCCTTCCCCAACCCGGAGGAGCCGGGCGCGATGGACCTCGCGATGGCGCTGGCCGAGCGCAACGGCGCGGACCTGGTGGTCGCCAACGACCCCGACGCCGACCGGTGCGCGGCGGCCGTCCCCGGCCCGCACGGCTGGCGGATGCTGCGCGGCGACGAGGTCGGTGCGCTGCTGGCGCACGCGCTGATCCGGAAGGGCAAGCAGGGCACCTACGCGTGCAGCATCGTCTCCTCCAGCCTGCTGGGGAAGCTCGCGGCGGCCGCGGGTCAGCCGTACGCCGAGACGCTGACGGGCTTCAAGTGGATCAGCAAGGTCGACGACCTGGCGTTCGGCTACGAGGAGGCGCTCGGCTACTGCGTCGACCCGGACAACGTGAAGGACAAGGACGGCGTCTCCGCGCTGCTGCTGCTCTGCGAGCTCGCGGCCGAGGCCAAGGCGGCCGGTCGCGGCCTGGTCGACCTCCTCGACAACATCGCGCTCGCCCACGGCCTGCACGCCACCGACCAGCTCTCGGCCCGGGTCACCGACCTCTCCGAGATCGGCGCCGCGATGGCGCGCCTGCGCGCCACTCCCCCGACCGAGCTCGGCGGCCTGGCCGTCGAGGGCGTCGACGACCTGAACCTCGGGAGCGCGGACCTGCCGCCCACCGACGGCCTGCGCTACCGCCTCGCCGACGGCGCCCGGGTGATCGTGCGCCCGAGCGGCACGGAGCCGAAGCTCAAGTGCTACCTCGAGGTCGTCGTGCCCGTCGACCCGGAGGACAGCGTGGACGCGGCGCGGATCGCCGCCGTCGGTCGCCTGGACGCCCTGCGCAACGGGATCAAGGCCGCCGCCGGGATCTAGTCGACGCGCTCAGCGGAGCCGCGTGGGTGTAACGCGAAAGGTCCCCGCGACCACAATGAGTCATGGATTCCGTTGAGGGTGTCGCCGCGATCGGCCGCGACCGGGACGCCTTCGAGGCGTTCTACCGCGAGCACGTCGAGGCGGTCCAGCGCTTCGTCGCGCGACGCGTGGAGTCGCCCGAGGACGCTGCCGACCTGACCGCCGAGGTGTTCTTGGCGTCGATCCACGCGAGCAGCGGCTACCGGGGCGATGCAGCGGCCCCCAGGGCCTGGCTCTACGGCATCGCCCGCCGGGTCGTCGCCGGCCACCACCGGTCGACCGCCAAGGCGATCCGGGCGGCCGGGCGCATCCACGCGCGGGAGCTGCTCGACGACGACGCCACCGACCGGATCGTCGCCCGCATCGACGGCCAGCGCGCCGCCCGTGAGGTCTACCGCTCCCTGGCAGCGCTGCCCGACCGGCAACGTGCGGTGGTGGAGCTGGTGGCCGTCGACGGCCTGTCGCTGACCGAGGCAGCAGCGGCGCTCGGCATCTCCCCGGGCAACGCCCGGGTGCTCTACCACCGCGCGCGACGGCGACTGGCCCTCACTCTTCCCGCGACCCTTCCCGACCTCGAGGTGACCTCATGAACGCTCCGCTCGACTCCTTCGAGTCCGCCCTCCTGGAGCGGCTGTGCGAGCACGTGGACGAGCAGCCCGCGACGCGGCCCGGCCGGTCGCGGCCGCGGCTCCTCCTCGGGGCGGCCGCCGTCGTCGCCGCCGCTGCCGCCATCGTCGTGGTCGTCCCCGGACTCGGCACCACCACGGCGTACTCCGTGCAGGAGGGCAACTCCGGCACCATCACGGTCGAGGTCCGGCGGCTCGAGGACGCTCAGGGCCTCGAGGCCGATCTCGCGAAGCACGGCATCGACGCGGAGGTCACCTACCTGCCCGATCGGCAGCAGTGTGCGCCCGGCCGCTACACGCCGGTCGACCGACGCCTGTCGGGGATGGAGGTGTCGATGGGCTCGCACCTGCTGCGGGTGACCCTGCCGCCCGGCGCGGTGCGCACGGGAGAGACGTTCGTGATGGCGATGTCGGGAGGGCCGACCTCCCCGCCGTCCTCGGAGCCCTCCCAGGACGGCATCACCAACGAGGGGGGTTTCGCCGGGTGGACCGACTTCGACGTCACCGCCGGACCGGTGGGACGGTGCGTGGTGGTCCCGGGCTAGTCGGCGACGAGCCAGACCAGGAACGCCAGCACCAGGACGGCGCAGCCGGCGAGCTCGGGCCACGCCCAGGTGCGGCGTACGTCGGCGGCGAGCGCGGCCTGCTCCGGCGAGCCCTTGCGGATGCCGAGCCGGTCGCGGGCGTCCTGGGCGAGGAAGTCGATCCGGGCCTCGACGAACGCCTGGTGCTCGTTGGTCGGTGCCGGGGCCGAGCCGGAGGGGTTGCGGCCGTCGCGGGCCTTGGCCTTGATCGTCTGCCGGACCGTGTAGCCGATGACCGGCGAGACGTAGCGGTGGTCGCCGACCTTCGCGGCGAGCACCTGGGTGACGACGACACCGTCGATCGCGGCGAGCGGGACCCGCTGGGTGCTGAACATGCCGCGCATCACGAGGTCGCGCGAGGTCACCCAGAGGGCGGGCCGCAGCAGCGCCGCCCAGATCAGCAGCCCGCCGAGGACCGCCACGATCGCGACGCCGAGCGGCGTGCCCGTCTCGCCCGCGATCAGCGCCAGGACCAGGATCACCCCGGCGGTCGCGAGGCCGACGATCCCGCTGATCCGACCGCTCGTCGGCGCGAACCGCTCGACGACGGCGGAGTCGGAGGTGGGGACTGGGTGGGTCACGGAGACAACCCTATGCTGGGTCGGTGACCGCCACTTCCACCGTCCTCGGCCCCGGGCTCGACGACGTGACCAAGTCAGAGGCGTCGCTGCGGCGGTTCCTCCACGGGCTACCGGGTGTCGACCAGGTCGGCGCGGAGGCCCGCGCCGCCGGTCTGGGCACCCGCTCGATCAAGACCACCGCGAAGGAGTTCGCGCTCGACCTCGCGATCCGGATGGTCGACCTGACCACGCTGGAGGGTCAGGACACCCCGGGCAAGGTCCGCGCGCTCGCGTCGAAGGCGATGCGCCCCGACCCCGCCGACCCGACCTGTCCGCAGGTCGCCGCCGTGTGCGTCTACCCCGACATGGTCGCCACCGTGAAGGAGACCCTGGGCAGCTCCGGCGTCCACGTCGCCGCGGTCGCCACGGCGTTCCCGAGCGGCCGGGCCGCGCTCGACATCAAGCTGGCCGACACCGCCGACGCGGTCGAGGCCGGCGCCGACGAGATCGACATGGTGATCGACCGCGGCGCGTTCCTCTCCGGTCGCTACCAGCAGGTCTTCGACGAGATCGTCGCCACCAAGGCTGCCTGTGCCCGCCCCGGCGGCACGGACGCGCACCTCAAGGTCATCTTCGAGACCGGCGAGCTGCAGACCTACGACAACGTACGCCGCGCGAGCTGGCTGGCCATGCTGGCCGGCGCCGACTTCATCAAGACCTCCACCGGCAAGGTGCAGCCCGCGGCCACGCTGCCGGTCACGATGATCATGATGGAGGCCGTCCGCGACTTCCGGGAGCTGACCGGCCAGATGATCGGCGTGAAGCCGGCCGGCGGCATCCGCACCAGCAAGGACGCCATCAAGTACCTCGTGATGGTCAACGAGGTCGCCGGTCCCGACTGGCTCGACCCCGACTGGTTCCGCTTCGGGGCCTCGACGCTGCTCAACGACCTGCTCATGCAGCGCACCAAGATGAAGACCGGCCGCTACTCCGGCCCCGACTACTTCACGTTGGACTGATTCAATGCCTCCCAAGAGCACCGCCTTCGAGTACGCGCCGGCTCCCGAGTCGCGCAGCATCGTCGACATCAAGCCGTCGTACGGCCTCTTCATCAACGGCGAGTTCGTCGACGGCCACGGCAAGTCGTTCAAGACGATCAGCCCCTCGACCGAGGAGGTCCTCGCCGAGGTCGCCGAGGCCGACGAGGCCGACGTCGACGCCGCCGTGAAGGCCGCGCGCAAGGCCTACGACAAGGTCTGGTCGAAGATGCCCGGGCGCGAGCGCGCCAAGTACCTCTACCGGATCGCCCGGATCATCCAGGAGCGCAGCCGCGAGCTCGCCGTCCTGGAGTCGATCGACAACGGCAAGCCGATCAAGGAGTCGCGCGACGTCGACGTCCCGATCGTCGCGGCCCACTTCTTCTACTACGCCGGCTGGGCCGACAAGCTCGAGTACGCCGGCCGTGGGTCCGACCCGCAGCCGCTCGGCGTCGCCGGCCAGATCATCCCGTGGAACTTCCCGCTGCTGATGCTCGCCTGGAAGATCGCCCCGGCACTCGCTTGCGGCAACACCGTCGTGCTGAAGCCGGCCGAGACCACGCCGCTGACCGCGCTGCTCTTCGCGGAGATCTGCCAGCAGGCCGACCTCCCGCCGGGCGTCGTCAACATCATCACCGGCGCCGGCGGCACCGGCCAGGCGCTGGTCGGCCACCCGGGCATCGACAAGGTCGCGTTCACCGGCTCGACCGACGTCGGCAAGGCGATCGCCCGCACGGTCGCCGGCACCGACAAGAAGGTGACCCTCGAGCTGGGCGGCAAGGCGGCCAACATCGTCTTCGACGACGCGCCGCTCGACCAGGCCGTCGAGGGCATCGTCACCGGCATCTTCTTCAACCAGGGCCACGTCTGCTGCGCCGGATCGCGGCTGCTCGTCCAGGAGTCGATCGCCGACGAGCTGCTCGCCAAGCTCAAGCGCCGGATGTCGACGCTGCGCATCGGCGACCCGCTCGACAAGAACACCGACATCGGCGCGATCAACTCCGCCGAGCAGCTGGCCCGGATCCGCGAGCTCTCCGACGTCGGCGAGGCCGAGGGGGCCGGTCGCTGGTCGCCGCCCTGCGACCTGCCGGCGCACGGCTTCTGGTTCCCGCCGACGCTCTTCACCGACGTCACCCAGGCCCACCGGATCGCCCGCGAGGAGATCTTCGGGCCGGTGCTGTCCGTGCTGACCTTCCGCACGCCGTCCGAGGCCGTCGAGAAGGCCAACAACACGCCGTACGGCCTCTCCGCCGGAGTCTGGACGGAGAAGGGCTCGCTGATCCTGCACATGGCCAACCAGCTGCGCGCGGGCGTCGTCTGGGCCAACACGTTCAACAAGTTCGACCCGACCAGCCCGTTCGGCGGGTTCAAGGAGTCGGGCTACGGCCGCGAGGGCGGCCGCCACGGTCTGGAGGCTTACCTGCGATGAGCGACCGCATCGACGTCCGCAAGACGTACAAGCTCTACATCGGCGGCGCGTTCCCGCGCTCGGAGTCGGCGTACTCCTACGAGGTCACCGACACCAAGGGGAGGTTCGTGGCCAACGCGGCCCTCGCGTCCCGCAAGGACGCCCGCGACGCGGTCATCGCAGCGCGCAAGGCGTTCGGCGGGTGGTCGTCGCGCACGGCGTACAACCGCGCGCAGATCCTCTACCGGATCGCCGAGGTCATGGAGGACCGCCGCCCGCAGTTCGTGCAGGCCGTCGTCCAGTCCGAGGGCCTCTCCCCCAGCAAGGCGGAGAAGGTGCTCGACGCCGCGATCGACCGGCTCGTCTGGTACGCCGGGTGGGCCGACAAGGTCACCCAGGTGATCGGCAACGCCAACCCGGTCGCCGGGCCGTTCTTCAACCTCTCCACGCCCGAGCCGACCGGCGTCGTCGCCGTCCTCGCGCCGCAGGAGTCGTCGCTGCTCGGCCTGGTCAGCGTCGTCGCCCCGGCGATCGTCACCGGCAACACCGTCGTGGTCGTGTCGTCGTACGAGCGCCCGCTGCCCGCGGTGACCTTCGCCGAGGTGCTCGCCACCTCCGACGTGCCCGGCGGCGTGGTCAACATCCTCACCGGCTCGGCCGCCACCGTCGCTCCCTGGCTCGCGTCGCACATGGACGTCAACGCCATCGACCTCACCGGCATCGCCGGTGACGCGACCCTCGCGACCTCCCTCGAGGTCGCGGCCGCCGACAACCTCAAGCGGGTCCGCCGCGCCCCGTCCACCGAGCCGGACTGGACGCTCGACCCCGGCGTCGAGCCGATGACGTCGTTCCTGGAGATCAAGACCGTCTGGCACCCGATCGGGGTGTAACCCGACTCAGCGCGAGGCGATCGCCTGGGCGAAGACGCCGAGGATGTCCTCGGGGGTGTCGGCGGAGTAGGCCTCGCCGCCGGTGGCCTTCGCGATCCGCTTGAGCGCGGCGTAGTCGGCGTCGTCGCTGATCCCGATGCCGATGATCCGCACCGGGCGCTTGGGGCTGTGCGCCTTCTCGAGCTCGTGCACGAGGCGGTCCAGCGAGATCGAGCCGGGGTCGTCGTTGGCGCCGTCGGTCATCAGGATGACCGAGTTGGAGTACGTCGGGTCGTAGTCGCGCAGCGCCTGCTGGTACGCCGCGAGGGTGGTGTCGTAGAGGCCCGTGCCGCCGTTGGTCAGGGTCAGCATCTCCTCGGCGCGCCCGTCGAGCTGGTCGCGCTGGGTCACCCCGTCGACGACGGCGTCGAGACGGCGCATCGGCTCCAGCTCGCGCCAGTCCTGACCCGGTCCGCCCTGGTCGATCGAGAAGACCCAGAGCCCGATCCGGGCGCGGTCGGGGAAGACGTCGAGCGCCGTCTTGGCGACGCCGACGGCGAGCTGCATCCGGGACTGGTCGCCGGCCATGAAGTCCATCGACCCGGAGGCGTCGAAGACGGCGAGCACGCTGGAGGGCTGGCTCATCACCTGCCACAGGTGCAGGTCGGCGGCGGCCGCGAACGGCACCGGCAGCGGCAGGGACGGCACCTGGCCGACCCCGTCGTCGACGGGTGTGCCCTCCGGCGGACGGAAGCCGGCGGCCGCGAGGGCCTTCGCGCCGGCGTCGGAGCCGAACCACTGGGTCAGTGCCCGGGCGGCGGCCAGGGTGTCGGCGTCCGCGGTCGTCGGGGCGTAGAGCGGGAACTGGAGCAGCGGGGCGCCCTTGGCCGGCACCCGCGCGTGCAGCCCGGCCGCGAAGCCCTCGTGGACGAGCTCCTGCTCGGTCACCGGCATCAACCGGCCGGCGCCGAGCCCGTCGATCAGGCCACGCAGCGAGGCCGCGTCGGCGCGGCCGTCCTGCTGCTCGCCGTACCGCTGCGCGAGCGGCACCAGCGTCTCCCGGACCTGCGCGTCGCTCGCCCCGGTCGCGGCCATCTCCGAGCGCAGCGCGAGCATCGCCAGGGCGCCGACGCCGTCGCTGAGCGGGTCGCGCAGGTCGACGGAGTCGGCGTCGAACGCCGCGCGCCACGACTCCGGCGTCGGCGAGCCCGCGTCGCCCGCGAGGACCACGGGCGACGAGGCCAGAGCCGGACCGACGATGCGCAGCTTCACGTCCTGGTAGAAGAGCTGGGACTGCCAGGTGTTGGACTCCGCGATCCAGAGGTCCGGCACGTTCTTGCCGAACTGGAAGCTCCGGGCGACCTGTGCCGACGACGCCGGCACCACCTTGAGCTGGGTGCACTCCGCACGCAGCGCCGTGGCCGCCTGCTGGGTCACCTCCGCCATCGCCGGTGCGACCTGCACGGTGCGGTGCACGTTGTGCGTGCAGCCCGTGTCCGCGTCGGCACTGGCGTCCGGCGTCCCCCGCACGACCAGCACGCCGGCCGCCGCGACGGCGGCGAGTGCCAGCCCTCCGGTGACGACCTTCACAGCAGTGCGCATGGCCGCACCGTAGGGGCGGGCTCCGGCCGCCGTCTGCGCCCCGCGAGGAAGTCGAGCCCAACGGTCGAGCCGCGATGGCCCACCCGGGTCATCGGGGTCGGCCGTTTGTCCGATGCCGGCAGCGGGGATGAGGCCAGCATGACCCTGCACGTCGACCCGGACGCCGTACGCCGCGCGTGGCTGCACGGCGCCGACGCGGGCGCCGAGGTCACGGCCGCCCGACGGCGTACGTCGGCCGCGGCCGGCACCGACCTCGCGACCGTGGCCGCGGTGGTCGCCGACGCCGCCACGGACCTGGCCGGGGTCCTCGACGTGTGCGAGGCGCTCGTCTCCGAGCACGCCACCAACCTCGAGGCCTGCCTCACGACGTACGAGACGACCGACCACACCAGCGCGGGAGCCTTTGATGGGCTTCGGTGACGACCTCGTCGACGACGCGGTCACCGAGCTCCGCTCGATCCTCGCCGACCTCCAGGGCATCGACCTCTGGCCGCCGTGGGACGCCGCCGAGACGATCGTGCGCCTCGTCTCCCGCGCCTGCGAGATCGCCTCCCAGCCACCGGAGCCCGATCCGGCGAACCTCCGCGACGCAGCCGACGAGTGGCGTCTCATCGCGACGACCATGGACCGGGCGCACACCTCGCTCGAGACGCTGCACGACGATACGACGACGGCGATCTGGGAGGGCGACGCCGGCAACGGCTTCCGCAGCTCGGTCACGGCATTCGCCGGGCGGGTCGACACGATCCCCGAGGCGGCGCGCGGGGTCGCCGCGGCCCTCGACACCATGGCCGGCGCGATGGACGCCGCCCGCAAGCGGCACGCCGACGCGTTCGACGGTCTCCGCGACCACCTGTCGATCTCCTGGGACGACGCCCTTCCCTGGGAGCTCGTCAGCAAGCTCAGCGGCATCGTGGGCGAGGTCGTCGACGCCGTGCAGGACCTGATCGGCGCCTACGAGGACGCCGCCGAGGCGGCCTCGGCCGCCCGTCGCGCGGTGGTGACCGCGATGGACGGCATCGAGCTGCCCGACCACCTCCCGTCCGCGCCCGGTGCGGTGCCCAGCACGATCGACCTGGTCAACCAGTGGTCCGACGACGAGGGGCCGCTCGACGGCTCGACGCTCTCCCGCTACGACGACACACTCGCCGGCATGAGCCCCGACGAGCGGGCGGAGGTACGCCGGCTCCTCGAGGGGAGCGACCCGGCCGCCCGGGCGTGGATCATGGCTGCCGTGGCATCCGGGCTCAGCGGCGACGCGCTGGACAACTACGCCGACCAGCTGGGTCGGATGAGCCCCAGCGAGCTGCGCGACCTCGACCCGGGCAGCTTCCGCGGCGACCAGGCCACCCAACCCGACCAGACGACCTGCGGCTCCTCCTCGCTGGTGATGTCGCGGATGGAGAACGACCCGGCGTACGCGATGTGGATGCAGACCGGCTACGACCCGCTCACCGGCGAGACCGACCCGCGCACGCCGGAGGAGCGGTTCGCCGACGAGTCCCAGGCGATGCACGTGCGCACCAACCTGCCCGTCGGCCGTGACCACGAGCTCCAGTTCCCGTGGCCGCCGCAGGCCGGCACCCAGCCCTGGGCGCTCGCCGCCGAGATGTCCGCCGACGGCGGCTCCGGCGTCCCCGGCACGTCGTACGACGTGACCGTGGTCGACCCCGACGACCGGGGCCGCAGCTTCGACGCCGTCGTGCGGGCGAGCGAGGACGGCAGCACGGTGCCGATCTACGTCGGCGACGACACCCGGCCCGGCCACGTCACGCTCGTGACCGCCAGCGAGGGCGGCGACACCCTGTCGGTCTACGACCCCTCGGAAGGCTCGACCATCACCGTCTCGCGCGACGACTGGGTCAACGGCAACCTCGACGTCGCCGGCTGGAGCGAGCCGTGGTTCGTCGTGGTGCCGGAGTCGTGAGGGCACGGACCGCAGCGGCGGCCGCACTCGTCGGCAGCCTGCTCCTCACCGGCTGCTCGGACCTGCCCGGCGACCTCTACGCCGACCAGGTCGACCTCACCCGCGCCCAGGCCGTGTGGAGCGACCCGTGGGTGGCCCCGGGCGACCTGTCCGTCCCCGAGGCGGCCTACGGCAGCGACGGCCAGGTCGACCGCACCGCCGGCGTGCGGGAGACGACGTACGTCGGGGTCGACGCGGTCGCCGCGACCGCGCAGGAGGTCGGCGTCGCGGAGCAGCACGACTGGTCGCTCGTCGGGGCGACCTGCGACGCCGACGAGGTCACGGCGGTCCTCACGCGCGGCGGCACGGACCTCGACTCCGCCGCCGTCGCCGAGGTCACGGCCGAGGCCGACGACGACCTCGTCGACGTCGTCGTGACCGCCGAGGTCCCCCACCACGTCGACGAGGACTGGCCGGACCTCGGGCCCGCCGTCACCGCCGCGGACACCTGCCTGGGTGGGGGGACGGACCACCCGGCCCCGGACCTCCCCGGCGACGGTCCGCGGGGCGACGCGGACGGCGACGTCGACGCGCCGTCCTGGTCCGACGACGGCCCCTCCACCGACGACGAGGCACGGCTCTCGGCGCTCGGCGACGACGCGTGGTTCGCCTCCCTCGACACCCCCGTCCCGGACGCCGACACCCCGGACGGTGACCGCCAGCGGCACGCCCCGGAGGCGCGCGGCACGCTCTCCCCCGGCCCGCGTCAGCCGCTGGCTGCCCTCGCCGCGGTCGTCGACTCGATGACCGGCTGGCGCCCGACGTACGCCGCCTGCTCACGGAGCGCGGGCGGCGTGGTGACGCTGCGCCTGGACGGCGACGGCCCCGTCGTCGCCCGGCTCGAGGCGGTCCCCGGCGACGCCGGCGCGGTGTCCTGGACGGTCACGCTGCCGGTCGTGGGCGGTCCCGACCAGGCCTGGGTCGACCAGGTCGCCCCGCTCGCGGACGCCACCTGCCTGACCACTGCCACCGCCCCGCGGCAGCCGGTCGTCGAAGGCGTCCCGGTGGGGCTGATCGGCGCGCTCCAGCCACTGCAAGAATAGGCCGGTGCACGCGCAGGTGATCGTCCTTGCTGGCCCGTCCGGGGCCGGGAAGTCCCGCCTCGCCGAACGGGTCGGCCTGCCGGTCCTGCGGCTGGACGACTTCTACAAGAGCGCCGGCGACCCGTCGCTGCCGCTGATCACCGAGGGCGCCAACGCCGGCATCGTCGACTGGGACGTCCCGGAGTCGTGGCTGCTCGCCGACGCCATGGCCGCGCTCGACGAGCTCTGCCGCACCGGCCGGACCGAGGTGCCCGTCTACGACATCTCGCTGAGCGCGCGCACCGGCTGGCAGACCCTCGACCTCGGCGAGCACCGCCTCTTCGTCGCGGAGGGGATCTTCGCGCAGGAGGTCGTCGGCCGGTGCGAGACGGCCGGCCTGCTCGCGGCGGCGTACTGCGTGCGCCAGCACCCGATGGTGACCTTCTGGCGGCGGCTGACCCGCGACCTGCGCGAGCACCGCAAGCCGCCGCTCGTGCTCGTCCGCCGCGGCCTCGCGCTGATGCGCGACCAGCAGCGGGTCGTCTCGCACGCCGTCGAGCTCGGCTGCGAGCCGATGACCTCGGACCAGGCGTACGCCGCGGTCGGGCGACTGGCCGTGTGATGACCGACTGGCCGCGGCAGCCCGACAACCGGACCTGCGGCCCGTCGTCGGTCGTCGTGGCCGAGGGCCTGCCGGGGCCGTGGCCCGACTTCGAGGCCGACGTGCAGGCGATGCACCGCCGGCTGACGGGGCTGCGCGACCGGCACGGCCGGTGGCAGCTGCCCTGGCCGCGGATGCTCGGCACCCCGCCGTGGGCGGTGGCGCGGGAGCTGGGTGGGCGGGTGCGCCGCTACCGCAGGTCCGACGTGCTGGCCGCGCTCCCCACCCCGGTCCCGGTGTTCCTGGGGACCCGGTGGCTGCCCCGCCACGTCGTCCTGGTGCTGGACGAACGTGACGGGGAGCCCCTGGTCTACAACCCGGCGCTGGGCGCCGTCGTGCTGATGTCGTCGTCGCGGTGGCAGCACCGCTGGTGGGCGGTGCTCCCCCGCTAGACGATCAGGCCAGAAAGATCAGGCCAGGGCCTTGGCCTTGAGCGAGTCGAACTCCGCCTGCGAGATGGCGCCCGAGTCGAGCAGCGCCTTCGCGCGAGCGATCTCGTCGGCCGGCGAGCCGCCGCCCGACACGGAGCGGATGTACTCCTCCTGGCTGGCCTGCGCCTGCTTGACGGCCGCGATGTTGCGCTCGGCCATGCCCTGCCCGCGGGCGATCAGGTACACCAGCGAGGTGATCAGCGGGAAGATGATCAGGAAGAACACCCAGAACGCCTTCGCCCAGCCGCTGGTGTCCCGGTCGCGGAACAGGTCCGTGAGGATCTGGAACAGCACGACCAGGTAGGCCATGAGCAGGAAGAAGGAGATGATGAACCAGAAAAAGTCCCAGAAGCTGTCCACAGCGTTCCTCTCAGATGCGTCAGGGCCGGACTCGGCCCCACTATCGCGGGAAGGCTAGTCTCCCGCGCCGGTGCCTGCCCTCACCGTTTCCGGGTGAGTACGGCGCGTCAGCAGGCGCTGGGCGAGCAGCGGGCAGACCAGCACCGTGATGGCGCCGCCGGCCACCAGCACGCTCGCGTTGATCGGCGTCATCTCGCCGGCATCGACCGCCACCGCGGTCACCGCCACGATGATCGGCAGGCCGGTCGAGGCGAAGAGCCCCATCGCGAGGCTCTCCCGGCCGTCGAAGACACGGTGGCCCTCCTCCCGGGTCGTCCGGGTCGCGGCCAGCACGAGCCCGCCGCGGACGAGCAGGATCAGCCCGAGGAACGCCACCAGCGCCACCGGCTCGTCGACGACGGCCATCGGGTCGATCGCCATGCCCGAGGTGATGAAGAAGACCGGGATCAGCAGCCCGAAGGCGAGCCCCTCGAGCTTGTGCTCCAGGCTCTCGTGCCCCTCGGGGACGAGGCGGCGCAGGATGAATCCGGCGGCGAACGCCCCGAGCACGGCGTCCAGCTCGAAGGTGGCCGCGGCGACGCCGAGCGTCACGAGCAGCAGCACCACGAGCCGGACCTGGGTCTGCCCGGACGTCTCCGCGCCGCGGCGTACGACGTCCAGCACGCGCGAGCCCTCCCGGCTGTGCCGCACCGACAGGCGGTGCACGAGCACGGCGAGCACCGCGAACGCCGCCAGCACCAGCAGCGACGCCACCGGGCCGCGCACGCCGAGCAGCACGGCCATCGCGACGATCGGTCCCAGCTCGCCGTACGCACCGTGGTTCATCAGCGTCCGACCGAAGCGAGTGGCGAGCAGGCCGCTGTCCTTGAGGATCGGGAGCAGCGTGCCGAGCGCGGTCGAGGTCAGCGCGATCGCGACGGCGATCTCCGCGTGGACCTGCTCGGAGAGCCCGATCAGGGCCATCAGGCCGAGCGCGACGGCCAGGCAGGCCACCCAGGTCGCGAGCGCCCGGCGTCCGCCGCGGCCGACCAGCTCGTCGACCTCGATCTCGTAGCCGGCGAGCAGGAAGAGCATGCCGAGCCCGAGCTCGCGCAGCATCGCGACGCCCTCGCCCGTCTCGGCGAGGTCGAGGACGTTCGGGCCGATCACGACGCCGAGCACCAGGAGCAGCACGACCTCGGGCACCTTGCCGCGCAGCAGCAGGCCGGTGAGCAGGGGCGCCAGGACGGCGCAGAGGGCGATCCAGAAGAGCGACTCGCCCGCAGAGGGCATCAGGACGTCCAGACGACGAACACGAGGAGCAGCCACGCGGCCGCGACGCCGACCGCGACCAGGCTGGTCAGCGCGGCGAGCACGAACCAGGTGCGGCCCGCGCCCTCCGCGTCACCCTCGGTCGCCGCGACGTCCACGCGGTCGGGGTGCTCGGGGTCGTAGGCGACCTCGATCTGGTCGCCCACCCGTGGCGGCGGGGAGGGCACGTCGGTGAGCGTCTGCGCCTCGATCGGCTCGTCGGACCCGGTGGGGAGGTAGCTGACGCGCGGGAAGTAGCGGGTGTCCGGCTCCGCGCCGAAGCTGAGGTCCTTGGCCTCCAGGGCCACCACGGTGCCGGTCGCCGCGACGGCGCGGCTGCGGAAGGTGAGGGCGGAGCGGCGTACGGCGCGGCCCTTGAGCAGGAAGCCCGCGCCGACCAGCAGGATCAGCACCGCCGACCCGAGCAGCAGCACGGTCGGGACGTAGTGGATCTTCATGAGGCGACCTCCTCGCGCAGGGCGGCGTACGCCGGCTTGATCACGTCCGAGATCAGCGCGAACCTCTCGTCGAAGGGCAGGAACGCCGACTTCATCGCGTTGATCGTGAACCACTCGAGGTCGCTCAGGCCGTAGCCGAACGACTCGACGAGCGAGGTCATCTCGTGCGTCATCGAGGTCTTGCTCATCAGCCGGTTGTCGGTGTTGACCGTGACCCGGAAGCGCAGCTTCTTCAGCAGCCCGATCGGGTGCTCGGCGATCGACGCGGCCGCGCCCGTCTGCACGTTGGACCACGGGCACATCTCGAGCGGGATGCGCTTGTCGCGGACGTACGCCGCCAGCAGGCCGAGCTCGACCGAGCCGTCGTCGCGCACGGTGATGTCGTCGATGATCCGGACGCCGTGGCCGAGCCGGTCGGCGCCGCACCACTGGATCGCCTGCCAGATCGACGGGAGCCCGAACGCCTCGCCGGCGTGGATCGTGAAGTGGAAGTTCTCGCGCTGGAGGTACTCGAACGCGTCCAGGTGGCGGGTGGGCGGGTAGCCCGCCTCGGCGCCCGCGATGTCGAACCCGGCAACCCCGCGGTCGCGCCACGCGACGGCGAGCTCGGCGATCTCCATCGACCGGGCCTGGTGCCGCATCGCCGTCAGCAGCTGGCGTACGACGATCCGCCCACCCGCCGCAGCGACCCCCTCGTCGAAGCCCTCCTGGACGGCCGCGACGACCTCGTCGAGCGTCAGGCCGGTCTCGACGTGCTGCTCGGGGGCGTAGCGGATCTCGGCGTAGACGACGCCGTCGGCGGCCAGGTCCTCGACGCACTCCCGCGCGACCCGGGTGATCGCCGGGCCCGTCTGCATCACGCCGACGGTGTGGTCGAAGGTCTCGAGGTAGCGCTCCAGCGAGCCGGAGTCCGAGGCCTCGGCGAACCAGCGCCCCAGCGACTCCGCCGACATCTCGCCACCTACGTCGGGGAGCTGGTGCCCGCAGTCCGCGGCCAGCTCGATGATCGTCTGCGGACGGAGCCCGCCGTCGAGGTGATCGTGCAGCAGCACCTTCGGTGCCCTCCGGACCTGGTCAGGGGTGGGCGTCATGTGTCGATCCAAGCAGACCGGATAGGTTCCATGCATGCGCACGTTCACGACTCTCGATGAAGTGTCCGCGGCGGTCGGCGAGGAGCTCGGCACCTCCGAGTGGCTGACGATCGACCAGGAGCGGGTGGACCGGTTCGCCGAGGCGACCGGCGATCACCAGTGGATCCACGTCGACGTCGACCGTGCGAAGGACGGCCCCTTCGGCGGGACCATCGCGCACGGCTACCTCACGCTGTCGCTGGTGCCGTTCCTCGGAAGCCAGGTGCTCAGCTTCGAGACGCCCGGCGCGAAGCTCAACTACGGCACCAACAAGGTCCGCTTCCCGAACCCCGTCCTGGTCGGCAAGCGGATCCGCGCCCACGTCGCGATCGCCGACGTCGCCGACCTGCCGAAGGGCAAGCAGGCGACGATCCGCTACACGATCGAGATCGAGGACGAGGCCAAGCCGGCCTGCGTCGCCGAGACCGTCGTCCTGCTGCTCCCCTAGCCGATCCGGTCGATCACGAGCGGCGTCGCGTCGTACGACGAGCCCTCGGTGCCGATGTCGTAGCCGCCCTCGAGCGAGGCGAGCGCGCGCTCGAAGCGGTGCTCGTCGTCGGTGAGCAGCGTGAACAACGGCTGCCCGGCGGTGACGGCGTCGCCCGGCCGGGCGTGCCACACGACGCCGGCTCCGGCCTGCACCGGGTCCTCCTTGCGGGCCCTGCCGGCGCCGAGACGCCACGCGGCGAGGCCGACGGCCATCGCGTCCAGCCGGGTCAGCACGCCGGACGTCGGCGCGGCCACGACGTGCTGCTCGCGCGCGGTCGGGAGCGCAGCGTTCGAGTCGCCGCCCTGGGCCTGGATCATCCGGTGCCAGGCGTCCATCGCGGAGCCGTCGGCCAGCTTGTCGGCGGGGTCGACGTCGCCGCGCCCGGCGCCGGCGAGCATCTCGCGGGCCAGGGCGAGGGTCAGCTCGACGACGTCGGCGGGACCGCCGCCGGCCAGCACGTCGACCGACTCCTGGACCTCGATCGCGTTGCCGGCGGTCAGCCCGAGCGGCGTGGACATGTCGGTGAGCAGCGCGACGGTGTGGACGCCGGCGTCCTGGCCGAGCGTGACCATCGTCTCCGCGAGCTCGCGGGCCGCGTCGACGTCCTTCATGAACGCGCCGGTGCCGACCTTCACGTCGAGCACCAGCGCGCCGGTGCCCTCGGCGATCTTCTTCGACATGATCGACGACGCGATCAGCGGGATCGCCTCGACGGTGCCGGTGACGTCACGCAGGGCGTAGAGCTTCTTGTCGGCGGGCGCCAGGCCGTCGCCGGCCGCGCAGATCACGGCACCGAGCGACTCGAGCTGCGCGAACATCTCGTCGTTCGACAGCGCCGCGCGCCAGCCGGGGATCGACTCGAGCTTGTCGAGCGTGCCGCCCGTGTGGCCGAGGCCGCGCCCGGACAGCTGGGGTACGGCGACGCCGCACGCCGCCACCAGCGGGGCCAGCGGCAACGTGATCTTGTCGCCGACGCCACCGGTCGAGTGCTTGTCGGCGGTCGGGCGCGAGAGCCCCGAGAAGTCCATCCGCTCCCCCGACGCGATCATCGCGGCGGTCCAGCGGGCGATCTCGCGCCGGTCCATCCCGTTGAGCAGGATCGCCATCGCGAGCGCGGACATCTGCTCGTCGGCGACGACCCCACGGGTGTAGGCGTCGACGACCCAGTCGATCTGGCTGTCGCTCAGCTCGTGCCGGTCGCGCTTGGCGGAGATGACCTCGACGGCATCGTGGACCGGGGTCGGCTCAGGCATGGGTTCCTCTCACAGGGACGCTGCGGTAGCCCCGCAGCACGAAGGTCCCGCGACTGACCGGCTCGTCGGCCAGGGTCAGGTCGGGGAAGGTCTCGAACAGCGCGGGGAGGGACTCGGCGAGCTCCATCCGCGCGAGCGGTGCGCCGAGGCAGAAGTGCACACCGACGCCGAAAGCCAGGTGGTTGTTGGGGTCTCGATCCACCCGGAACTCGTCCGGCTGGTCGAAGACCTCGGGGTCGCGGTTGGCCGCCCCGAGCAGCGCGGCGATCTTCTGCCCCTCCTCGACGACGATGTCGCCGACCTCCACGTCCTCCATCGCGGTCCGCTCGAAGAGCTGCAGCGCGGAGTCGAAGCGGAGCATCTCCTCGACGGTCGCCGGTACGTCGGCGCCAGGCGTCAGCCCGCGACGCAGCATCGCGGTCAGGCCGTTGCCGAAGACGTTGACGGAGGCCTCGTGGCCGGCGTTGAGCAGCAGCACCACGGCCGCCACGACCTCGTCCTCGGTGAGCTCGGTGGCCACCAGGTCGGTGATCAGGTCGTCGGCGGGCGTCGTACGGCGCTCCCCCACGAGCTCGCGCACCAGACCCGCGAAGTCCGTCGCCGCGCGCACGGCGTCGTCGACCGTCTGCTGCGACGGCGCGACCTCGTACATCCTCACGATCGCCTGCGACCAGTCGCGCAGGTCGTGGGCGTAGGAGCGCGGGACGCCGAGCAGGTCGGCGATCACCAGCACCGGCAGCGGCTCGGCGTACCCCTCGATGATGTCGAAGCCTGCGGGGTCGAGGTCGGCGAGCAGGCCGCCCGCGATCTCGCGCACCCGCGGCCGGAGCCGCTCGATGTGGCCGCGCGCGAACGCCTTGGCGACCGGGCGGCGCAGCCGGGTGTGCGCCGGCGGCTCGTTCTCCATCATCTGGTTGCGGTGCAGGAGGTTGAACGGCTCGAGGTAGTCGAGCGGCTCCTTGTCGGCCCAGAGCCGGCCCAGCCGGCGGTCACGCTGCACCTGGCCGACCGTCGCGTGCGCGAAGGTCAGGTACATCCCCGACGGCTCGTGCCAGGCCACCGCGTGCTGCTCGCGCTCGCGCGCGAAGTGCGGGTAGGGATCGGCGACGACGTCGGGGTCGGTCAGGTCAATCGAGGTCGTCGGGACCGAACGCATCGGGCAGCACCTCGTCCATCGTCTTGATCCCGGACACCGTCCACAGCTGCAGGTCGGGTCCGCCGTTCTCGTACAGCAGCTGGCGGCAGCGGCCGCACGGCATGATCACCTCACGGTCGCCGTTGACGCACACGAAGTGCGTCAGCCGGCCACCGCCGGTGATGTGCAGCTGGCTGACCAGCCCGCACTCGGCGCACAGCGCGACGCCGTACGCCGCGTTCTCGACGTTGCAGCCGGTCACCACCCGGCCGTCGTCGACGGTCGCGGCGGCGCCGACCGAGAAGTGCGAGTACGGCGCGTAGGCGTGCGTGACCGCCTCCTCGGCGGCGGCCTTCAGCGACTCCCAGTCGAAGGTCACCCTGCGCTGCCCTTGCGGTATATCTGCCCGTCGGCGGCCGGCATGCGTAGCCGTTGCGAGGCGAAGGCCAGCACCAGCAGGGTCACGACGTACGGCGTCATCGTCACGAAGTCGCTCGGCACCTCGTCGATCGCGAAGTAGACCGCGGCGATCACGACCGCGGTCGCCCCGGTGAGGACCGCCGCACGCTGCTGGCCCTGGCGGGCCTGCCACGCGGCAGCGGCGATGGCGAGGATGGCGACCGCGAGCAGCAGGGCGTGCACCGAGTCGCCGCCCTGGCGCAGGCCGAGCGTGTCGGTGTAGCCGAACAGCCCGGCGCCCGCCAGCAGCCCACCGGGTCGCCAGTTGCCGAAGATCATCGCCGCGAGGCCGATGTAGCCGCGACCGCCCGTCTGGCCGTCGCGGTAGTTGCTCGCCGCGACCATCACCAGGAAGCCGCCGGCCAGGCCCGCGAGGCCGCCGGAGATCAGCACGGCCGCGAACTTGTAGCGGAGCACGTGCACGCCGAGCGACTCCGCCGCCGCCGGGCTCTCGCCGCACGAGCGCAGCCGGAGCCCGAACGAGGTGCGCCACAGCACCCACGACGTCACCACGAGCAGCAGGAGCGACAGCAACGTGAGCACCGACAGGTTGGTGACCAGTGCCCGGCCGAGCGCCGCCAGCGGCGAGATGAAGAAGATGTCCTTCTGCTCCACCGTCAGCAGGTGGTCGCCGAGCGAGGTGATCGTGATCGTCTGGACGTCGTCGATCTTGGGCGACTGGGTCTGACCGCCGCCCGGCAGGCCGACGAAGGTCAGCGAGGCGAGGTACTGCACGGCGCCCAAGGCAATGATGTTGATCGCGACACCGGAGATGATGTGGTCGACGCCGAACGTGACGGTCGCGATCGCGTGCACGAGGCCGCCGAGCATGCCCATCACGATCGCGCCGGCGACACCGGCCCACGGGCCGTGGTGGTAGCCGAAGTAGCCGGCGCCCCAGGTGCCGAGGATCATCATGCCCTCGAGGCCGATGTTGACGACGCCCGCTCGCTCCGACCAGAGGCCGCCGAGACCGGCGAGCATGATCGGGATGGTGGCGACGAGGGTCGCGGCGATGGTGCCGGACGACACCAGGTCGTTGGCGCCGGTGATCGTCTGCAGCAGCGACAGGAAGGCCAGCACGAAGACCAGCGCGGCGGCGAACCACCAGCGCGGCAGCCGACGCTGGCGCTTCGGCGAGGTGGGTGCGTCGACGACACCCGTCGCCGTGGCGGGGACGCTCATGCCTTGACCTCCTCGGGCTGGTCGGGACGGGACGTGGCCAAGGCGCGCGCCACCTCCCGCTGCTCGAGTCGTACGCCGTACCTGCGCACCAGCTCGTAGGAGATGACCACGGTCAGCACGATGACGCCCTGGGTGATGGCGACGATCTCGGGGGCGACGCCGACCAGGATCTGGAGCGGGTTGGACTGCTCGTCGAGGTAGGCGAAGAGCAGCGCGCCGAAGGCGATCCCGATCGGGTTGTTGCGACCCAGCAGCGCGATCGCGATCCCGGCGAAGCCGAGACCCGACTGGAAGGTCGAGCCGTAGTTGTAGCTGTCACCGAAGAGGATCGGCAGGCCGACCAGGCCCGCGACCGCACCGGAGATCAGCATCGCGGTGATCGTCATCTTCTTGACGCTGATGCCGCTCGCGATCGCCGCGGTCGGCGACTGACCGGTCGCCCGGAGGTCGAAGCCGAAGCGCGTCTTGTTGATGACGAACCAGAAGAGGAACCCGGTCAGGGCCACGATCACGATGAAGCCGTAGATGTGGCTGATGCCGTCGCCCAGGCCGATGTTGGGGATCCGACTGCCCTCGGGGATGGTCTTGGTCCCGATGTTGTTGCTGCCCTCCTCACGGACGGCGGCCTCGCGCAGCAGGTAGGCGACCAGGCTGGTCGCGATGAAGTTCAGCATGATCGTCGAGATGACCTCGCTGACGCCGCGGGTGGCGCGCAGGACGCCGGCGATGCCGGCCCAGAGCGCGCCCACCGCCATCGCGCAGACGATGGCGAGCGCGGTGTTGAGGTAGCCAGGCAGCCACGCCTCGCCGGCCACGACCGCCGCGGCGAAGGCCGCGACACGGTACTGACCGTCGACGCCGATGTTGAAGAGGTTCATCCGGAAGCCGACGGCGACGGCCAGGCCGGAGAGGTAGAGCACCATCGCGTTGTTGATGATGTTGGCCCAGTTGCGGGTCTGCGGCCACGACAGCAGCTGGCTCCAGACGTCCCAGACGGGGTCGCCGGCCGCGATCAGGACGATGCTGGTGATCGCGAACGCCGCGAGCAGGGCGAGCAGCGCCGACGCGACGCCGAGACCGAGCTTCGTGATGCGTGCCTTGGTCACAGGTCCTCCCCCGCTCCGGTCATGGCCGAGCCGAGTTGCTCGGGAGTGACGGCCGACGGGTCGAACGAACCCACGAAGGCGCCCCGGAGGATGACCTCGATCCGGTCGGACAGTCCGATCAGCTCGTCGAGGTCGGCGGAGATCAGCAGCACAGCCAACCCTTCTCGTCGTGCCTTCTTGATGTGGCCCCAGATCGCGGCCTGGGCGCCGACGTCGACGCCGCGCGTCGGGTGGGACGCGATCAGCAGGATCGGCTCGCCGCTCATCTCACGACCGACGATCAGCTTCTGCTGGTTGCCGCCGGAGAGCGCGCGGGCCAGGACGTCCGGGCCGGGCGTGCGGACGTCGTACTCCTCGATGATGCGGAGGGTGTCGTTGCGCGCGACGCGCTTGTTGACCAGGCCGTGGCTGACGACGGGCTCGCGGGTCTGGTGGCCGAGCACCCGGTTCTCCCACAGCGGCGAGTCGAGCAGCAGGCCGTGGCGGTGCCGGTCCTCGGGGATGTAGCCGATGCCCCCCTCGCGCCGCTCCTGGGTCGAGCGCTTGGTGAGGTCGACGCCGTCGAGCTCGATGGTGCCGGTGACTCCGGACCTGATGCCCATGATGGCCTCGACCAGCTCGGCCTGGCCGTTGCCCTCGACGCCGGCGATGCCGAGGACCTCTCCCTTGTGGATCTCGAAGGAGATGTCGTCGAGCAGGGGCCGGCCCTCGTCGCTCGGCAGGCCGAGGTGGCCGATGCTGAGCAGGACCTTGTCGGTCACGGTCGATGCCTCGGTGCTCGGCGAGGGCAGCTCGGAGCCGACCATCAGCTCGGCCAGCTGGCGGGCGGTGACACCCTGCGGCTCGACGGTGCGCACGGTCGTGCCGCGGCGGACGACGGTGATCTCGTCGGCGACGGAGAGCACCTCGTCGAGCTTGTGGGAGATGAAGATGACCGAGAGCCCCTCGGACTTGAGCTCGCGGAGGTTGCCGAAGAGCTCGTCGACCTCCTGCGGCACCAGCACCGCGGTGGGCTCGTCGAGGATGACGACGCGGGCGCCGCGGTAGAGGACCTTGAGGATCTCGACGCGCTGCCGGGCGCCGACGCCGAGGTCCTCGACCAGGCGGTCGGGCTCGATGCCGAGCCCGTAGGAGTCGGAGATGCGCTTGATCTCGGCGCGGGCCTTGCCGCCGATGCCGTGGAGGCCCTCGGCGCCGAGGACGACGTTCTCGAGGACGGTCAGGTTGTCGGCCAGCATGAAGTGCTGGAAGACCATGCCCACGCCGGCCTTGATCGCGTCGGCGGGCGAGTGCAGCGTGACCTCGGCGCCGTTGATCTCGATGGTGCCCGAGTCAGGAGGCTGGACGCCGTACAGGATCTTCATCAGCGTCGACTTGCCGGCGCCGTTCTCGCCGACGATCGCGTGGATCGTGCCGCGCCGGACGTCGATGTTGATGTTGTCGTTCGCGATGACGCCCGGGAAGCGCTTGCCGATGCCGCGAAGTCGAACTGCGGTCTCCGGTGCGGCGGGCGGGTCGGCCGCGAGGGCCGAGGCAGGGGTGGACACGATCCGTGACCTCCTTGTCAGGTTCGGGCGTGACGCTACCCGGTCAGGACGGAGAAGAGGAACGGGCCCGCGGGGCGTGCGCCCCGCGGACCCGTTACCTGGTGCTGCAGTACTACGGCGTGGTCGGAACCGTGATCTTGCCGTCGATGATCTGCTGCTTGTAGTCGTCCAGCTTCGACGTGATGTCGTCGATGAACCCACCGCTGGTGGAGTAGCCCACACCGTCGACCTTGAGGTCGTAGGTGGTGACGCCGGTCGGGAAGGTGCCACCCGCGACGGACTTGAGGTACTCGTAGACCGCGACGTCGACGTTCTTGAGCATCGAGGTCATGATGACGTCCTTCACGGACGGGTCGGCGGTGTTGTACTGGTCGGAGTCGACACCGATCGCCTTGGTGCCGGACTCGGAGGCCGCCTCGAAGACGCCCGCGCCCGAGCCACCGGCGGCGGCGTAGACGATGTCCGCGCCGGCGTCGTACATGCCCTGAGCGGTGGTCTTGCCCTTGGCCGGGTCACCGAAGCCGGAGAAGTCCGGCGGCTGCGACAGGTAGGCGGTGTCGATCTTGATGTCCGGGTTGACCTCCTTGGCGCCCGCGACGTAGCCCGCCTCGAACTTCTGCAGGAGGGGGGTCTCGACGCCACCGATGTAGCCGATGTGGTCCGACTCGGTCTTCAGCGCCGCGGCGGCACCGACCAGGAACGAGCCCTGCTCCTCGGCGAAGACCAGGCTGGCGACGTTCGGCGAGTCGGCGAGGCTGGAGTCGTCGATGATCGCGAAGTGGACGTCCGGGTACTCCTTGGAGACCTTGCCCAGCGCCTCGGCGTACGCGAAACCGACCGCGATGATCGGGTCGTAGCCGGCGTCCGCGAAGGTGCGCAGGCGCTCCTCGCGGGCGTTCTCGGCCTCGCCGTTCTCGGCCTCGGACTCGTCCGAGGTCATGCCGAACTCGGCGGTCGCCTTGTCCATGCCGGCGGCGGCCGAGTCGTTGAACGACTGGTCGCCGCGGCCACCGACGTCGTAGGCCATGCCGACCTTGACGTCCGACTTCGGCGCTGCCGAGGTCGGGTCGCTGGCGGCGCCGTCACTGCCGCCGTCGCTGTCACTACCGCACGCCGTGAGGGCCAGGATCCCGGCCGCCAGGACTGCTGCAATCTTCGTGGTGCGCCGCAAGACGCCTCCTTCGTGAGCTGTGGACGCCCCCAGGGGCGCAAGAAAACAGATCGAACCCTAGGGCCTCCCTGCGGCGGGGGCGCCCGGTTCACGAAGTTGTTATCGAGTCGATGCGGACCGGGCGGACATACTCATGCCCAGGGCCCGAATTTCGTCAAAGAACGCCGTGGAACGACGCCGCGACCTGTGCCAGCACGCGGGCGCCGATGCCCACGGCCCGGTCGTCCACGCGCAGGTTGCCCTGGTGGAGGTCGTACGTCGGTCCGCCCGGCGTCCGCGTCCCGAGCCGGCCCATCGCGCCGCGCACCCGGTCGAGGTACCAGCCGAAGTCCTCGCCGCCGAGGCTCTGCTGGGTGGGAACGTGCCCACCCGGGCCGAGCACCCGCTCCACCGCGCCGGCGAGCAGCGAGATCGAGCCGATGTCGTTGACCACCGGCGGGACCCCGCGCTGGTAGTCGACCTGCGCGTGCACGCCGTACGGCGCCACGATCTGCTCCACGAGCAGCGGGACCAGCTTCTCCGCCTCCGACCAGGCGACGGCGTCGAGCATCCGGACGGTCCCGCCGACCCGGCCGGTCGCCGGGATCACGTTGTGGGCCGAGCCGGCGCGCACCACGCCCCAGACCACGCTGACCCCCGAGCGGGGGTCCAGACGTCTGGACAGGATGGCGGGCAGCTCGGTGATGACCTTGCCGAGCGCGAAGGTGAGGTCCTCGGTCAGGTGCGGGCGGGAGGTGTGCCCGCCGGAGCCCGACAGCGTCACGTCGAGGTGGTCGGCCGCCCCGGTGATCGGGCCCTCGCGCAGGCCGACGCTGCCCACGTCGAGCGTGGGGTCGCAGTGCAGCCCGAAGATCCGGTCGACGTCGTCGAGGGCGCCCAGCTCGATCAGCGACAGCGCGCCGCCGGGCATCACCTCCTCGGCCGGCTGGAAGAGCAGCCGCACCCGGCCCGGCAGCAGCCCCTGCTCGTGGACCCGGCCGAGCGCCACGGCGGCACCGACCAGGGCGGCGGTGTGGACGTCGTGGCCGCAGGCGTGGGTGACGCCCTCGACCGAGCTGGCCCACGGGTCGCCGGTCAGGTCGGGCACCGGCAGTGCGTCGAGGTCGGCGCGCAGCGCCACGATCGGGCCGTCGGTGCCGATCTCGGCGACCAGCCCGGTGCGCGGCAGCTCGGTGACGCGCCAGCCCGCCTGCGTGATCCGGGCCGCGACCAGGGAGGTCGTCCGCAGCTCCCGCCAGGACAGCTCGGGGTGGGCGTGCAGGTCGCGCCGGAGACCGACCAGCTCGTCCTCGAGACCGTGGACGACCTCGTCGACCAGGGCGCCGGCGGGGCCGGCTGCGGGATGGGGATCGGCGTTCGACATCACCACGAGGTTAGCGGAGCGCCACGAGCGGGCCCCGGCCGATCTCCCGGGGCCCGCTCGCTCGTCCGACGCTGGTGGGGGTCAGCGACGGAAGCGCAGCACCTTCCCATCGGGTGCAGCGCCCTCGGGAGGCAGCACGTCCGTGCTGACCACCAGGTCGGCGCCCTGGAGCTCGACGTCGCCGGTCATCGAGAGCTGGCGGACGGTCCGCGCGGTCGACGAGCCCTTCTTGATCCTCGCGAGCGCGCCGGAGAAGAGCTGGGAGACGTAGACGTCACCGTTGCCGGCAACCGCGACGCCCACCGGGCTGACCAGGCCGGCGGCCAGGGTGGAGACCTTGCCGGTCCTCGGGTTCACCCGGAAGACGCGGCCGCGGGCGCCGAGGCTCGGATCCTCGGGGCCACCCGGGAGGGCCGAGACGTAGAGCTTGCCGTCGGGACCGAGCTCGACGTCGGTCGGCACCGGCTCGAAGTAGTAGTCGAGGCCGACCGAGCACTCCGGGAGCCCCAGGCCCTCGGCGAGCTCCGCGGTGATCTCGGTCGGTACGGCGGGCAGCACGGCGACGGTCCGCACCCTGCCCTTCGGGGAGACCGCGAGGATCGCGTTCATCGCGGCGTCCGCGACGTACGTCGTCCTGCGCGTCACGTACGTCGCGTAGGGGTGCGAGTCGACGACGCCCGGGTAGACCGCGGGCGGCGCCTCGGCCGGCCAGGCGGCCGCGCACTCGTCGCTGATCCCGCGGGCGCCGTACGTCACGCCGCCGTCGGGGTTGCGCTTCTTCTCGAAGGAGAGCAGGTCGGCGAAGGGGCGGGCCTTGCCGCTGTCGCCGATGCGCATCAGCCGCGTCGAGGTGTAGTTGCCCTGCTTGTCGCTGGCGCTGACGGCGAAGGTCACGGTGCCGCGACGCGCGGAGACCGCGCCGACCTCGGCGCCGCCCTTCGCGACGTACATCGTGCGGGGCTTCTTCGTGCCCTGCCGCAGCAGCGACAGGGTGCCGCCGAAGTTCTGGGTCACGTAGACGTCGGGGCCGTCGACCGCGACGCTGAGCGGGCTGAGCAGGCCGCGGGCGAGGACGGCCGGCTTGGCGGGCTTGGCGGCCGGCCGGTCCGCGGCGCCGGACGGCGTCGCGGAGAGGGTGCCGGCGGCGACGGCGGTGGCCGCCGCGGCCGCGAGGAGTCGGGTGGTGCGCATGGTGGGCTTGCCTCCGGAGCGGTGGGGATTCGGTTGGCAGCGAGCCTGTCGGTCCCCGAGTCCCGGGCACATGAGCCGCCGGTCCCGACCTCGCGGGACATCGCGGCAACGGCGTGCCGCCCGCGAACGGGGGCCGCCGCGTGCGACAGTCGACGTGGCCCACCGTTCCGGGAGGGGGCCAGGCACGTCCCGACACCGCCTGTTTACTTCCCCCCTGGAACAGGAGCCGACCCATGTACGCCGTCATCATCGAGGACGACCGCGACACCGCCCGCCTGCTCTCGGTGCTCCTCCGGCAGGCCGGCTTCGAGCCGATCGTGGCCACCGACGGCCCGGACGGCCTCGAGGCCGTCCGCGCCCACCGTCCCGCGGTCACCACCGTCGACCGTGGCCTTCCTGGGCCCGACGGGTGGTCGGTGATCCGGCAGATCCGCGAGTTCAGCTCGACGTACGTCGTGGTCGTGAGCGGATCGGCCAGCGAGTCCGACCTCCTCGACGGCTTCGCCGCCGGCGCCGACGACTACGTCACCAAGCCGTTCCGGATCGGCGAGCTGCGCAGCCGCGTGCTCGCCGGGCTGCGGCGGCCGGCCGAGCGCGTCTCGATGGCGTTCCCCGGCCTCGGCGAGGACACCGAGCGCCCCCTGTGGATCGAGTACGCCGAGCAGGACGCCACCCGGCTGACGCCGGTCGCCGCTCAGCGCTCGTCGTAGGCCGCGAGGATCCGGTCCGCCGCGACCGTGGCAGGCAGCTCTCCGCTGAGCACCGCGTCGCGGACCTCGGCCCGGATCTCCTTCACGCCTGCGGAGTGGCGCAGCCGCTGGTCGAGCTCGTCGCGGACCAGCGCCCAGGTGAAGTCGAGCTGCTGGTGGGCGCGCTTGTCGGCGAGCCCCGCGTCACCCAGGTGCTCGCGGTGCGCGCCGACGCGGTCCCACACGTCGTCGACGCCGTGGTCCTCGAGCGCGGAGCAGGTCACGACCGGTGGCGCCCACTCGCCGTGCCCGCGCACCAGCCGGAGCGCGCCGGCCAGGTCGCGCGCGGCCACCTTGGCCTCCTGCTGGCGGTCGCCGTCGGCCTTGTTGACCGCGATCACGTCGGCGATCTCGAGGATGCCCTTCTTGATGCCCTGGAGCTGGTCGCCGGTGCGGGCGAGGGTGAGGAAGAGGAAGGTGTCGACCATCCCCGCGACGGTCACCTCGGACTGGCCCACGCCGACGGTCTCGACCAGCACCACGTCGTACGACGCGGCCTCGAGCACCGCCATCGCCTGCACGGTCGCGCGGGCGACGCCGCCGAGGGTGCCGGCGCTCGGCGAGGGCCGCACGAACGCCTGGGGGTCGTTGGCGAGCCGGGCCATCCGGGTCTTGTCGCCGAGCACGGAGCCGCCGGTGCGCACGCTCGACGGGTCGACCGCGAGCACCCCGACGCGGTGACCGGCCGCCGTGAGCCGCGAGCCGAGCGCCTCGATGAAGGTCGACTTCCCGACGCCCGGCACCCCCGAGATGCCGACCCTGACCACGTCGGTCTGGGCGTCGCCCGCGAGCTCGGTGAGCAGCTCGCGGGCCTGCTCGCGGTGCTTGCGGCTCGTCGACTCGACGAGCGTGATCGCCTGCGAGACGGCGGAGCGCCGACCCTCCCGGATCCCCTCGACGAGCTGCTCGACGGAGGGCATCAGTGGTCGAGCTGCTCCCGCAGCTTCGCGAGCAGGTCGAGCGCGGACTCGGCGATCACCGTGCCGGGCAGGAAGACCGCGGCCGCACCCATCTCCTGGAGGGTGGGTACGTCGTCGGGCGGGATCACGCCGCCGATGACGACCATGATGTCCGGCCGGCCCTGCTCGGCCAGCGCTGCCTTCAGCGCGGGCAGCAGCGCGAGGTGGCCGGCGGCCAGCGACGAGACCCCGACGATGTGCACGTCGGCGTCGACCGCCTGCTGGGCGACCTCCTCGGGGGTCGAGAAGAGCGGCCCCACGTCGACGTCGAAGCCCATGTCCGCGAAGGCGCTGACGATGACCTTCTGGCCGCGGTCGTGGCCGTCCTGACCCATCTTCGCGACCAGGATGCGCGGGCGGCGGCCCTCGGCCTCCTCGAACTCCTCGGTCGCGGCGAGGACCTGCTGGACGAGGGTGCCGTCGCCCTGGCTCGACTCGTCGCGGTACACGCCGCTGATCGTACGGATCACGGCCTGGTGCCGGCCGTAGACCTTCTCCAGCGCGTCGGAGATCTCGCCGACCGTGGCCTTGGCGCGGGCGGCGTCGACGGCGAGGGCGAGCAGGTTGCCGTCGAGGCTGCCCTTCTCGGCGCCGCGTTCGGCCGAGCTCGTCAGGGCCTCGAGCGCACGGCGTACGTCGTCGTCGTGGCGCTCCGCGCGCAGCCGCTCGAGCTTGGCCACCTGCTGGCGGTAGACGTCGTCGTTGTCGACCTTGAGGACGTCGAGCTTGTCCTCGGCCGCGAGCCGGTAGGTGTTGACGCCGATGACCTTCTGCGCGCCGGAGTCGATCCGCGCCTGGGTGCGGGCGGCCGCCTCCTCGATGCGCATCTTCGGGATGCCCTGCTCGATCGCGGCGGCCATGCCGCCGGCCTGCTCGGCCTCCTGGATGTGCGCCCACGCGCGCTCGGCGAGGTCGTGGGTCAGCCGCTCCACGTAGTAGCTGCCGGCCCAGGGGTCGATCGTGCCCGTCGTACCGCTCTCCTGCTGGAGCAGCAGCTGGGTGTTGCGGGCGATCCGCGCGGAGAAGTCGGTCGGCAGCGCGATCGCCTCGTCGAGGGCGTTGGTGTGCAGCGACTGGGTGTGGCCCTGGGTCGCGGCCATCGCCTCGATGGCGGTGCGCTGCACGTTGTTGAAGACGTCCTGGGCGGTGAGCGACCAGCCGGAGGTCTGGCTGTGGGTGCGCAGGCTCAGCGACTTCGGGTTCTGCGGGTCGAACTCGCGCACCAGCCGCGCCCACAGCGCCCGGGCCGCGCGCATCTTGGCGACCTCCATGAAGAAGTTCATGCCGATCGCCCAGAAGAAGGAGAGCCGCGGCGCGAACTGGTCGATCGTCATGCCGGTGTCGAGGCCGGCGCGGATGTACTCGACGCCGTCGGCCAGCGTGTACGCGAGCTCCAGGTCGGCCGTCGCCCCGGCCTCCTGGATGTGGTAGCCGGAGATCGAGATCGAGTTGAAGCGCGGCATCTTCGCCGAGGTGTAGCTGAAGATGTCGGAGATGATCCGCATCGACGGCGCCGGCGGGTAGATGTAGGTGTTGCGGACCATGAACTCCTTGAGGATGTCGTTCTGGATCGTCCCCGCGAGCTGCTCCGGCTTCACCCCCTGCTCCTCGGCCGCCGCGATGTAGAGGGCGAGCACCGGCAGGACGGCGCCGTTCATGGTCATCGACACCGACATCTCGTCGAGCGGGATGCCGTCGAAGAGGGTGCGGGTGTCGTAGATCGAGTCGATCGCCACACCCGCCATGCCGACGTCCCCGCGCACCCGCGGGTGGTCGGAGTCGTAGCCGCGGTGGGTGGCGAGGTCGAAGGCGACCGACAGGCCCTTCTGGCCGGCCGCGAGGTTGCGGCGGTAGAACGCGTTGGACTCCTCGGCGGTGGAGAAGCCGGCGTACTGCCGGATCGTCCACGGCTGGGTCGTGTACATCGTCGGGTAGGGCCCGCGCAGGAACGGGCTCAGGCCCGGGAACGTGCCCAGGGCGTCGAGGCCCTCGAGGTCGCTCTCGTCGTACGACGGCTTGATCTCGATGCCCTCCGGGGACATCCAGGGCTCGCCACTGAAGCTCTGCGGGACGGTCACAGCTTGCTCCCTTCGATACCGCTCGTCCCTCGCGCACTCAGGACAAGCCTCGTCCGGGTCAGGAAGTCCAGGGCGTCGACGCCCATCGCGCAGGAGTCGTCGGCCCAGTCGCGCGGCTTGCCCGCGACGATGACCCACTCGGCGCCGTTCTCGCGCAGCTCGGCTGCGACCTCGGCGCCCTGCTCGTCGTACGCCGCGTCGGTGCCGGCCACGCACACCACGCGGCCGGGGTCCTGCGCCACCGCGATGCCGCCGGCGGCGAGGAGGTTGGTCGCGAACGTCGCCCGCGCGGTGTGCTGCGCGACGGTGCCGATCGTGGCCAGGTGCACCGTGGTCGTCGCGGGCTCGTCGCGGAGCGCCTCGAAGCTGGCGCCATAGGAGCGGACGGCGTCCCAGTCGTCGCTCGCCTCCCGCTCCGGCAGCGCCTCGCCGAGGTGGGGGAACTCGGTCAGGCCGGTGATCGGCCGCTTGCGCGTCGCGACCTCGCGCTCACGCTTCTCGACGGTCGCGGCGATCTCGGCGTCCAGGGCGGCCTCGGCGTCGGACGCGTCGTCGAGGCGCCCGAGGACCTCCCACCCGGCGCGGGCCAGGTCGTCGGTGAGCTTCTCGACGGCGTACGAGCCACCGGCCGGGTCGGCCACGTGCGCGACGTGCGACTCGTCGATGAGGAGGTGGCTGGTGTTGCGGGCGATCCGGCGGCCGAACGCGTCGGGGCGGCCGAGCGGGCTGTCGAAGGGCAGCACCGTCACGCTGTCGGCGCCGCCGACGCCGGAGGCGAATGCCGCGACGGTGGTGCGCAGCATGTTGACCCAGGGGTCGTACTTGCTCATCATCGGCCGGCTCGTCACGGCGTGCAGCCGCATCTCCCCCGCGCCCTGGGACATCTCCAGCACCCGCGCCCACAGGCGGCGGGCGGCCCGCAGCTTGGCGATCGTCGGGAACTGCTCGTCGGTGGCGGCGTACCGGAACTCGACGAGGCTCGCCGCCTCGTCGACGCCCAGCCCGGCCGCGGTCAGGGTGCGGAGGTACGTCGCTCCCACGGCCATCGACCAGCCGAGCTCCTGCGCGTCCGAGGCGCCCCGGTCGTGGACCCGGGTGGCGTCGACGACGAAGCCGCGGACCTCGAGGCGCTGGGCCTGCTTCGCGACCTCGATGGTGGCGTCCTCCGCGGCGACGCCGAGGTTGGTCTCGGGGTGCAGCTCGCGACCCTCGAGGTAGGCCGCGAACGCCGCCGGGTCGGCGCCGTCGAGCACGACCGGCGCCAGGTCGAGGAGCACCCGGTCGAGGAGCGTGCCGAGGTCGGTGTCGGCGTCGACGCGCAGCCACAGGCTCGTCACGCCGCCGTCGAGGTCGACGAGCGCCTCGTCGTTGGCGGCCTTCGCGTCCCGGCCGTCGAGGTAGGCCCGCACGTCCCAGTCGCCCTGCCGGGTCGGACGACCCGTGGTCTCGAGCCCGATCAGCTGGTCGGGCGTCCCGAGCGGGCAGACACCGATGTCGTCGAGCGTCCTACGGGTGAGCTTGTCCCACACCGCGTCGTCGGCGTCGTCGTCCGTGAGCCGCTTGCCCTTGCGCAGCACGGCCGCGGCCTCGCGCTCCCAGTCGGCCACCGTCCAGGTGTCCGCCGGGTCCGCCAGGTCGAGCGAGCCCTGCGCAGGCTCCAGCTCCTCGGGCTCGTCCAGCCCACCCTCGACAGTCATGCAGCGAACGATAGGAGCGCCGCGTGACGTCGGCTACAGAGTGTGACCTTTTCGGCTTTCTACGCCTGCCCGGCGCCGGTGGTTGAGGTGCGAGCGCAGCGAGCCTCGAAACCACCACAGCCCGCGCGCCGACAGGCTTCCTACACGGGCACGTCGGGCTCGTGGCCGGGGCCGCTTCCCGGCACACGGTGGTTGAGGTGCGAGCGCAGCGAGCGTCGAAACCACCACCCCGCAGACGGTCCCCCTGCGCTGCGGATTCCGCAGGCTCGTGATTGGGGCCGCTTCCCGGCACACGGTGGTTGAGGTGCGAGCGCAGCGAGCCTCGAAACCACCACCCCGCTACTGGTAGAGCTCGTCGAAACTCTTCGCAAGCACGACTCGCACATGTGTTCGAATCGTGGTAGGATCGAGCATGGCTCGACGCACCCGGACCCAGGACCCGCAGCTGCGGGACCTGTTGGCGTGCGCGACCGAGGCCGACCTCGCCGAACGACTCGCCGCAGCGAAGAAGTTCGAGCTCGCCGCCCGGTGGGCCGAAGCGCACCCGGCACCGGTGGAGGACGCGGTGGTCGACGAGCTGGGTGAGCTGGTGATGTTCGGCGACCAACCGATCGCCCTGGCCGGCGAAGGCGCCCCCGGCATGAGCGAGTTCGCGGTCGCCGAGTTCGCCGCCGCGTGTGGGATGACCGCTCACCAGGGCCGGGCGTTCCTCGGTGCCGCCCTGGAAGCCAAGTACCGACTCCCCCGGATCTGGGCGCGTGCGATGGCCGGTGAGGTCGCGGTGTGGAAGGTGCGTCGGGTCACCGACCGCACCCGCCGCCTCGACCCCATCGCCGCCGCCAGCGTGGACCGGGACCTCGCCCCGGTCCTCGAGGCGTGCTCCTGGGTCAAGGTCGAGAACGCGGTCGAGACCGCCGCTGCCGAAGCAGACCCCGAGCACGCCGAAGGCGTACGCCTGGATAGGTCCCGCGACCAGCACCTCGACATCGGTCTCACCGTCACCCACCTCAACGACGGACTCGTCCCCGTGTCCGGGCTTCTGGACTACACCGACGCCCTCGCGCTCGAGGCACAGATCAAGGCCGGCGCCCACGCCCTCCTCACCGACCACCCCGAGCTGGACCTGGACATCCGCCGCGCCATGGCCGCCGGACAGCTCGGCGGCGACGCAGCGGTCCCGCGGGAGGTGGTGATCTATGCCCACCACCAGCCCGACGAAGCCCACGGCATCGTGACGGTCGAAGGCGCACACCTGCTCTACGCCACCATCGAGCAGCTGTTCGAGTGGTGCACCCAGCAAGGCACGAAGGTCTCGCTCCGGCCCGTGTTGGACCTGTCCGAGGAGATCACCGTCGACCGGTACACCCCCACGGACCGGCAACGCGAACAAGCCATCCTCGTCACGCCGACGTGCGTGTTCCCGCACTGCAACAAGGAAGCCCGGGGTTGCGACCTCGACCACATCCAGCCCTACAACCAGGGCGGGAAGACCACCAGCTCGAACCTGGCGCCGTTGTGCCGGTTCCACCACCGGGTCAAGACCTTCGGCGGCTGGACCTACCACCGCACCTCCCGCACGGCGTTCCTCTGGACCAGCCCGAAGGGCAAGACCCACCCCGTCGCCTTCGACGACCACCGACGGCGACGAACCCGCTGACCACCGCCCCACCGACCACGGCCGGTGGGGCCACTCCCATGCCTACCCGGGCCACAACGGTCGACCCGAGCGGACCCGCAGGCCGACCAGCCACTGGAAATCGCCCCCGCAACCACAGCGAACGGTGACCACGTATCCCGTCCCTCGCGTCACCCACGGCGACCACCACGGACCGCGGCGCTGCGTTCATCCGGCGTCCTGACAACCGTGACCAGGTCGTGACCTGAGCGGGGCAACGCGGGGCACGGCAGGTGCGTCCTTAGTGGTGTCAGGACCCCTCGGGAGGGAGCACCCATGTCCGTCGTCAGTGAGCAGACCAAGCGGAGCGCCGCGTTGCGCGCGTTCCTCACCATCGTGCTGGTGACGGCCCTCGTCGCGGCAGCACTCGGCGGGGCGACGTACGTCGCGTCGCGGGCGTTCGTGAGCCTGTTGAGCTGAGGCCGACCGGCTAGACCTCGGTGCGGCCGTCGTAGTCCTTGTTGCGGATGCCGATCTTGTTGCCGAGCCACACCAGCGGGTCGTACTTGCGGTCGACCACGCGCTCCTTCATCGGGATGATCGCGTTGTCGGTGATCTTGATGCCCTCCGGGCACACCTCGGTGCAGCACTTGGTGATGTTGCACATCCCGAGGCCGGCCGCGCCCTGGGCGAGCGCGCGGCGGTCGTGGGTGTCGAGGGGGTGCATGTCGAGCTCGGCGTACCGGAGGAAGAACCGCGGCCCGGCGAAGGCCGGCTTGTTCTCCTCGTGGTCGCGCACGACGTGGCAGGTGTCCTGGCACAGGAAGCACTCGATGCACTTGCGGAACTCCTGGCCCCGCTCGACGTCGATCTGCGCCATCCGGCGCTTGCCGTCGGGGTCGCGCGGCGGGAGCTCGGCGTACGGCAGCTCCTTGGCCTTCTCGTAGTTGAACGAGACGTCGGTGACCAGGTCGCGGATCACCGGGAAGGTCCGCATCGGCGTGACCGTGATCGTCTCGGTCGGCTCGAAGTCGGACAAGCGGGTCATGCAGAGCAGCCGGGGGCGGCCGTTGATCTCGGCGGAGCAGGACCCGCACTTGCCGGCCTTGCAGTTCCAGCGGATCGCGAGGTCGCCGGCCTGGGTTGCCTGCACCCGGTGGAGGGCGTCGAGGACGACCTCGCCCTCGGACACCTCGACGGTGTAGTCGCCGAGGTCGCCGCCGCTCTGGTCGCCGCGCCAGATGCGCATCTTCAGGTCGTAGCCCATGTCGGTGACTCCCTTACTCGAAGTACTTCTTGAGCTCGTCCGGCATCACCGGGAGCGGCTTCTCGGCGAGGTCCACGCCATCACCGGCGGCGTTGAGCGTGACCACGAGGTTCTTCTTGCCCCACACCTCGGCGTCGGTCTTGGGGAAGTCGTCACGCGTGTGACCACCCCGCGACTCCTCGCGGGCGAGCGCCGCCTTGGCGATGCACTCACTCACGATCAGCATGTTGCGCAGGTCGAGCGCGAGGTGCCAGCCGGGGTTGTACTGCCGGTGCCCCTCGACGACCATCCCCTTGGCGCGCTCCTTGAAGACCTCGATCTCGCGCAGCGACTCCTCGAGCTCCGACGCCGTGCGGATGATGCCGACCAGGTCGTTCATGGACTGCTGCAGGTCGTGCTGGATCGTGTACGGGTTCTCCCCGCCCTCGACCTCGAACGGCGCCAGCGCACTCGCCTGCGCGGCCTTCACGTCGTCCTCGGAGACCGCGGGCCGGGCGTCGCCCAGCGAGGCGGTGTACGCCGAGGCCGCCTCGCCGGCGCGCTTGCCGAAGACCAGCAGGTCGCCCAGCGAGTTGCCGCCGAGCCGGTTGGAGCCGTGCATGCCGCCGGAGCACTCCCCCACGGCGTACAGCCCGGTGACCGCGCTCTCCTGGGTGTCGGCGTCCACCTCGACGCCGCCCATCACGTAGTGGCAGGTCGGCCCGATCTCCATCGGCTCGGCCGTGATGTCGACGTCGGCCAGCTCCTTGAACTGGTGGTACATCGACGGCAGCCGCTTGCGGATGAACTCCGGCGTACGACGGGAGGCGATGTCGAGGTAGATGCCACCGTGCGGCGTCCCTCGACCGGCCTTGATCTCGGAGTTGATGGCCCGGGCCACCTCGTCCCGGGGCAGCAGCTCGGGAGGACGCCGGTTGTTCTTCTTGTCGTCGTACCAGCGGTCGGCCTCCTCGATCGTGTCGGCCGTCTCTGCCTTGAAGAACTCCGGGATGTAGTCGAACATGAAGCGCTTGCCCTCGGAGTTCTTGAGGATGCCGCCGTCGCCGCGCACCGACTCCGTGACCAGCAGCCCCTTCACCGACGGTGGCCACACCATGCCGGTCGGGTGGAACTGCACGAACTCCATGTTGATCAGCGCCGCACCCGCGCGCATCGCGAGCGCGTGGCCGTCACCGGTGTACTCCCACGAGTTCGAGGTGACCTTGAAGGACTTGCCGATGCCGCCGGTCGCGAGGATCACGCTGGGCGCGTCGAAGGTGATGAAGCGGCCGCTCTCGCGCCAGTAGCCGATGGCGCCGGAGATCCGGTCTCCGTCCTTGAGGAGGTCGGTGACCGTGCACTCCATGAAGACGTCGATGCCGAGCTGCACCGTGCGCTGCTGGAGGGTGCGGATCATCTCCAGGCCGGTGCGGTCGCCGACGTGGGCGAGGCGGGCGTACTTGTGGCCGCCGAAGTCGCGCTGCGAGATCAGCCCGTCGTCGGTGCGGTCGAAGAGCGCACCCCAGTCCTCGAGCTCCTGCACCCGCTCGGGCGCCTCCTGGGCGTGCAGCTGGGCCATCCGCCAGTTGTTGAGCATCTTCCCGCCACGCATGGTGTCGCGGAAGTGCACCTCCCAGTTGTCCTCGGGCCAGCGGTTGCCCATGGCCGCGGCGATGCCGCCCTCGGCCATCACTGTGTGCGCCTTGCCGAGCAACGACTTGCAGACGACAGCCGTGCGCGCGCCGGCCTCGTGCGCGGCGATCGCGGCCCGGAGACCGGCACCGCCCGCGCCGACCACGACCACGTCGTACGTGTGGCGCTCCATGCCGCCCTCGCTGGCGCCGGACATCTCGTTGCCCGTCATCGGGTGTCGGGTCGACTCACTCATTTAGAAGAACCTCGGGTCGTCGAAGGCGCCGGTCGCGAGCAGGTAGATGTAGAAGTCGGTCAGCGCCACGGACACCAGGGAGAACCAGGCCCACCGGGCGTGCTGGCCGTTGAGCTTCGAGGCCCAGCCCCACAGCTTGTAGCGGACCGGGTGCTTGGAGAAGTGCCGCAGCCGGCCGCCCATGATGTGCCGGCAGGAGTGGCAGCCCAGGGTGTAGAGCCAGATGAAGACGACGTTGACGAGCATGATCAGCGTGCCCAGGCCCATGTGGATGCCGTCGGACTCGCCCTCCGCGGGGCCGAACGCGAGCACCACGTCGTACGTCAGGACCAGCGCGACCAGGACCGCGGCGTACCAGAACCAGCGGTGGACGTTCTGCGCGAGCAGCGGGAAGCGGGTCTCGCCCGTGTACTTCGTGTGCGGCTCGGCGACCGCGCAGGCGGGCGGCGACAGCCAGAACGACCGGTAGTAGGCCTTGCGGTAGTAGTAGCAGGTCAGCCGGAAGCCGAGCGGGAAGATCAGGATCAGCAGCGCCGGCGACAGCGGCCAGCCGCCGAACGGCTGCCCGAAGTCGGACGCGCCCGACACGCACTCGTTGCTGAGGCACGGCGAGTAGAACGGCGACAGGTAGGGCTCGGAGAAGTAGTTCGCACCGGAGAAGGCGCGCCACGTCGAGTAGACGATGAACGCCGCGAAGACCACGAAGGTCGTCGCCGGATAGAGCCACCATCTGTCGGTGCGAAGCGTCTTCGCATTGATCCGGGCCCTCGTCGGCCCGTCCACACCCGTCAGATCTGTCGCCATCCGCGCCTCCGATCGATAGGGCCGGTCGTGGTCGTGCTAGGTGAGTCTGCACATTGGGGGCCCGATGTGAAAGGGCCCACACCGAGATATTCGAGAACGTGTTCTCGTCAAGAGGGAGGTGACGGGTTCATCCGACATCAACCTGGAGGCCCCGATCCGGCCACCTGACGCGCTCACCGTGAGGGCATGCGGATCACCCTCGTGACCGAGACGTTCTTCCCGGCGGTCGACGGCACGACCACCACCGTGAAGGCGGTGGTGGACCGGCTCGTCGACACCGGCCACGACGTCCAGCTGATCGCTCCGGGCCCCGGCCTCGCGACGTACCGCGGCTGCCCGGTCTCCCGGATCCGGCCCCTCGATCGGCCCGGCGGCCAGGTGCGCGACGCCCTGGTGGCCTTTCGGCCCGACCTCGTGCACGTGACCTCGCCGCGCACGGTCGGGCGCAAGGCGCTCAAGCACGCGGACCGGCTGGGGGTCCCGGCCGTCGTCGTCGAGCAGTCGCCACTGCTCGACGTGGCCGCGGACTACTGGCGCACCCGGGTCGCCGAGCGCGCCGCGACCGTCCTGGTCACCTCCCGCTGGATGGTGGGCCGGGTCGCCGAGCTGACCGATGAGTGGGGCGGCACGCCGGAGCTCTGGGCACCCGGCGTCGACACCGCCGCGTTCACGCCCGCCCTGCGCGACACCTGGCTGCACGACCGCTGGTCGCGCGCCCGCTCCCTCCCCCAGCCCCTGGTCGTCGTCGGGTACGTCGGCAGCCTGCGCAACCGGCACGAGGTACGCCGCCTCGCCGAGCTCGCCCAGGTGCCGGGCATCCGTCCGGTCGTCGTCGGCGACGGCCCCCAGCGCGGCTGGCTCGAGGCGCGGCTGCCCGGCGCGAAGTTCACCGGCGAGCTGAGCAGCGGCGACCTCGCCGCCGTGCTGCCCGCCTTCGACGTGCTGCTCCACCCCGGCACCCGCGAGACCTGCTGCCACGCGCTGCGCGAGGCGGGCGCTGCCGGTGTGCCGGTCGTCGCACCCCGCTCCGGTGGTGCGCCGGACGTCGTACGACACCTGGAGAGCGGGCTGCTCTACGACGACGCGCAGCGCCACGGCCTGCGCGACGCCGTGCACGCCCTGGCTGCGGACCGGAGCCGGCACCTGCTCGGCGCACGCGGCCGCGAGCTGGCCACCAGGTCGTGGACCGATGCCGTCGACGAGCTGGTCTCCTACCACTACCGGCCGCTCGTCACGCAGGTTGCGACCGCCGGGTAACCAGATGTAAGTCACATCCCCTGCGGTCCCCAGCACGGAACGCGGAAGGTAGCGTGGTCGTTCGTGGCAACGACGACCCTGGTCAGGGGAGCGCGTGCATCGCGCTCGACCATCACCCTCAAGCTCCTGATGGCCGCCAGCGGCATCATCTTCATCGGGTTCGTGCTCCTGCACATGTACGGCAACCTCAAGGCCTTCTCGGGCCACGACGCCTACAACGAGTACGCCGAGCACCTCCGCACGATCGGTGAGCCGATGCTCCCGCGCGAGGGGCTGCTCTGGATCATCCGCTCGGTGCTGATCGTGTCGCTCGTGGTGCACGTCTACTGCGCCGCGGCGCTGTGGAAGCGCGCGAACAAGGCGCGGACGACGAAGTACGTGATGAAGAAGAACATCGCGTCGAGCTTCTCGTCGCGCCTGATGCGCTGGGGCGGGCTGACGCTGCTGCTCTTCATCATCTGGCACCTGCTGGAGTTCACGGTGCCGAAGGTCAACGTTGCGGGCGGCGAGACGAACGACCCGTACAACCTGCTCGTCGACTCGTTCGACACCTGGTGGCTGACGCTGATCTACCTGGTCGCGATGTTCGCCCTGGCGATGCACCTGCACCACGGCGTGTGGAGCTCGGCCCAGACGCTCGGCCTCACCAACAACGCCCGTGCCCGCCGCAACGCGAAGAGCCTCGGCTGGATCGTCGCGATCGTCATCGCAGGCGGCTTCTCCCTCGTCCCGATCTTCGTCCTCGCCGGCGTCATCACCAAGTAAGGGGTCAGCACCCATGACCGACATGCCGGACACCACCCTCACGTCCGACCCGTCCCACGACGAGCCCGGCGACCACGGCGACGACGCCGCCGGCTACTACACGCCGGGCGACCCGATCAAGGACACCAAGGCCCCGGCCGGCCCGATCGACGAGCGCTGGCAGACCCGCAAGTTCGAGGCCCGCCTGGTCAACCCGTCCAACCGCCGCAAGCTCGACGTGATCATCGTCGGCACCGGCTTGGCTGGCGGCGCTGCCGCCGCCACACTCGGCGAGGCCGGCTACAACGTGAAGTCCTTCTGCTACCAGGACTCCCCGCGCCGCGCGCACTCGATCGCGGCCCAGGGCGGCATCAACGCGGCCAAGAACTACAAGGAGGACGGCGACTCCGTCCACCGTCTCTTCTACGACACGGTCAAGGGCGGTGACTACCGCTCGCGCGAGTCGAACGTCTACCGCCTGGCCGAGGTCAGCACCAACATCATCGACCAGTGCGTCGCGCAGGGCGTGCCCTTCGCTCGTGAGTACGGCGGCCTCCTCGACAACCGCTCCTTCGGTGGCGTGCAGGTGTCCCGCACGTTCTACGCGCGCGGCCAGACGGGCCAGCAGCTGCTGATCGGCGCCTACCAGGCCATGGAGCGCCAGGTCGCGGCCGGCACCGTCGAGCAGTTCACCCGCCACGAGATGCTCGAGGTGATCGTCGTCGACGGCAAGGCGCGCGGCATCATCGCCCGCGACCTCGTCACCGGCGAGATCGAGACGCACCTCGCCGACGTCGTCGTACTGGCCAGCGGCGGCTACGGCAACGTCTTCTTCCTCTCCACCAACGCGATGGGCTCCAACGTCACCGCCGCGTGGCGCGCGCACCGCAAGGGCGCCTACATGGCCAACCCCTGCTACACGCAGATCCACCCGACCTGCATCCCGGTCACCGGCACGCACCAGTCCAAGCTGACGCTGATGTCGGAGTCGCTGCGCAACGACGGCCGGATCTGGGTGCCGAAGAGCAAGGCCGACTGCGAGAAGGACCCCCGCGAGATCCCGGAGGAGGCCCGCGACTACTACCTCGAGCGGATCTACCCGTCCTTCGGCAACCTGGTCCCCCGCGACATCGCCTCGCGGGCGGCCAAGAACGTCTGCGACGAGGGTCGCGGCGTCGGGCCCGAGGTCGACGGCGTACGCCGCGGTGTCTACCTCGACTTCAGCGCCGCGATCGAGCGCCTCGGCAAGGACGGCATCGAGGAGAAGTACGACAACCTCTTCGACATGTACGCCCGGATCACCGGCGAGAACCCGTACGAGACCCCGATGCGGATCTACCCCGCGGTCCACTACGTCATGGGCGGCCTGTGGGTCGACTACGACCTGCAGTCCTCGATCGAGGGTCTCTTCGTGACCGGCGAGGCGAACTTCTCCGACCACGGCGCCAACCGCCTCGGCGCGTCCGCGCTGATGCAGGGCCTCGCCGACGGCTACTTCGTGCTCCCGCACACGATCCGCGACTACCTCGCGGACGGGCCGTTCGAGAAGATCGCCGAGGACCACCCCGCCGTCGTCGAGGCCAAGAAGGCCGTCGAGGACCGCGTCGCCCACTTCCTCAACACCAGCGGCACCCGCAGCGTCGACTCCTACCACCGCGAGCTCGGCAACATCATGTGGGAGTACTGCGGCATGGAGCGGAGCGAGGACGGCCTCAAGAAGGCCATCGACCTGATCCGCACCCTCAAGGACGACTTCTGGCGCAACGTGAAGGTGCTCGGCACCGCCGAGGGCCTCAACCAGTCGCTCGAGCGGGCCGGCCGGGTCGCCGACTTCTTCGAGCTCGGCGAGCTGATGTGCATCGACGCCCTGAACCGTCGTGAGTCCTGCGGCGGCCACTTCCGGGCCGAGTCGCAGACCGAGGACGGCGAGGCGCTGCGCCACGACGACCAGTTCGCGTACGTCGCGGCGTGGGAGTTCGCCGGCGACGGCGAGCCGCCGGTCCTGCACAAGGAAGAACTCGTCTACACGGCCATCGAGATGAAGCAGCGGAGCTACAAGTGAAGGTCACCCTCAAGATCTGGCGCCAGCCGGACGCCGCGTCGAAGGGCGCGATGCACACCTACGAGCTCGACGGCGTCTCCGAGGACATGTCCTTCCTCGAGATGCTCGACGTACTGAACGAGCAGCTCAACAGCAACGGCGAGGACCCGGTCGCGTTCGACTCGGACTGCCGCGAGGGCATCTGCGGCATGTGTGGCCTGATGATCAACGGCCAGGCCCACGGCCCCGAGGTCACCACGACCTGCCAGCTGCACATGCGCTCCTTCAAGGACGGCGACGAGATCGTCATCGAGCCCTGGCGCGCCGACGCGTTCCCGGTCGTCAAGGACCTCGTCGTCGACCGTGGCGCCTTCGACCGGATCATCCAGGCCGGCGGCTACATCTCGGTCAACACCGGCTCCGCCCCCGAGGCCCACTCCGTGCCGGTCCCCCGCGAGGACGCGCTCCGCGCCTTCAACGTGGCCACCTGCATCGGCTGCGGCGCCTGCGTCGCCGCCTGCCCCAACGGCTCCGCCTCGCTCTTCATGGGCGCCAAGATCACCCACCTCGGCGAGCTCCCCCAGGGCCAGCCCGAGCGCGACACCCGCGTCGTCGACATGGTCGCCCAGCACGACGCCGAAGGCTTCGGTGGCTGCACCAACATCGGCGAGTGCACCGCCGCCTGCCCCAAGGAGATCCCGCTCGACGTGATCTCGCGCCTCAACTGGGACCTGCACCAAGCCATGCGCCACGGTCACTGACCGCTGCCCGAGCCTGCGAGGGCAGCGAAAGTCAGGGAGGTCGAGTGCCCGCGCGGCTGAGGAACGAAGCCGCGACCGGGCGTATCGAGACCCACCGAGTCAACGCACACTGGCCCGTCCGAGACTCTCGGGCGGGCCAGTTGTCATTTCTCGGCATTGCGCGAGTCAGATCTCGGACGACGGGCGGCGCTTGTGTCATCGGCTCATGGCGTCCCACACCGCCCAGGATGCAGCGGCTTCTCCTAGAAGTGTGGACTGATGCCCCGCAGGGACCGGGCAGTGGGCGCGGCCGCACTCGAGGCAGAGCGCTTAGGTCCGCAGTTCTACGACGAAACGGCCGTGTGCGCGATCCGGCACCGGTGCGCCAGCAACCGAACGCCGTCCGATTCCGGGCGGATGTGGTTGCCTGCTCACCGCCCGGTCGGTCGACACCACCGGTAGGAGCATTCCGCCGCTCATGGGACACCTGCGAGCAACACCTGCCGCCAAGCCCGCATGGCAATGAGACCCCGTTCGGCCAGAGGTCCGACGCTGGTCGAGCGGCACTCCTGACGATCACTCCGGCGGGTCCAACGGATCAGCGTCGGCGCCGCGCCTGGTTCGTCTTGATCTGGCGTTCCCTGAGGTCGTTGTCGTAGGCGACGGGGGTCGTCGGCAGGTGGGCGTCGAACCACGACCCGCCGAGCATGCGGTCGTAGTCCCCACCGAAGCCGACGAGCTCGATCGCCACGTCGCGGTGCTCCCGCCCGAGGTGCGCGGACACCTCGGCCTCGGTGCCGAAGCAGATGAGGTCGAGGCACTCGCGGGCGGCTGCCTGCTGGGCGACAAGGTCGTGGCGGTGCCGGCCCAGCACCTGCACGAGCGAGTGCCAGACCATCAGGTAGCGGCGGAAGTCGTCGCGCAGGACGGCCACGTGCTCGGGGTCGACGGGCACCTCGTACGACGTCTCGAACGCACCCATCGGCACCCAGATCTCGAGCCACAGGTCGCCGCCGCGGCGACGTACGTCGGGCTGTCCCCAGCCGAGGTCGACGCCGTGGCTGAGCACGGTCTCCGTGTCGTCCGAGCCGGGCATCGTGGCGGCTACTTCCGGGTGGTGCGCAGGACCTTCAGCCCCAGCAGACCGAGGACGACGCCGATGGCGAGGTCGACGACGATCAGGACGGTGTGGGCGACGTAGTAGCCGCTGGGGCGGTCCTCCCCCGAGGCGTGGGAGGCGGCGAGGTTCTTGATGAACGTGCCCCAGACGACGAAGTTCCAGAGGGCGATGCCGACGAGGAGCCAGCCGTGCTTGCGTTCGAGCTTCATGACTTCTTCCTGCTGAGCCTGCGGACCAGGGCGACGAGCCCGAGCATGGTGGCGGCGCCGGCGGCGTACGTCGCGGCCCCGGGGTACTCGAGCTCGCGCTCGTCACGGCGCAGCGGCGGGGAGGGCGGGCCCTCGACGGGGGCGGCGACGGGGTCGGGGCGGGCGGCGCGGGCCTCGCGGGAGGTGTGCGCCCAGGCGGCGGCGTAGAGGACGACGCGGGAGAAGTAGTTGATCCAGATGACCAGGATCAGCGCGATCCCGAAGGCCTGGAAGGCCGGCTGGTCCTTGGTCGAGGCGAGCAGGAAGCCCGAGAGGCGCTTGAGCACCTCGAAGCCCAGCGCCCCGAGCAGCGCGCCCGACCACAGCGAGCGGGTTGGAGTAGCGGGCTCGGCGAGCAGCTTGAAGAGCGAGAAGAAGAGCAGCATGCTCGCGCCGATACCCAGCGCGATCGTGAGCAGTTGGAGCAGCGGCGACAGGGTCGAGCTGAGGCCGACGGTGTCGAGGAGCTTCTTCGAGTAGCTGCTGACCAGGCCGGAGACGCCGACCGAGACGATCAGGATGACCCCGATCAGGACCATCGTGACCAGGTCGCGGAGCTTGCCGAACACGAAGTTGGGCTGGTCCTTCTTCGGCACCTCGAAGACGATCTCGAGCGCGGCGCGCATCCCGGAGAGCCAGCCGAGCCCGGCGTACAGCACCCCGGCGAGGCTGACGAGCGCCACGACGCCCAGGGTGGTCTTCGCGCCCTGGAAGTCGTCGAGCGAGATCTGGTCCGGGTCGGAGCCGATCATGCCGGGCAGCAGGTTGTTGACCGCCGTCGTCAGGTTCGACTCGGCCTGCGGGTAGGCGAACGCGATCCAGCCGACGACGAGGAAACCCAGCGCGAGGATCGGGAAGAACGACAGGAACGCGAAGTAGGTGACCGCGCCGGCCTGCTGGCCGGCGTTGACCGCGCCGTAGTGCTCCTGCATGCGTACGGCGTGGTCGACCAGCGGCCGCCGTCGACGCAGCTCCGCGAGACGTTCCTTGGGCGAGGGCATCGTCAGCCGGCGGTGCCCTGGAGGGCGAAGCGACGGGTCGGCTGCCAGCCGGCGTCGTCGTCGTGGACGTAGAGGTGGAAGTCGGAGACCTCGAACTCGCACTCGAAGCCACCGAGCTCGTCGAAGGCCCGGTCCAGCAGCTCGTCCTCGAGGTGGTGGGCGATCGTCACGTGCGGGTGGTAGGGGTACTGGAGCGCGACGTCGAGCGGCCCTCGGCGTACGACGCCGGCGAGCTGCTCGCACTGCGAGATGCCCTCGACCAGGGTGACGAACACGACGGGTGACACGGGCCGGAAGGTACCCGTTCCGCGCAGATGTACGCAGTAGCTGGAGACCGAGGCCGCGGCCTCCTCCAGGTGCTTCTCGACGTCGGCGACCTGCACGTCGTCGATCTCGGTGGGCGGCACGAGCGTGATGTGGGTGGGGATCATCGCCGCGGTGGTGTCCCCCACGGCGGTCCGGTAGTCCTGCAGCTCGCTCGCCCAGGGCTCCGGGATGGCGACCGCCACTCCAATCGTCGGCACTCCTCGACCCTACTGGCCAGCCGCCACGAAGCCGACCCGCTGGTAGACGTCGCGCAACGTCGCGCGGGCGACCTCACCGGCCTGCTCCGCACCCTGACGCAGCACGCCGGACAGGTAGGTCTGGTCGTCGAGCAGCTCGAGGGTGCGCTCACGGAACGGCGTCACGAAGTCGACGACGACCTCGGCGAGGTCCTTCTTGAGGTCGCCGTACCCCTTGCCGTCGTACGCCGTCTCGAGGTCGGCGATCGGGCGAGCGGTGAGGGCGGAGTAGATCGTGAGCAGGTTGCTGACGCCCGGCTTCGTCTCGGGGTCGAAGCGGACCACCGCGTCGGAGTCGGTCACGGCGGACCGGATCTTCTTCGCGGAGACCGCCGGGTCGTCGAGCATCTCGACGATGCCGGAGGGCGAGGAGGCCGACTTCGACATCTTCGCGGTCGGGTCCTGGAGGTCGGTGATCTTCGCCGTGGCCTTGAGGATGTAGGGCTCCGGGAGCCGGAAGGTCTTCTTGTAGCGGCTGTTGAACCGCTGCGCGAGGTCGCGGGTCAGCTCGAGGTGCTGGCGCTGGTCCTCGCCGACCGGCACGTAGTGCGGCCGGTAGAGCAGGATGTCGGCGGCCTGGAGGATCGGGTAGGTGAAGAGGCCGACGCTCGCGGCGCCCTCACCGCCCTTCGCCGACTTGTCCTTGAACTGCGTCATCCGCCGCGCCTCGCCGAAGCCGGTGAGGCACTGGAGCACCCAGCCGAGCTGGGCGTGCTCGGGCACCTGGGACTGGACGAAGATCGCGGACCGGTTCGGATCGATGCCCATCGCGATCAGCTGTGCGGCCGCCCGGAGGGTGCGCTCCCGCAGCACCTTGGGGTCCTGCTCGACGGTGATCGCGTGCAGGTCGGCGATGAAGAAGAACGGCTGGTACTCCTGCTGGAGGTCCACCCACTGACGGAGCGCGCCGAGGTAGTTGCCGAAGTGGAACGAGTCGGCCGTCGGCTGGATGCCGGAGAGCACGCGCGGGCGGGAGGTGCTGGTCCCCGCCACCGCCGTCGAGACCTCGGGTTCGGTCGTGGTGGACATGGCGGTCATTCTGTCAGGAGCTGGTCGAGCGCCGATCAACGGCTGCCGACCAGAAGAGCACCGCGATGCCCGCGACCGAGAGGGCCGCCCCGACCAGCGCGGGAGCGCGGTAGCCGTAGCCCGCGGCGATGACCAGGCCGCCGAGCCAGGCGCCGAGCGCGTTGGCGATGTTGAGCGACGCGTGGTTCATCGCCGCACCCAGGGTCTGCGCCTCGCCGGACACCGACATCAGCCGGAGCTGGAGGTTGACGACGAGGACCGAGCCGATCGCGGTGACCAGGAAGATGCCCGGCACCAGCAACCAGCCGTACGGCGCGGTCGCCCAGACGAGCAGCATCACCAGGCCGGACAGCACGCCCGACCAGATCAGGGTGGCGAAGACGTCCCAGTCGGCCAGCCGCCCGGCCAGCCAGGTGCCGGCGACCATGCCGACGCCGAAGGCGGCCGTGAAGACCGGCACCGCCGCGTCGGGCAGCCCGCCCACCTCGGTGACGATCGGGGCGATGTAGGAGTAGACCGCGAAGAGCCCGCCGAAGCCGACCGCGCCCGCGAGCAGCGTCAGCAGCGCCTGGCCGTTGCGGAAGAACAGCATCTCCTTGCGACCGGTCGCGGCCGGGTTGCCCGGCATCGACGGGACGAACGCGAGGACGAGCACGACGGTGAGCAGCGCCAGCCCGGCGGTGGAGAGGTACGCCGAGCGCCAGCCGACCTGCTGGCCGAGCCAGGTGGCGGCGGGGACCCCGACCACGTTGGCGACGGACAGCCCGAGCATCACGCTCGCGACCGCGCGGCCACGGTGCTCGGGAGCGGCGAGGCCGGCGGCGACCAGCGACGCGACGCCGAAGTAGGCGCCGTGCGGCAGCCCGTCGAGGAAGCGCGCGACGAAGAGCACGCCGTAGCTGCCGGCGAGGGCGCTCAGCACGTTGAAGACGGCGTACGCCGCCATCAGGCCGACGAGCAGGGCACGCCGGGGCAGCTTGGCGCCGAAGATCGCGATGACCGGGGCGCCGACCACCACGCCCAGGGCGTACGCCGAGATGAAGTGCCCCGCGGTCGGGATCGAGACCCCGACGCCGTCGGCGATCTGCGGCAGGAGACCCATCGTGACGAACTCGGTCGTGCCGATCGCGAAGCCACCGAGTGCCAGCGCCAGCACCGCCACCCGGTAGTGGGAGGCGGCGGCCCGCGGTGTCACCTCGGCAGCGGCGGTGGGTGTCGTCGTCACGCCGTCTGCAACCCGGCGTCGGGGCGGTCGTATTCCGGGGTCATATGTGATTCAGGCTATCGGCGCCTCAGGTCATCGACCGCATCGCCGATAGGTGCGGTGACAGCTCCACCACCTGACGACGCGAGGCATCCCCCACCATGCGCAAGCTGCTCCACCACCTGTCGATCGGCCGCCGGCTCACGCTCGCCTTCGGCATCCTCTGCCTGCTCCTGGCCGTCGTGGCCGGGACCGGCGTCCACGCCGCGCAGCAGCAGGTCGACCTCCGGGCCGACCAGCAGCGGCTCGCCGAGATGCGCGACGACGTCAAGGAGCTGCGCTACCTCGACGCCGACGTCAGCGGCTGGCAGGGCTTCATCTTCGCCGAGGCCACCCAGACCAACCCGGCGGACGCGGTCAAGCCGGACGCCGACAACATGTCCGGCCTCCTGGCTGACAAGAAGATCGTCGACGACCTGCTCACCGGCTTCGACGAGGCCGCGCTGAGCGGCGCCGAGCGCGACGACTTCGAGACCATCAAGCAGCAGTGGACCGACTTCTTCAGCGCGTCCGACACGTGGGCGCAGCAGCTCGGCGCGGTCAAGACCGATGCCGACATGCAGGCGGCCTTCCAGTTCCTCAACGCCGGCGACCTGGCCACCACGTGGTCGGACCTGCTCAAGAGCACCCAGAAGCTCGTCGACTCGGTCGACAAGCGCACCGCCGCGCTCGACAAGCACGCCGACGCCGTGGCGACCGACGCCAAGCGGACGATCTACATCGTCGCCGGCCTCGCGCTGCTGCTCGCCCTCGGCATGGGTCTCGCCGTCACCCGCTCCATCGTGCGGCCCGTACGCCGCTTCGTCGTCGCCGTCGACAAGGTCGCCGAGGGCGACCTGACCGCCTCGCCGGAGATCAAGCAGCGCGACGAGATCGGCCAGCTCGCGGCGTCGTTCGACACCACGATGGCCTCGCTGCGCCGGATCGTCACCACGATGGCCGAGTCCGCGACCACCGTCGCGGCCGCCGCCGAGGAGATCGCCGTGACCTCCAACTCGATCTCCGACTCCGCCGTGCAGACCTCCTCGGAGGCCCTGCTGGTGAGCGCCGCCGCCGACGCCGTCTCGCAGAACGTGCAGACCGTCGCCGCCGGCTCGGAGCAGATGGGTGCCTCCATCCAGGAGATCGCCCGCAGCGCCCACGACGCCGCCGGTGTCGCCACCGAGGCGGTCCGCACCGCCGAGGAGACCGGCGAGACCGTCGGCAAGCTCGGCATCTCGTCGCAGGAGATCGGCAACGTCGTCAAGGTGATCACCTCGATCGCCGAGCAGACCAACCTGCTGGCCCTCAACGCGACCATCGAGGCCGCCCGCGCCGGCGAGGCCGGCAAGGGCTTCGCGGTCGTCGCCAACGAGGTCAAGGAGCTCGCGCAGGAGACCGCGCGGGCCACCGAGGAGATCACCCAGCGGGTCGGCGCCATCCAGTCCGACGCCGCCGGTGCCGTGGACGCGATCGGCCAGATCGGCACGGTCGTCGCCCGGATCAGCGACTCGCAGACCACCATCGCCGCCGCGGTGGAGGAGCAGACGCTCACCACGCAGGAGATGAACCGCAACGTCGCCGACGCCGCGACCGGCTCGGGCGAGATCGCCCAGACCGTCGGCCGCGTCGCCGACGCGTCGCAGGTGACGACGGACAGCGTGCAGCAGCTGCACGGCGCCGTCGCCGACCTGTCGCAGATGTCGGTCCAGCTCCAGGAGCTGGTCTCGACGTTCCGCTACGAGTGACGAGCGGTCGGAGGTCACCCGACCCGGGTGACCTCCGACTGCACGACGGCGACCTCGTCCTCGGCAGGCAGGCAGGTCTCGCCGGAGAAGTTGTCCGGCGTGGTGAAGATGCCCCGCGCCTGCACGCCCTCACCGTCGCGGGCGACCAGGTGGTCCTTCCCGTCGTACAGGCTGACCTTGCCCGCGGAGTCCAGCCGGGCGCGGAAGCCGGCCGGCCAGACCGGCCAGATCTCGCCCGACGGGTTCTTCAGGTAGACGCAGCGCTGGGCGTTGACCGCCAGCGTGCCCTGGATCGACTCCGAGCCCGTCGGCTGACCGGGGATCCAGTCACCGGTCGGCACCTTGATCGTCGTGGCCGCCGTGTCGGAGCCCTCCGAGATCAGGGTGACGACGCCGAAGCCCGCCGCGGCGATCAGCACCGGGATCACGACCGCGAGGATCATCCCCCGACGCCCGAGCGCCGGCGGCTGGTCCCAGATCGAGTACGCCGACTGGGTCTCGGTCTCCGTCTCGTCAGGCAAGGGACGCCAGGGCCGCGTTGAGGGTGGCCGACGGGCGCATCACCGCGTCCGCCTTGGCGTCGTCGGGCCGGTAGTAGCCGCCGATGTCGGCGGGCGAGCCCTGGACGGCGATCAGCTCGTCGACGATCGTCTTCTCGTCGGCGGCCAGCTTGTCCGCCAGCGGCTTGAACGCCGCCGCCAGGTCGGCGTCCTCGGTCTGCGCCGCCAGCTCCTGGGCCCAGTAGAGCGCCAGGTAGAAGTGCGAGCCGCGGTTGTCGATGCCGCCGAGCTTGCGGGTCGGCGACTTGTCCTCGTTGAGGAACGTGCCGGTCGCGCGGTCCAGCGCGTCGGCGAGCACCTTCGCGCCCGGCGTCCCGGCCTGCTCGGCGTACAGCTCCAGCGACGGCACCAGGGCGAAGAACTCGCCGAGGCTGTCCCAGCGCAGGTAGTTCTCCTTCACCAGCTGCTGCACGTGCTTGGGGGCCGAGCCGCCGGCGCCGGTCTCGAAGAGGCCGCCGCCGTTCATCAGCGGGACGACGGAGAGCATCTTCGCCGACGTGCCGAGCTCGAGGATCGGGAAGAGGTCGGTGTTGTAGTCGCGCAGCACGTTGCCGGTGACCGAGATGGTGTCCTCGCCCTTCCGGATCCGCTCCAGCGAGTACGTCGTGGCCGCTGCGGGCGCCATGATCTCGATGGTCAGCCCGTCGGTGTCGTGCTCGGGCAGGTACTCGTTGACCTTGGCGATCAGGTTGGCGTCGTGGGCGCGGGTCTCGTCGAGCCAGAAGACGGCCGGCGTCGAGGACGCGCGGGCGCGGGTGACGGCCAGCTTGACCCAGTCGCGGATCGGCGCGTCCTTGGTCTGGCAGGCGCGCCAGATGTCGCCGGGCTGCACGTCGTGGGAGATGAGCACCTCGCCGGCGCTGTTGACGACCTGGATGGTGCCGGCCGACGGGGCCTCGAAGGTCTTGTCGTGCGAGCCGTACTCCTCGGCCGCCTGGGCCATCAGGCCGACGTTGGGCACCGAGCCCATCGTCGAGGGGTCGAGGGCGCCGTGGGTGCGGCAGTCGTCGATCGTGGCCTGGTAGACGCCGGCGTAGCTGGAGTCCGGGATCACCGCGAGGGTGTCGGCCTCGTTGCCGTCGGGGCCCCACATGTGGCCGCCGCCGCGGATCATCGCCGGCATCGACGCGTCGATGATCACGTCGGACGGCACGTGCAGGTTGGTGATGCCCTTGTCGGAGTCGACCATCGCCATCGCGGGGCCGTCGGCCAGGCCGGCCGTGACGGCCGCCTTGATCGCGTCGCCCTCGGGGAGCGCGGCGACGGCGCCGAGGAGGCCGCCGAGGCCGTCGTTCGGGGAGATGCCCGCGGCGGCCAGCTGCTCGCCGTACTGCTCGAAGAGGGTCGGGAAGAACGCCTGCACGACGTGGCCGAAGATGATCGGGTCCGAGACCTTCATCATCGTGGCCTTGAGGTGCACGGAGAAGAGCACGTCGTCGGCCTTGGCGCGGGCGATCTGCTCGGTGAGGAAGCGGCGCAGCGCGGCGACGTCCATGAACGTCCCGTCGACGACCTCGCCGGCGAGCACCTTCAGGCCGTCCTTGAGCACGGTCTCGGTGCCGTCGGTCGCGACGTGCTTGATGGTCAGCGTGTCGTCGCTCGGGATGACGACGGACTGCTCGTTGGAGCGGAAGTCGTCCTTGCCCATCGTCGCGACGTTGGTCTTCGAGTCGGGGCTCCACTTCCCCATGCGGTGGGGGTGGGTCTTCGCGTAGTTCTTGACCGACAGCGGCGCGCGACGGTCGGAGTTGCCCTCGCGGAGCACCGGGTTGACCGCGGAGCCCATCGCCTTGCCGTACTTGGCGCGGGTCGCCTTGTCCTCGTCGGACTGCGGGTTCTCCGGGTAGTCGGGGAGCTCGAAGCCCTGCTCCTGCAGCTCCTTGACCGCGGCCTTCAGCTGCGGCACGGAGGCGGAGACGTTGGGGAGCTTGATGATGTTGGCCTCCGGCGTCTTGGCCAGGTCGCCGAGCTCGGCGAGGGCGTCGTCGACCAGCCCGAACTGGGCCAGGATCCGACCGGAGAGCGAGATGTCGCGCGTCTCGATGTCCACGCCCGCCTTGCCGGCGTACGCCTGCACGATCGGGAGGAAGGAGTACGTCGCCAGGAGCGGCGCCTCGTCCGTGTGCGTGTAGATGATCTTGGCCATGGTCTGGGCGACTCCTGGATCTCGGCAGCGCTGGGGAAAGTTCCTTGACGTCAAGATACCTGACGCAGGCGACAGATCCACCCTCGCACCCGGTGTCAGGCAGGTCTAGCCGGGGGTTCCCACGGGTATCGTGCTCTCGGCGCGTCACACGGGACGCTCGACGAGTTAGGGGCAGGGCATGGCCGACTCCACCATCCGCCAGAAGCTCACCGCCGAGGTGCTCGGGACGTTCGTCCTGGTGCTCTTCGGCTGCGGGTCGGTGGTCGTCTACCAGACGTCGCAGGTCGCGAACGACGGGCGGCTGCTGCCGTCGACGGTCACCACGGTCGGGCTCACGTTCGGTGTGGTCGTGATGGTGATGGCCTACGCGTTCGGCCGTGTCTCCGGCGCGCACTTCAACCCCGCCGTGTCCGTCGGTGCCGCGATGGGCGGCCGGATGCCGTGGCGCCAGGTCGGGCTGTACGTCGTCGCGCAGCTCGTCGGCGCGATCCTGGGCGCCCTGGTGCTCTTCGTGCTCATGCAGGGCTTCGACTCGTTCGACGCCGAGGGCCACATGGGCCAGAACGCGTTCGGCGACGCCGGCAGCGGCTACGCCTGGTGGGCGGCGTTCCTGCTCGAGCTGGTGCTGACCGCCGTGTTCGTCACCGTGATCCTCGCTGTCACCGACGAGCGCAACGAGCACCCGTCGCTCGCCCCGCTGGCGATCGGGTTCACGCTCGCCGCCATCCACTTCGTCGCGATCCCGGCCACCGGCACCTCGGTCAACCCGGCCCGCTCGATCGGCCCCGCGCTCTTCGCCGGCACCGACGCGATCGCCCAGCTCTGGCTCTTCATCCTCGCGCCGCTGGTCGGCGCCACCATCGCGGGCCTGCTCTACCCGATCCTCTTCGGCCGGGTCGGCGACGCGGTCCCCGGCTCGGGCATCAGCTTCAGCCGGCCGCGCACCGCCGCACAGGTCCCGGGCTACGCCGCTCCGGACCAGTACCAGCAGCAGTGGAACCAGGAGCCCGCCCCGATCGTCCAGGACGGCTGGCAGTGGGACCCCGCCGGCCAGCAGTGGCACCCGGTCGGCTCCACCCCCGAGCAGTGGCAGGCACAGCAGGCCGCCGAGCAGGCCGGGCAGGTGCAGCCGGAGTACGACGAGGTCGTCGTGGTGGAGGAGACGATCGTGGTCGACGACGAGCCCGGGCCCGACGACACGCAGATCCGCCCGCCGCAGTAGCCGGCCCTAGCCGGAGACCTCGCTGAGCCGCAGGGTCCGTCCGGCGCCCTGCTCCTCGACCAGGCCGAGGTCGCGCGACCAGTACTGGTCCGTCGACCCGGTCGACCCGAGGTCGGAGGTCACGCGGGTGGCGAGCAGGTCGTCGTACGTGCCCGCGGGGACCGTGGCCGAGCCGCGCACGGATAAGACGGTGGCGACGTCCTCGACGACGCCCTCCTGGAGAGCCATCCGGTAGCCGTCGCCCACGCGCGGGTCGGCCGGCATCGCCAGTCCTGCCTCGGCGCCGTCCTCGCCGGCGGTCCACTCCCCCTCGCGCCCGAACCACCACACGTTGCCGCGGGCGTCCTGCGCGAACCAGTCGGTCGTCGTCGCTCCGGGCTCGGTGCTGACCCGCGCCGTCGTGGCCACGCCCGCGACCTCGGGCCCGGGCTCGACCGTGACCGTGAGCTCGTGGCCGCCGTGGACGTCGACGACGTCGTAGGTCCAGGTGCGGCCGGGCGGCAGCGGCAGCCAGGGGTTGTCGACACCGTCGACGAAGTCGTGCGGGTCGGGCGACGGCGTCGGGATCGTCAGCTCGTCGATGCCGGACGGCGGGCTCGAGACGGAGGCGCTGCCGCAGGCGGCGAGAGACAGGGCGAGCGCGATGGCCACCAGCGCGCGCACCGTCATGGACCCCAGCATTGCAGGGGGTCCCACCGCTGCTAGCGTCGGGAACCGGAAACCCACCTTCCTCCTACGTGTGTCAAGGAGTCCCGTCGTGAGCTCAACCCCGTTGAAGGTCGCCGTCACCGGCGCCGCCGGTCAGATCGGATACAGCCTGCTCTTCCGCCTCGCGAGCGGTTCGCTGCTGGGCGAGCGCCCGATCGAGCTGCGGCTGCTGGAGATCACCCCGGCCCTGAAGGCGCTCGAGGGCGTCGTCATGGAGCTGGACGACTGCGCGTTCCCGAACCTCGCCGGCGTCGAGATCGGCGACGACGCCGAGACGATCTTCGACGGAGTCAACCTGGCCCTCCTCGTCGGCGCCCGCCCCCGCGGCCCCGGCATGGAGCGCGGCGACCTGCTGTCGGCCAACGGCGCGATCTTCACCGCGCAGGGCAAGGCCCTCAACAAGGTCGCGGCCGACGACGTACGCATCGGCGTGACCGGCAACCCGGCCAACACCAACGCGCTGATCGCGATGACCAACGCGCCCGACATCCCGCAGGAGCGGTTCTCGGCGCTGACCCGCCTCGACCACAACCGGGCGATCTCGCAGCTGGCCGCGAAGACCGGCGCCGCCGTGACCGACATCAAGAAGATGACGATCTGGGGCAACCACTCGGCGACGCAGTACCCCGACATCTTCCACGCCGAGGTCGGCGGCAAGAACGCCGCCGAGGTCGTGGGCGACCAGGCCTGGATCGCCGACACGTTCATCCCCACCGTCGCCAAGCGCGGCGCCGCGATCATCGACGCGCGTGGTTCCTCGTCGGCCGCCTCGGCCGCCTCGGCCACCGTCGACGCCGCCCGCGACTGGCTGCTCGGGTCCCCCGCCGACGACTGGGTCTCGATGGCGGTCGTCTCCGACGGCTCGTACGGCGTGCCCGAGGGCCTGATCTCGTCCTTCCCCGTGACCACCAAGGACGGCGACTGGTCGATCGTGCAGGGTCTCGAGATCGACGACTTCTCGCGCGGCAAGATCGACGCCTCGACCGCCGAGCTCGCCGACGAGCGCGCGGCCGTGACGGAGCTCGGCCTGATCTGACGCCGACCCGGCGCTGGTTTTCAGCCGACCCGGCGCTGGTTTTCGCCTCGAGGTGAAAACCAGCGCCGGGTCGGCATCTACAGGCCCGGTTGGTCGGGGATCGAGACGGCCAGCAGGATCAGCGCGACCCCGGTGGCGACGAGCAGGAAGCAGTCCCACCAGCGCTTGCGCACGGCGAGCATGCCGGCGTCCTTGGCCGGCAGCACGGCCCGGACCAGCGCGGCGAAGAGCAGCGCGCCGCCGAACCAGCGCACCCCGAGCCGCCAGTCGCCCGAGGTGACGATGCCCAGCGAGATCGCGACGACCGCGAGCACGCCGAGGTAGAACGCGCCGCCGATCGTCGACGGGTAGCGCCGGGCGCCGTCCTCGACCTCGTCCCCCTCGGCCGAGGCCCGTGGCTCCTCCTGCGGTGGCTCGAGCTCGCTCACGACACCTGACGTTCGGCAGCGGTCACGATGTTGGACAGCAGCATCGCCCGGGTCATCGGGCCGACCCCGCCGGGGTTGGGCGAGACCCACCCGGCGACGTCCCACACGTCGTCCGCGACGTCGCCGGCGATCTTGCCGTCGACCCGCGAGACGCCCACGTCGAGCACGGCAGCCCCGGGCTTGACCATGTCGCCGCTGATGATGCCGGGGACCCCGGCGGCGGCGACGATGACGTCCGCCGTACGCGTGTGGGCGGCCAGGTCGCGGGTGCCGGTGTGGCACAGCGTGACCGTGGAGTTCTCCGACCGGCGGGTGAGCAGCAGGCCGAGCGGGCGGCCGACGGTGAGGCCACGGCCGACGACGACCACCTCGGCGCCGTTCAGCTCGACGTCGTGGCGGCGCAGCAGCTCGATGCAGCCGATCGGCGTGCACGGGAGCGGGCCGGCCTCGCCGAGCACCAGCTTGCCGAGGTTGGTCGGGTGCAGGCCGTCGACGTCCTTGTCGGGGTCGACGCGCGAGAGCAGCCGGAACTCGTCGAGCCCGGTCGGCTGCTGCACCAGGAACCCGGTGCAGCCCGGGTCGGCGTTGAGACGGTCGATCTCCGCCTCGACCTCGGCCTGGGTGGCGGTCGCCGGCAGGTCCACCCGGATCGACTCGATGCCGATCTCGGCGCAGTCCTTGTGCTTGGCGCCGACGTACCAGTGCGAGCCCGGGTCGTCGCCGACCAGGACGGTGCCGAGGCCGGGCACGACGCCCTGCTCGCGGAGCTTGGCCACGCGTTCTGTCAGCTCGACCTTGATCGCCTTGAGCGTGGCGGAGCCGTCCAGCTTCTGTGCAGTCACGGGGTCATCCTGCCGTTCGATGATCAGTGGAAGAAGTGCCGGGTGCCGGTGAAGTACATCGTCACCCCGGCCGCGTTGCACGCGTCGATGGTGAGCTGGTCGCGCACCGAGCCGCCCGGCTGGACGATCGCGGTGACGCCGGCGTCGATGAGGATCTGCGGGCCGTCCTCGAACGGGAAGAACGCGTCGGACGCGGCGGCCGAGCCGACCGACCGCTCCCCCGCGCGCTCGACGGCGAGCTTGCAGGAGTCGACGCGGTTGACCTGGCCCATGCCGACGCCGACGGACGCGCCGTCCTTGGCGAGCAGGATCGCGTTGGACTTCACCGAGCGGCAGGCCTGCCAGGCGAACGCCAGGTCGGCGAGCACCTCGGGCGAGGCGGCCGAGCCGGTCGCGAGCGTCCAGGTCGACGGGTCGTCGCCCTCGGCATCGACGTGGTCGACGCGCTGCATAAGCATCCCTCCGCTGATCGGGCGGAACTCGACCGGGTCGGGGTGCGCGTCGACGGGGCACACCAGGATCCGGATGTTCTTCTTGCCCTGGAGGACCTCGACCGCGCCCTCGTCGTACGCCGGCGCGACGATCACCTCCGTGAACACCTCGGCCACCTGACGCGCCATCTCGACCGAGACCGGTCGGTTCACGGCGATCACGCCGCCGAAGGCGGACACCGGGTCGCACTCGTGGGCGCGACGGTGCGCGTCGGCGACGTCGGCCCCGACCGCGATGCCGCACGGGTTGGCGTGCTTGATGATCGCGACCGCGGGGTCGTCGAAGTCGTTGGCCGCCCGGCGGGCGGCATCGGTGTCCACGTAGTTGTTGTAGGACATCTCCTTGCCGTGCAGCTGCTCGGCTGCGGCCAGGCCGCCCCGCCAGTGTCGGTAGAGCGCGGCCGGCTGGTGCGGGTTCTCGCCGTAACGCAGCACCGCGGCCTTCTCCCAGGTCGCGCCGGTCCAGGCCGGGAACCCGGTCCCGTCGGAGGTGTCGGTGAGGACGTTGCCCATCCAGGACGCCACGGCGACGTCGTACGACGCGGTGTGCACGAACGCCTCGGCGGCGAGCCGCTTGCGCTGCTCGAGGGTGAAGCCGCCGTCGGCCAGCGCGGCGACCACGTCGGCGTACCGGTCCGGGGAGGTGACGATCGCGACCGACGGGTGGTTCTTGGCGGCCGCGCGGACCATCGACGGGCCGCCGATGTCGATCTGCTCGACGCACTCGTCGGGCGTCGCACCGGAGGCGACGGTCTGCACGAAGGGGTAGAGGTTGGAGACCACGAGGTCGAAGGGCTCGACACCGAGCTCCGCCAGCTGCTCGACGTGGGAGTCGAGGCGGCGGTCGGCGAGGATCCCGGCGTGCACGCGCGGGTGCAGCGTCTTGACGCGCCCGTCGAGGCACTCGGGGAAGCCGGTCAGGTCCTCGACCTTGGTGACCGGCAGGTCCAGCCCGGCGATCAGCGCCGCCGAGCCACCGGTGGAGACGAGCTCGACGCCGGCGTCGTGGAGCGCCCGGACGAGGTCCTCGAGCCCGGACTTGTCGTAGACGGAGACCAGTGCGCGCTTGATCGGGATCCGGTGGTCAGACATGGGGACACTCCTGCTCGGCGTGGGGAAGCACCCAGGCGGTCGATGCTCCCGGCGTCACTCCCTGGTGGTGGTCCCACCTTCGCCAGTCGTGTGGCGTCAGTCTAGAGGGCCGAGGCCGCCCATCCGGACCCGGCGCCCCTCGACCACGAAGCCGTCGCGGGCCATCCGGCCGACCGACGCGACGAGCATCGTCCGCTCGGCTCCCTTGATCCGCTCGTGCAGCGTCTCGACGGTGTCGTCGTCGGCGACCGGGACGGTCGCCTGGGCGATGATCGGGCCGGTGTCGACGCCCGGGTCGACCACGAAGAGCGTCGCACCGGTGACCTTCACGCCGTACGCCAGCGCCTCGGCGGGCCCGTGCATCCCGGGGAACGACGGGGACAGGGCGGGGTGGGTGTTGACCACCTTGCCGCCGTACAGGCCGAGGAACGTGGTGCCCACGAGCTTCATGAAGCCGGCGAGCACGACGATGTCGGGGTCGTACGCCGCGACGGCGCCGGCGAGCGCGGCGTCCCACTCCTCGCGGCTCTCGAAGTCCTTGAGCTTCACGGCGAAGGTCGGGATGCCGGCGCGCTCGGCGCGCGCCAGGCCCTCGATGCCCTCACGGTCGGCGCCGACGGCGACCACGCGGGCGCCGTACGCCGGGTCGGTGGAGGCGTCGATCAGCGCCTGGAGGTTGGTGCCGGCACCCGACACGAGGACGACGACGGCAGCGGGCTCGGGCACGCGAGGAGTCTAGGGTGCGTGGCGGGCGGCGCGGCGCTGCCACCAGGTCATGGCCAGGCCACCGACGACGCCGCCGAGACCGAATGCCGTCACCGCGTGCACGAGCACGTCCATCGCGTCCGGGCCGACCGACTGCATCCGGCCGGGTCCCGCGGCACCGCCGGCGACGGCGGCCAGGATCCCGAGCAGGATGCCGGCGGTCACGCCACCGACGCAGCCGCGCAGGGCGCCCTCCTCCCACCGGAGGGTGGGCGTGCGGCGCTGGGCGCGGGCAGCCGCCACGGCCGCGACGACCGGGGGCACGGCGACCAGGTAGGTCGCCCACGCCGGCGTGGCGCCGTTGTCGGGCAGCGCCGCCAGCAGCGGGAACATCGGGACCGGGCCCAGCGACACCAGGGTCGGAGAGACCACCGTGCCCGTGCCGACCAGGAAGCCGGGGCCGAGCAGGTAGCTGCTGGTGAAGATCGAGGCGTTGGGGACGAGCATCGCGGTCAGGAGCGTGTAGACGGTCGCGTCGCCGGCACCCAGGTGGAGGCGGGACATCACGCTGGCCGCCGTACCGAAGTCGACCGCGAGGGCGACCAGGAAGACCGCGGTCGAGACGACCAGGAACGCGCCGAGGATCCGCAGGCCGCCGGCGAGCGCGGCGCGCATCCAGGGCGGTACGACGGTCGCCCAGATCGCGAGCCGCCCGGAGCCGGTCGCGACGCCGGCCCAGCCGAAGGCCGCGGAGATCAGGAAGGACCAGCCGACGACCCGCGCGAGCGACGGTGCGGTCTCGGGGGTGGAGGCCACCACGCCTGTGACGATCGCCACGAGGAGGTAGCCGACGGTGAACATCGAGGCGGCGATCGGGACCGTCCAGTCCCGCTCCCCGTCGGCGATCCGGTCGGCGTCGGGGCCGTGGCCCGAGATCGCGTCGCCGACCCGGTGCCCGACCCGCCAGCAGGACCACGCGCAGAGGGCCGTGATCCCGAGCGGGACCAGGGTGACGGCGACCCCGTCGACGCTGAGTCCGGAGCCGTGGGCCAGCAGCCAACCGAGCGCCCCCACGCGAAGCCCCCCGCGTGGGGTTCCGTGTGCACCCGCGTCGGCGAGGAACCAGCCCACGACCCCGACCGCCAGACAGATCAGGAGCGTCGCACCCGCCGCGACCACGCCGCCGAGGAGGGCGACGGGCACCAGCGGCGACCGGTGCCGCGCGTCAGAGGCGCCTCGGCCGCGCGCGACCGAGGCCGGTCCGGTCGAGAGCGATCCGGGGAGCAGCGACGTCATGGTGTCGCCATCATCGCCCGCCGCGGGCGCCGGATCCGGGTGCACACGCCGAATCGGCACGGATCGGGGCGTCCGGCTACCGTGGACGGCGCCATGACCGAGCCCGACGAGTTCGACCAGTTCTACAAGGACGTCCGCACCCGCCTCCTGCTGCTGACGTACTGCCTCACTGGCGACCTCCCGTCCTCGCGGGCAGCGGTGCGCGACGCCTTCGTCGTCGCCTGGCACCACTGGCGCAAGGTCTCGCGGGTCGAGGACCCGGAGGCCTGGGTGCGCGAGCACGCCTGCCGGCACGCCGTACGCCGGCACACGGCGAAGCTGTGGCACCGCGAGAAGAACCTCGACCCCGACGTCAAGGCGACCCTGGACGCCCTCGGCCGGCTGTCGATGACCCAGCGCCGCGTGCTGCTGGTGACCGAGCTGACCAGCAGCTCGCTGACCGCGATGGCGCGCGAGGTCGGGCTCCCCCGCACCGAGGCGGAGCGCGAGCTCCAGACCGCGACGTCGACCTTCTCCCTGCACCGCGAGGTGCCCTCGACCGAGGTGCGCTCGGTGCTGGAGGCGGTCCGCAGCCACGTCGAGACCAACCGCTGGCCGCGGCCCACGATCCTGCGCCGCGCCGGCGCGACCCGCCGGCGTACCCACACCGTGATCGGGGTCGTGGCGACGGCGGCGGCCCTGGTGGTCGCGGGGACGCTGGTGACCGACGCCGACGGCGTCCGACCCACGCTCGCCGGCGAGCGGGTCGAGCCGACCCACGCACCGGAGCCGGGGTCGACGGTCGTCGACCTGCCCGAGGAGACGATGCTCGGGGCCGACAGCGCCAGCCGACTCGTGTCGACCAAGGGCGGCTGGACGGTCGCGACCACCGACGACAACTCCGCGGGCGACGGCAAGGCGGTGGCCTGCCAGCAGACGCGGTACGCCGCACCGCGCAACCGGCCGGACGCCGCGGTGTTCCGCACCTTCGCCCCGCAGCAGGGTCAGCAGGCAGGCAAGCAGCAGGGCAAGAAGCCCGCTCCCACGCTCGCCCAGACCGCCGAGGCGGCGCACACCGAACGGGCGGCCGAGCGCAGCTTCGACGCGGCCGTCGGCTGGTTCGCGGCCTGCCGGGACAACCGGGCGCAGCTGGTCGAGACCTACGAGCTCTCCGGCGTCGGCGACGAGGCGATGCTCTTCACGCTCAACACGCGCACTGACCCGGACTCCGACATCGTGGCCGCGGTGGCCCGCACCGGCAGCTACACGACCACGACCGTCAGCACCAGCGCGGCCGGCGACGGCCCCCGTCCGGCCGCCGTGGCCAAGCTGCTCGGCACCGGCGTCAACCAGCTCTGCGAGCTGCCCGAGGGCGGAGCCTGCACGACCGACCCGAAGCCGACCGTCACCGCGCCGGTCCCGGTCGCCCAGGTCCCGGGGATGCTCGACGAGGTCGACCTGCCACCCGCCGCCGGCGTCGACCGGCCGTGGGTGGGCACCGAGCCGCGGAAGGCGATGACCAACCCGGCGGCGACGCACTGCGACGGCACGGACTTCGACTCCGGCGGGATCAGCAACAACGTGACCCGGACGTTCCTGGTGCCGGAGGCCAAGCTGCCCGACGAGTTCGGGCTGACCGAGACGGTCGGCACGCTCCCGGCCGGCAAGGCGAAGGCGTTCGTCGGCGACGTGCGCGACAAGCTCGGCCGCTGCTCGAAGAAGCAGATCGGCACCCGGGTGACCCGCCTCCGCACCACCCAGAAGGGCGACACCGAGCTCACCGTGTGGCGGGTGAGCACGGAGGTCACCGACGACAGGACGATGAACTTCCTGATGGGCATCGTCCGCGACGGCACCGCCGTCGCCCAGGTCGGCTTCGTGCCGGTCAAGGGCGTCACGATCGACCAGGACGCGTTCGTCGCACTCACCCAGCGCGCGCTCGACCGGCTGTCGGAGATGCCGCCCCCGAAGTCCGGCTGAGCGCCTCCGGAACTTTTCTCGTCCCGCATGCAACCGTGGGTCCCGCTCGGGCGTATCCCCCACGATCAGCAACCGTTGCTGACCTGACGAGACGGGACCAGAGTCGATGGACGAACGCGAGTTCGACGACTTCTACGCCGCGTCGTTCCAGCGGATCACCGGCCAGGTCTACGCCATGATCGGCAACCGCGACGAGGCGCAGGAGTGCGTGCAGGAGGCGTTCGTCCGCGCCTGGGCGCACCGAAGAAGGCTCGAGAAGGCCGAGCACCCGGAAGCGTGGGTGCGCACGACGGCGTACCGCCTGGCCGTCAGCCGCTGGCGGCGCACCGTGCGCGGCCGCCGGCCGGTCGACCGGGCCGTCGGCCCGGCGTTCGAGAGCGCGGCGCCCAGCGAGGCACACGTCGCCCTGGTCGCGGCCCTCAAGCAGCTCCCCGAGGCACAGCGGCAGGCGCTGGTGCTCCACCACATCGCCGACCTGCCCGTGCACGACGTCGCCCGCGAGGTCGGCGTACCCGAAGGAACCATCAAGGCCCGGCTCAGCCGGGGCCGCGCCGCGCTGGCCGCACTGCTCGCCGACGAGGAAGGACTCAGCCATGCCTGACCCCATCGACGAGCTCGAGAACTTCACCGACCCAGGACTGACCATGAACCCGCTCCCCGCCTCCGAGGTACGCCGTCGCGGCACCCGGATGCGTCGCCGCAACAACGCGCTCGCCGCCATCGGCGGGGTCGCCGCGGTGGCGATCATCGCGACACCGATCGCGATGGCCGCGTCGAACAACACGACCGGCAGCAGCCGCGACCCCGGTGTCGCCCACAGCGCGTCCCCCACGACCCACGAGGTCACCTGGGTGACGTCGGTGCCCGACGACTTCGCGCTCGGTGACGGGATGGGCACGACCGACGATCCCGCCCATGTCGGCAAGGAGCGCGGCGAGGTCGTGTTCTCGTCGATCGCGATCTGTGGCAGCGACGTCTGGACGCCGGAGCAGCCGGAGACGACCGACGTCCTCGGCGCCGTCTGGAGCGACCTCGCCGAGGGCGGCGAGCAGCGCACCCTCGCCCTCTACCCGACCGAGGGCGCAGCGACCGACGCCCTGGCCGCCATGCGCCAGGCCGTCGTCGACTGCCCGGACCAGTCGACCGGTGGCGGCGACTACATCCAGCCGGTCAAGCTGCGCGCCACCTCGGGCGACGACGCCCTGGCCTACATGGACCAGTACGGCGACTCCGCAGGGCCGACCGGTGAGGGCAACGCCTACGTCGTGACCCGGGTCGGCAACGCGCTGCTGCTGGACAAGACCTACTTCGGCAGCGCTGGCTCCGTCGAGGTCGGCCAGCAGACGGTGCAGCTCCTGCAGAACCGCGCGCACGGGGTCGAGAAGCTGATGTGCGTCTTCTCCGCCGACGCCTGCGGGAAATGACGACGACCCGCCCGGGACTCCCGGGCGGGTCGACGTAGGCGGTGGGTCAGAGGCCCTGCAGGACCTCGCGCATGAGGGCGGCGGTCTCGGACGGCGTCTTGCCGACCTTCACGCCGACGGCCTCGAGGGCCTCCTTCTTCGCCTGAGCGGTGCCCGAGGAGCCGGAGACGATGGCGCCGGCGTGGCCCATGGTCTTGCCCTCGGGGGCCGTGAAGCCCGCGACGTAGCCGACGACCGGCTTCGTCACGTTGTCCTTGATGTACGCCGCGGCCCGCTCCTCGGCGTCGCCGCCGATCTCGCCGATCATCACGATCGCCTTGGTGTCGGGGTCGGCCTCGAAGGCGGCCAGGGCGTCGATGTGGGTGGTGCCGATGATCGGGTCACCACCGATGCCGATGGCGGTCGAGAAGCCGAAGTCCTTCAGCTCGTACATCATCTGGTAGGTCAGCGTGCCCGACTTCGACACGAGACCGATCGGGCCGGTGCCCGCGATGGTGTGGGGCGTGATGCCGGCCAGGGACTCGCCCGGGGTGATGATGCCGGGGCAGTTCGGGCCGATCATCCGGGTGCCGGAGTGGTTCTTGTCCGACTGGAGGTAGGACCAGACCTCGGCGGTGTCCTGGACCGGCACGCCCTCGGTGATGACCACGAGCAGGCCGATGCCGGCGTCGATGGCCTCGATGCAGGCGTCCTTGGTGAAGGCCGGGGGCACGAAGACGACCGAGACGTCGGCGCCGGTCTCCTTCATCGCCTCCTCCACCGAGCCGAAGACCGGCTGGGTGGTGCCGGCGAGCTCGACGGTGGTGCCGGCCTTGCGAGCGTTCACGCCACCGACGATGTTGCTGCCGGACTCGATCATCAGGGTGGTGTGCTTGGAGCCCATGCCGCCCGTGATGCCCTGGACGATGATCTTGGAGTCCTTGTTGAGGTAGATAGACATCTGTTTCTTCGTCCTTACGCGTTCGCGAGCTCGGCGGCCTTGTCGGCCGCGCCGTCCATGGTGTCGACCTGCGTGACCAGCGGGTGGTTCAGCTCGTCGAGGATCGCGCGGCCCTTGTCGACGTTGTTGCCGTCGAGGCGTACGACGAGCGGCTTGGTCGCCGCGTCGCCGAGGATCTCGAGCGCACCCTTGATGCCGTTGGCGACCTCGTCGCACGCCGTGATGCCACCGAAGACGTTCACGAAGACGCTCTTGACCTGCGGGTCGTTGAGGATCACGTCGAGGCCGTCGGCCATCACCTGGGCGTTGGCGCCGCCACCGATGTCGAGGAAGTTGGCGGGCTTGACGTTGCCGTGCGCCTCGCCGGCGTACGCGACCACGTCGAGCGTCGACATGACCAGGCCCGCGCCGTTGCCGATGATGCCGACCTGGCCGTCGAGCTTGACGTAGTTGAGGCCCTTGTCCTTGGCCTTCGCCTCGAGCGGGTCCGTCTCGTCCTTGATCTCGAACGCCTCGTGGTCGTGGTGACGCACCTCGGAGGCGTTGTCGTCGAGCGACACCTTGCCGTCGAGGGCCTCCAGCTTGTCGCCGGCCAGCCGCGCGAGCGGGTTGACCTCGACGAGCGTGGCGTCCTCCTCGACGAAGACCTTGTAGAGCGCCTCGATCATCTCGACGGCCTGCTCGAAGACGGGCTCGGGGAACTTCGCCTCGGTCGCGATCTCGCGGGCCTTGGTGGCGTCGACGCCGGTGCCCGGGTCGATGGCGATCTGCTTGACCGCGTCGGGGTTGGTCTTCGCGACCTCCTCGATCTCGACACCACCCTCGACGGAGGCGATGCAGAGGTACTGGCGGTTGGCGCGGTCCAGCAGGAAGGAGAAGTAGTACTCCTCCTCGGGCGGCGTCGCCGGCGTGACGAGCACGCGGTTGACGGTCAGGCCCTTGATCTCCATGCCGAGGATGTTCGACGCGTGCTCGAAGGCCTCGTCGGCCGTCTTGGCGAGCTTCACGCCGCCGGCCTTGCCGCGACCGCCGGCCTTGACCTGGGCCTTGATGACGGTCACGCCACCGAGCTGCTCGGCAGCCGCCTTGGCCGCGTCCGCGGTCTCGACGACGGCGCCGAGGGTCGTTGCCACACCGTGCTTGGCGAAGAGCTCCTTCGCCTGGAATTCCATCAGATCCACAGATCCACCAAGTCTCTAGTTCTCGGAGCGGGCAGGGCGCTGCCCCGTCGAGGAGCAGAGCGCCCGCCACGTACTCAAGGGTGTCTCTCGCACCCTAGACCCGTCCCTCGGCGTACGACGAGGCCGGGCAGACGTGACGTGGGGCACGGACGGCAGGGGTTTGGACCGCGCTCAGCCGGAGGCTTCCGCGAAGTGCTCGGCCACCCAGCCGCTGATCTCGCCGGTGGTCGCGCCCGGGGTGAAGACCTTGGCGACCCCGAGGTCCTCGAGCACCGGGATGTCCTCCTCCGGGATGATCCCGCCACCGAAGACGACGATGTCGGAGGCGTCCCGCTCGGCGAGCAGCTCGAGCAGGCGCCGGAAGAGGGTCATGTGCGCGCCGGAGAGCACGGAGAGCCCGATCAGGTCGGCGTCCTCCTGGATCGCGGTCTCGACGATCTGCTCCGGGGTCTGGTGGAGACCGGTATAGACCACCTCGTGGCCGGCGTCGCGCAGCGCGCGGGCGACGATCTTGGCGCCGCGGTCGTGCCCGTCGAGCCCCGGCTTGCCCACGACGATGCGGATCCGACGTACCGCTGCACCCGGTGAGGAGGTCATGCCCGCGAGGCTAGCCCAGGCGTGAGCCGCACCACGTCGCGGCGTCGAAGGTAAAAAGTCGACACGCAGGGTGTGGAGCGTGACCGAACGGCCGATGTCAGTTCTGGGCGAAGTCATGAGAAGGTCGTCCTCGACGATTTTCGTCCACAAGTTCTCGGCGTTGGTTACCCGGCTCCGTGATCAATCCGTTACAGTCGCACCTCGCCGTCTGAACCCCGAGCAGCGGAGAAGCAAACGTATGGGCAACCACCGAGCGGTACGTCGCGGCCCCGGCCGCCGTCCCTCGGACCTCCCGACCCCGGTCGCGGGTAAGCGTCGCGCAGAGAAGCCCGGCCGCAGGTCCGCCCAGTCCCCCGCCGTCCGCACCGCCCCCGTCCTCCGCGAGGACGAGGAGACGCAGGTGCTCCCGGTCACGGTCTACCCGCCGCGCGAGCTCGCGGAGCGCCCGACCGTCTACCAGACGTCGCGCATCGGCGGCGTCCGCGCGACCCACACGCCGCGCACCGAGCCCTCCAGGCCCGGCGCGCGCCGCAGCTCCTCGCGCGCTCCCCTCTTCCGCGGCCTCCCCGGCGCTCCGGTCCTGCTGGGCCTGGCGGCACTAGCGATCTCGGCCGGTGGCGCGGTGACCGCAGCCGGCGGGCTCCATGGCGAGGAGAGCCCCCGGTTCAGCCAGGCGAGCGCTCTCAGCGGCGCGAGCCAGATCGGCAAGGTCAGCCTCCTCAACCGCTCCACCGTGAGCCGCGACTCCCGTCGCGACGCCCTCGCGGACGCGGCCGACGACAAGCTCCAGGACGAGGCCGAGGCGCAGAACCGCGAGCGCAACGCCGCCCTCGTCAAGCTCGCCGAGCAGGCCCAGAACCAGGCGGACAAGCTCCGCCTGAACCAGTGGCAGCTGCCGGTCTCCGGCTACCACCTCACCGCCCGCTTCGGCGACTACAGCGGACTGTGGTCGCACTTCCACACGGGTCTGGACTTCGCGGCGCCCAGCGGCACCGAGATCCACGCGGTCGCCAACGGCGTCGTCACCTCCGTCGGTTACGACGGGGCCTACGGCAACAAGACCGTCGTCACCCTCGATGACGGCACCGAGCTCTGGTACTGCCACCAGACGTCGTACGTCGTCAACGTCGGCGACACCGTCACCGGCGGCCAGCTGATCGGCTACGTCGGCTCCACCGGCAACGTGACCGGCCCGCACCTGCACCTCGAGGTGCGTCCCGGCGGCGGCGACCCCGTCGACCCGTACGCCGCGCTGGTCGTGCACGGGCTTCAGCCCTGACCTGACGTCGAGTCCGGACTCTCGGTCACTCCGTTCCGGAGTCCTGGTCAGTTGACGCGACCAGAACCCCGGATTCGACTGACCAGAAGTCCCGATTCGGGCTAGAGCTTCTCCACGGGGGCGTAGCGGAGCAGCAGTCGCTTGACGCCCTCGGAGCCGAAGTCGATGGAGGCGACGGCCTTCTCGGCGACGCCCTCCAGCGCGACGACGGTGCCCATGCCGAACGAGTCGTGCAGGACCCGGTCACCGGGCTCGAGGCTCGGGATCTCGCGGGCCGGCTTGGCGCGGGCGGCGGCGTCGGCGCGTACGGCGGCGGCCGAGAAGTTGCGGCGGCCGGCGACCGTCGGGGCGCCGAGGCGCTGGCCGGCGGAGCCGCTGAGGTCGGGCCGGCCCCACTGGGCCTGGGCCGCCTCGGTGCGGCGCCAGTCGACCAGGTCGACCGGCAGCTCGTCGAGGAACCGCGAGCCGGGGTTGTGCGACGGGGCGCCCCAGGCGGAGCGGACCACCGCTCGTGAGATGTAGAGGCGCGCGCGGGCGCGGGTGACCCCGACGTACGCGAGCCGGCGCTCCTCCTCGAGCTCGGGCTGGTCGCCGAGCGCGCGGGCGTGCGGGAAGACGCCGTCCTCGAGGCCGGTGAGGAAGACGACCGGGAACTCCAGGCCCTTGGCGGTGTGCAGCGTCATCAGGGTGACCACGCCCTGGTCGTCGGGGTCGTCGTCGGGAATCTGGTCGGTGTCGGCGACGAGCGCGACCCGCTCCAGGAAGTCGGCCAGCCCGGGCGCCACGATGCCGGCCTCGACGTCGGTCGGGTCCGCCGACGGGCCGGCGAGCGGGTCCTCGGCGAACTCCCGGGCGACGGCGACCAGCTCGGCGAGGTTCTCCAGCCGGGTCTCGTCCTGCGGGTCGTCGCTCTCCTCGAGCGAGGTCAGGTAGCCGGAGCGGGCCAGCACGCTCTCGAGCACGACGTCGGCGCGCTCCCCCGCGTCGACCATCGACTGGAGCTCCTGGACCATCGCCACGAACGCCTGGATCGCGCTCAGCGAGCGCGTGGCCAGGCCGGGCGCGTCCTCGGCGCGCTGCAGTGCCTCCCAGAAGATGATCCGGTCGCGGTCGGCGAGCGCCTGCACGCAGGCGACGGCCCGGTCGCCGATGCCGCGCTTGGGGGTGTTCAGGATCCGGCGCAACGAGACCTGGTCGGCCGGGTTGACCAGCATCCGCAGGTAGGCCAGGGCGTCGCGCACCTCGCGGCGCTCGTAGAAGCGCACCCCGCCGACGACCTTGTAGGGCTGGCCGGTGCGGATGAACACCTCCTCGAACACCCGGGACTGGGCGTTGGTGCGGTAGAAGATCGCGACGTCGCCGGGCCGGGCGGCCTTCTCGTCGACCAGGGTGTCGATCTCCTCGGAGACGAAGCGGGCCTCGTCTCGCTCGTCGTCGGCGACGTACCCGACGATGCGGTCGCCGTCGCCGGCCTCGGACCACAGCCGCTTCTCCTTGCGGCCCTTGTTGTGGCCGATGACGGCGTTCGCGGCGTTGAGGATCGTCTGCGTGGAGCGGTAGTTCTGCTCCAGCAGGATCGATGTCGCGTTGGGGAAGTCCTGCTCGAAGTCGAGGATGTTGCGGATGTTGGCGCCGCGGAAGGCGTAGATCGACTGGTCGGCGTCGCCGACGACCATCAGCTCCGCCGGCTCGACCCGCTCCTCGGTGCTGTCGAGGTCTTCAGGGTTGTCTGCGCAGAGCTGGTGGATGAGCGCGTACTGCGCGTGGTTGGTGTCCTGGTACTCGTCGACCAGCACGTGGCGGAAGCGGCGCCGGTAGGTCTCGCGCACCTCGGGGAACGTCTGGAGGAGGTGGACCGTCGCCATGATCAGGTCGTCGAAGTCGAGCGCGTTCGCCTCACGCAGGCGGCGCTGGTAGGTCGTGTACGCCGCGGCGTACGTCTCCTCGAGGTTGTTGCGGGCGTCCTTGGTGGCGTCCTCGGGGTCGCGCAGCTCGTTCTTCTGGTTGGAGACCCAGTGCAGCAGCGCGCCGGGCTGGTAGCGGCGCGGGTCGAGGTCGAGGTCGTTGCAGACCAGGGTCATCAGGCGCTTCTGGTCGGCCGCGTCGTAGATCGAGAAGTTCGACTTGTAGCCGAGCTTGTCGGACTCCTTGCGCAGGATCCGCACGCAGGCGGAGTGGAACGTCGACACCCACATGATCCGGGCGCGCTTGCCGACCAGGTCCTCGACCCGCTCCTTCATCTCGGCGGCGGCCTTGTTGGTGAAGGTGATCGCGAGGATCGAGCCCGGGTGCGCGCGCCGCTCCGAGATCAGCCAGGCGATCCGTCGGGTCAGCACCCGCGTCTTGCCCGAGCCGGCGCCCGCGACCACGAGCAGGGGCGCGCCCTCGTGCATCACGGCGGCGCGCTGCGGCTCGTTCAGTCCCTCGAGGAGCGCGTCACGGCTCGGGCCGCGGCGAGGCGGATCGGAGGGCGCGACGGACTCGAGGCCGGGAAGCGGGATCGACGTACTCATCTCGCCCCAGCCTACGGGCGGCCACCGTCAGTGGCCGCCCCCAGGTCGGACGACTCTCAGACGGAGACGACGAGGCTGAGCGTGCCCTTGCCGTAGCCGGTGATCTCGAGGTCCACGTCCTCGCGCGCGGCGAGCTGCGACGCGACCGAGAGCAGGTGCGAGGGCACCGGCGACGACGGCGCGTACGCCTCGGAGAGCCTCAGGTGGGTGCCCATGGCGTCACCGAACGGCGCGGCGAGGACGTTGCAGATCTCGTAGGCGTTGTCGAAGAGGTTGTCCGGCAGCAGCCGGTCCTCCTCGGCCGCCTCCGCGGCACCCCGGGGCACGAGCGCGAGCGCCGCGCCGGAGCGGGCGGCGAGGCCGAAGCTCATCACCGCGACCGCTCGCAGGCGCTGCGCGTCGTCGACGTACGACGCGATCACGGGCTTGGGGATGCCGATGTCCACCGGCCGCCCCTCCGTGATGTCGACGTCGCGGCCGAGCAGTCCCTCGAAGAGGTCCTTGATGTCCTTGCGGTCGGGAAGCATGGCAGGTCAGCCCAGCATTCCGGACAGCTCGGACTCGAAGTGCTCGGCCGTGAACGGCTTCGCGATCAGGAACATCGCGCCGGCCGCCTTGGCGGTCTCACGCATGTCCTCCGACCCCTCCGAGGTCACGAAGCCGAACGGGATCGCGTTGCCCGTGCCGCGCAGGGCGCGGAGCAGCTCGATGCCCGTCTTGTTCGGCATGTTCCAGTCCGAGAGGACCAGGTCGGGCGCCTCGGCGGCGACCTTGTCCAGGGCCTCGGCGCCGTCCACGGCCTCCACGAAGTCGTGGTGCCCGAATCCGGCCTGTCGCATGGTCCGCAGCACGATCTGACGCATGACCTTGCTGTCGTCGGCGATGAGGATCTTCATGATCTTTCCTTCTTGCTCGCTACTACTTGCTGTTCCTGGCCGCGGCCGGCGCTCAGGCCGCGTCCGGGAGGATCTGGACGTAGACCGGAGCGTCGCCCCACGACACGACGAACGACTCGTCGCGCCCCGGCGCCTCGCTGGTCTCGGTGACGCCGGGCAGGCCGAGCGCCCAGGTGCCCACCAGGGCGCCCTTGACGCTGCCGCCGACGACGTTGAGGACCTCGCCCACCGCGTCGTGGATGTCCGGCTCCGGCAGCTCCTCGTCCGGCCCCAGGCCGAGCATGGCGCCGGCGATCTGGGTCGCGACGTCGCTGTCACAGGTGAGGACGAGGCGACCGTTCCAGTCGCCGCGCAGCTCGATCTGCGCCTGGACGCCGGTGCCGAAGTCGGCCGCCCGGTCGGACGGCCACGGCTCGGCGGACGCGAAGAGCATGGAGCCCCACACCTGCTCGATGGCAGCGAGGACGAGCGCCTCGTCGGGCGCGCTTGAGATGGTCATGTCAGACCCCCGTCGAAGTCGGGAGGAGCCCGAGCAGGTCGAGCTTCTCCAGCATGGCCTCACCAGTGAACGGCTTGATGAGGTACTCGTGGGCGCCGGCCGCCAGCGCTCGTACGATCTGGTCCATCTCGCTCTCGGTGGTGACCATCATCAGCGTGATGGAGCGCCACTCGGACCGCCTGCGGACCTCGGTGATGAACGTGAAGCCGTCCATCACCGGCATGTTCCAGTCGACACAGGCCAGCTCGGGCGGGCCGTCGAGGCCCTCCAGCACGCCCAGTGCCTCCTGGCCGTCGCCGGCCTCGAGCACCTCGAAACCGGCGCCCTCGAGGATGCGGCCGACGATCCGGCGCATCGCTCGAGAATCGTCGACAATCAACGCACGCATGTGCTCTGTTCCTCTCTGATCCGATACACCGAAGACCGACCTGCAGGCACCCGTTCCCAGGCGTCGTCGACGCCCATGGTCATCTCGGCCGCCCCCAGGAAGAGGTGGCCGTCGGGCGCCATCACCTGGCGCACGCGCTTGAGCACGTCGCGCTTGGTGGGCAGGTCGAAGTAGATGAGCACGTTGCGGAGGAACACGATGTCGAACCGACCCATCGGCGGGAAGGGCCGGGTCAGGTTCAGGCTGCGGAACTCCACACGGTCCCTGATCGACTGGTTGATCCGCCAGTTGAGGCCGGAGCGCTCGAAATGCCGGACCAACGTCGTCGCCGGCAGGCCACGGTTGACCTCCAGCTGCGAGTACTCGCCCTTGCGCGAGCGGTTGAGCATCTCCTCCGACAGGTCGGTGGCGACGAGCTCGATCTTCCAACCGGCCAGCTCGGGGGTGTCCAGGGCGGTCATGATGATGCTGTACGGCTCCTGGCCGCTCGAGCACGCACCCGCCCAGATCCGCAGCGTGCGGTTGGACCGCGTCTTCGCCAACGCCGGGAAGACGTTCTGGCGCAGCGCCGTGAAGGGGTCGGCGTCGCGGAACCACGACGTCTCGTTCGTGGTCAACGCCTCGACGACCTGCTTCATCGCCGCGGGGGTACGGCGCTTGGACAGGTCGGCGACGTACGCGTCGACATCTGGATGGCCTGCCGCGCGAGCCAACGGCACCAGCCGTGACTCGACGAGGTACTCCTTGCCCGTCTCGAGCACGATCGCGCTTTCGGCACGGACGAGCTCACGGACGAAGGTGAAGGCCTGGGGACTGATGGTCACCGTGCACCTCCTGCTACTGCATTGACTGGACTGTTGACGTGGCCGAGACGGCGGGTGATCTCTGCGGGGAGCTCGGCGAGGGGCAGCACCCGCTCGGCGAGGCCGGCGTTCGTGACCGCGCCGGGCATCCCCCACACGACGGAGGTGTGCTGGTCCTGGGCGAGCACGGCGCCCCCGCGGTCGACGATGTTGCGCGACCCCTTGGCACCGTCCGCGCCCATACCGGTCAGGACGACGCCGAGCACCGAGCCACCGACGGCCGCGGCGGCGCTGCGGAACAGCACGTCGACGGCCGGGCGGCAGTAGTTCTCCGGCGGGTCCTGGGTCAGGCGGGTGACGAGGCCACGCTTGTCGGAGACGACCTCGAGGTGGAACTCGCCCGGGGCGATGCAGACCGTGCCCGGTCGCAGCACCTGGCCGTGGACGGCCTCGGTGACCTCGACGTCGAGCTGCCGGTTGAGCCGGGCGGCGAACTGCGTGGTGAAGAGCGGCGGCATGTGCTGGACGACCGCGATCGGCACCGGCAGCGGCGGCAGCGCGGACAGCAGCGTGCTCAAGGCCTCCGGGCCGCCGGTCGAGGCGCCGATGACGAGCAGCCGGTGGCCGCCCGACGGACGCGGGGCCGGGGAGCGCAGGACGACCGGGGCCGGGCGCACCGGCGCCACGGTGCCCGTCGTGCTGACGACACCGGGCCGGTGCACGAGCGACTTGATCCGCGGGATCAGCGCCTCGCGGACCTGCTCCATCGAGCGGCCGACGCTGCCGACGTTCGCGGGCTTCGGGACGTAGTCCGAGGCGCCCGCGGCGAGCGCGTCGAGGGTGGCCTCGGCGCCGCGCTCGGTCAGCGTGCTGAACATGATGACCGGGATCCGGCTGCCGGACTGACGCAGGCTGCGGACGGTCTCGATGCCGTTGAGCTCGGGCATCTCGACGTCCATGGTGACGAGGTCGGGCTTCAGGAGCGCGATCTTCTGAAGGCCCGCGCGACCGTTGACGGCCGTGCCGACCACCTCGATGTCGGGGTCCTCCGCCAGCAGGTCGGACACCAGCTTGCGGATGACGACGGAGTCGTCGACCACGAGTACCCGGATCCGGGCCATGCTCTGCACCTCACCTCTGCAACCTCTGCACCAGCCGCAGCGGCAGGCAAGAGATCACATCGGCCGTCCCTCGGACGACCTGAGCAGGGTGTGGTGAGAAAGGCTCCGGAGATCCGGTGGTCAGGACCGGTCGTGGACCAGGCGCCAGGGACGCAGCAGGATGTCGGCGTCCTCGGCAGCGAGGAGGTCGCTGACGGCGCCGGCCTGGACGACGCCCGACCAGGCGTTCCAGACGCCGTACGCCGCGTCGCGGGCCTCGAAGTCCGCGCGCTCGAAGGCGATGACGGCGGCCAGCTGGGCGTCGCACGCGAGGCGGAGCCGGTCGGCGAGCGAGAGGGCCCAGGTGGCCTGGTGCATCGCGGGCGCCCATTGGGCGGTGTGGACGCGGAGGTCGTCGACGACCCGGCGCCACGCCTCGCGCACCTCGGCGTCGGCACCGGCGAAGGTGACCAGACGAGCGTCGACGTCGGGGAGCCCGACCGTGACGTCGTCGTGGTCGCGGGCCAGCCCGGCGCGCACGTAGGGGCCGGCCATCGCCCGGCGCAGGTCGTCCGGGAGCTGGTCGCGGAGGTAGGCGCTCGCGGCAGCGTCGACGAGCACGTCGGCGGCCAGCGAGGCGACCGGGTCCTGGACGGCGACGGAGCCGCTGTCGAGCCAGGTCCAGTCGAGGAGGTCGCGTCGGAGCAGGCGCTCGAGCGCGCGCACGTCGCCGAGCAGGCTGGTCTCCAGGCGGCGGAGCAGCGCGGTCTCCCCCGCTGCGCCCTCCTCGACGGCCGCGCCGGCGAGCGCCAGCGCGTCGGTCATCGTGGGGGTGTCCGTGGCGGCCGCCGAGGCGCGTCGCCACTCCTCCCGGTCACCGGGACCGGGGTGGCACGCGGCCAGCTGCTCCAGGTCGTCGGGCCCGGCGGCGAGCGCCGCCCGCAGCACCCCGGCGACCTGGTGCCCGCCGGGGAGGCGAGCCAGGTCGAAGCCGAGGGCCGGCCCGCCGATCACGGAGTACGCCATGGCGCGATCGTAGCCCTCGGTCCGGTCGCACGGTCAGGGTCTTGCAGGAGCCTTGCTCAGGCCTTGAAACTCAGGCCTCGAAACTCAGGCCTTGAAGAAGGCGACGGCGGAGCGCAGCTCGGCCGCCATCCGGGCCATCTCGTCGATGGCCGAGCGGGACTGCGACAGCGCCTGCGTGGTCGCCTGCGCCGCACCCGAGACACCCGAGATGTTCGCGGCGATCTCGCCCGAACCACTCGAGGCCTCCGCCACGTTGCGCGACATCTCGTTCGTCGTCGCGGTCTGCTCCTCCACCGCCGAGGCGATGGTCAGCTGGTAGTCGTTGATCGAGGTGATGATCGTGGAGATCTCACCGATCGCCTCGACCGCACCCGTGGTGTCGCCCTGGATCGCCTCGACCCGACGCGCGATGTCCTCAGTGGCCCGCGCGGTCTCCTGCGCCAGCTCCTTGACCTCGTTCGCGACGACCGCGAACCCCTTGCCGGCCTCACCAGCACGCGCGGCCTCGATCGTCGCGTTCAGCGCCAGCAGGTTCGTCTGCTCCGCGATCGAGGTGATCACCTTGACCACGTTGCCGATCTCCTGGGATGACGTACCCAGCTTCGCCACCGTCTCGTTCGTGCGCTCCACGATGCTCACCGCCTCGTTGGCAACACGAGCAGCGTCGTTGGCAGAGGAGGCGATCTCACGGATCGAGGCACCCATCTCGTCAGCACCCGCAGCCACGGTCTGCACGTTGCGCGACACCTCGTCCGCAGCACCCGCCACGACATCGGCCTGCACCGAGGTCTCCTCAGCACCCGCAGCGATCTGCTGCGACGACGCCGACAGCTCCTCCGACGCAGCAGCCACCGCGTCGGCCGAGCCGACGACGGAGCCGATGAGCGCACGCAGCTGCTCGGTCGCCTCGTCCAGCGCGGCACCCATGGTGCCCACGTCGTCGGACGAGTCGAGGTCGGCGCGACGCGTGAGGTCGCCCTCGGCGAGTGCCCGCGCGACGTCCCCGACCCGCGCCACCCGCCGGGCGGTCGCCTGGGCGACGAGCCAGCCGAGCAGGACGGACAGGAAGATCCCGACGGCCAGCAGGACGATCGTGATCAGCCGGTTGCGGGCGTAGGTGTGGTGCGCGTCCGCCGCGGATGCTGCGGCGTCGGCGGCCTCGGCGGCCGTCAGGGCGTCCAGCTGCCGCTGCATCGTCTCGACGTACGGCTGTGCCTGGAGCTCGTTGGCGTTCCACCAGAACGCGAGGTCGTCGATCTCCGTCAGCGGCCGCAGCACCTTCCGCTCGGCCGCGACGTAGCCCTTGACCGCCTTCTGCAGCTCGGCGAGCTGAGCGCGGCGGGCGTCGTCGAGCGGGAGGTCGTCGTACGCCGCGACCGCGTCGTCGAACTGCGCCTCGTCCTGGGAGAGCCGGATGTCAGCGCCCTTCTTGAGGCTGGGCAGCGGGCCGAGCGCCGCGTTGCGGACCTCGATGCGCATGCCCGCGATGGCGGTCCCGATGTCCTCGACGGCGCTGACGCCCTCGACGTTCTGGGAGTAGAGCTTGTCCGCGCGGGTGGCGGCGTCCGCCTGGGCCCAGATGGAGAGGGTGCCGACCGCGACCGCCACGGCGGCGGAGAGGCCGACGGCGGTGAGGATCTTGGGGCGGACGTTGGTGTCACGGAACCAGCGGACCAGCGCGTGGCCAGAGGCCCGAGAGCCGACGAACTCAGTCACAGTTGTGTCTTCCTAGCTACCAGTGGGGGGTGGTGGGCGGATCAGCCCTGGTGGAATCGAGAGATCTCGACGCGGAGGGTCGCCGCCATCTGGGCGAGCTCGCCGATGGCCGAGAGCGTCTGGTTGACGGCGTCGGTGGTCGTGACGGCCGCCGTGGCGACGCCGTTGATGTTGGTGGCGATCTCGCCGGAGCCGGTCGAGGCGTCGGAGACGTTGCGCGACATCTCGTTGGTCGTCGCGGTCTGCTCCTCCACCGCCGAGGCGATGGTCAGCTGGTAGTCGTTGATCGAGGTGATGATCGTCGAGATCTCACCGATCGCCTCGACCGCACCCGTGGTGTCGCCCTGGATCGCCTCGACCCGACGCGCGATGTCCTCGGTGGCCCGCGCGGTCTCCTGCGCCAGCTCCTTGACCTCGTTCGCCACGACCGCGAAGCCCTTGCCGGCCTCACCAGCACGCGCGGCCTCGATCGTCGCGTTCAGCGCCAGCAGGTTGGTCTGCTCCGCGATCGAGGTGATCACCTTGACCACGTTGCCGATCTCCTGGCTCGACGTACCCAGCTTCGCGACGGTCTCGTTGGTGCGCTCGACGATGGTGACGGCCTCGGTCGCGACCCGGGCCGCGTCGTTGGCCGACGCGGCGATCTCACGGATCGAGGCACCCATCTCGTCGGCACCCGCGGCCACGGTCTGCACGTTGCGCGACACCTCGTCAGCAGCGCCCGCCACGACGCCGGCCTGCACCGAGGTCTCCTCAGCACCCGCAGCGATCTGCTGCGAGGACGCCGACAGCTCCTCCGACGCAGCAGCCACCGCGTCCGCCGAGCCCTGCACCGCGGTCACGATGCTCGACACCGAGTCGATCGACTGGTTGAGCGCGTGCTCCAGCTCGCCGAGCTCGGCGGTCGAGGTCTCCTCGGTCCGCTGGGTGAGGTCGCCACCGGCGAACGCGGTCAGCACGGAGACGCTGCGACGCAGCGGCCGCACGATCGAACGCGAGATGAGGGTGATCATCGTGACCATCAGCACCAGGCCGAGGACACCGACCCCGATCGTGTCCCTGAGGATCCGGTTGCGGAGAGCGTCCTGGTCCGCGTTGTAGGAAGCGGCCGTCGAGGTGAAGAGGTCGACGGTCTGGGTGACCACGTCGTCGACCGTCGCCGCCGTGCCCTGGAGCTCGTCGAGCCGGTGCCGGGCGGCAGGTTGGTTCGCCAGCGCCTGCTGCACGAAGGCGCTGACGGCGGTCACATGCCCCTCGAAGGCGGCCTTGAACTGCTGGGCGTCCTCCCCGCTGGTGCTGATCGCCAGCTTGGTGTCCTCCAGACCGATGCCCGAGAGCTCGTCGAGCAGGCTCGTCAGCTCGTCGACGTGCTCCTGGAGGTCGTCCGGGACGCCCGACGGGTCGTCGAGGCTGGCGGCGAGGTACGCGTCGTTGGTGATCTCGAGCGACACCGCGTCGATCTCGTCGATGATGCCGACCGCCGCATCCATCGTGTGCTGCTCCTCGGACGAGGCGCGCAGGTCGTTGATGCCCGAGATCGCGACGGCGCCGAGGATCGCCATCGTCAGGCCGCTGACGACGGCGACGGCCGTCAGTCGGCGCGCGACCGACAAGCTGCGCAGGCGGTTCATGGAGTGTCCTTGTCCGGGAGAGTGATGGACGGAGGGATCAGGCCCGCTGGAAGCGGGAGATCTGGCTGCGCAGCTCCGCGGACATGCCCGCGAGCTCGTCGATGGCCGAGCGGGACTGTGACAGCGCCTGCGTGGTCGCCTGCGCCGCACCCGAGACACCCGAGATGTTCGCGGCGATCTCGCCCGAACCACTCGAGGCCTCCGCCACGTTGCGCGACATCTCGTTCGTCGTCGCGGTCTGCTCCTCCACCGCCGAGGCGATGGTCAGCTGGTAGTCGTTGATCGAGGTGATGATCGTCGAGATCTCACCGATCGCCTCGACCGCACCCGTGGTGTCGCCCTGGATCGCCTCGACCCGACGCGCGATGTCCTCGGTCGCCCGCGCGGTCTCCTGCGCCAGCTCCTTGACCTCGTTCGCCACCACCGCGAACCCCTTGCCGGCCTCACCAGCACGCGCAGCCTCGATCGTCGCGTTCAGCGCCAGCAGGTTCGTCTGCTCCGCGATCGAGGTGATCACCTTGACCACGTTGCCGATCTCCTGGCTCGACGTACCCAGCTTCGCGACGGTCTCGTTGGTCACCTCGACCATCGAGACGGCTTGCGAGGCCACGCGGGCGGCCTCGTTCGCCGAGTGCGCGATCTCGCGGATCGAGGCACCCATCTGCTCGGCGCCGGCGGCCACCGTCTGCACGTTGCGCGACACCTCATCGGCCGCGCCCGCCACGACATCGGCCTGGACCGAGGTCTCCTCGGCACCCGCAGCGATCTGCTGCGAGGACGCCGACAGCTCCTCCGAGGCAGCAGCCACCGCGTCGGCCGAGCCGACCACGTCGCTGACGATGCGCGACACCGAGTCGATCGACTGGTTCAGGGACACCTCGAGCTCACCGAGCTCGGCTGCCGAGTTCTCGTCCACCCGCTGGGTGAGGTCGCCGCCGGCGAAGGCGCTGAGGGCGTCGATGCTGCGCCGCAGCGGCCGCGTGATGGAGCGGGTGATCAGGAAGGCCAGCGCGACCAGCGCGGCGAGACCGATCAGCGCGGCGACCCACAGCAGCGTGAGTGCGTGCGAGCGGGTGGTCTGCGCCTCGTGGCGGGCGTCGTCCGCCGCGCCCTCGATCTGGTCGATGGCACCGGAGAGCAGGTCGTCCATCTGGTCGTTGGCGGCCTGCACCTGCTCGACGTTGGCGCGCGCGGCCTTCGGGTCCTTGATCGCGGCGTCGACGAAGTCGGCGATCGCCTTCTCGTACCCGGCCCACGCCTGGTTGAACTGCTCCTCCTGGTCGCTCGCGGCGCCCAGCCCGATCGCGGACAGCTGAGCCATCAGGTCGTTGATCGTGGCGGTGTCGTCGACGACGTCCTGGGCGAGCGACGCGTTGTCCTCGTACGCGACGGCCTTGAGACCGTCCACCTTCAGCTCGCTGGAGCGCGTGTCGAGGGCGTGCATGAGCGAGCGCGCGTCCTCGTACTTCTGCAGGCCCTCGGCGTCGGACTCGAGGCCGCGGAAGCCCGAGTAGGCGACGCCGGCGACGACGGCAGAGGTGGCGGCGCCGATGACGGCGATCGCGGCGAGCCGGCGGCCCACCGTCCAGGTGATGTTCAGGGACATGACTGTTCTCCGGGTGTTGGTCGGGGAAGTACGAGTTAGGCGGCGACGGCTCTGTCGACGTCCAGGGCCAGCAGGAGCTGGCTGTCGAGCTTGTAGGCGCCGTGCAGGAACTCCCGCGACGGGCCGCTGAGCGTGTCGGGCGGCAGCTCGAACTGGTCGTCGTCGACGTCCATGACCGCACCGATGCTGTCCACGAGCAGGGCGATGGTCTCGCCCGCGACCCGGACGACCACGAGCATCGGCTCCTGGTCGGCGTCCCGGTCGGGGAGGCCGAGCCGCGCCCGCAGCTCGACCGCGCTGAGGACCTGCCCGCGGAGGTTGATCAGGCCGGAGACGCTGTCGGGTGCCAGCGGGATCCGGGTCTGGGGCTGTCCGCGGAGGACCTCCTGGACCGCGTTGACCTCGACGCCGAAGAGGCGTCCGTCGAGGGTGAAGGTCACCAGTCGGGTGCTCACATCGTCTCCTGGAGCTCAGCGTCGAACTCGTCGGACGCGGTGTAGAAGGTCGGGTCTGCGGAGAGGATCGCGGCCCGGACGTCGAGGACCTCGACGATCCGGTCGCGGACCAGGGTCGAGCCGAGGACGCCGTGGTCGGTGACCTCGGCGTGGAACTCGGTGTTCTCGTCCACGATGTCGACGATCTCGTCGACGGCGATGGCGACGCTGCGGTCACCGACCGTGTAGATGACGACCACCAGCTCGTCGCCCTCGCGGTCGCTGATCGCGCCGTAGTAGTTGTTGAGGCGCACCACCGGCAGGATGCCGCCGCGGTACTGCACGACCTCGCGGTTGCCGATCCGCTCGACGGCCGACTGGTCGAAGTTCTCCAGGCGGGTGACCGACGAGAGCGGGATGGCGACCTTGCGGCCACCACCGAGACCGGCGACCAGCAACCGCAGGCTCTCGGAGGCGACGCCCCGGGCGTCGTGGTCGTCGGCGTCCTCGAGCTCGAGCGCGTCGGCGTTCAGGACCCGGCGGGCGAGCGCCTGCACGTCGAGGATCAGCGCGACCCGACCGTCGCCCAGGATGGTGGCGCCGGAGTAGGTGCCGATCGCCTTCATCTGGGAGCCGAGCGGCTTGACGACGATCTCCTCAGTGCTGAGGACCCGGTCGATGACGAGGCCGAAGCGCTTGCCCTCGGCCTGGAGCACCGCGATGACGACGTGGCCGTCGGAGCGGTCGGACTCGACGCCGAGCACCTCGGCGAGGCGGACGAGCGGGAGCAGGGTGCCGCGCAGGCGGTAGACCGAGGCGCCGTTGATGTCCTCGACGGCGTTCGCCGCGCGGTCGGCGTCCAGCGACACGAGCTCGAGCAGGCTGACCTGCGGGATCGCGTACCGGTCGCCGGCGCACTCGACGGTGAGCGCGGGGACGATCGCGAGGGTGAGCGGGATGCGCAGGCGGCACGTCGTACCGCGGCCCACGACCGACTCCACCTCGATGGTGCCGCCGATGCCCTCGATGTTGGTCTTCACGACGTCCATGCCGACACCGCGGCCGGACACGTTGGTCACGGCGGCGGCGGTCGAGAAGCCGGGCACGAAGATCAGCTGGAGGACGTCGGTGGGCGACATCTGCGCGATCTGCGCCTGGGTGCGCAGGCCACGCTCGACGGCCTTCGCGGCCACCTTCTCCGAGTCGATGCCGGCGCCGTCGTCGCTGACCTCCACGACGACCTGGCCGCCCTGGTGGTAGGCGCGCAGGGTGAGGACGCCCTCGGCCGGCTTGCCGGCGGCGACGCGGTCCTCCGGGCTCTCGAGCCCGTGGTCGACGCCGTTGCGGACGAGGTGGGTGAGCGGGTCCTTGACGGCCTCGAGCAGCGTGCGGTCGAGCTCGGTCTCCTTGCCGACCATGGTCAGCGAGACCTGCTTGCCGCAGTTGGCGCCGAGGTCACGGACGACGCGCGGCAGCTTCGACCAGAGGTTGTCGATGGGCTGCATGCGGGTCTTCATGACCCCCTCCTGCAGCTCGCTGGCAATCAGGTTGAGGCGCTGGGAGGAGCGCATCAGGTCGACGTCCTGCTGGTCGCCGGCCTGGCGGACGATCTGGTTGCGGGTGAGCACGAGCTCACCGACCAGGCGCATCAGGGTGTCGAGCAGGTCGACGTCGACGCGGATCGAGGAGTCGGCGACGGTACGACGGTGGACCTGGTCCTCGTGCTCGACGACCGGCTCGGCCGCGGTGGGGACCAGGGCGGCCGGGGCGGCGACGGGTACGACGGGGGCCTCGGGCGCCAGCTCGACGGCCGCCTCGACAACAGCCTCGACGACGGCCTCCGGAACCGGTGCGACCACCGGCTCGGGGGTCTTGCCGTCCAGGATGGCGGTGATCTGGCCGACCACGACGCTCACGTCGGTGTCGCCCTCGCCGCCGGTCTGCTCGATCGTCGCGAGCAGGTCGCGGACGGTGTCGACCATCGCGAGCAGCACGTCGGTCGTCTGCGGGCTCATCGACATCTTGCCGTCCCGCAGCCGGGCGAGGAGGTTCTCGCCGACGTGGGTCACCGACTCCAGCTGACCGAAGGCGAGGAAGCCGCTCGTGCCCTTGATCGTGTGGATGGTGCGGAAGATGCTGCCGAGCAGGTCTCGCGAGTCGGGCTCGCGCTCGAGCGCGACCAGGTCGCGGTCGAGCTGGTCCAGGTTCTCGTGGCTCTCCACGAGGAACTCCTGGACGATCTCGTCGATCTCATCCACGGTGGGCTGCCTCTCGTCGTTCGTGCCGTTCGACGAGGCATATCGGCCATCCCGGGGACGACCTGAGCGAAGATCCCGCGGGACCTACTGGTCTGGATCAGACGTGGGCGGGCACCCAGAACACGGCGACGCAGACGTTGGCGACCGTGAGGAGCAGCAGGATCGCCCAGAGACCCGTCGCGATCCGTTCCTTGCGGAGGTTGGCCATCACCAGCACCAGGATGGCCAGACCGATCAGGCTCTTGACCGCGATCTTGGCGTGGTCGACCGATCCGTCGCCCGCCTCGATGACGCCGACCAGCAACAGGCCCGCGACGAACGCCGTACCGGCGCCGTCACGCATCAGGCCGTTGACGACCTTCTCCGGACGCCGCGCCTGGACCAGCAGGCCACCGAAGAGCGCGGCGAACCCGAGCAGGTGGATGACCAGCAGCAGGTGGCGCAGGAAGTCCATGCGCTCATCCTAGGGAGGATCCGCGGATGTCATGGCGACGCAATGGCGCTGGAACGACACTGTCCCCGCCCGCGCCGTGACGTTCCCCGCCCGGTGGGAAAGGTTGTCTATCAGCTGCCGGGGGCGGGCTCCGGTCGGTCCGGGGTCCTCCGACGGCGAGCCGCGAACCTGCGGGCACCCTGGAGAGCGCCCCGGAGGCACGCACCGGCCGCGGCCGCGGCAACGACCAGGGACGCCTGGCGGAGGTCGTCGAGCCACCAGGCCGTGAGGAGCCAGAGGACGCCGATGAAGAGGACGAACGAGGCCGCGCGCGCCCGCCACGTGTCAGGTCGGCGCGTCAACACGGTCCACCATGACCGCGCGCTCGCCCTCACAGCCACAGTGTGACAGCCCAGGGCCCGCCGCCGGACGTCATACGGAAAGAGCATGCGGACACACCATCCGTATGACGTCCCGGTCGGCGGTGCTCAGAGCAGCCTGCGGTCCGAGGCCCAGCGGGTGAGCTCGTGTCGCGAGGACAGCTGGAGCTTGCGCAGCACGCTCGACATGTGGGTCTCGACGGTCTTGATGGAGATGAACAGCTCCTTGGCCACCTCCTTGTAGGCGTAGCCCCGGGCGATCAGCCGCATCACCTCGCGCTCGCGCTCGGTGAGGCGGTCGAGGTCCTCGTCGACCGCGGCGACGTCGATCGATCCGGAGAAGGCGTCGAGCACGAAGCCGGCGAGGCGGGGCGAGAAGACGGCGTCGCCCTCAGCGACCCGGCCGATCGCCTGCACCAGCTCGGGTCCGGTGATCGTCTTGGTGACGTAGCCGCGGGCGCCGCCTCGGATGGTGCCGATGACGTCCTCGGCGGCGTCGCTGACGCTGAGGGCGAGGTAGCGGGTGTCCGGCGACGCGTTGGACGTCGCCATCCTGCGCATCACCTCGACTCCCCCGCCGCCGGGCAGGTGCACGTCGAGCAGCACCACCTGGGGCCGGTGCTCGGTGACCATCGCGATCGCCTCGTCGACGTCGGCCGCCTCGGCGCGTACGTCGACGAGCCCACGCCCGGCGCTCTCCAGCTCCGCGCGGACGCCGCGCCGGAACATGGCGTGGTCGTCGACGATCACGACGCTGACCGGGTCACTCATGGGTTTCCTCCTGTGCTGCTCGTGCGTCCTGGTGCCGGGTCAGGTGCAGGCGCACCTCGGTCCCCTCGCCGGGCGTGGACCGGACCTCGGCCGATCCTCCGTGGCGCTGCATCCGGTCGACGATGCTGTTGCGTACGCCGTACCGGTCGGCCGGCACGGTGGCCAGGTCGAAGCCGCGGCCCCGGTCGCGCACGAAGACGTCCACGGCGGTGTCGCCGACCTCGGCGTAGACGTCGACCTTGCCGGTGCCGGCGTGCTTGGCGGCGTTGGTGACGGCCTCGCCGGTGGCGTGCACGATCGGGCGCAGCAGCTCGTCGAGGTCGCAGTCGCCGACGTTGACGACGTCGACGGAGACGGCGTACTCGTCCTCGATGCGGGCCGCGACGCCGCGCAGCGCGCTGGCGACGGTGCGCTCGTCGGTCGACTCGCCGGCGTACAACCACGACCGGAGGTCGCGCTCCTGGGCGCGGGCGAGGCGGGCGACGGTGGCGCTGTCGTCGGCGTTCTTCTGGATCAGGGCGAGCGTCTGCAGCACCGAGTCGTGCAGGTGCGCGGCGACGTCGGCGCGCTCCTGGGTGCGCACCCGCTCGGCGCGCTCGTCGCTCAGGTCGGAGGCCAGGCGGTAGATCCAGGGCCCGATGACGATCGCCAGCCCGACGACGGTGAGCAGGGCGGCGACGGTGACGTCGCGGGCCATCCCGACGGAGCCGCCGCTGAAGGAGTAGAGGACGAGCGCGAGCACGATGAGCCCGATGCCTGCGGCGACGCGGGCGTACGACGCCCAGCCGCCGTCACCGAAGACGACCCGCTTGGGGTTGATCCGGCCGGAGCTGTCGAGCCACCGCTCGCGCTGCGCCTCGTCGGCCTGCCGCCAGAGCAGCGCGATGCCGACGATGCCGATCACGAGCGGCCAGAAGACGGCGCCGCGGCCGAGCACGGCCTCGAGCAGCAGGATCGCGCCGAGACCGAGCGCCGCCAGGGCGATCGCCGGGCCGACGTCGGTGAGCCGGCGGATCCGACCGGGGCGGCGGCCGCCGCGAGTCGCGCTCTCGATGCCCGGGGCCGCGGTCTCGAAGTGGGCGTCGGACGGGAGCATCCACCACAGGGCGGCGTAGAGGAGGACGCCCGAGCCACCGAGGAACGCCGCGATGACGAAGGCGGCCCGCACCCACAGCACCGGGAACCCGAGGTGGTGCGCGAGCCCGGCGGCGACGCCGCCGAGGATCGGCTCCTGCGTGTCGCGGTAGGCGCGCCGGCCTCCCATCGGGACCGACGCGCCTGCGTCGGCGGTGGCGTGCGTGCTGTTCATGTCGGGGTCAATCGTCACATAGCGGGGCACCCCGGACCATGAGGGCGAACCCCGGCGCGACCCTGACCGCGGGCTCCCTCCCCCGGTCCAGGATCAGGGGCGTCCCCGATGGTCCGGGGCTCGCCGAGGACGCAGGCTTGGTGCCATGACCACCACACCGCCCGAAGCTCCCTCCGGCCCGCCGCCGCAGGACCCGACCGGGGCCACTGGCCCTCGCGTCGACCGCGACCAGGTCCGCGACCTCGGCCGGCTGCGCCGCTCCACCACCGACCGCAAGGTCGCGGGGGTGGCGGGCGGCCTCGGCCGGCACCTCGACGTCGACCCGCTGATCCTGCGGGTCGCGTTCGTCGTGTTCGTCTTCTTCGGTGGTGCCGGCCTCATCCTGTACGGCGCATGCTGGCTGCTCGTCCCGGAGGACGGCGACGACAAGGCGCCGTTCAACCTCGACGAGCGGACCCGCACGGTCGCGCTCGTCATCGTCGGCGGCGTCGCCGCGCTCGCACTGATCGGCGACTCGTGGGGTGCCTTCTGGTTCCCGTGGCCGATCGCGATCGTCGCGCTGGTCGCCCTGTGGCTGCTGACCCGCAACAACCCGCCCAAGGACGCCGCCACCCCGTCGGCACCCGCGCCGTACGCCGCCGTCCCGGCGACCCCCGTCGCACCCCCTGCCAGCTACTACGCACCGCCGCCGCCCCCGCAGCAGCCCTACGTCGCGCCGGCGCCGTACGTGCGTCCGCCCAACCCGCGCAAGCGCGGACCCATCCTCTTCTGGTTCACCCTCGCGCTGATCGCCCTGTGCGAGGGCCTGCTCGGGATGATCGACCTGGCCGGCGCGAACGTCGCCCCGGGCGCCTACCCGGCCCTGGCGGTCGGCATCTGCGGCGTGATGCTGCTGGTCGGCTCGTTCTTCGGCCGGGCGGGCGGCATCATCCTGCTCGGCCTGGTCGCGACCGTCGGACTCACGGTGGCGACCGCCGCGGACCAGATCGACGCCGACTCCTACACCGCGACTCCCGCGACGGCGGCCGACGTCGAGGCGGACTACTCGCTCGACGCGGGTGAGCAGCGGATCGACCTCTCCCAGGTGAGCGACATCGACAACCTCGACGGCCGCACGATCACCGTCGACGGCCACGTCGGGACGATCGACGTCACCTTGCCGCCAGGCGTCCGCGCCGACATCGACGCGACCATCGACGGCCCCGGCGACATCAAGCTGTTCGGCGCCGAGGAGAGCGACTGGGGCGTCGAGCAGCACCGCATCGTCGGACCCGTCGACGCGCCCACCATCACGCTGGACCTCAACCTCAGCGTCGGAGAGATCGAGGTGACCCGATGACCACCACCACGCACGACCCCGAGAAGCAGTCCGGGCGCCACTCCGTCAACGTCGGCCACCTGGTCATGGGGATCGCCTTCCTCGGCCTCGTCGGTGTCTGGGCCCTGATCCAGACCGACGCGGTCGGCGGCGACGACGTGCGCTGGCTGCTGCCGGTGCCGTGGGTGCTGGCCGGCCTCGCCGGACTGCTCGCCATCGGCGTCTCGGGCAGCAAGCGCTGGTCGACGCGCCAGGTCGGCTGGGTACCGCCCGCCCCCACCACCGACGACACCACGGTCATCGAGACCGAGACCGACATCGCGGACGAGAACGACGAGGAGCTCCGATGAACACCACCACCAGCAAGCGCCTGACCCGCCGCAGGGACGACCGGATGATCGCCGGCGTCTGCTCCGGCGTGGCCGACTACCTCGGGCTCGACCCGACCCTGGTCCGGCTGCTCGCCGTCGTGGCCGGCATCTTCAGCGTGGGCGCGGTCGCCGTCGCCTACATCGCCGCCTGGATCCTGATGCCGGAGGCGTGAAGGCGCCGGGCCTCCAGCGTCGTGTCCGGCTGATCCGTGAAGAGCCCGTCCACCCCCGCGTCGAGGAACGCCTGCGTCTCCTCGATCGAGTCACCGGGGTCGGACGGGCTCTCGCCGCGTCGGTAGCCGGTCGGCAGGAAGACGTTCTCGTCGCGCATCGTCCAGACGTGCACCTGGAGGCCGACCGCGTGGGCGTCGTCGACCAGCGACGACGGGTCGCCGATCGTGCCGACCCCGGGGTGTCGAGGCAGCACCAGGTCCTTCGCGACGCCGACCGCGTCGGCCCACCGGGCCACCCGCCGCAGGCCGGTCGAGGTCACCAGGTCGCTCAGCTGTCGGCTGGGACCGGTGGCCTCGACCAGCTGCACCAGCGGCAGGCCGGTGCGTGACCGGAGCCACTGGAGGTTGGCGGGCTCGAAGGACTGGATGAAGACCGGGGCCTCCGGGCCGCCGTACCCGTGCACCGCGAGGGTGTCGAGCAGCGGCTCCTCCAGCGCGAGCCCGATGCTGTCGAAGTACGACGGGTGCTTGGTCTCGGGGTAGACGCCGATCTCACGGCCGAGCCGCTCGGACTCCGCGGTGACGAGGCCGAGGATCTCCTCGAACGTCGGGATGTCGTAGCGCCCGTCGAAGCGCGTGTTCTGCGGCCGGACCTCGGGGAGCCGCTCGACCGCCCGCAGCGTCTTGAGCTCGGCGAGCGTGAAGTCCTCGACGAACCAGCCCGACACCGCACGGCCGTCGATCTCCTTGGTGGTCAGCCGGTCCGCGAACTCGCCGCGCCGGCCGACGTTCGTCGTGCGGCTGATCTCGGCCTCGTGCCGGGCGACGAGCACGCCGTCCTTGGTCGACACCAGGTCGGGCTCGACGTAGTCGGCACCGAGGGCGATCGCCAGGCGGTACGACGCGAGCGTGTGCTCGGGCCGGTAGCCGGAGGCGCCGCGGTGTGCGATGACGAGGGGCTGCTGCACCATGGACTGGGCCGGTCGCATGTCCTCAGCACAGCCCGGGCTGGTGTCCGTGGGACGGAAGGGACGTGAACCCCAGGTGAAGCCGTCTGGCCGAATCGTGACTCTTGGTCACCCCAATCGGGAGTTCTGGTCACCGCACGTGACCAGAAGTCCGGACTCGACTGACCAGAAGTCACGATTCGGCGGGCAGGATGAGGCCATGACGACGCCGAGCCTGGGCCGCCTCGAGACCGTGCCCGCCCTGGACCGCCCTGACCTGCTGGCCGACCCCGTGGCCGCCGCCCTCCGGGACTGGCCGCGTGCGGCCGAGGTGGGCGTGGTCGAGATCGACCCCGCGATCGCCGACACCGCGGCGATGTCGGCGGCGTACGACCTCGGCATGGACACCGGCGCCAACTGCGTCCTGGTGGGCGGGCGCCGAGACGGCGAGGAACGGGTCGCCGCGTGCTTGGTGCGCGCGGACACCCGCGCCGACGTCAACAACGTCGTGAAGCGGACGCTCGACGTGCGCAAGGCGTCGTTCCTGGCGATGGACCGCGCGGTCGAGGAGTCGGGCATGGAGTACGGCGGGATCACGCCGGTCGGGCTGCCCGTCGGCTGGCGGCTGCTCGTGGACCCCCGGGTGCTCGACATCGAGGTCGCGGTGATCGGCTCCGGCGTACGCCGCTCCAAGCTGCTGATCCCGGGTCGGCTCGCCGCCGACCTGCCCGGAGCCGAGGTGATCGAGGGACTCGCGGGCTGAGCCTGCGCCACACTGCTCCCATGGGACCCAGCAGGATGGTGTGGCTCGTCGCGGTGGCGTTGCTGGCCACCGCCTGCTCGTCCGGCGACAGCACGTCCGCGAATGCGCCGGAGCCCTCCCCGTCCCGGTCGATCCGCACGCTGAGCCCGCTGCCGATGCCGACCCAGCCCCCGCCGACCGGCAGGCTCATCGCCGACATGCGCCAGTCCTCGCGTGATGCCGCGGCCGGGCGGATGGAGGTGTGGATCGACAACGACACCGCGGGCGAGGTCACGCCGACCCGCATCACCTACCGCGACCCGCGCTACCGCACGCCGCTGCCCGGCACCCGGCTGCGCCCGATCCCGTCGCAGTCCGAGCGCGGCTTCCAGTTCCTGCTCCCGCCGCTGCCCGCCTGCGACCACCCGCGCGGCAGCGGCACCGTCACCGTCACGTACGGCGGGAAGTCCACCATCCTGCCCGTCGAGGACGAGACGAACGTCGCCGGCCGCTTCACCACCGCGCGCTGCCTCGAGCTCGCCGTCGCCCGCGTCGCGGACCTCTCCTGGGACGACGACGTCGACTTCAGCGGCGAGGTCGGCGACCCCGGCACGTTGACCCTCGTCGTCCGCCCGACCGGGACGGCGGGGTCGACGCTCACCATCGACAGCGTCTCCGGCACCCCGATCATCGCTCCCGTCGGCACCGACGTCTGGCGCCCCGACGTCACCGTCCACGGCACCGACGCCCCCTCCCGCGTCGGCCTGACGATGAAGCCGAACCGGTGCGACGACCACGCGTTCCAGGAGTCCGGCGGCGCGACGGCGTTCAAGATCGGGCTGCACCTCGACGGTGAGCCGGGCCAGATCACCTTGCGGATGAGCATCCCCGGCGCCAAGAACGCGATCGACTTCGCGAAGGGCTCCTGCGGCGACCTCGACACCGTCTCCGGCGGCGGGTGACGGCCGTCACCGCGAAAACAATTCGCTGACGAAGGGCTTCCCTCCGTAGCGTGGGTCGGGTGCGCCAGCTCCCCCTCGACCACCCCGGTACGCCGGAGACGCGCACCCCCGGCCGGTTCCTGTGGTGGATGGCGCGGATGCAGTGGCCGACGCTGGCCGGCGGCATGTTCTTCGGCATCGTCTGGATGAGCGCGCAGGCCGTGATGCCGGCCGTGATCGGCCACGCGATCGACGACGGCGTCGCCGCGAAGGACCGCTCGGCCCTGCTCGAGTGGGCCGCCGTCCTCTTCGGGATCGGCCTCGTGCAGGCCGGCGCCGGCATCATGCGACACCGGTTCGCGGTCACGAACTGGCTGCTCGCGGCGTACCGCGTCGTCCAGCTCGTCACCCGCCAGGCGACCCGCCTCGGCGGCACCCTGCCGCGCAAGGTCTCGACCGGCGAGGTCGTCGCGATCGGCACCAACGACCTGTCCCACATCGGCCAGGTCATGGACGTCTCCGCCCGCTTCTCCGGCGCGATCGTCTCCTTCTTCATCGTCTCCGCGATCCTGCTGCGCACCTCGGTGACGCTCGGCCTCGTCGTGCTCGTCGGCGTCCCGCTGCTGATGGTCGGCGTCGCGCCGATCCTCGGCCCGCTCCAGCGCCGCAGCGCGCACCAGCGTCACCTGATGGGCCGGCTCTCCAACACCGCCAGCGACATCGTCGGCGGCCTGCGGGTGCTGCGCGGCATCGGCGGCGAGCAGGTCTTCGCCGACCGCTACCGCCGCGAGTCGCAGACCACCCGGACCGCGGGCGTCCAGGTCGCCAAGCTCCAGTCGGTGCTCGACGCCCTCCAGGTCTTCCTGCCCGGCCTCTTCGTCGTGGTCGTGGTCTGGATCGGCGCGCGGTACGCCGTGCAGGGCACGATCACCCCCGGCGAGCTGGTCGCGTTCTACGGCTACTCGGCGTTCCTGATGATCCCGCTGCGCACGGCGACCGAGTACGCCAACAAGGTGATCCGTGCCCGGGTGGCGGCGGCCCGCATCGTGCACGTGCTGGCCCTGGAGCCGGACGTCGCCGTACCCGCAGAGATCGCGCCGTCGCCGGCCGTCGGCTCCGACCTCGTCGACGCCCGCACCGGACTGACGGTGCGCGCCGGGCAGCTGACCGCGATCGTCAGCGAGCAGCCCGACGACTCCGCCGCGCTCGCCGACCGGCTCGGCATGACCGCGTCGCCCGTCGACGACGAGGTCAGCCTGGGCGGCGTCCCGCTCACCTCGCTGCACCCCCGCGAGGTCCGCGAGCGCATCGTCGTCTCCGACACGGGCGCGATGTTCTTCTCCGGCCCGCTCGGTGCCGGCCTCGACCTGAGCGGCCACGGCGACGTCGCCCGGGCCCTCGAGACCGCCTCCGCGGGCGACGTGCTCGACGCGCTGCCCGACGGCCTCGAGACCCTGGTCGCCGAGCGAGGCCGCAGCTTCTCCGGCGGACAGCGGCAGCGGCTGGTGCTGGCGCGGGCGCTCACGACCGATCCCGAGGTGCTGGTGCTCGTCGAGCCGACCTCGGCCGTCGACGCGCACACCGAGGCCCGGATCGCGTCCCGCCTGCGCGGCCACCGGGCCGGGCGTACGACGGTCGTCACCTCCACCAGCCCACTGATGCTGGACGCCGCGGACGTCGTCGCGTTCCTCGACGGAGGCCGCGTCGTCGCGACCGGCACGCACGCCGAGCTCCTCGAGACGAGCCCGACCTACCGCCGCGTCGTCACCCGCGAGTCCGAGGCCGAGCTGGCCGTCAGCGAGGTCGCACGATGACCACCCACCTCCCCGTCGCCGACACCCGCACGGTCCGCAAGTACGTCGGCACGCTGGCCCGCCGCCACCCGAGGATGCTCTACGGCGCGCTCGCGCTGCACGTCGCTGCTGCGGTCGCGGGCCTGGCCGCGCCGCGCCTGCTCGGTGGTCTCGTCGAGTCCGTCGAGCAGGGCACCACCACCGACCACGTCGACACGATCATCGGGCTGCTCGCGGTCTTCCTGGTCGCGCAGACCGTCCTGACCCGCTTCGCCCGCTACCTCAGCCAGGTGCTCGGCGAGCAGGTGCTGGCCGAGCTCCGCGAGGACTTCGTCGACAACACCCTCGCGCTGCCGGTCGGCGTCGTGGAGGACGCCGGCTCCGGCGACCTGCTCACCCGGACCAGCCGCGACGTCGACCAGCTCGGCTGGTCGGTGCGGATGGCCCTGCCCGAGTGGACGATCGCGGTCGTCACCGCGGTCCTCACCTTCGTCGCCGCGATCACGGTCGGCTGGTGGGTGGCACTGCCCTGCCTGCTCGGCGTGCCCCCGCTGGTGATCGGCCTGCGCTGGTACCTCAAGCGCGCCAAGGACGGCTACCTGCGCGAGAGTGCGACGTACTCCCAGATCAACGCGACGCTCACCGAGACCGTCGAGGGGGCGCGCACCGTCGAGGCGCTCGGCCTGGGTGAGCGGCGGGTCCGGGCGAGCGACGACGACATCCACAAGTCCTACCTGGCCGAGCGCTACACGCTCTACCTGCGCACCGTCTTCTTCCCCAACATGGAGATCGCCTACCTGATCCCGACGGTGGCCACGCTGCTCTTCGGCGGCTACCTCTACACGCAGGGTCAGGTCTCGCTCGGCGCGGTCACCGCCGCGACGCTCTACGTGCAGATGCTGATCGACCCCGTCGACCGGATCGTCTCGATCCTCGACGAGCTCCAGCTCGGCGCCGCCTCGCTCGCCCGCCTGCTCGGCGTCGCGCAGGTCCCCGACGACCGCGAGGTCAGCGGCCGCGAGCCCACCGGCGAGCAGATCGCCGCCGACGACGTGCGCTTCTCGTACGTCGAGGGGCGCGACGTCCTGCACGGTGTCGACCTCGACGTCGGGGTCGGCGAGCGGATCGCCATGGTCGGCCCGTCGGGCGCCGGGAAGTCCACGCTCGGGCGCCTGCTCGCCGGCATCCACCCGCCGCGCACCGGCTCGGTCACGGTCGGCGGCGTCGGCCTCACCGAGCTGCCGCTCGACGACCTGCGCGGCCACGTCGCCCTGGTGACGCAGGAGCACCACGTGTTCGTGGGCTCGGTCCGCGAGAACCTCGTGCTCGCCCGCCCCGGCTCCTCCGACGACCAGGTCCGCGAGGCGCTCGACGCCGTCGACGCGCTCGACTGGGTCGAGGCGCTCCCCGAGGGCCTCGACACCGAGGTCGGCTCGGGTGGTCGCGCGGTCACGGCCGCGCAGGCGCAGCAGATCGCGCTCGCCCGCCTGGTGCTCGCCGACCCGCACACGCTGGTGCTCGACGAGGCCACCTCGCTGATCGACCCGCGCGCGGCCCGCCACCTGGAGCGCTCGCTGGCCGCCGTGCTCGAGGGCCGCACCGTGATCGCGATCGCGCACCGCCTCTTCTCCGCCCACGACGCCGACCGGGTCGCCGTCGTCGAGGACGGCCGGATCGCCGAGCTCGGCTCGCACGACGAGCTGGTCGAGGCGGGCGGTTCCTACGCGGCCCTCTGGGACAGCTGGCACGGCCGCAGCTCCACCTGACAACCTTTCGGCACCTCCAGCGCGTTCCGGGGCTGGAAGGAGTGTGCGGGTGGACGGGGTTGCGGTGGCCGAGGAGCGGGAGCAGGCGGGGTCGTTCGACGACTTCGTCGCTGCCCGCGGCGACGCGCTCTGGCGCAGCGCCTGGCTGCTGACCGGCGACGCCCACCTCGCGGAGGACCTGGTGCAGACGGCGCTCGCGAAGTCCTACGGCCGCTGGGACCGGATCGCCGACGCGGGCGGCTTCGAGGCGTACGTACGTCGCGCGCTGTTCACGACGTACGTCTCCTGGTGGCGGCGCCGCTGGAACGGCGAGCGCGCGACCGCCGACCTGCCCGAGACGCCGACGACCGCACCGGACCTGGCGCTGCGCCGCGACCTGCTCGCGGCGCTGACCACGCTGAGCCGAGGCCAGCGGGCCGTGGTCGTGCTGCGCTACGTCGAGGACCTCACCGAGCGGGAGACCGCCGCGGTCCTGGGCTGCAGCGTCGGGACCGTCAAGAGCCAGGCCGCCCGGGCGATCGCCGCCCTGCGCTCCTCCCCCGTGCTGCGCGACGAGGAGGACGCATGACCGACGACCGGCTCCGTGACCAGCTCCAGGCACTGGTGCCCCAGCCGCCTCCGGCACCCGGCCGCGCCGCTGCCGCGCGCGACCTGCACCGCAGGCACCGCCGCCGTACGACGGTCTCCGTCGTCGTCGTGGCGGCCGTGGCCGTCGTCGCCCTCGCGGTCGTCCCCACGCTGACCTCCGGCGACCAGCCGGGCGTCACGCACCCTGCCACGCCGACACCGTCCCCCACCCCGACCCCGCCGGAGCCGCAGGCGTTCACCTGCCCGGCTCCCCGGGCGCAGGCCGACACCGAGACCGTGCCCGCCGGCGCGGTGGCGGTGCACCTGTGCCAGGGCACGGGGGCCGGCTTCGACACGCCCTCCGACGCGCTGGTCACCGACGTCGACGAGCTCGCCGACGTCGTCAACCAGCAGACCCCGCAGGCGCCACCGAAGGGCTGCGAGCTGGACCTCGGCATCGGCTACCTGCTCGCCTTCGAGTACGCCGACGGCCGGATCGTCCCGGTCGGCGGCGACCTCTACGGCTGCCACGAGCTGCGGGTCGGCACCAGCACCCGCGCTCACCCCGAGCGCCCGTGGTCGAGGTTCATCGCCCTGCTGCGCGCCCAACGTGCCCAGCGCGCGAGGCTCGCTCCCCAACTTCGCGCCCGCCCCGCGTGCGGCGACCAGCAGTCCGACTCCGGCACCGGGACCTCGCCGGTCGCCCGGCCGGACGAGATGATGGTCGCGACCCTCTGCGTCAGCTACGAGACCGAGACCGACCACGACCCGCAGGGGGTGCCGGTCTCCGCCGACGACCTGGCCGTCCTTCTCGCCGACCGGGCCGACCACCACGAGCCCGTGAGCAACGACGAGTGCCCCGTCGACACGCCCAGCTGGGTGCTGGTCGGCACGACCCGCTGGGGCGACCTGGTCACCGCGGACGGCTGGTGCGGCATCTGGAACGACGGCCGCGGCATCGGCGGCCCGCCCGGGCCCGAGGCCCAGCGTGTGCTCGACCGGCTGGTCAGGCACACCGGCCGACCGGTCCCCGCGGTGGACGCGAGCTCGACGGCGGAGCAGGTGGTCGCGGCGTACGTCGACCTGCTCAACGCGGACCTCCGCGACGAGGCGCTGGCGCTCTGGCACCCGCTCGGCACCCCCGACCTGCCCGTCGGCTACGGCCACGTCGACGCCAAGGTCGAGAGCACCCGGGCGCTGCGCTCCATCTCGGCGTACGACGACGCGACCGCCGTGACCGCGCTCTACCGCGAGGTGCCGCCGGACGGCGCGTACACCGACTACCGGGAGGCGGTCTTCACCCTCGGGCGCGACGACCAGGGGGTGCTCCGGATCGTCCACGTGGCCACACGTTGACCCCGGCACGACCGTGACAGTTATGCTGTCACAATGAAGCTCTCGACCCCCCTCATGTACTCCGGCAACCCCCGCGAGGCCGCCGACCAGGTCGTCGCCCTCGAGAAGGCCGGGCTCGACACCGTCTGGGTCGCGGAGGCCTACGGCTTCGACTCCCCCACGCTGATGGGCTACCTGGCAGCCAAGACCGAGACCATCGAGATCGGCGCCGCCATCCTCAACGTCTTCTCGCGGACGCCGAGCGCCCTGCTGCAGACGGCGGCCGGCCTCGACAACGTGTCGGGCGGCCGCGCGATCATCGGCCTCGGCGCGTCCGGCCCGCAGGTCATCGAGGGCTTCCACGGCCTGCCCTACGACCGTCCGCTCGGCCGCACCCGTGAGGTCATCTCGATCATGCGCCAGGGCCTGCGCCGCGAGCGGCTCGAGCACCAGGGCAAGATCTTCACGCTGCCGCTGCCCGCCGACCAGGGCCTCGGTCTCGGCAAGCCGCTCAAGATCCTCACCCAGGTCGAGCGCAACGTCGTCCCGATCTGGGTCGCCTCCCTCGGCGACAACAACGTCGCGATGACCGCCGAGCTGGCCGACGGCTGGCTGCCGTTCCTCTTCCTGCCCGAGAAGGCCCAGCAGGTCTGGGGCGAGGCCCTCGCGAAGGGCGCGGCCAAGCGCTCCGCAGACCTGGCGCCGCTCGAGATAGCCGCCGGCGGCATGACCGCCATCGGCGAGGGCCCCGAGACCAAGGCGCTGCTCGACTTCATGCGCCCGATGTACGCGCTGTACGTCGGCGGCATGGGCGCCCGCGGCAAGAACTTCTACAACGAGCTCGCGTGCCACTACGGCTACGAGAAGGAGGCCAAGGAGATCCAGGACCTCTACCTCGACGGCAAGAAGAAGGAGGCCGAGGCACTGGTGCCCCTCGAGTGGCTCGAGGCCGGCAACCTGGTCGGCCCCGCGTCGTACGTCCAGGAGCGGATCGCCGCCTTCAAGGAGGCCGGCGTGACCAACCTGCAGATCTCCCCCGTGTCCGACGACCCCGTCGGCACCGTCGCCCAGATCAAGGAGTGGGTCAGCTGATGACCGAGCGTCCCAGCATCTACGAGCAGGAGCACGAGGACTTCCGCACCTCGGTGCGCACCTTCCTGGAGAAGGAGGTCGTCCCCTTCCACGACGAGTGGGAGAAGGACGGCCAGGTCAGCCGCGAGGTCTGGACCAAGGCCGGCGAGGCGGGCCTGCTCTGCTTCGACGTCGAGGAGGAGTACGGCGGCGCCGGGGTCAAGGACTTCCGCTACAACACCGTCGTCGCCGAGGAGATGGCCCGGGTCGGCGCCAGCGGACCCGGCTTCCCGGTGCACAGCGACATCATCGTCCCCTACATCTCCGCGCTGGGGACCGACGAGCAGAAGCAGCGCTGGCTGCCCGGCCTCGTCAGCGGCGAGCTGATCTCCGCGATCGCGATGACCGAGCCGGGCGCTGGCAGCGACCTGCAGGGGATCCGCACGAGCGCCGTCGACAAGGGCGATCACTACGTCCTCAACGGGTCGAAGACCTTCATCAGCAACGGCATCCTCTCCGACATCGTCATCGTGGTCTGCCGCACCGACCCCGACGCCGGCCACAAGGGCATCAGCCTGCTCGTGGTCGAGCGCGGCATGAAGGGCTTCGAGCGCGGCCGCAACCTCGACAAGGTCGGCATGAAGGCCCAGGACACCGCCGAGCTGTTCTTCGACAACGTCGAGGTGCCGAAGGCGAACCTGCTCGGCGAGGAGGGCTCCGGCTTCATCTCGCTGATGATGAACCTCGGCCAGGAGCGCATCTCCATCGCCGCGATGGCGGTCGCCGCGATCGAGCACGTCCTCGACATCTCGCTGACCTACGCCAAGGAGCGCACGGCGTTCGGCAAGCCGATCGGCTCGTTCCAGCACAACCGCTTCGTGCTGGCGGAGATGGCGACGTACGCCCACGTGGCGCGGGTGTTCATCAACGACTGCATCCTCAAGCTCAACGCCGGCGAGGTCGACCCCGCGCTCGCGTCGATGGCGAAGTGGTGGACCACCGAGCTGCAGAAGCAGGTCGTGGACGCCGGCGTCCAGCTGCACGGCGGCTACGGCTACATGATGGAGTACCCCATCGCCAAGGCCTTCACGGACAGCCGGATCCAGACGATCTACGGCGGCACCACCGAGATCCAGAAGGAGATCATCGGGCGCTCGCTCGGCATCTGACGCTCGCGGAACCCCGAGGCGTTTTCGAACGTTCCCTGGCGCCTCGGGGTACGGATCGGGGAGGCTGTGACGCACGCCACCCCGACGTGCACCAGGAGCGACCGATGTCCGACGCCGTGCTCACCGAGCGAACCCGCATCCAGGCCGAGGTCGAGGGGCGCACCCTCGTCGACGCGCTGGCCGACACCGTCGGTCAGTACGGCGACGAGCCGGCGTACTCCGACAAGCACCACGTGCCGGAGGGCGAGTCGTGGCGCACCCTGACCTGGTCCGAGACCCGTGAGCGGGCGCTCGACATGGCCGCGGCGCTGATCGAGATCGGCGTGGCCACGGGCGACACCGTGGCGATCATGGCGAACAACCGGGTGGAGCACTTCCTCGCGGACATGGGCGCGGTGCACGCCGCGGCGACGCCGATGTCGATCTACAACACGCTCTCCCCCGAGCAGGTCGCCTACATCGCGTCGCAGGCGCGGCCGAGCGTGGTCTTCGTGGAGACCGCCGACCACCGGGCCCGGTGGGGCAAGGCGCTCGACGAGGTCGACAGCATCCTGCGCGTCGTGATGATCGACGAGGAGTGGGAGGCCCTGGTGGCCGCGGGTGCGGCGTACCGCGCCGCGAACCCCGGCGCCGTCGAGGCCCGCGCCGCCGAGCTCAGCCCCGAGGCGCCGGCCACGATCCTCTACACGTCGGGCACCACCGGCAACCCGAAGGGCGTCGTGCTGACCCACCACAACGTGCTCTTCGAGACCGTCGGCACCCAGGAGTCCTCCGGGCTGACCGAGCCGCAGGTCGGCGTGAGCTACCTGCCGCTCGCCCACATCGCCGAGCGGGTCCTCGGGCTGTACGGGCCGCAGGTGATCGGCGGGCACGTGCACGCGATCGACGACCCGGCGCAGCTGCTCGCCACGCTCGGCGAGGTGCACCCGACGATGTTCTTCGGCGTCCCGCGGGTCTGGGAGAAGATCAAGACGGGGCTCTCCGCCAAGCTCGCCGCGGACCCCGACAACCGCGAGATGGTCGAGACCGCGATGGCGTCCGCGCTCGCCTGGGTGGAGGCCCAGGAGGTCGGCGGCGTGATGACGCCGGAGATCGAGGCGGCGTACCAGCAGGCCGAGGAGGGCATCCTCGGCTTCCTCAAGCTGCTGCTCGGTCTCGACCAGGTCACCTGGGCCGGCTCGGCCGCGGCGCCGATGCCGCTCGACGTCGCGAAGTTCATGGCCGGGCTCGGCCTCAAGGTCTACGACGTCTACGGCATGACCGAGACCTGTGGCGCCGTCACCGCCAACGGTCCGGGCGGCTTCAAGCTCGGCACCGTCGGCCGCGCCAACCCGGGCATGGAGATCACGCTCGGCGAGGACGGCGAGATCCTGGTGCGCGGCCCGGTCAACACCCCCGGCTACCACCTCCAGGAGGACGCCACCCGCGCGCTGATCGACGACGACGGCTGGCTGCACACCGGCGACATCGGCACCCTCGACGACGATGGCTTCTTCGCGGTCGTCGACCGCAAGAAGGAGCTGATCATCACCTCGGCCGGCAAGAACGTGGCGCCGTCCAACATCGAGAACTTCCTCAAGGAGTCGCCGCTCATCGGCCACGCCATGGCGATCGGCGACAGCCGCCCGTACGTCGTCGCGATCCTCACCCTCGACGGCGAGATCGCGCCGATCATGGCGCAGCAGATGGGGCTCGAGTTCGGCTCGCTCGCCGAGCTGGCCGAGAAGCCCGAGATCCGCGCGATGGTCCAGCAGGCCGTCGACGCCGCCAACGAGCGCCTCTCCCGCCCCGAGCAGGTGAAGTCCTTCGAGCTCCTCGGCGTCGAGTGGACCGCCGAGTCCGAGGAGCTCACCCCGACGCTGAAGCTCAAGCGCCGGGTCGTGAACACCAAGTACTCCGACGTCGTGGACCGCCTGTACAGCTGACGGGTCTCGATACGCTCGCTGGCGCTCGCTACTCGACCAGCGAGGATCTTGTCGTTGGTCGAGTAGGCGTCGTGAGGAACGAACGACGGCGTATCGAGACCCACCGGCGGAACACGCCTGAAACACGCGTTGCCTAGCCTCGCTGCGCATGAGCGACCTGCTGCAGCCCGGGTCGGGGCCGATCTGGGGCGACCGCTACCTGCCGTCGACGGCCGACCACGTGCTCTGGGGCCGGCTGCCGTGCGCGAGCGACGACCCGGTGCTGACGGTCGAGCCGGGGACCGAGGTCACCTTCGACACGGTCAGCCACGAGGGGATCCTCGAGGACCAGGGTCGAGACCCGAAGCGGTTCTTCGGGCAGTACGACGTGGCGGGCGTGCTCGACGACGCGATCGAGATCGCTGCCAGCGAGGTGCCGCACACGTTCGGGGTCGACGGGCCGCACGTGGTCAGCCGGCCGGTGCGCGTCGAGGGCGCGCGACCCGGCGACCTGCTGGCGATGACGGTGGTCGAGACGCTCCCCCGGGTGCCGTACGGCGTGATCTCCAACCGGCACGGCAAGGGGGCGCTGCCCGGGGAGTACCCGCTCGAGGGCGACGTCTTCAGCGCCTTCGCCACCGTCGACGACAGCGGCACCCACGGCCGGCTGCCGCTGCAGCCCGGAGCCGGGCCGACGGTCGAGTTCCCGCTCGCGCCGTTCCTCGGGATCATGGGCGTCGCCGTCTCCGACGGCGAGCGCCCGCACTCGGTGCCGCCCGGTGCTCATGGCGGCAACATCGACATCAACCTCCTCACCGTCGGCGCGACGCTCTACCTGCCGGTGCAGGTCGACGGCGCGCTGGCCTACGTCGGCGACCCCCACTTCGCCCAGGGCGACGGCGAGGTGTCGCTGACCGCGATGGAGGCCTCGCTGCGGGCGACGGTCCGTCTCGACGTGGTGCCGCACGAGAGCGCCGTACGCCGCTTCGGAGAGCTGGCCGGCCCGCTCGCGGAGACCTCGGAGTTCCTGGTCCCGACCGGCATGGACGAGGACCTCGACGTCGCGGTGCAGAACTGCGTGCGGGCCGCGATCGCCCTGCTCAGCAGCCGCTGGGGCATGGACCCGCGCCTGGCCTACGCCTACCTCTCGGCGGCCACCGACTTCAACATCTCCCAGGTCGTCGACGTCGTGAAGGGCGTGCACGCACGCATCCGCACGGCAGACTTCCCTGCATGACCCCTGTGCCTGCAGGACTCGTCGAGGCGTTCTGGGAGTACGAGCGCGCCCTGATGGCCGACGACGTCCCGACACTGGACCGGCTGTTCGCCGACGGCCCGACCACGCTGCGCGGCGACGCCCACGGCCTGCTCGTCGGCCACGACCAGATCAGCGCCTTCCGCAGCAGCCGCGGCGGCGCACCGCAGCGCCGGATCGTGCAGACCCACGTGCAGGCCGTCGACGACGACCACGCGCTCGTCATCGCGGTCACCGAGCTCGCCCGCGGCGGGCGCGGCCAGCAGACCCAGATGTGGGTGCGCACCGACGAGGGCTGGCAGGTCACGGCCGCCCACGTCTCGGTGCCGGCGCCGGCGCTCGACACCCGGATCTGGCGGGTCGTCGGTGACCCGCTCGTGCCGCCGCTCGGCAGCGGCCCGCTCGACGGCGAGAGCGTCGCCGTCAAGGACCTGTACGCCGTGCAGGGCCACCGCGTCGGCGCCGGCAACCCGGCCTGGCTGGCCGAGGCCCGCGTCGAGCCGGTGCACGCCCGGGCAGTCGAGCTGCTGCTCGAGGCCGGCGCGTCGGTGCGCGGGATCGCCCGCACCGACGAGTTCGCCTACTCCCTGGCCGGCACCAACGCTCACTACGGCACGCCCCCGAACCCGAAGGCCCCGTTGCGGATCTCCGGCGGCTCGACGTCCGGCTCGAGCAGCGCGGTGTCGCTCGGCCAGGCGAGCATCGGGCTCGGCACCGACACCGGTGGCTCGATCCGGGTGCCGGCGGCGTACCAGGGGCTCTTCGGCATCCGCACGACGCACGGCGCGGCCTCGACGTACGCCCTGCTTCCGCTCTCCCGGTCCTTCGACGCCGTCGGCTGGGTGACCCGGAGCGCCGAGCTGCTCCAGCAGGTCGCGGAGGTCGTGCTGCCGCCGACTCCGCGCAACCCGGCCAGCGACCTGGTCAGCGTTCCCGGCCTCCTGTCCATCGCCAGCGACGAGGTCGCGACGGTCGTCGACAGGTACGCCGCCGAGCACGGCGCGATGCGGGAGTCGTGGGACCTGAGTGAGCTGCCGGGCTGGCTCTCCGCGTTCCAGACCCTCCAGGCCTGGGAGGCCTGGCAGGAGCGCGGCGCCTGGGTGGCGCCGCGGCTCGACGAGCTCGGCGCCGACGTGCGCAGCCGCTTCGAGGCGGCGGCGCTGATCGACGACGACCGCGCGGCGGCCGCGCGCACCGTGGTCGACGCGGCCCGGGCGCGGATCCGCGAGCTGGTCGGCGACCGCGTGCTGGTGCTCCCGTCGGCGGCCACGGTCGCGCCGCTGGTCGGCGCCGGCCTGGACGCCGTACGCGCCGCGAACATGTCGCTCACCTGCCTCGCCGGGCTCGGCGGGCTGCCCGCCGTCAGCGTCCCGCGCAGCACGCCGCAGGGGCTGCCGGTCGGGGTCTGCCTGGTCGCCGGGCCCGGCCGCGACCGAGATCTGCTCCAGCTGGCCATCGACCTGGACTGACCCGGAGAAGTAACGTCTCTGAAACGGTTGTTTCGGTCCGGCTTTACATCGGATCCCTAGTGTCACGGCCGGAGGAGGAACGTTGCTGCTGGAGGAGTTCAACTCGATGCCGGCCACGGAGGCCGGTGACGCGGTGCGCCCGTGCGTCGACATCGACGCCTGGGTGGCCGGCGTCGTCGACGGCCGCCCGTACGCCGGGCTCGCGGACCTGCTCGGCCAGGCGGACGCCCTCGCGCGGACCTGGACACCGGCGCAGGTCGAGCAGGCGCTCGCCGACCACCCGCGGATCGGCGAGCGGCACGCCGGCTCCGGCACCAGCGCACAGATGTCCGGCAGCGAGCAGGCGGGGGTGGACCCGCACGACGCCGACGTCCAGCGCCGGCTGGCCGAGGGCAACGCGGCGTACGAGGAGCGGTTCGACCGGATCTACCTGGTCCGCGCGGCGGGGCGCAGCGCCGAGGAGATCCTGGCGCTGCTCGAGGAGCGGCTGGCCAACGACCCGGACACCGAGCTCGCCGTCACCGCAGGCCAGCTGCGCGAGATCGCCCTGCTCCGCCTGGAAGGACTCGTCTCATGAGCACCCTCTCGACCCACGTCCTGGACTCGACGTACGGCGTGCCCGCGGTCGGCATGCGCGTCACGGTGTCCGACGCTGACGGCACCGACCTGGCCACCACGACCACCGACGTAGACGGCCGGGTCCGCTTCGACCTCGACCTCGACCTGGGGCTCTACCTGATCGGCTTCGAGACGGGCGTCTGGTTCGCCGAGCACGAGCGGGACACGTTCTTCCCCGCCGTGGCGCTCACGTTCGAGGTCGACACCAGCGACGACCACTTCCACGTGGCACTGCTGCTCAGCCCGTACTCGTACACCACCTACCGGGGGTCCTGATGGCCTATGCACTGACCGACCTCCAGCACGGCAAGGCGGAGGTGCGGGTCGTCAAGGTCGACCGCGGCAGCGACGACCACGTGCTGCACGACCTCAACGTCACGACCCAGCTGCGCGGCGACTTCGCGACGGCGTACACAGACGGCGACAACGCCCACGTGCACGCCACCGACACCCAGAAGAACACCGTCTACGCGCTGGCCCGCGAGCACGGCGTGACCTCGCCCGAGGACTTCCTGCTCGTCCTGGCCGGGCACTGGCGGGCCCAGCCGTGGGTGACCGGGACCTGGCTGAGCGCCGAGCAGTACTCCTGGCACCGACTGCCCGCCAACGGGCACTCCTTCGTCCGCAGCGGGCAGGAGACCCGGACGGCGCTCGTCGAGACCGACGGCGAGCAGACGATGGTGAGCGCCGGCCTCACCGACCTGGTGGTGCTCAAGTCGACGGGCAGCGAGTTCCACGGCTTCCCGCGAGACCGCTACACGACCCTGGCCGAGACCGACGACCGGGTCCTGGCCACCAGCGTGAGCGCGACGTGGCGCTACGCCGGCGAGCCGGACTCGTACGACGCGGCGTACGACGCCGTCCGGGCCGCGATGCTCGACGCCTTCGCCTCGACCCACAGCCTCGCCCTCCAACAGACCATCCACGCCATGGGCGTCGCCGCGCTCGATGCCGTCTCGGAGGCCGGCAGCATCCACATCAGCTGCCCCAACAAGCACCACTTCCTCGTCGACCTCGAGCCGTTCGGGCTCGACAACCCCGGCGAGGTCTTCTACGCGGCGGACCGGCCCTACGGGCTGATCGAGGCGACCGTCCTGCGAGAGACCGCGCTCCGAGAGGAGGGCTGAGTGCGCATCGACGCCCTGCAGGCCGAGCGCGTGCTCGTCGACGGGGAGCTGACGGCGGCCACGGTCGTGGTCCAGCACGGCCGGATCGCCTCGATCGAGGCGCTCGACCACCCCGTCGACGGGGTGGTGCTGCGCGTGCCGGACACGGCGTACGTCGTCCCCGGCGTGGTCGACACGCACGTGCACATCAACGAGCCCGGTCGCACCGAGTGGGAGGGCTTCGTCTCGGCCACCGAGGCCGCCGCGCTCGGCGGCGCGACGACGCTGGTCGACATGCCGCTCAACTCGATCCCGCCGACCACGACCGTCGAGCACCTGCGGCTCAAGCAGGAGGCGGCCGCCGACGAGCTGATGGTCGACGTGGGCTTCTGGGGCGGTGCGGTGCCGGGCAACGTCGCCGACCTCGAGCCGCTGTGGGAGGCCGGTGTCTTCGGCTTCAAGTGCTTCCTGGCGCCGAGCGGCGTGGACGAGTTCCCGCCGCTCGACCCCGACCAGTTCCACGACGCGCTGCGCGAGGTCGCGCGCTTCGACGGGCTGATGATCGTGCACGCCGAGGACGCCCAGGTGCTCGACGTCGCGCCCTCGGAGCCCAGCCGCGCCTACCGCGACTTCCTGCACTCCCGGCCCGACGCGGCGGAGCTGACCGCGATCGCGCGGGTCCTCGACGGGGCCCGCGAGACCGGCGCGCGGGTGCACGTCCTGCACCTCTCCAGCGCGCGCGCCCTGGACGCGATCGCGGACGCGAAGGCGGAGGGGCTGCGGGTCACGGTCGAGACCTGCCCGCACTACCTGTGCTTCGCGGCCGAGACCATCCCCGACGGATCCTCGCAGTTCAAGTGCTGCCCGCCGATCCGCGACGCGGGCAACCGCGAGGAGCTCTGGCAGGGCCTGCGGTCCGGGATCATCGACATGGTCGTCAGCGACCACTCACCCTCGACCGCCGAGGAGAAGGGGCGCGGCGGCGGCGACCTCCAGCAGGCCTGGGGCGGCGTGTCCGGGCTCCAGGTCGGCTTCAGCGCGGTGGCCCACGAGGCGCGGCGCCGCGGCATCGGCCTCGAGCACGTCAGCCGCTGGATGTCGCGCAACACCTCGGACCTGGTCGGCCTGACGACCAAGGGCCGGATCGAGGTCGGCGCCGATGCCGACCTCGCCGTCTACGACACCGGCGTCGAGTTCCGCATCGAGGCCACCCGGCTCGCGCACCGCAACCCGATCTCGGCGTACGACGGGATCACCTACGGCGGCCGCGTCACGCGGTCGGTCGTGCGCGGCAACGCCATCGACGTCGACCGCCCCGACCACCGGTGGGGCCAGCAGCTGAGGAGGCCCTCGTGACGAGCCGCGTGATCGGTCCCATCGACCCGCCCCCGCGGCTGCTGATGGGCCCCGGGCCGATCAATGCCGACCCGCGCGTGCTGCGGGCGATGTCGGCGCAGCTGGTCGGGCAGTACGACCCGTGGATGACCGCCACCATGAACGAGACGATGGCGCTCTACCGCGACGTCTTCCGCACCGCGAACGAGCAGACGTTCCTCGTCGACGGCACCTCGCGCGCCGGCATCGAGGCCGCGCTGGTGTCGCTGCTCGAGCCCGGCGACCGGGTGCTGGTGCCGGTCTTCGGCCGGTTCGGCCACCTGCTCACCGAGATCGCCGAGCGCTGCCGCGCCGAGGTGCACACCATCGAGGTGCCGTGGGGCGAGGTCTTCGAGCCGCAGCAGGTCGAGGACGCCGTACGCCGCGTGCAGCCGAAGGTCCTCGCCGTCGTCCAGGGCGACACGTCCACGACGATGTGCCAACCACTCGCCGACCTCGGAGAGATCTGCCGGCGCCACGACGTGCTGCTCTACTGCGACGCCACCGCGTCGCTCGGCGGCAACGCGTTCGAGGCGGACGCCTGGGGGCTCGACGTCGTCACCGCCGGGCTCCAGAAGTGCCTCGGCGGCCCGTCGGGCAGCGCGCCGATCACGATCTCCGACCGCGCCGCCGCCGTCATCGACGGACGCAAGCACGTGGAGGCCGGGATCCGGGCGGACGACGAGACCGACGCCCCCGGCGAGCGGATCGCGAGCAACTACCTCGACCTCGCGCAGGTCATGGACTACTGGGGCCCGCGCCGGCTCAACCACCACACCGAGGCGACCACGATGCTGTACGGCGCCCGCGAGTGCGCCCGGCTGCTCGTCGAGGAGGGGCTGGACGCCGCCGTCGAGCGCCATGCGCTGCACGGGCTCGCGATGCTGGAAGGCGTGCGTGGACTGGGTCTTGGCGTCTTCGGCGACGTCGCTCACAAGATGCACAACGTCGTCGCGGTCGAGATCCCGGACGGCATGGACGGTGACGCGGCCCGCGCCACCCTGCTGGCGGACTTCGGCATCGAGATCGGCACGTCGTTCGGTCCGCTGCACGGCAAGGTCTGGCGGATCGGGACGATGGGCTACAACGCCCGCACCGACGCCGTGCTGACCACCCTCGCGGCGCTCGAGCAGGTGCTGCGCACGACGGGCGGCGTGGCCGCCGCGCAGGAGGTGTACGCGTCGTGACGACCGCACGCGAGGTGCTCGACCGGTGCGCCGAGCTGGACCGCTTCACCGCCACCCCGCCGCAGCTGGAGCGGGTCTACCTGTCCCGCGAGCACGCCAGCGCGAATGCCGTCGCCGGGCGCTGGATGGAGGAGGCCGGGCTGCGCACCTGGCAGGACGCCGCCGGCAACCAGTGCGGCCGCCGCGAGGGCTCGACGCCCGGCCTGCCGGCACTGCTCGTCGGCTCCCACCTCGACACGGTGCCCGACGCCGGCTCGTACGACGGGATGCTCGGTGTCGTGATGGCGATCGCCGTCGCCCAGCGCCTGCGCGACCGCGAGCTGCCCTTCGCCCTCGAGGTCATCGGCTTCAGCGACGAGGAGGGCACCCGCTTCGGCAAGGCGCTGCTCGGCAGCCAGGCGCTGGCCGGCGTCTGGGAGGAGGACTGGTGGGACCTGCGCGACCGCGACGGCGTCACGCTGCACCAGGCGTTCCTGGACTTCGGGCTCGACCCGCGCCGGGTCGGTGATGCGGCGCGCCGGCCCGACGAGCTGGTCGGCTACCTCGAGGCGCACATCGAGCAGGGCCCCTACCTCGAGGCCGAGGACCGGTCCCTCGGCTACGTCACCACGATCGCCGGGGCGCGGCGGTTCCGCCTCTCGTTCATCGGGGAGGCGCGGCACGCGGGCGGTACGCCGTACCCCCGTCGGCGCGACGCGCTGGTCGGCGCCAGCGAGGCGATCGTCCTCATCGAGCAGCGCGCCCGGGCGTCGGAGTGCATCGCGACCGTCGGGCGGATCGAGGTCCAGCCCGGCGCGATCAACGTGATCCCCGGCCGCGCCGACCTCAGCCTCGACCTGCGGGCCGCGACCGATCCCGAGCGCGACGCGATGTGGGAGAGCCTGCGCGCCGAGATCGAGGAGTCGTGCGCGCGGCGGGGGCTGCGGCTCGAGGTCCGCGAGACCCACCACGCGCCGGCGATGCCCTGCGCCCCCTGGCTCCAGGAGGCCGTCATGGCGGGCATCCGCAGCACCGGCGACGACGACCCGGTCGGGCTGTGGAGCCGGGCCGGGCACGACGCGATGGCGGTCGGGCTCACCACCGACGTCGGGATGCTCTTCCTGCGCTGCCACGACGGCATCAGCCACCACCCCGAGGAGGACGTCCGCGAGCTCGACGTCACCGCCGGGCTGGACGCGCTGGAGCGGGCGGTCCTGGAGGTCGCGGCCCGGATCGGAGCACGCGCATGAGTGAGCGCATCGACGAGCGGATCACGCAGCGGTACGCCGTCCTCTCGCCGCAGGAGCGGCGGGCGGCCGAGACGCTGATGGAGCACCTCGACGACCTGGCGACCTACCGGTCCGCGGAGCTCGCCGACCTGGCCGGCGTCTCGAAGGCAACCATGAGCCGGCTCTTCCGCAGCCTCGGCTTCACCGACTTCGACGAGGTGCGCGACCACCTGCGTGCCCTGCGCACGGCGGGCGAGCCGCGGCGCCTCGACGGTGCGTCGACGGTGCTCGACCACCTCGCGCACGAGCAGGAGTCGCTGCGGCACGCGCTGGAGAGCCCGGCGCTCGGCGACGTGGTCGCCCTGCTCGCCGGCGCCCGGCGGGTGCTGGTCGTCGGGTGGCGCAACAGCCACCCGGTGGCGCTGCACCTGCGCCAGCAGCTCGCCCACGCCCGAGGGGACGTGCGGCTCGCTCCCCTGCCGGGCCAGGTGCTCGGCGAGGAGCTGGCCGACCTCGGCGCGGACGACGCCGTGGTGGTCGTCGGCTTCCGGCGCCGGCCCGCGGACTTCGGCGGGTTCCTGGAGGAGGCCGGGCGCTCGGGTGCCACGGTCGTGCTGGTCGCCGACCCGACCGCGCGCCGGCACGCAGCCGCTGCGACGTACTGGCTGGAGTGCCCGGTCAACAGCACCCTGGCCTTCGACAGCTACGCGGCGGCGATGAGCCTCGTCAGCGTGGTCGCCGACGGCGTGCTGTCGACGCTCGGCCGGCCCGCTCGCGACCGGGTCGCCGAGATCAGCGCGTCCTACGGCCGGCTCGCCGAGGTCGAGTGATGGACCTGGTCACCGTCACCAGCCACCGGCTGGCGCGTGGGCGCGACGACCTGACGCTCGCCACGGGCGAGACGCTCCTCGCCGGCGGCACCTGGCTCTTCTCGGAGCCGCAGCCGGAGGTCAGCGGGCTGGTCGACCTGACGACGCTCGGGTGGCCGGACTGGGAGGAGCTTCCGGGCGTCCTCCGGATCGGCGCCACGTGCACCATCGAGCGGGTGCTCGGTGCCCCCTGGGGACCGGCCGCCTCGCTGGTGTCGGCCGCCGCCGACTCGTTCCTGATGTCGTGGAAGGTGCAGCACCTCGCCACCGTCGGCGGCAACCTCGCCCTCGCCCTGCCCGCAGGCGCGATGGTCTCGCTCACCGCCGGGCTGGGAGCGTCCGTGGAGGTCTGGACCCCCGACGGCGGCTCGCGCGTGCAGCCGGTCGCCGACCTCGTGACCGGCGCCGGCACCACCACGCTGCTGCCCGGCGAGGTGATCCGCGCGGTCGACGTACCCCTGACCGCCCTGTCGCAGCCGCTCGCGTTCCGGCGTACGGCGCTCACCCGGCTCGGGCGGGCCGCCGCCGTCGTCGTCGGCTGCGGCCGCACCGTCACCCTGACCGCGTCCACCACGCGGCCGGTCGTGCTCGACGTCGACGACCTCGACGCCGGGCTGGCCTCGGTCAACTGCTGGTTCGACGACCCGCACGGGCCCGCCGACTGGCGCGCCCACGTCACCGGCGTGCTGGCCCGCGAGGTGCGCGAGGAGCTCGCGGCATGAAGGTCAACGGGGAGCCGGTCGGCACGACCCCCGCGCCCGGCCAGTGCCTGCGCACCTTCCTGCGCGACGCCGGCCGGCTGGACGTCAAGAAGGGCTGCGACTCCGGCGACTGCGGCGCCTGCACGGTGCACGTCGACGGTGCGCCCGTGCACTCCTGCCTCTACCCGGCAGCCCGGGCCGTCGAGCACGACGTCACCACACTGGCCGGGCTCGGCACTGCCGAGGACCCGCACCCGGTGCAGCGGGCGTTCGCCGACGCGGCCGGCTTCCAGTGCGGCTTCTGCACGGCGGGCTTCGTGATGACCGCGGCCGGTGCGCCCGAGGGTGCTCGCCACGGGGCAGCGCTGGAGCGCTGCTTCAAGGGCAACCTGTGCCGCTGCACCGGCTACCGCTCGATCCGCGACGCGCTGGCGGGTCGCACCAACGTCGGCCCGACGACGGCCGACGGGGCGGCGTTCGGCGCCTCGCTCGGCGCCCCGGCGGCGCAGCGCGTCGTCACCGGCGCCGAGGCCTACACGCTCGACCTGCCCGCCACCGGCGTGCTGCACACGGCGCTGGTGCAGAGCCCGCACGCCCACGCCCGGATCACCCGCATCGACACCAGCCGGGCGGAGGCGGCCCCCGGCGTACGCCTCGTCCTCACGCACCTCGACGTCCCCGACGTCCTCTACTCGACCGCTCGCCACGAGAGCCGGCTCGACGACCCCGACGACACGCGGATGCTCGACGACGTCGTCCGCTTCCGCGGCCAGCGGGTCGCGGCCGTCGTCGCCACCTCGGTGCGCGAGGCGCAGCTGGCGGCGGCGCTGGTCGAGATCGAGTACGACGTGCTGCCCGCCGTCTTCGACCCGGAGGCCGCCCGGGCCGCCGGCGCGCCGCTCCTGCACGACGACAAGGGCCCCGAGTCCCGGATCGCCGAGACCGGCCGCAACGTCGTGGCCCAGACGCACGGCGAGGTCGGCGACGTCACGGCCGGCCTCGCCCGCGCCGCCGCGACGGTGAGCGGCACCTGGCGCACCGCGCGCGTCACGCACGCCGCGCTGGAGACGCACGGCGCCCGCGGGTGGCTGGACGAGGACGGCCGCCTCGTCGTCCGCAGCAGCACGCAGGTGCCGTTCCTGGTGCGGGCCGAGCTCGCCCATGTCCTCGGCCTCGACGAGGACCGGGTGCGCGTGGTCGCGGGCCGGGTCGGCGGTGGCTTCGGGGGCAAGCAGGAGATGCTCGTCGAGGACCTGGTCGCCCTCGCCGTCCTCCGCCTCCGGCAGCCCGTCCAGCTCGAGCTCACCCGCGAGCAGCAGTTCACCCTGGCGCCGTGCCGGCACCCGATGCGGGTGTCGGTGACCGCGGGCGCCGACGCCGAGGGTGTGCTGACGGCGCTGGTCGTCGACGTGCTCAGCGACGCCGGCGCCTACGGCAACCACTCGGTCGGCGTGCTCTTCCACGGCTGCCACGAGTCGGTCGCGCTCTACCGCTGCGCCAACAAGCGGGTCGACGCCGAGGCCGTCTACACCAACAACCTGCCCTCGGGTGCGTTCCGCGGCTACGGCCTCGGCCAGGTCATCTTCGGCATCGAGTCTGCGCTCGACGAGCTGGCCCGTGAGCTCGGCCTCTCCCCCGTCGAGCTGCGCCGCCGCAACGTCGTCCGCCCCGGCGACGACTTCATCGTCAACGACGCGCCCGACGTCGACCTGGTGTTCGGCAGCTACGGCCTCGACCAGTGCCTCGACCTGGTCGAGGAGGCGCTGGCCACCGGCGGCGAGCAGGCGCCGGAGGGCTGGGCCGTCGGCGAGGGCACGGCGGCCTCGATGATCGCCACCATCCCGCCGCGCGGCCACCACAGCGAGGCGACCGTGGCGATCGACGTCGACGGCACCGTCACGGTCGGGGTCGGCAGCGCCGAGTTCGGCAACGGCTCCGCCACCGTGCACGTCCAGCTGGTCGCAGAGGAGCTCGGGATCGACCCGGTCCGGATCCGGCTGCACTCCTCCGACACCGATGCGGCGGCGTACGACACCGGCGCCTTCGGCTCCACCGGCTCGGTGGTCGCCGGGATGGCGGTGACCCGGGCCGCCCGCGCGCTGCGCGCCGCCCTCGACGCCGGGGAGACCCCACCGTTGAGCCGCTCCGGCCACCACTCCGGCACGCCCCGCTCGGTCGCGTTCAACGTGCACGGTGTCCGGGTCGCCGTCGACCGGGTCACCGGCGAGCTCCGGGTGCTGCGCTCCGTGCACGCCGTCGACGCGGGCCGGGTGATCAACCCCGAGCAGCTGCGCGGGCAGGTCGAGGGCGGCGTCGCCCAGGCCCTCGGCAGCGCGCTCCAGGAGGAGATGGTCGTCCGCGACGGCGAGGTCGTGACGCGGGCGTTCCGCCACTACCGGGTGCCGCAGGTCGCGGACGTCCCGCCGACCGAGGTGCTCTTCGCCGACACGTACGACGAGCTCGGTCCGCGCGGCGCGAAGTCGATGAGCGAGGCGCCGTACAACCCGGTCGCGCCGGCGATCGCGAACGCCGTGCGCGACGCCCTGGGCGTCCGCCCCCACGAGCTGCCGATGAGCCGCGACCGGCTCTGGCGACTGGCCACGACACAGGAGACCCCATGACCGACGAGACCTGGCTCGCCCACGCCCTCGAGCTCGCCGTGGCCAACGTCGCCGAGGGCGGCGGGCCGTTCGGCGCGGTGATCGTCCGCGACGGCGCCCTGCTCGCGACGGGGCAGAACAGGGTGACCCGCGACAACGACCCCACGGCGCACGCCGAGGTGCTTGCGATCCGTGCCGCCTGCGCCGACCTCGGCGACTTCTCGCTGGCCGGCTGCGTGCTCTACACGTCCTGCGAGCCCTGCCCGCTGTGCGTCTCCGCCGCGCTCTGGGCCCGGCTCGACCGGGTCGTGTACGCCGCGGACCGCGACGACGCGGCGCGCGGCGGCTTCGACGACCGCGAGTTCTACGAGCTCTTCGCGCGCGACCGGACGACTTGGCCGACGCTGGTCCACGGCAACCGGCACGCGGACTCGTTCGCGCCGTTCGAGGCCTGGCTCAGCAAGGGAGACCGGGTCGAGTACTGACCCCCTCCACTTCCAACGTATAGCCGACCCCCGGGCTTGCGGCAAGGCCCCCACCAGCCCCCAGAATCTCCTGTCGTGACCAGCGCCTTCGCCCTGCCCGACGACCTCGCCGCCAAGGCCGACCCCCGGTTGATCGCCGCGGACGAGGAGCACTTCGCGGCCATCGCGGACTCGCTCGCGCGGTCGATCGCGGACCTCTCCGAGCGCCTCGACACCGCCCGCCGCGACCCCGGTGCACCCGAGGGCGCCCGCGACGGCGAGGCCGGCGGGGCCGGGCAGGTCGCCCTGGACCGGGACCAGGAGGTGCACCGGCTGACGGCCCGCCTGCGCACCCTGCGCCGCTTCGGGCTCGACCTCTGCCTCGGGCACATGGTCGGCGAGGACGGCGAGGCCGTGTACGTCGGTCGCCTCGGGCTCACCGACAGCACCGGTGGCCGGCTCCTGGTCGACTGGCGCTCGCCCGTCGCCGAGCCGTTCTTCGGCGCCACCCACGCGCACCCGATGGGGCTCGCGAGCCGGCGCCGCTACCGCTGGACCGCCGGCCGGATCAGCGACTACTGGGACGAGGTGTTCACCGACGCCGGCCTGGACGGCCACGCCGCCGCGCTCGACGACCAGTCGGCGTTCATCGCCAGCCTCGGCGGCAGCCGCTCGTCGCGGATGCGGGACGTGCTCGGCACCATCCAGTCCGACCAGGACGCCATCATCCGCGCGGGTTCCCGCGGCGCGCTCGTGGTCGACGGCGGCCCCGGCACCGGCAAGACCGTCGTCGCGCTGCACCGCACGGCGTACCTCCTCTACGCCGACCCGCGCCTGGGCCACCGCCGCGGCGGCGTGCTCTTCGTCGGGCCGCACCAGCCCTACCTCTCCTACGTCGGCGACGTGCTGCCCAGCCTCGGCGAGGAGGGCGTGCAGACCTGCACCCTGCGCGACCTCGTCCCCGTCCCCGGCGCCTTCCCGCCGGAGGCCGACCCGCACGTCGCCCGTCTCAAGGCGACGACCGCCATGGTCGGCGCCATCGAGCCGGCGGTCGGGCTCTACGAGGAACCGCCGACCGAGGGCATGGAGATCGAGACGGCGTACGCCGACCTCTGGCTCAGCGCCGACGACTGGCGCGACGCCTTCGACTCCGTCGCCGGCAGCCCGCACAACGAGGCCCGCGACGACATCTGGGAGGAGCTGGTCACGATCCTCCTCGAGAAGTACGACGACCTCGACGGCGCCGACGCCACCCACGACCAGGTCCGTCGTGCCCTCAACCAGCACGTCGGGCTGCGCTCGACGCTGACGAAGGCGTGGCCGCTGCTCGAGCCGACCGACGTGGTCGGCGACCTGTGGGACGTGCCGGCCTACCTGCGCAGGTGCGCGCCCTGGCTCGAGCCCGACGAGGTGCGCACCCTCCAGCGCGACGACCCCCAGGCCTGGACGGTCTCGGACCTGCCGTTGCTCGACGCTGCCCGCCGCAGGCTCGGGGACCCGGAGACGTCGCGGATCCGGCGCGAGCGCGCGGCCGACATCGCCGCGCAGCGCGAGCAGATGGCCGACGTCGTCGACCACCTCATCGCCGCGGACGACGACGGCGGCATCGTCACGAGCCTGCGCCAGGAGGGGTTGCGCGACGCGCTCGTCGACGAGAGCGGCCTGCGCACGGTCGAGTCCGAGCCGCTCGACGGACCGTTCGCGCACGTCGTCGTCGACGAGGCCCAGGAGCTGACCGACGCCGAGTGGCGGATGCTGCTGGCGCGTTGCCCCTCGCGCAGCCTCACCATCGTCGGCGACCGCGCGCAGGCCCGGCGCGGCTTCACCGAGTCCTGGCAGGAACGGCTCCAGCGGGTCGGCCTCGACCAGGTCGAGATCGCGTCGCTGAGCATCAACTACCGCACGCCGGAGGAGGTGATGGCCGAGGCGGAGCCGGTCATCCGGGCCGCGCTCCCCGACGCCAACGTGCCGACGTCGATCCGCAGCAGCGGGCTCCCGGTCGTCCACGGCGCGGCCGGTGACCTCGACCGGGTCCTCGGGTCCTGGCTGGACGACAACGCGGACGGGATCGCGTGCGTCATCAGCGCCGACGGTACGGCGACGCCGACGACGGTCCGGGTGCGTGCACTGACGCCCGTGCTGTCGAAGGGCCTCGAGTTCGACCTCGTCGTGCTGATCGACCCCGGGTCGTTCGGCACCGGCATCGAGGGCGTCGTCGACCACTACGTGGCGATGACGCGGGCGACGCAGCAGCTGGTGGTCCTGACCACCACCTGACGACAACGGACTTTTCCTCGGGGAGCGGCGCTGAAACGAGCGTTTTAACGCTCGCGTTACGTCGGTCGCGAAGTTCCGCAACGTGGCGCTCCTACGTTCGGGCCGTCTCGGACGCCCGTGATCCGCCGTACCTAGGAGAAACCCCATGACCTTGTCGTTCCGGTCGCACAGGTTGTCGCGCAAGGGTGCCCGACGCACCGCGCTCCAGCTCACCGCCGTCCTCGCCGTCACCACGCTGGGTCTCGCGGCCTGCGGCTCCGACTCGGACGGCTCCGACGGCGCCTCCGGCGACTCCAGCTCCGCCGCGGCCGAGGGCGGGGACTACGGCGACGTCAGCGTCCAGCTGTCCTGGATCAAGAACTCCGAGTTCGCCGGCGAGTTCATCGCCGACTCGAAGGGCTACTACAAGGACGCCGGCTTCTCCTCGGTCAACCTGCTCGCCGGGCCGGTCGCGCAGGAGGAGATCGTGGCGACCGGCAAGGCGGAGTTCGGGCTCAGCAACGCGGTCTCGACCGCGGCCGCCGTCGCGAACTCGAGCTTCCCGCTGAAGATCGTCGGCGCGACGTACCAGAAGAACCCGTTCAGCATCCTGTCGCTGGCCGACAAGGGCAACATCGCCACGCCCGCCGACCTGTGCGGCAAGAAGATCGGCGTCCAGGACCCCAACCTCAGTCTCTTCAACGCCTTCCTCAAGGCCAACGACATCGACCCCAGCTGCCTGACGATCGTGCCGAACTCGTTCGACATCTCGCCGCTCGAGGACAAGCAGATCGACGGCCTGGTCGCCTACCTGACCAACGAGTCGCTGCTGGTGAAGGGCGACGGCTTCGACACCGTCGACCTCCCCTTCGCCGACAACGGCCTGCCGTTCGTCGCGGAGACCGTGATCACGACCGACGACATGATCGCCGACCACCCCGACGAGGTGAAGGCCTTCCTCAAGGCCGAGATCCAGGGCTGGACCGACGCTTGCAACGGCGACGCCGGCTACGAGGAGGGCGCCAAGCTCGCGGTCGACGACTACGGCAAGGACATCGACCCGCCGCTCGAGCTCGACAAGGAGATCGAGCAGGCCAAGCAGCAGTGCGAGGTCCTGGTCAAGAGCGACGAGACCGACGCCAACGGGCTCTTCACGATGAGCCCGGAGATGATCGACGCCAACATCGCTTCGATCAAGGCGGCCGGCATCGACATCTCGACCGAGGACCTCTTCGACAGCTCGCTCGTCGACGAGGTGTACGCCGAGAACCCGGACCTCAAGGGCTGATGAGCCAAGAGTCCACACCGACCGGAGGCAAGCACGCCCTCAAGGGCGAGCTTGCCTCCGGCACCGGCATCCACATCCAGGACCTCACCAAGACGTTCGCCTCCGGGCGACGTGAGGTCACCGCCCTCCAGGACGCCACCCTCCACACCGACCGCGGCAGCTTCCTGTCGCTGCTCGGGCCGTCGGGGTGCGGCAAGTCGACGATCCTGCGGATCCTCGCCGGCCTCGAGACCGCCACCAGCGGCCGAGCCCTGGTCGACGGCAAGACACCGGCCGAGCTGCGGCGCGACCACGAGCTCGGGATCGCCTTCCAGGACTCGGCGCTGCTCCCGTGGCGCAGCGTCGAGTCCAACATCCGCCTGCCCTTCCAGGTCTCGGGCGAGAAGGCGGACGACGCGCTGGTCAAGGAGCTGATCCAGCTGGTCGGGCTCGAGGGGTTCGAGAAGTCGCGTCCCTCCCAGCTCTCGGGCGGCATGCGGCAACGTGTCTCGATCGCCCGCGCGCTCGTCGTGAAGCCCAGCGTGCTGCTGCTCGACGAGCCGTTCGGTGCCCTCGACGACATGACCCGCCAGCGCCTCAACCTGGAGCTGCTGCGGATCTGGACCGAGAAGCCGGCGACCACGCTGATGGTCACCCACGGCATCGCGGAGGCGATCTTCCTCTCCGACAAGGTCGCCGTGATGAGCCCGCGGCCCGGGCGGGTCAAGGAGGTCATCGACGTCGACCTGCCGCGCCCGCGCACCCCGGACATGATGCGGACACCGGAGTTCCACGCCCTGCACGACCACGCCTCCGAGCTGCTCTTCGGCACCGGCGGCGCCGCGATGGGCGACTGATGGCCGGCCGGCTCCGTCGCTGGGTCCCGGGCGTCATCGGGATCGTGTCCGTCGTCGGGCTGTGGTGGGTCCTGGCCGAGCTCTTCTTCACCCCCAAGCAGGTGCCACCACCGCCGGACGTCGTCGCGGTCTTCCGCGACCGCGGCTTCGACTACTACCGCGAGATCTTCTCGGTCACCCTCAAGGAGGCCGCGACCGGCTACGCCTGGGGCGTCAGCATCGCGCTGGTCCTCGCCGTGCTGGTGCTGCTGCTGCCGTTCCTGGAGCCCGTCGTCATGCAGTTCGCGGTCATCACCTACTGCCTGCCGATCGTGGTGCTCGCGCCGATCCTGATCGTCGCCCACGAGATCCCGGTCAAGGGCGGCACCTCCCCCACCGCCATCGACCTGGCCGCCATCTCGGTCATCTTCACCACCGTCGTCGGCGCCGTCCTCGGCTTCCGCAACGTCGACCAGGCGAGCCTCGACGTCGTCGAGGTGTACGGCGGTGGCCGGGTCCAGCAGCTGCGCCGGGTGCGGGTGGTCTCCGCGCTGCCGGCGCTCTTCGCCACCCTCCAGATCGCGGCGCCCGCGGCGTACCTCGGCGCGCTCCTCGGCGAGTGGTTCGACAAGCACCTCGAGATCGGGGTCGGCCCGTCGCTCTACCTCGCCCAGAACAACCGCGAGACGGCGCTGGCCTGGTCGCTCGGGCTCGGCTGCGCACTGGTGTCGGGGCTCGCCTACTTCGCCATCGGCTGGATCGGCAGGATGGTCACCCCCTGGGCGAAGGGCACCGCGCCGTGACCGCGCTCAAGGCGGTCGGGCGGCCGCTCTTCAACCTGCTCTTCGTGCTGGTCTGCCTGGTCATCGCGTGGCAGGTGCTGCTCAACGTCGGTGGCGTCAACGAGCTGGTCGCGCGGACGCCGGAGCAGGTGCTCAGCTGGCTCTTCAGCGACGACTCCGCCAGCGAGAACCGCTCGTCGGTGCTGCACCCGCTGTGGCAGACGCTGATCGACGCCGGCATCGGCTTCGCCGCCGGGCTGCTGGCCGCGACGGCGGTCGCAACCGCGACGTACCTCTGGAAGGGCGTCGAGGCGGCAACCATGCCGGTGGCGATGATCGTGCGGACCGTGCCGCTGGTGGCGCTCGCGCCGATCATCACGCTCGTGGTGGGCAACGGCTTCTGGACGGTCGCCGCGATGAGCGGGATCGTCGTCTTCTTCCCGGCGCTGGTGACGATCTCCTTCGGGCTCCGGTCGGTGACCCAGCAGATGGTCGACGTCGTGCACGTGTACGGCGGCTCCGAGTCGGCCGTGCTGCGTCGCGTGGCCTTCCCGCACGCGCTGCCGAGCTTCTTCGCCGCGATCCGGATCTCGGTGCCGGGCGCGGTGACGGGTGCGCTGATCGCGGAGTTCTACACGACGCCGGACAGCGTCGGGAAGGCCGTCAACCAGGCGCTCGCGCTCTACCAGTACGACACCGTCTGGGCGCTGCTGGTCGTCACGACGCTCGCCTCGATCCTGCTCTACATGGTCGCGCAGCTGCTCGAGCGGCTCGTGCTCACGCGCTACGGACACGTGGCGGGCTGACGCCTGGCCGCGCTCGGTTGTCACGCGGTGTCCACGTTGTCACCGCGTGACAGCCCGACGCGCGCGACGGCACGCCGTTCCCACGCCCGCGCGTGCGTCGCGCCGAGAGCGACGGTCGCCAGGATCACCACGCCGGCGAGCAGGAGACCGGCGCCCAGGTGCCAGCGCAGCAGGGCGGCACCCGTGGCGGCGCCGGCCAGGATCAGGACGACAGCCGCGGCCCGGCGGGCGCTGCCGCCGCCCTTGCCGCTGCCGAGGACGGAGTCCGCCGCGAGGCCGGTGATCGTCGAGGTGACGACGACCGTGGTGACGTCCTTGACCGCGATGAACCGGGCGGTCGCCGCCTGCACCCCCATCGCGGCGCCGAGCAGGGTCGTGACGGTGATGCCCACCGGCCGCGACGGCGACTCGCCGACGACGAGGAGCGTCACGCCGAGCCCGAGGGTCACGACCGCCACCGCGAGGAAGAGCCAGGTCGTCAGGCCGGTCCAGGCCCGGTCGGCCCGACGCAGCACCCGGCCGCCCAGCGCGGCCCCGGCCATGAACCCGATCAGCGCCAGTGCCGGGCCGAGGATCGGCAGGTCGTCGGCGCCGACCAGCGCCATGCCGAGGATCACCACGTTGCCGGTCATGTTGCCCGTGAAGACCCGGTCGAGACCGAGGTAGCCGACGGCGTCGACGATCCCCGTCGTGAACGTCAGGGCCAGCATCAGGCCCAGGTGCATGCGGTCGGGGTGCACGGCGGCGAGGCGATCGGTCACCGCGCCATTGTGGCGACGAGGTGTTTCGCCCTGGTCAACCGGGCGTCACCCCGCCAGGGCCTGGGCCGCCCGAGCGAGGTCGTCGACCCCGCGGGCGAGCTCGTCGGACGGGTCGGTGGCGAGGTCGAGGTGGAAGCCGTAGAGCGCGGAGTCGACGAGGGTGACGATGCGCCCGGCCCGACGGACGGGGGCGCCGCTGCGCACCAGGAAGGCGCGCAGCGCCGCGGTCCAGCGCTCGTTGCTGGCCCGCGCCTCGCTCAGGTAGGGCTCGCTCCCGAACAGTCCGGTCGCGGCGGCCTGCACGTAGACGTCCATGCAGCGGTTGAGCGGCTCCTCGCCGTACGCCGCCCAGAGCCGGTTGACGGCGGTCCGGACGTTCGGGGCCGCCGGCAGCGCGTCGACGGCCACCACGCTGCGGTCCCCTGCGCGGGCGACGACGGCGGAGACGAGGCCGTCGCGGCTGCCGAAGTGGTAGATGAGCATCCGGTCGCTGGTGCCGATCGCGGCGGCGACCGGGCGCAGCGTCAGGCCGACCAGGCCGTGCTCGAGCACGTGGTCGGTGACCTGGTCCAGCAGGTCGTCACGGCGGCTCACGCCCCCAGCGTAGCGAGTGCTACAGTTGTAGCAGTCGCTACACACGGAAGAACTCATCATGCTCGCCGCGATCCTGCTCACCGTCGCCATCGCCCTGGAGGTGACGTCGAGCGCCCTGCTGCCCAAGGCCCAGGGCTTCACGAACGTCCCCTGGACGATCACGGTGATGGCCGGGTACGCCGCCGCGATCTGGCTGCTCACGGTGATCGTGAAGACCGTCCCCGTGTCCGTCGCCTACGCCATCTGGGCGGGCGCCGGCACCGCGCTGGTCGCCGTCGTCGGCTACCTCTTCCTCGGCGAGTCCCTCGGCTGGGTCAAGGCCCTGTCACTCGCGATGATCGTCGCCGGCGTCGTCGGCCTCAACCTCACCGGCGCCCACTGACTCCCCGCCGAGTCGTGACCTTTGGTCACCCGAGTCGTCACTCTTGGTCACCCGAGTCGGGAGTTCTGGTCACCACCGACGGTTCGAGTACGCCGGGACCAGCGCCGCGCGGAGCTCGCGGAGCCACCGGTCGAGCGCCTCGCCCGTGAAGTCGCCGTCGCGGACCACGATCACGGTCCAGCCATGGCGGCGCAGCCAGCCGCGACGCTCCTCGTCGTACGCCTCCCGCCCGTCGTGCGCGTCGCGGCCGTCGTACTCGACGCAGACGCGCAGCCAGGGATAGGCGAAGTCGAGACGGTACGTCGGCACTCCGTCGATCACGATCCAGTACTGCGGCTCGGGCAGCGGCAGGCCGGCGTCGTGGATGGTGATCAGGAGCCAGGACTCGCGTTGGGACTCGATGCTCGGGTCGAGCAGGGTCGCGAGCTCGCGCAGCTGGATCACCCCGCGGCGGCCTCGGAACCGGGGTATCTCACGGAGGACGTCGTCGACGCTGAGCCGGTGGCCACGCGCGAGGGCATTCATCGCGGCGTACGCCTCTCGGCGCCGCAGGTGACAGCCGAGGTCGAGGAGGGTGCGCAGCGGCGTGGTGGCCAGTACGCCGTCGAGCTCCATGACGTCGCGCGGTGCGAGGTCGCGCGTGCGACCGTCGGTGCCGGCCCGCACGGTCGGCTCGTTGCCTCGGAGTGCGCAGGTCTCGATCGGCGGACCGGCCACGTGCTCGGCTCGCACGTGGACGTCGACCTCGTGAAGCCAGGCGGCGGTGCGATCGGTGACCACGTGGTGCGGCGGGACCGCCCGGGCGACGGCCTTCGCCCGCAGGTCCAGGGTGTCGGGCGCCGACGCGGCGACCCAGACCCCGACGACGACCTGGCGGATTTCCCCGCGACGTCGACCGCGGCGCAGGTCGGCGGGGGTGCGGCCCAGCTCGACGAGGTCGGCACGGGTGAACGGGACCTCTGGCCATGACTGGTTCATCACCCGAGGGTGCGCATCAGCCCCCGGTCACCGGGCGGCGCGGCGCCGTACCTGTGGAGCAACGCCGCCGTACTGCGCCTGTGGACGACAACCGGTTCGCCGCTGCGCGGCGCGTGACCAGAACTCCCGAATCGGGTGACCAGAAGTCCCGACTCGGCTCAGATGGCCTGGGCGGCGGCCCGGCCCGCCGTACGACCGGAGAAGAGGCAACCTCCGAGGAACGTGCCCTCGAGCGCGTTGTAGCCCATCATCCCGCCGCCGCCGAAGCCGTTGACCTCGCCCGCGGCGTACAGCCCGGGCAGGGGCGTACCGTCCGAGGTGAGGCAGCGCCCGTCGAGGTCGGTCTCCAGGCCGCCGAGCGTCTTGCGCGTCAGGACGTTGAGGCGTACGGCGATGAGCGGACCCGCCTTGGGGTCGAGGATCTTGTGCGGGCTCGCGACCCGGATCAGCTTGTCGCCGCGGTAGGTCCGGGCGCCGCGGATCGCGGTCACCTGGGCGTCCTTGGTGAAGGAGTTGTCGATCTCGCGGTCGCGCGCCTCGATCAGCTCGCGCAGCTCGGCCTCGACGATCAGGGGCTTGTCCCCCACCTCGTTCATCCCGCGCACCAGGTCGGCCAGGTCGTCGGCCACGATGAAGTCGTCGCCGTGCTGCTTGAACGCCTCGATCGGCCCGGGCGCCCCGGACTTCACCCGGCTGAGCAGCAGCTTGATGTCCTTGCCGGTGAGGTCGGGGTTCTGCTCCGAGCCGGAGAGCGCGAACTCCTTCTCGATGATCTTCTGGGTGAGCACGAACCACGAGTAGTCGTAGCCGGTCGTGCGCAGGTGCGTGAGGGTGCCGAGCGTGTCGAAGCCCGGGAAGTACGGCGCGGGCAGCCGCTTGCCGGTCGCGTCGAGCCAGAGCGACGACGGGCCGGGCAGGATCCGGATGCCGTGGTTGTCCCAGATCGGGTCCCAGTTGCGGATGCCCTCGACGTAGTGCCACATCCGGTCCGGGTTGATCACCCGGGCGCCGGCCGCCTCGGTGATGCCGAGCATCCGGCCGTCGACGTGCGCGGGGACGCCGGCGACCATCGTCTTCGGGGGCGTGCCGAGCCGCTTCGGCCAGGTCTTGCGGACCAGGTCGTGGTTGCCGCCGATGCCGCCGCTGGTCACGATCACCGCCTGCGCGCGCAGCTCGAACTCGCCGACCGCGACCCGGCTCGACGCCTTGCCCCGCTCGATCGCGCTGGGCTCCAGGAGCGTGCCGCGGACGCCCACGACGGCGTCGTCCTCGACGATGAGGTCGTCGACCTGGTGCCGGAAGCCGAAGGTCAGCCGGCCGGTGGCGGCGTGCTCGCGCACGCGTCGCTCGAACGGGTCGACCACGCCGGGGCCGGTGCCCCAGGTGATGTGGAAGCGCGGGACCGAGTTGCCGTGCCCGTCGGCGCGGCCGTCGCCGCGCTCGGCCCAGCCGACGATCGGGAACGTGCGGTGACCCATCTCGCGGAGCCAGGCACGCTTCTCGCCGGACGCGAAGTCGACGTACGCCTCGGCCCAGCGGCGCGGCCACCGGTCCTCCTCGCGGTCGAACTGCGCGCTGCCGAGCCAGTCCTGCATGGCCAGGTCGCGCGAGTCCTTGATGCCCATCCGGCGCTGCTCGGGGCTGTCGACGAAGAACAGGCCACCCAGGCTCCAGAACGCCTGGCCGCCGAGTGACTGCTCGGGCTCCTGGTCGAGCAGCAGCACCCGCTTGCCGGCGTCCGCTACCTCCGCCGCGGCCGCGAGCCCGGCCAGGCCGGCGCCCACCACGATGACGTCACTGGTCTCCACACTCGTGCTCACGGGCGCGATCCTCGCACGTCCGCGCGGGCCGGTGTGGCGCAGGTTACCCATCGGTCACCACTTCCGGTCAGTGGAAGTCCGAGGTGTGACCGCGCTCTCCCCCGGGACACCGTGTGGGCACACCTCTCGGAAGGCTCCACCATGACCAGCACCAGACCCGCCACCATCGACACCGGACGTCGTACGCCGACCGCCACCGGGCTCTGGCCCATCGTGCTGTGCTGGCTCGCCGTCGCGCTCGAGGGCTTCGACCTCGTCGTCATCGGCGCGGTCATCCCCGTCATCAGCAAGTCCGGCGACCTCGGCTTCACCGACGCCTCGCTGACGACCGCCGCCACGATGGGCCTGGTCGGCGTGGGCATCGGCGCCGCCGTGATCGGGCCGGTGACCGACGCGTTCGGGCGGCGCCGCACGCTGATCGCCTGCGTCGCGTGGTTCTCGGTGCTGACGATCGCGGTCGCGTTCGCCCCGAGCGTCGCCGCCTTCACGACCCTGCGCTTCCTCGGCGGCCTCGGCATGGGCGCCTGCCTCCCGATCGCGCTCGCCTTCATGTCCGAGCACGCGCCCGCCTCCCGCAACGGCAGCGCGATGACCCGGGTGATGACCGGCTACCACGTCGGCGCGGTGCTCACCGCGCTGCTGGCGCTGTGGGTCATCGACGCGTGGGGCTGGGAGGCGATGTTCGTCATCGGCGGTGTCGCCGGACTCCTCTTCCTGCCCGTCTTCTGGGTCAAGCTGCCGGAGTCGGAGTCCTACCTCCGCTCCCGCGAGGAGGCCCCCGAGACCCGGCGGCCGAGCCGCGCCGCCGACGTGGTCCGCGGCCCGTTCCTGCGGATCAGCCTCGGCCTCTGGGTCGCGTCCTTCATGGGCCTGCTGCTCGTCTACGGCCTCAACACCTGGCTGCCCAAGATCATGGGCGAGGCCGGCTACTCCATCAACGCAGGTACGACGCTGCTGCTGGTCCTCAACCTGGGCGCCGTCACCGGTCTTCTGGTCGCGGGCCGGATCTCCGACTCCCGGGGCAACAAGCCGACGGTGCTGGTGTGGTTCGGCATCGCCGCGGTCTGCCTGGCGCTGCTGTCGATCAAGCTCGAGAGCACGGCGCTGGTGTACGTCGCCGTGCTGGTCACCGGCGTCTTCGTGTTCAGCGCCCAGGTGCTCGTGTACGCCTTCGTCGGGCACCTCTACCCCGACTACCTCAAGGGCACCGCGCTCGGGCTCTCCGCCGGCATCGGCCGCGTCGGCGCCATCGTCGGTCCCTCGATCACCGGCGCGCTCGTCACCGCGGGCATCGCCTACCCGTGGGGGTTCTACGTCTTCGCGCTCGCGGCGCTGCTCGCCGTGGCCGCGCTGGCCGTCGTACCCGCACACCTGGCGAGCACGACGGCCGGCGAGGACGTCAGGGGCTGACCGTCCGGTCCCACAGGTAGACCTCGCTCTGCCCGTACTGGGCCGGGTCCGTCTCCAGGATGTTGGCCTTGGCCGAGCCGAACACCACGGTCGACGCGTCGTCGTCCGCGGTGGCCAGACCGACCGTGTAGATGTTGCCGTACCCCCGGAGGTCGCCGGCACCGACGGGCTGGGTCCAGGCACCGGCGGGGCGGGCCCGGAACTGGGGGACGACGGCACTGGTCGTCAGCTCGAACTGACCGGTCGACCCGAACTGGAGCGTCGGCGCGTTCGTGGCCATGGCCTTCGTGCCGCTCGCGGTCGCACACTCGATGACGCTGTTGACCGGGTAGCGGCTGCTGGCGGGCGTCTGGTACTCGGCGTACGAGAAGACACTGCCGTCGGCGGCCACGTCGCCGTACGCCGAGCGGGCGTCGTACGCCGTCACGCAGGCGGACCCGTGCTGCGCGTCGGCCTGCCGGTCCCAGAGCGCCGCCGGTCCTGCCCCTGACTGCTGCACGACCGCGACGTAGCGCCCGTCAGGCGAGGCGACCCACGGCCGACCGAACTCCGGGTCGACCATCCAGTCCTGGCTCGCGGGCGGCGCCACGGTGCTCACCGTCTCCCCCACCCGGTCCCAGCTGCGGACGGTGTTGCCCATCGCGCCCTGACCCGTCGGGTCCTCGCGGAAGAACACGGTCGAGCCGTCGGGCGTGATCGAGCCGGCGGACACCGGGACGGCCGTGCCGGGCGACGCGAGCTGGACGGTGTCGGCCTGGGTGTCCCAGACGAAGACGTCGGCCAGGCTGTCGGTGTCACCGGCCAGCTGGGCCTTGGTGGTGAACTCGACGTAGCGGCTGTCGGCGGAGAGCTGGGGCCAGCCGGTCGACTCGTCCCCGACGCCCAGCCGCCTCGTCGTGTCCGTCCCGCGGTCCCAGACGAAGACGTCGGGCGCCGCGCCGTTGGGGTCGCCGAGAACCAGGTCGGAGGCCCGGGAGACGAAGGCGACGTGCTGACCGTCGGCAGACACGTCGGCCTGGTAGCTCTCGCCGTTGGCGGGGCCTCCGCCGAGGGCGTGGCTGATGCGGCTCACGCCGGGCCGGGCCGTCTGCCGCGCCCAGGAGTTGAGCGAGAAGCTCTGCTGCCGGACGACCGCGGGAGCGACCGTCGTGCTCGTGTAGCCGACCACGACGTCGTCGTGGTCGGGGTCGGGCGCGGTCCCCGACAGGTCCAGGTCCGACGACGCCACCACCCCGGCGGGAAGCGTCGTGGCGGCCGGCGCCAGCACGAAGCCCGCGGCAGTCGCCGGCTGGGTGAACGGGTCCCCCTCGCGAGTGAAGAACTGGCTGGCCGGCGACAGGCCGAGCCTGTTCGTCGTCCAGGTCGGGGTCGTGCGGAGCCGCGCGTCCAGCTGGGCGCCCATCTGCCAGCCGATCCGCTTCGCCTTCGTGCTGGTGTCGTGGCCGCTGAACCCGAGGCTGTAGCCGAGGTGGCTCTCCACCCGCTGGTGCCCGGTCGCCCGGGTCGGCTTGCCCCGACGGGACTTCTTCGTCGAGCTGCAGACCGGGTCGTCGCCGGTGCACAGCGCCGTGACCAACCCGCGGCTGAGCAGCGTGCGGGGCAGCGGGACCCGGACCGGCAGGATGCCCGTGCCGCGGGAGCCGCCCAGGTGGGTGATGCGCTCGCGCGGGTTGGCGGTCGGATCGCCCACGAGCACGACTCCGGCGAGGTGGTCGAGGACGTCGCGTCCCGTCGCCGTACGGGACAGGTTGCGCAGCATGGTGCGGACCACGAGGGCGCCCTGGCTGTAGCCGAGGAGCGTCTGGGCCTCGTCCGGGCAGGTCGCGACCCGCTCGACGAGACGCCTGGTGTCCTGGCGCACCTGGGAGCGCCAACCCGCGAAGTACGCCGTGCGCAGGCCGTCTCGCTCGACCTGCTCGAGCCGCGCCCGCGTCAGGGTGGTCTTGGTGCGCGCCACGTACTCGCTCGACGGGGCCAGCGGCCCGACCGAGGCAGCCGCCAGCGACAGCGAGAGCGTCAGACCGGGTCCGCCGTTGCCGGGTGCCATCAGCATGCGGGTCGGCAGCTTCTCCTGGGCGCCGATCTGCTCGTCCTGGCAGGGCACGTCCGCCCGCTGCGTGGCCCGTGGCGGCGCAGCGGCGTCGGCGGGGGCAGCGCCGGGGACGAGCAGGCCGGCGGTCAGGAGGAGGGGAAGCACCAGCTTCAGGGACACGGGAGCGCCGAGGCCGAGATTCGCACCCGCGCACGATACGTCACGCCTGCACCAGTGGTCACAAGTTCGCAGGTCCCGCCCGCTGGTGCCGATAGGGACGACCTGGCGTAGGTGGGGCACCGACGCGGCGAACGCAGGGGGGCGTGTGGAAGCGAGTCGACGCACGGTGGTCGTGCGCGTCCTGTGGGCGATCGAGGTCGCCGTGGTCGCGATCCACCTGGCCGGCCCGAGCGGACGGCTGGGCGACGCGACGTACCTCTTCGGCAACATCGTCCCCGTGGTCCTGGCCGTCCTGGGTCTCCTCGGCGCCGCACCGGGCCGACGCCTGGTCCCGGCCCTGCTCACCGCGAGCATCACCCTGGCCGCGGTCGGCGACGCCGTGCTCGTCGCCCACACCTGGAGCACCGGCGAGGCGGACCGGTCGGTCGCGGACGCGCCGTACCTGATCGGCTATGCGTGCCTGGTCGGCGCGCTCGTGGTGGTCACCGTCGCCCGGAGCGACGGACGCCGCTTCGCTCCGGACGCGCTGCTCGACGTGGTGACCGTCGCGGTCGTGAGCGTGCTGGTCGTGTGGACCTGCACCGTCGACCAGCTCGCCACCGAGGACACGACCGGCGAGTTCACGCGGGTGGCCTGGGTGGCCTTCCCGGTCCTCGACGCCCTGCTGATCGGGCTCGCGCTGCGCGCCCTGCTGCACGGCCGGACCCGGCGCGCGGTCGGAGTGCCGCTCGCGATCGGCATCTGGTGCTGGCTGTTCTCAGACCTCGCGTTCTACGTGCTCGCCATCGAGGGCACCTTCTCGGCGTTCGCGCAGGCCGGCTGGATGCTCAGCTCGATGGCGCTCGCCACCGCGACGTTGCGCCGGCCGACCGCGGTCGAGGGGGTCCAGCACGACCTCGACGACCGACGGACGCACGGCAAGCTCATCATCGCGATCGTCCCGCTGCTGGTGCCGACGGCCCTGTGGTCGCTGGGCAGTCGCCTCGGCATGGTCATCGATCCGTCGACGATGCTCCTCGGGAACCTGTCGCTCGTCGCCCTCGCCTTCGTGCGCACGGCGCGGCTGCTCCGCTCCGAGAGCCAGGCTCGCCTCGAGCTCGCCGCCGCCCGCGACGCGGCGCTGGAGGGCTCCCGCGCGAAGTCGGAGTTCCTGGCGACCATGAGCCACGAGATCCGGACCCCGATGAACGGCGTGATCGGGCTGACCGGCCTGCTGCTCGCCTCCGAGCTCGACGACCGGCAGCGCACGTACGCCGAGGGCGTGCGCACGGCCGGCGACGCGCTGCTGATGATCATCAACGACATCCTCGACTTCTCGAAGGTCGAGGCCGGGCACCTCGAGCTCGAGACGATCGACTTCGACCCGGTGCGGATGGTGGACGAGGTCGCCGAGCTGGTGGCCGAGTCGGCCGGCGAGAAGCAGCTCGAGCTGCTCGCCTCCTGCACGCCCGGGATGCCGTCCCGGCTCCAGGGAGACCCGTCCCGGCTGCGCCAGGTGCTGCTCAACCTGGCGAGCAACGCCGTGAAGTTCACCGAGACCGGCGAGGTGGTGGTCCGCGCCCAGGTCACCGGCCGCACGACCGAGTGGGACGAGTCGGGTCGCCGCGCCGACGGCGCCGACGTCGCGACGGTGCGGTTCGAGGTCCGCGACACCGGCATCGGCGTCGACACCACCGACCTGACCCGGCTCTTCGACCCCTTCTCCCAGGCGGACTCGTCCACCACGCGGCGGTACGGCGGCACCGGCCTCGGCCTCGCGATCTGCCGCCAGCTCGTGGAGGCCATGGGCGGCGCGATCGGCGTCGACAGCGTGCTCGGCCAGGGCAGCACGTTCTGGTTCTCGGTGCCCCTCGGCGTCGTGGACGAGCCGGGGCCCGCAGCCCTCCCCACCCGCGACGTCCTCGTCGGCGAGCGCGTGCTCGTCGTCGACGACAACGCGACCAACCGGATGATCCTCGAGGACCAGCTCACGGCCTGGGGCATGACGGTCGACGTCGTCGCCGACGGGCCCAGCGGGCTGGACGCCCTGACCCGCGCGGCGGCCGCGAGCACGCCGTACGACCTGGGCGTGCTGGACCTGTGCATGCCGGGGATGAACGGCCTCGACCTGGCCCGCGCGGTCGGCGCCGCGCCCGAGCTCGACGGCACCGTGCTGGTGCTGCTGACGTCGAGCCCGGCCGTCGGCCCGGCCGAGGCGACTGCGGCGGGGTTCGCCGCGCTGCTCTCCAAGCCGGTCCCGCTCTCGCGGCTGCGCACGACACTGCTCGACGTGCTCACGCCGGCGAGCCCCGCGCCGGTGCCGCAGCCGAGCGAGGCCGACCCGGTCGCGGCCCCGTCCCGGGGGCGGGTGCTCGTGGTCGAGGACGGCGAGATCAACCAGATCGTCGCCGAGGGGATCGTCCGGGCGTGCGGCTTCGAGGTCGACCTCGCCGACGACGGCGTCGAGGGCCTGGCGGCGATGGCCGCACGGGACTACGACCTGGTGTTCATGGACGTGCAGATGCCGGTCATGGACGGGTTCGCCGCGACCCGCGAGATCCGGGTCCGCGAGGCCGACGGGCGGCGTACGCCGGTGATCGCGATGACCGCGAGCGCGATCGACGGCGACCGCGAGCGCTGCCTGGACGCCGGCATGGACGACTACCTCACCAAGCCGATCTCGCCCGCGGCGGTCGCCGCGGCACTCGAGCGGTGGGTCGCACCGCTCGGCGTACGTCAATAGAGCGCGGCGCGCTGCGACGCGACGATCGCGGCCATCGCGGGCCGGGCGGCGTGCGAGAAGTACGGGAAGCTCAGGAACCCGTGCGGCATCTGGTGGAAGTCCTCCACCGTCACGTCGTTGCCGGCATCGGCGAGGGCCTGTGCGTAGCGGACGCCGCTGTCGTGCAGCGGGTCCAGACCGGCGACGACGACCACCGCGGGCGGTAGGCCGGAGAGGTCCGGGGCGAGGATCGGCGAGAGCCGGAAGTCGGTGCGGTCGACCTCCTCGCTGAGGTAGTGCTCGCGGAAGACCTCGATGTCGTCGTTGCTGAGGACGATGCCCAGGACGTTGCCCAGGAACGACTCGTCGTCGCGGGAGGCGTCGGTCATGTCGGTGGCCGGGTAGACCAGCGCCTGGTGCCCGATCGCCGGTCCGTGCTCGTCGCGGGCCATGATCGACACGACGGCGGCGAGGTTGCCACCGGCGCTGTCGCCGATCACCCCGATCCGCGCCGGGTCGCCGCCGAGGGCGGCCGCGTGGGCGGCGGTCCAGAGCAGGGCGTCGTAGCAGTCCTCGACGGCCGCCGGGAACTTGTGGGACGGCGCGAGCCGGTAGTCCACCGACACCACGACGGCGTCGAGGTCCGCGGCGACGGTGCTGCAGATCCAGTCGCACTGCCGGGCGCTGCCGAGCACGAAGCCGCCGCCGTGGATGTTCAGCACGACCGGTCGCGGGGTCCGCGACCAGGCGTCCGGCGTGTAGATCCGCAGCGGCAGGTCGCCGCCGCGCGCCGGGAAGCTGTCGGTGCGGACCGTGACGCCCTTGCGCAGCCGGCCGAGCAGCAGCGCCGCGACACCACCGTCCGGGATGACCGTCGTCTGCGCCTTCTCGAGCTGCTCGGGCGTCATCTTGGCGACCGACATCGCGGGCGTGGACTTCATCAGCCTGTCGAGGGCACGGACACCGAGGCGCAGCTTCGTCGTGGTCTTGGAGGTCATGGTGCTGCCAGTCTAGAAGTGGTTCGATGGCCGGGTGACCGCACCGGAGCACCTGCTCGAGGCACTCGAGCCCGTCGTCGCCGAGAACCTGGACCGCCACCTGGGGGTCGCCCAGGAGTGGCACCCCCACGACTACGTCCCGTGGAGCCAGGGGCGCGACTTCGCGTTCCTCGGCGGTGAGGACTGGGCGCCGGAGCAGTCGCAGCTGTCAGAGACGGCCAAGGCCGCGATGTTCACCAACCTGCTGACGGAGGACAACCTGCCGTCGTACCACCGCGAGATCGCGACCCGCTTCGGTCGCGACGGGGCATGGGGCACGTGGGTGGGGCGCTGGACCGCGGAGGAGAACCGGCACGGCATCGCGATGCGCGACTACCTCGTCGTGACCCGCGGCGTGGACCCGGTCGAGCTCGAGCGGGCCCGGATGGACTACATGACCTCCGGCTACGACTCCGGCGACAAGACGGCCCTCGAGGCAGTCGCCTACGTGTCCTTCCAGGAGCTCGCGACCCGCGTCTCCCACCGCAACACCGGCAAGGTGACCAACGACCCGATCGCCGACAAGATGCTGGCCAGGATCTCCAAGGACGAGAACCTGCACATGATCTTCTACCGCAACATCGTGGCCGCGGCGCTGGAGATCGCGCCCGACGCCACGATGCAGGCGATCGCCAAGGAGGTCATCGGCTTCGAGATGCCGGGCGCCACCATGGCCGGCTTCCGGCGCAGCTCGATGATCATCGCGAAAGCCGGGATCTACGACCTGCGGCTGCACCACGACGAGGTGATCATGCCGGTGCTGCGCGCGTGGAACGTCTTCGACCGCACCGACCTCGGCCCCGAGGGCGAGCAGGCCCGCGAGCAGCTCGGCGCCTTCCTCGAGGCCCTCGACGCGCAGGCGACCAAGTTCGTCGACCGGCGCGCCGAGAACCGCGCCCGGGTCGCCGCCCGCGACGACGGCGTCAGCCCCGACATCGCGTCCTGAGGGTCAGTCCTCCCAGAACGCCCGCAGCTCCAGGCGACCCGACGCGGCCATCGGGTGCGCGGCCGCGACCTCGATCGCCTCGTCGAGGTCGGCGCACTCCAGGACGTCGAAGCCGACGATCCACTCATGGGTCTCCGCGAACGGGCCCTCGGTCACGCTGACCTTGCCGTCGCGACGGCGTACGACGACGGCCTGGTCGGCGGGGCGGAGCCGTTCGCCGAGCAGGCGGGTGCCGGCGGCGTCGTTCTTCTCCACCCACTCCTCGATCGGCACGGTGCCGGTCTCGTCGACGTCGGCGGGTCGGTCGGGGTCGGTTGCGACGAACATCAGGTACTTCACGGTCACTCCTCGGTGGTGGGACTTCATCCTCGTACACCGCGATGACGGGCGAGCGGGTGTCGGATCGACATGAGAGCGTGAGCAGCATGAGTCTGGTCACCGGTGTCGTCTTCCGCCCGCAGTCGCCGCCCGAGGAGCTGCGCGCCGTCGTCGAGCACGCCGAGGCGGCGGGCCTGGCGGAGCTCTGGCTGTGGGAGGACTGCTTCCTCGAGGGCGGGCTGACGACCGCGGCGGCCGCGCTGGCGTGGTCGACCAGGCTGCAGGTCGGCATCGGGCTGCTGCCGGTGCCGCTGCGCAACCCGGCCCTGGCGGCGATGGAGGTCGCGACCCTGGCCCGGCTCTTCCCGGGCCGGCTCACGGTCGCGCTCGGGCACGGCGTCCTGGACTGGATGGCGCAGGTCGGCGCGGGCGTCGAGTCACCGATGACGCTGCTGCGCGAGCACACCGAAGCGGTCCGCTCACTGCTCGCCGGTGAGACCGTCACCGTCTCGGGGCGCTACGTCCGCCTCGACCGGGTCGCGCTGGACTGGCCGCCGGAGGTCCCGCCGACTCTCCTCGTCGGCGCGCGGGGGCCACGCACGGTCGCCCTGGCCGGTGAGGTCTCCGACGGTGTCCTCCTCGACTCGGTCGTCGACGCGGACGTCGTACGACGTGCGCGGGAGGTCGTCGGCCCGGAGCGGCAGGTCCTGGCCTACACCGAGCGCGCTGACGCCGCCGGGCTCGGCGACTGGGTGGCCGAGCTCGGCGAGGCCGGGGCCGACACGGTGATCCTGCAGGCCACCGAGCACGACCCCGACCCGCGACGGCTCATCGACGCACTGGCCTGACGACCCGCAGGGCGAGGCGGACTGCCTTGCTCGAGCCGATGTCGTTGGTGGCGACCACCGTGACGACGTACCGGCCGGGGCGCAGCGTGCGCTTCCCGATCCGGGCGCCCAGCGCCACGGTCGAGGTGCCTGCCGGCAGTGCCCGCACCACGGTGGCACGGCTGGGGCGACGCCCCGCGCCGGTGATCGCCACCCGCACGGTCGCGGCACCGGAGAGCCGCAGCTCGAGCCGCGCCTTCCGCGGCGCCCGGATCCGGGCCTTGTCGAGGTGGGCCGACAGGATCCGCGGGGCCGACACCGTGGGCGTCGGAACGGTCGTCGGGGTGGGGGTGGGCGTCGGTGTGGGCGTCGGCTCTGGGGTCGGCTCCGGCGCGGCGACCGTCACCGTCGCGGTGGCCCGGGTGGTGTTGCCGTGGACGTCGGTGGCGACCACCTGCACCGGGTAGCTGCCGGCTGCGGCGAACGCGTGGCTCACCGACGGACCGACCGCGGTCGCCCCGTCGCCGAAGTCCCAGGTCACCTCACCCAGGTCCGACCAGGTGTCGGCGACGTCGACCGCGAAGTCGAGCGTGTCGCCGGTCTCGGCCGTGCTCGGCGCCGCGAGACCGGACAGCACCGGGCCGGTGCCGTCGAGGACGGCGGAGCGGACGACGTACGACGTGGTGACGCCTGCCCACGACGCGACGGCGTCGCCGTCCGGCGACATCGTGATCACGGGGTTGGTCGAGCTGGCGTCCGCGTCGAGGGTGACCGGCTCGGTCCAGCTGCCGCTCGCGTCGGCGGTCGCACCCATCGTGGACATCGAGAACGTCTCGTCCTCCGCGACCCAGATCGCGGCCACGCGACCGTCCGGAGCGACGTCCAGCGCCACCCCGTCGGCCGGCCCGTAGGCGCTCCCCGGCGAGGTCCCGATCGTGACGGCCTGGGTCCAGCCGGAGCCGGTCAGACGAGCCGTGCGGATCGCGTAGGAACCGGCAGCATTCTCGGTCCACGCGGCGGTGACGACGCCCTCGGCGTCGCTGGCGAGGTCCACGGCGCGGGCATCGGTGGCGAGGTCCGACAGGTCCGACGGGTCGGTCCATGCGCCACCGAGCACGCTGGTCGCTGTCTGGACCCGCGACCTGGTCGCACCGTCGACGACGACGTCCTGGCGCCAGCCGGCCACCGCGGTGCCGTCCGGGGTGATGACCAGGTCGGGGTTCGCCGCCTCGAGGGGCAGCGGGTCGGAGACGTGGGTCGGCGTGCTCCAGGCACCGCCTGCGGCGCGGTAGGCGCCCTCGACCATGAAGATGCCGGCGCCGATCGGGCTGATCTGGCGCCACAGCGCGACGACCCCGCCGTGCCCGTCCACCCGCAGGAGCGGCGACTCGGAGGCCCAGCCGTCCGGGGACAGCTGCACGGGGTCGGTCCAGGTCGCGGATCCGGCCGGCCGGTCGATGGTGTGGAGACGGTACGCCGAGTCCTTCCAGGCGACCGTGAGAGCACCGTCGGCCCCAGCCGTGATCGTCGAGTAGACCCCGTCCTCCGCCAGCTGCAGCGGGGGCGTCCACCCACCGTCGGGCGTGCTCTGCGCGAACCAGGTCGACGAGGGCCAGCCCTGGTCCCAGACGGCGTACGCCGTACCGCCGGCGTCGACCGCGAGCTCCGGAGCGCTGCCGTCGACGTCGGCCGCCGAGAGGGTGACCGGCGGGTCCCAGTCGGCGCCGGGTGAACGACGGGAGACCACGGCCAGCTGGTGGCTCCCGTTGCCGCCCCACGAAGAGGTCCACGCGGTGCCGTCCGGACCGACGACCTGGCGCCAGACGCCGGCCCCGCTGGCGAAGACCGCGAGCTCGGAGACCGGCGTGGTCCAGGTCGGGGTGGCGGACGCGCCGGGCGGCACCGTGACGACGGCGGTGGCGGCGAGGCCGAGCCCGGCGGCGACGAGGCCGAGGCGGTGGCGGATGGGGTTCACGAGAGGCTCCTGTGCGGTCGTTTCCGAGTGATGACCGCAGCCTCGCCGGGCCTACTTGGAGACCGCTGGGGACCGGCTGGGACCGCCCGTCCTCAGGTCCACGCGCTCCCTGCCGATGATCACGGCATGACGAACTCCGCCGACCCCGAGACCTGGGTCGCCGGCTGGCTCGACGACTTCCGTCTCTGCCTGCACGGCGCCCACGGCACTGCCTGGCGCGCGCGTGCCGAGCAGGAGCTGCGCACGACCAACTCCGCGCTGGCCAGCGACCGCCAGCGGGCGGCCGCGTGGCGGCGTACGCGCGAGGAGATCCTCGGCGTCTCCGCCGCCTGACCTTCGTCGGGCGGGATCAGCCCCGGCAGGCAGCCATGTCGACGCGGTAGGGCTTCGCGTCGGTGCGGCCTTCGGCTGCGTACTTCACGATGCCGCCCTTCACGGCCCAGAACTGGTCGCCGTACAGGACGAACGTCTGGCCCGACGAGCAGCCGACCTTGTCGGGGGCGACCAGCCCGGTGTCGTCGACGCAGCCGGCGTACTTCTTGTCCAGAGTCGCGCCCTCCACCCAGATCTCCGCGCACGCGGGGCCCTCGGGGGCGGCGCTGCTCTCGGTGTCCGTGGGGCTGGCAGCCGCTGTCGTGGGGTCGTCGGTGGCCGTCGAGCCGCCCGAGTCGGAGCCGCAGGCCGTGACGAGGAGCAGCAGCGCGCCGACGAGCAGGCCGGTGCAGGTACGGCGGATCGTCGTGGCGCTCATGGGGTGAGTGTAGGCCGCACCCCTCGGTGGTGTGGTCCATCGCACGGAGAGGTTTCGCGGGCCGGCCGAACGGACACCTATCAGCCGATTCTCGGAGTCATGCCGTCATGGAGGAGCGCCGCACCGTGTCCCGGACCATCGAACGCCACGAGCACGAGTGGCACCTGTCGTCGGTCGAGTTCGACGACGGCGCCAGCGTGGTCTCGTTCGAGTGCGAGCACTGCCCGGACGTCGTCTTCCGATGACGTCCACCCCCGACGGCCCTGCCCAGACGGAGGTCTGACCATGGACACCTGCCCGATCTTCACCGCTGTCGCCCGCGACCTGGACCTCGACCCGGAGCTCCTGCTCACCACGCCCGAGGTGGACGCCGCCCCGGCGTCGGCCAACGCGGGCCGTCAGGCGCTGCGGTAGTCCTCGAGCGCCCGCTCCATCGCTCCCCGCGGCAGTCGTACGGCAACACGCCCGGGCTCGACGGCCGCCAGGCGCTCCTCGATCCGGTGCAGCTGGGACTGGAGGTCCCGCACTCCCCCGCCCCACACGCTCGAGCCCTCGTCGGTCAGCTCGAAGGTCCAGTCCTCGTAGACGCGGACCAGGTCGGCCCCGGCCAGCCTGCCCAGCGCACCCTCGACCTCGGCCTCGAGCAGGACGGCGTGGTTGATCCAGTCGGCCGAGGCGATCAGCTCGAGCAGCGTGCACCGGCGGTCGTACACGGCGATCGCTGCGAACACCCAGGCGTCGGCGGGCTCCCAGGGCGCGGACGTCATGCGGACAGTGTGACCGCTTGGTCTGGCCATGCGACGTCCCGGGTCATCAGTTCAATTGGGCCCGCGCCCACTCCTACACCAAAGCCCGGTCGAGGCGTGGCAGCGGCTTCGGCGTGCGGACGCTCACTCGATCTCGGCTGCTGAGTCCCCTCGTTTAGACATGCCACGGCCGCCCCACCCGCCAGAAGGTGAACGGGATGGGCGGCGTGCGAAGGCCGGTGGAGGGTCGCCGCCTCAGCAGAAGGGTCGGTCAGCAGCCCGGGGAACCGTCGCAGATATTGACGCTGCCCTGGAGGAGACGATGGTCGGAACCCGGCATGCTGATGACTGTCGAGCTGAAGTCGTCCACATCGTTGTCACCCTTGAAGTAACCCTTCTTCAAGAAGATGTAGTCGATCTTCTTCGGATTGTCTCCAGCGCCGAAGCCGTGGGTCGGCACGTTGCATCGGCTGTAATCGGAGTCGCCCGGCGCGGGCACGCGTCGCGCGTTGGGGTGGCAGTTGTCGATCTCCTCGAAGTGCCCCGTCCCGGCGGGCGTACCGCTCGAGTAGACGCCGCTGAGCGCTGCCGAGTTCGGCACGGCGTTCATGTCGCCGCCGAAGATGAGTGCCTTGCCGCCAGCGTGGCCGTAGGCGAAGTCGGTCGCGGTCTGGATCTGGGTCGCGATGAGGTTCGGCTTCGTGGGCGTGTTGCTGGGAGCGATGTGCGTGTTGCAGACGACGGCTGGGTACGCAAACGAGTCGACGTCTGCACACGTGATCGTCTGCGGGTGCTTGGCCCCAGGCTGGTCAGGGGTTCCCGTCTCATCAGCAGTCAGCTTGAGCACCGACACCGTTCCGAACGACTTCGACTCGGGGATGAAGATCGCGTTGCCGAACCCCTCGTCGTTGCCGAGCGGGCACCCGGGGCGCGTTGCGGACCCGTTCGCCCCGATCGGGGTGAAGAGAACCTTCAGTGGCCAGGTCCGTGAATCGGACTGAGAGCGGGTCACGATGTCATTGGCCTGGCTCTCACAGATCTCGCTGACCAGGATCGCGCGTGGCTTGAAGGCGTCGATCTGGTCCAAAAACGCGAACACGTGGGTGTTGGAAGGGAACGAGCCCCCTGCGCACCCGGCTCCGCAGTAGTTGAAGGTCATGATCCGCTGGCCCCCGACGGGAGCCGCCGCCTGCGCTGGCGCGGCCATGGGTAGAGCAGCGACAAGCAGAGAGAGGACCGCGACGACGCGTAGCCGCCGGGCCGCTCTCCGATCAGTGTGGTTAGTGACCGAGTTCATCTGAACCTCCTGAGCCTCAAGGCGTGATCGCCTTTCCGAGATGTGGCTCGTTCGACGTTAGCCAGTGATGAGTCGCGCGGCCAGCATCGCCCCGGACCACTGAGCCCTTCGGGTCGCAGGAGCGCCTCAGGTTTCGAGCCGCCCGTCGCGGCCTCGCGGGCTCGGCCGCGGGGCCCCCTCAACCTCTTCGGGTCGCAGGTCGCGAGCTCCGCTCGCGCCCTGCGCCTCAGACGTTGAAGCGGAACTCGACCACGTCGCCGTCGGCCATGACGTAGTCCTTGCCCTCCATGCGGACCTTGCCGGCCTCCTTGGCCTTCTGCATGGAGCCGAGGCCGATCAGGTCGTCGAAGGAGACGATCTCGGCCTTGATGAAACCGCGCTGGAAGTCGGTGTGGATGACACCGGCGGCCTCGGGAGCGGTGGCGCCCTGGGGGATCGTCCAGGCGCGGGTCTCCTTGGGGCCTGCGGTCAGGTAGGTCTGCAGGCCGAGGGTCTCGAAGCCGACCCGGGCCAGCACCTCCAGGCCGGGCTCCTCGACGCCCATCTCGGCGAGCATCTCGCGGGCCTCGGCGTCGTCGTCCAGCTCCACGAGCTCGGACTCGAACTTCGCGTCCAGGAAGATCGCCTCGGACGGCGCGACCAGCGCGCGCATCTTGTCCTTGAGCGACTCGTCGGACAGCTCGTCGGCGTCGCAGTTGAAGACGTAGATGAAGGGCTTCGCGGTCAGCAGCGAGAGCTCGCGGACCAGGGTCCGGTCGACCTTGGTGGCGATGATCGGCGTACCGGCCTCGAGGTGGCCGAGCGCCTCCTTCACGGCGTCGAGCACGGCGGCCTGGGACTTGTTCATCCGGGCCTCCTTCTCCAGCCGCGGGATCGCCTTCTCGACGGTCTGCAGGTCGGCCAGGATCAGCTCGGTCTGGATCGTCGAGATGTCGTTGCCGGGGTTGACCTCGCCGTCGACGTGGGTGACGTCCTCGTCGCGGAAGACCCGGGTCACCTGGCAGATCGCCGACGACTCGCGGATGTGGGAGAGGAACTTGTTGCCGAGACCCTCACCCTCGGACGCCCCCCGCACGATGCCGGCGATGTCGACGAACTCGACCGTCGCCGGGATGAGCTTGGCCGACCCGAAGAGCTCCGCGAGCTGCGGGAGCCGTCCGTCCGGGACGCCCACGACGCCGACGTTGGGCTCGATGGTCGCGAACGGGTAGTTCGCGGCGAGCACGTCGTTCTTGGTCAGTGCGTTGAAGAGGGTGGACTTGCCCGCGTTGGGGAGCCCGACGATGCCGATGGTGAGTGCCACGGGCGGTCACTTTACGGGCGTACGACGACCGCGCCCCAATCCGGCCGTGACCCGGGCGGCGGTGAGCAGGCAACCTTTCTCGCCACGCAATCAGCGGCCTTCGGTTGCTGACTCACCGCTGGGTGGCAGCCGGTCGGATCGGCCCCGCACCCGACGGCACCCGGTCGAGGACCGCGAGCTCGTCGCCGACCCGGATCTCGACGCCCGGGGTGTCCGGCACCAGGTTGACGCCGAACCACGTCGCCCCGTCCCACCGGCGGATCTTCGCGAGCGAGCGGATCGGCTCCTTCTCGCGTACGGCGGTCTCCGGGTCGATCGTCGTGAGCACACAGCGGGCGCAGCCCTTGACCGCGCGGAAGACGGCGTCGCCGATGCGGATCCGGCGCCAGTCGTCCTCCTCCCAGGCCTCGGTCCCGGACATCACCACGTTGGGCCGGAAGCGGGTCATCGGCAGCGGCTCGCGCTCGGTCGCGCTGGACGCGAGCACCTCGTCGTTCAGGGCGGCCAGCGACGCCTCGGTGGCGACGAGCACTGGGAAGCCGTCTGCGAACGAGACCCGGTCGTCGGGCTTGCTGAACTCGATGCTGGTCGGGCGCCGCGTCGGGTCGTCGAGGTGCACGAGGCGTGCCGAGCGCTCGATCACCTTGCTGAACCACGCGTCGGCCTCGGGACCGGCCGTCGCGGCCGTGAGCTGCGAGCCCCAGATCGCGACCGGCACCTGGGTCTCCGGGTCCGGCGTGGGCACGTCGAGCGGTGGCAGGTCGGGTGCGGTCAGCCGCAGCCCGTCGGCCGTGATCTCGGGGTGGACGAGCACCAGCCGGTTGGCCTCGCGGGCGGTGATGACCTCCCCCGCCTCGTCGACGACCATCCACCGCCGGTCGCCCGCCAGACCCCACGGCTCGACGACCGCCGAGTCGACCGACCAGCCGCGGCACGACTTGATCGGGAACCGGTTGATCGCGGAGAGGTGGGCCACGGGAATCACGGTACGGCGGTCTGCCGGTTCCAGGCGAAACGCAGCACGGTCAGCGAGAACACCAGGGTGAGCGCGACGATCAGCGCCTCGATCGCACCGCCCCCTCCGGAGGTGAAGATGCCGTTCTCCACGTCGTACAGGAAGTCCATGCCGAAGAGGTAGAGCCCGGCCGAACCCGCGCAGGTGAGCCAGAACGCCGCCGAGCGCTGCTCGCGGGTCAACGCGACCAGCGCCAGGACGCACGCGGCGCCGAGCCACAGGTCGGCGAGCGGGAAGGCGTTCTCGAAGTCGTAGTAGGCCTGCGTGTGCGCGCTGGCGAGCACGTCGCGGTCGGTGAACCAGATCGACCAGTAGGCGATGTCGATGACGATCGCGATCACGAGCATGACCTGCACCGCGCGTCTCATCGTGGGGTCCTCATGGGCGCGATCCAACCAGGTCCGCCTCCGGTCGGAGGCTGATCGCGCGGATCGCCGGCCGGGAGAGCGGGACGACCATCAGCAGGGCCATCGCGAGGCCGAAGCCGGCGCACGCCCACGCCGGCCCGAACGCCGACGCGACGACGCCGAAGACGACCATGGCCAGCGGCATCAGCACGTCGTCGCCGAGCATCTGGATGGACGCCATCCGGCCGAGGTACTCCCCGTCGACAGTGCCGACGAAGACGGCGGACAGCAGCGCCGAGGCGGCCCCGGACGTCGCGCCGATGACGGCGCACGCGAGCGCCGTCGTGACGAGCGGTCCCGCGCCCAGGAGCGCGATCGCGCCGCCCTGGAGGACCAGGAACCAGAAGCCGGCGGTCGCCTCGTGCCGCGGCCGCCACCGGAAGAGCGCGAGCGCGCCGAGGGCGGCGCTGAGGCCGACGACGGCGTTCAGCAGTCCGAGCGTGTGTGCGCCCCAGTGGGCGTCGCGGACGTGCAGCGCCAGCCCGAGCGAGAGCGCCGGGGTGACCGCGAGGTTGAGCCCCGACAAGGTGAGCACGAGGGTCCGGGTCGCCGGCACGTCGCGCAGGTGGGCGAAGCCGCGGACGATCCCGCGGACCGCGGGCTCCGCCTCGGCCCGGGGCAGGGGGTAGCGCGGTCGCAGCGCGAGCGCGAGGTAGCCCACCACCAGCCCGAAGGTCACCGCGTTGGCGATCGCGCTGCCGCCGATCCCCCAGGTCGCGACGACGGCGCCGCCGAGCGCGGCCCCGGCCATGCCGCCGAGGCGGTTGGCCGTCTGGCTGGCGCCGGCGTACTCCGGGAGCGTCTCGGCCGGCACCAGCTGGCGGCCGATCGTGGCGGCCGACGGGACGTAGATGGCGTCGCAGATCCCGAACCCCGCGGCCGCGAGGGCCAGCAGCGGCACCGAGGCCCCGTGGATCGCGACCAGGACGGCGGTGACGAGCAGCACCACCACGCGTACGGCGTTCACGAGCAGCATCACCCAGCGGGTCTGGAGCCGGTCGGCGACGATCCCGCCGACGAGCAGCACCACCGCACGCGGCAGCGTCCCGGCGGCCACGACCAGCCCGGCGACGGCAGGTGAGGCGACCTGCACCGCCGTCCAGGCCAGCGCGACCGTCCACACCGCGTCACCCGCGGCGGACAGCCCCTGGAGTCCGATCCAGCCCAGGACCAGCCGGTCCCCGCGCAGCCCCTTCACGGCCGCGTCGGGAAGCCGTAGGAGAACACGAAGACCGGGCGTCGCTCGGTGCCGTCCTCGGGGTCGATGCGCTCGCGCCACTCGCGCGTCACGACCCGCAGGGCCTCGGAGAGCTCCTCGAGCTCCTGCGGGCTCGCCATCGCCAGCGCGTCGGAGCTGAACGCCGCGTGCCGCCAGGCCGGGTCCGCGCGCTCCGACTCGCGCATCCACGCCGAGAGCTTGGCGAGGTGGTGGTCGGTGTTCAGCCGCTGCGCTGCCTTGGCCTGCATCCGCTCGGCGGCGTCGGCGAAGTCGTCGACCGACCAGGTCACGCTGTCCTGGTCGAGGCGCCACCAGCTGGTCCGACCGTCCGTCGCGAGCTCCGGCGCGGGCGCCACGACGCCGGCGCGCTGGAGCATCCGCAGGTGGTGGCTGATGCTGCCGACCTGCTGCCCCAGCTCCCGCGCCAGCGTGCCGACCTGGGTCGGGCCGTGCAGGAACAGGTAGTCGACCATCCGCCGCCGCGTCGGGTGGTGGAAGGCCCGGAGGGTCTCGATCGAGGTCATGCCCGCGACGCTAGGCGCGCCCTCCGACATCTACAAGAGTTCTTGTACATCTCCGGTCGTAGGGTGACGCCCGTGCGCATCGCGACCTGGAACGTCAACTCCCTCCGGACCCGGATCGACCGCGTGGAGGCCCTGCTGGACCGGCACGAGATCGACGTGCTGGCGCTCCAGGAGACCAAGGCGCGCGAGGAGCAGCTGCCGCTGATGGGGCTCCAGGCCCGTGGCTACGAGATCGCCGCCGCCGGCACCAACCAGTGGAACGGCGTCGCGATCCTCAGCCGGGTCGGGCTCGAGGACGTCGAGATCGGCTTCCCCGGCCAGCCGGGGTTCACCAAGGAGCTGGACACCCCCGCGGAGGCCGAGTCGCGGGCGATCGGCGCGACCTGCGGCGGCGTACGCCTGTGGTCGCTGTACGTGCCCAACGGCCGCAAGCCCGACGACCCGCACTACGTCTACAAGCTGGAGTGGTACGCCGCCCTCCGCGAGGCCGCGCGCGGCTGGCTGGACCGCGACGCCGTGCTGGTCGGCGACTGGAACGTCTGCCCCACCGACGACGACGTCTTCGACGTCACCCAGTTCAAGAACTCGACCCACGTGACGCCGGCCGAGCGCGCCGCCTTCTTCGCGTTCCTCGAGGACGGCTGGGTCGACACCGTGAAGCCGTACGACGCCGGCTACACCTACTGGGACTACTACCGGCAGCGCTTCGAGCGCAACCGCGGGCTGCGCATCGACTTCGCGCTCGGCTCGCCGTCGTTGGCCGACCGGGTCACCGGCGCGCAGGTCGACCGCGACGAGCGCGACCCCGCCCAGGGCACCGGCGCCCCCTCCGACCACGCGCCGGTGATCGTCGACCTCGCGTAGCGGTGGTCGAGGTGCGAGCGGAGCGAGCCTCGAAACCACTGTCGGTGGTCACCACCATGCTGGGCCTATGGAGATCCTGACGCTCTTCCTCACGCTGCTGGTGGGCCTCGTTCTCGGTGGGGCCATCGGCGCGGTCGTCGGCACGCTCTGGTCCCGGTCCCGCCCGTCCTACACCGGCGGCGTGGTCGACCAGGCCGAGGTGATGCAGGGCCTGGACCGGCTCAGCGACCAGATGCACCACCTGGACCGGGCCCGCGCCACCTGGCAGGGGCAGTTCGACGCCCAGGTCGGCCAGCTCCAGCGCGAGACCCACGCCCTGTCGACGGCGTTGCGCAAGCCGCAGGTGCGCGGCCGCTGGGGTGAGCTGCACCTACGGCGGGCCGTCGAGCTCGCCGGCCTCGTGGACCGCTGCGACTTCGCGGAGCAGGTGCGGCTCGACGACGGCGCACTGCGGCCCGACCTCGTGGTCAACCTGGTCGGCGGCCGGCAGGTCGTGGTCGACGCCAAGGTGCCGCTCGACGCCTACCTCGAGGCGACCAGCACCGACGACGAGGACGAGCGCGAGCACCACCTGCGCCGGCACGCGGTCCAGCTGCGCGCCCACGTCGACACCCTCGGCGCGAAGCGCTACTGGCGCTCGCTGGAGGAGAGCCCGGAGTTCGTGGTGCTCTTCGTGCCGGCCGAGTCGTTCCTGGCCGCCGCGCTCGAGACCGACGGGTCGCTGATCGAGTACGCCGCGGCGCGGCAGGTCGTGCTGGCGACGCCGACCACGCTGATCGCGCTGCTGCGCACGGTGGCGCACGGGTGGAGCCACGAGGCGCTCGCCGACCAGGCGCGCGACATCCACCGGCTCGGGCGCGAGCTGCACGAGCGGCTGGCCAGCATGAACGGCCACCTCGACCAGCTCGGCCGCTCCCTCAACGCCGCGGTCGGCCACTACAACCAGACCGTGGGCTCCCTGGAGTCGCGGGTGCTGGTCTCCGCGCGCCGGTTCGGCGACCTGCCCGCGCCCCGCCAGGTGGAGTCCACGACCCGTGCGGTCGACGGCGCGGGCACCCCAGGGCTCCATGCGGTCGACCGGCGCGGCGCCGACGACGACGGCGCCGCGGACCATAGCGTGGCCCTGTGAGCCAGAGGACCCTCTGGGAAGAGGGGCACGAGCCCGGCCGCCAGGTGGCCGTGCTCGGAGTCGCGCTCACACTCACGATCACCGCGCTGGACCTGCTCGTCTTCGGGCACCTCACGGTCCTCTTCGACATCTGCTTCGTGCTGGTCTGCGTGCTGCTGGCGCTGCTGGTGCGGCCGCGGGACTTCTTCACCGTCGGCGTGCTGCCGCCGCTGCTGATGGTCGGCGCGTTCGTGCTGATCGGGAGCACCCGCCCCGACGTGATCGCCGACGACACCGACGGCGTCGTCCAGGCGGTCGTCAGCGGGCTCTCCCACCACGCCGGGTCGCTGATCACCGGCTATGCGCTGGCGCTCGGGGTGCTCGCGCTGCGGCACCGCGTGCTGAGCCGTCAGGCCGCCTCGAACCGGCTCGGGTCCCCGGCGCCGACGCGCACGACCTCGGGATAGCCCTCCGACCAGTCGATGACGGTGGTCGGCTCCGCGAGGGTCTCCCCCGCCTCGACCACGACGTCGACCTGGTGGTCGAGCTCCTCCTTGATCTCCCAGCCCAGGCTGCGGGGCTCGGTCTCGTCGGGGAGGATCAGCGTGCTCGTCAGCAGCGGCTCACCGAAGGTGTCCAGCAGCGCCTGCACGAAGACGTGGTCGGGGATGCGGACCCCGACGGTCCTCTTCTTCGGGTGCATCAGCCGCCGCGGCACCTCCTGGGTCGCCGGGAGGATGAACGTGTACGGCCCCGGCGTCGCCGCCTTGATCGCCCGGAACGCCGTGTTGTTGACCTGCACGAACTGGCCGAGCTGGGCGAAGTCCTTGCACATCAGCGTGAAGTGGTGCCGGTCGTCGAGCCCGCGGATCCGCAGGATCCGGTCGCGGCCGTCCCGATTGCCGAGCCGGCAGCCCAGCGCGTAGCCGGAGTCGGTCGGGTAGGCGATCAGCTGGTCGTCGCGCAGGGCGTCGGCGATCTGGTCGAGCAGCCGCTGCTGCGGGTTGTCGGGGTGGACGTCCAGGTAGCGCGCCATCGTGCGACTCAGACCCGTCCGGCGGCCTTGAGGTCGCGCCGCAGCTCGGGCGGGAGCGCGAAGATCAGCGACTCCTCGGCGCTGTGCACGGCCTGCGCGTCGGGGTAGCCGCGCTCGGCCAGGAAGGCGAGCACGCCGTCGACCAGCGCCTCCGGGACACTGGCGCCCGACGTCACGCTGACGGTGCGGACGCCCTCCAGCCAGGCCTCGTCGATCTCGGAGGCGTCGTCGACGCGGTACGACGCCTTGGCGCCGGCCTCCAGCGCGACCTCGACCAGGCGCACCGAGTTGGAGGAGTTGCCCGAGCCGACCACGATCACCAGGTCGGCCGCCGAGGAGATCTCCTTGACGGCGAGCTGACGGTTCTGGGTGGCGTAGCAGATGTCGTCGCTCGGCGGGTCGAGCAGGTCGGGGAACCGCTCGCGGATCGCGGCCACCGTCTCCAGCGTCTCGTCGACCGACAGCGTGGTCTGGGAGAGCCAGGCGACCCGCTTCGGGTCGCGGACGACGATGCCGGGCACGTCGGCCGGGCTCTGCACCAGCTGGATGTGGTCGGGAGCCTCGCCCGCGGTGCCCTCGACCTCCTCGTGGCCGGCGTGCCCGATGAGCAGGATGTCGTAGTCCTCGCCGGCGAAGCGCTTCGCCTCGTGGTGGACCTTGGTCACCAGCGGGCAGGTCGCATCGATCGTCTTGAGCGAGCGCTCCCCGGCCTGGCGGTGCACCTCGGGCGAGACGCCGTGGGCGGAGAAGACGACGGTCTGGCCGGCCGGCACCTCGTCGAGCTCCTCGACGAAGATCGCGCCGCGCGACTCGAGGTCGGCGACCACGTGCTTGTTGTGGACGATCTGCTTGCGGACGTAGACGGGCGCGCCGTACAGGTCGAGCGCCTTCTCCACGGTGATGACCGCCCGGTCGACGCCGGCGCAGTAGCCGCGCGGCGCCGCCAGCAGGACCGCCTTCTCGGCGTCCTCCGGCGACAGGATCGGGGGCATCCCCATGTCGGTCGTCATGGTGTCCAGTCTAGGAGTGTCGGCCTGATCCCCTAATCTCGCCCGCATGGCCATGGAGACCTCGCTCGAGTCCCCGGCCCCCGTGCGCCAGGTCGCCAACGCGATCGCCGGCTGGGTGGACCGCCTGGGCGCTGTCTGGGTGGAGGGCCAGGTCGCCCAGGTCAACCGCCGCCCGGGCATGAGCACCGTCTTCATGACGCTGCGTGACGCGGTGGCCGACATCTCCGTCACCGTCACCTGCTCGCGCACCCTCTTCGACGGCCTGAACCCGCCGGTCGTCGAGGGCGCCAGCATCGTCGTGCACGCGAAGCCGTCGTACTACGCCAACCGCGGCACCCTGTCGCTCTACGCCCGCGACATCCGGATGGTCGGCCTCGGCGAGCTGCTCGCCCGCCTCGAGCGCCGACGGCAGCTGCTGGCGGCCGAGGGCCTCTTCGCGCTGGAGCTGAAGCGGCCGCTGCCGTTCCTCCCCGGCACCGTCGGGCTGGTGACCGCGCCCAACAGCGCGGCCGAGCGCGACGTCCTCGAGAACGCGAGGCGCCGGTGGCCGGCAGTCACCTTCGAGGTCGCGTACGCCGCGATGCAGGGCCAGCGCTCCGCGGCCGAGGTGATCGAGGCGGTGGAGCGCCTCGACCGCAACCCGGCCGTCGACGTCATCGTGGTCGCGCGCGGCGGCGGCTCGGTGGAGGACCTGCTGCCGTTCTCCGACGAGGCCCTGGTCCGGGCCGTCGCGGCCGTGCGCACGCCGGTCGTCAGCGCGATCGGCCACGAGCCCGACCAGCCGCTCCTCGACCTGGTCGCCGACGTGCGCGCCTCCACCCCGACCGACGCCGCCAAGCTCGTCGTGCCCGACGTCGCGGAGGAGCAGCGTGGCGTCACGCACGCGCGCGACCGGGTCCGCGCCGCCGTGCGCGGGTGGCTGGCCCGCGAGCAGGCCGGCCTCGACGCGCTCCGCTCCCGACCGGCGCTGGCCGACCCGCGCAGCCTGCTCGACGCCCGCCTCGACGAGGTCGACCAGCTCCGCGACCGCGCCCGCCGCACCCTCGGGCACGCGCTCGACCGGGCCGCCGACGACATCGGCCACCAGCGGGCGCGGGCCCGGGCGCTCTCGCCGCTGGCGACCGTCCAGCGCGGGTACGCCGTCCTCCAGGACGCCGACGGCCACGTCGTCACCTCGGTCGCCGGCGTCGCCGCCGACCAGCAGATCAGCGTGCGCGTCGCCGACGGCCGCATCCACGCCACCACGACGAGAACCACACCGATCGACAGGGAGCTCGATGGCCAAGAAGACTGAGGACGAGACGCCGTCGTACGAGGCCGCCCGGGAGGAGCTCATCGACGTGGTGCGCCGCCTCGAGGCCGGTGGCACGACGCTCGAGGAGTCGCTCGCGCTCTGGGAGCGCGGCGAGGCCCTGGCCACGATCTGCCAGGACTGGCTCGACGGCGCCCGGCAGCGGCTCGACGCGGCGATCGACGCCGACGGGGACGACGAGAACGAGTAGGACTGCAACACTTCCGGTCCCGCGCCCCTCTGGACGGGTGTGATGACCGATGTGGTGGATGAACCTGTGACGGCGAGCCGCCGGACCGCGAGCTTCGAGGAGTTCGTCGTCGCGACCGGTGACCGGATGCTGCGGACGGCGGTGCTCCTGACCGGCGACCGGCATGCCGCCGAGGACCTGGTGCAGAGCGCCTACGCCCAGGCCTTCGCCCGGTGGCGGCTGGTGAGCAGGGCGGACAACCCGACGGCGTACACCCGGGCGATCCTGACCCGGCTGTTCCTCTCGGACCGGCGGCGCAAGCGGGTCGCGGAGCTCCCGCTGCTCCCCGGTGCCGACGCCCCGGCGGCGAGCACCGACCCGGCGCTCCGGCTCTCCCTCGTCGAGGCGCTGGGCACGCTGCCGCCGCTCGACCGCGCGGTCCTGGTGCTCCGCTACTTCCACGACCTCCCGGTGGCCGAGGTCGCCGGCCAGGTCGGGCTCTCCGAGTCCGCCTGCCGCACCCGCGCGTCCCGCGCGCTCGCCCGGCTCCGCACCCACTTCCCCGACCTGGCCGACGAGGCCTGAGAGACCGAGGACACGACCATGAAGCTGCACGACTCCCTCGACCACGCCGTCGCCGACGTCTCGGCCGACCTCCCCGCCCTCGTCTCCGGCTCCCGCAGGCAGGGGTTGTCCCTGCGCCGGCGGCGCCGGGCGCTGGCCTCCGTCGGCACCGCCACGGCAGTCGCCCTCGTCGCCGTCGGCGCGTACGCGCTGCTGCCGGGCAGCGACGGGCCCGACTCGACGGGCACCGACGTCGCGACCCAACCGCACCCCACGCTCAGCGGCGAGGCCGCACCGATCACGCCGGCCGGGGTCGCCGTGGCGCTCGAGGAGGCCGTCGCGGCGGTCGCGTCCGGCACCTCCGACCGGTTCCAGGGTGACGTGTCGGAGGGCGATGCGATGGCGGCGCTGCTCTTCCACCCGCTCGGCAGCACGGATCCGGCAGGTCAGGTGATGGTCAACCTGCAGCCGCTCGAGAGCGTCGAGGGACCGCCGTACCGGTGCGAGGCCTTCATGACCCGGTGTCACGTCCGGAAGCTGTCCGACGGCGACACCCTGCGGACCTACCACGACGACGGCGACAGCGAGTTCGGCGCCGCCTCGAAGCGCGCGATCGCCGAGGTGCTCTCACCCCGCCGCGACCTCCGGGTCGTCGTCTTCGCGCTCAACACCAACCCGTGGGCGGGCGGCGAGTACCAGACAGAGCCGGTCCTGGCCGTGCCCGGCCTCACCGAGATCGCGACTCAGCCGTGGTGGAGCCTGTCGACCCTGCCGGTCGAGTACGTCGAGGCCGGCCACGACCTCGACCTGTACCAGGGCTAGGGATTCAGCGGGGCGTCGGTCAGCGTCCCGACGAAGGTCCGCAGCGCCTCCGGGTCGCCGGAGCTGTAGACCAGCACCGTGTCGTCACCGTGCTCGGTGGTGTAGGCGTGGTCGCCGTCGGTGTCGACCCAGGCGGTCCAGGTGCCGACGTCGGTGGTGAGCCCGCGACTGTCGTCCTCGGTGGCGCCGCCGCCGACGTACTTCGTCAGCAGGTCGCGCTCGGAGGCGTTCTCCTGGTGCAGCCCGGCGGTGTGCTCGTCGTCGGTCGCGAAGACCAGGTCGAGCGAGGGCCGGTCGCCGGCGACGAAGCTGGCGTCCTTGACGTACCAGCCGTCCGGGAGCTCTGCCGGGTAGAGCGGCGTGAGGCCGAGCTGCTGCACGCTGGTGACGAGCTCGACGTAGTCGATGTGCTCGGGCTCGTAGTCGGGGGTGTCGCGGAAGGCCGCACGGACGACCACGATGCCGAGCACGACCACCACCAGCACGATCATCGAGCCGATCAGGCCACCGGTGGACCGGTTGTAGCGGCCCGCCTTCTCCGGCTGGCTCGGCGCGGTCGTCGGCTCACTCACCGGAGCAGTTTCCCAGGTGCCCTAGGGTCGCGTCGTGGCGGCCCTCGATCTCATCCCGGTGGCCGCCCTGCTCGCGCTCCTCGCGACGGCGTACGCCCACCCGTCGGGCCGCGTCGAGGCCGGCGTCGGCCTGGTCGCCGCGCTCGTCACCCTCGCGACCGGGATCCTGTCCTGGTCCGACGTCGAGGACACCGTGCGCCACCTGGGACCGGTCGTGCTCTTCCTGGTGACGATCCTGGTCGTCGCCGACGTGTGCGCGCGGGCGGGCCTGTTCGCTGCCGCAGCCGCTCGGGTCCGCGAGGTCGGGGGCGGCCGGGCGGTGCCGATCTTCACCGGTGTCTTCCTGCTGGCCGCTGCCGTCACGGCGGTGCTCAGCCTGGACGCGACCGTCGTGCTGCTGACCCCCGTCGTCGTCGCGGCCGCCGTCAGCAGCGGCACGTCATACCGTCCCGGCGCCCACGCCTGCCTGCGGATGGCCAACTCGGCGTCGCTGCTGCTCCCGGTCTCCAACCTCACCAACCTGCTGGCGATGCCGCACCTGGACCTGACCTTCGGCGGGTTCGCGCTGGTGATGGCGCCGGTGCTGGCCGTCGTCCTGGTCGTGGAGTACGTCGCGCTCCGCCTGCTCTTCCGCCGCGAGCTCTCCGCGCCGCCGGGCCCGGCGTACGCCGAGGAGACGCCGCCGCTCCCCCGCGTCCCGTTGGTCGTGGTGCTCCTGATGCTGGTCGGCTTCGGGGTCGGCTCGCCGCTGGGGGTCGAGCCGTTCTGGGTCTCCGGCGCGGCGGCGCTGGTCCTCGTCGGATGGGCCCGCCGGCGCGGGCTGCTCGGCGTCCCCGACGCCGTCCGGGCGGCGCACCCGGCGTTCGCGCTGTTCGTGCTGTGCCTGGGCGTCGTCGTCGCCGCGCTCGCGACCGGCTTCCTGGGCGACTGGGTCAACGACGCGCTGCCGGACGGCACCGACTTCGCGAGCCTGCTGCTGATCGCCGTCCTGGCGACCGTGCTCGCCAACCTGCTCACCAACCTGTCGGCCACGCTGCTCCTCGTCCCGCTGCTCGCACCCCTGGGCGACACCGCGGTCCTCGCGGCCCTGCTCGGCCTCAACATCGGCTCCGGGCTCAGCTACACGGGCTCGCTCGCCAACCTGCTGTGGCGTCGGGGCATGGTCCGGCTCGGCCACCCGCCGTCGCTGCGGGAGTTCCACCGGGTGTCACTGCTGGTGACGCCGGTGAGCCTCGTTGCCGCAGTTGCGGCACTATCACTCGTCACGTAGCCGCATCTGCGGCATGATCTTCGCGTGACGACCTACCGGATCGCGGAAGCAGCCGAGCTGCTCGGCGTCAGCGACGACACCATGCGGCGCTGGGTCGAGGCGGGCCGGGTGTCCAGCACCAAGGACGACGGACGGACGGTGGTCGACGGGAGGGAGCTCGCAGCCCTCGCGGAGTCGCTCGCCGAGCACCCCGACCGCGAGGCGACCCGTGCGGCCTCCGTCAGCGCTCGCAACCGGCTCGCCGGGATCGTCACGAACGTCAAGAAGGACACCGTCATGGCCCAGGTCGAGATGATCTGCGGTCCCTACCGGATGGTCTCGCTGATGAGCTCGGAGGCCGCCGAGGAGCTCGGCCTCGAGCCCGGCGTACGCGCCATCGCCTCCGTCAAGTCCACCAACGTCGTCGTGGAGCGTCCATGAAGAAGTCCCTGATCGCGCTCGTCCTCACCCTGCCGCTCTCCCTGGGCCTCGCCGCCTGCGGCAGCGACTCCGAGGGAGGTGACGGCGGCGACACCACGACCCTGACCGTGTACGCCGCGGCCTCGCTGACGTCGACGTTCGAGCAGATCGGCAAGGAGTTCGAGGCCGAGCACGACGGCGTGAAGGTCGAGTTCGACTTCGGCGGCTCCTCAGACCTGGTCACCCAGATCACCGAGGGTGCTCCGGCCGACGTGTTCGCGTCCGCCGACACCGCCAACATGGACAAGCTGGTCGACGGCGACCTGGCCGACGGCGACGCGCAGGACTTCGCGACCAACACCCTCGAGATCGCGACCCCGCCGGACAACCCCGCGGGCGTGGCCAGCTTCCAGGACCTGGCGAAGAAGGGCCTCCAGCTGGTGGTCTGCGCGCCCGAGGTGCCGTGCGGCGCGGCCACCCGGACGATGGCCGACAACCTGGGCGTCACGCTCACTCCGGTCAGCGAGGAGCAGTCGGTCACCGACGTGCTCGCGAAGGTCACCTCGGGCGAGGCCGACGCGGGGGTCGTCTACGTCACCGACGTGAAGGCAGCCGGGGACACGGTCACCGGGGTCACCTTCCCGGAGTCGGGGGACGTCGTGAACACCTACCCGATCGTGCCGGTCGCCGACAGCAAGGAGTCCGACCTCGCGAGCGAGTTCGTCGACTTCGTGCTCGGCGACACGGGCCAGGGCATCCTCCAGGACGCCGGCTTCGGGCAGCCTTAGCGGGTGAAGCAGCGGCAGGTCGGCCTCCCCGGCTGGATCTTCGTTCCCGCCGCGCTCGGCGCCGCCCTGGTGCTGCTGCCGCTGGTCGGGATGGTCTCGCGCGTCGACTGGGGCAGCTTCGTCGAGCTGGTCACCTCGGACTCGGCGCTGACCGCGCTGGTGCTGAGCCTGAAGACCTCGCTGGTCGCCACCGCGCTCTGCCTGCTGCTCGGCGTGCCGATGGCGCTGGTCCTCGCCCGCACCACCTTCCGCGGCCAGGGCCTGGTGCGCTCGCTGGTGCTGCTGCCCCTGGTGCTGCCCCCGGTGGTCGGCGGCATCGCGCTGCTCTACACGTTCGGCCGGCGCGGGCTGCTCGGCGAGGAGCTCGACGCGCTCGGTCTCCAGGTCGCGTTCTCGACGGCCGCGGTCGTGCTGGCGCAGACCTTCGTCTCCCTGCCCTTCCTCGTCGTCAGCCTCGAGGGGTCGCTGCGCAGTGCGGGTGCGCGCTACGAGGAGGTGGCCGCGTCGCTCGGCGCGCGGCCGACGACGGTCTTCCGCCGGGTCACGCTGCCGCTCGTGCTGCCCGGCCTGGTCTCGGGGGCGGTGCTGTCGTTCGCCCGGGCGCTGGGCGAGTTCGGCGCCACGATCACCTTCGCGGGAAGCCTCGAGGGCACCACCCGGACGCTGCCGCTCTTCATCTACAACCTGCGGGTCGTCGACCCGGACGCCGCGGTGGCCATGTCGCTGGTGCTCGTCGGGGTCGCCGTGCTCGTGATCGCCTTCGCCCGCCCGGGACGGAGCACCTGGTGAGCCTCCGGCTCGACGCCCGCGTCACCGAGCGCGACGTCGACGTCTCGCTCGAGGTCGCCGACGGCGAGACGGTCGCCGTGCTCGGGCCCAACGGCGCGGGCAAGTCGACCCTGCTCGCTGTCGCGGCGGGGCTGCTCCGCCCCGACACGGGCAGCGTGGTGCTGGACGGCGTCGAGCTGACCGGCCCCGGTGTCTGGGTCGCCCCGCACGCGCGCCGGATCGCGCTCCTCGCCCAGGACCCCCTGCTCTTCCCGCACCTGAGCTCGCTGGACAACGTGGCGTTCGGCCCCCGCAGCCGCGGCGTACGGCGACGGCCCGCGCGCGAGCAGGCGCGGTCGTGGCTGGCGGAGGTCGGCGTCGCCGAGCTCGCCGACCGCCCGCCCGGCGAGCTGTCCGGCGGCCAGGCGCAACGCGTCGCGGTGGCCCGCGCGCTGGCCGCCGACCCCCGGCTCCTGCTGCTCGACGAGCCGATGGCCGCACTGGACGTCGCCGTACGACCGGCGCTGCGGCAGTCGCTGCGTCGGGTGCTGGCCGACCGGACGGTCGTGCTCGTCACCCACGACGTGCTGGACGCCCTGCTGCTCGCCGATCGGGTGGTCGTGGTCGACGCCGGCCGCGTCGTCGAGGCCGGGCCGACGGCCGAGGTGCTCACGCGCCCGCGGAGCGCGTTCGCGGCGCGGATCGCCGGCCTCAACATGGTGCGTGGCTCCTGGCACGACGGTGCCGTGGCGGCCCCGGACGGCCACGTCGTACGCGGGTTGGCGACCGATCCGGCACCGGTCGAGGGCGACGAGGTGGTCGCCGTCTTCCGGCCCCACGCCGTCTCGGTGTTCCGGGAGCCACCGGGCGGCAGCCCGCGCAACAGCATCCGCGTCACCGTGACGGACCTCGAGCCCTTCGGCGACCAGGTGCGGGTGCGCGCCACGCCATCCGACGGACAGGACCTCGCGGCCGACGTGACGTCGCTGTCGGCGGCCGAGCTCGACCTCGTCCCGGGGGCCTCCGTCGTCTTCAGCATCAAGGCGACCGAAGTGTCGATCTATCGAACCAGAACAGAAATCCAGGACCGCTAGAGTCGCCTCATGACCGAGCCTGAGAGCCTCACCGTCGCTCCCGAGTCGCCCGATCGCAACCTCGCCCTCGAGCTGGTCCGGGTGACCGAGGCGGCCGCGATGGCCGCCGGTCGATGGGTCGGGCGCGGCGACAAGAACGGTGCAGACGGGGTCGCGGTCAACGCCATGCGCGTGATGATCTCGACCATCGGCATGAACGGCACCGTGGTCATCGGCGAGGGCGAGAAGGACAACGCCCCGATGCTCTACAACGGCGAGCGGGTCGGCGACGGCACCGGTCCCGAGTGCGACGTGGCGGTCGACCCGATCGACGGCACGACGCTCACCGCCAAGGGCATGAGCAACGCCGTCGCCGTGCTCGCGGTCGCCCCCCGCGGCTCGATGTACGACCCCTCCGCCGTCTTCTACATGGACAAGCTCGCGACCGGGCCCGAGGCCGCCGACGTGGTCGACATCCGCTACCCGGTCGCGGAGAACATCCACCAGGTCGCCAAGGCGAAGGGCGGCAAGGCCGAGGACGTCACCGTGGTGCTCCTCGACCGTCCCCGGCACGCGGGTCTCGCGGAGGAGATCCGCAAGACCGGCGCCCGGATCAAGTTCATCGTCGACGGCGACGTCGCGGGCGCGATCTCGGCGGCCCGGCCCGACAGCGGGGTCGACCTGCTGCTCGGTGTCGGCGGCACGCCGGAGGCGATCATCACCGCCTGCGCGATGAAGTCCATGGGCGGCGTGATCCAGGGACAGCTCTGGCCGCAGGACGACGATGAGCGCCAGAAGGCCCTGGACGCGGGCCACAACCTCGACCGCGACTTCGTGCTCGGCACCGACGACCTGGTCACCGGCGACGACTGCTTCTTCGTCGCCACCGGCATCACCGACGGCGACCTGATGCGCGGGGTGCGCTACTACGCCGGCGGCTGCACCACGGAGTCGCTCGTGATGCGCTCGCGCAGCGGCACGATCCGCAAGATCAGCTCGGAGCACCAGCTCCAGAAGCTACGCGCTTTTGCCGCGATCGACTTCCACGGCTGAGCCGCTCGTCCGCAGCAGGCTGTCGCCGACGACGTCGATGACGCGCGGGTCGAACGCCATGCCCAGGTGGGACGCGGTGACCTCGACCTGGTGGGCGACCGGGTCGATGCACGCCCGCCAGTCGACGATGCCGTCGCGGCGGGAGTAGACCGAGGTGAAGCCGATGCCGGCCGGCATCGGCGCGCGACACTCCTCGAAGCTCTGCCGGGCGCACGCGCCGGCCACGCAGTCCTCCGCCATCAGCCCGGGGACGCCGGCCCTGCTCAGCCGCACCAGCATCTCGACGCTCGCGCTCAGCGAGCGGTGGTGCGCCCCCGGCGCCAGCATCGGGCTGCCGAGCGTCACGACGTTGGACACCAGGTCGGGACGGCGTACGGCGACCCCGCGGGCCAGCATGCCGCCGAGGCTGTGCCCGACCACCTGCACGCGGGTGCCGCGCCGGATCGAGATCGACTCCAGCCGCGCCTCGAGCTGGGCGGCCGCGTTGAGCGTGCACCCGACGTTGGCGTGGATGTGGGAGCGGTAGGTGCGGAAGCCCTGCGCCCGCAGCGAGCGGGACATCAGGGCGAGGGTGCCGTCGCCGGCGAGGAAGCCGGGGACGAGCAGCACCGGGTCGCCGAGGCGCGAGCCCGCACGCTGGGCGTACGGCGTCTCGCGGCGGGTCCGGCGGTCGCCGGCGGCGCGGAGCGCGAACCGGCCGATCTCGACGACGGCGCTGCTCTCGCGCAGCACCGCGCCCACCGCGGGGGCGGCGAAGCCCTCCGGCAGCAGGAAGTCGGCCAGCGCGTTGCTCGGCATGCCCTCCACGTTACGACGACGCACGGACAGAATCCCGGTTATCGGTCAGCTGGTGTCGCATTGCTCTCCCGCCCTCCCGGCACCGCACCGACCAGTGGTTGACTGGTCAAGTGCCTCCCGGAACACGACGTACCCGCACCGCGGCCTCCGAAACGCCGGTCCAGGCCACCGTCCCCGCCTCCGAGGAGCTGGTGGCACCGGTCGGTCGCGGCATCGAGCTCTGCTACCAGACCTTCGGGGATCCCGACGGCGACCCGCTCCTGCTGGTGATGGGCCTCGGCGGACCGATGACCTGGTGGGACACCGAGCTCTGCGAGGCGCTCGCCCGGGCCGGGTTCTTCGTGGTCCGCTACGACAACCGGGACACCGGCCGCTCGACCATCCTCGACGCCCGGGTCTCCCGCGCGATGCTGGTCCGCGCGTTCGCCGGCGTCCGGGTGCGGGCGCCGTACGGCATGGCGGACCTGGCCGACGACGCCTTCGGGCTCCTCGACCACCTCGGTCTCGACTCCGCGCACGTCGTCGGGGTCTCGATGGGCGGGATGGTCGTGCAGACCATGGCGGTCGCGCACCCCGAGCGGGTCCGGTCGCTGACCAGCATCATGTCGACGACCGGCAAGCGGACCGTCGGCTGGCAGGACCCCGTGGTGCTCCCGCGGCTGCTCGCCCCGACCAAGCCCGGCCGTGAGGCGTACGTCGCGAGCAACCTCGCCTTCACCCGGCTGACCGGCTCGCCGGCCTACCCGGACACCGAGGAGCGGATCCGCGAGCGCGCCGAGACGACGTACGACCGCGGGCTGCACCCCGCCGGCACGGTGCGGCAGATGCTCGCCGTGCTGACCCAGCCCAACCGCGGCAGCCGGTTGCGCGGCGTCCGCGTCCCGGCCCTGGTCGTGCACGGGCTCGCCGACAAGATGGTGCACGTCTCGGGCGGGCGGGCCACGGCGGCCGCGATCCCCGGGGCCGAGCTGCTGCTCATCGACGGCATGGGCCACGACCTGCCGGTCGCCCTCTTCGAGACGTTCGTCGCCGGCATCCGGCGTACAGCCGACAGAGCCTGAAACAGCCTGAAATGCCGACCCGGCGCCAGTTTGCACCCGTGAGGGTGAAACTGGCGCCGGGTCGACTGCAAACTGGCGCCGGGTCGGCTCAGTCCGAGAGACGCTCGCCCGTGTCGGTGTCGAAGACGTGCACGTTGTGCGGGTCGGTCGTGACGTAGACCGTCTCGCCCTTCTGCACGTGGTCGCGGCCGTTGACACGGATGATGATGTTGTTGGGCGTGCCCTCGACACCGCTGGTGCCGTAGACGAAGGCGTCCGAGCCGAGGTCCTCGACCACGGTCACCCGGACCGGCATGCCGGCCTCGCTGTTGCCGACGATCCGCCACGCCTCGGGACGGACGCCGACGGTGATGTTGCCCTGCATCTTGGCGGCCGCGGCCGGGTCGACCGGCACGGCGTACTCGCCGATCTGGGCCTTGCCGTCGGCGGCGGTCGCCTCGAGGAGGTTCATCGCCGGCGAGCCGATGAAGCCCGCCACGAAGAGGTTGACCGGCTTGTCGTAGAGACCCAGCGGGGTGTCGACCTGCTGGAGGTAGCCGTCCTTCATGACCGCGACGCGGTCACCCATCGTCATGGCCTCGACCTGGTCGTGGGTGACGTAGACGGTCGTGACGCCCAGGTCGGCCTGGAGCTTCGCGATGTCGGTGCGGGTCTGCACGCGCATCTTCGCGTCGAGGTTCGACAGCGGCTCGTCCATGCAGAAGACCTGCGGCTGACGCACGATCGCGCGACCCATGGCGACGCGCTGACGCTGACCGCCGGAGAGCGCCTTCGGCTTGCGGTCGAGGTACTCGGTGAGCCCGAGGATCTTGGCGGCGTCCTGGACGCGCTTGTTGCGCTCGTCGCCGGGCACCTTCGCCATCTTGAGGGCGAAGCCCATGTTGTCGGCGACCGACATGTGCGGGTAGAGCGCGTAGTTCTGGAACACCATCGCGATGTCCCGGTCCTTCGGGGGCATGTTGGTGATGTCGCGGTCCCCGATGAAGATCTTCCCCTTGTTGACCTCCTCGAGCCCCGCGAGCATCCGCAGGGTCGTGGACTTGCCGCAACCGGAGGGGCCGACGAGGACCATGAACTCCCCGTCGCCGATCTCCAGGGAGATGCCCGGGACTGCGGGCTTGTCGGCACCGGGATACCAGCGCTGAGCCTCTTCGAATCGAACTGTGGCCATGCTTGAACAACTCCTTCACCGGCAGGTACGTGCCGGACGATCCGTAGTAAAGGTGAGCGGGCTCACAGTAGCGGGTGCGCCTCCCGCGCGATCCACCCGGTTCGAAGAATTGTCAACGTTTACATCGGGCCGAATGAGGGCTACATGTGATCTAGACCACTCGGGAGGTGGAGCGCATGGATCGAGTACGGCGCGGGGTCACCGCGGCCGCAGCACTGATCACCGTGTCCGGACTGCTCGCCGCGTGCGCGGCCAGTGCGGACTCGGGCAAGCCCGAGCTGATCTGGTACATCAACCCGGACAGCGGCGGTGCGGCCAAGGTGGCCGCGAACTGCAGCACGGACGACTACACGATCACCACCCAGGTCCTGCCCCAGGACGCGAACGAGCAGCGGATCCAGCTGGCCCGGCGCCTCGCCGCCCGCGACTCCGGGATCGACATCATGAGCATCGACCCGCCGTTCACCGCCGAGTTCTCGAACGCCGGCTTCCTGGCCCCGATCCCCCAGGAGCTCCAGGACAAGCTCGAGGAGCAGTCCTTCCAGGGCGCCACCGACGCGGCCACCTGGAACGACCAGCTGGTCGTCGCACCGTTCTGGTCCAACACCCAGGTGCTCTGGTACCGCAAGTCCTTCGCGCAGAAGGCCGGCATCGACATGAGCCAGCCGGTCACCTGGGACCAGATCATCGGCGCCGCAGCGAAGAACGGCGGCAAGGTCGCCGTGCAGGCCAACAAGTACGAGGGCTACGTCGTCTGGATCAACGCGCTGATCTCCGGCGCGGGCGGCGAGCTGGCCACCGACACCGAGAAGGGCCTCGACCTCAAGCTCGAGATCGACTCCCCCGCCGGCGAGAAGGCCGCCGCCGTCATCGAGAAGCTGGCTCACTCGTCGGCCGCACCGGCGGACCTGTCGGTCGCCCAGGAGGGTCAGGCCGCCGGCACCTTCGGCGGGACGCAGGGCGCGTTCATGGTCAACTGGACCTACATCTTCAACAGCTACGAAGGGTCCAACCCGGGGTTCAACAAGGACATCGGCTACGCCCGCTATCCGCAGACGGTCGAGGGCGAGGACTCGCGTCCGCCGTACGGCGGCATCGGGCTCGGCGTGAGCGCCTACTCCCAGCACGTCGACGACTCGATGAAGGCGATCGAGTGCCTCACCAGCCCGGAGAACCAAGAGGTCAACGCCGAGATCACCGGCAACATGCCGGCGAGCCAGGCGGGCTACGAGGCCAACGACGACGCGCTCCAGAAGACCTACCCCGCCGACCTCCTCCAGCTGTTCCAGGACAGCCTCGACGCGGCGGCGCCACGCACCGTGACGCCCTACTGGAGCGACATCTCCGGCGGCATCCAGTCGAGGTGGCACCCGCCAGCGAGCGTGAACAGCGACACCCCGGCGAAGTCGCAGAGCTTCATCGACGACGTCCTCCACGGAAGGAGCCTGCTGTGAGCGCCATCGCGAGGGCCCCGGGCAGACCGGTGGTGAGCGACCGGGCCCGGGCCGAGAACCGGCTCGGCCAGAAGCTCGTCCTGCCGGCGGTCATCGTCATGCTCGCCGTCACGGCGTGGCCGATGATCCAGGCTCTCTACCTGTCGCTCTTCCGCTACCGGTTGACGTCGCCGGACGACAAGTCGTTCGTCGGGCTCTCCAACTACGGGACCGTGCTGACCGACTCGCTGTTCTGGCAGGACACGCTCAACACCGTGATCATCATGGTGGTCACGGTCGCGGTCGAGCTCGTGATCGGCTTCATCTTCGCGATGGTCATGCACCGCATCGTCTTCGCCCGCGGCGCGATCCGGACCGCGATCCTCATCCCCTACGGCATCATCACCGTGGTCTCGGCGTACGCCTGGCAGTTCGCGTTCAGCCTCAACAACGGGTTCGTGAACGCCTGGTTCTCGTGGCTGCCGTGGATCTCGCCCGACACCAACTGGTTCGGCAGCCACTGGCCGGCGATGTTCGCGATCATGGTCTCCGAGATCTGGAAGACCACGCCGTTCATGTCGCTGCTCCTGCTGGCCGGGTTGTCGCAGGTCTCGGAGGACATGATCGAGGCGGCGAAGGTCGACGGCGCCACCTGGTGGCAACGGCTCTGGAAGGTCGTCCTGCCCAACATGCGCGCGGCGATCATGGTCGCGGTCCTCTTCCGGGCACTCGACGCCTTCCGGATCTTCGACAACATCTTCGTGATGACCCGCGGCGCCCAGGACACGGAGTCGTCGTCGTTCCTCACCTACCGCCAGGTGATCCAGCAGTTCCAGCTCGGCCTCGGCTCGGCGCTCTCGGTGCTGCTCTTCCTGACCGTCCTGCTGCTGGCCTGGCTGATCGTCAAGCTCTTCCGCGTCGATCTCGCGCAGGCCCGAGGGGAGGCCTGATGGCCACGACATCCAGGGCAACCCGCAACGTCGTCGGCACGTGGATCGGCTTCGTGGTCATCCTCGTGTGGTGCCTGCTCCCGGTCGTGTGGATCCTGTCGCTGTCCTTCAAGGGGTCGGGCGAGACGGCGGCCGGCAGCCCACACTTCCTGCCCCAGGACTGGACGCTGCAGAACTACCGGGACATCCTCGGCATCGGCAGCGTGACCCCCGGCCAGGAGAGCACCAACAACGACTTCCTCGACGCCCTGCGCAACTCGTTCGGCATCGCGATCATCGCGACCCTCCTGTCGGTCGTGTTCGCGACGCTCGCGGCGTACGCGATCGCGCGGCTGGAGTTCAAGGGCAAGCGCCTGGTGCTGTCGTTGGCGCTGGCCATCGCGATGTTCCCCGTCGTCGCCCTGGTCGGCCCGCTCTTCGACCTCTGGCGGACGCTGCACCTCTTCAACACCTGGCCCGGCCTGATCATCCCGTACATGTCGTTCACCCTGCCGCTCGCGATCTGGACGCTCTCGGCCTTCTTCCGCGAGATCCCGTGGGAGATGGAGCAGGCCGCCCAGGTCGACGGCGCGACGTCGTGGCAGGCCTTCCGCAAGGTGATCGTCCCGCTCGCCGCGCCGGGCGTCTTCACGGCCGCGATCCTGACCTTCTTCTTCGCGTGGAACGAGTTCGTGCTCGCGATCTCGCTGACCTCGACGACCGACTCGCGCACGGTCCCGGCGCAGCTGTCCTTCTTCGTCGGACCGGATCCGTTCAACCCGCCGTACGGACTGCTCGCCACCGCCTCCGTGGTGGTGACGGTCCCCATCATCATCATCGTCCTGCTGTTCCAGCGAAAGATCGTCGCCGGCCTGACCTCCGGCGCCGTGAAGGGGTGACCTCGTGGCTTCCATCGACATGAAGAACATCGTCAAGCAGTACGGCGACGGCTTCCCGGCCGTCAACGACGTCAGCATCGACGTGCGGGACGGGGAGTTCATGATCCTGGTCGGGCCGTCCGGGTGCGGCAAGTCCACGCTGCTGCGGATGATCGTCGGGCTCGAGGACATCACCTCCGGCGACATGATGATCGGCGAGCGGCGGGTCAACGACCTGGCGCCGCGCGACCGCAACCTCGCGATGGTCTTCCAGAACTACGCGCTCTACCCGCACCTGACCGTGTACGAGAACATCGCGTTCCCGCTGCGCCTCGCCAAGGCGTCGGACGCCGAGGTCGACGAGAAGGTGCGAGCCGCGTCGAAGACGCTCGAGCTCGACGAGCACCTCGACCGCAAGCCCGGCAACCTCTCGGGCGGTCAGCGCCAGCGCGTCGCGATGGGTCGGGCCATCGTGCGCGAGGCGGACGCGTTCCTCTTCGACGAGCCGCTGTCGAACCTCGACGCCAAGCTCCGCGGGCAGATGCGCACCGAGATCTCCCGGCTCCAGAAGCGGCTCGGGATCACCACGGTCTACGTCACCCACGACCAGACCGAGGCGATGACGCTGGGCGACCGCGTCGCCGTCCTGAAGCGCGGGATCCTCCAGCAGCTCGCGACCCCGCGCGAGCTGTACGAGAACCCGGGCAACCTGTTCGTGGCGGGCTTCATCGGCTCACCTCCGATGAACTTCCTGCCGGCGACGGTGGAGGGCACCACGGTGAAGCTCCCGTTCGGGACCGTGGAGATCCCGGCGGACAAGGCCGCGAAGGCCGAGGGCAGGGGTCTGCTGATGGCGGGCATCCGGCCGGAGTACTTCGAGGACGCCTCGGTGAAGACCGACCACCCGTCCGGATCGACCTTCCGGGCCGAGGTGGACGTCGTCGAGTGGCTCGGCAACGAGACCTACGCCTACATCCCGTTCGAGGCGCCGCCCGAGGTCGAGGACCAGCTGCGCCAGCTCGAGCGCGACCTCGACGGCGAGTCGCTGCACACCCAGCTGGTGGTGTCCCTCGACGGTGCCAGCCGGATCGCGGCGGGCGAGGAGGCGGAGATCTGGGTGGACGGGTCCAAGATCCACCTCTTCGACCCGGCGACCGGGGAGAACCTCACGGTGGATCGCGAGCACGCAGGCCGCATCTCGGCCGAGGCCGTGCAGGAGGCCGTGCAGGAGGAGGACGTGGAGCCGGCCGCTGGCTAGCGGCGCTCGCGACGCCGCCGCTTCTGGCCCGGCATCGGCTTGCGGTCCACCGAGACGCCGCCCCAGACGGCGACGCCGCGGATCCGCACGGTCGGAGAGTTCGCGTCCAGCTCGGCCGGCACCTTGTCGCCCGGCCCGGAGTAGCCGCCCATGATCCCCGTGCCCTCCATGACCACGTGGGTGTGCGGGCCGACGGTGACCTGGACGCCGCCCATGAAGGCGTTGACGGTGATGACGACCTCCTGCGCCGCGAACTTCGCCTGCCGCAGATCGAGGTCGGCACCACCCATCATGGCGAAGACCGACATCCGCCGCGGCACGACCCAGACCCCCTTGCGGTCCAGGCCGTTGAGGATCGCGACGTGGCTCTCGCTGGCGGGTCCGTCGACGACGGGCGAGGGCAGGGCGGGCGGCTGCCAGGCCAGCTGGTCGCCGGTCGGCAGGTCGAAGGTGATCGGGGCCAGGTCGGCGTAGGTCCGCGCGGCGTACGTCGCCTCGAGGCGCTCGTCGAGCTCGTCCAGGTCGATGCGACCGTCGCCGGCGGCGGTGCGCAGGATCTCGGCGACCTGGTGCCGCTCCTCGTCGGAGATCCGCATCAGCGTCGGGTCCGGCGTCGCGCGGGGCTCGAGATCTCCCATGCCGGTCAGCGTAGTAGCGACCCGTCGGGATAGCCTCGGGGTTCGTGGCGACAACTGCGGACTTCCTGTACTCCGACCTGCTCCCGATCGGCAAGGACGAGACGCCGTACCGGCTGATCACGACCGAGGGCGTCTCGACCTTCGAGGCGGACGGCGAGACCTTCCTCAAGGTCTCCCCCGAGGCGATCCAGCGGCTGACCGCGGAGGCTATGCACGACATCAGCCACTACCTGCGGCCGGCGCACCTCGCCCAGCTGCGCAAGATCATCGACGACCCCGAGGCGTCGGGCAACGACCGCTTCGTCGCGCTCGACCTGCTCAAGAACGTCAACATCTCCGCCGGCGGCGTGCTGCCGATGTGCCAGGACACCGGCACCGCGATCGTGATGGGCAAGAAGTCCGAGGGCGTGCTCACCGGCATCGACGACGGCGAGGCGATCTCGCGCGGCGTGTACGACGCCTACACGAAGCTCAACCTCCGCTACTCGCAGCTCGCCCCGCTGACGACGTACGACGAGAAGAACACCGGCACCAACCTGCCGGCACAGATCGAGATCTACTCGACGCCGCAGACCAGCGGGAAGCCGGAGTACAAGTTCCTCTTCATGGCCAAGGGCGGCGGCTCGGCCAACAAGTCGTTCCTCTTCCAGGAGACCAAGGCGGTCCTCAACCCGCAGCGCCTGCTGACCTTCCTCGACGAGAAGATCCGCTCGCTCGGCACGGCCGCCTGCCCGCCGTACCACCTGGCGGTCGTCATCGGCGGCACGTCGGCGGAGTTCGCCCTCAAGACCGCGAAGTACGCCTCGGCCCACTACCTCGACAACCTGCCGACCGAGGGCTCCATGTCGGCGCACGGCTTCCGTGACGTCGAGCTGGAGGAGGAGGTCTTCAAGCTGACCCAGTCCTTCGGGATCGGCGCGCAGTTCGGCGGCAAGTACTTCTGCCACGACGTCCGCGTCGTGCGCCTCCCCCGCCACGGCGCCTCCTGCCCGGTCGCGATCGCGGTGTCGTGCTCGGCCGACCGCCAGGCGCTCGGCAAGATCACGCCCGACGGCGTCTTCCTCGAGCAGCTCGAGACCGACCCCGCGCAGTACATGCCCGACGCCGGCGTGGCCGAGGACATCTCCGGCGGCGAGGTCGTCGCGATCGACCTCAACCAGCCGATGGCCGACATCCTCGCCGAGCTCTCGAAGCATCCCGTGAAGACCCGGCTCTCGCTGACCGGTCCGCTGGTCGTGGCGCGCGACATCGCGCACGCGAAGATCCAGGAGCGGCTCGACGCCGGCGAGGAGATGCCGCAGTACCTCAAGGACCACCCCGTCTACTACGCCGGACCGGCGAAGACGCCCGAGGGCATGGCGTCCGGCTCGTTCGGCCCGACGACCGCGGGCCGGATGGACTCCTACGTGAAGTCGTTCCAGGCCGCCGGCGGCTCGATGGTGATGCTCGCGAAGGGCAACCGCTCCAAGCAGGTGACCGAGGCGTGCGACGCGTACGGCGGCTTCTACCTCGGCTCGATCGGCGGCCCCGCCGCCCGGCTCGCCCAGGACTGCATCAGGAGCCAGGAGGTCATCGAGTACCCCGAGCTCGGCATGGAGGCGGTCTGGAAGATCGAGGTCGAAGACTTCCCGGCGTTCATCGTCGTCGACGACAAGGGCAACGACTTCTTCACCGATCCCTCGGGCACCGTCACCGTGCCCGTCACGGGGATCCGGGTGCGCTCGGCGGAGTAACGCGCCGTGCTCCAGGTCGAGGACGTCATCCGACCTGGTCGCCCAGGCAGCCAGGTCGTATGACGTCCGGGGCTCAGGCGGCACGGCGCCGCCAACCGGCGCGCTCGAGCGCCACACGGATCTGACCGAAGAAGTCTTCCGGCTGGAAACGCAGCCCCAGGATCGGGAGGCGCAGGACGACATCGCCGTCGATCGCGAGCCGGTTGTGTCGCAGCGCGTCGGAGACGACGTTCTGGATCCACGCGTGCTGGATGCCGTCGACCTCGACGACCACGCTCCAGGCGCTCCACCGGAAGTCGAGGTAGTAGGTCCCGTTCGGCGTACGGCGGCAGACCTGCTTGTCCGGCTCGGGCATCCCTCTCTCACGACACCCCCGCACGACATCGAGCTCGCCCAGCGACCTGACCCCTCCGAGGAGCTCGACGACAAGCTGGTTGAGCATGAGCCGGCGCTTGTCGCGGCGGATGCGGAGCATCTCGACCGCCAGGTCCTCGGCGGACACCAGCCCCTGCTGGACGCTCATCGTCATCAAGAGCTGCGCCTGCCGATCGCTGACCGCCCACAGCGCACCCCGCACCGCCGCCACGGCCGGTGGTGTGCGCGGCGCACCGCCGGTCTCGACGGTGTCATCCTCGGCCCAGCGCCTCGTCTGTCGGATGTCGACGCCCGTGCCTCGATGTCGGATCCGCGCGCCGCGGGGCACCGAGATCCGGATGCGGTCGACCTCGTAGTGCTCCAGCCCCGCCAGCACGAGGGCCGAGGCGCCGTCGACCACCGCCCGCGGTCCTCCTTCCAGGACGGCGGACCAGTGCCGGGCCTCGTTCGTCAACGCGCCGAGGTGGAGCACCAGGCAGTGACGACCCAGGAGGCTCCACCGCCGCGCCCGGACGTGGTTGCGTACCTCGGCACGGGTGAACCCGAGGTCGTACAGCTGACTCCTCGACACCACGCGCGCCTGACGCGCGGCGAGCTCGGCCAGCCGGGTCTCGCGATCTACATCCGCCATACGCACCAGGCTCGGGGAGCCCACACCCCGGCCGCCGAGCTCCGCCGGCGTCCTGTGGACAGGGCGGCAACGCCTCGTCCTGTGTCCTTCTTGTGGCTCGCACCAGCCAGGACGTCATCCGACCTGGTCGCCCAGGCAGCCAGGTCGTATGACGTCCCCCGGCGCCTCGCGGAACCCTCGCACGCTCCCACCCGTTCGACGAGGTGAGCGACGAGAGGACTCCCCCATGCTCTGCCCCACCGACGGCGCCACCCTCGTGATGAGCGAGCGCAGCGGGATCGAGATCGACTACTGCCCGACCTGCCGGGGGGTGTGGCTGGACCGCGGTGAGCTCGACAAGATCCTCGAGCGGGCCGTCACCCAGCCCGCACCGACCCCACCGCCGGCGTACGGCCAGGGCCCGCAGGGCTACCAGCAGCCGGGCTACGCCAAGAAGAAGCGCAAGGAGAGCTGGCTCAGCGAGCTCTTCGACTGATCGCGACCGCGTCGGGAAGACTGGCCGCGTGGAGACCGATCACGTGGAGTACGTCGAGGTCGCGCGGTCCGAGTCGGAGCGTGGCGAGCTGGTGCTGCGCGAGCGCCGCCCGGAGAACGGCCCGACGTCGCTGGAGCTGCGCGCCAACGGGGTGTTCGTGATGGACACCCTCGAGGTCGCCACCGAGCGCGCCCTCGCGAGCGCCGCACTGGCCGCGGTCGAGGACCCGGCCGCGGTGGTCGTCGGCGGGCTCGGCCTGGGCTTCACGATGCACGAGGTGCTCGCCGACTCCCGGGTGGAGAAGGTGGCGGTCGTCGAGATCGAGCAGGCGCTGGTCGACTGGATGCGCGACGGCACGGTCCCGCACGGCCCGGCCCTGCTGGCCGACGAACGGGTCAGCGTGGTCGTCGCCGACGTCGCGGTCGCGCTGGCCGAGGCGACTCCCGCGTCGTACGACCTGGTGCTGCTCGACGTCGACAACGGCCCGGGCTACCTGGTGCACGACAGCAACGCCGCGATCTACGAGGCGCCGTTCCTCGAGGCCGCGCGGCAGGCGCTGCGCACCGGCGGGGTCCTGGCCATCTGGTCGGCCGCTCCCGCCCCCGAGCTGCTCGCGAGCATGTCCGCGGTGTTCGGCGACGCGCACGGCCACGGGCACGACGTGTTGCTCCAGGACCGCGAGGAGACCTACTGGCTCTACGTCGCGCGGGTAGCGTCGGGGGCATGAGCACCGAGGACTTCCGCGTCGAGCACGACAGCATGGGCGAGGTCCAGGTGCCTCGCGACGCCCTCTGGCGGGCCCAGACCCAGCGGGCCGTCGAGAACTTCCCGATCAGCGGCACGCCGATCGAGCCCGCCCTGATCCACGCCATCGGTCGGGTGAAGGCGGCCGCCGCGACCGTCAACGCCGAGCTCGGTGTCCTGGACGCCGAGCAGGCCGCAGCCGTCGTGGCGGCGGCCGACGCCGTCGTCGCCGGTGAGCACGACGCCGAGTTCCCGATCGACGTCTTCCAGACCGGGTCCGGCACCAGCTCCAACATGAACGCCAACGAGGTCATCGCGACCCTGGCCGGCCGCGCCGGCACCGAGGTGCACCCCAACGACCACGTCAACGCCAGCCAGTCCAGCAACGACACGTTCCCGACCGCGATCCACGTCGCTGCGGCCCTCGCGGTCGCCGACGACCTGCTGCCCGCCCTCGACGTCCTCGCCACCAGCCTCGGCCGCAAGTCGGAGGAGTTCGCCGGAGCGGTGAAGTCCGGACGCACCCACCTCATGGACGCCACACCGGTGATGCTCGGCCAGGAGCTCGGCGGCTACGCCGCCACCGTGCGGTACGCCGGCGAGCGGCTCGGGTCCGTCCTCCCCCGGGTCCGCGAGCTGCCGCTCGGCGGCACCGCGGTCGGCACCGGCATCAACACGCCGCCCGGCTTCGCCGAGCGGGTCATCGCCGTGCTGTCCGAGAACGCGGGCCAGCCCTTCACGGAGGCGCGCGACCACTTCGAGGCGCAGGGCACCCGCGACTCCCTCGTCGAGCTGAGCGGGGTCCTCAAGACGTACGCCGTCGGGCTCGTCAAGATCTGCAACGACCTTCGCTGGATGTCCTCCGGCCCGACCACCGGACTCGCCGAGATCCACCTGCCCGACCTCCAGCCGGGGTCGAGCATCATGCCGGGCAAGGTCAACCCGGTGCTGCCGGAGGCCACCTTGATGGTCTGCTTCCAGGTGATCGGCAACGACGCCGCCGTCACCGCGGCCGGCGCCAGCGGCAGCTTCGAGCTCAACGTCGCGATGCCCGTCATCGCCCGCAACGTGCTCGAGTCGGTGCGCCTCCTCGCGGCCGCCTCCCGCCTGCTCGCCGAGCGCTGCGTCGACGGCATCACGGCGAACGAGGACCGGATGCGTCAGTACGCCGAGTCCTCACCCTCGGTCGTCACGCCACTCAACAAGTACGTCGGCTACGAGGCCGCGGCGAAGATCGCCAAGCAGGCGCTCGCCGAGGGCGCGACGATCCGGGAGACCGTGATCGCGATGGGCTACGTCGAGCGCGGTGAGCTCACCGAGGCGCAGCTGGACGAGGCCCTCGACGTGGAGAGCATGACGCACCCCTGAGGGCGATCAGCTCGACGGTTGGAGTCTCGATACGCGCGTCGCGACTTCGTGCCTCGGGCGCGGCACTACTCGACCTTCCCGCGTGCTTCCGTGAACTCGCAGGCTCGCTCGCGGCGCGTTAGTAGAACCCGTGCGACTCCGAGTGCGCCCAGGCGCCGCAGGGGCTGCCGTAGCGGTCCTGGATGTAGCCCAGGCCCCAGGTGATCTGGGTGGCCGCGTTGTGCTCCCAGTCCGGGCCCGCCGAGGCCATCTTGGAGCCGGGAAGGGCCTGCGGGATGCCGTACGCCGAGGAGGACGGGTTGTCGGCGCTGACGTTCCAGTTGCTCTCGCGCGTCCACAGCGAGTCGAGGCAGCCGAACTGGTCGGCGCCGAAACCGAACTGACCCATCAGCGCGCGGGCGATGTCGCGCGGGTCGCCGTCGCTGAGGTCGACCGAGCTGGTGCGCGCCGGGCCACTGGTGGCCGACAGCGCGCTCACCTTGACCGGGTCCGCCTCGCGTCGACGGTCGGCCGAGCGCGAGGTCGTGGTCCGGTCGATCGCGGCCGCGCCGGCGGCGTCCGCCTGGCCGTCGCCGAGGGTGGACCCGAGGTCCTGCGCCGTGGTCGCGACCTTCGCCGGCGAGCCGAGCATGCCCCCGGACACGGCGATGCCGGTGACCGCCAGGGCGACCGAGGACATCACGACGCCCGTGCGCAGCGCCTTCTTCGGCGCCTCGCGCAGCGTCGGCTCAGCTACATGGCGGTGCTTGGGGACGTACTTCTTGTGCTTCGACAAGGCCTCGGGGCTCGGGGTAGACGACTCGGGCGGACCGACGACGGCTCTGTCGGCAGGTCACGAAAAGATCACGGGCCACCCTGCCTGACGGGGGAGGTGGTTGCAAACCGAACGGCCCAACCGGTCGGACAAAATGGCCGGTTGGCCACCTCCCCGGTCACAGCAGTCACAGGGGGCGCAGGAGCACCAGGGTCAGAGCGCGACGTTCTCCAGCATCTCGGTCACCAGCGCCGCGATCGGCGAGCGCTCGGACCGGGTGAGGGTCACGTGGGCGAAGAGCGGGTGCCCCTTGAGCTTCTCGATGACGGCGACGACGCCGTCGTGCCGGCCGACCCGCAGGTTGTCGCGCTGGGCGACGTCGTGGGTCAGCACCACCTTGGAGTTCGCGCCGATCCGGGAGAGCACCGTGAGCAGCACGTTGCGCTCCAGCGACTGCGCCTCGTCGACGATCACGAAGGCGTCGTGCAGCGAGCGGCCCCGGATGTGGGTCAGCGGCAGCACCTCGAGCATCCCGCGGTCGAGGATCTCGTCGATGACCTCCTTGGACGTCATCGCCCCGAGGGTGTCGAAGACGGCCTGGCCCCAGGGTGACATCTTCTCGCTCTCCGAGCCCGGCAGGTAGCCGAGCTCCTGGCCGCCGACGGCGAAGAGCGGACGGAAGACGACGACCTTCTTGTGCTGGCCGCGCTCCATCACCGCCTCGAGGCCGGCGCACAGCGCCATCGCCGACTTGCCGGTGCCGGCCCGGCCGCCGAGCGAGACGATGCCGACCTCCGGGTCCAGCAGCATCTCGAGGGCGACCCGCTGCTCCGCGGACCGTCCATGGATGCCGAACGCCTCACGGTCGCCGCGGACCAGGTGCACCTGCTTGTCGGGGCCGACCCGGCCGAGCGCCGTACCCCGGTCGGAGAGCAGCACCAGGCCCTGGTGGCACGGCAGCTGGCGGGCCGCCTCCAGGTCGATCACGCCGTCGTCGTACAGCTCGTCGAGGTCGGCCGCGGCGACCTCGAGCTCGGCCATGCCCGAGTAGCCGGTGTCGGAGTCGCTGACGGCCTCCGCGCGGTACTCCTGGGCGTCGAGCCCGACCGCGGAGGCCTTGATCCGCAGCGGCAGGTCCTTGGAGACCAGCGTGACGTCGAAGCCGTCGTTGGCGAGGTTGCGCGCCACGGCGAGGATCCGGGTGTCGTTGTCGCCCAGCCGGAAGCCCGACGGCAGCGACTCCGGGTCGGTGTGGTTGAGCTCGACGCGCAGCGTCCCGCCCTCCTCGCCGACCGGCACCGGCTCGTCCAGCCGCCCGTGCACGACGCGCAGCTCGTCGAGCGAGCGCAGCGCGGTGCGGGCGAAGAAGCCCAGCTCGGGGTGGTGCCGCTTGCCCTCCAGCTCCGTGATCACCACGACCGGGAGCACGACCTCGTGCTCCGCGAAGCGCCCCAACGCCCCCGGGTCCGCCAGCAGCACGCTGGTGTCCAGGACGTAGGTGCGAACGCCGGGCGTCGGCACGGCCGCGGCTTTCGCGCGGGTCTTGGCAGTGGAGGCGGAGCGCTGTGACTTCTGAGCCTGGGTCGGCACGATGACACCCCTTCGCAGGCCGGCGGGCACTCCGCGTCCGGCCATCGATCTCACACTGATGGACCGGAACGAGCCCGAGCGCCGGAGTGCCGGCTCCCGGTCGCGCACCAGCAACGCTGCTGCGCTGTGCAGTCGTGAATACTCACGAACGGGCCTCCCGATACGGCGAGCTTCCCCACTCCCCGATACCTCGGAAAGTACGCCGCTGCGGGGCACGTTCCGGGGCGACACGCCCGACCGTTGGGTGAACGTCACGTAGCGGAAATACGGACCGCTCAGGATCCGAATCTGCGCTCGCGCTGGGCGTACGCGCGGATGGCGCGCAGGAAGTCCACGCGCCGGAAGTCGGGCCAGTAGGCCTCGCAGAAGTAGAACTCCGACTTCGCGCTCTGCCACAGCAGGAAGCCGCCCAGGCGCTGCTCGCCCGACGTACGGATGACGAGGTCCGGATCGGGCTGGCCCTTGGTGTAGAGGTGCTCCGCGATGTGCTCGACGTCGATGACGGTCGCGAGGTCCTCGAGGGACATCCCCTTGGCTGCCGACTCGTGGAGCAGCGAGCGCACGGCGTCGGCGATCTCGCGGCGACCGCCGTACCCGACGGCGACGTTGACGAGCATCCCGTCGACGTCGCGGGTCGCCTCCTCCGCGGCCTTGAGCTGCTCCGAGACCGAGGCCGGCAGCAGGTCGAGGGCACCCACGGGGTGGATCCGCCAGCGCTGCTGGTCGGCGAGCGAGGCGACCGCCTCGCCGATGATGTCGAGCAGCGGTGCCAGCTCCTCGTCGGGCCGGTTGAGGTTGTCGGTCGACAGCAGCCACAGGGTGACGACCTCGATCCCGACCTCGTCGCACCAGCCGAGCAACGGCTCGATGTTCGCGGCGCCGGCCCGGTGCCCGTGAGCGGTGTCGCGACCGACGGCCTTCGCCCACCGGCGGTTGCCGTCGAGCATGACGCCGACGTGCTGGGGGACGTCGTCGGGCATCCGCCGGAGCATCCGCGCCTCGTAGGCGGGATAGAGCACCCTCCGAGCTCCCCGCTTCCAGTCCACCCGTCGATGGTACGGCGTCGGTGCGCGTGCCGGAGACGTTGACGTGACGTTCACCGCGTGTGGCGTTTCCGTGCCCTACCTCCGGGTAGGTTCTCCGTCATGAACCAGTCCGTGAACGAGACGATGCGCGCGGGGCTCGACCACCTGCAGGACGCCGTCGCCGACCTCGCGGCCGACATCAAGCCCAAGCTCCGCGGCTGGCTGCACCTCGGCACCGCCCCCCTGACCCTGGCGGCCGGCATCGTGCTGATCGCGCTGTCGCCCAACAGCACCACCCGGATCGGCTCGGCCTTCTTCACCGGGACCGCACTGGTCCTCTTCACCGTGTCGGCGATCTACCACACCGGCACCTGGTCACCGCGCACGTGGGCGTTCCTCCGGCGCTTCGACCACGCCAACATCTTCCTGCTGATCGCCGGCTCCTACACCGCCTTCAGCCTGCTGCTCCTCGACGGCTCGACGCGCTGGATCCTGCTCGGCACCGTGTGGACCGGCGCCATCCTCGGCGTGCTCTTCCGGATCTTCTGGACCGACGCCCCCCGCTGGCTCTACGTGCCGCTCTACATCGCGATGGGCTGGGCGGCCGTCTTCTTCCTGCCGTCCTTCCTCGACGGGGCCACCCGTCTGGGCGTCGGCATCGGCGTCGCGACGTTCACGATGATCGTGGTCGGCGGCGCGCTCTACACGTTCGGCGGAGCCGTCTACGGCTTCAAGCGGCCCAACCCGTGGCCGCGCTGGTTCGGCTTCCACGAGGTCTTCCACACCTTCACGATCCTCGCGTTCGTCGCGCACTACGTGGGCGTCTCGCTCGCGACGTACTCCCTGCGCTGAGGCTCCTCAGCTCACGGAGCCGTGCCCGCGACCCAGGCCGTCCCGTTCCAGTACGCCGGGTTCCCGTTGCCGAGCGTGACCTTCTTGCCCGTCGCCCACGCCGCCGCCGGGGTCGCCGTGACCCCGGAGAGCGCCGCCAGGTCGTAGGGGATCGGGGAGGCCGCCGGCGTGAAGGTGCCGTCATCCTTGGCCCCGGTGACCGGGCCCGGGGACTTGCCGTCCTGCCAGGTCGAGCCGTCCCAGTAGGTGAAGTCGCCGTTGCCCAGGACGACGTAGTCGTTCTTGGCCCAGACCGCGGCCGAGCCCAGGCCGAAGTGGGTGTCGTTCCTGATCGCCATCAGGTTGGTCGGCGGCACCGAGCCGGACGGGGAGAACGAACCAGGGTGACCCGCCGAGACGCCGGTGGCCGGCGGGCCGGGCGACTTGCCACTCTGCCAGGTCACGCCGTCCCAGTAGGCGTTGCCGCCGTTGCCCAGGACGACGTAGTCGTTCTTGTCCCAGATCGCGGCCGGGCTCAGGTCGAAGTTGTCGTCGGTCCTGATGTCCGTCAGGGTCTCCGGCTTCACCGCGCCGGTCGGCGAGAACGAACCCGGGTGGCCCGCCGTGACGCTGGTAGCCGGCGGCAGGGGCACCGTGATCGTCATCGCGTAGGAGCCGTCGGTCTCCGGACCGTCCGGGTCGTCGATGTCGATGGTCTCGTCGCCCGGTCGGCCGTCGACCGTCGCCGACACGGTCCAGCTGCCGGCAGGCAGGTAGTACGTGTAGGTGTAGCCGGTGCCGGTCCCGATCTCGTCCGTGTAGTCGTGGGGGGCGGCGTCCGGCACGGTCGTGTCGGTGGAGGTCAGCGTCAGCAGGGCCTGCGGGTCGCTGGGGATGTGACCGTTGACGGTGACCACGAGGGTCGCGAACTTCCCCTCGATGCTCAGCGGGACGTCGAGCGCCCCGCTGGCCGGCTTCGCGTCCGGCACCGGGTCGGTGGTCGTCTGGTCGGAGCCCCAGAACTTCTCGGAGGCAGGCGGGTCGGCACTGACCACGTAGCCGTTGCCGCCCGTCGGGAGCCAGACGATCGTGGGCGACGAGGCGCCGACGCTGACGTCGACGGGCGTCACGCCCGGGTCGTCCCCGGAGCGGGTGATGCTGACCTTGACCGACGCCGGGAAGCCGCTGCCCGCGAAGCCCGCCACCATGTCCTTGTCGACGCTGATCGCGACCGCACCCTCGTGGAGGATGACGTCGCCGGTGGCGCGGTCGGCGTCGGTCTCGTCGCCGGAGACCACCAGGCCGGTGCAGCCCGTGACCTCGTCGTCCCCGTTGCCGGTGTCGTCGACGTCGCCCGCCCGTCCGTAGTGGTCGTGCGCGCGGTCAGGGGTGACGTTGACCTGCCAGCACCCCCACGGCACGCCCTCGAACGTCGCCGCTCCCGACGCCACGGTGGCCACCGGGATCGTCGGGCCGCCCGTCCGGCTGAGCGTCACCTGGGAGCCGTCGGTGTCGCCGCTCGTCCAGCTCGGTGACACGTCGATCGTGACGCCGCGGGTGACGACGACCAGCGTCGGGTTGATGTTGGTGAAGCCCGCCGCGACGTAGCTGAAGAGGTAGCTGCCCATCGCCTGGGTGAGGTAGCCGTGCTTGTCGAACACGACCCACCAGGTGCCGTCGGGCACCGTGGTGAAGTTGAAGTAGCCGTGCTGCGAGGGGATCGCCGGGTTGGCGCCCGTGGTCTTCACCATCGCCTGCCGGTCGGTGCCCTCACCCGCACCGTGGCTGCACGTCTGGTCGTCACAGATCCGCACGCGTACGCCGTCGATGCCGGTGGCGACGACGCCGCTCGCGATGCTGGAGCCGCGGATGATGCCGATGTCGCGCGTGAAGGACGCGATGCCCTCCTCGAACTTCGTCGAGCTCGCCGTCGAGATGTAGCCCGACTTGGCGACGGCGATCTTGTAGGAGCCGGGCACGACGTCCTCGAAGACGTACTTCCCGGAGCCCGCGGGAGTCTCGTGGGCGACGTACGGGAGGTCGGTGAGCCCGTCGGGGGTCTGGAGCTTGACGTCCGCGCCGGTCACCGTGCCGACCTGGTCGGTCACGTTGACCGTCACCGTGGTCAGGTCGACGAACATGTCGATGTTCTGGGCGACGTCACCGGTCAGGTTCTCGAGCAGCACGCCCGGCAGCGCCCCGGAGGGAGTGGCGGTCGGCAGGTCGAAGCCGGGCGCCGTCGCGGTCAGCAGCCAGTTGCCCGACTTGATGCCCTCCTGGCTGGTGGAGCCGGTGAGGATGAACTGACCCAGCTCGTTGACCGAGGCCGTGAACCGGTCCGTCGCGTCGACGTGCGTGCAGTAGTGCTGGCCTGCCGGGATCGTGTCGCACCTGGTCAGCTGGACCTGCGCGTTGGCGAGCTCGCGGGTCTGGGCGCCCGGCGGTGCCGGCTGGTCGGCGATGATGCCTTCCACCGTGCCGGTGACCGTGCTCAGCCTCGTGAGCGTCACCGTGCAGGACTGCACGTTGCCCGGCGGGATGTTCGTCGTCGTCCGTGCGGACACGGGGGTCGGCGCGTCACAGGCCATCGGCAGGGAGCCGCTGCCGCCGCCGGCGGTGCCGAACGCGTGCGACGCCGCACGGATCCGCACCTTGTAGTCGGTGGCGTTGGGCTTGAGGCCCGTGAAGGTGACCGTGTTGGAGGATGCCGGGGCGGTCACCGTCTGGAGCTCGGTGGTGCCCTTGAAGAGGGTGTACTGGGCGCCGTTCACGTTCGCCGAGCCGTCGGTGGCGGGGCCGTCCACCGTGGAGATGGTGAGCGAGCCCTGCTTGACCAGCGTCAGCGGGCCGCCGCCGTCCCAGGTGCAGGCGGTCGCGCCGACGTCGCAGGTGACGCCCAGCGGGACGGACTCGTAGCCCGCGAGCGTCGCGGTGACCTTGTAGTGACCGGGGCGCGCCATCCCCGCCGGCAGCCGTGAGTCGTTCCAGTTCAGGTGGGCGTGCCCGGCAGCCGCGTCCGGGCTCGCCGTCAGCGACACGAACGTCCCGCCACCCGTGATGTCGACGCTGAAGGTCACGTTCGCCCAGCTGATGCCGCTGTCGTTCGGGGTCGACTCGAGCGCGAGCGAGTTTCCGTCGATCGCGGTGGGGTTGAGCGTGAACGCGTTCAGGCCGCTCGTCAGCAGCTGGCGGTTCGTGATCAGCAGCGGGTCGTAGCCGGTCTTGTTGATCTCGATCGACGAGGCCGCGCTGGAGCGGAACGTCTGCACGGCGAGCGAGTCGCCGGTCCAGTCACCGGTCGAGGGGCACTCCCCGGCGCTCGGCTCGGTGGTGCCCCCGTCCGTGGGGCTCGGCTGGATCGCGAAGCACCCGAGCGCGTCGGTGGTCATCTCCGCGGTGCCGAGAACGGTGGATCCGGTGTTGTACGTGCTCGGTGCGACGACCTTCACGTCCGCGCCGTCGATCTTCTTCGCCGTGCCGTCGATGTTGGCGGTCACCTGCCCGACGACGTTGCCGATCGGCAGGGTCAGCGTGAGGTCGACCGCGATGTCCTGGTCGAGCCCGATGAAGACGCCTTCTCGCGAGTCCTTGAGCCCGGCGGTGTCCACGGCCGAGACCGTGTAGGTCGCGTCCTTGATCTTGGTGAACGACGCGCGGCCGGTGCCGTCGGTCGTGCCCAGGGTGTCGTCGGAGGTGTCGGCGGGGGTGCCCGGGTCGAGCCGCACCGGCACCAGGGTGGCCGGAACCAGGTTGCCCGAGGTGCCGGGCTTGCGGACCGTCACCGTCAGCCGGCCCTTGCGGTGCAGCGGCACGCTGAAGTTCTGGGTGTCGCCCACCCCCAGGACCTTCACCGCCGGGTCGGCGGGCTCGTACTCGCCGTCGGACGGCTTGACGTAGACCGTGTACGAGCCGTGCTTGAGCACCTCGACGGAGTAGCTGCCGCGGCCGTTGACGAAGGCACAGACCGGCTCGTCCTCGGTGGAGTCGAGGTCGAAGGTGCCGCTCTGGAACGTGCAGGTCGGGTCGGGTCCGGTCGTCGCGTCCGTGCACGACTGGGTCGGCTCGTCGTCGCCCGTCGGCACCACCCAGATGCAGGTCGGACCGGTGGGCGTGCCCACGACCGAGGTGATCGTGCCGGTGACCTTCGGCGCCGGGAAGAGGCCGAGGGTCCCGACGTTGACGGTGCCGTCGGCTGGCACCTGGACCCGGGTGGTGGCCAGCTCGTAGCTCGGTGCGGTGACCTCGATGGTGTGCAGGCCCGGGAGCAGGCCGGTGTCCGTGTCCTCCGGAAGGGTGAACGTGTCGCCCGGGAGGAACGTCGTCGAGTACGTGACGCCGTCGTCGCCGCTCGGGTCGGCGCTGGCTCCGTCGGTGTCGATGTCGGGCTCGAAGACCCGGGCGGTCAGGCACTCGGTCCCGGCCGGCACGCAGGGGATCGCCAGGCCGGTGCCCGCGTCGACCACCTGGCCCTGGATCTTCGAGCGGCCGGCCAGGACGCCCCCGGCGAGCTCGTCGACGACCCGGTCGAGGTTGGTGGTGCGACCGGCGCGGACGGTGACGGTGACGTGGTCGGTCACGAAGCCGAAGAACTGCGTCGTCAGCGCGTAGGTGCCGGGTGCCACGCCGTCGAAGAGGTAGCTGCCGGCGGGCTGTGACGTCGACATCGTCTTGTAGGTGTTCTCGGCGTTCGAGAGCGTGAGCCCGGCGCCGATGACGGGCTCCGTGTCACCCGAGGTCGCCTTGCTGCTGACGGTTCCGCTGACCGAGCCGCTCGACGGCACCAGGTCGGCGCTGCTCCCGGCGCGCGACTGCCCGGGCTTCAGCGTGACCTTGCTGGTCTGCGTCTGCATGCCCGGGCCGGTCAGGGTGACGACGTACGTCCCGGGTGCGGGAAGGCCCGGGACCGTGTAGGTGCCCACGAAGTCGGCGGAGACCCGCGCGTTGCTGCCCGCGACCTTGTCGCCCTGGGTCAGCGTGGTCGCGGTGCGCACCTCGCCGGACTCGCTGGTGACCGTGACCGTCGCGCCGCCGATGCCCGCGAGCTCGCCCGAGGCGTTGGCCGAGCGGACCCGGCCGGTGAGGCTGGCGACGCCGGCCTTCACCTCGAGGTCGGCGGTCGCGGTCCCACCCGCGGCCAGGCTGACCATCCGCGACTCGCTCGACAGTCCGGGCTTCGAGGCCTGGACGACGTAGGAGCCGGGGGTCGACAGGCCCTTGACCATCCAGTGGCCGACGTCGCCGCGCGAGTTGGTGCTCGTCGTGATGGTCGTCGTGCCGTCGGAGATCGTCACCGTGGCCGCGCCGACCTTGCCGCTCGGGCCGACGACCGTGCCCGACAGCGTGCCGTTGCCGGCGGCGAGGTCGACCTCGAGCGGCTCGGCCGCGGCGTCGCTCGTCGAGTCGATGACGAAGGACTGCTTCTGGAAGCCGGGCTTGCTGAAGGTGAGCAGGTAGTAGCCGGGCTTCTTCACCTTCGCGAAGGCCCAGGACCCGTCCGTCGTGGTCGTCGCCGTACGGTCCGACGGGGTCGTCGGCAACGACTGGTTGAGGAACGCGGACGCGAGGCTCATCCCCGAGGAGCCCAGCTGCGTCCTCGGTACGCCGACGCCGACGCCGCCCTGGGCCTTCTCGTCGACGAGCGACGTCGGCTCGAGGCTGACCCGTACGCCGCCGGGCTGGTCGCCCGCGACGGTGCCGGTCAGGGTGAGCTCGGAGTCGTCGGTGCCGGCCGCCGCCGACTTCGCATCGCCCGTGCCGCCACTGCCGCCGCCGGTCCCAGCGGTGCCCCCGGAGCCGCCCGAGCTGCCTGAGCCGTCGCCTCCGCCGTCCTTGCCGGCACCGCCCTTGGCGCCGTCGGCGGTGGTCGTCGTGGTCGACGACCCGCCGCCGATCCGGTCGGCGAGCTGCGGGATGAAGATGACGGCCGCGCCGATCCAGATCGCGAGGACGGACAGCAGCGCCACGGTCTTCATGAGCATGGTGCCGACCAGCGGGTGCTGGGTGACGGAGCCGTCGACGTGCCGCAACGACTCCGTGCCGCTCGCGCTGACCGTGTAGGTGTGGTGCTCGCTGCCGCCGAACAGCCGCCGGTGGGACACGGTGGCCCTGCCCTTGACCAGCTCGGTGGCGCCGGGGAGCACCTCCACGACCTTCTTGCGGAACTTGACCCGCAGGCGCGGCGAGGTCTGGACACCCAGGGTGACGCGGGCGGGCTCGTTGCCGCTGTTGCGCAGCGCCAGCTTCATCCGGCGTGAGGACGTGGTCGAGGTCGACCGCGGCCGGAGCTCGAGCGTGAGCTGGTTGCGCGGGTTGACGACCAGGGTGCTGTCGACCATGACGGCGGCGGCGCCGGAGGGCCGGCCGCTCGCCGGGTCGAGGGCCTGGACCGTGAACGCGAACGGGTAGTGCGCCGGGACGGTCCCCTGGGTCGGCGACATGACCAGCGTGACCATGACGCTCTGGCCGGGCTCCAGCGTCGCGGTGCGGATCGGCGCGGGCAGCCAGGCAGCGTCCACCCCGAGCGCGCCGACCGCGAGCACGCGGGGCGACGTGGCGTTGTTGGTCAGCGTCACCTCGACCGGGAGCGGGGAGCCCGCAGCCGTGCGCAGGTGGCTGGCGACCACCAGCCCGGGTGCGGGTTCGGTGCTCGGGAACATCGAGGTCATTGCTCGGCCCTCAGGTTGATGGTCCGTTGCTCACTGGCCGCGAGCTGGACGGTCCGCGAGCCCTGCGGCGCGCTGCCGCGGGTCGGGCGGACCTCGATGACGTAGACCTCGGGCGCGTCGACGTCGTCGAACTCGAAGTGGCCTGCGGCGTTGGTGCGGACCGTCCGGTAGGGGTCGTCCGGGTAGTCGGGGGACCGGTAGATGTCGACGTACCAGCCTGCGGGGACCGTCGACCCGCCCTGGGTGACGGTGCCGGAGATGGAGGCCGCGGCGGCGAGCACCGGGCTGTAGTCGCGCACCTGACCCGCCGTGAGCTGCATGATCGTCGACGTCGGGCTGACGCCGTTGCGGCTGACGCTGACGGTGTAGGTGCCGGGCGGGATGTTCTCGATGCGATAGCTCCCGAGGTCCGCGGCGGGCACGGTCGCCGTGATGACGGTGTACGTCGCGGTGCCGGAGCTCAGCTGGACGGTCACCTCACCGACCGGCACGTTCGTCGACGAGGAGCCGGACTCGGGCTGCTTGATGGTCCCCTTCACGACCGCGGCCGACGGTTGCATCGACACCTCGATCCCCGCCGCGGAGACCGTGGCGCCCTGCGAGCCGGGCGTGATCTGGCCGGACGCGTCGAGCGAGACCGACAAGGTCTGCGAGGCGAGGTCGGACCGGGTGAACGTGACGGTGTAGGTGCCCGGGATGGCCAGGCCGCCGACCTTCCAGCGGCCGATGTCGCCCGAGCTCTGCGTCGCGGTGATGATCGTCTGCTCGCCGTCGGTGACCGTGACGGCCACCCCGGCGGCGGGGTCGCGGTCGGGCAGCAGGGTGACGGAGCCGTTGAGGGAGCCGGACGACTTGCCGAGCGTGAGGGCGACGCCGGTCAGCTTCTGCCCCTTGGCCAGGGTGAGCGTCATGGTCTGCGTCGCGAAGCCGGGCTTGCTCGCGACCACGGTGTAGCTGGCGGGCGTGGGCAGGCCGCGGAGCGTGAAGCTGCCGACATCCCCGCTCGTCAACGAGATCGTGGTGACCTCGGTCTGCCCGGAGGACGCGGTGATGGTGACCCCGCCGAGTGCCCCGGAGGCGGAGCTGACGGCCCCGGAGATCACCCCGTCGCCCTTGCGCAGGGTGATCTCGACGCCGTCGCGCTCCTCGCCCGCACCGACGTCGACGCGCTGGGTCGCGGTGGCGTACCCGGTCTTGGTGACGACGAGGTCGTACACGCTGGGTGACGGCACGTTGGTCAGCTCGAACGAGCCGTCCGACCCGATCGGGACGGTCTGCACGACGGCGCCCGTCGTCGAGTCGGAGCCGCTGGTGCCGGCTCCGCCGGCCACCGGCACGGTCAGCGCGACGGACGCGGCGGAGACGTCGTCACCGAGCACGGTCCCCTTGATCGAGGCGGGGACACCGCCGAGCGAGACGTCGAGTCCCGCCTTCTTGCTGTTGGCCTCGAGCGTGACCGTCTTCGAGTTGTCCGCCGACAGCGCCTGCGGGTACCAGATCTGGACGAACCCGGCACCGCGGAAGGTGATCTTGTAGTCGCCCGCGGGCAGGTTCGAGACCGACCAGGTGCCCGCCTTGCTGGTCGCCGTGTTGGCGATGGGCGCCGAGGTGTCGTCGGCCGGGAAGACGTCGACGGCGACACCCGGCACCGGCTTGCCCGATGTCAGCAGCAGCACGGTCCCGGACATCCCGCTGGTGCCGGAGGTGGCCGCGGCGTTGCGCGCCTGGGCGATCTCCAGGGCGAGGTTGCGGTCGGCTGCGGACTGGCCGACGATCTTCGAGAGCGCCAGCGTGATGACGACCGCGAAGACCGACAGCGCGAAGAGCAGGCCGAAGAGCGACAGCAGGCCGCGTCCCAGCAGGGCCTTCTGGACGAACGAGGCGTTCGCGAGGGGCGGCTCCTCCGAGCCGGGGCTCGGCGCGGCGCGGTTCTTCTTCTTGGGCGTCTTGACGGTGAGCTTCTGGTCGACGGACTCGGCGGGCGGCGGCGCCACCGGCGCCGGCGCACCGACCGGCGGCGGGTCCTCCATGCCGATGTCGAGGACGCGGACGAACGGACCGCCGACGAGCGGCCGCTTGGACTTCGCCTTGATCTCGACGACCGCGTGCTCCCCCGGCTCGAGGTCGAGCACCGGCGGCTCGAACTCGAACTGGACCTTGCCCTCGGCGTCCGTGCCCGTCAGGCGGCCGCTCACGGTCGTGTTGCCGGTGTTGTCGACCAGGAGGCCGAAGCGACCGACCTTGCCGGCCGTGAGCGCCATCGGGTCGACCCGCATCTGCACCGACCGGGCCTCGGGGACGACGAGCACGACCTCCTCGACGCTGGTCGCCTCCGGCGGGGTCAGCTCGCGCACCTGCACGGTGATCCGCCGGTCACCGGCGACCATCCCGTCGGGCACGGTGATCATCGCGGTGATGGTCCGGGTCTCGTCGGGGAAGAGCGAGATCTCGGTCTCGTCGACCTCGATCCAGCTCGGGTCCGCGCCGAGGAACCGGAGCGTGTAGCCGCCGATCACGTCGCTGGTGTTGCTGATCGTGATCTCGATCGGCTCCGGTCGCCGGGGTACGGCGATGATGCGGCGCTGGCTCAGCTCGACGTACACGTCAGCCCGCCGCCTTCATCACGAAGCCCTGGACCGAGGTGGCTCCGGACTTCACGGTGACGATGCCGGTCTGCTGCTTGAGGCCGTCGCCCGTGACGGTGACGCTGTAGGTGCCGGGCATCAGCGAGCTGAAGAGGTACCCGCCGTTGGTGAGGGTGCCCCCGGCCGAGCTGCTGGTCGTCACCCAGGAGCGGACGCCGTTCGTCGCGGTCACGGTCGCGCCGACGAACACACCGCCGCCGGGCCCGGTGACGGTGCCCCGGATGCCGCCGAGCTCCGTGTCGAGGGTGGCAGCGACGTTCGGCGGCGTTCCGTTGGCGCTCAGGCTGAGCGGCACCGTCTCCGAGGCGTAGCCGTCGGCGACGAAGGTCAGGGTGTAGTCGCCGGGCGCGCTCAGCCCGCAGATCGAGAAGCTGCCGACCGCCCCTTCGGTCAGGGTCGTCGTCGACGGGATCGCGCTCGCGTCGACGGTGCCGCCGCTCTGCACGGAGCCGCCCTGGAGGACCTTGACGCCCCCGAGCAGGTTGCCGTCGGCGTCCTTGACGGTGCCGACGGCGCAGCCCGTGCCCGCCGCCAGCTTGACGTTGACCCCGGTCTTGCTCTGCCCGGCCTCGAGGTCGACGACCACCGCACGCGAGCCGTGGTCCTCGCTGGTGAACGTGAGCATGTAGGTGCCGGGCGTCGCCAGGTGGTCGAGGGTGTAGGCGCCGACCTGGCCCGTGGTCGGGGTGATGACCGAGACCTCCTGGCCGGCGACGGTGCTGGTGATCGTCACGTTGCCGAGGGGGTTCGTCCCGTCCGTGACCACGCCGCTGATCTGGCCGCTGCCGGAGCTGAGCACGACGGTCGGCTGGATCCGGGACTCGCCGGCGCCGACGGTCGTGACCACCTTCGTCGCCTGGTAGCCGGGCGCGCTGAAGCTCAGCTCGTACGTCGCCGGCGCCGGCAGGTTGGCGAGCGAGTAGCTCGCGCCGTGGGTGACGGTCTGCGCCACCGGCGCGCTGCCGCCGGCCGCCGAGGTCGAGCGCGCGACGACCTTGGTGGTGACCGGGACCAGCGAGGCACCGGGGTCGATGTCGCCGGTGATGCTGCCGGGCGTGCCCTGGATGACGACGTTGATGCCCTCGGACTTGCCCTGCGCAGCGACGGTGACCTGCTTGGCGCCCGCCTTGGACGGGGCGTTGGGGTACCACACCGGCCGGTAGCCGTCGGCGCTGAACTTCAGCCGGTACGCCGTGGGGTACAGCCCCGCGAGGGTGTAGGTGCCGTCGGACTGGGTCGCGGCCGAGCTGACCTCCAGCAGCTTGGAGCGGCCCTGGCGGTAGGCCTGCACGGTGATCCGACCCGCGGGGAGCTGGTCGCTGGCCGCGGTCACGGTGCCGCTGATCTCCCCGCCGACGCCGGCAGGCAGCAGGCCGGTCTTGGGCATCGCGCCCGCAGGCGCCGGGCCGGTGGTCGCCGCGGACGGGTCGAGGTCGCCGGAGGCGTCGTCGGCCGACACCGGGAAGAAGGACGCGGGCGCCGTCTTCGTCATCGGGTCGCCGGCCAGCACCTGGGTGAGGCCGAGCAGGAAGATCGCCGCCCAGAGGACGACGATGCCCAGCAGGATCAGTGCGGTCAGCAGGCCCCGGCTGACCAGCGGCTTCTGCCGGAGACGGACGATGGTCTCGCGCTCGAGCTCGGGACCGGTCTCGGTCTCGTCCATCGCCGGGATCGTGTGCGCCCGCTTGGCGACCAGCCCGACGGTCACCATCCGGTCGGTCTCGGAGCCGGTGAACATCCGAGGCCCCTTGACCGCGAGGATCACCGGCGTCGAGACGCCGGGCTCGACGTGCACGGTCTCGGGCGTGAACCGGGTCTTGGTGCGCTTGTCCTCCTGGGTCGAGGACAGCACCGCGTCGAGCGCGACGTTGCCGCTGTTCTCGATGTTCAGGACGAAGCGCCCGGTGCGCTTGGAGCGGATCGTCTGGGGGTCCGGCACCATCTTGATGCCGGGTCGGGCCGAGACGGAGAGGTCGATGTCGACGTGCTGCGTGGGCGAGCCGGAGCCGTGCGACACGACCGCGATCGTGAGCGGGTGCATGCCGGCCGGCTGGTGGGTCGGCACCCCGATCGAGAGCGTGATCTGGCCCTGCGCGTCCGGGAACAGCGGCAGCAGCTGCGGCTCGACGGAGATCTGCCCGTCCGGCAGCCCGATGAGGTGGGCGGTCACGCCCTCGATCAGCTCGCCGGTGTTGACGACGTCGACGCGGACCTCGACGGTCTCTCCCGGGTTGGCGGTGACCAGCCGGTGCTCGGTGGCTACGCGCACGACTGTCCTCCCCGGGTGACTTGGCTGACCGTCCGATCCTAGGAATCCGGGGCCGCGTGCGTGGCCGAATCGGGAAACCCGAAGGGGTCAATCCCCTGGCCCGTTCGGGGGGTGTCAACTACCTGTCGAGAGGACCGCTACCCGAGGGGCGATCTGGGCGATTTCGTGTGGCCCCACGGGATGCGTGCCAGACTCGCCGCGTGTTCATCAGCCACGTGGACTCGAGCCTCGAGAAGCTGCTCCGCGCGCGGCTCCCGCTCCCGGAGGAGATGGGCGACGTCTCGTTCGACCCGCCCAGCGGCACCTGGTCGGCACAGCTGTCGCGGATCACGGTGAACCTCTTCCTGTACGACGTGCAGCGCAGCAACCAGCCGTCCGCCCCGGCGACCCGCAACCCCGAGGGCGGACCCGCCCAGCGCCGCCGGCCGCAGCCGATGATGCAGCTCGGCTACCTGGTCAGCGCCTGGGCCGGCAGCCCCCGCGACGAGCACCAGCTGCTCGGCGACGTGGTGAGCATCTTCGCGGGCGTCGAGGCGATCCCCGAGGACCTGCTCCCGGCCGAGCTCTCCTCGACCGTGCGACTCGGCCTCGGCGACAGCGACAACAAGGTCCGGGAGATCTGGGCGGCGTCCGGAGGCTCGCTCAAGGCGTCGTTCAGCCTGATGGTCACGGTGGCAGCCGACACCTTCGACTGGGAGCTCACGCCCCCGTCGGTGGAGCGGATCAGCGGCATGGCCTCGCGGATGGACGACGGTCCGCATGCCTGATCGCTCCCTCCTCGGGCGATGCGCGGCGGGCGCGACGGCCGCCCTGCTCGCCGTCCCGCTGGTCAGCGGGTGCGGCTACTTCGGCCGCGGCGACGACACCTTGGGCGTGTCCGTCTTCGACGTCGGGGTCGGGCAGTGCTTCGAGGCCCAGGGCGAGGTCAAGGCCCAGCTCAGCGAGCTCAGCGAGGTCGACTGCGACGAGGACCACGCCCAGGAGTCGTACGCCGTGATCCCCTACGTCTCCGACGGTGGCGACGCGGGCGACACCTACCCGGGCGACGACGCCCTCGCGAAGTTCGCCAACGGCGCCTGCGCCGGCGCGTACGGCAAGTACGTCGGGGTCGACTACCTGGACTCCTCGCTCTTCTACACCTACCTGCTGCCCTCGGCCCGCAGCTGGGAGGACGACGACCGCAGCGTCATCTGCTTCGTGACGAGTGCGGGCGAGCCGTTGCAGGGGTCGGTCAAGGGCTCGAAGCGCTAGGCACCCACCACAGACCGGGAGGACGTCATGGGACAGAACGCAGTGATGGGAGCGATGCTCCAGTGCTCCTTCGGGCTCGCCCCGTCGACGCTGGTGCCCAAGGGCGTGAGCAAGGTGATGATCGAGGGAAGGCCCGCGGCGACGACGATGGACAACATCGGCGGCGCGAACATCCCGCCGTTCGGCATGTGCAACAGCCTGGCCAACCCGACGGTCGCAGCCGCCACCGCGGCGGCGCTCGGCGTGCTCACCCCGATGCCCTGCGTCCCCCTCGTGCCGGCACCGTGGGTGCCCGGCGCGATCAAGACGATGCTGGGCAACCAGCCCGCACTGGTGTCGGGGTCGACGTGCCAGTGCGCGTACGGCGGGGTCATCCAGATGACGATGCCCGGCGCGGTGCGGACCCAGTCCAACTGAGCCGACCGTCTGGTGGCTCTGAAGTCACTTGACGGTTGGCCGCGCAGGCATCAGCCGCCACGGCTCGGCACCGGTCGAGCGCGCGCCCAGCGACCAGGCGAACACCTCGCCCGGCGCGAGTCCCTGGCGGACCCGCTCCAGGTCCGCCACGAGCGAGCCCGCCTCCTCGTCGCCGTACGCCGCCATCGACAGCCACGCCGCGGCCATGTCGGGCCATCGCGCGGGGTCGCGCACCGTGTGGACGGTGATGTGGGAGCGCACCGCCAGGGCCTCGCGCAGCGCCGGCAGCGCGACCGGCCCGCGGCCGTCGGTGACCAGGTGGAGCCGTGACGCCGTCGGCCACCGGGTCCGGGACCGGTTGACCTCGTCGAGGAAGCCGAGCAGCGCGCTGGCGGCGTCGACAGGAGCCGGTGGCAGGTCGCGCTGCAGGGCGGCCCCGAGGTCGCGCAGCGCGTCGGCGGAGGCCGACTCGTCGGTCCGGTCGCCGGCCCGCGACGGCTCGCGGACGTCGAGCACCGCGAAGCTCTCCGGCGGTCCCAGGCGCAGCGCGAGCACTGCTGCCACCTGGCCGGTGAGCGCCGGTGTCACCGACAGCCGGAAGCCGCCGCGCACCGGCTGGAGCCCGTAGGCGTGCCAGGCCCGCACGACCGTGCCGCGACCGACACCGAGCCGCTCACCGAGCAGCCGCGACGACCAGTGGCTCACCGCCAGCCGGCGGGGCGGGGTCGCGAGCGAGGCCGCCAGCACGTCCGACGCGGCGGCCTGCGGACGGCGCCCCGGGCGGGTCCGGTCGTCGAGCCCGTCGATCCCCGCGTCGACGTACCGCTGCCGCCAGACCAGGACCGTCGGGCGCGACACCCCGACCTTGTCCGCGATCTCGGTGTTCGAGAGCCCGTCGGCGGCGAGCAGCAGGATCCGGGCCCGCTGGGCGAGCCCGGCGCGCACCGTGGGGCTGCGGGTCATCGCCACCAGCCGCGGCTGGTCGCCCTCGCGGAGCTCGAGCGCGGCGGCGGGGCGGTTGGCCATGCCCGATCATCGAAACCCCAGCACCCAACCGTCAAGACATCTTCGCGCCATCGGCATAGTCATTTCGGGCCATGTGTCGCCGTTCTCGTTGCAGGCCCCCCAGGCCGGGCGCAGGCTGCCGATGTCCTGCCAACTGTCGCGAGAGCGGATCAAAGAGATGCCCACATACACCGCACCCGGCGTCTACGTCGAAGAGGTCCCGTCGTCCCAGAAGGTTCTGTCCGCCGCGCCGACCGCGGTGGCTGCCTTCGTCGGGTTCACGGCCACCTTCCCGAACGATGACCCCAACGACCCCCAGGGTCTGTCCCCCCGGCTCGTCACGAGCTGGACCCAGTTCGAAGGCCTCTACGGCGGGTTCGCCGAGGGCTGCATCCTCCCGCTCTCCGTCTACGGCTACTTCGCCAACGGCGGCAGCATCGCCTACATCTGCCGGGTCCCGAACACCGAGCCCGCCGGCCAGCCGGCCACCCTGGCCCTCCCGGCCGCGGACCGCGCGCTGGGTCTCCCCGTCTCCGTCGAGAGCGTCGAGCCCGACGCCAACATCACCCTCCAGGTGACCACCGACGACGGCGGCGACGACGAGGCCGACGGCCCGGCCACCTTCACCATCACCGTGCTCGAGGGCGGCGAGGCCGTGGAGTCCTTCTCCGGCCTCGGCTTCGGCAGCGGCGACTCCAACGTCGCGACGGCCGTCAACGCCACCTCGACGAAGATCAAGATCGAGCTCAACCTGGACGACAAGGTCGACCTGGCCTCGCAGCTCGAGCTGGTCAAGCCCGGCATGTACCCGCTCGAGAAGGCCGCGCCCACCCCGGTGCCGGTCACGGGCACGAAGTTCGCCGGGTCCGAGTCGGCCCGCCGCGGCATCAACGGCCTGGCCGTGGCCGAGGACGTCACCATGGTGATCGTCCCCGACCTGGTCACCGCCGCCACCGGGGAGGACGGCACCGTCGACCTCAACCTGTGGAAGGCCGTGCAGACCTCGCTGATCTCGCACTGCGAGCAGAACGGCAACCGGATGGCGGTCCTCGACGCGCCTCCCGGCATGTCGCCCCAGCAGATCAAGGAGTGGCGCAGCGACGTCGCGATGTACGACTCGGCGTACGCCGCGCTGTACTACCCCTGGGTCAAGGTCGAGAACCCGACCGGCGTCAACGGCAACAGCGAGATCCTGATCCCGCCGTCGGGCCACGTGGCCGGCGTCTGGGCCCGGACCGACGACACCCGCGGCGTGTGGAAGGCCCCGGCCAACGACACGATGCGGGGCGTCCTCGACATCGAGCGCACCGTCACCCAGAACGAGCAGTCGCTGCTCAACCCGATCGGCATCAACTGCATCCGTCCGTTCGGCACCCGCGGCATCCGCATCTGGGGCGCGCGCACCCTCGCCTCGGACACCGACTGGAACTACATCAACGTCCGTCGCCTGTTCAACATGGTCGAGGCGACGATCCTCACCGGCACCCAGTGGGCGGTCTTCGAGCCCAACGACATGGCGCTCTGGGAGGGCGTGAAGCGGACCGTCGGAGCCTTCCTCCGCGGCCTGTGGTCGGCCGGTGCCCTCTTCGGCACCTCCGCCGACGAGGCGTTCTACGTCAAGTGCGACGCCGAGACGAACCCGCCGGAGTCGATCGACCAGGGCCTCCTGGTCGTCGAGGTCGGGATCGCCCCGGTGAAGCCGGCGGAGTTCGTGGTGTTCCGCATCAGCCAGAAGAAGCAGGTCGCCGGCTGACGCCGGGACCCCGTCAACCCACTAGCACTCACTAGAGACCGGAGTCCCCAGTCATGCCCAACGACCTCATCTCAACCGACCCGATCGTCGCCCAGAACTTCTACCTGGAGATCGACGGCGAGAACATCATCCTGTCCGGCGTCTCGGGCCTCGACGTCGAGCACGACGTCGTCACCATCCAGCAGAACGGCCCCACGGGTCGCATGCAGGTGGTCAAGACCCGCGGCAACACGCAGAAGGCACCGGACCTGACCATCACCCGGATGGCGCCCTCGGACGCCATGGCCGACCCGATCTGGAAGTGGTTCATCGCGATCCGCGACAAGGGCCTCACGATGGACCGGGCCAGCGCCCGCAAGAACGGCTCGATCGTCCTCTACGACACCTCGTTCGTGGAGATCGGCCGCTTCAACTTCATCAAGGGCTGGCCGAGCAAGATCGCGACCGACGCCGTGAGCACGGAGTCGTCCGAGGCGGTCAAGGAGACCATCACTCTGGTGATCGAGCGCCTCGACCGCGTCAAGTAGGGCAAAGTAGGCGCGTGAGCTCTTTGCGTACGTCGTACGAATTCACCCTTCCGCGTGGCTACGTGGACGGGCAGGGTCGTCTGCACAAGACGGGCAAGATGCGGCTGGCGACAGCCCGCGACGAGCTCGAACCGCTGCGCGACCCGACGGTTCAAGGCCCCGACGACCCGCGTCTCACCATCCTGGTGCTGACGCGGGTCGTGGAGGAGCTCGGCAGCCTCGAGCTGGTCACCTCGTTCGACATCGAGGGCCTGTTCGCGGTGGACCTGGCGTTCCTCCAGGACTTCTACGGGGTGATCAACTTCGGCAGCCAGGAGGAGTACGACGCTCTGGTCAACGCCCAGGCGTCGTCCTCCCTCCTCGGCGTCGGCTCTGCCGCCGCACCCGCTCCGACCGCCGACCAGGCGGACCCGGCGGGGGCGGCGGCCGAGCCGGCCGAGCCCGCTGCTTCGCCGGATCCGGGTCCGCGACCGAACCTGCGTCGAGCGGTCGAGGAGATCCCGCGCAAGGCCCAGTGAGCTGAGGTGACGACGCAATGATGCGTTACCCCACGGAAGCCCTGTGGCAGGAGATAGCGTTTCTGGCGTACCACCTGCACTGGCGCCTCGACGAGCTGCTCGACCTCGAGCACATGGACCGGGTCCGCATGGTGCGGGCGGTGGTCTCGTTGAACGATCGAGCCTGGCAGGCGGTGCGTGAGTATGGGCAGCAGTGACATCACTACCCCTCTCGGGGGCGACCTGCCCATCGCCAACCGGTTCCTCTTCGAGCTGGACGGCGTCGAGCTCGGGGTCTTCAAGGAGGTCACCGGGCTCAACGTCTCGGTGCAGGTCGACGAGATCCGCGAGGGCGGCCAGAACGGCTTCGTCCACCAGCTGCCCGGCCGGATGACCTGGCCCAACCTGGTCTTCCGGCGCGGCGTCACCAACGGCAACGCGCTCTTCGACTGGTTCAACAAGACCTCCGGCGAGGGCTTCGCGAGCAGCGAGAACAAGCTCACCAAGTCGACCGGAGCCGTCACCGTCATCGACCCGGTCGGCGAACGGCTCCGCTCCTGGGAGTTCATCGACGTCTTCCCGGTGCGGTGGAAGGGGCCCGACTTCTCCGTCGAGAGCCGCGACCCGCTCGAGGAGGAGCTCGAGGTCGCGCACCACGGCTTCCGGGCGGTCACGCAAGCGTCATGACCACCACGTCCGCTGAGACCTCCGCCCCGGCCGACCTCCGGCTGGGGCGTGACGTCGTACGCCGGATGCGGTTGCCGGGGCCTCCCCTCGGCCAGCCGTTGCCGAGCCGGATCGGCAGCCTCGCGTCGTCGGTGTCCCGCTTCGCGGCGGCCACCTCGCGGCCCATCGACGTACGCCGCGCGCTGATCGGCCCCGGCCCGGGGGGCCTCGCCGGCAGCTCGGCTCCGCCGCGCTGGTGGACCCCCGTGCACTCCGAGCCGGTCCCGGACGCCCCCGCCCCGACCGCCGAGGCACCCCGGCGGCGCCGTACGACGGCGGCGGCGTCATCGTCTGCCGCGACGGAGGCCTCCGCCGGATCGCCGGCGGAGTCGGCACCGGCCGCGGCGACGCCCGCGTGGCTGGCCCCGGCCCGACCGGTCGCTATCCGCCGCCTGCCCGAGCGCGGCCTGCCCCGCGCGGCGCGCGAGGTGCCCAACGAGTCCACCTGGACCCCGGGCGGCATCGTCGGCGGCCTGCGCGGCGAGGTCGCCCGGATCCGTCGTCTCGACGAGGTCACCGCCGTCGGACCGATGCTCACGCAGAACGACCGGACCAAGCTCAACGCCGGTCTCGCCGCCCGCAGTGCGCAGCAGGCGGCTGCGCCGGCCACCGCACCCGCCTCGACCGCCGCGGCGCCGGCCCAGCCGACAGTCCGGCGGGCCACGACGCGCTCGCCACGCCAGTCGACCCCGAGCGCACCGAGCACTCCCTCCGCATCGGAGCCCCCGACAGCGCCCTCCGGCCCCGACCCGAGCACGCCCGCGCCCGCGCCCGTCAGCGGTGCCTCCGGCACCGTTGCCGCGGCGGAACCGGTGCCCAACCCACCGCCGTCCGGGTCCGGTCGCGCGGCTGCGCCCACCAGCGGTGCCCCCGGCACCGCTCCCCCGGCGGACCCGGTGCACAACCCACCGCCGTCCGGGTCGGCTCCGGCGTCCACCCCGAGCAGCGGTGGCACAGCAACCGTTTCTCCCGGATCGGCGGCCGATCCGGTTGCCGGCGCACCGCCGGCCGCGCCGACCCTGCGACGGGTGGCGCGACCGTCCTGGCAGCTGCGCTCGCAGCAGTCGCGCTTCGACGGCCTGGTCCGGCGCACCCCGATCGGGCACGCCCCGGCAGCGCCGGTCGCCACGGCGTCGTCGGCCACCGCTTCGTCGGCCGCGGCATCCGCGCCCGCCAGCGCACCTGCCCCCGCCGCCACGTCGGCGCCCGTCGGGCTGGCGAGCGTCGTCTCGCGCCTGGCGGCTCCCGAGCGTTCCCGGCCGACCGGGTCGGCCGCCGCCCTCGAGTCGGGCGTGCGTGGCTCGGAGACCGTCGCGGCCGCCGGCCCCGGCCTGATCGCCGGCGGCGTCGACGCACCCCCCACGGTCCGCAGGCACGCCTGGTCCGCCGGCAGCCTGGTGATGCGCCAGGCAGCGGACGCCCGCGGGCAGGCCGGCTCGCTCGGGGCCGCGCGCGCAGCCGCCGCCTCGGTCGCCACTGCACCCACCGCGACGGCACCGGCCACCGCCGCAGCACCGGCCACCGCAGCAGCGGCCCCGTCGGCCACCCGGCGCGCCGGCTCCTCCCCTGCCACCACGACAGGTGGCAACACCGCCACCGCCACCGGCGGCTCGAACACTCCGACGAGCACGCCCGCAGCTGCGCCCTCGGCCGCGTCCCCCACTGCGTCGGCACCGACCGCTCCGGCAGCCCGCGGCGCGGAGCCGGTCGTGCGCCGGCTGCCCTCCGGCGTCGGCACCACCCCGGTCACCACTCCGGTCACCACGCCCGACGCGGGCCCGGCCAGCCCCGCCGGCGCTGCGCCGGCAGCCATCCCGGGGAGCCCGGGGGGTGGTTCGGTTGCCCACGCACCGCTGCCCGGCGCCAGCCCGGCGGAGGCCGCGGCCGAGGCGGCGGCCGCCCCCACCGTGCGCCGGCTGCCGCGGCTGTGGCGCCGCGCGACCGAGGTCCGACCCGCGACCGACGTCCGCACCTCGGTGCCGGCCCCGGTCGTCCGCCTGGCGACCGAGGCGACGCCGAACCCGACCGCCGGTCCTTCGACGCCCGCCGCGTCGGGGGCCGCACCGGCAGCTCCCGCGGCCACCGCCGCAGCACCAGCGGCCGGCCCCACGGTCCGCCGCCTCCCGGCGAGCCCCGGACCCGCCGGGGACGCGCCCGTGGCCGGCACGCCCCCCGCTGCCACCCCCGCTGCCACCCCCGCTGCCACCCCCGCTGCCACCCCCGCTGCCAGCCCCGCCGGCTCGCCTGCCGCCGAGGCCAGCACCCCCGCCCGTCGTTCCACGAGCCCGACGTCCACACCGACGGCCGGGTCGGCTGCCGCGGCGTCGGCACCTGCCGCCGCGGCGGAGGTGCACCGCTCGACCTTCCCGGTCAGCCGGATCGGCTCCCACGTCGCCACCCCCGGCATCGCCGGCGCCCGGCTCGGGATGCCGGAGCTGATGACGATCCGGCGCGCGACGGCCCACGGCACCGACGCCACCCGCACCCTGGCCACCGGGTTCGGCAGCCCCCAGACGATCCGGCCGGCCGGCAGCCCGGTCGCCGCACCGGCCGCCGCCGTCGAGGGCGAGTCCCGCCTCTGGCGGCGGGCCGTCACCCCGGCCGGAGCGCCCGTCGCACGGTCCGCGGGCGCTCCCGTGCCCGTCGGTGCCTCCGCGTCTGCTGCCCCCGCCTCCGTCGCCGGCCCGGCGACGTCCACGCGAGCCGGTGCGCCCGGCGGCCGGTTCGCCGCCGCCTTCGCGGGCGGTCTCGCGTCGGCCTCCGCCGCCGCGGCTTCCACCGCACCCGGCGCACCCGGCGCTCCGGTCCGCCGCACCTGGCAGCCCTGGTCGGACGCACCGGCCGCGCCCGCCCCCGGCCAGCCCGGCCAGCCCGGTCGGGCGGGGCAGCCCGCCGCGTTCCCGGCCGGTCCCGGCGCCGCCTCGGCCCCCACGGGTCGCCGTCCCGCCGCCGACGTACGTCGGATGACGGTCGCCCCGCCGCGGATCAGCCTGGCGCCCACCCAGCCCGCACCGCCCCCGGTCCCCGAGGTCGCCCGCACCGGCAACCTGCCGGTCCCCGCCGACCCCGCCCAGGCGCCCGTACGACGCAGCACCGGCGGCTCGCTGGTCGACTCGACGGCCCACCTGTTCGCCTCCCCGGACGCTCCGATCGTCCGCCGCTACTCGCCTCCAGGAGGTTCCTCCATGTCTGCGTCCGCCCAGCCCCCGGCATCGGGGCACCTGCAGATCCGCCGCACGGTCACGGCGATGGAGACCACGTCGAACGACCTGAACGATCTCAACGACCTCACCACCAACCAGATCAACGCGCTCTCCGACGGCCTGGTCGACCGGGTGGTCGAGCGCATCGAGCGCCGCGTCGTCGAGGAGCTCGAGCGGCGCGGACGTCGACACGGACAGGGGACCTTCTGATGGCCGAGCTCGAGAAGGCGTTCCTGGAGATCGAGGGCTCCGGCGACAAGGTCCCGTGCCTCTACAACCCCGAGACGGTCACGGTCGGTCGCCGCAACAACTGGGTGGCGAAGCCGATGCCCGGCCAGGGCGTCCCGACCCTCCGCTACGCCGGCGCCAACTCCGGCTGGCTCAAGGTCGACCTGGTCTTCGACACCACGAACGACGGCACCGCGGTCACCGCGCACACCGGCAAGATCGTCGACCTCATGGACGTCGACCCGTCGCTGCCCGGCGCCGACGAGGCGACCAGCAACCTGCGCCCGCCGACCGTCACGTTCCACTGGGGCGACCTGCACTCCTTCAAGGCCGTGATCGAGGGTCTGCGCCTGAGCTTCACCTACTTCTCCTCCGCCGGCGTCCCGCTGCGCGCCAACATGGAGCTCGAGCTGCGCCAGTACGAGCGCTCGCAGGCCTTCGGCGCCCAGAACCCCACCTCGGGCACCCCGAAGCCGCACCGGGTCCACCGGGTGCAGCCGGGCGAGACCCTCGACCGGATCAGCGCGCGCTACTACGGCGACTCGACCCGCTGGCGCCTGCTCGCCGCGGCGAACGGCCTCGAGGACCCGCTCGCGGTGCGCCCCGGCACGATGCTGAGCGTCCCGCGGCTGGAGGGGTCCTGACGTGACGGTCTCCCCCCAGATCACCCTCACCAGCCCGGTCGTCAAGGTCGGCGGGACGGCGCTGACCGCGGCCGAGGACGCGGCGATGACCTTCATGGAGATCGACCTCGGGCTGAACCTGGTCGGCCGGGCGACGCTGCGCTTCATCGAGACGTCGTTCGACGTGAAGGTCGCACCCAAGTTCGCGCTCGGCACCGAGGTCACCCTGGCCACCCTCTCGGGCAACACCGTGAACGACCTCTTCAAGGGGGAGGTGACCGGCATCGGCCTCGAGCACGACGCCGAGATGGGCGCGACCGTGCTGACGGTGACCATCGACGACGGCGCCTACAAGCTCGGCCAGGCCACCCAGAACACGGCCTTCCTCAACTCGTCCTACTCCGACGTCATCGGCAAGATGGTGGCGGGCACCGGCCTCCAGTCGTCCGTCGACAGCACGACGCCCACCCACCCGTACCTGCTCCAGACCGGCACGAACCTCGCCTACCTGGACTGGATCGTCACCCGGTGCGCGATGGTCTGGTGGGTCGACTACGGCAAGCTGATGGTCAAGAAGATCAGCGCCGCTCCAAGCTCCTCGGTCGCGACGCTCAAGCTCGGCGAGCACCTGAGCCACCTGTCGACCCGGGCCTCCGGACGGCACGCCGGCAAGGTGACCGTCACCGGGTGGGACGAGGCGCAGCAGGCAGCGGTCGCGAACGTCGCCAGCGCGACGACCACCTCCGAGGCCGACCTGGTCGCGACGTACCCCGGCCGCAAGGCGGCGTCCGGCGCGGGCGTGAAGGTCTCCGGGGCGTCCCCGCTGACCGCCGACGAGGCCAAGCTGGTGAGCGAGTCGCTGCTGGCCGAGTCGACCTCCGCGGCGGTCACGACGCGGGGCACGTGCCTCATCAACGGCACCATCCGGCCGTTCACGAAGGTCGAGGTGGCCGACGCCGGTCCCAGCTCGGGCACCTACCTCGTCACCCGGGTCCAGCACGTCTTCCGCCCGGACGGGTTCTGGACCCACTTCACCGCCGGGCCGCTGCGCCCCGAGGGCCTGGTCGACCTGCTCGGTGGCCCGGCCACCACTGCGGGGTCGACGATCGACGGCCTGCTGGTCGGAGTCGTCACCAACATCGACGACAGCGAGGGCAAGCTGGGCCGGGTGAAGGTGAAGTTCCCGACCATCAGCGGCGAGATCGAGTCGGAGTGGGCCCGCGTGGTCACGCTCGGCGGCGGCCCCAAGCGCGGCGTCGTCTTCCAGCCCGAGGTGAAGGACGAGGTGCTGGTCGGCTTCGAGCAGGGCGACACCCGCCGCCCGGTCGTCCTCGGCGGCCTCTTCAGCGACAAGAACGGGCTGCCGACCACCGACAACGTCGAGTCCGGCGCCGTGAACTACCGCCGGATCAACTCCCGGGTGGGTCACCTCATCGAGCTGGCCGACGGCACCTCGGACGACAAGAAGCACATCCTGCTCAAGACCTCGAACGGCCACCTGGTCCGGGTCGGCGAGGACACCATCGAGGTGAAGACCGCGAGCAAACCGATCAAGATCACCAACGGCGACGCGACGATCACCCTGACCGACAGCGGCGACGTCACCATCGAGGGGAAGAACGTGTCCATCAAGGCCACCCAGGGGGCGGTGAAGATCGAGTCCGCGTCCGGCGACGTCGCGATCAAGGGCATGAACGTCAAGGCCGAGTCGACCGCCAACCTGAACATCAAGGCCGGCGGGCTCGGGTCGGTCGAGGCCACCGGCCCGCTGACCGTCAAGGGCGCGACGGTGGCGATCAACTGATGACCGAGAAGTCGGTGAGCAGGTACGACGAGCCCGGGCAGCCGGACTCGTCCTTCATCGGGCGCGGGTTCACCTGGCCGCTGGCCGTCGACCACACCGGGGCGATCGGTCTGTCCGCCGGCGTGCCCGACCTGGACCGGTCCATCGAGATCGTGCTGATGACGGCTCCGGGCGAGCGCCTGATGCGCCCGCAGTTCGGCTGCCGGATCTGGGACCTGCTGTTCGAGCCGGTGACCGGCAACCTGCTCGGCCTGATCGCCGAGGCGGTCCGCGACGCGCTCGCGCAGTGGGAGCCGCGGATCGTGGTCGAGGACGTGAAGCCCGAGCCGGACCCCGACAACCACGCCCTGGTCCGCATCCAGATCACGTATCGGGTGCGCGCCAGCAACGACCGTCGTAACCTCGTTTACCCCTTCTACGTCATTCCTCACGACGCCGAGTAGGACGCCTGATGCCGCTGCCCACGCCCGCCCTCGACGACCGGACCTTCCAGGACATCGTCGACGAGGCGAAGCGCCTGATCCCGCGCTACTGCCCGGAGTGGACCAACCACAACGTCTCCGACCCGGGCGTCGCGCTCATCGAGCTGTTCGCCTGGATGAGCGAGATGGTCCTCTACCGCGTCAACCAGGTGCCGGACCGGCTCTACGTCCACTTCCTCAACATGGTCGGCATCGAGCCGTTCCCGCCGTCGGTCGCCCGCACGGACCTCACGTTCTGGCTCTCGGCCGTCCTGGAGCAGCCGGTCATCGTGCCGTCGAACACCCAGGTGATGACGCAGCTCAGCGCCGCCGAGGGCGAGGGCGTCGTCTTCAGCACCGTCGACGACCTGGTCATCGCGCCGCCCGAGCTGATGGCCGCCAAGTCGGCCGCTGCCGACAACGAGCAGGTCCTCGACGTCTGGGAGGACCTCCGGTTCGGCACGGACGGCGCCAGCTGCTTCCCGGCCGACACGATCACGCCCGGCGACGCCTTCTACCTCGGCTTCCGCGAGAGCCTCGCCGGCATGGTGCTGCGCCTCGAGGTCGAGGCCCGTGCCGAGGGCATCGGCGTCGACCCGCGCAACCCCCCGCTGGTCTGGGAGGTCTGGAACGGCGAGGGCTGGCTGCCCACCCGGATCTACGAGGACACCACCGGCGGGCTCAACCGGCCCGGCGAGGTCGTGCTCATGGTGCCGGTCGAGCACCAGCCGCTGACCGTCGCGAACGAGTCGGCGTACTGGCTGCGGGCCCGGCTCCTGGCGCCGCGCACCGGTCAGCCGATCTACCGCAACTCCCCGCGCGTGCGGGGCATCGAGGTGTCCGCGCTCGGCGGCACCGTCGGGGCCGAGCACGCCGAGAACATGGCCGCCGAGGTCCTCGGGCGCAGCAACGGCGCGCCGGGGCAGACCTTCCAGGTGGACCGCTTCCCGGTGCTGCCGCGACGCGACAGCGAGACGCTGCGGATCCTCGACGGCGACCGGGTCGACGCGTGGGAGGAGGTCGAGGACTTCTCGGCGTCCGGCCCGACCGACCAGCACTTCGTTTGGGACAGCGGCACCGGCGTGGTGCACTTCGGCCCGCGGATCCGCTACCCCGACGGCTCGATCCGCCAGCACGGCGCGATCCCCCGCGACGGCGCGTTCATCGAGGTCTCCGGCTACCGGCACGGCGGCGGCTCGCGCGGCAACGTCGGCGCCCGCACCCTGACCGTGATGCGGACGGCGGTGCCGTTCGTCAACGGCACCATCAACCTCGGCCCCGCCTCCGGCGGCGTCGACGCGGAGTCGGTCGCCGAGGCGAAGGTCCGCGGTCCGCTCACCCTGCGCACCGGTAACCGGGCCGTGACGGCCCGCGACTTCGAGCGGCTCACCATCGAGTCGTCGATCGAGGTCGCCCGGGCCCGCTGCCGCCCGGCCGGTCGCGGCAACGGTGCCGTGCAGCTGCTCGTCGTGCCGCACGTCCGCAGCGAGCCGACCGGTCACAAGCTCGACGACTTCGCGATCTCGGCGCCGCTGATGTCGACGATCACCGAGGCCCTCGACGAGCACCGCCTGGTCGGGACGTCGGTGGAGGTGAGCACGCCGTACTTCCAGGGTGTCTCGGTCGTCGCCCTGGTGCACGGCGCCCCCGGCCGGCCCGCCGCCCTGGTGCGGCAACGCGCCATGGACGGCCTCTCGCGCTTCCTCAACCCGCTCGTGGGCGGCGGCGACGGCACCGGCTGGCCGTTCGACGCCGACGTCAACCTGGCCGTGATCACCCAGCTCCTGGAGAGCATCGACGGCGTCGAGCGCGTCGAGGAGGTGCTGCTGTTCGAGTACGACCTGCGCACCGGCCGACGGCTCGGCGGCGGCAAGGACGTGATCCGCCTCGACAAGCAGTCGCTCTTCCTCTCCGCCGGCCACCAGGTCGTGGTGCGGTGACGATCGAGCGGGTCAGCGCCACGGTGGTGCCGGGTGGTCAGACCCGGCCCCAGCGGTCCCCGAGGTGGATGCTCGACCAGCTGCCCGTCTCGATGCTGGACCACGACTTCTTCGTGCGCTTCGTCTCGATCTTCCAGCACCTCGGCACCACGCTCCTCGAGGACGCCGACAACATCGAGCACGTCGCGTCGACGACCGTCGCGCCCAGCCCGCTGCTGCCCTACCTGGCTTCCTGGATCGGCGTCGAGACGATCGACGATTCCCAACCGGAGAGCCTCCAACGCCGTATCGTTGCGGGTGCAGCGAAGACGTTGACGTGGCGGGGCACCGCTCGCGGACTCAGGTCCTACCTGGAGCTGATCAGCGAGGGCCCGGCAGACGTCGACGAGGGCGGCGGCATCTGGCGTGCCGGCGACGCACCCGAGGACACCGCGTGGGTGGTGATGCGGGTACGGTCGACGGGACTCCTGGAGCTCACCGACTTCATCGACGTGGTCCGGGACGAGGTCCCGGCGCACGTCCGCGCCGAGCTGTACGTCGGGCCCGACCGGGTCTGGACTTCAGAGGAGGAGTGGCCGGGGTGAGCGAGACGCTGACCGGGAAGCACGTGTCCTCCGACGAGCGACCCCCGAAGGCGGGACCGGACCAGGACGCGACCGCGCCCACACCGGTTCCCATCGAGGACCAGCCGACGACCGCTCAGGGGTCGCTGGCGCCGCCCCTCGCCGTACCCACCGCGACGGCGGCGCCGGAGGAGCAGGTCACCTGCCCCGAGTGCGGCACGGTCGCGATGGTCGCGCTGACCCGTCGCGAGGCCGACGACTTCTGCAAGCAGTGCGACTACCCGCTCTTCTGGACGCCGTCGAAGATCGTCCTCGACAGCGGCTCGACCTCGCAGGAGTCGCTGCGGCGGCTGCCGGGCACCGCCGGCCGGGCGCTGGTCGGCTCGGTCCCCTGCCCGCACTGCGCGGAGGGCAACCTGCTGACCGCCGAGGTGTGCGCGCGCTGCGGCGGGCTGATGAACCCGCCCGCACCGGCGCCCGTCGTCGCGGCTCCGCCCCCGCCGCCCCCGCCGGCGCCCGAGCCCAAGAAGCCGATCCCACTCTGGGTGTGGATCCTCGGCGGCAGCACGCTGCTGCTGCTCATCGCGCTGGTCGTCTACTTCGTGCGCTGACCCCCCGGTACGGGCCGAGCTACGACACGCACCGTCTGCGTTCTGACGCGCGCACCAGCCCGACTCTCGAGTCACCGGGTTTCGAGACGCGTCGCTCGACCCGTCGCTCCGCTCCGGTGCGAACCGACGCTCCTCAACCTGCGCCGCTGATCGCTGCCCTCGCAAGCTCGGGCCGCGGCGGCTTCCCAAGAACTAGAACCTGTTCCTATGGTGTGCGGGTGACTGTCGAGGGCACCTGCCACCCGTCGTTCGAACCGCTCCGCGACCTGCTCGCGGCCAACCTGGCCGCCGGCACGGAGGCGGGGGCCTCGGTCGCCGTCGTCCACGACGGCGAGCTGGTCGCCGACCTGTGGGGCGGCGAGGCGCGGCCGGGAGAGCCGTGGCGCGAGGACACGATCGTCCAGGTCTGGTCGGTCACCAAGACGATGGCCGCGCTCACCGTGCTGGTGCTGGCCGACCGGGGCGAGATCGACCTGGACGCGCCGGTCGCGTCGTACTGGCCGGAGTTCCGCAACGGCGACGTGCTGGTCCGGCACCTGCTCGCCCACACGTCGGGGCAGGCCGGGTGGACCGAGCCGCTCTCCGTCGACGGGCTCCTCGACCTCGAGCACGCCGAGCGGCTGCTCGCCGAGCAGGACCCGTGGTGGCCACCGGGGACGGCGTCCGGCTACCACATGGTCAGCTACGGCCACCTGCTCGACGGGCTCGTCCGCGGCGCCACCGGCACGCCGCTGGCCGACCAGTTCCGGACGCTCGTCGCCGAGCCGCTCGGAGCCGACTTCCACCTGGGCGTGCCCGAGGCCGCCCTGGACCGGTGCGCCGACCTGGTGCCGCCCCCACCGGGCGGGCTCGACCTGTCGGTGCTGCCGGAGGGCAACCTCCTGGTGCCGACGATCGTCAACCCCGTCCTCGACGTGGGCGGCTTCTGCAACACCGCGCCCTGGCGCCGTGTGTCGGTCGCCGGCGCCAACGGCCACGGCAACGCCCGCTCGATCGCGCGCGCCCAGTCCGTGGTGTCCCACGGCGGTGAGGTGGACGGCGTGCGCGTGCTCGCGCAGGAGACCATCGACCGGGTCTTCGAGGTCCAGGCGGACGGCCCCGACCTGGTGCTGATGGTCCCGCTGCGGTGGGGCATCGGCTACGGACTCCCCCAGCCGTCCGCTGCCCCGGCAGTGCCGGAGGGCCGGGTCTGCTGGTGGACCGGGTACGGCGGCGCGATCGTCGTCAACGACCTGGACCGGCGGACGACGGTCGCCTACGCGATGAACCGGATGGAGAACCACTTCACCTCCTCCGACCGGACCGACGGCTACGTGCGGACGGCGTTCGCCTGCGTGGAAGGAGCGACGGCATGACTGACGCGACCAAGGTCTGCATCATCGGCGCGGGGTGCTCGGGCATCACGACCGCCAAGCGCCTCAAGGACCACGGCATCGACTACGACCAGTTCGAGCTCTCCGACGACGTCGGGGGCAACTGGTACTTCCGCAACCCCAACGGCCGCTCCGCGGTCTACGAGTCGCTGCACATCGACACCTCGAAGACCCGCCTGGAGTTCGAGGACTTCCCGGCCCCCGAGGAGTGGCCGGACTTCCCGAGCCACCGGCTGATGCACGACTACTTCCGCGCGTACGTCGAGGAGTTCGGCCTGCGCGACGACATCGAGTTCGGGACCGGGGTCGAGCGCGCCGTACGCCGCGACGGCGGCTGGGAGGTCACGTTGAGCACCGGCGAGACCCGTTCGTACACCGACCTGGTGGTCGCCAACGGCCACCACTGGAAGCCGCGGCTCCCCGACTATCCCGGGACGTTCGACGGCGTGCTCATGCACAGCCACGCCTACGTGTCGCCGTTCGAGCCGGTGGAGCTGCGCGGCAAGCGGGTGGTCGTGGTCGGCATGGGCAACTCCGCGATGGACATCGCGAGCGAGCTGTCCTCGCCGTGGATGGCCTCGAAGCTGTACGTCTCCGCGCGCCGCGGCGTGTGGGTGCTGCCGAAGTACCGCAACGGGCAGCCGGCCGACAAGGTGATGGCGCCGCCGGACATCCCCAAGGAGCAGGCGCTGGTCGCCTCGCGGGCGCTGATCCGCGAGCTCGTCGGGTCGATGAGCAGCTACGGCCTGCCCGAGCCGGACCACGAGCCCCTCGCCGCCCACCCCTCGGTGAGCGCCGACTTCCTGACCAAGGCGGGATCGGGCGACATCCACATGCTGCCGGCCATCGAGCGGCTGGACGGGTCGACGGTGCACCTCGCCGACGGGTCGTCGGTGGAGGCCGACGTGATCATCTGCGCGACCGGCTACGAGATGAGCTTCCCCTTCTTCGACGACACCGAGACCGACCTGCACCCGGACGACGAGCACCGCTACCCGCTCTTCAAGCGGATGATCAAGCCCGGCGTCGACCACCTCTTCTACCTGGGTCTCGCCCAGTCGTCGCCGACGATCGTCAACCTGGCGGAGCAGCAGTCCAAGCTGCTCGCCAAGCTGCTCGACGGCTCGTACGCACTGCCGTCGGTCGAGGAGCAGGAGCGGATCATGCGGGCCGACGAGGCCGCCCACCTCGAGCAGTACTACGACGTGCCGCGGCACACCATCCAGATCGACTTCGGACGCTACTGCGTGGACCTGCACGCGGAGATCGCGGCGGGCGAGGAGCGCGCAGGACATACCCTCGACCGGTGACCTCTCCGCGCCGCCTGATCGCCTCGGTGGCGCTGGCGATCCTGACCGCCACGACGATGACGTGGGGAGCGGCCGCCCCGGCCGGGGCCGAGCCGCCCGTCGACCCGCCGCAGCCGTGGCACCTGCCGCTGCGGCTGTACGCCGACGCCCCGGTGCACGCCACCCTGCCGGCCGGTGCGCGGGCGCGCGCCGCGACCGCGGTCGGCGTCTCCCCCTCCAGCGGCAACCAGGAGACCCGCTTCCTCGGCACGGGCACCGGGTTCACGCCCGGCTCGTCGGTCCGGATCACCGTGACCCGCCCCGACGGCGCGGCGTACGCCGGCAGCTACCCGCACACGAAGACCGCGGCCGGCGACGGGTCCTTCACCTGGTCGTGGATCTGGGGCTCCGGCGACCCGCTCGGCACCTACACCTACACCGCGACCGACGTGTCGGGGACGGTCGTGCACACGACGTTCACGATCGCGTCCGGCACCGGACCGCCGCCCGCGCCGGCCGGCAGCCAGCTGATGTTCGACGCGGCCTCGGCGCCGAGCCTCGCGACGATGACGGCATGGCTGGCCTCGCCGTACCGCACCGTCGGCGTCTACGTGCCGGTCGAGCCCGGCACGGACGACCGCCACGACAAGGTGCAGTCCAACCTGACCGCCTCGTGGGTCGCCGACGTGACGGCGCTGGGGTGGCACGTGCTGCCGATCTACCTCGGGGTCCAGGCACCGGAGGCCTGCCAGGGTCACGACTTCTGGCACCTGTCCGGCACCCCGGCGACGGCGCGCACGCAGGGCGCGCGGGCCGCGGCGTACGCCGCCCGCTCGGTCGCCGCGCTCGGGATCGCCACGAGCATCCCGGTGTTCTACGACATGGAGCCCTACGGGTCCGGCTGCTCCGCACCGCTGCAGGCGTTCTTCGACGGCTGGACGACCGGCCTGCACGGAGCCGGCCTGCGCGCCGGCGCCTACGGCACCCAGATCACCGTGATGAAGGACCTCGCGGCGCGCCTGGACGACCCGACCTTCCACGAGCCGGACGCGGTGTGGGTCGCCACCGACAGCCGCACGACGACGACCACCGGCTTCAGCGCACCGCCCGACGGGAGCTTCGTGGGCGAGCGCGCCAACCAGTTCCGCCTCGGCGTCACCCGCAGGTACGGCGGCGTGTCGATCAACATCGACGAGTCGGTCATCAACACCGGGGTCCTCACCGGCACGCCGCCGACGCCGATGCCCACGGCCGCCACCCGGGCACTCGCCGCCGTCACGGTGACCGGCCAGGTCACGGCACGCTGGACCGGCACCGCGCCGCCCGGCGCGACCCTCACGTCGTACGACGTCCGCACCCGCGTCGGCACGACCCGGACCCGGCTGGGTGCCTGGCGGGTGCGGTCCACGCTGCCGTCGACGACGCGATCCCTGGCCGCGCGGGTCGCGCCCGGCCGCACGTGGTGCCTCGGCGTACGCGCCCACGACAGCGTCGGCCGCGTGTCGGCATGGTCGGCACCCGTCTGCAGCACGCGCCCGGTGGACGACCGGGCCCTGACCGCTCGCGGCTGGCTGCGGCAGAAGTCAGCGGGCGCAGACGGTCACACCCTGACCTCGACCGGGCGGCGCGGCGTCGCGCTCCGGCTGACGGGGGTGCGTAGCGGGCGCGTCGCGGTCGTCGTGCGCGGCGCGACCCGCAACCGGCTGCGCGTCGCCCTGGGCGGCCGTCTGCTCGGCACCACCCCGGCGACCCGGGGAACCGGACGGCACGTGCTGTGGCTGCCCACGCGCGCGGCCCGCGCCGGGACGCTCGTGCTGACGACGGCCAGGACGGGCGCGATCAGGATCGACGGCGTGCTCGCCGTCGCGTCCGGCTGACCGGACACCCGGCTAGACCACGGGGCCGGATCTCTCAGGCGGGTGCCGGTGTGTCCGATCTCTCAGGCACAGCACCTCTCGGGCGGGTGTCACCGCACGAAGGAGAAACCCGCCATGAAGAACATCCGCTGGACGGTCGGTCGCCGGGTCGCCGTCATCACCTGCATCGGGCTCGCGTCCGCCGTGCTGGTCGCGCTCGTCGCGTGGGTCGGTGCCGGCACGGTGTCGCACGACGCCGAGCGCACCCGCACCCACGACGACGCGCGGTCGCTCGTGCAGCAGCTCGACACCCGCTCGAGCGAGCTCAAGGTCGACGGCTTCAAGGCCGTCACCCTCGACGACCCGACGACGGCCAAGGCCGATGTCGCCGACGACACCCAGCAGGTCGCCGACATGATCGCGGCGCTGCGCAAGCTGCCGCTCGACCCCGACGACCTGGCCGCCGTCGACGACCTCGAGGCCGCGTTCGGGGGCTACACCACGGCGATCGCGAAGTTCGTCGACGCCGCGATCGCCGACCAGGACGCCCAGCGCGCCCAGGCCGAGCAGATCCAGGTCGAGAACGAGAAGATGGACGCCACCCTCGGCGGCCTCGGCGAGGCGCTCTCCGGCGATGCCACCCAGGCCTCGGACGAGCTGCTCGACACCGCCCACGGCATGCGCGGCCAGGTGCTGCTCTTCGCCCTCCTCGGCCTCGCGGTCGCGGGCAGCCTGGCGTGGGCGATCACCCGCAGCCTGGTCCGCCCGCTCAAGGGCTCGGTCGACGCGCTCCAGCGCTTCGCCGCCGGTGACCTCACCTACCGTCTCGAGGAGAAGTCGTCCGGTGAGGCCGGCGACCTCGAGGTCGCCTTCAACCAGACCATCGAGTCCGTCAGCGCCATCGTCACCACGGTCACCGGCTCGGCCGAGGCCGTCGCGGCGGCGTCCGAGCAGCTGTCGGCGTCCTCGCAGCAGATCGCCGCGGGTGCCGAGGAGACCTCCGCCCAGGCAGGCATCGTCTCCAGTGCCGCCGACGAGGTGTCGCGCAACGTCCAGACCGTCGCCGCCGGCGCCGAGGAGATGGGTGCGTCCATCCGCGAGATCGCCGGGTCGGCCAACGAGGCCGCCCGAGTCGCGACCGAGGCCGTCGGCATCGTGGAGCAGGCGGGCGACTCGGTCGGTCGCCTCGGCACCTCGAGCCAGGAGATCGGCGACGTCGTCAAGGTGATCACCTCGATCGCGGAGCAGACCAACCTGCTGGCCCTCAACGCGACCATCGAGGCCGCCCGCGCCGGCGAGGCCGGCAAGGGCTTCGCGGTCGTCGCCACCGAGGTCAAGGAGCTCGCGCAGGAGACTGCCCGGGCCACCGAGGACATCGCACGACGGGTCGAGGCCATCCAGGGCGACACCGGCGGTGCCGTCGACGCGATGACCCAGATCGCCACGATCATCGGGTCGATCAACGACTACCAGCTGACCATCGCCTCGGCGGTGGAGGAGCAGACCGCGACCACCAACGAGATGTCCCGCAACGTCGCGGAGGCCTCCACCGGCTCCGGCGAGATCGCGACGAACATCTCGACGGTCGCGGGCGCCGCGGACAGCACCACCAACGCGGTCGGTCAGACCCTCTCCGCGATCGCGGAGCTGGCCCGGATGGCCCAGGAGCTGCGCACCGAGGTCGGCCGGTTCACCATCGCCTGACCCTCAGGCCACCAGCTCGACCGTGACGGCACGGCGGGCGGCGCGTCCCGCGACGACGCCGACCGCCGTGCCGGACGCGGCGAAGAGCACGGCCAGGAACGCCCAGCCCGGCCAGCCGTGGTCGACCGCGGTCGCGGTGACCAGGGCCGGGGCGACCATCGAGGCGAGCGAGTAGCCGGTCTGGGTCAGGCCCTGGTAGGCGCCGGCGCTGCGCGGGTCGGCGAGCTCGAAGGCCAGCCCCCAGCCGCCCGCCTCGCACCAGATCTCCGCCCAGGTGCTGAGCAGCTCACCGCCGACGAGCAGCACGACGGCGACCACCATGCCGACGCTGCCGGCCGCGGCGTACAGCAGGCAGGCGGTGGCGAGCAGCAGGCTGCCGCGGCGTACGGTGCGGCCGGCGATCAGCACGTCGTGGGTCCCGCGGGCCGCGCGGACCTGGAAGAGCGCGACCAGCACGGTGTTGAGCACCAGCAGCACGGAGATCACGACGGCCGGGGCCTCGGTGCGCGTGACGATCCACAGCGGCACCCCGACGCTGGTCATGCTGAACTGCATGGCGATCACCGAGTTGAGCGCGGCGCTGGCCAGGTAGGTCCGGTCGCGCAGCGGCGACGGCCCCTGGACGTGGTCCGGGTCGAGGTGGACGTCCATGACCGCGGCGAAGCCGGGCACCCGGCGCAGGCCCGCGAGCGGCACCGTCGCAGCCGCGGTGAAGAGGCCGACCGCCACCATCGTCGTGCGGTACGCCGTGCCGGTGTCGACGAGCAGGGCCGCGCCGGCCAGCACCGTGCCGAGGCCGATGAACACGTTGGTGATCACCCGCAGCCGGGCCCGGATCCCGACCCGGTCGGCGCCGAGGAACCAGCGCGCCTGGAGCGTCGCCTTCGCCGAGCCCTGGAGGCTCCGGCTGCCGACCGCGACGCAGGCGATGAGGGTGAAGGCGACGGCGTCGGTGGCGAAGACGTACGCGAAGAGCGCCGCACCCTGGACCGCGTTGGCCCCGAGCTGCAGCCGGTCCGCACCGACCCGGTCCGCGGCGTACCCACCGAGGAACGACGTGAGCACCCCGACCGCGCCGGCGATGGTCAGGCCGATGCCGACCGTGGTCGCAGCCAGGCCGATGACCCGGGTGAAGTAGAGCGCGCTGATCGAGTAGAAGAGGCCGGTCGAGAGCGAGGCCGTGATCGTCGCCAGGGTCAGCGCCCGCTGGACCGGGTCGGGCGGGAGCAGCAGGCGGTGGAGGCGATCGAGCACGGAGCTGTTGAACACGACCCAGTTCTCCCACGCCTCGCGGGCGCGCGCGAACGATGTAGCGTTGTGCTTCATGATCGAGTACGAGCTCGCGGGCGCCGATCTCGGCGAGGTGCGCTTCGCGATCTCCCCGATCAACGAGCTCGCCCTGTCGCTGCGCACCTGGCGCGACCCCGGTCGCTACCCGCTGCACCTGCGCTGGCTGCAGCTCACCGAGGACGCCCGTCGCGACCTCGACACCGAGATGATCCTGGCGCTGACCAACCGGGACCTGTGGACGCCGGACTTCCTGACGCCGCGGCCGTTCTCCCCGCTCACGAGCTTCACCGACCAGCTGGACGCGCTCGGCGACGTACCCGCGAGCGTGCTCCGCGAGGACGTCGCCGAGGTCCATCCCGACCCCGCCACCCGGCCCGACGTGCTGACCGGGCGTCCGGCGCGGGTGCTGGGCCGGATCCAGCGGGCGCTCGCCGACTACTGGGCCACGTGCTTCGAGCCCTGGTGGCCACGGATGCAGACGATCCTCGAGGCCGACGTCGTGCACCGCGGCCGGACGATCGCCCGATCCGGGATCACCGCGATGTTCGCCGACCTGTCGCCGACCCGGATCAAGCTGGTCGGCAACGTGCTCCAGGTGCACATGAGCAGCGACGCGCACTTCCGCCGCTCCACCGCCGGCGAGGGGCTTACCCTCGTGCCGACCCTCTTCACGCGCAACGCCTCCGCGCCGATCTCACCCGACGAGCCGCCGGTCGTGATGTACGGCGCCCGCGGCGTCGGCACGCTCTGGGAGGCCGAGCGGCCGGAGACCCCCGACGCGCTGGTCGGCCTGATCGGCGCGGCCCGGTCGCGGCTGCTCGTGCTGCTCGAGTCACCCGCGTCGTCGACCGAGCTCGCCGTACGGCTCGGCGTGACGACGACCGCCGTCAACCAGCACCTCCGTGCGCTGCACGCGGGCGGGCTGCTCACCTCCGCCCGGCACGGCCGCTCGGTCCTCTACCTGCGCTCCGGCCTGGGTGACCGTCTCGTGGCGGGGTAGTCCCTGCGAAGCGCTACTTCTTGCCGCGGCCGTGCAGCAGACCGAGCACCTGGGCGAGCTGCTTGTCGGCCTTCTCGGTGCGCTCGAAGCTGGTCAGGTTGATCATCGGCTTGAACTTCTGGCGCGCGATCGCCTTGGCGTAGGTGAACTCCTTGAGCCCCTCCGGGCCGTGGATCCGGCCGAAGCCCGAGTCTCCGACGCCGCCGAAGGGCAGGCTCGGGATGCCGGCGAAGGTGATCACGCCGTTGACGGCGGACATCCCCGACCGGACGCGCTCGGCGATCGCCATGCCGTTGGCCTTGCTGAAGACCGTGTTGCCGAGCCCGTAGCGGGTCGCGTTCGTCTTCTCGACGGCCTCGTCCATCGACGCGACCTTGGCGATGGTGAGGGTCGGCCCGAAGGTCTCCTCCTGCACCGCGAGCGAGTCCTCCGGCACGTCGACCAGGATGGTCGGCTGCACGAACCGGTCCCCCACGGCCTCGGGGCCACCGAGCACCGCCCGGCCACCGCGGTCGATCGCGTCCTGGACGTGGCTGCGGATCACGCCGACCTGGCTGGGCATCGTGATGGGGCCGATCTTGCCGCCCTCGACCGCCTCGAGACCGGCCGCCTTGGCGGTGATGGACGAGACGAACTCGTCGTACACCTTCTCGTGCACGTAGACCCGCTCGACGCCGATGCAGGTCTGGCCGGCGTTGGCGCAGGCACCCCAGAGGGCGGCGTCCGCGGCGGCGTCGATGTCGGCGTCGGCGTCGACGATCACGGAGTCCTTGCCCCCGGCCTCGATCACGACCGGTGTCAGGGTCTCGGCGCAGGCGGCCATCACCTTCTTGCCGGTCGCGGTGGAGCCGGTGAAGGCGAGCTTGTCGACGCCCGCCCGGCACAGGAACGACCCGGTCTCACCCAGGCCGGTGATCAGCTGGAGCACCGGGCGACCGACGGCCTCCTGGAAGGTCTGCACGAGCCAGCCGCCGACGCCGGGCGTGTACTCGCTCGGCTTGAAGACGACCGCGTTGCCGGCCGCGAGCGCGTAGGCGATCGAGCCCATCGGCGTGAAGACCGGGTAGTTCCACGGGCCGATCACGCCGACCACGCCGAGCGGCTTGAACGCCACCGTCGCGGACTGGTTGACCATCAGCAGGCCCGACGAGACCTTGTGGCGACCGAGGACCTTCTTCGCGTTGCCGGCGGCCCAGGCGATGTGGTCGACGGCGAGCCCGGCCTCGAGCATCGCGTCGGACGCCGGCTTGCCCATCTCGCGGCTCACCAGGTCGGCGAGCTCGGGCAGCCGCTGGGTCATCAGCGTCTTCCACGCGTTCAGGTGCGCCTTGCGCTCGCCGAAGCTCAGGCCGGCCCACCAGGTGGCCTCCTGCCGCGCGCGGGCGACCGCTGCGCGCACCTCCTCCTCGGTCTGCACCGGATGGGTGCCGACGACCTCGCCGGTGGCGGGGTTGAGCGACTCGAAGGTGGAGCCGGACTGCGGGCGTGCTGGTGCCTGGGTCATGACGGTCACAGTAGTGCTGTCACGGTCATCGCGACAGGGCTACCTCGAGGTCCGCCACCGAGGTGACCGGGCGCTCGCAGACGAACCCCCGGCACACGTACGCCGCCGGGCGCCCGTCGACCGCGGTCCGGCCGACGAGCAGCGGGATCGAGTCCGTCCGCTCGTCCACGACGACCACCACCGCACCGGGGTGCCGACGGGCCCGACGCTCCAGCTCGTCCCGCTCGGCGGTCGGCTCGCCCACGATCGCCACCTCGACCGGGCCGTCGAGGATCGCCTGGGCAGCCGCCAGCGACCAGCCGGCGAACCGGGGCGCCTGCTCGGCGAGCACCGCGACCGTGTCCAGGGCCGCCTCGGCGGCGTCGCGGTGCCGGCCCGACCCGGTCAGCGCGGCGTACGTCGTCAGCGCGTGCAGCAGCGACGACAGTCCCGAGGGCGAGGCGTTGTCCGACGGGTCGCGCGGCCGCGCGACCAGCGCCTCGGCGTCGTCGGCGGTGTCGTAGAAGCCCCCGTCGGGCGCCGCGAAGTGGGCGAGGGCGGCGTCGAGCAGCACGCCCGCGCGCTCCAGCCACACTGGGTCGCCGGTCGCCTGCAGCAGGTCGAGGAAGCCGGCGGCGACGCAGCCGTGGTCCTCGAGCACCCCGGCCGGTGCACCCACGACACCGTCCCGCGAGACCCGCCGCAGCCGGCCCTCGACCACGTGCACCCGCCACAGCAGCGAGCCGACGACCGCGGCGTCCTTGACGTAGGTACGCCGTCCGAGCAGCCGGCCGGCGCGGCACAGGCCGCTGATCGCGAGCCCGTTCCACGCAGCCACGACCTTGTCGTCGCGGGCCGGCCGCTCCCGGCGGTCGCGGGCGGAGCGGAGCAGCCGCTGGACGCGGTACCAGCGCGTGAGGTCGTCCGGGTCCGCCAGCAGCTGGAGGGTCGAGGCGCCGTGCTCGAACGTGCCGGCCTCGGTCACCGACAGCAGCTCGGCCGCCCACGCGCCGTCCTCCGGGCCGAGCACGTCGACGAGCTGCTGCGGCGTCCAGACGTAGTAGGTGCCCTCGGCCCCCTCGGAGTCGGCGTCCAGGGCGGAGGCGAACCCGCCCTCCGGCGTACGCAGCTCACCGAGCAGGAAGTCCACGATGCCCTCGGCGACCTCGTCGCCCAGGGCGGTCCCCCACCCGGCGTACACACGCAGCAGGAGGGCGTTGTCGTAGAGCATCTTCTCGAAGTGCGGGACCACCCAGTCGCGGTCGACGCTGTAGCGCGCGAACCCGCCGGCGAGCTGGTCGTGGATGCCCCCGCGGGCCATCGCCTCGAGCGTCGCGTCGAGCATGCGGCGCGCCTCGGTCGGCGCCTCGCGGCCGCCGGCGATCCGCGAGAGCAGCTCGAGCACCATCGACGGCGGGAACTTCGGTGCCCCGCCGAAGCCGGCTGACTGCTGGTCGAACTCCCGGGCGAGCCCGACGACGGCGCCCTCGAGCAGCTCCGGCCAGGCCGCGCTCGTCTCGCCGCGCAGCCCGCCCTGCGCGGACAGGTGCTCGCGGAGCGTCTCGGCCACCCGCGCGACCTCGTCGGACCTGTTGGCCCACGCGCCGCTGAGCGCCTCGAGCACCTGGCGGAACGACGGTTGCCCGCCGCGCGGCCGGTCGGGGAAGTAGGTGCCCGCGAAGAACGGGTTGCCGTCATGGTCGAGCACGCACGTCATCGGCCACCCGCCGCGCCCGGTCATCGACGTCGTGGCCTGCATGTAGACGGCGTCGACGTCCGGCCGCTCCTCGCGGTCGACCTTGATGCTGACGAAGTGCTCGTTGAGGTACGCCGCGGTCGCCTCGTCCTCGAAGGACTCGTGCGCCATCACGTGGCACCAGTGACAGGCCGAGTAGCCCACCGAGAGCAATACTGGTGTATCACGACGCTTCGCCTCGGCGAAGGCTTCCGGCCCCCACTCCCACCAATCCACCGGATTCTCCGCGTGCTGGAGCAAGTACGGGCTGGTCGCAGTGGCAAGGCGGTTGGCCATCTACCATGACTCCTAACAAGTGGCACGTGTATCATTTCTGACCTTGTGATACACGAAAGTGATACACGAATGATCTTCTCGGGAGCCTGACGCCGGCTCCACCGTCCAGCCTAGGAGGGACGCGGGTGCCGACCCGCAAGAAGCCAACGCTGCTCGCGCAGGGCAAGCCGCGCACCCTCGGTGGCAGTGCGCGGCCATGGCGGGTGAGGCTCTACGCCCCAGAAGCAGGCGGCACGAAGTATCAGGTGATGTTCCGCGCACCCGCCGGCGACGGCGAGCCCTGGAGGCGGGTGCTGCGCCGAGCGAACTCTGAGAGCGAGGCGCGCAGGATCTTCCAACAGGCAGAGGCAGCGCTGGATACCGAGAGGGAGACACCAGCTCGCGCCGATGTCCGCGCCGCCCGCACCATCCGCATGCTTGGCGAGGAGTACCTCAAGGACAGCGTCGAACGCGGGAAGCAGCCACGCACCATGGAGCAGCGCGAGTCGCGACTAAACGCGCACATCCTGCCCACCATCGGCGAGGTGCCGGTTGCGAGGTGGCGTGTCGAGCACAGTCGCCAAGTCATGGACAAAGGTTCGAAGACGATCTTCTCCAGCCGCGGGCGCGAGGACCTGCGTGGTCAGCTCGCAGCCATGCGCAAGCTCGCCTGGCGCCTCGGGTGGCTCGATCGAAGCATCGACCCGCTCGACGGTCTGGAGATCGGACGCTCCGCCGTCCTCCACGGAGCGACTGCCCACTACGTCGATCCTCGGTTGCGCCCGGAGACACGACAAGTGCGAGCGATGGCGGATGCCGCCGACAGGCTCTGCGGCACCGATGGCACCGATCCGCTCATGACCCGGCTGCCGCTGCTGGGCACCAAGATCAGAGTTGCTGGGTTCGGGGGGCTACGGCTCGGCGAACAGAACGCGCTGCGCGCCATCGACGTCTTCTTCGAGCGTGGATACGTCCATGTCAACGGCTCGTGGACCACGCCGCGAGGGCAATCTGGTTTCCGCGGCCCCGTCAAGAATCACACCCTGCACGAAGTCCCGCTCCCGAAGTCACTGATGCAAGACGAACTGCTCCCCCGCGTCAAGGAGCTGCTCAACCTGCCTGAGAAGGCAACGATCCAGCAGGTCACGAACGCCCTTGAGTCCCAGCGCCAACGCCGGGCATCGCTGGCTGCACGCGATAGGGATCGGAGCATGGCCTGGTGGAACTACCCAATCCCGCCCGAGGACGAACTGTGGCTCTTCGTCGACACCACGACGGGCCTGCCTGTGAAGCCGGAGATGCACAACGAACGTTGGCACCGGGTCCGTGCGTGGGTCGAGCAGAACGATCCCGACAACGCATGGCCCCAGACGATCGTCTACCGAAACCTCCGGCACCACGCTGCGACCAAGTGGTTCCACGAGGAGCTCGGCGAGTCGTGGGAAGTCGTCGCACAGTACCTCGGCGACAAGCTCACGACCGTCCTCAACCACTACGTCCGCGCCGGCGAGGACGCATTGCGCGACTCAGTGGGCAAGCTTGCAGAGCACTAGATCCAGCTGGTCGGCCCGAGGCCGAAGGAGCAGCCGCCTCCTAAGCGAAAGGTCGTAGGTTCGACTCCTACCTGGGGCACCACCGCGAAGGCGCAGGTCGGGAGACCGAACAGGTTCCTGACTTGCGCGTTTGTCATCTCCTACCCCCTGCTGACCTGTGTCGGGGTGTATCGGGCTGGGCCGAAGGGATCCATGTAAATCGTTCGTTGACAGCGTTCGTTGCGCCCGTCTATGAGAATTCTATGTGAATCCCCGCGCCTCGAGCCGGCCCTGTGGAGCAAAGCCGGCGGCGTCACCACCCGTCTACTTTCTGACATACGAGTTCGCTGATCGCCGTCCTCTGACGGTCCAGCACTCGTGCGGTGGTCCATGGCATCCCTGTGCTCGACGTGTCAGTTCGGCGCCGTCGAATCGCAACAAGATCGAGGCAGAGCATCGCGCTTGCGGCCTCAGCCCGACTTTCGGTCCAGACGGTCGACACGCGATCGCGGTAGGCCGCGTGGACGAGCTCATGGGCCAACGTCTCCACCACCCGGAACGCTCTCAGACATGTGTTCAGCGCGATAAAGTCCAAGTCATCTAAGTACATGCCCCGAAGGCAGGCATCAGGCCACGGCACACTGATCGTGGTTACGTCCATCTCTCGTGCCAACGAGAGATACCGGCAGATCAGGCGGTCGGCGTCGACATTGGCCGTGTGCTCTCGCACGAAGTCAAGATCCGCGGCGGACGATGGCTCAGATAACCCTCCCTGTCCGATCTGTGCCCGCGCGCTGTCGGCACAAGCAGCGATTCGGTCACGCCGAAATGGCCACCGTGCGGCCACTAGCGGGTGGGCGTCTAAGACGCAGACAGCCGAACGTTCATCGATGTTAGAGGTCTCGCCGCTGCTCGCCGCGTGCTCGGGTGCCGATGGCGGGGATGTGTTGGATGATCGGTCCATGGGTCTTCGTGCCTCCGTTGCACGTAGGTCCTAGGCCTCGGCGGGTGCTCCAACATCCGTCGGGGCCGGTTCAATTGCCAGGCTTGATCAGCACGGGATCTGCGCGATCCACCCGATCGATCTGAGCGATGACGTGTTGTTGCTTGACGTCGCCGTTCGCCGCCTGAATTCTCGTATCTCCTCTCTACGCGGAGATCGCTGACGTGGCCTTGGCCGGACGCGGACCTGTGGATTGCTCGGTAAGGGAGGTCCCTCTGCAACGGACGCGGACTGTGTCAATGCGGCCGATTGGATTCGCGCCGAGACGTCGCCGCCCGCGCCGGCCGAGATCGACCTACCCAGGGCGCGTCGCATCTGGGTTATTGCGTCATCCGGAGGACGCTCATGGCCTGAGCTCGGTCGTGAAGGTACCAGTCGGGGACAGCGAGCTCGCCGCGGAAACTCTATTTCGGTGTCACCGCCACCTACGATGCCCCCGCAACACATGCCTGGTCGAGAGCGTGGCGAACGGCAAGAACGGCCGGGCGGCTGAGTTCTCGGACCTGCGTCCCTGACCCAGCTGGCCGGCGCGTGGGTCATCGCGGACGCGATCCGCGCGCGCAGACGACCAATACTGCGCCGAACGCCGCGAGTGGTGGCTCTGGCTCGTCGCGCACGGCCTGCTAGCCCCCGGCCTTTGCGGACGCCATCAGAGCCACGCCCGTCCCTCCACTACAACGAGAATCCGCCCTCACCCGGTTTTGCCCGAGCGAGGCCTCCTGATCTCTGTCGCCGCCGGCGGGAGCCGCTGGGCCGACGACGAGGCCGGCATGCTCGCGTTCCTCGAACGCCATCTCGGCGCACACCAGATCCGGTCCGGGAGCGGTTCGGCCGCGACGTGAACCCCACGACACGGCCAAACCACCCGGAGTCGAGGAAGTCTCAGGGCGCGGTGACTGCCCAGACGCCCTGCATATTGTGTCCGCTACTGCCGGTGGTGGGTGCGTTGATCATGCCACCAGCAGGACCGATCACATCAACCCGTCCCGAGTCGCCGTCGGGGTCTTCGGGAGAGGATTGTGAGAAGACCTGCACGAGGTCTCGGTCGTAACCCACGAAGAGCCCGACGTAGACACACATGTGTCCGGGGGCGGCAGTTGGGTCGTAGATGGTGCCGGTGCACTCGGGGGGCTTGGTCTCACCCCGTTTGACGACCGTTACCGGGAGCTCGCCTGGGATGCGAAGACCGAACGAGATCCCAGTTTGACTGTAGACGCCGCCCGTGGGTCCTGAGGGCGCATAGAGGTAGAAAGTGCCGCGTTGGGTGACTCCTGAGGGCAGGTCGCCGGTGATGGGACCGGCTGGTCCCTGCGCCCCGGCCTGGCCGGCCGGACCCCGCGCGCCGGTAGCTCCGGTAGCGCCCTTCGGCCCGGTGCGCGGGAGAGCCGACCTGGCGAGGTCCTTGTTGGTGATCGTCTTGTTCTTGATGTCGGCCGTCGTGATGGTGTTGTTCTTGATCTGCTTGCTGGTGATCAGGGATCCGGCGACCGCTCCCCCGGTGCTGCCGAGCGCGAGCACCACGACGGTGCCGGCGACCAGCGCCGCAGTGGATCGTGGGAGCCGGCGTCGCCTGATCGTGCCGCTTTCCGAGCCGCTGTCCGGGCCACCGGCCCGTTCATTGCCATGAGTCGACGTGGTCACCCACTGACATTCGCCCGCGCCGATGGGAGTACGACGGGAGTCCGTGGTCGCTGAAGTGCTCCTGCGGGCCATTGCCAGAGTCCCGACGTGAGCCAACGCACAACGGCGGGCGCAGCCGAAATCCTCGTCGCCCTCCAAGCCGTGAGGTCGGCGCTCGGACGAGTCAACGCCAGTCGAGACGGCCGACAGCGCAGCCCTCGAAGCGGCAACTGACCAAGGCGAGGGCGCTTGCGACGGATCCTGTCGATTGGGGTGCAGGGCCAGTCGATGTTGTCGACGAAGTTGCCGCATCGGCGCGGTCGTGCGCGCGGCGGTTCTGCTCGACGAGTGCAGCGATGTTGGAGACACGCAGGCTTCGTGTCAACGGTCGACGTCGCCAGTCCGTCGTGGTGATCGTTCGTCTCGCACACGCCGAAGGTGGCCGGACGTACCGAACACGGCGAGGCCCCACTCCATGCACGCCGGATTCACTGGCTACGTCGCACTCGAGGCCTGTGACGATGTGCGCGTGTTTCCACCCGGCGCAGTGAACTCGTCGAGCATCGCAACGCGACAGTCGCTCGGCTCCTGTGTCACCTCGAGTCGACGGAGGACGGGCGCGGTGGGACCGAGTCCGCCGCTGGGCTCATCGCAACGGGAGCTCGCAATGAGGAAGATCTCGGTGTTGCAGCAGCACCGCTACAGCGCGTGGCGCTGCGGTCACGCCACCGGTCCGCTCCGAGCGCCGCCGCGGCTAGAGCGGCGTACAGGGAGACAACCCATAGCAGCCAGGTCAGGATCCACGTCACCCATTCGGGCATCCGAGATTCCTTCCAGTTCGAAAGTGCGGGATACGTCACCGTCCCGAGGGGGTCGTCTACACCTGCTGTGGAGATCGAGGGCGAGGCGGCTCAATGTCAATGACGCGTGGGGGCCCCTGCGGGTTGCACTACCTGTCTCGGCCGCACAGCAGTCGCACGGACCGTTCCGGCCGGACCTCTGACGGTCTCGTCCTAGTTCGGCAACGCAAATTCGGGGTCGGCCGCTGCGGAGAGCAACTGAGCGGTGGTCAGACCTGTCCCGGCTACGGGGGTGACGGAGTTGTTGCCGAACAGATTGGCGGCGTCGACGGCGACCGTGATGCCGTCGGGTCGGGTCACTGCCACGGCCGTGCCTCCGGGGTACTCGGCGACGAAGGCACGCACCGCTCCCTGCGGAACCGACGGAGCCGGCTGCCAGAGGACGCCGCCGTCCTCGCCCATCTCGTGGTGCAGACGAACGTTCGCATTCGCCCAGTCGGTGGTGACCTCGAGCTGGATCATCCCCAGTCCTTGGCTACCCGCCTTCCAACCGAACTTGTGGCCGAGGCCGGTCAAGACGCAGTTAGGTCCTTCGCTGGTCTGTCCCCCGGTCTGCTCGAGAGCGGACTCCTTCTGGAGATGCTCGCCCTGAGGGTCGAGGTGTTCGGCGAGGAGGGCTCGAGAGTGCACGACGAAGGCGCGCAACACACGGTCCCGCTGCTTGTAGTAGTCGCTCTTGAGGTTCGCCCTTTCCTTATTCGTCGGGCATCCCGTCATCCAACGCTCCGGCACGACGGCCTTGGTGGCCGCCGGAGGAGAGGGCTTGGAGGCGGCCACCGAGCGGCTGGGCGCCGCGGTTGCTGTGGGCGACTCAGCGCTGTGACTGGGGCCGATCAACGCCGTGGCCGCGGCGACCGCACCGATCGCGAGTACGGAGCCAGCTGCGGCCGTACCGATCGCGCGACGACGTCGCACCTCGTTCCGGCCTCGTCGAAGGACTTCCTGGGCGGGGTCCACGACGTCGATGGACTCGACGAGAGCGTGTAGGCGTTCCGCGAGGAGGTCGTCCTGGCGGCCGTGACGGTCAGGCTCGTGAGGCGTGGTCGTCGGGTTCATCGATGATCGGTCTCCTTCGTGTGCGAGGTGGTCCCGTGGCGCGCAGCTCTCATTGCTCGCAGGCCTGTAGCGAGTGGGCGAGCGACGTGAGGGCCTTGGCGGTCTGGCTCTTGACCGTGCCGGTCGAGATCTTGAGGTCCTCGGCTGTCTCCCGGATGGACAGCCCCCAGTAATGACGCAACACGACGACGGCGCGCTGTCGCTCAGGCAGCTCGCGCAGTGCCCTGGTCAACTCGTCCCTGCCAGCGAGATCATGGGCGGGAGCACTCGCGCCGAGCGTCGAGTCAGAGACGACACGTTCGCGCCGCCAAGGCCTGCGGGTCTCGTCGAGATGAGCATTGACCAGTACTCGTCGCACGTAAGCATCGACGTTGTCGGCCCGTGCGGCCCTCGGCCAGGCCATGTAGAGCTTGACCAGCGTGTTCTGGACCAGGTCCTCAGCTAGATGCAGGTCGCCGCACAAGAGATACGCCGTTCGCAGCAAGTGCCTATGCCTCTGCGAGACATAGCTGGTGAACGCCTCATCGCGCCCGGAGACCCGTCGCATATCCATCCCTTCTCGTCGAATCACCCGTCCAGACGTAGCAACGACTCGAAAGGTTGCCCGCCCGGGTTGAGCATCTTGCGACTGGATCTGACCTGACGGCCGGGGCTGCGCTGGTGATCGCGAGGGCGGCGAACACCGTCGACGCCGCCTCCCATCTCCCCGGACGACGGGCCAGAGTGTCCCCGAGCTCGGAGGTGAGCCGGAAGGCAGCGGACGTCCCGTTGCCCGCCTTCTCTTGCGGCGTCCAGCTCTCGGCGTCAAGTGAGATGCTCGTCCGTTCTCTCCCGGGGTTCTCCCCGAGCGGCCACCAATCATTCGGATGCGTCCACGTCCTCTTGGAGCGGCAACGCGCGACGGGTCGCTCAGGCCCTGATGCAACCGGGGTTCGAGGTCACGCGTTCTACCCCTGATCGGCAACCGTTGCTGACGTCAATGGACGGGAAAGAGTCATATGGACGAACGCGAGTTCGACATCTTCTACGCCGCGTCGTACCACCGAGTCATTGGTCAGATCTACGCCATGCTCGGCAACCACGATGAAGCACAGGAGTGCGTGCAGGAGGCATTCGCGCGCGCCTGGGCACACCGCGGCAAGTTGGAGAGAACAGACCAGGCGGAAGCGTGGGTACGCACCACCGCATATCGACTGGCCATCAGTCGGTGGCGACGCATGAAGGTGGCGCACCGACCATCCGATCGGGCCCTCGGCCCAGCTCGCGAGAGCGCGGCGCCCAGCGAGACCCATGTGGCACTCGTCTCCGCACTCAGAGAGCTACCTGAGCCCCAGCGGCAGGCGGTGGTGCTCCATCACATCGCTGACCTGTCCGTCCTCGACGTTGCCCGCGAGGCCGGCGTCCCAGAAGGAACCATCAAAGCCCGGCTGAGCCGGGGCCGCGCGGCATTGGCCGCACTACTCGGCGCGGAAGACAGCGCCCAGCCCAAGGAAACGAGTGACCCGTGCGTGATCTGATCGATGAGCTCGAGAACTTCGTCTCCCGCGGACCGATGACGAACCCCCCGCCTGCATCAGAGGTGCGTCGCCGGGGTGCACGCATTCGCCGGCGCAACATCGCCCTCGCGACGGTCGGTGGCATGGTGGCTGTCGGTGTCATCGCAATGCCGTTGGCCCTGGCTGCCAGCGGAGACCGCCACTCAGGCAGCCACGAGCCGGACTTCGCGTCCGCTCCCGCGCCCCAGGACGTCCGCTGGTCCCAGACGATCCCCGCGGCCTTCGGGCTCGGCAACGGGATGGACACCAAGTCGGACCCCGCGTACGTCGGCACGGAGCCGGGAGAGGTAGTCCTGCCCGAGATCGACATCTGCAACGTGCCTGTGTGGTCTCCAGCTGGCCGCGGCGTCGTCGATGTGCTCGGTGCGGTGTGGTCGGACGGAGTCGAGGGGGGTGAACAGCGCACTCTCGCCCTTTATCAGAGCGACGCAGCGGCGCAAGACGTCCTGGATGAGATGCGGTCCACGGTCGCGGCCTGCCCTGAGCCTGCAGCAGGCCACGCCTACGTCCACCCGATCGTGCTGCAAGCATCGGCTGGTGACGATGCGGTGGCGTACATGGACCAGTACGGCGACGCCGACGGACCGTCCGGAGAAGGCAATGCCTACGTCATCACGCGCGTCGGCAACGCCCTCCTGCTCGACAAGACCTACTTCGGCAGTGCCGGATCGCCTGAAGCCGGTCAGCACACCGCGAACCAGCTTGAGCACAGGGCGACACAGGTGGTCGACGACATGTGCGCCTTCGCCGCCGAACCCTGCTCGTAGGACATTGACCGTGGCGGCCCCGTCTTCAAGATGGGGCCGCCACAGCGCCGACGCAGACGCCGGCCGACACGCGCAGAGGCAGCTTCGCTGGATCGGGACAGGTGTGCACGGTGACCACGACGGGCGTCAACACTCGCCGTCCGAGCCTGATCCAGGCGGCGAGATCAGGCCCCTCCCCGCCTGGGTGGATCCCAGACGATGTCCGCAGTGCTCCTCGCGACAACAGCGATGCCATGAGCGCCCGAGTGGTCTTCCTGTCACCCACGTACGGCCGCCGGATGAATGCATCCTGTCCAGCTGCGCGGGGCGCTCCATCTGCCGTCTACGGATTCTTACTGACCGGCATTGTGAAGCTTCGTGCAACCCGCCAGTCCCCTCCCGACTTGTAGTCCGTGTAACGAGTGCCGCGGATGAAAGGAGAGTGAGATGGCGAGTGCACCAAGTGCTGTCGGTTCTGACAGCGAGTTCGAGACGTTCTTCGCCACCCACCGTCAGTTGTACTGGCGAATTGCGTTCGCCATCGGAGGCAGCTCGGCAACTGCGGATGACGTGACCCAGGAGGCGTTCAGCGCCATCTACGCTCGCTGGGACCGAATCCAGGCGACCAAGGTCGAGGCCTACTGTCGCACCGTCCTCGTCAACACAGCACTGAGCGCCGTCCGCAAGCAGAAGCGCGAACACCTCACGGACGAACCCGAGCTGATGGGGTCGCCCGCGAGCAGTCCCACCATGGCCGACCCAGCGCTGGTCCACGACCTGCGCATCGATCTGGTGGCGCTGCTACGGAACCTTCCTCCCGGCTATCGGGCTGTCATCGCACTGCGATACCTAGAGGACCTCTCGGTCGCCGAGGTCGCCTCCGTTCTCGACATCACCGCAGGCACGGTCAAGAGCCAATCCGCTCGGGCGCTGGCGCTCATGCGTCAGCAGGTCGAGTCCAGCGCGAGGCGCCAGCCCGCGCTTGTTCCGGCGCGACCAATCACGCCCGACTCCGACAGCTCCAACACAGTGTCAACCGAAAGGAACCCATGACCATGATCACCGAGCAGCAGCTCCGCGACACTCTCAGGAGCGAACTCGCCCGGCACGGCGATGGCAGCAATGTCCAGCTGAGCAATGTCATCGCTGGCGGTCGTCGGCGTCAGCGCGCCACTGCCGTACGCCGAACCGCCTGCGCACTCGCCGCGCTGGTCGTCACTGGCGGCGGATTCGCACTGGCCTCCGTTCCTGCCGCCGCGGACTCGTGGCAGCTTGCGCCAGCACCCGAGCAAGTCAATCAGCGGATCGTCGAGATCGTCGAGGCCCGTCTTCCCGCCGGCATCAGCGTCAACGATGTCGACCTCAAGGCGTACGCCGATCCTGCTCCCGGCCAGGGCTCACCGGAGCCGGGCGGTCTCCCGCTCCCGCGCAGCCAGTGGAGCGAGGCGGATGCTTGGCTTGCCAAGCTCACCCTCGATACCGGCGCCGAGGTTCAGGTCTTCCTGGGTCATGCCGAAGGAGAAACTGAAGGCGATGCCGCCGCAACCTGCGCCACCGACGTTGCCGCCGGCGTCTACAGCGTCTGCGACGCGGGCTCGGTCAGCCGTCAGGGTGAGAATGTTGCCGTGATCTGGCGTGAAGGTTTCGCGGAGCTGGCTGGCGACGGCACGCTCTACGGCCCTGGCACTCTCGTCGCGCCCGACGGTACGGCCGCCCCCTCCTCGACGCCTGTCAGTACCCATGGTCTCGAAAGCCATCCTGGTGGTGACTTCCTGATCTCCGTCCAGGAGCTCGATCCCCAGGGCAGCAGCCCGAGCCTCGACCGCGAAGCGATGGCTGATATCGCCCTCAGCGCCGAGCTCCTCGAGGCCCAGTAACCAGCCGACGGGACCGGACACGAACGTTCACGCGCAAGCCACGGTGAACCAACACGGCGACCTTCATGCCGGTAGGTCCCGCGGGCTTCCCATCGGCTCCCGGTCAAGACCCGCCGATTGACCATCGGTGTGGATGATGATCGTCGCGCCGGCCTGGCTCCCTCGCCCTGCCGGTCGGGTGGGCCCAACCCATGTGGGCTCACCCGTCCTAAGACTTCGCCGCCCGGGTCTGGCTAGGCGGCGGAGCTGGAGACGGCGCCGTGTTGATGGTGTGTTCACGCCGTCTCCTGGGGAGGCCCGGTCCGCCCAACGAACCCCACCACGTTGGAAGCTCTCGGGTCGGGTCTCCTCACACCTGGCCGACGAGTCACCGTGCGACATGTATCAGCGGTCTAGGGTGTGGCTCGTTGTCCGGCGCCGTCGCGAGCGGGGCTTCGCGCCGATCTGGCAAGGCGGATGTGCGGAGTCGGGCCGGAGGCCCGTCGAGGCGCCGACAACAGCCGCCAGGTCGGATGCGAAGCGCCCGCGTAGCAGACACTTCCGGACAAGGAGCCATGCCCCAGTCCCCGCGGGCTCCCAGGGTTCTCCCGGCGACGTATTCCACGATGTGAGTGCCGGGGTGAGATGCGGCTGTCCCCCTCTCATCCCAGGCACGGGTGGGCTGCGACCCGAGATCGCGGCTCACCCACTTGGTCTCATCGCCGAGCCTGGAGTTCATCGGCGGTGACTGGCGACAGGCCACTCCGGACCCTTGGTGGCCCGTCGCCTCGGGGGCGCCCGGTCCGCATGATTTCCTGGAGCATGCGGCCCGGGCGCCAACGGCTCCAGGGCGATGCCCATTGACCGAGCCGAGCATTGCGTGGTGACGACTTCGGTGGCGGGCATTCCCCGCGTCGTCCCAGCGGTTCACCGTTGGCGCCGGTGATGCTAGGGAGGCCGCCAGGGTTTGATGTTCCCCGCTCTGGCGGTCGGGTGGGCCTCAACCCCCCGGTGGGCCCACCCACCTCGACTTCATCGCCGGGCTCATGGAGAGCCGGGTGGTGTAGCCGGAGACGACCGTGTGGTGCTCGACCCGTCTCCGAAGAGAGAAGGCCTGGTCCGACCGACGCATCCATCGCGTCGGGAGCCGTCGGACCAGGCCTTCTCGACCTTCAGCTCGCTCGGACTACCTTGCGTTGACTGGCTGGTTGATAGACGCAGGTGTCGGTGAGACGGACGTTGGGACCGCTCTTACGGTGCCGTGACTGCCCACACACCGCGGAGGCGATGCACGTCAGCACCGTCCGTGGTCGCCTCGATGAGCCCGCCTGCGGGACTGATCCATTGCTCGAGTGCGCCACTGCTGTCGGGGGAGTCGGGTAGCCCCTGCGCCAGAACCTGCAAGGAGTCTTCGACGTAGCCGTACGAGTTCGCGACGTAGACGCACATGTGCCCAGGTGTGGCGGTCGGGACCCAGACCGTGCCGGTGCACTCCTCGGGCTTGGTCGCTCCTGCATAGACGACGGTCACCGGAAGCATGTCCGGGATTCGTAGGCCGAGCGAGATGTCCGTAGTAGAAGAGATGCCGGCAGGGCTTCCCGTCGACTCGGTGAAATAGAACGCGCCGCGCAGCGTGACGCCCGAGGGCAGGGTGCCGGTGATGGGTCCTGCGGGTCCCTGTACCCCTGCGGCACCGGCTGGACCGGCGGGGCCTGCCGCACCGGCCGGACCTGCAGGGCCCGCCGGCCCCTTGGCTCCAGCGCGCGGTAGCGCCGAAGCCGCCAGATCGTCCTTCGAGATCGTCTTGTTCTTGATGTCCGCGGACGTGATCGTGTTGTTCTTGATCTGCTTGCTGGTGATCAGAGATCCGGCGACCGCCCCTCCAGTACCGCCGAGTGCGAGCACCAAGGCAGTACCCACCACCAATGCAGCGGTTGATCGAGGCATCTGGCGTCGGATGCTGGAGGTCTGCTGCAGGTGGCAGCACTGTCCGTGAGTATCACTCGGTGTGTTCATTGACGGAGAGTCGTCCGAGCCGGTGGGAGCAGGATGGGAAGGGGGCCGCCCGCCGGTCGACCTCGTGCCGACCGTGCCGCGGCCGAGCGCGTAGAGGCTTCGCTGCGTGGATCCACCCGGCGCGACTCCCAGCGATCTCCCGCCGAGGCTCTCGTCGGGAGATCTACCGTCGCGAAGTGATCAGTCTCGCGGATCTTCCACAGACTCCTCTCCTCGACAACGACGTCCAGCCCGAGGTTGCCGACGCTGCCCGCATCCCGGCCCGGCAGCAGCACGTGGTCGGCTTTGCCGGCTCTACGCGCTTCGGTGCTCCCGGTCTCGGCGTTCCCCAGGATGAGGCACGACCCTGCACACAACACTGAGCCCGACTGTGCGTCACGCTCGGTTCGCCGTCGTCCTCGCAACGATCACCTGGGCGCTGGCGGTGGTCGCCATCTGCATGCTTCTGATGGGGCGGCCGACCGTCGACCAGGATCTCTGGTTCTTCGCGGTGGACGTGTCGGTTGCGTGTGTGTACGGGACAGTCGCCGCAGTCATCCTCAGCCGGCGCGCCCACCCCGTGCCGTGGCTACTCGGACTGGCCGCAGTCGGTGGCGGCCTGGCAGCGTTCGGCCACGGATACGCCGAGTGGTCCGACCTTCCGGGCGGTTTGCCGCCGCACGAGCAGATCGCGCAGCTCCAGGGCATCGCTTGGGTTCCCGGCACGCTGGCCCTGTTCCTCGTCGTACCGTGGCTGGTCCGCGACCATCCGCTCGGCTGGGAGTGGGTCGGGCTCGCCATCGGTACCGCCCTGACCCTCTCCGTCAGCCTCGAGGAGGTTACCGCCGGCGGAATGACCAGCGAGTCACCGTACTGGGCCGCGATCGCCGTCGGACTGGCCGCCGCTCTCGTGGTCGAGTTCCGGCACCGGCACGGCCCCCAAGAGGAGCGCAGCGGCCTCGGCTGGCTCGCGGTCGGCACCGCGCTGACCGCAATCGCCTTCGTGCCGGTCCTGTCTCCCGGGACCTACCTGCCCTACTGGCTGACGCCGGTCATTCATCTCGTCGCCCAGACTGTCTTCCCAGCCGCGGTCCTGGTCGTGGTGTTGCGCAACCGGATGTGGGGCCTGCGCCTGACGGTCAGCCGAGCCGTGCTCGCGGGACTGCTCACCGCGCTGCTGCTGGTGGGCTACGTCGCTGTCACGGCGCTCCTGAGTCCGTTGTTGCCCGGTGACGAGCTTCCTCAGCTCGTCGCGGCTGCTGCCGTCGCGGTTGCCGTGCAGCCGGCACGGATCATGCTGGCAAAACGCGTGCACCGGCTCGTGTTCGGCGACGCGGTCGATTCCGGGCGGGTCGTCCATCGCTTGGGTAGCCAGTTGGTGAGCAGCGCCTCGATCGACGATCTGCTTGCGGGGCTGACTTCGGACATCGGCGAGTCGATGCGGCTGGAGTCAGTGACAGTCGTCTCCGACGCATTGCCGCCGGTGCGATGGGGGGAGGCCAGCGGGCCAGGCACGGAGGTGGACCTGCGACACCGCGGCGAGCTTGTCGGACTGCTGCAGGTCTCGGCACTGCCGGGCGAACTGCTGTCGGCGCGCGATCTTGCGACCCTGCACGAGCTGGCGACTGTGGTCGCCGCGGCCGTTGTCATCGGCCGAGGGGCGGTCGACCTCGAGGAGCTGCGTAGCCGGCTTGCGGCCGCCCGGCTCGAAGAGCGTCGGGTCCTCCGGCGCGAGATCCACGATGGTCTCGGCCCGGCGCTCGCCGGCATCGGCCTGGGGCTCCAGGGCGCCCGCAACCTGCTGCGATCTGACCCTGACGCCGGTGTAGAGCTGCTCGAGCGCCTCCAGTCCGAGGTCGAGTCGGCAGCCCTCAGCGTGCGCAGCCTGTCGCACCACCTGCTGCCGCCGGTCCTCGACGAGCTCGGACTCGTGCCGGCGCTCGCAGAGCTCGCTGGCCGGTTCCACGGCGAGAACCTCTCAGTCGCGCTCGAGGCGGACAGGTTCGACGATCTCGACCCCCGCGTCGCAACCGCGGCGTATGGCATCGCGAGTGAGGCGTTGACCAACGTCTCCAGACACGCTCGCGCCGACCATTGCCGGATCGTCGCCCGTCGCCATCCGGCTGGAAGTTTGCTGCTGGTGATCGCTGACGATGGCGCCGGCCAAGGTACAGAAGCCACTCCTGGTGTCGGCACGCACTCGATGCGCGAGCGCGCGGACGAGCAAGGCGGCTCGCTCGAGGTCCGCGACCGGATCGGAGGCGGGACCGAGGTCGTCGCCACCCTCCCCCTTGTTGACCTTGGCTGACCGACCTGGTCACCGCCGACACCACCCGTCATCGCAGCTGGACGGGAGTCGGAGAGGCCTGATCCGGCGGCTCCCAACGCGATGGGCTCAGTTGGGCGGACCAGGCCCCTCCTAGGAGACGGGCCATGACGACCACACGAAGCCGTCCCCTGCTCCAACGCCCGGTGATGACCCAGGCGACGAGCTGCGGACGGGTGGGCCCGAGTGCTGGGGCGGGCCCACCCGAATCGGCAGAGCAGGACACCAAGACCTCTGTCGGCGACTGAACAGTTGCCGCTCACGAAGGTGGTCTCCAGGGATGGATCGGGGGGCACCTCCTCCATCGGGGTGCTGGATGCCCGACCTCGCCCGGGGCCTCTACCGTTCGTCTCCCCGGATGCTTCCATCGACACCTGGAATCGTGAAGGAACCGCCGCCCTGATCGGTAGCGGCGACCGAGACGGGCAGCCGCGCGCCCGTTCTCATGGGTCCCGGCCGGCGCACCTGATCGGGCAGCCGGTCGGGACCATCCCAGTCGTTACCGATCGACTCCACTGACGCTCCATCAACTGACTTCAGTCCTTGTCCGAACTGTCGCCCCCCAGAACGGACGACGGGACTGGCTAGGCCCACGTGGCCAGCTGCACAGACTCTCCGTCCGAGGGGACATCGCGGACGGTGGCAGGGAGCAGGCACTCCGTTGCTCAACAGCCCGCTCCTGGGCGCCCGGCCCAAACCTCCAGCTTGTGTCGTTGGACCGGGCGCACTCCCCTGCCGAGGGCGGTGAGTAGCACCGTTCCCCAGCGCCAACGACCACCGCGTCCCTCGTCGCGCGGTGGTCGTTGCGCTGGCAACGCTGCGTCATGGTGCGCACTGGCCGCGGATGCCGTTCTAACGAAGCCGCAGCACCAATTGACCGTCGACGCTGTCCCACGGCGACGTGGTGCCGTACGCGCCTTCCCAGCCAACGACTTCGTAGGTGATCGTGTTGGTCGTCAACCCAACCTCCTTGAGCTCGATCGAGCTCACGTCGATCGTGGTTCCCTGAGACGTCGCAGTCGAGGGGTCACAGGGGAACTCACCCTGGCCGACCTGGTCACGAGTCTCACTCCAGTCGGCGCGCATGATCAGGCCGATCCGCACTCCGCTCATGTCGGTGCGGGTGAAGTTGCCGAAGATCTCATCGTCGGCACCGTCGCCGACGTAGCGCAGCTTGCCGCTGCCGTTCTCTTGATAGTTCCGTGTCCGGATGCAGGATTCCGACACGTCACGCACCGTCCGAGACCCGTCCCGTACCCAGCTGCTGCCTGATCCTGCAAAGGTCGTCGTGCCCTCGGGGTCACCGTCGACAGCGATCGTCACGTCAGCCTGCGCTGTCCGATGCCATGTCTCTGTCTTGCCCGCATCCACGACCTGACCCTCGTCGACGAACTGCAAGCGGCCGGACAACTGAGCGTGCAGGTCGGAGTCGACCTTGAGCTGCGAAGAGGAGCTCTTGCAGTTGTTGCTCTCCTTCGTCTCGCGAACCTTCTTGGTCGCGTCGGCACAAGCGATGACCCAGTACGTCCCGCGTGCACCCCAGGGAACCTTCACCCGCTGGCTGACGGTCTTGGTCTTGCGCGCAGGCACGCGCTTGACAGCCACGGACGCGCCGAGGATGTCGCCGGCACCTCTGGTCCGGTCTTTGGAGAGGTACAGCCGCAGCACGCTCGGCTGAGCGGCGTCGCGCCCGCGATTGGACACAACCGCACCGAGCCCGAACGACGACCCGTGCTTGACGACCGCCGGCGGCTTGCCGACCTTGGCGACCACGAGATCGACGCGCTGGGGAGCGGCGACAGACTCCGGTGCCTCGGCGACCGCCACCAGTGCTGCCGCGATCAAAGTAGTTGCGGCCATAGCCGTTGTCCGTCGTGCATGCATGTCGTCGCCCTCTCAGTCACTGCCGTGTCAGATATGAGGATCGACCGCCTCGCGACCCGGTCGTCAGGGCGTGACGTCCCCAATTCGCCGGGACGGCGCCAGCATGGATCGGTTGGGGACGTAGCTTCCGAGCGCGGACTTTCGAGTGCGCGCTCTCGCGGTCACTGACCGACGGGTCCTGAGCCGCTCGATGCAGCATGCCTGCAGCGATTCCGCAGTCGATTGATCGAGCATGACGCACCCACTTCGCGCCCCGGGCTCGAGTCGCCCGAAGGCCGCGAGTGGGCGTCATCCATCGACAGGGAGAGAACATTGCGCAAGTTTCAGAAGCGGGTGCTGACGGCAAGTACGGCGGTAGCACTCTGCGTGGGCCTGGCCGCCTGCGGTGGTGGCAGCGATGGCCCCACCGGCCCCGGTTCCAGCAGCGACGGCGAGTCTCAGGAGAGTGCCGCCGGTGGCACTCTCAACTACCTCTTCTTCGCGCCGCCAGAGCACGTCGACCCGCAGCGGGTTTACCGAGGTCGCGACATCGGCAACTTCAGCCGGACGGTCTACCGCCAGCTGGTGACGTTCCCGATCTCGACCGACCCCGAGGTGTCGAACACCCCGGTCCCTGACCTGGCGACCGACACCGGCACCTCCAGCGAGGGCGGCAAGGTCTGGTCCTTCACCGTCAAGGACGGTGTGAAGTGGGAGGACGGCAAGGCCATCACGTGTGAGGACTTCAAGTACGGCGCCTCCCGTGTGTTCGCGACCGACGTCATCACCGGCGGCCCGAACTACCTGCTGAGCTACCTGGACATCCCGACCGACGAGAAGACCGGCCTGTCGGCCTACGACGGTCCCTACAAGGGTGACGGCCAGGACCTGTTCGACAAGGCCATCACCTGCGACGGCAACACCATCACGTATAACTTCAACAAGCCGTGGCCGGACTTCCCGCTCGCCATCGCTGGGCTGCACATGATGGACCCGTACCGCCAGGACAAGGACGGCGGCGACAAGTCCAACTTCCAGATCTTCTCCAACGGCCCCTACAAGCTGGACGGTGCCTGGGACAAGAACGCGGGCGCGACGCTGGTCCGCAACGAGAACTACGACCCGAAGACGGACGACCCGGAGAACATCCGCCGGGCGCTGCCGGACTCGATCGTGTTCAACATCGGTCAGACCACCGAGACGATCTACGACCAGCTGATCGCTGACACCGCCGACGCGCAGACCGCCGTCACCTCGGATCGAATCCCGCCGGCGTACTACAACCAGATCGAGGGTGCGGTCGCCGACCGCTCCGTCCTGGTCGACTCTCCGTTCGTCGACTACGTCGTTCCGAACTTCCGCAAGATGTCGGACCCGAAGGTGCGGGAGGCGCTCAAGGTCGCGACCAACGCGCAGGCCTGGATCGACGCTGGTGGTGGCGAGAAGGCCTTCGCGCCCGCCGAGTCGATCGTGAACCCGGCTGTGGTCGGCTACCAGGACAACCCGGCCTTCTCCGGCCCGCAGGAGGGTGACCCCGCCGCGGCGAAGGAGCTCCTCGAAGAGGCCGGCGTGACCATGCCGTACCCGATCACCTTCACGTACCCGAGCTCGGAGACCGCTGACAAGCAGGCCGCCGCGCTGAAGGAGACGTGGGACGCTGCCGGCTTCGACACGACCCTCGACGGTCTCGGTGACACGTACTACGACGTCGTCCAGAAGCCGACGAAGGACAGCGACGTCATCTGGGGCGGTTGGGGCGCCGACTGGCCCTCGGCCATCACCGTCACCCCGCCGCTGTTCGACAGCCGCCCGAACCTGACCGAGAACTCGGACGGCCAGGATTACGGCGCCTACGAGAGCGACGAGTTCAACGCCCTGGTCGACCAGGCGGCCAACGCCACCTCGCTGGAGGACCAGACCGCTGCCCTGCAGCAGGCGGACATCGTCCTCGGCCAGGACGTCGCCTACATCCCGCTGGAGATCCAGAAGTTCTACTTCCTCCACGGATCGAAGGTCACTGGCTACACCAACACCCCGGCCGCGGCGATGAACCCGGACCTCGGCGTGATCGGCGTCCTCGACTGACGCCTTGCTAGTTGCACGGAACTGGGTCGGACGGCCGCTTTCGCGGCCGTCCGACTCGGCATTTGGGTGGCGCCGGCGTTACGTGACCTCGCACTGACCCTTCAACGCCAGCAGTGAACCTGATGTCCGTGACAACCTCGGCCCCCCAGCTGGGGTTTCTACGGGTGTGACCAGACGGAGCCACCGATGAGGAACCCATGATCCCGAGCCGGGACCGACGCACGTTCGACGAGTTCGTCGTCGGCTCGGCCGATCGCCTCGCGTATACGGCGTACCTGCTGTGCGGCGACCGCGGCCACGCCGAGGACCTCGTGCAGACCGCCCTCCTGCGCACCGCGCGCCGGTGGCGGAGCGCACGGCGCCAGCCCGAGGCGTACGCGCGCCGGGTCGTCGTCAACCTCGCCAAGAACCGGTGGCGAGACCTCGCCCGCCGGCCCGCGGAGGCACCGCTCGACGGCGTCGAGGCCACGATCCCCGTGGTCGACGGGCTGCTGGACCGCGACGAGCTGGTGCGCGCCGCCGCCCAGCTCCCGCCGGGCCAACGGGCCGTGCTCGTGCTGCGCTACTTCGACGACCTCTCGGTCGAGGAGACCGCCGCGACGCTCGGGTGCTCGACCGGCACCGTCAAGTCACAGACCTCGCGCGCCCTGGAACGCCTCCGGGCCGCGCTCACCCCCGAGAAGGAGAACGCCGATGTTGACCGATGACGACCTGACCCGCCAGCTGGGCGGAGCCTTCCGCGACGGCGCCCGCGACCACCAGTACGCCGGACGTATCCCCGCTCCGCGTCCGACAGCCGCCCCCGTCGGCATACCACTGGCCCTCTCCGCCGCCGTCGTCGCCGCCCTCGCCGCCGTCTGGGTGTCCGCGCCTGAAGCCGCAGAGACCGCGTCACGTACGGCCGGTGATCGGTCCGCGTTCATGGCGCCCGGGACGGCTACGCCGAGCCCGGAACTGACGACCGACACCATCGAGGTTGCAGGTTTCATCTTCAGCTACCGCCATCCGGCGGCCGAGTCGGTTGACGACGTCCTGCATGTCTTCGTGCCGAGCGGAGTCCCCGACGGATCCCGTCCGGTCGAAGTACCGGCGCCTGCGAAGGCCTGGGTCGGCACGAACCCGCGCTCGGGTGAGGTCGCGATCTATCTCCAAGCCCCGAGCCGCTTCGGAGGCAAGCTGTTCGGGGTCTCCTCCCCCGGCCTGAGCGAGGCGCAGATGATCACGTTCCTGCGGACTGGCGTCAGCTGAGCGGGGATCGCCGCACCCAGAGGGCGGATGGCAGCCCACAGTGATCTGTCGTGCACCCTTCCCCCGGATGGTGCGGTGCGCCCGGTGATCGTCGGGCACCGGCGGGCACCGGGGGTGGCAGCGATCGGGATCGCGTTGCTCACCTGCGCGTGCACCACACCTTCCTCCACGACCGGCCGGGCGGACCCTACGACGACCAACCTGACGTGTGCAGATCCGACCCAGACAATCGATGCGAACCCAAGGCCGCGCACAGCGTCGATCGTCATGGGTGGCGACCTGTTGTGGCACAACACCGTGTGGCAGTCCGCCGCAGAGGACCACGTGCGCACCGGACACGGCATGCGCTACGACTGGGACCCGATGTTCGCTGCCCTCAGACCGACGATGCAGTCAGCGGACCTCGCGATCTGTCACACCGAGGTGCCGTTCGCCGCACCCGGCGAGGAGCACGAGAGCTACCCGGTCTTCGCGGCACCACGGTCCATCGCGCCCTGGATCGCGAGCATGGGCTGGGATGCCTGTACCGCCGCCTCCAACCACAGCTGGGCACCAGGGATTCGATGGCGTGACGACCACCGACGACCTGCTCGAGGCGAGCGGGATCGCCCACGCCGGGACCTTCCGCAGCGTTGAGCGCGAACGGCCCGTCATTCTGACGACAGCCGAAGGCGTTCGGATCGGCGTCGTCGCCGCAACGTACGGCCTCAACGGGTTCGTCGTGCCGGAGGAGCAGTGGTGGGCGGTCTCGCAGACCACCGAGATCCGGCACGGCCTGCTCGACCAAGCCGCCCGCGGCCGAGCCGCCGGGGCGGACTTCGTGATCGCGCACGTGCACTGGGGCACCGAGTACGAGCACCTCCCCGACGCGGATCAGGTCGCTCTGGCTGACGTGCTCACGGCCTCGCCGTACGTCGACCTGGTCCTCGGCGAGCACGCCCACGTCGTCCAGCCGATCACCAAGATCAACGGAAAGTGGGTCGTCTTCGGCTTCGGCAACATGGTGGCGCAGAGCGAGGTCGAGCGACCCGCCGCCTACGAAGGCATCACGGTCAAGGTCGACCTCACCGAACAGCCGGAGGGCAGGTGGGCCGTTTCCCGCGCGGCGTACGTTCCGGCCCAGTGGAATCACTACACGCCAGGCCACCCGATCCGCATCGTCGGGGCCGCGGGCGCCCACCTCGAATCGGTCCGTCGAGCCGTTGACGGGTTCGGCGACAACCGAGGGCTCGTCGAGGACCGGCTCAGCCCTTCTGACCGGTCGGGGCGATGAAGGGTGCTGCGGGCGTTTGCGCCATCAGGTGAGGTTGAGGCCTCCGTCGAGCAGGACGACCTCGCCCGTGACGTACGGATTCGCGATGAGGGCGGCCACCAGGTCCGCGACGTCCGCAGGGGTGGCCGGGCGACGCATGGGCGCTCGCGCCAGCCACAGGTCGCGGACGTCGGTCCAGGCTGCGGTCATCGGGGTCTCGACGAGACCAGGGGCGACCGCATTCACCCGGACGTCCGGGCCAAGTGCCACAGCCAGCAGCTTCGTGATGTGGTTGAGGGCCGCCTTGCTGGCGGCGTACGGCACCGACGATCCCTTCGGGCGTACGCCGGCATGGCTCGAGATGTTGACAATGCTCCCTCCGGCCCGCGCAAGGTAGGGCGCGGACGCGGCGGCGACCGACCACGGTGAGATGAGGTTGACCTCCAAGATGCGTCGCCAGACTTCCGGTGTGGCGGCGTCGAGATCGGTGTGCGCAATGGGCCAGCCGATGGCTGCGTTGTTAATCAGCACGTCGAGCCGCCCTAGACCATGGAGCAGCTCAGCGACAGCGGCCCCCGCTGTGCCGGCATCACTCAAGTCCGCCTGTAGGTAGCTACCTCCGAGCTCCGCAGCGATCCTCTCGCCCTCAGATCGACTGCGCCCCGAGTGCACGACCACGTGCATGCCGTCGGCAGCGAGTCGACGGGCGATGCTTTCGCCGATGCCGGAGGTGCTTCCGGTGACCAGCGCGACGTGACGTTCAGCCATGAGGAGACATGCGGCGAGCTTGAGAGCGGGTGAGGCTAGAGCGGGAACAGCCCGCACGGACTGTTGAGATCCTCGGCATGGCTGGAGCCTGCCCCCTGGCGACGGGATGCCGCTGCGATTCGACGGGTGACGGGCCTCCGACGAAGCCTGAAACGTACGACACCCTTCCACTCGGATGGGAGCGCGCAGGGATCCCTCTCCCTGCAACTTCACACAACAGCCTGATGTGGTGACCGGGAGGGTCGTTCGCGATGCGCGCAAGGGAGGTGGCCGCCGTGACTCACCCGCGGGTCGACATCGGGGTGTTGGGCACCAGCACGCTGACGGTCGGCGACCGGTGCACGCCGCTCAGCGCTCATCGCATGCGGAGCCTCCTGGCCGTGCTCGTGCTCGGACACGGAAGGCCGATCCCGGTCGAGAACATCATCGACGCTGTCTGGAGCGGTCGACCTTCACCGTCGGCTCGCAACACTCTCCAGGGCTACGTCGCCCGGATGCGCCGACTGCTCGATCCGCAGCGTCAACCGCACGCCGATTGGAAGTACCTCCAACTCGGGCCGGCGGGCTACCAGCTCACCCTCCCGGCTGACCAGATCGACGTGAGCCGGTTCGACAACGTTGTGACGGTGGTCCAGGAACAGTTGTCCACGCTGCCTGACCTCACCCGACCCGCGCTCTCGGCCGACATGGAGTCTCATGACCGTGCCCAAGCAGCGGTCCTGGACGCGCTGACCCTGTGGCGCGGTGATCCGTTCCACGATCTCGGCGATCACCCGCTGGCCGCTGGTGAACGCCGGCGACTGGAGGAAGCGCGGCTCGACGCCCAGACAGCCGTTGCTGTGCTGGACCTGACCATGGGCCGCGCTCGGAGCGCAGCGGTGGCTCTCGAGGAGCTCGTGGCCGCATGTCCGCTGCGCGAACAGCTGTGGCGGCTGTGGGCCGTCGCACTGGTGCGCTGCGACCGGCAGGCCCACGCACTCGACGTCCTGACGCGGCTGCGTACGACGCTGGCAGTCGAGCTCGGCATCGATCCATCACCCGCGGCGCGTCGACTGCAGCTCGACATCCTGCGCCAGGATCCGAGCATCTTGGGAACCCAACCGATGATGGTTGGTCGCACACTGAAGGACCGCGACCAACCCATGGCCGCGCCCGGGCCCGTGTCGAAGCATGCGACACGATTCGCCCCGAACCGCCTCCCCCTGATCGGCCGCGAGCGCGAGCTGCTGGCGCTCAAGAATGCCGTCCGGGCGACCGTGGACGGCGGCGTCGGCCACTGCGAGGTCGTCGGAGATGCCGGCATGGGCAAGTCCCGCCTCATCGCCGACGTTGTCGGATGGGTCCGCGAGCACCATCTCGCGATCGTCACGTCGGTGCGGAATCCCTCCGCTGGTCAGGCCGTACCGCTGGCGGAGCTGGTCCGCGCGCTGACTTCGCTGGCCGACCGGTCCGGCGTGCCGCTGCCGCCCCAGTCGCTACTCAGTCCTTCGCTCGCAGCCACAGACCTCTGCCCCGGAGCCGAGGCCATCTCGGACTTCTTGCGCAAGGCGTGCGCGATCGCTCCCGTGCTGCTGGTGGTCGAGGATGCCCAGTGGGCTGACACGGCCACGCTCGAGATCCTCGGCTACGTCGCCGAGCGTCTCATCGACGTGCCCTTGATGCTTGTCGTCAGTCGACGCCTCGGCGGCGGCAGCTCAGCAGGCGACGCCCTGACCGTGAGCATGATGCGCTCAGGAGGCGTCGTGCTGCAGCTGCGCGAGTTGCTCCGAGCGGAGGTGGAGCTGCTTGCGACCACCGTCTCCGACTGCATTCTCTCGGAGGCCGAGATCGACGCGCTGCACCAGCGCACCGGCGGCAACCCGCAGTACGTCGTCGAGATACTCCGTGACGGCCGCCCGGTAGACAACCGCCTGCCACCATCCCTAGCCGCCATGATCCGCAGACGCGTCGAGGTGTTGCCTCCCCTCACTTCTGTGGCCCTACAAGTTGCTGCCGTGATGGGCCGCCAGTTCTCGGCGGACGTCGTACTCGCCTATGGCAGCGCGGAGGGCACTGACGTCGCGGAGGGCCTCGAGTCGGCGCGGGCTGCGGGAGTCGTCCATCACCGGTCAGACGGATCCTGGGAGTTCTCCAGTGACGTCGTCCACGACGCCCTCCTAGGGTCCATCCCGCCGTTCGATCTGTCCGGCCTGCATGCGCGGGTTGCCGAGGCAATGCATGCGACCCAGGTCGGATTGGAGAGCCGAGCGGCCGTTCTGCTGCACTGGCGGAACGCCGGCGAGCAGTACACCGGCCGCGCTTGGCGTTCGCTGACGACAGCCGCAGCACGGGCACGGGTACTTCTTCGATATGCCGATGAGGCCGAGCTCCTCGGCGATGCACTCGACTTCCACCGACTGGATCCGGACGGGACCGCAGCCGAACGGTACTGGATGCTGCTGCGTCGCATCTCGGCCTGCCGTCTCGCCTTCGACCCGGATGGCGCGTCGGCGATGGCACAAGAGGCCATCGCGACCGCAGAGGCCCTGGGACGACCCGACCTTGCGGCGCAGGCGGCCACGCTCATGGCTGACCAGCTCGCCGGGCATCCCCCGACGAACGTTCCCGAACTGGTCCACGGTCCTACGGCCCGGCGGCTCTTGCTGCTGGCCGCGATCCAGACCTTCCTGGTCGCTTCGGACGGCGACATCGACGAACTCATGGAGCAGGCGCTCAGCGTCCTCCCTGGTCATCGGAGGATGTCGATGGCGCAGATGACCCGGACTGCGCCGCCGCTGCGGACCGCGACGTAGCGACCTCGTCTCGGACAGACAGCAGCTGGCAGTGCTGCCGACCATCGGTCGGTCGCCTCATGGATGGGAAGCGAAGCGGTGACCAGGGCGAACGCGATCCGTCAGAGAACGACTGCCACAGCGGCGCGGGCCGAGGCGCACCGCCTCCTCCTGGCGCTGCTCTGGCATGGACCACCCCCGCGGTCTCGCCTGAGGTCGATTGATCATGCCGAGTCCGCTGAACTCGTCCTCGTGCGTCCGGGACCGAATCAACCTGACGCACAAGGACGAGCTGGGCCGCTCACGCCGACGCGCGGAGCGGTGACCCGCCAGACGCGTCGCTCAGCGAACGCGCACCTTCACCTTCTTGGAGGTCGACTTGACTCCGGAGGCGCCGGAGTATGTGACGACGTACACGTGCTTGCCGCGCTTCTGCTTGCGCAGCTGCACGACCACCTTGCCTCGCTTCAGCACGCCGCGACCGACGACCTTGCGTCCTGCCTTCACGACGATCTTGCCCGCGACCGCGACCTTGCCCGACGCACCCTGGCGCGACACGGCCACGGTGAGACGGACCTTGCCCTTGCCGAGCACTTTGGCCCTGGTCGACAGCGCAGGCTTGACAGACCCGGCGACCGGTGCCGGCGCCACAGGCGCGGTTTGGGCACTGACCATCTGAACCGTGTTGAAGCCAAGGCGGCGGCTCGTGACGCGCACCGAGATCCGGTGGCCGGCGTCCACTCCGACGAGTCGGTACGACGATCCCGTCGCACTGGCAATGGTCGCTCCATCGCGCAGCCACTGGTAGTCGGTGCTCGTAGCTGCAGGGGTGAAGCTGCCGGGCGTCGCACGGAGGGTTTCGCCGGCCCGGGCAATTCCGGTGATTGCTGGTGTTCCCCTGGCCTCGAAGTCAAGGCCAGTCACCGGTCCCGAGTCGATCACGACCACTGCATCCACGTAGCCGGGGGCTCGATAACTGAAGCGCGTCCGGATCACATGCCCCACGTCTTCGGGGCGCAGCTCGAACTCCAGGTTAGTCGAAATAATGACATCTGGCTGGTCCGCCCAGCTCCACTCGATCGTCACGGGAACCTGCAAGGCATTGGCACCGCGGTCCGCGAAGAGGGTCCAGCGTTGGGACTCGTCCCAGTGCGGAGTGTTCCTGACCGCAGGCTTCGGGTCTACGACACCCATCGCAACTGGAGCGGTCCACCCTGACCAGAGTTCGACGTCGTCGTAGTTGGGCTTGACGTAGCGCACCAGCAGCCGGACTCGATGCCCGGCCGTTTGACCATCGACGGAGAATTCGGACTGATCGCTCAGCGACCGGCCCTGGTCGTCGTACCAGAGAGTCTGCACCAGCGTCCCGCCAGGGAGATCGGTGGTGTCAGGGACTGCAGTCAGCCGCCGGCCAACCTGGGGCGTCCCCTGCACCAGCGGCGTGTCGAAGTCCGGGAACGTGAACGTCGTGACCGGTCCCACGGACGGCGAATCGACGGTCGTCAGCTCGCGACTTCGCAGGTAGGCCTCGACCGACACCCGCACTGGATATCCCGCGGCCTCGGCGGGGACAGTCCAGTCGGGGCCGTCGGAGACCTGGCTGCTCTGGTGCTCGCCGTAGAGCCACACGTAGCGGATGTGCTCGGGCGTGGGGGCGAATGCCACATCGACATGCAGCCTCTCCCCCACTCTCGTCCGACCGCTGATCAATGGAGGTGTGGTGACGTCGAGCGGCCCGTCCGTCACCTCGTAGAAGTACTTCCGAATGCGCTCACGGCCGACCCGGTCGACCGCCGAGAGGTTGATCCAGTGGTCACCGGGTTCGGAGGCCGGGAGGGGTTGACCGGACACGAACCCGTCGCAGAAGTTGATGCCGCTGCCACCGTCGGCGCACGAGTAGGTGAAAGGCACAGCGGACCCGAGCGGAACGGTGGCACCTTCCTGGTTGTCGACCGTGATGGTCGGCGCGGTGAGGTCGATGCCCACGCGGACGCTTCGCTCGGCGGTGTTGCCCTCCACGTCGACGGCACTGACTTGGACGGTCGAAACACCCTCGGAGCTGACCTGGAAGGATCCGGCTCGACTGCCCGAGCTGGTCTGCGCTCCGGTGACTGACCAGCTCAGCACAGGGGTGAACCCTGAGTTGTCGGTGGCAGACACGGTCACCGACGCAGGAGCGTCACGCCACCCCACGCCCGTACCATCGGTCCAGATCGCCGGAGACACAGTCATCGTGATCACGGGCGGTGTCACGTCGGGTAGGTCGTCGCCCCCCGCGGCGAACGCGGGCGCACCGGTAGCGCACAGCGCCAGGACCGTGACGGCGAGGAGCGCTCTACGCATCCGAGGTCCGGGTGACGGCGCTGCGCCCGAGGGCGAGCCAGACGGAAGCAATCGCCCATACCAGGCCAGCAATCCCCGGCGCACCAGGGACGCCGGTGATGAAGACGAAGGCCAGGATCGCGACGAACACTGCGCCGGTGAACGCGCCCAGCGCTCGCGAGACCAGTCGCTCCCGGAACGCCATCCATGCGAGAGCGCCGCCGGCAAGCAGCACCCCGAGCCAGGCGATGTACGGGCTGAAGTCGGTGAGCATGAAGTAGACGAAGGTGCCCTGGTTGTCGTACGTGCTGCCCTCCGGTGCGGAAGGGAGATACCGCGACAGCGCACCCATCCACCCGTAGGCGAGAGTCAGCCCGCCGGCCGAGGCCACGAGCCCGAGCGTGACGACCGCGGCCCCGGTGGAATGCTCGAAGCGCCGCTCCACCCGACGTCGCCACTCGGCGGCGAAGACCAGCAGACACATCACCGAGATGTAGCCGAGGACGACAGCCAGGTGATAGGACCCCACGTCGAGCGTCGGCATGTCGTCGGGAGTGACCGTGTAGCCGTCGGTCTTCGACTCGGCTGGCGGCCGGGCGTTCAGGAACACCGTCGCGATGAAGCCGAGGAGGCCGGCGGGAAGGCCCCACAACGGCCAGAGGGCACGGGTGCGGGTCGACGGCGAAGTCCGCAGGCTGTCGTTGTTGGTCGTGGTCATGGACTGCTTTCTGGATCGTCGGGCCGCGAGGGCTCCGACCGCGGCACCTTGCCGCGCGGGCGAGTGATCTGATCGGGACGGATGGTTCATCTCTCGGCGACGCTGCCGGCCGAGCCGCTGAGCGTCGCTGGTGCGACCTACTCCGTCATGAAGATCAGCCGGTAGAAGCCCTCGGAGGCGGACACGACGAACGCCGTCTCGCCAACCGTGCCACCGAGTGCGAGCGTGGTGTCGTTGTCCGCTCGCTGGGCGCCGTACGACTCCAGAGCCGGCTGGTAGGCCGCGATCACCTCTTCAGGCGTGGCGTCGGTGGCGTACTCAGCCCACTGCTGGCTGCCGTCCTCGTTGCCCTCCGTCACGCACAATGTGGCGTCGAGTGGAGGCTCGGGCCAGTCAGCAGGCATGAGCTCGACTTCGTCCAGGTGCGGCGTGTCGAGCGCCATCGGAAATGCCTTCTTGCACTCCTTCGGGATCTCGGCGAGATCGTCCGAGAGATCCACAGAGCCACCGTCAGCGGCCTTGGTCGTGTCCGCCTTCGGTTCGTCGTCGCTGCCGCCACCGCAAGCGGCGAGCGTGACCAGAAGTAGGCCGCCCGCTGCCAGACGGGCAGCGCGGCGGGCAAGTGGCGGTCGGGAGTTGCGCATGACAGGGTCCTTCCGAGGAACAGGTGTAGCGATGTGTGGTCGGCGCAAGGTTTTCGGTTCGGACGGCCCGGCCACGAGGGACCGATGACCTGGACCGGTCGGGTCGATGCATGGCTGGGTGCGACGGCCCGGGTCTGCCCTGGACATCAAGGACTGCCGACCCTGGGCGTCAGGACGCCGACTCGACGATCGTGTGTCCATGTTGCGTCTCTTGGGCCGTGCGCTCCCCGTTGCCTCCCTGATCATCGCGTCGCTGACCGTTGTCGGCGGCGTCTCTCCTTCGACTGCCGCTGCCTCGGGCCCGGGCACGATCGTCTACGTCAAGGGACACGACGTGTATGTCGCGCTCCCCGATGGAACCGGAGAACGACGGCTGACTACGAACGGCAGCGCTGCGGCGCCGTGGGTGTCGCCGGACGGCGACGACAACGGCATCGTTGTTGCGGCCCGCGGCACCGTCGTCTACCGCATGAACCAATGGGGCCAGGTGCTCAACTCCTTCGACCCACCCGACTCGGCGGACACCGCCGGAGACCCAATTGGCGGCGCCATTACGCACGTCGCGATCAGCGCTGATGGTCGCAGGGTCGCCTACACCTACCAGCACTACACCTGCCCACCACTTCTGTCTTGCAAGACCCGGTGGATCACGGCGGTCAGCGCTGCCGATCACCTGACGAACCCAGGCGAGTTCGGACCTACGCCCTTCGACAATCCGACCTGGGTCTCGGGATCCCGACTACTGGTCAACGGTCGAGATGCCGACGGCATCCAGGCATTCGACCTCGGAGTCCGGACCAGCTCGTGGTTCAACGACGGTGATGGCACCGGCTACTACACGGGCCCGGTCACGGAACCGGCGCTGGCACGGACCGGCGAGTCGTTCGCGGCGGTCTACAAGAGCGCGATCGTCACCTATGCCATGTCCGGCGATGTGCGAAGCGGGACGTTGCCTGACTCTCCGTCGCCTCGTTGCGGCATCAGCTCGCCTGGTGACATCTCTGGTCCGACGTTCGCACCCGACGGCGCCGCGCTCGCCTGGCAGGAGCCGGACGGCGTCTGGACGAAGCAGGCGCCTCTGGACTGCTCTGTGCAGCCTGAGCTGGTCATCCCCGGCGCTTCCCAGCCCGCCTGGACCGCCGCGGCGCTGCAGCGCACCCGGCCACCCGAGCCGAAGCCGATTGCTCTCGACCTGAAGCAGAAGCCAGCGATCAAGGGCACGGCGCGGGTCGGAAAGCGCCTGAACGCTTCCTCCGGCCGATGGAGTCCCGCACCCGGCAAGGTCGCCTACCAGTGGCTGCGCAACGGAAAGGCGATCAAGCGGGCGACCAAGTCGTCGTACCGGCCCGTTCGGACCGACCGTGGGCGCCATGTCAGCGTGCGGGTCACCGTCAGCAGGTCCGGTTTCGCCCGGTCGACGGCGATCAGCAAGGCGATCCGGATCCGCTAGCTTGATGTCGAGGCAGCCATAGCTGCGGCGTACTCGCTGCGTGATCGCGAAGGCCTCCGGCCGAGATGTGTTGCTACACGGCCCCACATCTCGCAACCGGAGGTCTTCGTGTCTGGCGGAAACATCCAAATGCTCTGAATGATCTACAACGTCACTCCCGTCGCGCTCCCATCAACGCTCGGCATCGTGTCACCATGAAGATCGCCGCCACCAAGTCTCCCGTCCGCATCCTGACCGGTGTCGCCGTCGTCACCATCGCCCTGGTTCTTGGCGGCGCTGGGGGTGCCACGGCTGGCCGACTCATCACCGGCAAGCAGATCAAGGACAACACAGTCGCCTCCGCCGACATCAAGAACAAGACGATCACAACGACGGATCTTGCCTCGGCGACGATCACGGCGCTCGCAGGGAAGCCCGGCGCTGCCGGCGCCCAGGGCCCGGCCGGCGAAACCGGACCGGTCGGAGCGCGCGGCCCCGTCGGAGCCAACGGCATGACAGACGTGACGATGCGGTCCCAGAACATCACCTTGACGACTGGCGAGCAGACGGTCGACGTCTATTGCGCACCCGACGAGCGCGCCGTCAGTTCTGCCCATCAGACACTTACGACCAATGGCGCGAAGCCAGTGATCACGAGCAGCTACCCGATCCGTCCAGACGGCGAAGCCGCGACAGCCTCGACAGGTCCGATTCCGGCGGGGAGCGGCTGGCGGACGACGCTGGCGAACTATGCAGCAGGGACGACCGTTACAGCCAGCATCGCCGTCGTGTGTGCTGCGGACTGAGGGTTGGCACGTTAGCTGGAGCACCCGGCTGCCGATGATCCGTGGCGCTCGCCCGGCCGAGCGCCGTGAGTGGGTGACGTCGTGGAGCTGGTCCGGGCGGCGACCGGGACCGCCCGCGCGAGGCCGCAACGATTCCCGAGCAGAGCGGACCTATCACAGTGAACCCTGCCGCGAGCGTTGACGTGGGGCCGGATGATCGGGGGGCGACCCCGGGTGGCTCTTACGAGGCTCCTGACCTTGAGCGAACCTCGGCGGAGCGAGTGCTGGCCGTGAACGCCGAGGCCTGGCGCTACCTCACGCTCTCGAAGCTCGCCGAGCGAGCGCGCGCGTACGTGGTCTACCGCGGTGTCGACGTCTCGGGGCTGGAGATCCTGGAGGACACTGTCGGCGGGCCGCTGGTCGGGCACACTCCGAAGTCTCCGACGGGCCTGGTCGACCAGCTGCGCCGGGCCGGGTTCACCGAGGACGAGATGGTCGACGCCGGCTGGGCGGCACGCCGCACCGGGGACGTCCCGGCCGCCGGCGTGATCATCGATCGCTTCCGCGCCCGGGTCATGGTGCCCTTCCGGACCGGGACCGGTGAGGTCGTCGGTGTGGCCGCCCGTGCGGTGTCGTGGGCGGAGGGTGATCGTCGCCCGAAGTACCTCAACCACCCCCGCACGGTCGTCTTCGACAGGTCCGAGGTCCTGTATCGGCCGACCGAGCACCAAGTGGACCGACGAGGCTCCGCTGTCGTGGTCGAGGGAACTCTGGATGCGTTGGCGATCGCGGCCGCCGCGGCGGCCGCCGGAATGTCCGAGCACTTCGCGCCAGTGAGCCAGTCCGGGCTCAATCTCACGCGGGCAGTTGCGCAACGGGTGGCCGCGATCTCAGCGCGCCCACCGATCGTGTGCGGTGACCCGGACCCTTCCGGACAGGCGGCTACGGCCCGGTGGGCGACCTCGACGATGACCGGGCTGCACCGTGAGGTCCTGGCCGTCACGCTCCCGGCCGGGATGGACCCCTTGGACTGGCTGCGCCGCGAGGGGCCTGTCGGCCTGTTGGCGTTCTCCAGCTACGGCCTAATCGACGACGGCCGCACCGCCCCGCCGCGGCCGCGCTCTGCCGGCGCTCTGGTAGCGACACGCGAGCTCGACGCTGCCCTGGACGCAGCTCAGCCAGCCACCAGGTGTGCGGTGGAGCATGAGGCCGCCTGCGCCGTCGTCGGACGTCTGAGACAGCTCACCGCGCACGTGTCGGGGGAAGCGGCGCAACGTCGGTTCGCTCATGCGGCCGCCGCCGTCCTCGCCGAGCGCGTCGCCGGCCGACCGCTGGGATGGTACGTCGACCAGATCGCAGGCTCGTCGACCACATCCTCTATGGGCATCTCAGGCATCAGGCCATCTGGCGAGGCCGGAGTCGTCCCGCAGCGACTAGGCAGGTCCTGTCCTTTTGCCTGACTGACTGCTGACCCGTGAGGTACTGACCTGCTGAGCCCCCACACACGAGACTGAGCATGGCGATGACGATCGCGAAAACTATCAGGACGATGACCGTCTGCTGCAGTCGCGTGCTGGCGACAGCCTTCTGCAGCTCCGCCGACGCGCGGAGTTCTCGCGGGTGTTGCTGGGCTCGGCGCGGACCTCCTCTTTGCGGCGTGCCAAGTCCGCGCGCACTTCGGCGATGAAGTTGCGGGGCGCCCTGTCGCGTATTGCGTCATCACAGGCGCAGTCACCAAATGCGCTGAAGGCTTCGATGAGGTCCGAGGCGTGTCGACCATCTTGGCGATGTCGGACGTGACCGCGGTTGCGTCGAGGTCGCCAGTCGGGAGATACTTGGTGAGCGGGCGTCTCGAGAGGCGCTTGCGAACCTCCGTCCCATCTTTGTGCGGTCGCGGAACGCGGCGAGGTCGCGGCACAGGATTGGCCCGCCTGGCGAGTCTCAGGCACCCCGTCGACCCGGCTCCTGCGCCGCAACCGATCGGCAGGTCTCTCCCCGAACCATGCTCGGCGCGCCACTCAGGGTGTCAGCAGGCGCACGCCGGTCCCGCCCGTGCGATCCACGCACTCGGTGAGCTTGTTGGCTGCGTCGTTGGAATCCAGAAGATCAGCGAAGTCTGTACCGGTGTCGTAGACGCCGCCTCCGCCATGAAACTGTCGTCCGGCGATTGCCTTGCTTCCATCTGTGAGCACGACGCCCTGGGCGTCCTGGTCCCATCGTGTTCCGTGGAGCCAGAAGATTGCGTCGTCTCCGATCTGTAGACAGCCATCTTTGAGGACGAGACGTCCACGCATGTCCGCTGCCGGTGTCGACTCCCAATCGCCAGCCGCGGTGATGACCGGACCGGCGTCATTTGATGGCTTGCCTGAATCGGAGTCCTCTGATTCGCAACTTGCGAATACCGTGAGAGGCAGTGTACCGACGGCGCATCGTTCCGAGCCCATCGCTTCTCCTAACCTGGTTACGCCGGAGAGTGTCGTCGGCACGATCGGCCTGACGCAGGTTGGACGTCGTCAGCAGAGATCGGGTTCCGTCTCGCTTGTTGGCGAGCGGCACGCGCAGATTCGGGGTGCCGGCGAATTGCTGCGGCAGAACGACGGACCAGTCTTCGCAGACCCCCATCACACCCCAGCGAGAGACACTACAGCCGACGAGGGCCTCGCGCGCGTTCGCTTCTCAGCCGTCCGAGCAGGTCGACCAGCTCATGCATCGCCAGGTCGTGGCGTGCCCAGTCAAGTCCCTCAACGCGCTCCAGTGCAAGGTCACCTGGCAGCCTCGCACCTATCGCGAGCGTGTACAGGGTGTCTTCGACCTCGAAGTCGATGGCCCAGACCTGCGCGGCGTACATCTCACCCGTTGCCGTTCGGAGGACCACAGGCTCGCGATGTTCGAGACCACGGTTCAAACCGGTCTCATGGTGGTGCACGGTCAGCTTGGCCATGCCCCGGACGACGACGGACGCGTCCACTTCGACGATCTCCACTATTGTCCTCCACGGCGCAGAAGGCGAGGCTGCCTCCGAGTGAGAGGCCGCCTCGCCTTCTGGGATGAGTGCTACTTGACCTTGACCTTGTACGCCTTGGTCGAGGCCAGGACGCTCGCAGACCCGAGATAGCGCACGGTGAACTTCTGCCGCCCCTTCTTGAGCTTCTTGGTCTTGATCGTGACCGTGACGGTCTTGCCGACCTTCTTGACGGTGGCGGTGCCGACGACCTTGATCTTGGTCTTCGTCTTCTTGCCCTTCTTCACCTTCACGGTCTGCAGGACCTGGATCTTGCCCGCGACAACAGCCGTCGAGGTCACGGTGGCGGTCACCTTGAGCCGGTGACGCTTGGCCTTCTTGAACTTGGCCTTCACCGCGGAACTTGCCTTCGCGACGGCGTAGGTCACGGACTCGCTCTGCGATGGCAGAGTTGTCGCACTTCCTGCGTACCGCAGCACGACGCTGTGCGTACCGACCTTCGTGATCGGAAGTGCGACCTTGATCGGTGCAGTGCCGACGGGCCTCGTCACGAAGACCGTGCCATCGACGACCACCGAGACTTCGCCGTCTGCCGCAGAGCCGCCAGTAACCGCAACCGTGGCCGTGGCCGTCACTGCGAGCCCGCCGGCCGTGGTCTTGACCCGGTCCAGCTCCAGCTTCGTCGTCGTGACGAACTTCTTGACCACGACCTTGACCTGCAGCGTCGACGCAACCGTGTTGACGTCGCCGACGTATCCGAAGTCCAGCGTGTGCGTCCCCGGCGCCAGCGCCGCGAGCGGGAACGTCGCCTTGCCCTGGACCAACCCGAGGGTCGTCAACACCTTGCCCGCCTCACTGACCGTGACTTCTCCGCTGGCGACCACCGTGGAGCCCACCGTGGACACTGCGACCGGGACGCTGACGCTGTTGTCAACCTCGCCGTTCGGGAGCGTGGCTGTGATCGCAGTGTCGGCCTTGACCACCGCGTAGGACAGCTGCGCGCTGCTCGACGAGTTCAGGGTGCCGCTACCCAGGTAGACCGCCTGGA